>CAWBRE010000021.1:0-46861 GCA_963791095.1 uncultured Solirubrobacterales bacterium
GCGCCCTCGGCGGCGCGGCCTTTGTAGCGCTCGAGGATCCCGAGGATCGACTCGACCAGCTCCTCGCCCAGGAGTCGCGGCTGGAGGCCGAGGTCGAGGAGGTTCGAGTTGACCGCGTTGTAGTAGTGCTCTTCCTTCTCCACCCGCGGGTTCTCGTAGTGCTGGATGTCGACCTCGTAGCCGAGGTGCGCCCCCGCTTCCTTCACCAGCTCGGCCAGCTGCATCACCGAGAACTGCTCCGTGAACTGGTTGAAGACGCGGAACTCGCCCGCCGCGGCGGGGTTCTCGACCGCCAGGCCGACGCACGCGAGCGTGTCGCGGATGTTGAGGAAGCTGCGCGTCTGGTTGCCTTCTCCGTAGACGGTCAGGGGATGACCGATCACGGCCTGCAGGCAGAAGCGGTTCAGGACCGTGCCGAAGAGCTCGTCGTAATCGAAGCGGGTGATCAGCCGCTCGTCGCCCGCGGTCTCCTCGGTCTCGATCCCGTAGACGACGCCCTGGTTCAGGTCGGTGGCGCGCAGGCCCCAGGTGCGGCAGGCAAAGTGGATGTTGGTCGAGTCGTGGACCTTCGAGCAGTGGTACAGCGAGCCCGGCAGCTTCGGGAACGGCAGCGTGTCGCTGCGCCCCTTGTGCGAGATCTCGATGTAGCCCTCCTCGATGTCGATGTTGGGCTGGCCGTACTCGCCCATCGTCCCGAGCTTCACCAGGTGCGCCTCGGGGACGTGATCGCGCATCGCGAAGAGCAGGTTGAGGTTGCCGATCGTGTTCGCGTACTGGGTCTCGACCGCGGTCTGGCGGGAGATCATCGAGTACGGCGCCGAGGCCTGCTGGCCGTAGTGGACGATCGCCTCGGGGAGGAAGTCGCCGACCACGCCGTCGAGGAAGTCGCCGTCCTCGATCGGCCCGATGTGGGCGGGGATGCGCTTGCCGCTCTTCTCCTCCCAGGCCGCGATCCGGGTGTCCAGATCGGCGATCGGGGTGAGCGAGTTGGAGCCCGCGCCCTCGACCCAGCGGCGACGGTTGAAGTTGTCGACCACCGCCACCTCGTGCCCGGCGGCGGAGAAACGAAGCGCCGTCGGCCAGCCGAGGTAGCCGTCGCCACCGAGGATGAGGATCCGCATAGACCGGCAAGGTTAGTTGAATCGGGCTGATGCCAAACGGTGCGGCGGCGCGAAACGGCGGCCGGTGGGGGATCGCGGCCCTGGTCGCGATCCTGCTGCTGGGTGCGGGCCTGCGGGTCGGCGAAGCCTGGGACGGTCGCGCGCCCGTCTTCGACGCCGCCGCCTACGCGGCGATCGCCAAGAACCTTGACCAGGGCAACGGCTTCACCGTCGGCGCCGGCGCGACCCAGCCGAGCTCCGACTACTCCCCCGGCCTCCCCCTCTTCGTCGCCGGGATCTACAAGGTGACGGGAGGCGTCCACGAACGCCTGGCCCGAGTGGTCCTCGCCCTGATCGGCACCCTGGCGATCCTCTTCACCTACCTCCTGGCCCTCCGCCTCGCCGCCGCGGCACGCTTCCGTAACAGGGCTTCTGTCCTTTGTAGCCCACAGGGCGACAAAGGACAGAGGGTTGGCCGGGGGGTCGTAGAGGTTGGTAGCCCACAGGGTGACCAAGCTCTACGACCCCCCCGGGCCGCGGTCGTGGGGGCGTTGATCGCGGCGCTCGCGGTGGCGATCTATCCGGCGACGATCGAGTACACGGGGATGCTGATGACGGAGCCGTTGGCGGCGACGCTGCTGGCGGGGGCGATCCTGGGACTGCTGTGGGCGGCGGACGGGGCGCCGCGCGGCGGAGCCGGGTCCTTTCCCGGTGGTCGCCGCCCGGGATGGCCGCGGGCCGGCCGGGATTCCGCCTGGCGTTGGATCGTCCCGGGGCTGACCCTCGGCGCGCTCGCCCTGGTGCGGCCGGAGTACCTGGCGATCGGGCTGCTGCTCGCCCTGCTGGTCCTCCTCCATGAGCGCTTCGCCTCGCGGCCCCCGATGAGCGCGCAGAACCCCTCGGATCGCGAAGGGAACCGCCAACGCACCGGAGGGTCCTGGCGACGGGCATTGCTCGTCGGCGCGGTCGTCGTCCTCGGGATCGCGGTCGTCGTCGTCCCCTGGACCGTCCGCAACGCCGTCGCGCTGCATCGGTTCGTTTCGGTCTCGACCGGCGGCGGCCAGGTGCTCTACGCCGGCACCTACCTGCCCTCCGACGGCAACCCGGAAAAGGTCGGCGGCGCCGTCGTCGCCGAAAACCCGGGCCTCTTCGGCCCGCACGCGGTGGAGAATCTGAGGCTCGAGCAGATCCTCGCCCGCCTCGCCGAAGCCCGCCACCCGGGCTGAAGAACCCGACCAGGCCCTCTCCAAGATGGGCAAGGAACAGCTGAAGGAGGACGTCCTCCACCACACCGGCGAATACGCCGAATTCGTCGCCACCAAGATCGGCCGCATCTGGTCCCACGGCCCCCGGGCGATCATGCGCACCCCGGTCTGGGAGGCCCTCCACTGGCTCCTCCTCGGCCTCGGCCTGCTCGGCCTGGCGATCCTCGCCTACCTCCGCCGCTGGGAGGCCCTGCTGATCGGCGCCGTCTTCCTCGCCGTGACGCTCGTGAGCGCCCTCCTCGTCGCCTCCCCCAGGCGCGTCCTCGTCCTCATCCCGTTACTGAGCGCCTGCGCCGCCGTCTCCATCGCCTGGATCGCCGCCCATCTCCCCACCGCAAGCGACAGCGCGCCCGGCCCTCCCTAACCGCCAAAGCGGGGAGGGCCGGGCGCGCCAAGGCACAGCTCAGTCCGTGTTGTAGGTGACCGTGAACTTGACCCGGATTTCGGTGGCGGTGTCGGCGCCGCGGAAGAGGCAGCTGTACCTGACCTTCTGCGGTTCGACGGTTCCTTCCCCGCCGGTCAGCACGGTCGGCGTGCAGCGGTAGCCTTCGATCGCCTTCGGCTTCTCGATCCGGATGTCGGTCAGGCCCTTGACCACCTTGCGGACGATCCCGCAGCCGGCGTACCGCTGTTGCGAGGGGGCGACGTTCTTGCCGATCACCTTGGCGGTGACCTTGTTGCCGACCACGTTCCTCGAGGTCGCGACGCAGCTCGTGTTGATGGTTTCTTCGGTCGGCATCGCGCCCGCAGTGCCGACGGCGGCGACCAGCAGACAGGTGAGAACCGCCGCGAGGGCCAGGGAAATACGCTTCATCAAGTTTCCTTTCCTAAGGTTTGCCCGGCTTTTCCGCGCCTCCCCCCGGTTTCCTGCCCCGGCGCGAGTAGCCTGACCCGCGCCCTTGACCGCCCTCCGCCAATGGTTCCGCTCGCTGCCGGCCCGCTACGGGCGGCGGACTCTGATCGCCCTGGCGCTGATCGCGGCGCTCGGCCTCCTCTGCCGCGCGGTCGCCGTCGTCCATCCGGTCGCCGACCCGGCCGACGACTCGCACGCCTACTACGCCCTCTCCAAGGCGATCTACGAGGAAGGCAGCTACGGCGAACCGACCTTCCACGACTCGAGCGACTGGTCGCCGGGCGCCCCCTGGCTCTACGCCGGCCTCTTCGTCGCCACCGGCGGCCCCCGCGAAGGCTCGATCCGCATCCTCGAGGCGCTCCTGGGAGTGGGGACGATCCTGATCGTCTTCTTCCTCGGCTGGCGTCTGGGCGGGCGCTGGCCGGCCCTCCTCGCGGCGCTCGGCGTGGCGATCTACCCGCCCTTCATCCACTCGGTCGGCGAGGTGATGAGCGAGCCGCCCGCGATGTTCTCCCTGCCCGCCGCGATCCTCGCCTTCCTCTGGGCCTGGGATCGAACCGCGGCGCGCGGCCCGGACGGGAAGCCTGGCAGCGCCTGGGCCTGGGTCCTCCCCGGCTTCCTCTTCGGCGTCACCGCGATGTTCCGCCCCGAGTACACCCTGATCGCCGCCGCCTTCGTCGTCTTCGCCGGCGGCCGCTGGGCCTGGGAACGCGAGTGGGCCCTCGGCGCGACGGCGATCGGCCTGATGCTGCTCGCGCTGCTGCTGCCGATCGTGCCCTGGACGATCCGCAACATCGTCGTCCTCGAACGGCTGGTGCCGATCTCGACCGGCGGCGGCAAGGCCCTCTACGTCGGCACCTTCTATCCCGCCGACGGCGAATACCAGCGGGTCAAGGCGATCCTCTACCAGCGCGAAACGGGGAAGAGCCTGCCGCCGAACTCCCAGGCCCTGAACGAAGTGCCCCCCACCCCGCTCTTCAACCAAGTCGCCGAGCGCTACCCGGAACTGCCGCGCGACTCGGCCCTCGGCAAGATCGGCAAGCAGAACTTCTCCAGGTACTTCGGCGAACACCCGCTCGGCTACCTCGGGATGACGGTGCGGAAGGTCGGCCGGATGTGGTCGAGCGGGGTCGGGGAATTCATGTCGACGACGCTCGGCCGGGTGCTCCAGATCGCCCTGGTGGTGCTCGGGATCGCGGGCCTGGTGCTGCTCGGATTCCGCCGCCGCTGGTGGGAGACGCTCTGCCTCGCCGCCCCGATCGTGCTGGTCACCGTGGTCGGCGCGGTCAGCCTCGCCGCCCCGCGCCGCAACGAGATCCTGATGACGCTGATCTTCCCGCTCGCCGGGCTGGCGGTGTCATCGGCCGCCGCGGCCATATCCTCAGGCCGGAAATGGTCCCACTAGCAGGCATTCTCCCGGCCGAACTGACGGCCCTGCGCGCCGTCGGCCTGGCGATGGCGCTGATCCTGATCGTCTACGCGGTCGCCCGCCGCCGCACGCTGCGGAACGCCGACGTCCTCTTGCTGCTGCTCTCCGGCATCGCCCTGGCAATCGTCACCGGCACCGAAGTCGTCAACGGCCTGCTCTCCGCCTTCTCCTTCGAAAAGGGCAACGGCGGGCGGATCCTCGGCCTCGCGGTCTTCGCCATCTTCATCCTCTTCCTGATCACCCTGCGGGCGGTCTCGGTCGGGGCGCGCAACTCGCGCCAGCTCTCGGCGGCGCTCGAGGGCCTCGCCTGGGAGGAGTTCCGCCAGGCCCACCTGCCGGAGCGCTTCAAGGGCAAGATCGCGATCCTGATCCCGGCCTACAACGAGGCGGAGAACATCGGCGTCGTCCTCGACCAGATGCCCGCCGAGGTCTGCGGCATACGCACCGAGGTCCTGGTCGTCGACGACGGCTCCCGCGATGGCACCGGCGACGTCGCCGCCGAGCACGGCGCCCTGGTCGCCCGCCACGTCACCAACCGCGGCGGCGGCGCGGCGCTCCGCACCGGCTACCGGCTGATGGTCGAATCGGGGGCCGAGATCGTCGTCACCCTCGACGCCGACGGCCAGCACCTGCCCTCGGAGATGCCGCGCCTGGTCGAGCCCGTCCTCAGCGGCGAGGTCGACATGGCGCACGGCTCGCGCGTCCTCGGCCACGCCGACCGCAACACCCGCGCCCGGGAACTGGGGATCGTCTTCTTCAACCGCGTGGTCTCCTTCATCACCCGCACCCACGTCACCGACTGCTCGAACGGCTACCGCGCCGTCCGCACCACGGTGCTGCCGCAGCTGGTCCTGCGCCAGGAGCAGTTCCACACCTCCGAGTTCATGATCGAGGCGATCAAGCGCGGCGTCCCCGCCAAGGAGGTGCCGATCACGGTCGAAGCGCGCCTCCACGGGCACTCGAAGAAGCCCGCGGTGTTCCGCTACGGCGTCGGCTTCGCCAACGCGATAGTCCGTACCTGGCTGCGCTGACCCAAGCGAGTGGGGCGCTTTAGTCGGGGTGGGACCGACTAAATCGCCCCATCGGGCCGGCTAGCCGCGCACGCCGGGGTGGCGGACGGCGCGGGGGTCGGGCAGGTAGAGGTCGGTGCCGCAGCGGGGACAGACCTGGACGTAGAGCTTCACCGCCTTGAGGCAGTTCGGGCACTGGCGTTCGGGTTCGTCCTTCTCGCGCCGGGAGAGGACCACCGCGATCAGGCCGATGATCGGCAGCACCGCGCCGACCAGGAACCAGATGAAGAAAGAGCTGCCCTTCGCCTTGCCGATGATCGCCGTGGCGAGGCCGCAGAAGAAGATGATCCAGACGTACTCGAAGCCCATTCGCCCAATTGTGGCGGGTGAACTCGCCGCCGCGGCGCGTCGCGACCAGATCGGCGCTCTTGCCCTTTCGTCCAGGGGCCTCGCCCGAGTGTCAAGTACGGCCTTGTCAGGGCCGAAACAGGACATAGGGGCGGCGCTCAGGAGTGGCGCGCGCTCCCGTCCATGGCGATCCCCAAGGTCACCCCCACCCAGGCCGAGCTCGACTCGGTCAAGCCGGGCGGCAAGCACCGGGCGGACAAGAGCGCGGCAAAGCACAAGAAAGGCGCCAAGAAGGGCCACCACAAGCACCACGGCACCTGGAACGACAAGCACTGGCGCTGGGTGGAAACGCCGGACGGCGACTGGCGCGTCCAGGGCTACATCTTCCACCACAAGCACAAGCCGCCGAAGCACCACTTCCGCGGCCCCGGCAAGAAGCCCCCGGCCCGCCCCAAGGCCCTGACCGCCGCGATCGCGGCGGCAAGCGGCGAAGGGCGGCCCGCGGGCGCCTTCCAGGGCGCCTTCGGCGTCCCTCAGGCGAACCGCCTGATCACCCGCGCCGGGTTCGGCGCCGGCCCCGGCCAGGCGCAGCAGCTCGCCTCCCTGGGCCTGGTCGGCGCGGTCCAGTCGTTGACCCGGCCGAGCGGTGCCGCCGTCCTCAGCGGCCCGGCGCCTACCGACGAACACGGCAACCCGCTCGCCCCCGCGGACATCTGGGGCCACGACCACCTCTGGTGGCTCGACCGGATGGTCCGCACCAACCAGCCGCTGGTCGAGCGGATGGCGCTCGTCTTCCACGACTGGTTCGCCACCTCGGAAGGAGGCGTGTCGAAAGCCCAGCAGATGATCGACCAGTCGAACCTCTTCCGCGCCAACTGCTTCGGCTCGTTCCTCGATCTCTTCAAGGCGGTGACGGTCGACCCGGCGATGCTCCAGTGGCTGAACGGCGACGAAAACGTGAAGGGCGCGCCGAACGAGAACTACGGCCGCGAGATGATGGAGCTGTTCAGCCTCGGCGCCGATCGCGGCGCCTACACCGAGGACGACATCCGCGAACAGGCGCGCTCGCTGACCGGCTTCACCTACGAATGGTCGTCCGAACTCGGCAGCCACAACTTCCACTTCGACCCGAACCGCCACGACACCGGCATCAAGACGGTGTTCGGCAAGTCCGGCAACTGGGGCTGGGAAGACGCCTGCCGGCTATGTGTCGAAAACCCGTACCACCCCTCCTTCTTCGTCGAAAAGCTGTGGAGCTACTTCGTCGGCGCGCCGCCCTCGGCCGCCACCCGCGGGCGCCTGGAAGGCGATCTACGTCGGCTCCGGCCTGCAGATCCGCCCGGTGCTCGAGGAAATCCTGATGAGCCCCGACTTCTACGAAGGCCCGCCGATGGTGAAGCCGCCGGTGGTGCACCTGGCGACGATGCTGCGCGCGGTCGGGCGCTACATCGACACCACCGCCTGGACCTGGCTCTGCAGCGGGGCGGGGCAGCAGCTCTTCTGGCCGCCCAACGTGGCGGGCTGGGACGACTCGCACTGGCTCGACACCTCGCGGATGAACGCGCGCTGGAACATCGTCGACTACGTGCTCGAAGGGATCGCCGCCAACCCCTGGGAACCGAGCCATCCCTACAGCCCGACGGAGACCGCCGAAGAAGCCGTCAACAGGGCCGTGGCCGCCTGGGGCAACCCGGAACTGCGGCCCGAACACCGCGCCCAGCTGCTCGCCTTCGCCCAGCGCGCCGAAGGCCTGATCACCGCGAGCTGGCAGCAGGGCCCCTACCGCGGCCTGCGCCAGAACGCCCTCCTGCAGCTGATCGGCATCAGCCCCGACCTGCTCCTGCAATGACGCGGAAGGAACACCGATGAGCCACGGATGCTGCAACGACTTCACCCGCGCCCAGCTGTTGCGGGGCGCCGCCGCGGAAGCGGGCCGCGGCCTGCCGGCGATCGAGCCGGGGATGCCGGAGCCCGCCGGGACCGGCCTGACGCGGCGCCGGTTCCTCTCCCGCTCGGCCGGGATGGCGCTGGCCGTCTACGGCGCCTCGAAGATCCCGATCTCCGCCTTCGACCGCGGCATCGCCGAGGCCTCCCAGGGCGACAAAGTGCTGATCTCGATCTTCTTCGAAGGCGGGATCGACGCGATGAGCGTGCTCGCCCCGATCGGCGACCCGAAATACACCGCGATGCGGCCGAACCTGAAGCAGGAACTCGGCGACGGCCCGACCTTCACCGAGGACACCCGCCTGCAGTGGCACCCGGGCGCCACCTCGCTGGCGACGCTGCACGGCGAGGGCAAGGTCGCCGCCTTCCCGGCGATCGGCTACGAACACCCGGACCAGTCGCACTTCACCTCGCGCCACTACTACGAGGTCGGCGAGCTCGACATCGGCCAGCACGCGGGCTGGCTCGGCCGCTACATCGACGTCGTCGGCGAAGAAGACAACCCGCTGCAGGGCCTCTCGATGGACGGCACGCTCTCGCCGATGATCGCGACCGCGCAGAAGCCGGTGGCGGCGATCTCGAGCGTCGACAGCTACGACATGTGGACGCGGTACACCGGCGAACCGATCGACGCCGAGATGTACAAGACGTTCGCCGCCTTCGGCGCCCTGCCCTCCGACTCGCCGGCGATGCTGCAGGTGCGGCAGGCGACGGCGCAGACCGAGAAGGTGCGCGAGCAGCTGAACGGCGTCGGCAAAATCGAAAGCCCGGTCGCCTACCCGGCAGGCGAATTCGCCCACAAGCTCGCCGGGCTCGCCAACTACCTCGACCGGGGACTGCCGGTGCGGGTGGTGACGCTGCGCGCGGCGGGCGGCTACGACACCCACTCCGACCAGACCGAAGACCTGGCCAAATACCTCACCGAAACCTGCGAAGGGGTCCTCGCCTTCCAGCGCGACCTGGAAGCGCGCGGGCTCGAGGACCGGGTGATGATCGAGATGTGGAGCGAGTTCGGCCGGCGGCCGGTGGAGAACGGCTCCGACGGGACCGACCACGGGGCGGCCGGCTGCGCCTTCGTGATCGGCTCCCAGTCGCAGGGCCAGATGGTCGGCGAATTCCCCGGCCTGACCAACCTCGACAGCGCCGAAAACCTACGGGTGACGAGCGACTTCCGCGGCATGTACTGCTCGCTGCTGGAGGAATGGCTGCAGTTCGACTCGGCCCAGGTGATCCCCGGCGCCTCGGGGTTCGTCAAGCCGAAACTGGTCAAGGCCTAGATGCGTCGGGCGCTCGTCCTGCTTGCCCTGGGAGCGCTCGGGCTGGTGGTCATCGCGAGCGCGCAGCCGACCGAGGACGCCCACGCGGCGACCTCCTGCACCAAGCACGTGAAACGGGTCGTCAAGCACGTCAAGCGTCACGGCAAGCGCAAGAAGGTCGTGCTGCTGCGGCCCTATTGGAGCTGCCACGAAGTGGCCGAACCCGTGGCGGCGACCCAGGCCCCGCCGAGCGTCCCGGCCCCGGCCCCGGCCCCGGCTCCCGTCCCGACCCCGGAACCGGAAGCGAACGCGATCGGCGTGGTCGCCCGCGACGCGAACAAACACTTCAGCTTCGAACCGACCCGCACGGTGGTGAAGGCGGGGACGCTGACGATGCAGCTGATCAACGAAGGCGAAGACCCGCACACGATGGCGATCCAGCGGATCGGGCCGGGCGGAGCGCCGGAAGGCAAAGAGACGGTGATCCCCGAAACCGCGTCCAAAGGGCAGAACCTCGAAACCGTCGAAGTGCAGCCCGGCCACTACCGGATGTGGTGCACGCTGTACCACCATGCCGAAGAAGGCATGGAATTCGAACTCACGGTCGAATAGCCGGCGCGGACGCCGCTAGCCGAGGCGTTTGGGGCGGGTGACCGAGCCGAGCTCGGCGATGTCGCGCTTGAACGGCATGCTCGCCGTCCAGTCGAGGATCGCGTGGGCCTTGCGGGCGTAGCCCGGGATCTGGCTCATGTGGTAGCTGCGGGCGAGGAACCAGGCCGGGAAGCCGCGGAATTTGCGGTCGCCGATCCGGCCCACGGCCTTGTAGCGGCCGAGGTTCACGAACGAGGCCTCGCTGCGGTAGGTGAAGGGTTCGGCGTCGCCGATGCCGAGCTGGGCGGCGATGTTGCGGGCCGCGACCGGGCCCTGGCGGACGGCGTGCTGGGCGGTCGGCGGGCAGGTGCCGCCGCGCGGATCGGGGGCGGCGGCACAGTCGCCGATCGCCCAGACCGAGTCGAGGCCCTCCACCCGCAGGTGGTCGTCGACCGGCACCCGGCCGCGCTCGTCGAGCGGCAGGTTCATCTGTTTGAGGACCGGCGCCGGGGCGACGCCCGCGGTCCAGACCACGGTGGTGGTCGGCACGACCTCGCCGGTCGAGAGCGTGATCGAGTTCTTCGTCACCTCTTTGAGCTGCGTCTCCAGCTTGATGTCGATGCCGCGGCCGCGCAGCTCGCGCAGGGCGTAGTCGGCCAGGTCTTGGTCGATCTCCGGCAGGACGCGCGGCGCCGCCTCGACCAGGATCCAGCGCATCCCGTGCAGGCGGGCGCGCGGGTAGCTGTCCATCGCGTCGGCGGCGAAGTCCTGGAGCTCGGCCAGCGCCTCGAGCCCGGCGTAGCCGCCGCCGACGAAGACGAAGGTCAGCAGTTCCTCGCGGCGCTGGTGGTCGGCGGTCGCGTTCGCCGCCTCGAGGTTCTCGATCACCCGGTTGCGCAGCACGATCGCGTCGGCAAGGCCCTTGAAGCCCATCGCGTAATCGGTCAGGCCGGGGATCGGCAGCACCCGGGAGACCGAACCGAGCGAGAGCAGCAGCTGGTCGTAGGGCACCGTCTCGGTCTCACCGTCTTTGGTCGTCAGCTCGACCGTCTTGGCGGCCGGGTCGTGGCCGCTGATCTCACCGAGGCGGATGTAGGTGCGTTTGAGGATGTCCCGCAGCGGCGTCACCACGTGGCGCGGCTCGAGCGTCCCGGCGGCGGCCTCGGGCAGGAACGGCGAGTAGGTCGAGTAGTTGGTCTCGTTGACCAGCATCAGCCGGGCCGACTGCTTCGGCATGACTTTCTCGAGCTCCCGCGCTGCGGCGAGCCCTCCGAAACCACCTCCGGCGACGACGATGTTCCAAGCCATGGGACGAAGCTAGCAGTTTGTGACAGCGTGTTACAAAGTGCCGTAGATCACAGAAGGGCGGCCCGCGGAGGCCTATTCAGAGGCCGAGCTGCTCGCGGATCAGACGGTTGACCTCGCCGCCGTCGGCGCGGCCTTTCGTCTCCCGCATCACAGCGCCGACTATGGCGCCGATCGCCCTGCCGTTGCCGCCCCGGATCTGCTCGGCGGCGGCCGGGTCACCCTCGATCGCGGCGGCGACGATGCCGGCCAGCTCACCGTCGTCACCCCCCATCTGGGCGAGCCCCTCGCGCTCGATCACCGTGGCGACGTCGGACTCGTGGTCGGCGACGACGATCGTCAGGACCTGCTTGCCGCCGGCGTGGGAGATCCGTTTGCTCTGCACCGCCTCGACCAGGTCGGCGACGGTGCGCGGGTCCGGACGCCCCGCACCGTCGACCTGGCGCAGGGTGGCGGTCAGCTCGCCGGTCACCCAGTTGGCGACGACCCGCGGCTCCGCCGCCCCGGCAACCGCGAGGACCGCGTCAAAATACTCGGCCAGCTCCGGGTCGGCTGCCAGCAGGCGGGCCTGCGCATCGTCCAGGCCCTCGCCTTCGTAACGCGCCTGGCGCGCGGCGGGCAGTTCGGGCAGCGACCGGCGCGCCTCCTCGACCATCGCCTCGGTCGCCACGATCGCGACCAGGTCGGGCTCGGGGAAGTAGCGGTAGTCGTGCGCTTCCTCCTTCGAGCGCAGCGAGGTCAGCTCACCGCTCGCCGGGTCGAAGTGGAGCGTCTCCTGTTCGACCTTCCCCCCCGCCTCGACGATGCCGCGCTGGCGCTCCAGCTCGGCCTCGATCCCGCGCTGGACGAAGCGGAAGCTGTTCATGTTCTTCAGCTCGGTCTTGGTGCCGAGCTCCTCGGTGCCGGCCGGGCGCACCGAGACGTTGGCGTCGATCCGCAGGCTGCCCTCCTCCATGTTCACGTTCGAGACGCCAAGCTGGCGCACGGTCTCGCGCAGCAGGCGCGCCCACTCGGCCGCCTCGGCGGCGCCGCGCAGGTCCGGCTCGGTGACGATCTCGACCAGCGGCGTGCCCCCGCGGTTGAAGTCGACCAGCGAGGCGGTCGAGCCGTGGATCCGGCCGGAGGAGCCGGCGTGGATCGTCTTCGCCGCGTCCTCCTCGAGGTGGGCGCGGGTGATCCGAATATCGCCGAGCTTCCCCGGCCCGCAGATCGGGATGTCGTACTGACTGATCTGGTAGGCCTTCGGGTTGTCGGGATAGAAGTAGTTCTTGCGGTGGAAGATCGAGCGCGGGGCGATCTCGCAGTCGAGCGCCAGGCCGATCTTCAGCGCCGACCGGATCGCCTCCTCGTTGGGCACCGGGAGGACGCCCGGGTGGGCGAGGCAGATCGGGCAGGTGTGGACGTTCGGCTCGTCGCCGAAGGAGAGCTCGCAGCCGCAGAACATCTTCGTCCGCGTCGCCAGCTGGACGTGGATCTCGAGCCCGATCACCGCCTCCAGTTCAGCCACGGGTCCCTCCCCTCCAGGGTGCGTCGTCGCCCGCCGCGGCGGCGAAGCCGATCGCGCCCTCGAGCGCGTGCGCGGCCTCCAGCAGCTTCTGCTCGCCGAAGGCGGGGGCGGCGATCTGGAAGCCGACCGGCAGGCTGGCTGCACCGTCGCCGGCGCCCTCCGGCGCGGCGAGGCCCGCGGGGATCGAGATCGCCGGGATGCCGGCGAGGCTCATCGGCACGGTGAAGAAGTCGTTCAGGTACATCGCCAGGGGATCGGCCGTCTTCTCCCCCAGCCCGAACGCCACCGAGGGCGAGGTCGGGGTGACGACGAAGTCGACGCTCTCGAAGGCGGTGTCGAAGTCCCCCGCGATCCGGGTGCGGACCTTCTGCGCCTGGCCGTAGTAGGCGTCGTAGTAGCCGGAGGAGAGCGCGTAGGTGCCGAGCATGATCCGCCGCTTCACCTCGGCGCCGAAGCCCTGCGCCCGCGTCTCCTCGTACATCGTCACCAGGTCCTGGTCGCCGGCCACGCGCTGCCCGTAGCGGACGCCGTCGTAGCGGGCGAGGTTGGAGGACGCCTCGGCCGGGGCGATCACGTAGTAGGCGGAGATGCCGTGCTCGGCGTGCGGCAGGGCGACCTCGGCGATCTCCCCGCCAAGCTCCTCGATCCGCGCGATCGTCGCCTCGAAGACGGTGCGCACGCCTGCGTCGAGGGCGGCCTCGCCGATCTCCTTCGGCACGCCGAAGCGCAGGCCGGAGAGGTCCTCCCGGGTCGGCAGGGAGATCGCGCCGTCGAGCCCGACCGAGGTCGAGTCGAGCGGATCCTTGCCCTCCATCACCCCGAGCAGCAGCGCCGCGTCGACGACGTCCCGGGTCAGCGGGCCGCACTGGTCGAGCGAGGAGGCGAAGGCGATCATCCCGTAGCGCGAGATCGCCCCGTAGGTCGGCTTCAGCCCGACGATGCCGGTGAGCGAGGCGGGCTGGCGGATCGAGCCGCCGGTGTCGGTGCCGAGCGCCGCCGGGGCGAGGCCGCCCGCGACGACCGCGGCCGAGCCACCGGAGGAGCCGCCGGGGACACGGTCGCGGTCCCAGGGGTTGCGCACCGGCCCGTAGGCGGAGTTCTCGTTCGAGGACCCCATCGCGAACTCGTCCATGTTGGTCTTGCCGAGCACGCGGGCGCCGGCCGCGGTCAGCTTGCGCACGGCGGTCGCGGTGTAGGGCGGGCGGTAGCCCTCGAGGATCTTCGAGCCGGCGGTGGTCGGCACCCCCTCGGTGGCGAAGATGTCCTTGATCGCGATCGGCACCCCGGCCAGCGGGCCGGAGTCGGCGGGCGCCGGGGCCCCGGCGCCGTACGGGGTCTCCGTGCCCTCGCCGGATGGGGCGCTCTCCCCCGCCCCGTTCCAGTCGCCGGAGGAAGGGCCGCCGTCGGCGCGCCAGAGATAGGCGTTCAGGTCGTCGCCGGCGGCGGCGTCACGCCAGGCGGAGCCGTACTCGTCGGCGGAAATCTCGCCCGCGGCGATCTTCGCCGCCGCCTCGGCGACGGTCAGGTCGAGCAGGTCGGCCATCAGTCGACGGGGGCCTGCGGCGAGGGGACGCGGAAGGCGCCCTCGAAGGGCTCGGGGGCCGGGGCGAGCGCCACCTCGGGCGGCAGGCTCTGCCACGGCACGTCGGCGCGGAAGACGTTCTCCAGCGCGACCACGTGCGAGGTCGGCTCGACCCCCTCGAGGTCGAGGCCGGAGATCCGGTCGACGTGCCCGAGGATGCCGGAGAGCTCGCCCGCCATCGTCTCGACTTCGGCCTCGTCCAGCCGCAGCCGCGCCAGCTTGGCGACGTGCAATACCTGCTTGCGATCAATCACGGGACCGATTCTAGGTGGGGCCTACGCCGAGGGCTTTTTGCGCCCCGGGCGGCGGGGGAAAGCGGGTTTCTTCTTCGACGGTTCGCCCGCGGTGGCCGGCTTCTTCGCCGCCGGCTTGGGCCGCTCCGGCCGCCGCGGTGACTCCAGCCGTTTCGCCACGCCGCCGAACGACGTGCCTTCGTCGGCCATCGCCCGCCAGCCCCCGTAGGCGATGCCGAGCGCGGCGGCGAGGGCGAGGAAGATGCCGACTTCGAGGCTGCGTTCGATCGGCACGCCTTCCAGCTGATCGATGCCGGGCGGGGAGATGATCCGGAACAGGATCAGCGCCGCCGCCACCAGGCCGAGGACGCAGACGGCGACGGCGGGAGGGATCGCCGGCTTCCAGTCGGATCCGACCAGGCGCATGATGGCCGAGCCGACCGCGACCACGATCGCCAGCATCAGGAACAGCGGGATCACTTCCAGCGTCTGCCAGGCGGTTCCGCCGCCGAAGAGTTGAATCTCAACGAGTTCCGGATTCGGACCCGAGTGCTGGATTCCGTACCACTGGAAGAACATCAGGACGAAGAGCAGGATGGCGGCGACCAGGTAGAGCGCCTCGCCGGTCCGCAGTCGGCCGAGCGGGTTGGACCGCTTCCGCGCCGGGCGCCCTTTGGCGGGGCGCTTCTCGGCGTCGCCCTTCGCCGAGCCGCCTTTCGGGTCCGGCGACCCGTCGCTTTTCGCGGGACGTCTCGCCGCGGCTCCTTTCGCGCCCGCCGCCGCCTCGCCTTTCGCGCGCCGCGACCGGTCGCGTTTCGGCTTCTCCGACCGTCCGCCCTCGTCCGCCGTGGCCGGGCTCATCGATGGCCGCTTCTCAGCCGGGCCGCCTGGAGAGTGTTGTGGAGGAGCATCGCGATCGTCATCGGGCCGACGCCGCCGGGGACCGGGGTGATCGCCGAGGCGACCTCGGCCGCGGCGTCGAAGTCGACGTCGCCAACCAGGCCCTCCTCCAGCCGGTTGACGCCGACGTCGATCACCACAGCGCCTGGCTTGATCGAGGCGGCGCCGAGCAGGCGCGGCACGCCGACCGCGGCGACGAGGATGTCGGCCTGCGAGCAGACGGCGTCGAGGTCACGGGTGCGCGAATGGGCCATCGTCACCGTCGCGTTGGCCAGCAGCAGCAGACGGGCGACCGGCACGCCGACCAGCTTCGAGCGGCCGACCACGACCGCGTGGGCGCCCTCCACCTCGACCCCCTCGTGGGCCAGCAGCTCCATCACCCCGGCGGGCGTGCAGGGGACGAGGCCGGGAGTGCCGTGGGCGAGCAGCCCGGCGTTCACCGGGGTCAGCCCGTCGACGTCCTTGGCCGGGTCGATCAGCTGCACGATCCGATCGGAGTCGAGGTGGTCGGGCAGCGGCAGCTGGACCAAGATCCCGTCGACCGCGTCGTCGGCGTTCAGCCCGCGCACCAGCTCCTCCAGCTCCTCCTGGCGGATCGCCGCCCCGGGCTGCCTGTGGATCGACTCGATCCCGACCTCGGCGCAGGCTTTGACCTTCATCCCGACGTAGACCTCGGAGGCCGGGTCCTCGCCGACCAGCACCGTCGCCAGCCCCGGCTTGCGTCCCGACTCCCCCTCGTAGGCGGCGAGGTCCACCTTGACCCGCTCTTTCACCGCCGCGGCGACCGCTTTGCCGTCGATCACCCGGGCCGCCATCGTCACCTCTTCTTGATCGGGGCGTAATCGGCCATCAGCTTGCGCTCGGTGCCGTCCTCGGCGAAGCGGACGACGAGCACCCCGCCCGGCTCGGTCCCGGTGACGACCCCGTCGCCGAAGGAGGCGTGGTGGACGTCGTCGCCGATCCGCATCTCCAGCGCCCCGGAGGGGTCGAGCGGCTGCGCCGGCGCGGGCGCTTCGCCGGGACCGGTGTCGCTGAAGCCGCCACCGCCGCCGAAGCTCCCGCCGCCGCCGTATTGGGTCGAGCCCCAGGTCATCCCGCTGCTCGCCGCGGTCGAGTTGCGTTCGGTCAGCTCGACCGGGATCTCCTCGATGAAGCGCGAGGGCAGGTTGCGCTCGGAGCGGCCGAAGAGCTGGCGTTCACGCGCCCAGGTCAGGTAGAGGCGCCGTTCGGCACGGGTGATGCCGACGTAACAGAGGCGCCGCTCCTCCTCTTCGCCGCCCTCCTCGAGCGCCCGCATGTGGGGGAAGGCGCCGTCCTCGCAGCCGATGATGAACACCGTGTCGTACTCCAGCCCCTTGGCGTTGTGGAGCGTCATCAGCGTGACTTTCTCGCTCTCCGCCCCCTCCAGCGCGTCCTGCTCGGAGCGCAGCATGTTCGTCTGCAGGTACTCCTCCAGCGGGGAGATGTCGCTTTCGCCCTCGATCTCCCGCTCGCGGTCGAATTCGGTGGCTCCCTCGAGCAGCGCCTCGAGGTTCTCCGCCCGTCCTTCTGCCTCGACCGTCCGTTCCGCGTTCAGCGCTTCCATGTAGCCGGTCTCGTTCAGCGTCCGCTCCAGCAGCGAGTGCATCGAGTCGTCGACGTGATCTTTCAGCGCGTCCATCATCTCGAAGAAGCGACCGACCGACTTGATCGCCGCGGCGCTTATCCCGGGCACGTCCTCGACCCGTTCGATCACCTCCCAGATCGTCAGCCCGGTGGTGTTCGCGTAGGCGCTGAGCCGGCCCTGGGTGGTGTCGCCGATCCCCCGCCGCGGCGAGTTCACGATCCGCCCGAAGGCGACCAGGTCGGCCGGGTTGGCGAGGAAGCCGAGGTAGGCGAAGGCGTCTTTGATCTCGGCCCGGTCGTAGAACTTGGTCCCGCCGATCACCTGGTAGTTGACGTCGAAGCGCTGCAGCGTCTCCTCCAGCACGCGGCTCATCGCGTTGGTCCGGTAGAAGACCGCGACGTCGGAGCGCTTCACCTCGCTCTCCTCGGCGAGGCGGTCGATCTCCCCCGCCACCCAGCGCGCCTCCTCGTGCTCGTCGCCAAGCTCGTAGAGCTGCACCGGCTCGCCGCCCGCGATGTCGGTCCAGAGCTCCTTCGGCCGCCGCTCGCGGTTGTGCGCGACGACCGCGTTGGCGGCCGAGAGGATCGTCTGCGTGGAGCGGTAGTTCTGCTCCAGCTTCACCACCGTCGCTTCGGGGAAGTCGTTCTCGAAGTCGAGGATGTTGCGCACGTCGGCCGACCTGAAGCTGTAGATCGACTGGTCTTCGTCACCGACCACCAACAGATTGCCGTGGTCTTTCGCGAGCAATTGCAGCATCCGATACTGGGCGTGGTTGGTGTCCTGGTACTCGTCGACGAGGACGTGGCGGAAGGTGCGGCGCCAGCGTTCGCGGACGTCCTCGAACAGCTCCAGCACGTTGACCGTGCGCACGAGCAGGTCGTCGAAGTCCATCGCGTTCGCCTCCAGCATCCGCTTCTCGTAGAGCGGGAAGACTTCGGCGACCACCTCCTCGAAACCGCCGACCATCGTTTCGGTGTAGACGGAGGGGTCGATCAGCTGGTTCTTGGCGCCGGAGATCTTCCCCTGCACGGCGCGCGGCGGGTAGCGCTTCGGGTCGACCCCGAGCTCGGCGAGGCAGCGTTTGACCATCCGCAGCGAATCGCCCTGGTCGTAGATCGTGAAGCCTTTGGAGTAACCGAGGCGCTCGGCGTCGACGCGCAGCATCCGCGCGCATGAGGAGTGGAAGGTGGTCACCCACATCGCCCGGACCGAGCGGCCGATCAGGTCGCCGACCCGCTCCCGCATCTCCGCCGCCGCCTTGTTGGTGAAGGTGATCGCGAGGATCTCACCGGGGCGCACCTGCCCGGTCGCCAGCAGGTAGGCGATCCGGTGGGTGAGGACGCGGGTCTTGCCGGAGCCGGCGCCGGCGAGGACGAGCAGTGGGCCGCCCGGGTGCTCGACCGCTTCGCGCTGCGGCGGGTTGAGGCCGGCGAGCAGGCGCTCGACCCGGTCGGCGCCGGGCTCGGTCGGGGCGCCGACGAAGGCCTCCTCAGCCCCCGTGGAAGGCTCCTGATCGGCTTGCAGGCTCACCCTCCGAGCATAGCCAGGGGCTCGGCGGGGCCTCCGGGGGCGGCCCGTGCCCGCCGGCGCCAGGCCGACGGGCGCACCCGCTCACGAACTAGCCGCAGCTCTGCGCCAATTCGATGATCGGTTTGGACGAACCGGCGAAGACGACTTCTTCGGCTTCCGCCTTGCTCAGGGCCGCGATCTTGCCGCCGATGCACTTCGACTGTTCCGCGGTCAGTTCGCCTTCTTCTTCGAACTGCTTTTCGAAGGCTTCGCCGAGCGCCTTGCCGTCGTACTTGGCGAACCCTTCGACGTGGTCGAGCTTCCAACCGCCTTCTTCGACCAGGGCGACTTCGAGCGCCTGTGAATCGAGAGCGCCGCCTTCGAGGGCGACGTTCGCGGTCGCCTTTCCGCCGTTCACGGAGATGTTGGAGACCTTTGCGCCTTCCGTCCCTTCGCTGCCCTGGTCCGCTTCTTTTTCGCAGGTCTTGAGCGCGGCCTTGCCCTTTTCCGTGCTGGTCTGTTCGACGAATCTCTGCGTCTCGAGTTCGGTGCACTTGCTCGGGTCGCTGCTCGTCGCGAAGCTTTCGATCGTTTCGGTGATCTTGTTTTCGTCACTGGAGCCGCCGCTGCACGCGGTGAGGGTCAACGCCGCCAAGGCCAGGAGGGCAAGCGGGACGAGGATGCGCTTGTTCAAGGGGTTCCTTTCGGTCCGGACCATGGTGGGAGGGGAGCGGCGCGCAGCTTAGGGCGTGGGGCGGCGCCGCGGCGCGCCGGTTACCGGCTCAGCCACCGGCGGAGGAACGGCCGGTGCGCGGGGCGATCCCCGGCTGGTCACGCCTACGTGCCGGTGGCTTCTCGCCGCCGTCGACCTCGGCCAGCCGCGCTTCCAGCTCGACGATCCGCTCGGACAGCGTCTTGATCGCGTCGGCGACCGGGTCGGGCAGGTGGATCCAGTCGGCGTCGGGGCCTTCGAGGCGCTTGCCTTCGACCCGAACCGGGTGGCCCGGGTTGCCGACCACGGTGGCGCCCGGCGGCACGTCCTCGACCACCACCGTGTTGGCGCCGATCTTGGCCCCGTCGCCGACCGCGATCGGGCCGAGCAGCTTCGCCCCCGAGCCGACCGTGACGTTGTCGCCGAGGGTCGGGTGGCGCTTGCCGCGCTGGAAGCCGGTGCCCCCCAGGGTGACCCCCTGGTAGAGCGTCACGCAGTCGCCGATCTTCGCCGTCTCGCCGATCACCACGCCGGACCCGTGGTCGATGAAGAAGGCTTTGCCGATCTCCGCCGCCGGGTGGATCTCGACCCCGGTGATGGCGCGCGTCAGGTAGGCGATCGTCCGCGGCAGGAGCGGCACGCCGGCGGCCCGCAGCGCATGCGAAACGCGGTGGGCGAGCAGCGCCTGGACGCCGGCCCAGCTGGTCAGGATCTCGAAGCTCGAGACCCCCTGCGCCGCCGGGTCGCGGTCGCGGGCCGCGCTCACATCCGCGCGGATCTCGCCGAGGACGCCCCTCAGCATTTGGCGCCCCTGTTCATGGGGCAAAGAATGGCAGGGACATGTAGCGCTCGCCCGAATCGCAGACGATCGTCACGACCCGCTTGCCGGCCATCTCCGGCCGGCTCGCCACCTGGAGGGCGGCGTGGATGTTGGCCCCGGCGGAGATCCCGGCGAGGATGCCCTCGCTGCCGGCCGCCGCCCGCGCCGCCTCCAGCGCGTCCTCGTCGCCGACGCCGACGATCTCGTCGATCACCGAGCGGTCGAGCACCTCGGGGACGAATCCGGCGCCGATCCCCTGGATTTTGTGCGGGCCGGGCTGGCCACCGGAGAGGACCGGGGAGCTCTCCGGCTCGACCGCGACGACCAGGGTCTCCGGCGAGCGTTCCCTCAGCATCCGCCCCACCCCGGTGATCGTTCCGCCGGTCCCGACCCCGCAGACGAAGGCGCCGATCTCCCCGTCGGTATCCCGCCAGATCTCCTCCGCGGTGGTGCGCCGGTGCACCTCCGGGTTGGCGGGGTTGGAGAACTGCATCGGCAGGAAGGCCTTGCGCTGGTCGCGGATCTGTTCGGCGAGGGCGACCGCCTCGTTCATCCCGCCGAGGCTCGGCGTCTCCCGCACCTTGGCCCCGTAGGCCCGCAGCAGCTTGCCGCGCTCGCGGCTCATCCCTTCCGGCAGGGTCAGGATCAGCTCGTAGCCGCGCGCCGCGCAGACCATCGCCAGGGCGATCCCGGTGTTGCCGCTGGTCGGCTCGACCACCAACGACTGGCCCGGTTTGATCTCCCCTGCCTCTTCGGCGGCGTCGATCATCGCCACCCCGATCCGGTCCTTCACCGACCCGCCGGGATTGAAGTACTCGAGCTTCGCGCACACCTGGCCGGGGAGGTCGTTGCCGAGCCGATCCAGCAGGACCATCGGCGTGTTGCCGACGACCGCCGATGCCTCGGGGCCGATCCTCATCGGTGGCGCGGCGCGCGGATGACCCGGAAGGCCTTTTCCGCGGGCGAGCCGTCGATCGCCCCGGCGGCGACGGCACGGACGGCGAAGCGGTACTTGCCCGGCGCCAGCCTCAGCACCTTCGGCGAGCGGCAGCCGGCGAACGCCCCTTTCGAAGCCTTCGCCTTCTTCTTCTTGCCGGTCGGCATCTTGGTCAGCCGGCACTGGAAGCTCGACCCGGCGACGGTCGAGGAGAAGGTGAACGCCACCCTCGCCTTCGCCCCGGTCGTCTTCACGACCTGCTTCGGCCCCTTGCCGAAGCGAGTGTTCGGCACCGGCTTCTCGGTGACGACGATCGGGTTGACGAGCGGCGGCGGGGGTGGCGGGGGCGGTTCGACGCCGCCGACCCTGGCGATCGCGCCATTTTTCATGCTTTTCCTTCCGTCGGTGACCCAGAGAGTGTTTCCGGGCCCGGTGGCGATCTGCCGCGGGGCTGAGGCCCGCAGGGAAGCCGCCCAGCAGCGCGAGTTCGCCGGTCGTGGTGAGGCGCGCAAGACCGTGGGCGCCGACGGCGCGAACTATCCAAAACGCCCCGTCGGTCCCGAAACGCGGCACCGAAGGGGTCGCCGGGCTGTTTGACCGAAAAGGCCGGATTCGGAGGAGGGTGATCAGGCCCACTTCCTCGGCCGCGCCACCTTTCGGCACCTGCTCGGAGAAACCGATCTGACCGGTCGGGCTACCCGCCACTCCCTGCGATCCACCGTTGATCGTGAAGTCTTTCTCCGTCGGGGTGCCGCCGGTAGTGAAGGTGACGATCCGCGCCGCTTCGGCATTGGCGTCGGCGATCGCGACCAGCGGCCCGGCGGCGTCGACGTCTTTCGGCGCCAATTACCTGCCACGGCGATTTCTTTGGAGGTTTCCGGCGCCGCGGGAGAGAAGCGGAACACTTTTTCGCTGACTGCGGCCCAGATCTGTCCGTCCGGTCCGAGGCCCATCGCCGCTTCCGACGTCATCCCGGTCGATCGTGAATTGCTTCGACTTCGGTCGGATTGGTCGGCGAGAAGCTGGCAACGCCGTTGGCTTTCGTCGGACACCCAGAGCTTGCCTGCCGCCGCGACGATCCCTTGCGGCCGTTCCACGTTGGCGCCGAGGTCGAATTCTTCGACGGCACCCAGCGGGGTGATCTTGGCGACGTCTTTTTCTTCGCCTTCTAGAGTCACCCAGATGTTGCCGTCGGGACCGCGAACGATCTTGTTGTTCGTACCCAATTCCGATGTTGAGTTCGATGGCGCCGGTGATCGTCGGCACCGCGCCCGCGGCGGGCACCCAGACCAAGGGAGCGGCCAGGACGACCGCGACGGTGAGGAGCTTGGGAACGAGACTCCGCATGCCCGGCCAGTCTAGCCCGGCTCGGCGCGGAAGAGGAAGTGGTCGAAGCCGGCGTGTTCGACCTCGCCCGCGCGCTCCAGGCCGATCTTCTCGGCGACCCGCAGCGAGGCGGCGTTGATCGGCAGGATCATCGCGAAGATCTCGTCGAGCTCCAGCTCGCCCGCGAGGTCGAGCGCCGCCGTCGCCGCCTCGGGGGCGAAGCCCTCGCCGTGGCGGCGGGGGTCGATCGCCCAGAGGACCTCGATCCCGGCCCGGTCGCCGATGTCGGTCCACTTCAGCCCGACCCGGCCGAGGTAGTCGCCGCTCTCCCGCTCGAGCACCGCCCAGGGCCCGAAGCCGAAGCGATCCCAGTGGCGTTCGTCTTCGTTCAGCCAGAGATCGCCGTCGGCGGGCTCGAAGGGACGCAGCGGCTGCGGCCGCAGCCATTGGCCGATAACCGGATCCGTCAGGAGCGCCCGGTACCCCGGCCCGTCGTCTGGTCCAGGCGGGCGCAGCATCAGCCGCTCGGTGGTCCGCGCTCCGCCGCTCACGGCGCGCACTCTAGGCGGCTAGTCGGCGGGGGGCGGGGGATTGTCCGGCGCCGAGGGCGACTCGAAGCCGAGGATCGCGCAGGTCGCGGGGATCGCCACCTCCCCGGATTCGGCAAGGCGCCTTTCCGCGTCGTTGCGAATCTGTTCGACTTCGCCGAAGGCGGCGCCGAGCGTGGTCGCCATTTCCGCCCACCCCTGCTCATCGAGCTTCATCGCGATCCAACTGAGGTGCCGGTCATCGCGTTCGTCGAAGGTTCCGGTCATCGCCGCCCCTTCGATCCTGGCGAGGAGTCCCTGCACGACGGTCTTGCTGATCCGTTCCCGCTCCTCAAGAGAGAGGGCGGACCACTCGACGTCGGAGAAGTAGGCGCGGCCGATGCCCCGGTAGACATGTTCGATCGAACCGCGGCGTTTGTTCTCCTCGATGACCTTCAGGCACCCGTACTCCGCCAGCTCGCGGAAGTGGTAAGCGACGTGCGAGACGTCCATGCTCTCCGGCGCGAACCCTTCGCGGCAGAACTCGATCGGGCTCATGTCGCGCTCGTTCAGGATCTCCAGCACCCTGACCCGCACCGGATGGGCCAGCACCGAGGCGGCCGTCGACTTATCCCGTTCGGCGCGCGTCGCCTTGGTCGCCGCACCCATTGGAGTAGTTCGATCACTCGATTTCATTCGCGCGAAGCAGCATAGTGACCTAAAACGCGGGATCGCGCCCCTGTCACCCACTTCAAGCGGGCTTGCAGGATGCATACAAAGAGTTTCGTCGTCCAGAGCACCGGACGACCTCCAGCATCCACACCAGACAGGGGAAGGGGGTGAGCATGAAGCTCTCCATTTGCGAGGAGCGGATCCCGTCCGCCTCGATCACCAAGTCGAACTAGCTCCGACCGGGAGGCGGCCTTCTCGGCGCCGCCTCCGATCGGGGCCGGCCGGGATGGGCGGCCGGATTGGCTCCATACGATCCAGGGCCGGCTGGCCCTCAGAGTGCCCGTGCCGAGGCTACGATTCGCCGGATGAGTTCCGCGGAGCCTGAGGATCGTCCGGTCCAGGTCGCTTGGGCTGCTAATCAATTCGAGGCCGAGTTGATCCGAGGTTTCTTGGCGGCAGGGGGCGTCGACAGCCTGCCTACTACGAACTACTCCTCTGGAGCTCGGTCCTTTGGCCGAAAGTCATGTCGGATCAGGGTCGCGGCATCCGACCGCGAAAAAGCGGAAGCGCTCCTGGCTGAAGCCGCCGAAAACGGACTTTGAACGGCGCCCCTCTCACTAGGCCGGGGCACCCGATGATTGCTTCCGGAAGGCCGTCCACCGGATGACGGCCCGGCCGGGATCACATCTCCCGCCATACAGAGACCGCTCTTTGGCGACGAGGTGACCGTCCGGGCCCCAACGAATCTCGAATCGGGCTGAGTATCGACCGGGGCGCCCGCGGTAGTTTTCGCAACCGTCCGGGAGCGGCCCGAAATGCGCGGTCCAAAAACTGCCTCGCGAAAGCAGCCTGCCGATCTGGGCGCCCTCGGCGCTGTCCCGTTTGAACATGATGGGACACCGACCCGACCTGCCGCAGACCTTCGTGAACCGCCAGTTCCGGGTGAGGACTTCCCCCGTGACCTGGTTGGCGATTCCTTCGGCCAGGACGACGTGGCCGACGGCGGCCCATTCGCCGAAGGGTGCGGAGTGGTGAAAGCGACTTCTCGTTTCGGGTCTGGGGGCATTCGACTGCCTGGTCACCGCGGGTTGCTGTTCGGCGGAGCCACCGAAAAACGATCCGAAGGCCAGGATGACGGTCAGGAGAATTTCCCCCATCTCCTTCACCTGATCGGCCCGAGGCCGTGGCCTAGTTACCTGCGGGATCTTTTTCTCGGCGGATGATCGAGGCGACCGCCCCGAATCCTCCGGATAAAAGAGCAGGTGGCCCTGCCGCCGACGAGGCTCTCGACTCCGCGATGATCAGGGCTCGGTCTGAGCGGGATGGGCCGACGGATAGCGGGGCGGCGAGACAGCTGGAGCTTCGCTGAAGGGATGCTCAAGCTAGATGAAGTACATGCCGCTGCCGGCCTCTTCGGCCTCGCGGCGGGCGACTTCGGCGATCGTGGTCTGGCCGAAGACCTTGCGCAGGGCGCCGACGCCCTCGGCCCAGATGCCGCCGGCCTCTTCGGCTTCGGAGCCGATTTTGCCGTCGAGGGCCTGGACGACCTCGAGCACGGTGATCTCTTCGGCCGGGCGCGAGAGCGTGTAGCCGCCGCGCATCCCCCGGTGGCTGGTCAGGAGACCGGCGCGGCGCAGGGTCGAGAAGAGCTGCTCGAGGAACTGCTCAGGGATCTCGCGGCGTTCGGCGAGCTCTTTGATCGGCACCGGGCGCTCCCCCGATCGGGCGAGCTCGGCAAGCGCAACGACCGCATAGCGCGACTTCGAGGTGATCGAGATCACCATGACTTTCTACCGCACCGACCGGCCTTGGTTAGGATCGACCTAAGTCGGGCGCAGCCCTCCACCCGGGTGCCCTCACGCAAACGAGTGATCGGAAGCAGTCCTGAGCGAACGCCCACAATGTCTGGTCGTGGACGTCCATCCGTTGGTTCGGATGGGGGTCCGCGAGGTGCTGGCCACGGATTTCGAGGTGCTGGAGGCGACCGGCCGCGAGGAAGCGTTGGATCTTGTGCGCGACATCGGTGACTTCGACGTCGCGGTTCTCGACATGGGCTGGCGGCGCAACGGCGAGGGTGCCTCGATCAGCGGCACCGAGACGATCCGCGCGATGCACCGAACAGCGCCGGTGCTGGCGATCGTCGCCCACGGCGACAGCCCCGAGCGGCACCTCGCCAACGCCGCCCTCGGCGCCGGGGCGACCGCCTACGTCGCCCGCACGGCGGGCCCGGAGGAGATGCGCCGCGCGGTCCAGGCGGCCGCGGCGCAGGAGCGCTTCGTCGACGGCGACGTCCCCCCGAAAGGCAGCCGCGGCGTGATCACGCAGCGCCAGAGGGAGATCCTGCAGCTACTGGCCGACGGCGAGTCGACCACGGTCGCGGCCCGCAAGCTCGGCCTCTCCGAAGAGACCGTCAAGACCCACATGAAGAACACCCTCGGCCGCCTCGGGGCGAAGAACCGCAGCCACGCGATCGCGATCGGCCTGCGCGAATCCTTGATCGTCTAGCGCCCGAAGAGGGCCGGGTTCCGGGGAGACGGCGAAGTGCGCGCACCTCGGCACGGTCCCTCGGCGTCACGAAAGATGCGCCGCACATCTGACCGCCCGACGCCGGTGTACTTGACCCGGCTATAGGCGGGCTGATCGCACCGGCGTCCCAGAAACCTTGCCGTCTTTGGACGCGCGGCAAAGAGCCCGGTGCGCGGTGGGGCTAGATCCAGCCGCGGTCGCGGGCCGTCAGGACGGCCTGCGCGCGGTCGACGGCGCCGATCTTGCCGTAGACGTTGTGCAGGTGGGTGCGGATGGTCGAGACGGAGAGGTGCATCTCGGTGGCGATCTGCTTGTAGACCATGCCCTCGGAGAGGTGGCGGAGGACGTCGAGCTCACGCGCCGAGAGCGGGCACGGCTCGCTGATCCGGCTGGAGTCGGCAGTCGCCAGGGGCAGCTCGTAGAGAAGGTCGCGGAGCGCCTCGGAGCCGAGCCCGATCCGCTCGCAGCTCGCCATCAGGCGGTCCGGCGAGATCGCCTCGCCGTTGGTGTAGTGGGCGACCATGTCGGCGGCCGAGACCATCGCCGCAAGGCCGTCGGCGTCCTCGGCGTGGTGGCGCTCGATCGCCACCGCGAGGCGCTGCGGCAGGTTCCAGCGCCGGGCCAGCACGCCGCCGACCAGCGCGTGGTCGATCCCCAGCTGCTCGCGTTCGTCGCGGAGCCGCTGCTCGGGGGTGCGCGAGGCGGCGTCGAAGTAGACCTTGTAGCCCGGGTGCAGGCGGGAGATGACGAGCCGGCCGATGTCGTGGAGGAGCGCCGCGGAGGCGAGCTCGTCGCGTTCGGTCCAGCCGATCGCGCGGCCGATCTGGTCGGCGGCTCGCTGGGTGGCGAGGGCGTGGACGCGGAAGCGCTCCGGCTTCAGCTCCCAGCCGCCGTTGGACTCGAAGAAGTCGAAGCTCGGCGCGGTGCCGGCGATCGCCAGGACGCCGGAGGGCTTCAGCACGTCGACCGCGTCGGGGACTCCGGCGACGCCGCCGGCGGTCATCCCACCGCGGTTGGCGAAGCGCAGCACCGAGATCGCCAGGGCGACGTCGGACTCGACCGTTTCGACCAGGTCGCCGACGCGGGCGGTCTCCGCGGTCGACGCGGCGATCACCCGCTCGCGCGACTCGATCAGGACCGGGAAGCGCTCGACCGCCTCGAAGGCCTCGGCCAACCGGCTGCCCGGCGCGGGCGCACCGCGGCCATTCGCTTTCGGTCCCATATCGGCAGCTGCCGAGGAACGGCCGCTCGTCTGGGTGGTCGTGCCTGCCATCTGGCACACCATCGGCAGATGGGCAGTGATGGTTTAGCCGGAAACCCCTATGTATTGAGTATGAATTGGACCCAATCCCAGGCAACTCGGCCCGGGGAGCCGGAAATCAGGCCTGATTCAGGCGCCGCGCGGCGTCCCGGAGCCGCTCCAGGGTTTTCTCCCGGCCGAGCACCGCGAGCGACTCGAAGATCCCCGGCGAGACCGAGGTGCCGGTGATCGCGACCCGCAGCGGTTGGTAGAGGCGCCCGGGTTTGACGTCGAAGCGGTCGAGCAGCGGTTCGAGCGCGCTCTCGATCGACGCCGCCGTGTAGGGCTCGACCGCGGCGAGCGCCTCGATGGCGGCGTCGAGCATCTCCCCCGTCCCCTCTTTCATCACCTTCGTCCAGGCCTTCTCGTCTTCGACCGGCGGCTCGTAGAGGAAGCGGATCAGCGGCCAGACCTCGGCCAGCGTCTGCGCTTTCTCCTGGCTGATCGCGCAGGCTTCGCGCAGCAGCTCGTCCGGCTCGCGATCGAGGTGACGGGCGACCGCCAGGGTGTATTCGTCGAGCGGCATCTCGCGCATGAAGCGGCCGTTCAGCCAGCGCAGCTTCTTCTCGTCGAAGATCGCCGCCGATCTGCCGACGTCGGCGACCTCGAAGCGGCGGATCAGCTCCTCGGTCGACATCAACGTGGTGTCGTCGTCGGTGCCCCAGCCGAGCAGCGCCAGGTAGTTGCGGACCGCGGCGGGCAGGTAGCCGGACTCGCGCAGCTCCTGCACCGAGGCGGCGCCGTGGCGCTTGGAGAGCTTCTTGCCGTCCGGGCCGTGGAGCAGCGGCAGGTGGGCGTAGGCCGGCGCCTCGTGGCCGAGCGCCCGCAGCACGAGCAGCTGCTTCGGCGTGTTGGAGAGGTGATCGTCGCCGCGGACGACCTCGGTAACGCCCATCTCGGCGTCGTCCACGGCGACCGCGAAGTTGTAGAGGACGGTGTCGTCGGCACGGGCGATCACAAAGTCGTCGTAGGAGACGTTGGGGAAGGCGACCGGCCCGTGGATCAGGTCCTCGACGATCGTCTCGCCGTCGTCGGGGACGCGCAGGCGGACCGCGGCGCCGGGCTCCTCGGTCGGCGTCCCGCGGTAGCCGCGCCCAGCCCCGTGCTCGGCCTTCCAGGCCTCGACGTCCTTGGCGGTGGCGGCGTCGCGGTAGGCGGCGCCGGACTCGAGCAGCTGGGCGAGCGCCGCGGCGTGCCGGTCAGCGCGTCCGGCCTGGGAGATCGGGCCTTCGTCGTAGGTCAGGCCGAGCCACTCCAGCGCGTCGAGGATCTGGTCGACGTGGGCCGCGGTCGAGCGCTCGCGGTCGGTGTCCTCGATCCGCAGGATCAGCGTCCCGGCGGGCGCGTGGCGGGCGGCGAGCCAGTTGTAGAGTGCCGTCCGCGCTCCCCCGATGTGCAAGGCACCGGTGGGCGAAGGCGCGAATCGAAATCGGGGGTTATCTCTTTCCATGTTCATCGGCGCTCATGTATCCACCGCCGGCGGTCTCGACAAAGCGGTCGAGCGCGGTAGCGAACGCGGTTGCGAATCTATCCAGATCTTCAACCAGAGCCCGCGCATGTGGCGCGCGACCAACTATGGCGATGACGACTTCGCGGCGTTCCGGGAGAAGATGGACGCCTCCAAGGTGGAACGGGTGATCATCCACGCGGTCTACCTGATCAACACCGCGAGCGCCGACAAAGAGCTGGCGAAAAAATCACGGGCGGCGCTGACCCACGCCCTGCGGATCGGCGACGGGATCGGGGCGAGCGGCGTCGTCCTCCACCCCGGTTCGACCTTGGGCGGGCCGCTGAAACCGGCCCTGAAACGGGCCGCCAAAGTGATCAAGGCGGCACTCAAGGACACCGACCACTGCCGGCTCCTGCTCGAGCAGACCGCCGGCCACAAAGGCCTGATCGGGCGGAACTTCGACGAGACGGCGGAGCTGATCGACCTCGCGGGCGGCGGCAAGCGCCTGGGCCTCTGCCTCGACTCCTGCCACATGTTCGTGCAGGGCTACGACATCACCGACGAAGAGCACCTCGCCGCCGTCCTCGACGAAGCCGACGAGAAGGTCGGCATCGAGCGCCTCGGCGCCGTCCACGTCAACGACGCCGCCGCCCCGCTCGGCTCCTGTCGCGACCGCCACGCGAACATCGGCAAAGGCGAGATGGGACGCAAAGGCCTCGCCGCCTTCCTCTCCGAGCCCCGCTTCGAGGGCCTCCCGGCGACCCTGGAGACCCCCGGGCCGGAAAAGAAGGGGACCAGCAAGCCGGAAGTCACGCTGGCCAGGCGCCTCCGCCGAGAAGGCCTTAAACGCCGCGAGAAGTAGGGCGCGCCGAAAAATGCAGGCGACAAGGGCCGAGCCCCCCGGCTCGACCCTCGCTCTCCCGCCGTAAATTCGTGACTACCGGATGTGGACGCCGGAGATCGCGCGCGCGATGACGAGGCGCTGGATCTCACTGGTGCCCTCGAAGATCGTGTAGATCTTGGCGTCGCGGTGCATCCGCTCGACCGGGAACTCGCGGGTGTAGCCGTTGCCGCCGAGGATCTGGATCGCCCGCTCGGTCGCCCAGACGGCCACCTCGCCGGACTTGAGCTTCGACATCGAGCCCTCGGCGTTCTCGAACTTCTTGCCGGTGCGGCCCATCCAGGCGGCGCGCCAGACCAGCAGTCGCGCCGCGTCGATCTCAAGTTTCATGTCGGCGAGGGTGAAGGCGATCGACTGGTTCTCGACGATCGCGCGGCCGAACTGGCGGCGCTCTTTGGCGTAGTCGAGGGCGAATTCGTAGGCCGCCCGGGCGATCCCCAGAGCCTGCGCGCCGACCACCGGCCGGCTCGACTCGAAGGTCTGCATCGCCGCCTGCGATTTCGATTTCTTGCCTTCGCGGACCCGCGCCAGGCGTTCGTCGAGCTTCTCCTTGCCACCCAGCAGGCAGGAGCCGGGGACGCGGCAGTCGTCGAGGTGGACGTCGGCGGTGTGCGAGGCCCGCAGGCCGTGCTTCTTCACCTTGGCGCCCTGCTCGCAGCCCGCCGTGCCCGGCGGGATGACGAAGGCGGCGTGGCCGCGCGAGCCGAGCTCGCGGTCGACCGAGGCGATCACCACGTGGACGTTGGCGATGCCGCCGTTGGTCGCCCAGGCCTTCTGGCCGTTCAGCACCCATTCGTCCTTCGCCTCGTCGTATTTGGCGACCGTGCGGATCGCCGAGACGTCGGAGCCGGCGTCCGGCTCGGAGGCGCAGAACGCGGCCAGCTTGACGTCGTCCGGCGTGCCGAAGCACTGCGGGATCCACTCCCCCATCTGCTCCGGGGTTCCCTGCCCGAAGATCGCGGCGACGGCAAGCGAGGTGCCCATGATCGCCATGCCGATGCCGGCGTCGCCCCAGAAGAGCTCCTCGTTGGCGATCGGCAGCGTCAGGCCGGTGTCGTCGGCCCAGAACTGGCCCATCGCTTCGAAGCTGTAGAGGCCGATCTTGGCGGCCTCCTGAATCACCGGCCAGGGCGTCTCCTCGCGCTCATCCCATTCATGGGCGGCGGGCCGGACGACGCCCGCGGCGAAACCGTGGACCCAGTCTTTGATGTCCTTCTGATCCTGGGTGAGCTCGATCGTGAAGCCGGACCCCTCGCCCGCGATCGGCGGCTCCCCGGCCATCCCGGTCAGGATCTCATCTGGGTCCGTCTCAGGAACGGTGGTGGTGGCGTCACTCACGGCGGCGGATAGTACATCAATCCGTGTCATCTTTCTCGGACAAGCGTGATGCGAAAACGTGTGCGCGGACCCTCGGGCGACGCCGGTGCGCTTAGCCCGCCTATAGCCGGGTCAAGTGCACCGGCGTGGAAGGGGACGGCCCTGCTGGCCCGGGGCCTAGACCGCGTCGCGGAGGTCGAAGGCGCGCAGGCCCTCGGCGCCTTCGTCGGTGCAGTCGAAGAAGCGGCGGTTGACGCAGTCGTAGGACTCGCCCTGGCCGTTGTAGGCCTGCTCGACCGAGAACGGGCAGTGCGGCAGCGGCGAGCCGGTCATCTTGACCCCGCCGAAGCCGCTTTTGTCCTGCAACGCGGCCAGGTCGACCTCGGCGCCGTAGACGCCCTGCATGCAGCCGACGTACTGGCGGCCGGTGAAGCGGTCGACGTGGCTGTAGACGAAGCGGCAGCCGAGCTCGATGCAGCTGCGCGGCTCGATCATCTTGTCGCAGAAGGAACGGCACTGGCGGCACTCGCCGACCTCGGTGCGGGTTACTGACATACACAAAGTCTAGGGAGGTGACGACGCGAAAACCAAGCCTGCCGCGACCGAGGACACCGGCAGGCGCCGGTTTGCAGCGTCCTCAAGCGGCGACGGCGTCGGAGCCGAGTAGCTGTCCGATCTCGTAACGGAGGTTCGGCGAGGGCTGGACCTTGTACTTCGCGCCGAAGCAGAGCTTCTTCTGGCCGCTCGAGGTCTGCACCACGAGGTGGACGTCGGACTCGCCTTTGTGATCCTCGAACAGCGTCTTCAACTCCTCGACCACGGTCGGGTCGAGCGCCTTCTCGGCCGGCAGCGAGAACTGGAACGGGCCGCCGACGGTGCTGCCTCCCCCACCGCCGGAGCGGCTCACCGCGGGCGCGTTCTTCGCCGCCCGCTCGACCTCCGCCGCGTTCGGTTCGAAGCGCTGCGCCTCCTGCACGACCAGCTTGGTCTCGCCGCGGTCCTTGTGGTCGACCCGGCCGCGGACGATGACGATCGCGTCGGGGGCGATCACCTGGGCGCTCTCCGCCTCGTCGGCCTTGAAGACCAGCATCTCGACTTGGCCCTCGACGTCGTCGAGCGTCGCGAACATCATCTGGCTGCCGCTCTTGGTGCGGATCTTTTTGCACTCGACGACAATGCCGCCGACCGTCACCCAGGCGCCGTCCGGCTTGCGGTCGAGCTCGGAGAGGCTGCAGTCGACCTTCGCCCGCAGCGCCGGCCCGACTTCGGTCAGCGGGTGCGAGGAGAGGTAGGTGCCGAGCGTCTCCTTCTCCATCGCCAGCAGCTCGGCGCGGTCGAACTCGGCGGCCGGGATCGGCGGGCGCGCCTGCGCTTGGGCGGCGCCGCCACCGCTGCCGCCGTCGGCCTCGCCGAAGTCGAAGATCGAGCCCTGGCCGAGTTGCGCGTCTTCCTGCGCCTTCTGGCCCGAGGACTGGGCCGCCGGCAGCGCCTCCAGCATCCCCCTGCGGCTGGCACCGGTGCTGTCGAGCGCGCCGCACTTGATCAGGCATTCGATCGCCCGTTTGTTGACCGCGCGGGAGTCGACCCGTTCGCAGAAGTCGTAGATCGAGATGATCGGACCGTCCTCGCGGGTGCGCAGGATCGCCTCCACCGCCGCGTGGCCGACGTTCTTCACCGCGTCGAGGCCGAAGCGGATCGCGTTCTCGTGGACGACGAAGCTGTGGTCGGAGACGTTGACGTCCGGCGGCAGCACCTGGATGTCCATTTCCGCGCAGCGGTTGACGAAGAAGGGCACCTTGTCTTTGGTGTTCATCACCGAGGAGATCACCGCCGCCATGTACTCGGCCGGGTAGTTGGCCTTGAGGTAGGCGGTGCGGTAGGAGATCAGCCCGTAACAGGCGGCGTGCGACTTGTTGAACGAGTAGTCGGCGGCCGCTTCGTTCAGTTTCCAGAGGTCCTTGGCGACGTTGGGGGCGGTGTTGGTCTTCGCCAGCCCTTCCATGAATTTGTCCTTCATGGTCGCCATCAGGTCGCGCTTCTTCTTGCCGATCGCCTTGCGCAGGTCGTCCGCCTCGGTACCGGAGAAGCCCGCCATCGAGCGCGAGATGTCCATCAACTGCTCCTGGTAGATCACGCAGCCGTGCGTCTCCTCGGTGATCCGGCGCAGGCGCGGGTCGGGGTAGCGCACGGTCGAGGGGTCCTTCTTCCCCTTCGCGTAGGCGGGGATGTAGGCCATCGCGCCCGGTCGGTAGAGGGCGCCGAGGGCGACCAGGTCGCGGAACTCGGTCGGGCCGACCCGTTTCAGCGCATCGCGCATCCCGTCGGACTCGAACTGGAAGACGCCGGTCGAGTCGCCCGCCGCGAGCATCTTGTAGGTCTTCGTGTCGTCGAGCGGGATCGAGTCGATCTCGATCTCCTCGCCGCGCGAGCGCCGGATGATGTCCATCGCGTCCTCGATCACGTCGAGGTTGCGCAGGCCGAGGAAGTCCATCTTCAGCAGACCGAGGTCCTCGACCGGGCCCATCGAGTACTGGGTCACGATCTTGTACTGGCGCTCCGGTTTGCCGGCTTTGCTTTCGGCATTGACCGGCGGCGGCGCGGTCTTGTCCTCGGCCAGCTGCAGCGGCACCACCTCGTGCAGCGGGCGGTCGGAGATCACCACCGCAGCGGCGTGGATCGAGTTGTTGCGGATGATCCCCTCGAGACCCTGGGCGACGTCGATGATCTTCTTCGACTCGGGCTCGGCGTCGTAGGTCGATTTGAGGTCTTCGCCGGGCTTCAGGCATTCGGCGAAGGAGGGGCTGCGGCCCATGATCGGCTCCGGGATGAGCTTCGCCAGGCGGTCGCCCGTGCCGTAGTCATAGCCGAGCACGCGGGCGGCGTCGCGGGTGGCGGCGCGCGGCGCCATCTTGCCGAAGGTGATGATCTGGGCGACCGACTCGCGGCCGTATTTCTCGGCGACGTAGCGGATCATCCGCTCGCGGCCGCGGACCGAGAAGTCGATGTCGATATCCGGCATCGATTTGCGGCCGGGGTTGAGGAAGCGCTCGAAGATCAGGCCTTCGGCGAGCGGGTCGAGGTCGGTGATGCGGAGCACGTAGGAGACGATCGAGCCCGCCGCCGAGCCGCGGCCCGGGCCGACCGCGATGCCGTTCTGCTTCGCCCAGGTGACGAAGTCCCAGACGATCAGGAAGTAGGAGGAGAAGCCCATCTCCTCGATCACCCCGAGCTCGAAGTCGAGCCGCTCGACCGCCTCGGCGGGCGCCGGGTCGCTGTAGCGGGCGCGCAGGCCCTCGGTCGCGATCCGCCGCAGCATCGCCTCCGGCTCCTCGCCGGTCTCGGTCGGGTATTTCGGCAGCAGCAGGTTGCCGAGTTCGATGTTGAGGGAGCAGCGCTCGGCGATCTCGAGCGAGTTCGGCACCGCCTCCGGCCACTCGGCGAACGCCTCGTGCATTTCCTCGGAGCTTTTTATGTAGAACTCGTTCGTGTCGAAGCTCATCTTCGGCGCCGCCAGGGTCGACTTCGTCTGCACGCAGAGCAGCGCCGCGTGGTTGTCGAAGTCGTCGCGGGTCAGGTAGTGGACGTCGGCGGTGGCGACCAGCGGCCGGCCGAGCTCCTTGGCGTAGCGGACGATCCCCTCGTTGGCCTTGTCCTGCTCGGGGATGCCGTTCTTCTGCACCTCCATGTAGACCTGCTCGGGGCCGAAGGCCTGGATCAGATCGTCGAGGTGGGAGCGGGCGTCGTCTTCGCGCTCTTCGACCAGGCGCCGGCAGAGCCGCGAGGCGAGGCAGCCGCTGAGCACGATGACGCCGTCGGAATGGCGCTCCAGCAACTCCATGTCGACGTTCGCCTTGCCGCGCGAGAAGCCCTCGAGGAAGCCGGCCGAGGTCAGCTTCACCAGGTTCGAGAAGCCGGTGTCGTTTTCGGCCAGCAGGGTGATGTGGTTGCGCTCGTAGCGCGTCTGTTCTTTGATCGTCTTGCGGTCGTCGACCAGGTAGGCCTCGAGCCCGACGATCGGTTTGATCCCGTGCTTTTGGCAAGCCTTGTAGAGGTCGACCGCGCCGTTCATCACGCCGTGGTCGGTGAGCCCCAGCGCGGGCTGCCCGAGGGCCGCCGCCCGCTCCGCCATCTTGTCGATCTTGCAGGCGCCATCGAGCAGCGAGTACTCGCTGTGGGCGTGGAGGTGGACTGCGGCGGGCGTGGTCACGAGGCCCGATCGATACTGCCAATTCGGGCGGACGCCCACTCCCGTCTTCGCCGGTAATTCCGGCGCCTTTCGCTCAGGAATGGGACAGGATGACGTTCACGATCACCCCTGCGACGATCGCTCCGAGGGTCGTCGCGAAAAAGCCGATCATCATCCGCTGGAACGAGGCGATGGCGGACCGCACTTCCCGGAGGTCACCTTCGACGCGATCAAAGCGGCCGTCCACTTCGTCGAATCTGCGGTCGACCTGTTCGAACCTCCGGTCGACTTGCTCGAACCTTCGGTCAACCTGCTCGAACCTCCGGTCGACCTGCTCGAAACCGAAGTCGACCCGCTTCGAGAGCTCGTCGACGCGCTTTTCGGTGCCGGGCTCGGTCATCGTCTCCATCGATAGACCGTAGGGCGGGAAAGCGCAATGGTGGTGCGCAAAAAGTTACGTTTGTCGCACCGGAATGAGAAATTTGGCGCGCAGCCGCGGCGCCGGAGACTTCGGCCTAGAGGCTGCCGCAGACCCAGGCGCTGGAGCCGGAGTCGGCCCAGATTTCGGCGGCGATGCGGTCCTGTTCGGCCTTCGGGGCGTTCTGGGGTTCGCCTTGGCCGCCGTAGAGTTCCCAGGTCGAGGGCAGGATCTGGTAGGCGCCGCCGGCGCCGCTCGAGGGGTTGACCGCGCTGTAGTTGCCGCCCGACTCGCACAACACGATGTAGGTCGGGATCGAGTACGGCCCGCCCAGCCAGCGGCCGACTTCTTCTTCGGCGCCCGCGGTCGCTTCCGCTTCTGAGGCTTCCGCTTCGCGCCGCTCGCGCGCTTCCTCGGCGCGGATCTTCTTCACGTCTTCGATCCAGGTGGCGATGTCGCCTTTCAGCTGCGCCAGCGAGGCTTCGCGGGCGCCGCTGACTTCCGCCAGGCGGGCCGCCGAGGCGGCCGCCGCTTCGCGCACCGCGACGATCTGATCGCGGGCCGTTTGTACCCGTTCGTCGTAGGCGACCGCCTGGCGACGCTTCGCCGCGACCAGGATCACCTGGTGGTGGACCGCGTCGCGCGTTTCGCCGACCCTTTGCGCCAGCGCCGAGTCCGATTCGCTGATCGCCCGCAGGTAGGTGTCGCGGGTGACGAGTTCTTCGAGGTCGCCAGAGCCGAGGATGACGCTGGTCGTGTCCGGCACGCCGGTCTCGTAGATGTCGACCAGCCGCTGCGCCAGCGCCCCGCGGGAGCGCCGCAGCCGCGCCTTCTCGAGCGCCAGCCGGTGCCGCGTGGCCGCGACTTCCGTGCTCAGCTTCGCCTCTCGTTCTTCGCCTTCGGCGAGCAGGCCGGAGAGCCGTTCCTCATGCTTTTCGGCCTGCGCGGCTTCCGCTTCGGCGCTCGCCAGTTCGGCCTGGCTCGCCTGCAGCTCGCCGGCCAGCGCGCCCGCTTCTTCGCGCCCGGCGCTCAGCTTCGCTTCCAGGGCGCCGCGATCGGCCGCGCTCGCCCCCGGCGCGAGCACCAGGACCAGCGCCACCAACGCGCCCAGCAGCACCCCGGCGCAGGCCAGGGCGAGGAGATCCGTTCTGACCCGAGCCGACGCCAAGAGGCATCGAGGCTAGCGGCGAGCCCGCGTTTCCCCTGCTAGTTGACGATAAAGCGCAAGGGATGTTGCGAAGACAAGCGCTTCCGCGCGCCGGGCGTCAGCTCTTGTCGCGTTCGCGCAGTTGATGCGCCAGCTTCGACTGCAGCGACCAGAGCTCGATGAAGCCGGGCGAGGCGGTCTGCGAGAAGAGCTCTTCGCCGGAGGCATTGAAGCTCGCCAGTTGGGCGTCGTAGACGGCGTTCGGCGACGAGCGAGTCACGACTCGCACGCTGCCTTTGTAGAGACGCAGGCCGATCTCCCCCGTCACCCGCGCGTTCACCGCGCTCATGTAGGCGTCGAGGTCTTCGCGCAGCGGCTCCCACCACAGTCCGGCGTAGACCAGGTAGCCCCAACGCTGATCCATCTGCGGCTTGAACTGGTTCTGGTGAATCGTGCCGACCAGGCGCTCGAGCTCGTCGTGGGCGGGCAGGAGGAGCGCCGCCGCCGGCACCTCGTAGATGTCGCGCACCTTGAGGCCGACGATCCGGTCCTCGATGTGGTCGACGATCCCGCAGCCGTGCTTCATCCCCAGCGCCGCCGCCCGTTCGATCAGGTCGACCAGGCCGAGCCGCTCGCCGTCGATCGACACCGGCAGCCCCGACTCGAAGCCGATCTTCACGACCTGCGCCTCGTCCGGGGCGTCCTCGGGGCGGCCGACCAGCTGGAAGACGTCGTCCTCGGGCGCATGCTCGAGGTCCTCGATCCAGCGGCCCTCCGAGGAGCGCCCCCAAAGGTTGTCGTCGATCGAGTACGGCGCCACCTCGGTGCCGCCCTTGACCGGGATCCCGTTGTCGCGCGCGTAGGCGATCTCCTCGTCGCGACCCATTGCCCAGGAGCGCACCGGGGCGATCGTCCGCAGCTCCGGCGCCAGCGTCGCCACCGTCGCCTCGATCCGCACCTGATCGTTGCCTTTGCCGGTGCAGCCGTGGGCGATCGTGTCGCAGTTCGACTTGCGCGCGTACTCGACCGCCAGCTGGGCGATCAGCGGCCGGCCGAGCGCGGTGAAGAGCGGGTAGCCGTTGCCATAGATCGCGTTCGCCTTGATCGCCGGACCGACGAAGTCGGTGACGAACTGCTCACGGGCGTCGACCACGTGGCACTCGACCGCCCCCAGCCGCTTCGCCTTCTCTTCGATCACCGAGTAGTCCTCGCCCGGCTGGCCGAGGTTGACGGTCAGGGTGACCACTTCGGCCTCGTAGGAGTCCTGGATCCACTTCAGCATCACGCTGGTGTCGAGGCCACCCGAGTAGAGCAGCAGGACCCGGTCCACCTGGGACGGATCTGCCTCATAGCTTGCGGTCGGCCGCTGCTGCGCCGGGTCGGCGCCGCTCATTCAGTTCCGACTCCGCCGGTGCCTTCTTCTTCGAAGAATTCTTCTTCCGGCGCGGCTTCTTCGATCGCGCCTTCTTCTTCGACGCCTTCGAATTCGCCTTCGGGGCCTTCTTCAAGTTCGACGCCGCCCGTTTCTTCGACCCCTTCTTCAGAGCCTTCTTCGCCTTCCGCGCTTTCTTCGCCTTCTTCCGATTCTTCGCCTTCGCCGGTGCCTTTTTCTGGCGTTTCTTTCGCTTCGACTTCGCGAGTGATTTCGGTGGTTTCCGTGACGGTTTTCGTTTCACCGCCGCCACAGGAGACGAGCAGGGCGATCAGCAGGCCGAAGATGACCGCGCCCATGATCGCGACGACCAGGCGCAGGTTCCCTTTCGGTTTCTGCGGGGGACGGCGACGGCGCGGCGGCTCGTCGCCGTAGTTCATCAGTCTGGTGGGATCCTCGTTCATACCTGTTACCTGTACGCCATCGGGACGCGAGTCCCTCTAGTTGGGTCCCGTGACCCTAGTTCTCTGGGCCGAGGATCGCGTCGAGGATCGCTCGCGTGTCGGCGATCTTGAAGCCGTTGCGCAGCCGCGCCTCGATCTCGGCGCGACTGGAGCCGGAGACCGCCATCTGGGTCGCCAGCAGGCGGGCCCCGGCGGGGCTGCCGTTGCCGGGTGAGATCTCCTCGTCGAAGTCCTGGGATGGGGCGGGAGCGGGCGCGGGCACGTCTACCGAGCGGGTGGTGTCGCGCAGCGGGCGATCGTTCGGGGACGGGTCCGCGGGCTCCTCGTGGACCCCCCCGACCACGGTCAGAGCCGGGCCGACGGGCCTGCGGGCCTCCGGCTCCGGGCTCGGCGCGGCCTGGCGCCGACCCGTCGCGGTCGAGCCGCCGCGCGCCTCGGTGCCGTCCATCTCGGCTTTCGCCCGAGCCAGCGCCGCCTGCAGTGCCTCGGCCTGGCGCACCAGCCCCTCGGCCTGGGCGTTGATCTCCTCGGTCAGGTCGGCGAGGCCGGCGAGGCGCGCGCCGACGATCCGCTCCGCCTCCTCGTTGGCGTCGGCGATCCGGGTCCGCGCTTCCGCTTCGGCCTCGTCGATCACCTGCCGCGCGGCCCGCTCGGCGGCAGCGACGATCTCGGCGAGGCGCGCCGCGGTCGTGTCTTCGATCTCCCGCCTGCGCGCGGGGCCGTCATTGCTCATGAGCCCCAGAGCCTAGAAGCGATTCGCCGATCAGTGCAACAGCCTCGTCGATCTGGCCAGAATCGACCACCAGCGGGGGCAGCAGTCGGATCGTGCCGGGCGCCGGGACGTTGACGACCAGGCCGCGCTCCAGCAGGTCGGCGCCGACCGCGGCCGCGTCGATCCCCTCCGCCAGCGCGACCCCGACCATCAGCCCCCGGCCGCGGGTCCCGGCGACGCCGGGCAGATCCTCCAGCCCACTCCGCAGCCGCGCCCCCATCTCCCGCACCGAGCGCAGCAGCGCCGGGTCGTCGACCGCGTCGAGGACGGCCAGCGCGGCGCTGGTCGCGATCGGCCCGGCGGCGAAGGTCGAGCCGTGATCCCCAGGCTGCAGCGCCTCGGCCGCCTCCGGCCCGGTGATGCAGGCGCCGATCGGCATCCCGTTGCCGAGCGCCTTGGCGCTGGTGATCACGTCCGGCCGCACCGGCGTCTGCTGGTAGGCCCAGAGCGACCCGGTCCGCCCGATCCCGGTCTGGATCTCATCGAAGATCAGGAGCGCGCCGACCGCGTCGCAGGCTTCCCGCGCCGCCATCAGCGCCTCATCCGAGGTCGGCCAGACCCCGGACTCGCCCTGGATCGGCTCGATCAGCACCGCCGCCGTGTTCGGCCCGACCGCGGCGCGCAGCGCTTCGACGTCGTTGTCGGGGACGGAGACGAAGCCCGGCAGGTAGGGGCCGAGCGCCTCGTTGCGGGCCAGTTTCGGCGTCGCCGAGAGGGCTCCGTAGGTGCGCCCGTGGAACTCGCCTTCGAAGCTGACGATCTCCGGCGCCGTGATCCCGCGCCCGTGGGCGTGCTTGCGGGCGACCTTGATCGCCGCTTCGTTGGCCTCGGTGCCGGAGTTGCAGAAGAAGACCCGCCCGCCGAGGCTCGACTCGGAGAGCCGCTGCGCCAGCCGCGTCATCGGCTCGGTGTAGAAGAGGTTCGAGACGTGCATCAGCCGCTCCGTCTGCCCGGTCACCGCGGCGACCACCGCCGGGTGGCAGTGCCCGAGCGAGCAGACCGAGATCCCGGCGAGGAAATCGAGGTACTGCTTGCCGTCGGCGTCGTAGAGGTGGACGCCCTCGCCGCGGACGAAGTCGACCGCGCCCCGTTTGTAGGTGCGCATCAGGTAGCGGTCCTCGAGCGAGCGGGTCTCGGCCAGGCCCATCGTGCCCGCCGGGACGCCGGCGTCGGTCGGGTGGGCGGCGCTCACGGGACCACCATCGTGCCGATGCCGGCGTCGGTGAAGAGCTCCAGCAGCAGGCTGTGCGGGATCCGGCCGTCGATGATGTGGGCCGACTGGGCGCCGCCGTTGACCGCGTCGACGCAAGCCTTCAGCTTCGGCCGCATGCCGCCGGAGAGGCCCGGCAGCGCCGCCTCGACCTCCTCCACCCTGGCCCGCGAGATCAGCGAGCTCTCGTCGTCGGCGTCGGCGAGCCAGCCCTCGACGTCGGTGAGGAAGATCGCCTTGGTCGCCCCCAGCGCCGCCGCCACCTTGCCGGCCGCCTCGTCGGCGTTGACGTTGTAGGGCTGGCCGCTGCGGTCGGAGGCCGAGGAGGCGATCACCGGGATGTAGTCGGCGGCGATGTGGTTCAAGACGTTGACGTCGACCCGGGCGATCTGGCCGACGAAGCCGACCCGGTCGGCGTTCGGCGCCGGGGTCACCTCGAAGAGCGTGCCGTCCTCGCCCGCCAGCCCGACCGCGGGCTGCCCGTGGCGGTTCAGCCGCTGGACGATTTCCGAGTTCAGCTTGCCGACCAGCACCATCTTGGCGATCTCGACCGTGTCGCCGTCGGAGACCCGCAGGCCCTCGTGGAACTGCACCTCGAGCCCGAGTTTCTCCATGTACCTGGTGATCTCTGGGCCGCCGCCGTGGACGACGATCGGGTTCAGGCCGACGTACTTGAGCAGCACGACGTCGGCGGCGAAGGCGTCGCGGAGGCCCTCGTCGAGCATCGCCGCGCCGCCGTACTTGATCACCACCGTGCGGCCGTGGAACTCGCGGATGTAGGGCAGGGCCTCGAGCAGCGTCTCCACGCTCGTGGCCGCCGCTCGCGACTGCGGGGCGCGCTCGGTCACGTCGTGTATTCCGCGTTCAGGGTCACGTACTCGTGACCGAGGTCGGAGAAATAGACGTGCGCCCGGGCGTCGCCCCGGGTCAGCCGGAGGCCGATCTCGGCCTCCGGGGTGTCGCCGCCGAGCTCGGCGGCGTCGATCGAGCTGGCGCCGAACTCGTCCATCTCGGCGCCCGCCAGCGCGGCGCCGGCGGCCTGAGCGATCCGGCCCCAGTTGGGGTCGCGGCCGTAGAGCGCGGTCTTGACCAGCGGCGAGTTGGCGATCGCGCGGGCGACCCGCTCGGCCTCGGCCTGGTCGGCGGCGCCCGAGACCTCGACCCGCCCGGCGCGGGCAGCGCCCTCGCCGTCGCGGACGACCTCGATCGCCAGCTGCAGGAGCACCGCGTCGAGGAGGCCCTCGGGGAGCGGCTCGCCGGACGCCCCGCTGGCCTGCAGCAGGACGATGTCGTTGGTGCTCATCTGGCCGTCGACCGTGATCCGGTTGAAGGAGCCCTCGACCGCGCGCCGCAGCGTCGCGTCGGGGTCGACGACGACGGCGTCGGTCTGGACGAAGCAGAGCATCGTCGCCATGTTCGGTTCGATCATGCCCGCCCCCTTCGCCTGGGCGGAGACGGTCACGCCGCCGACCTTCAGCGTGCAGCGCTTCGGCCAGCGGTCGGTGGTGGTGATCGCCTCGGAGAAGACCAGGCCGCCCGCGGCCGAGAGCCCGGCGGCGGCCTCGTCGATCCCGGGAAGCACGTCGCCGATCGGCATCGGCACGCCGATCACGCCGGTCTCGGCGACGGCCACCTGGGCGGTTTCGAGCCCGAGCGCGGCGGCCGCCCGTTCTGACATCGCAAGGGCGTCGGCGAAGCCCTTCTCACCGGTCTCGGCGTTGGCGTTGCCGGAGTTGACGACCGCGGCACGGACGTCGTCCCGGTCGATGACGTCGCGGCAGACCCGGATCGGGGCGGCGGCGGAGGCGTTGCGGGTGAGGACGAAGGCCGAGCTGACCGCGGGCGCGTCGCAGACGAGCAGGCCGACGTCGGTCTTGCCGCCGCCCTTCAGCCCGACGTGGACGCCGCCCGCCCGGAAACCGGGCGCCAGCTGGGCCGGATCGAGCTCCTCGACCCCGGCGGGCGCGTCGACCCAGCGGCTCCTGAAGAACGATCACTGCCCGGGATGCTCCGCTTCGCGTCCGCTCCCGGGCTGGCCCCCGTCATCTCGCCGCTCATAGGAGTCCCTCGGTCTCGTCGAGTCCCAGCATCAGGTTCAGGTTCTGGACGCCCTGGCCGGACGCGCCCTTCCAGATGTTGTCGATCGCCGAGAAGGCCATCACCCTCCCCCGCTCCTCCACCGTGACGTAGACGTGGCATTCGTTGGTGTCGCGCAGCGCCCGCAGGTTGGGCGGCCCGTCGAGGACGCGGACGAAGGGCTCGTCGGCGTAGCGCTCCTTATAGAGGCCGAGGATCGCCTCCTTCGAGGTCGCCTCCGAGAGGGTCGCGAAGCAGGTCGCCAGCTCGCCCTGGTCGAGCGGCACCAGGTGCGGCACGAAGGTGACCGGGGCCGGGCTGCCGAGCGCCGCCAGCTCCTGCTCGATCTCCGGCCGGTGCCGGTGGCCCTCGGTCTTGTAGGGGAAGGCGTTCTCGGTCATCGCCGAGTAGTGGACGAGGTCGTCGCTCGAGCGCCCGTAGCCGGAGGTGCCCTGCATCGCCGCGACGAAGACCTCGCCGAGGAGGCCCTTTTCGGCCAGCGGGGCGAGCCCGAGCACGGTCGCGGTCGGGTAGCAGCCGGGCGTGGCGACGAGGTCGGCGCCGCGCAGCTCCTCCCGGTACATCTCGGTCAGCCCGTAGACGCCGCTGCCGAACAGCTCCGGCGCCCCGTGCTCGCCGTACCAGAGCTTGTAGGTGTCCATGTCCCGCAGGCGGAAGTCGGCGGAGAGGTCGACCACCTTCACCCCGGCCGCCCGCAGCGCCGCGTCGGTCGGCGCCGCCGCCCCGTGCGGGTAGGCGACGATCGCCGCGTCGATGCCGAGCGAGTCGAGGTCGCCGAGGTCGAGCTCGGTCAGCGTGATCGGCACCCGGTAGCGCGGGTAGAGCTCGTCGATCCGCTTGCCCGCGTCGGAGCGCGAGGTCGCCGCGACCAGCTCCAGCCGCGGGTGGTCCCAGACGATCTTCGCCGCCAGGGCCCCGGTGAAGCCGTTCGCCCCGGCGACCAGCACCCGCGCCGCGGGCGTGCCGTCGAGCGGCTGCCGCGCGTCGCTATTCACGGAAGGACCCGCCGATCTTCTCCAGCTCGCCCCGGATCGACTCTCGCGCGGCCGCGACCTCCTCGTCGGTGAGGGTGCGGTCGGCGGCGCGGAATTCAAGCGAGAGCGCCAGGCTCTTGCGACCCTCGCCGAGCTGGGCGCCCTCGTAGAGGTCGAAGACGTCGGCCTCGTGCAGCAGGGCGCCGCCGCCCGCCAGCACCGCGGCCCGCACCTGCGCCGCTGAGACCTCGTCGGGGACGATTACGGCGACGTCGCGAAGCGCCGCCGGGAAGGTGGTCAGGTCCTCGAAGGTCTCCTCGCCGAGGGTCGCCGCGGCGAGCAGCGGGGCGGCGTCGATTTCGAAGCCGACCGCGGCGTCGATGTCCCAGGCGCGACAGACCAACGGGTGGATCTCGCCGAGCCAGCCGAGCGGCGTGCCGCCGATCGAGACCGCGGCGCTCCGGCCCGGGTGCAGGAACGGCTCCGTTGCCGACTCGAACTCGAGCGACGGGCAGCCGAGCCCGACGGCGAGCGCCTCGAGCACTCCCTTGAGGGCGAAGAAGTCGGCCGGCTCGCCGCCGCCGCGCCAGGACTTCGGCACCAGCGGACCGACCGCGAGCGCGGCGTAGCGGTGCGGCTCGGTCGCCGGGGCCGGCGTGTCGCCGGGGAAGTTGCCCGCCAGCGGGCCGCCGCTCTCGGGCGGGGTGCCGCGCAGGTAGACCGCGCCGGCCTCGAACAGGGCCACCGCCTCGCGCCCCCGCGCCAGGTTGCGGGCGGCGACGTCGAGCAGCGAGCCGAGCAGGGTCGTCCGCATCGCCGCGCCCTCGTCGGAGAGCGGGTTGGCGACCAGGATCGGGTCGGCGCGCATGTCGGGCTCCTCGATCCGCAGCCGGCCCGCCTCGCCGGGGTCGGTGAAGCTCCAGCCGACGATCTGGTCGAAGCCGAGGTCGCGTAGCTCGTCCTCGGCCCGCCGCCGCAGCCGCTGGGTCCGGTTCAGCCGGCCGACCTTGCCGGCGCCGACCGCGGGCAGCGTGGTCGGCAGGTGCTGGTCGAAGCCGTGGAGCCGGCCGACCTCCTCGATCAGGTCGATCTCCCGGGTCACGTCGTAGTAGCGGTCGGGCGGCACGGTGACCTGAAGGTCCTCGCCGTCGGCCTGTACCTCGAAGCCGAGGCGCTCCAGGTAGGCGACCTGGTCGGCCTGCGGGATCTCCATGCCGAGGATCCCGGTCACCCGGGCGCCGCGCAGCCGCAGGGTGTGCGGTTCGGGATCGGGGGCGGCGACGTCGATCGTCCCCGGCACCAGGGTGGCGCCGCAGAGCTCGACCAGGAGCCGCGAGGCGATCGCCTGGGCCCGCATCGTCAGGGCCGGGTGGAGCTGCTTCTCGAACCGCGCCGAGGCCTCCGAGCGCAGCGAGAGCCGGCGCGAGGTCCGCAGCACGTTCGCCCCGTTCCAGTTCGCCACCTCGAGCAGCACCTCGGTGGTCTCCTCCGATACCTCGGAGACCTGGCCACCCATCACCGCCGCGATCCCGGTCGGCTGGTCGCGATCGCAGACCAGCACGGTCTCGGCGTCGAGCTCCCGCTCCACCCCGTCGAGGGTCGTCATCTTCTCCCCCGGCTCCGCGGTGCGGACGATCAGCTCGCCACCGGGTAGCTTGGCCAGGTCGTAGGCGTGCAGCGGCTGCGCGGTCAGCAGCATCACGTAGTTGGTGATGTCGACGACGTTGGAGATCGGCCGCATCCCGGCAGCCGAGAGCCGCTCCTGCAGCCACAGCGGCGAGGGGCCGATCTGCACGCCCTTGAAGACGCGGGCGGTGAAGCGCGGGCAGAGGTCGGGGACCTCGACCGTGACCTTGGCGAAGTCCGCGGCGGTGCCCTCGCCGGTCGCCGGGGCGTCCTGCGCCCACGGCTCGGCGGCGAGCGGCGCCCCGGTCACGGCGTGCACCTCGCGGGCGACCCCGAAGACGCCGAAGCAGTCGCTGCGGTTCGGGGTCACCTCGATCTCCAGCACCGGCTCGGCCAGCGGGATCACCTCGCCCAGCGGCGTGCCCGCGGCGAGCGCGTCGTCGAGCACCAGGATGCCGTCGTGGTCCTCGCCGATCTCGAGCTCGTCGGCGGCGAGGATCATCCCTTCCGAGGCGACCCCGCGGAGCTTCGCCTTGCGCAGCTTCTCGCCGCCCGGCATCCGGGCGCCGGGGAGCGCCACCGCGACGGTCTGCCCGGCGGCGACGTTGGGGGCGCCGCAGACGATCGTCCGCGGGCCCTCCTCTCCGACCTCGACCGTGCAGACGCGCAGCCGGTCGGCGTCGGGGTGCTGGACCGCCTCGGTCACCTTGCCGACGACGAAGTTGTCCGGGCTCGGCGGGCCGACGACGTCGATCCGCTCGACCTCGGTGCCGGTCATCACCAGCCGCTCGGCCAGCTCCTCGACCGGGACGCCGGGGTCGCAGTACTCGCGCAGCCAGCTGTACGGCACCCTCATGCGAACTGCTCCAGCATCCGCACGTCGTTGTCGAAGAAGCGCCGCAGGTCGGGGATCGAGTGGCGCAGCATCGCCACCCGCTCGATCCCCAGGCCGAAGGCGAAGCCGGAGACCATCTCCGGGTCGTAGCCCTTCTCCTTGACGAAGCCGAGCACGTTCGGGTCGACCATCCCGGCGCCGAGGATCTCGATCCAGCCCTGGCCCTTGCAGAGGTTGCAGCGCTCGCCGTTCGCCAGCACGCCGGTGCCCTCGCACTGGAAGCAGGAGACGTCGACCTCGACGCTCGGCTCGGTGAAGGGGAAGTAGTGGGGCCGCAGCCGCACCTCGCGGGTGTCGCCGAAGAGCGCCCGCGACATCGCCAGCAGCGTCCCCTGCAGGTCGGCGAGGGTCAGCCCCTCGGCCACGGCCAGCCCCTCCATCTGGTGGAACATCGGGCTGTGGGTGGCGTCGGAGTCGCGCCGGTAGACCTTGCCGGGGATGACGATGAAGAGCGGCGGGCCCTGCGTCTCCATCGCCCGGATCTGCATCGGCGAGGTATGGGTGCGCAGCAGCACGTCCGGCTGGGACTGGATGTAGAAGGTGTCCTGGAGCATCCGCGCCGGGTGGTCGGCGGGGTGGTTCAGGGCGGTGAAGTTGTAGTAGTCGTGCTCGATCTCCGGGCCTTCGGCGACCTCGTAGCCGAGCCCGACCATGATGTCCTCGATCAGCCGCGTGGTGCGGGCGATCAGGTGCTGGTGGCCGAGCGGCCGCGGCGGCGCCCCGGGCAGGGTGACGTCGATCCGGTCGGCGACCAGCTTCGCGTCGAGCTCGGCC
>CAWBRE010000022.1:0-3925 GCA_963791095.1 uncultured Solirubrobacterales bacterium
AGAGGTTTAAGGACCGGTGGTACGGTGATTCCCGTCTGGGAAAAGGGAACCCGGGTGGCCTGATGGTCCCGCAGACTCGCGGAAAAGCCGCCCCCGGTCCGCCGACGGTCGAACCGGAAGAAGGGCGTTTTGCGCGAGGACGCGCAACCAGACAGCTCGCCTCTCCCCATGGCCCGAGAGCGCTTTCTTCTCGCCCGGACCGAGGCCGGTGACCGCGCCGCCACCGAGGAGCTGATCGCGGCCTTCATGCCCGCGATCGACCGGGTCGCGAGCCACTACCGGAGCTTCCGCACCTTGGAGCGCCAGGAGCTCCGGCAGGAGGGCGTCGTCGGCCTCCTGCGCGCCGCGCGTCGCTACGACCAGCGCTACGAATCGCCGTTCTGGGCCTACGCCTCGTGGTGGGTCCGGGGGGCGATGCAGCAGCTCGTCGCCGAGCTGACCAGTCCCGTCGTCCTCTCCGACGGAGCGGCCCGCAAACTCGTCCAGATGAAGCGGGCGCGCTCCGCCTTCTTCCAGGCGAACCGGCGTGAGCCCTCCGACCCCGAGCTCGCGAGGAGCGCGCAGATGCCGCTGGAGCAGGTCCAGCACCTGATCTCGGTCGAGCGCGCTCCGAGCAGCCTGCAGGCGCGACCTCCCGGCGACGGGGAGATCGCGGGAACCTTCGCCGGGCGAGTCGCCGATCCGGCCACGGAGGAGGACTACGAACGGATCGTCGACCACGCCGACGGCGAGAACGTGCGGGATCTCGCCGCCTGCCTGGAGGAGCGCGAGCGGCGCATCGTCTTCGCCCACTTCGGGATCGACTGCCGGCAGCGGACGCTGCGGGAGATCGGAATGGAGCTCGAACTCAGCGTCGAGCGGATCAGGCAACTGGAGGAGCGCTCGCTCGGGAAACTCCGCCAGACGGCCGGCATGGCACCGGACGTCCCGGGGAAGTAGGGCCGCTCGATCTCGGCCAGGTGCCACTCAGACCTGCTCCGGCACGAACGCCTCCATCGCGCCGCTATCCGACGGGGCGAGGTCGGTGATACCGGTCATCCTCAGGATTCTCGCCGCCTGCCCGCCGGTCGGAGGGCGGACGACGAACTCCTGTCCGTGGCGCTCGAAGCGCTCCCCGATCCGCGCGATCAGGGCCAAGGCGTGGGCGTCAAGGAAGTCGCAACCCCGGAGATCGAGGGTGACGCAGGGCAGTCCGGCGCCGACGGTCTTCTCGAGCACTCTCTGGACCAACGGGCAGGCGGACGAGTCGAACTCGCCTCGCACCGCGATCTCCCGACACTCCGCCCAGCGGACGTACTCCTGCACGTCGATCCGGGGTTCGGTCGGGTGAGCATCGACCGCCGCGTGGAGAGCACGGACGGCCGGGCCGTCCGACAGCATCTCGAACCGCCCGCGACCGCGGGCAAGGCAGCGCGGACAGTGCACCGGCGGCTGCGGTGAATTGATCCGAAGCCGGCAGCTGGGGCATTCGTTTCGCGTCATCCTGACCTTCCACTCGTCGGATGCGGATCTCCGGAGTTCGTCTTCTGTCGTCCGGCTCAGCCACCGGCTCCGTTCTGACCGGGCTTCAGGATCACCTTCGTCCAGCCGTCCTCGCGGCTGTCGAAATGCTCGTAGGCGTCCGGCCCACGATCGAGCCCGAGGCGGTGCGAGACGATGAACGAAGGCTGCGCGCGCTCGGCGTAGATGAGGTTCCGCAGCTGTCGGTTGTACCTCTTCACCGGACACTGGCCGCTGCCCAGCGTCTGGCCCTTGAACCAGAACATGCCGAAGTTGAACGCCACCTCGCCCTGTTTGGCAAGCTCGTCGGGGCCGCCGGGATCTTCGGGGACGAACACGCCGACGACGCCGATGCCGCCGGTGAAGCGGACCGAGTCGACCAGACGGTTGAGGGTCAGGTTTGGATGCTCCTCGCCCTGCGGATCGTGCGCCTGGTAGCCGACGCACTCGCATCCGCGATGCGCCCCGAGGCCGTTGGTCTCCTCTTTGACGCGTTCGACCGGGTCCTCCTCGGAGTCGTCGATCGCGACAGCCCCGATCGACTCCGCCAGCCGTAGCCGGTCGGGATGGCGGTCGACCACCATGACCTCGCAGGCACCCTTGATCATCGCCGAGTGTGCCGCCATCAGGCCGACCGGGCCGGCGCCGTAGATGACGATCGACTCGCCGGGCCGAAGTCCGGCGAGCTCGGTGGCGTGCCAGCCGGTCGGGAAGATGTCGGCGAGCATGACGTAGTCGTCCTGCTTCTCCTCGGCGTCCTCGGGCAGGCGCAGCGCGTTGAAGTCCGCCCAGGGAACGCGGAGGTACTCGGCCTGTCCGCCCTGCCACGGCCCCATGTCGGCGAAGCCGTACGCCGCGCCCGCCATGTTCTCCATCGGCTGCGCGGTCAGGCAGTAATTGGTCAGCCCTCGCGCGCAATTCACGCAGAACCCGCAGGCGACGTTGAACGGGATCGCGACCCAGTCGCCGACCTTCAGCCGCTGGACGGCGTCGCCCACCTCCTCGACCACGCCGAGGTTCTCGTGGCCGAAGGTGCGACCCTGTTCGAAATCGGTCCGGCCCTCGTACATGTGCAGGTCCGAACCGCAGATGTTGGTGCTCGTGATCCGCACCAGCGCGTCGGTCGGCTCTTCGATCCGGGCGTCCTCGACCTCGTCGACGGCAACGTCGCGGGGCCCGTTGTAGACGATGGCCTTCATGACGAAGCACCCCCCGTCGCGGTCCCGACCCGGGCGTCGTGGCCGGCTTCGGCGAACTCCTCGACGATCTTGGCGCAGAAGGCGGGCAGGTCGTCCGGGCTCCGGCTCGAGACCAGGCCCACGTCGGCGACTACCTCCTGATCGAGCACCTCGGCGCCGGCGTTGCGGAGATCGGTCCGCAGGCTCGGGAACGAGGTGATCTGCCGCCCTTTCACCACGCCGGCCTCGACCAGGGTCCAGGGGCCGTGGCAGATCGTGCCGATCGGCTTGCCGGAGCTGAAGAAATCGCGGACGAATCCGACCGCGTCCTCATCCATCCGCAGTTTGTCCGGGTTCACCGTCCCGCCCGGCAGCAGCAGGGCGTCGTAGTCGTCGACCGAGGCGTCGGCGACGACCCTGTCGACCGAGAACGTGCCGGCGTCTTCGAGGTCGTTGTTGCGCGCCGCGATCTCGCCTTCGTGGATCGAGAGCAGCTCGGTCTCCGCGCCGGCGTCGGTGACCGCTTCACGCGGCTGCTCCAACTCCACCCGCTCGACCCCGTCCGTGGCGAGGATCGCCACCCGTTTGCCGTTCAGCTCACTGGCCATCTCGTTCCTCCCTTTCGTGCTTCGACGTGTGCACTTGGGGAGGTAGGCGCGGCGACCCGCGGTTCAAGGGGGGGTGCCGAAGATTTTGCTCAGTTTGCCGCTCGCGTGTCGGGGTAAGGATCTCGGTTGCGCATGGGAGCGAAGGGAAGCCGTGACGAACGCGCTCAGAACGCCAACTCGGCCGCGGCCATCCACCGAGACAAAGGAGCGAATCACATGGCCACTCAAGTGAACGTCGGACTGTTCGTCCGCCTCGAGGCGCTACCGGGGAAGGAGGACGATGTCGCGAGCTTCCTCGATCAAGGTCTCGAGCTGGTCCAGCAGGAGCCGGACACGGACCGCTGGTTCGCCATCCGGTTCGGGCCTTCGTCGTTCGGCATCTTCGACGCGTTCCCCGACGACAGCGGACGCCAGGCGCACCTCAACGGCGCGGTCGGGCAGGCGCTGGCCGCCAAAACGGGCGAGCTGTTCGAGCAGCCGACCGTCGAGCAGGTGGACGTGCTCGCCGAGAAGCCGCCGCAGTAGGGCAGGTGTGAGCGGGCGCGGCGCCGAACGACCCACCCCGCCGATTCTCAGGATTGTCACTCACCAATCGGGGCCGGTTCGCCGATAATCAACCCATGTCTCAGATCGGACCTC
>CAWBRE010000023.1:0-12987 GCA_963791095.1 uncultured Solirubrobacterales bacterium
GCACGAACGGGGCGGTGCGGCCCTCGACCGGGTAGTGCTCGACCGTCATCCCGATCTCCTCGAGCCGCGCGGTCATCCAGAGGTGGGCGGTGGTCTTGTCGCCGACCACGCTGGGGATGGCGACGAATTCGCTGAGGAGCTGCTCGGCCCTGTCGACGCTGATGCCGCTCGATAGGGACTGTTGCTCGGTGGCCATCTTCGGGGGGTGTCCTTTCCTTCGTGCTCTAGGCGGGTGGGGTCAGTTGCAGTTCTTGGGGGGCGGTCAGTGATCTGGGTCGAGCTTCGGGTGCTCGGTAAGTGCCATGCCGCCGTCGACCGGGATCGAGGCGCCGGTGATCCAGCGCGCCGCGGGCGAGGCGAGGAAGGCGACGACGTCGCCGATCTCGGCGCCGGCGGCGATGCCGCGCAGCGGCGTCTGGGCGAGGAAGGCCTCTTCGACCCCGGGGCGCTGGAGCTGCGCTTCCATCAGGGGCGTGCGGACGAGCCCCGGCAGCACCGCGTTGGCGCGGACGCCGGCCGGGCCGAGCTCCAGCGCGGCGGAGCGGACCAGCGCCTCGACCCCGGCCTTCGAGGCGCAGTAGGGGGCGAGCCCGGGGACCGGATTCTGCGAGTCGATCGAGGAGATCGCGGTGAAGGAGCCGCCGTTGGCGATGTGCGGGGCGCTCGCCTGCAGGGCGTGGAAGGCGCCGGTCAGGTTGACACCGAGGACGAGCTCCCATTCTTTCGGCTGCACCTCGAGGATCGGGGTGACGCGGGCGGTGCCGGCGGCGTAGACGACGGTGCCCAGCGGCCCCTTCGCCTCGACCAGCTCGGCGACCGCGGCGAAGACCGCTTCGCGATCGCGCACGTCGAGGGCGATCGCGTCTTCGCCGGGCTCCGGCTTCAGGTCGAAGACCGCGGTCGACCAGCCGGCGGCGGCGAGCGACTCGACGCAGGAGCGGCCGATCCCGGAGGAGCCGCCGACGACGAGGGCGGTGCCGCTGAGGCGCTCGCTCACGTCGGCCACTCGATCCCCCCTTCGAGGAGGTCGGCGAGCTCCGAGAGCGCGGCGCCACCGACGGCGCCGTCGACGACCCGGTGGTCGAAGGTGAAGGTGAGGGAGATCATCGGCGCGACGGCGATGCCGCGCTCGCGCGGGACCAGCCGCTCGACCGCCCGGCCGGCGGCGAGGATCGCGCTCTCCCCCGGGTTAAGCATCGCGCTGAACTGGTCGACGCCGAAGGTGCCGAGGCTGGAGAGGGTCGCCGCGGCGCCGCCCATGTCGGCGGGGCCGAGCCGGCCGGCGCGGGTCAGCTCGACCAGGCGGCTGCGCTCCAGCACCAGCTCGGAGACGGACCGGGCCTCGGCGCCGCGGATCACCGGGACCAGCAGCCCCCGGTCGGTGGCGACGGCGACGCCGAGGTCGATCGCCTCGGGGTGGCGATAAGCGGGCGGCTCGCCATCGGCGGCCCCGACGAAGGAGGCGGCGAGCTGGCGGTGGCGGGAGATCGTCTCGGCGAGGCCGACCAGGAGGAGGTCGAGGACGCCGACCTTGATCGGGCCCGCGGCGGTGAGGCGGGCCTTCTCGGCGAGCAGCCAGCCGGCGTCGATCTCCCGGGTAAGCGTGTACTGGGGGACGAGCTGGGACTCGCTGAGCCGACGGGCGATCGACTGGCGGGTGGCGGAGAGTTTTTCCAGACGCCCGCCGCCGCTCTTGTCGGGGGTGACGGCGGCGGGCGCCTGGGGTTCGGCGGGAGAGTCATCGCGCTCGGCGACCACCCGCTCGATGTCACCGAGAGTGATGCGTCCGGACGGGCCGGTCCCGGTGACAAGTTGAAGGTCGATGCCGTGCGCCTCGGCGGCGCGGCGAGCGATCGGCGCGGCGCGCAGGCGGCGCGCGCCGTTGGCGCCTTCGGCGGCGGCGCCGTTGGAGGCGACCGCGACGGGCTCAGGTGCTGGTTCAGGTGAAGGAGCGGGAGCCTCCGCGGACTCGTCGGCGGAGTCGGCGATGCGGACGATCACGGTGCCGATCGGGATCGTGTCCTCGAGCGCGACCTCGATCGCGACGATCACCCCGGAGCGCGAGGCGGGGACCTCGGCAATGGCCTTGTCGGTCTCGACCTCGGCGATCACGTCGCCCTCGGCGACGGTCTGACCGACCTCGACCGGCAGCGCGAGGACGACGCCCTCGGCGACCTCGAGACCCATCTGTGGCAGCACCACGTCGGTGATCAACGAAACAGCCCTCTCCTCTTCCCCGGACAAACCGACGAATCCGAAATGCCTCCCACAGCGATTCCGGATTATCGTCTGACTATCGACCTTACACGGCGACCTATTGGCCGTCAAACGCGTTTTAGGCCTTGCAACAATCGGACACTCTGACATATATTCAGCGACAATGAGCACAAACACCGAGGCTGCGCAGGCCGCCTCCCCTCCCGTTCCCGAGCGCGACCTGTTCACCACGATGGCGCTGATCCGCGCCTTCGAGACCCGCGTCGCCGAGCTCTACCGCGATGGCGAGATCCCCGGTTTCGTCCACACCTCGCTGGGCCAGGAGGCGGTCGCCGCCGGCGTCGGCCGGGCGCTCCAGGACGACGACTACGTCGCCACCACCCACCGCGGCCACGGCCACTGTCTGGCCCGCGGGATGGAGGTCGACTCGATGATGGCCGAGCTCTTCGCCCGCGGCGCCGGCATCTGCCACGGCAAGGGCGGCTCGATGCACATCGCCGACCCGCGCAAAGGACTGCTCGGGGCGAACGCGATCGTCGGCGCTTCGCTGCCGCTCGCGGTCGGCGCCGGGATGTCGAGCAAGCACCTGAAGCAGGGCCGCGTCGCGGTCGCCTTCTTCGGCGAGGGCGCGGTCAACCAGGGCGCCTTCCACGAGGCCGTCAACCTGGCCGCGATCTGGGACCTGCCGGTGATCTTCGTCTGCGAGAACAACATCTACGCCGAGTTCTCCGACAGCCGCACGCTGACCCGCGTCCCCGCCGTGGTCGATCGCTGCGGCGCCTACGGGATCGAGGCGCGGACGGTCGACGGCAACGACGCCGTCGCGGTCGCCGCCCTCACCGCCGAGGCCGCCGCCCGCTGCCGGGCCGGCGACGGGCCCTTCCTGATCGAGGCCGAAACGTACCGCTGGCACGGCCACTACGAGGGCGACTCGCAGCCCTATAAGCCCGAGGACGAGGCGACCGAGTGGCGGGCGCGCGACCCGCTCGAGGTCTCCGCCGCGCGCCTCACCGAGGGCGGCGATGCCTCCTCGGAGGAGCTCGACCTGATCCGCGCCGAGGCGCTCGCCGGGGTCGAGGCCTCGATCGAGCGCGCCCGCACCCTCCCCGCACCCGACCCCGAGGAGGCCTACGCGGATGTCTACGGCAGCTAGCACTCAGGTCGCCGAGGTGCGCTACATCGAAGCCCTCAACGAGGGCATGGCGACGGCGATCGAAGAGGACGAGCGGGTCATCGTCCTCGGCATCGACGTCGGCGCGGGCGGCGGCATCTTCCGCGTCACCCGCGGCCTCTTCGACCGCTTCGGCCCGGAGCGGGTGATCGACGCGCCGATCGCCGAGATGGGCTACGTCGGCGCCGCCGTCGGCGCGGCGATGACCGGGTTGCGGCCGATCGTCGAGATCATGTTCATGGACTTCGTCGGCGTCTGCCTCGACCCGATCCTGAACCAGGCGGCGAAGCTCCGCTACATGACCGCCGGGGCGCTGGAGATCCCGGTCGTCTTCCGCATGCAGACGGGGGCCGGCAAAGCGGCGGGCGCCCAGCACTCGCAGAGCCTCGAGGCCTGGTTCGCCCACGTCCCCGGGCTGAAAGTGGTGCTGCCGGCGACCGTCGCCGACGCGCGCGACCTGCTGCTGGAGTCGGTGCGTGATCCGAACCCGGTCGTCTTCATCGAGAACCGCCGCCTCTACGGCAGCAAGGGCGACATCGACGCCGACCCGCTGCCGCTGGGCAAGGCCCGGGTCGCCCGCGCGGGCGGGCAGGTCACGGTCGTCACCTACGGGCAGATGCTGCGGGTCTGCCTCGCCGCCGCCGAGGAAGGCGACGCCGACCTCGAGGTGATCGACCTGCGCTCGCTGACCCCGCTCGACATGGACACGATCTACGCCTCGGTGCGGAAGACCGGGCGGCTGCTGGTCGTCCACGAGGCGGTCACCGACTTCGGCGCCGGCGCCGAGATCGCGGCCCGGGTCAGCACCGAGCTCTTCGACGAATTGCGAACGCCGGTGAGACGAATTGGTACCCCCTCGGTACCGATGCCGTTCAGCCCGGATCTGGAGAAGGCGTTGATGCCAACCTCCAAAGCCGTTTCAGGCGCCGCGGATGCCCTCGTAGCCGAAGGATAGTCTCCATTTCATGTCGTATTCGCGGGGTAGTGCATGAGCACCGAGCCGTCGCTCGTTCAGCCGATAAAGATCGCCCGAGCATATGAGCAGCTGGCGGGGCTGCTGAGGGAGCGGATCACCTCCGGGGATCTGCGCGTCGGCGACCGCCTGCCCTCGGAGAGCGCCCTCGCCGAGCAGGCCGGCGTGAGCCGCTCGACCGTGCGCGAGGCGCTGCGGCTGCTCGAACAGGGCGGCCTGGTCGAGCGGGCGAGCCCGCGGATCATGGTCGTCGCCGATCGCAGCGAGGATCCCGGCTTCCGCGAGCTGCGCCGCGTCCTGCGCCAGCACAACGTCACCTTCCACCACCTGCACGAGGCGATGATGACCCTCGACCCGGAGCTGACGAGGTTCGCCGCGATGCGGGCCGACAAAAGCGACCTCAAAGAGCTGCACGACTCGATGACCGCCCAGGAAGAGCACCTCGGGCACCTCGCCGAGTGGAGCCGCCTCGACGTCGAATTCCACTCGATGCTGGCCGAGATCTCCGCCAACCCGGCGCTGATCATCGCCCGCGAGCCGATCTCCCAACTCCTGATGCCGGCCCTCTACCGCTTCATGGACACCCGCGACATGGCCGAACACGCGACCAAATACCACCGCCGCATCGTCGAGGAGATCGAAGTCCGCGACCCCGACACCGCCGCCGCGGTCATGCGCCGCCACATCAACGACTGGCGCACCGCCTGGGAGCGCCGCGGCCTGGACCTCCACCAGGAGATCCTCGATCTCTCCGCCACCGGCGACCCCACTCCCGAGCCGGTGGGCAGCAACGGCCCCGGCAACGGCGCCTCCTCCTTCTAGGGCCCGATCGAGGGCGGGCAAGGGCCCGGTTCTCTGCAGCCGGGGACGGGTCAGGGTCCGTGCCCCTGCGGCCGGGGTTCGGCGGGCCCGGGCGTCTCGGAGGCGACCGGGGCAGGCTGAGGCCGCCTCCGAGACGCCCGGGTGCGGAGCCGTTGCGATTTGGCGATAGATTCGAACGGTCAGATAACTGCGCGGTTCCTTATCCCCCTCATAGGTGGATAAGTAACCACGCAAATTCCTGACCGTTGAGGTTCCCGGCATCTCTGTGACGTGCGCCGCGCGAGGCGCCTCCCCCGCGAACCCTCGACGAAACGCGCCGCGCGCCCGCACCCTGGCGGTCTCCCCGTAACCCGGCCCTCTCGGCGGCGGCCTCAGCCCGCCCGGCTGCCGCCGAGAGGGCCGCGTCCCTTTCCCCTTTGGATCTCCACCAAGGCCCGCTCGATCTCTCCGCCACCGGTGACCCCGGGCCTCCTAGGGTCGAGAGAACGGCTCTAACCAGGAGGATGAGAGATGGGATTCGTCAAGAGCTCCGAGGAGATCGCCCGCATCGAGCATGCGCTGAGCTTTCCGCGGTTCGTCGGGGGGCAGATGCTGTCGGTGGAATTCACCACCGACGAGAGCGTGATCGCCGAAGTACTGCCGCCGCCGCTGGAAGCGGTCGAGGCACCAACCGTGCGGGCCATGGTCGGCCGCTGGCAGTCGAACTGCGTCGGTGATTTCTACGGCGGCTCGATCTACGTCGCGGCCCGCCACGAAGGGATCGACGGCGAGTACGTGCTGGCGATGTACATGGACAACGACATGCCGACGATCTACGGTCGCGACCTGTTCGGCGAGCCGAAGAAGATCGCCGACTCGAACCTCCTGCGGCGCGGCGACGCGTTCCGCGGCTACATCGATCGCGGCGGCGTGCGGATCGTCGAGTTGCAGGCGGAGATGAACACCGACACCGGGGCCTTCGATGCCGAGGGCTACAACTTCAACTTCAAGGCGCGCCCCGCGGCCGACGGGCAAGGTCTCGAGGAGGACGCGATCCTCACCCGCGCCAAGTTCGACGTCCACGCCACGGCCTCGATGGAGGGCGCCGGCTCGGTCGTCCTCCGCGGCACCGTGCACGACCCGCTCGACGAGCTGCCCGGTCCGCTCGGTGATCAAAGCGAGCTATATGGAGTGCGACCTGATCGGCAAGTGCGAGGCGGTCGCCACCACCCCCGCCGACGTGTTCCTCCCATTCCACTACGGGCGCCACGACGACTGGAGCGCCCTCGACACCGAAAGCGCCCGCCTGGTCCCCGTCAGCTAGCGAGGCTCAATGTTGATGGGCCGAAAACTCCAGATATAGAGGACTTTTCGGCCCATCAACCTCTGTGCCGGCCGGCGCCGTATCGTCAGGGGCGATGGACCGTGAGCCGACCCTCCGGACCCCGCGCCTGACGCTGCGGCGGTGGCTCCCCGGCGATGCGGCCGACCTCGAGGCGATCAACGCCGATCCGGAGGTCACGCGGTACCTCAATCCTCCCCTGCCTCCCGCCGCCCGCTTCAGCGAGCGCTGCGTCGAGCATTGGGAGCAACACGGCTTCGGCTTCTTCGCGGTCGAGTCACGGGAAAAGCCATCGCCGGGCCGCTTCATCGGCTTCGTCGGCATCGGCCACCCCACCTTCCTCCCGGAGGTCGCTCACCGGCCGGAGCTCGGCTGGCGCCTGGCGCGGGACGCGTGGGGCCGTGGCCTCGCCACCGAGGCGGCCGCCGCGGTCCGCGACGACGCCTTCGGGCGGCTCGGCCTCGACGAATTGATCTCGATCATCCACCCCGACAACGCTGCCTCGAGGCGCGTCGCGGCCAAAATCGGGATGACGATCGAGGGCGCGGTGCACCACCCCGGCCTCGACCTGGACGTCGACGTCTGGCAGCTGACCGCGCCTGCCAGCCGCCGCAGCATGTTGATGGGCCGAAAACCAGCCCTATAGGACGGGTTTTCGGCCCATCAACCTCTGTGCCGGCGCGGGCGCCCGCTCAGCCGGCGTGGTTGGTCTGCGGCGCGGTCTCGGCGGCCAGGTCGCTCGCGTCGCCGCCGGCGCTCGTCAGGTAGGCCTGCTCGACCTCGCCGATCCGGGTGCGGGCGTCTTCGCCGGTGAGGTCGAGGCCGACGCTGCCGCGGCGCATGACGATCGCGTGGTCGGTGTAGTTGAGCGCCTTGTGGGCGTGCTGCTCGACCATGATCACCGCGGTGCCGTGGTCGTCCGCCGCCGCGCGCACCGCCTGCAGCAGCCGGTCGACGACCAGCGGCGCGAGGCCGAGCGAGAGCTCGTCGGCGAGCAGGAGGCGCGGCTTGCGGCCGAGCGCCCGGGCGAGGGTCAGCATCTGCTGCTCGCCGCCGGAGAGGAGGCCGCCGCGGACGCCGAGGCGCTTGCCCAGCTCGGGGAAGAGCTCGACCGCCTCGTCGACCGAGACGCCGCCGATCCGCAGGTTGTCGCGCAGGGTCATCCCCTTGAAGATCGAGCGCTCTTCGGTGACGAACGCCATCCCGTTGCGCGCCCGTTTGTAGAGCGGCGCCTTCGGTCCGACGCCGGCGAAGTCGATCTCACCGTCGATCAGCGGCAGTTCGCCCGCCAGTGCGAGCATCGTCGTCGTCTTGCCCGCCCCGTTGGGCCCGAGCAGGCAGAGCACTTCGCCCGGCAGCACGTCGAAGGAGAGGTCGTGGACGACGGGCTGCCCGGCGTAGCCGGTGCACATCCCCTTGACCGAGATCACCGGGGCAGTAGAGGTGGCCATCACGAGACGCCCTCCGTTCCGAGAATCGATTGCGGTGGTGCCGACCGGACCGAGGCGGACGTCGTGTGCGCGTCCTCTTCTTCGCCCAGGTAGGCGGCGATCACGGCCGGGTCGTTGCGGACTTCGCTCGGCTTGCCGGTGGCGATCGTGCGGCCGAAGTCGAGCACGTGCAGCTCGTCGCAGACCGACATCACGAAGTTCATGTCGTGCTCGACCACCAGCACCGCCATCCCCCACTCCTTGGCGAGGCGGCCGACCAGGTGGGCGAGCTCCGCCGTCTCCGCGTCGCCGAGGCCGGCGGCGGGCTCGTCGAGCAGCAGCACGCTCGACTCGGTGGCGACGGCGCGGGCCATCGCCAGCAGCCGCCGCTGACCGTAGGGCAGGTCCTCGACCAGGCGATCGAGATCGTCCTCGAGGGCGAACTCTTTGATCGTCGCCAGCACCGTGTCCGGCAGCGGCGCGTTCACCGGCCAGATCAGGTCACGGGCGTAGGAGCCCATGTCGCGCGGGTCGGAGGCGGCGCGCAGGTTGTCGAGCACGGTCGAGTCCTCGAACAGCTCCAGCGACTGGAACGAGCGCCCGAGGCCGAGCCGCGAGCGTCTCGTCGCCGACAGCTTGCTGATGTCCTTGCCGTCGAGCAGCAGTTTCGAGCCGGGCGCCATTTTGGTGAAGCCGGTGACGGCGTCGATCAGCGAGGTCTTGCCGGCGCCGTTCGGGCCGATCAGCCCCAGCACCTGGCCCGGCCGCACGGTCAGGGTGGCGTCGTCGACGGCGGTGGTGCCCCCGTATTTGACGGTCAGGCCCTGCACCTCGAGCGTCATCGGCGTGACCTTCGTCTTTTCCCCGCTCATCGCCGGCAGCTCGCGCGGCGGCTTCTCCTTCTCGGCCAGGAACGGCAGCACGGCGCCGAGCTTCCTGCGGAAGAAGGCGATCTGGGCGATCTGCTCTTTGACCACGCCGTTCTGGTTCAGCAGCAGCAGCACGATCAGCGAGACGCCGCCGATCAGCGAGATGTACTTGCCGATCCCGCTGTCGATCGAGTTCAGCAGCCGTTCGGAGAAGGCGCCGGGCGCCAGGGTGGCGCCGATCACCGGGCCGAACAGGTAGCCGATGCCGCCGATCATCGCGTAGGCGACCATCGTGATCGAGGTGAACGAGGTGAATTCGGAGTAGTTGATCGAGGTCGAGCGGAAGGCGAGCAGGATGCCGCCGAGGCCGGCGATCGCGGCGCCGACCGCGAAGGCGTAGAGCTTCGCCCCGGGGACGCTGATCCCGAGTGCCGCCGCGGCGCGCTCGTTGGTGCGCACCGCGATCAGCCGGCGCCCGGATCTCCCGCGGCGCAGGTTGGAGACGATCAGGCCGACGACGATCAGGCAGCCGAGCGCGACCAGCCCGTAGCGGGTCGGGTGTGAGGCGGCGTTGATGTTGAGCCCGAAGAGGACCGGTTCGCCGATCTGGGTGCCGCCGAAGCCGCCGGTGAAGTCGGTGTTGCCGAACAGCACCAGCTCCACCGCGCTGCCGAGGCCCAAGGTGACGATCGCCAGGTTGATCCCGCGCGTTCGCACCGCCGGCAGGCCGAACAGCAGGCCCAGCGGGACGGTGGCGGCGACGCCGATAATCACGCCGAGGATCAACGGCATGCCGGTGGTCGCCAACAATCGCCCGGCGACGTAGGCGCCGAACCCGGCGAAGGCGAACTGGGCCAGCGAGAGCTGCCCGGTGTAGCCGGTGAGGACGACGATCGAGAGCAGGATCACGCCGATGCAGAGCGTCACCGTGATCGCGTCGATCCAGATCGGGGTCATGATCGAGAGCAGGACCAGGCCGACGATCGCGCCGACCCCGATGCCGGGCCAGTTGATGCGGCCGGTGCCGATCGTCGGCAGGCGCTGCAGGAGGTAGTCGCGCAGTGGCAGCGCCTGGCCCCGGGCCATCAGCCAGATCACGATGATCACGAACGGGACCGCCGTGCCGACGCCGGTCTGCGAGACGTACCGCGTCACCTCCGTCTGCGCGATGCCGACGACGAGGCCGACGACCAGCGCGGTCGGGAAGGAGCGGAAGCCCGCCACCAGGGCGGCGGCGGTCGCCGCCAGCACCAGGTTGGTGAGCACCGCCGGCTGCAGGGTGACGATCGGGACGATCAGGATCGCCGCCAGCCCGGCGAGGCCGCAGCCGAGCGCCCAGTTCAGCGTCGCGATCGTATCCGGCGAGAGGCCGAGCGCCGAGGCCGAGCGCTCCGACTCGGCCACCGCCGCGGTGGAGAGGCCGAAGCGGGTGTACCGATAGAAGAGCCAGAGGCCGAGCGTCAGCGCCGCGGCGATCCCGAGCAGGATCAGCCGGTCGGCCGAGATGACGATCGTGTTGTGGAGGTGGACGATGTCCGTCGGCAACGCCGAGGGGACGAATTTCGAGGTGGCGGTGTAGCGCAGGATCGCGATCGACTGGATCGTGATCAGCACCCCGAGCGTCGCGATCACCCTGACCAGCGGCGCGCTGTGGCGCAGCGGCCTCATGATCAAGAGGTGGACGAGGCCGCCGATGACGGCGGCGAAGAGAACCCCGGCGATCAAGGAGGGCAGGAAGGCCCATCCCTGATTCGTGTTCAGCTCCCACCAGACGTAGGCGCCGGCCATGCCGATCGCGCCCAAGGCGAAGTTCAGTACGCCTGACCCTCGGTAGACGATGATCAGGCCCTGCGAAGCGAGCGCGTAGGTCGCGCCGATTCCCAATCCCAAAAGCGCGAAACGAATTACTTCTTCCACTGGTGCCCTCTCCTCAGACCCGGTACTGGTTACGCGTCAAAAGCTTGTGTGCGGTGAATCGGAACTCGTGCTGTGGTAGTGCGTGTGGTGCGTAGGTGAAACCGCCCGCCGCCCCGGGCAGATGCCCGGGGCGAGGGACGTACTGGACTAGCCGAAGGCCGGCCCGCAATCCTCCGGCTGGGTACCGCCGGCAGTTTCGGACAGATCTTCGAATTCGTCGCCCAACGGCACCAGCTTGCCTTCTTTGAATTCACTGAAGGTGCCGCACCGATTGACGAGACGTTCGTAGCCCTTCGGGCCACCGGTTTTGCCCCAGTTTTCCGCCATGTTGAGCGGCGGGACCAGACCCGGCAGGTTGATTTCGGCGGTTTCAGCCGCCTTCAGGAACGTTTCGTTGTCGACTTCGCCTTTCAAGGATTCGACCACCTGTTTGAACCCTTCGTAGGCTGCCCAGGTGCCCATGCCGCCAAGACTGTTGTAGTCCTGGGCGGAATCGGCTTCGTATTTTTCGAGGGCTTCCCGATATTCGCTCCACTGCGGGAGTGAGATGTCGGGGTACATGCCCGCGACAACGTCGCCTTCAACCGTCGATTCGAATCCTTTGACGGCGTTTTCGTTGAAGTTGCCCTGCGGACCGTACATTTTGGCTTCGGATCCGGACTGGGCAAAGGCCGGCATCCACGCGATGTACGGCGTTTCAGAGACGACCATCACCAGACAGTCGGCCCCACCCGAGGTTGCTTCCGCCACCTGCGGGCTGTAGTCCTGCGCAGTCGCCGGCAGGGTCACGAACTTGTTGATCTTCGTGCCTTCCGCTTTGGCGGCGTTTTCCATCAGCGGGATGAAGGCTTCAGCACCTTCGATGATGACTCCGTTGATGTTCTTGCATCCCTGTTCGACCGCTTTGTGGACGAGACCGACCGCGTAGAGCGGCTGGTTGCCCATCGGGAAGCTGATCTTCGAGGTCAGTTCCAACGGCGAGATCGCGCAGCAGTTGCCGAACAGTGCCGTTTTACCGGCTTCCAGAATCGGCACCACGGCGTCACCGGTGAAGGTGAAGTTACCGACCACAGCCACCGCCTTGTCGGATACCGCTTCGCGGGCACAGGCCGCTGCGGCGGTCGGGGTGCCGCGGGCGTCGCAGAACTTGGCTTCCAGCGGACGGCCACCGATGCCGCCATGGCTGTTGATCCATTCCTGGTAGACGCGCTCGGTTTCTTCGATGTTCTTGTACTGCGGACCTTCGGTGTTCACGTCCGTGTAGGTCAGCGTCACGATCGGTTCCCCGGAAGCTTCTGATTCTTCCGCCCCGCCACCTTCGGCTTCTTCGCCTTCTTCGGTGCCGGTGGTTTCTTCAGCGGGTTCTTCCGCCGCGGTCGTGGTTTCAGAGCTGCTGGACGAGCTTCCGCCGCCGCAGGCAGCGAGCACCAGGGCGCAGGCCAGGAGCGCAAAGATGGCCAACAAGGGCCACTTCGAACCCCGCGCGATGCGACGGGTGGTTGACTTCATCGACTCTCCTCCTCGGTAATAACCCGGACTTGAGGCCAAGCGTACGAGCGGCGCGAGGGGGCGGTAGTGACTGTCGTCGCGAGCGTTGGAGAATCGCCAAACCCCGCTCGGGGAGCGGCTCTGAAGCGGTTTTCGAGCTTCTCAGAGGACCCGGCTGACGCGGTATTCGACCACCGGGCCGGGGTGCAGCCGGCCCTCGCCGACGAACAGCGTCTGGTTCACCCAGGCGAAGCGCTCGTCGCCGGTCTCGAGTCGCGGGGCGATGCGGAAGTAATGGTCGCCGTACTCGCTCGAGCGCTCGCCGGCGTTGGCCGCGTGGGCGGCGTCGTTGTACTCGATCGTGCCGAAGTACTGGACGTAGATCGCCGCCCCCTCGTCGGTGAGGATCGTCAGCCGCACGTCGAGCCGGCCCCAGCCGTCGGGGCCGACCAGGATCCAGTCCGAGCCGCCGGTGCCGACAGTGCCGTTGATGCGCTCGCCGGTCACCTCGCCGCCGAGGACCTCACGGATATGACGGCGGCCGTAGGGCCCGTCGCCGATCCGCACCGCGTCGGCGAGGCGGGCGTTGAAGGTGAACTCGTGGGCGAGCTCCATCGCGGGTTCTCCTAGCGGCGCAGCGTCACCCGGACGCCACCGCGGGAGGCCGAGATCGCGCGCACGTCCTTGGCGCGCAGCACGTCCTTGATCCAGGGCAGACCGTCGGGGCCGCCGACCGGCAGGATCGGCTCGATCGGGTTGTCGGCGGCGTACATGTTGTC
>CAWBRE010000024.1:0-5329 GCA_963791095.1 uncultured Solirubrobacterales bacterium
ACACGACCGACGCGGAGGCGGTGGGAGATGACGCCTGGGTGCTGGAAGGCGTCGACCTGCACGTGCCGCCGGGGCAGACGCTGGCGCTGGTCGGGGCGACCGGGGCGGGCAAGTCGACCTTCGCCAAGCTGGTGGCGCGCTTCTACGACCCGCAGAAAGGCCGCGTGCTGGTCGACGGCCACGACCTCAAGGGCGTGCAGCAGCGGGCGCTGCGGCGCCAGCTCGGGATCGTGCCGCAGGAGGGCTTCCTGTTCAGCGGCAGCGTGCGGGAAAACCTCGCCTTCGGCCGGCCCGAGGCGAGCCTCGAGGAGATCGAAGAGGCGATCGCCACGGTCGGCGCGACCGAATTCGTCAAGGCCCTGCCGGACGGGATCGAGACCCAGGTCGGCGAGCGCGGCGTCCAGCTCTCGGCGGGCCAGCGGCAGCTGATCGCCTTCGCCCGCGCCCTCCTCGCCGAGCCGCGGATCCTGATCCTCGACGAGGCGACCTCGAACGTCGACGTGCGGACCGAGAAAACGATCGAGAAAGGCCTCGAGCGCCTGCTCCACGGCCGCACCGCGATCGTCATCGCCCACCGCCTGAGCACGATCCGCCGCGCCGGCAAGATCGTCGTCCTCGAAGGCGGCAACATCGCCGAGCAAGGCACCCACGAGGAGCTGATCGCCGCCAACGGCGTCTACGCGAAGTTGTACGGAGCCTGGGAAGAGAACGCCGCGGCGTAGAGCGGCGCAGGCGAGCCCCGGCGGGACGGCTGAGGGACGGCCCTCTCGGCGGCGGCCCGGGCAGGCTGAGGCCGCCGCCGAGAGGGCCGGTCTGCGGGGAGTGGTGAGGGTTCGGTGCGTCGGTGGGCACACTGGCGCCGGGAAGTGGCGCGATTTGTTGCAGAGCCGCGCGGATCGTTGGCGTTACAAACACGTGGCCATGGTTTTGGTCCCCTATAGGGGACCAAATCTTGTCCGGGGATATCTGACCGTTGAGTCAGAGCGCTTTGGACTTTGACCCCACCAGGGTGTGGTCAAACTTCGGAGGGCGAACTTGACCGACGCCTCGGAGGGCACGCTGAGTGAATTAACCACGCTATAGGGGGGTCAACTCACTCAGCGCGTATCCGAGGCCGGAATCCGGACCACTCCCGGACCCGTTCCCCGCACCGCTTCCGCACCTCACCCTCCCCACAAGTCCGGCCGTTTCGGAGGCGGCCTCAGCCTGCCCGGGTCGCCTCCGAAACGGCCGGACCCCCGGGCGCCAGCTTGCGAAGCGCCGATGGCAACCGGGCGCCAGCTCCCCCCGGTGCCAAAGCCCGACGACCCCGAAGGACTCGACCTTCGTCGGCGGTCCTGGCGACTCCGCCGGACTTGAGCCTCGTCGCCGCGGTCGGGCGTTCGGCGACCTAGTCCGCTGGCTACGGACCTGGATCGCTATTCGGGGCCGATGCCGCCGGATTCGGATTCCGGCGCGGTTTCTTCCGGGGCCACTTCTTCGACTTCGCCACCGGCGCCGCCCGTTTCGGGGGCCACTTCTTCTTCCGGGGCGACTTCTTCTTCTTCGGGGATGAATTCTTCTTCCGGGGCGACTTCTTCTTCGGGCGCGACTTCGATGCCGCCCGATTCTTCCGGGGCCACTTCTTCTTCGGTGCCGGTGCTCGTTTCCGGCGCGGCTTCGGGGGCGTGCGGGCCTTCGGAGCAGTCTTCGAAGCCGTAGACCGCCGCCTCTGACTGGAAGTTTTCGACCGCCGGGACCGCTTCCTGGGAGGCGGCTTCGAGGGCTTCGCCTTCTTCGGCTTCGGAGGCTTTTTTGATCTCGCCCTCGACCAACGCCAGCTTTTCGGCGGCGCCCATGAATTCCGAGTAGCCGGTCGCCGGGCTCGGCCGACCGAGGCGCTGCAGGCTTTCCACCATGCCGATGTAGAGGTTGGCGGTCTGGGTCGTCTGGCTGGTCGATTCAGTCGTCGATTCCGCCACCGAGCCGACCGCGGTGTTGACCTCGCCGCAGATGCCGTCGCCCTGGGTGATGAATTCGGCCTTGCTCAGCTGCGGCTTTTCTTCGACCTTCGGCTTCTTCGCCGTGGTCGTGCTGGAGCTGCCGCCGCCGCCGCAACCGCTCGCCAGCAGGGCGAGGAGCACGAAGGCCGGCAGGGCAAGGTAAATCAGCCGGGAACGCATCAGGAATCGACGCTAGCAGCGTGATCGGACTACTGCTCCCCAGGGACTCGAACCCCGACTGCCTCTTCCAGAGAGAGGTGTGCTGCCATTACACCAGGGAGCAACGCGACCTCGCAGGATATCGATGCGCCGCCTCAGCGTGGGGTGCGGCGTCTGGAGTGGGCGCGCGGTGGCGTCAGCCGAGCGCCGACAGATCGGCGTCGGCGTCGGCGATCGTGCCGATCGCGCCGCTCACGTCGACCCCGTCGGCCAGCAATCGGCGGGCCTCGGCGAGGTCTTCGGAGCGCCCGACGCTGAGGCAGCCCGCCACCTTGCCGTCCTGCAGGTACCAGAGGCTGAACTCGCCGTCCTCTCTGCGAGCCGCGCCAGACCTCCTGGTCCCAGTCCTTCGCCGGGCCGACGTACTCGAGGCCGGCCCAGTCGGCGAGGTCGCTGAAGAAGTAGGGCACGACGTCGTAGTCCTCGTCCGCGCCGAGCATGTTCTTCGCCGCGTGCATCCCCTGCTGCATCGCCACGTCCCAGTGCTCGACCCGGATCCGCCGCCCGTGGACGACGCTGTCGTAGGAGCAGACGTCGCCCGCCGCGTAGATGCCCGGCACGCTCGTCTGGAGCTTCGAGTCGCAGAGGATCCCGTCGCCGACCTCGAGCCCGGCCCGCTGGGCCAGCATCACGTCCGGCTTCACCCCGGCGCCGACCACGACCAGGTCGCAGTCGAAGCTGCGGCCGCTCTCGGTCAGCACCGAGCTGACCCGGCCGTCGCCCTCGAAGGCGCTCACCGACTCGCCGCCGGCGAAGGTGACGCCGTGCGTCTTCGAGGCCCTGCTGGAAGAAGCGCCCGGCGTCGTCGCCGAAGGTGCGCGAGAGCGCCACCTCCTCGACCGCCACCATCGTGCACTCGGTCCCGGTCGCCGCCAGCGAGGCGGCCACCTCGGCGGCGATGTAGGAGCCGCCGACCAGCACCACGCGGCTCGCCGCCTTGGCGTCCTCGCGGATCGCGTCGGCGTTGCCGTAGGCGCGCAGGTAGTGGATGCCCTCGTTCTCGGCCCCCTCGAGCCGCAGGATGTTCACGTTCGAGCCCGTCGCCAGCAGCGCCTGGCCGAAGGCGACCTCCTCGCCGCCCTGGATCTTCGCCGTCTTCGCCGCGGCGTCGATCGACATCACGTTCTTGCCGGTCAGCAGCTCGACCGAGCTCTCCTCGTACCAGGAGGGCTCGTTGACGTAGGCATCGGCGCGGGAGGCGTCGCCGCGCAGGTACTCCTTCGAGAGCGGCGGCCGTTCGTAGGGCGGCTCCGGCTCCCGTCCGACCAAGAGGATCGATCCCTCGGCGCCCCGCTTGCGCAGCTCCGAGGCGCAGCTGGCCGCGGCCATCCCACCACCGACGAGGAGAAAGTCGACCTCGCGGTCAGCCACCGTCACTGCCGCCGTCGCCCGCCGGACCGAAGAGCACCTTGAGGTCGTCCTCTTTGCCCGGGTCGAGCACGGCCAGGACCTCGTCGCCCTCCTCCAGCACGGTGTCGGCGGTGGGGACGAAGCCCTTGCCCGAGCGCAGCACCGAGATCAGCAGCGAGCCCTCGGGCATGTGCAGGTCGCCGACCCGGCGCCCGGTCACGCCGGAGTCCTTGCCGAGCAGCATCTCGATGATCTCCAGCTGCTCCTCCTGCAGGTCGAGCAGGTGGACCAGCCCGTACTCGGGCACCTCGTGCTCGAGCAGGCGCAGGATCAGGTCGGTCGCCGAGACCGAGGGCTTCACCCCGAGCAGGTCGAAGTGCTGGCGGTTGCGCGGGTTGTTGACCCGGGCGATGATCTGGTCGACCAGGTACTTCTCCCGGGCGACCTGGCAGATCAGCATGTTGTCCTCGTCGTCGCCGGTCACCGCGATCACCATGTCGGCGCGCTGCACCCCGGCCCGCTCCAGCACCCAGAGCTCGGAGGCGTCGCCGTAGGAGACGTTGTGCTCGAGCTCCTGCTCGACCGTCAGGTAGCGGCGCCGGTCGCTCTCGATCAGCGTCACCTCGTGGTCCTTCTCGAGCAGCTCGCGGGCCAGGTTCCAGCCCACCTTCCCCGCTCCGACGACGATGATGTACACGCGTTCCCCCTACCCGTCCTGGCGGCCCGCGGAGTCGCGCACGGCCGTCTCCAGCATGTCGATCGCGACCCGGGTCGGGCAGACCGTCTGCAGACCCTGGCGGGCGTACCACTCGGCCCGCAGCGGGTCGAGGACGCGGGCGATCACGGTCGGCACGTCGTAACGACGCTTGGCGATCTGGGCGATGATGATGTTCGTGTTGTCGCCGTCGGTGGAGGCGATGAAGACGTCCGCCTCGTCGATCCCGGCGGCCTCGAGCGCCTCGGTCTCGAGCCCGGCGCCGACGGTGAACTGGCCGCCGAGATCCTCCCAGCTCTTCTCCAGGCCCACCTCGAGGCGGGCGTGGGACTCGGGGTCCTCGTCAAGTGCGGAGACGGTGTGGCCCTCGCGGAGCATCGCCCGCGCGACCGAACTGCCGACTCGGCCACAGCCGACGATCAGGATGAACATGCGGCGGATACTAGAACGGAGCGGGCGCGGCCCGAGGTCTGGTGCGACCCGCCATCGGGCCTCTCAGTCGTCATCGTCGTCTTCGATGATCGGGTCGCGGCCTTTGGAGGACTCGACCACCGGGATCAATTCCGGCTCTGGGGGCGCGGTCAGGAGCACCCGGCATGGTGCTTTTTTCAATACGTACTCGGTCGCCGCGCCGATCTCGGCGGGCTTCGACGGCGCCGATCCCGCCGAACCGGCCGCCGCCGCGGATCTTGGTCGGCGGCTCGGCCGCCGATCACGATCGCTTCCGAGTTGGACCGGCGGGCCGCCTCGATGATCCCGGCGCCGGTCTTGCGCGCCCGGATCACCTCGGTCGAGACCTCGACGTCCTCGTACTCCTCCCCCACCTCGCGCGCCCGGTCGAGCGCCCGCCGCGCCTGCGCCTCGCGCTCCGGCGGCAGCTCGGCGTCGAGCGGCAGGCTCAGCGGCACCTCGATCACGTAGACCAGCTCGAGGCGGGACTCGCCGTCGGTCCCGCCCTCCTCCTGCTCGGCGGCGGCGAGCCGCCCGGCGGTGGCGACGATGTCGTCGTCGAGCTTCGGTGCCGAAGACCGGCACCAGCAGGTTGGAGAACTCGACCGTGGGG
>CAWBRE010000025.1:0-22938 GCA_963791095.1 uncultured Solirubrobacterales bacterium
GCGGTGAACGGGTGGTGCACGGCGTCGAAGCGCTTGTCCACCTCGTCGTAGGCAAAGAGCGGGAAGTCGACGATCCAGACGAGGCGGTTCTCGGACTCGTCGATCAGCCCGAAGCGCTCGCCGAGGTCGAGCCGCATCTGGCCGAGCACCGCGTCGGTCACCGAGCGCTTGTCGGCGACCAGCAGCAGCAGGTCGCCCTCCTCGGCGCCGAGCAGCCGGTTCAGCTCCGCCAGCTCGGCCTCGCTGAGGAACTTGGCGGTCGGCGAGCGCCAGCCGTCGCCCTCGCGGAACGCCCAGACCAGGCCTTTCGCCCCCAGCTCCTGGGCGCGGGAGATGAAGCCGTCGAGCTCTTTGCGCGGCACCTCGCGCTTGCCCGCGTTGATCCCGCGGATCGAGCCGCCGCCGACTCGAGCACCGACCTGAAGACTTTGAACTCGGTCGCGGCGAGCGCCGACCCGAGGTCGACCAGCTCGAGGCCGAAGCGCAGGTCCGGCCGGTCGGTACCGAAGCGCTCCATCGACTCGGCGTAGGGCATCCGCTGCATCGGCGAGTCGATCTGCGGCCCGCCGACGTCCTCGAAGACCCGCGCGAGGAGCCGTTCGTTCATCGCGATCACGTCGTCGACCTCGACGAACGACATCTCGACGTCGAGCTGGGTGAACTCGGCCTGGCGGTCGGCCCGCGTCGCCTCGTCGCGGAAGCAGCGGGCGATCTGGAAGTAGCGCTCGAACCCGCTCACCATCAGCATCTGCTTGAACAGCTGCGGCGACTGCGGCAGCGCGTAGAAGGCGCCCTGCTGCTGGCGGCTGGGGACGAGGAAGTCGCGCGCGCCCTCCGGGGTCGAGCGGGTCAGCACCGGCGTTTCGATGTCGACGAAGCCCTCGCCGCCGAGGAACTCGCGCATCGCCGCGGTGACCCGGTGGCGGAGCACCAGCGCCTCGCGCATCGGCGCCCGGCGCAGGTCGAGGTAGCGGTATCGCAGCCGCGTGTCCTCGCCGACGTCGTCGGCAGTAGCCCTCGATCTGGAAGGGCGGCGTCTCCGAGTCGGCAAGCAGGTCGGCGGCCGCGACGGCGACCTCGACCTCGCCGGTCGGCAACGCCGGGTTGACGGTCTCGGCGGAGCGCCGCACCACCTTCCCGGCGACGCTGAGGACGTCCTCGGCGCGCAGTTTGTGGGCGAGCTCGAAGGCCTCCCCCGAGGTGTCGGGATGGAAGACCAGCTGCACCACCCCGGTGCGGTCGCGGAGGTCGATGAAGATCAGTCCACCGTGGTCGCGGCGGCGGTTGACCCAGCCCGCGACGCGGACCTCACCGTCGACCCGGTCCGGCAGCACCCGCCCGCACCAGGTGTCGCGGAAGCCGTTCGGGGCCGGGTCCGGCAGCTCGCCGACGCGGCGCGGTGACTCCGCCTGCGCCAAGGGCGCCGAATCGGCTTCCGGTAGTCGGGGTCGTAGAGGATCTCCGACGCCTGTGAGCGCGTCTGACTCGCTCATGCTTCGCCTCCAGTCATCTCACCGAGAAGATTGCCGGTGTCGGCCGCGCGCTGCTCGCCGCTGGTCATGTCGCGCAGCTGCGCGGTCCCGCCGGCCTCGAGGATCAGCACCCGCGCAGCGCCGATCCGGTCGGCGTGTTTCAGCTGCCCCTTCAGGCCGCGCCCGCCGAGATCCATCTCGGCCGAGAGCCCGGCGTGCCGCAGTTCGGTCACCAGCGCCATCGCCCGCCGGCGCTGCTCCGGGTCGGCGATCGCGACGAACGCGTCCCGCCCCACCCCCGGCTCCTCCTCGTCCAGGGCCAGCAGGATCCGCTCGATCCCGGCCGCCCAGCCGACCGCCGGGGTCGCCGGCCCGCCGAGCTGCTCGATCAGGCCGTCGTAGCGACCGCCGCCGCCGATCTCCGACTGCGCCCCGAGCGCATCGCAGACGAAGGAGAAGATCGTCCGCGTGTAGTAGTCGATGCCGCGCACCAGGGTGGGGTCGAGCTCGTAGGCGATCCCGGCGGCGTCGAGCAGCGCCCGCACCTCGGCGAAGTGCTCGGCGTCCTCGCCGGAGAGCGCCTCGAGCATCGTCGGCGCGCTCGCCATCACTCCCTGCACACCCTCGTCGTCGGAGTCGAACGCCCGCAGCGGGTTGATGTCGATGCGCTCGCGCACGTCGGCGGTGAGGTCGCCCTCGTGGCGGTGCAGGTGCGCCTTCAGCTCCTCCAGGTATTCGGCGCGCGCGTCGAGCGAGCCGAGGCTCCCCAGCCGCAGCACCACCCCCGGCACGCCGAGCTCCCCGAGCAGGTCGCTGAGCAGCATGATCACCTCGGCGTCGGCCAGCGGCGAGGCGGTCCCGATCGCCTCCAGCCCGAGCTGGTGGAACTGCCGGTAGCGCCCCGCCTGCGGGCGCTCGTGGCGGAAGAACGGGCCGACGTAGGAGAGCTTCACCGGCTGCGCGAGTTTGTGCATCCCGTGCTCCAGGTAGGCGCGGCAGATCGGCGCCGTCCCCTCCGGCCGCAGGGTGAGGCTGCGCTCGCCCTTGTCCTCGAAGGTGAACATCTCCTTGCGGACGATGTCGGTCGATTTGCCGACGCCCCGTTCGAACAGCTCGGTGCCCTCGAAGCTCGGCGTCTGGATCGCTTCGTAGCCGGCCCGCTGGAAGATCCCGCTCGCGACCGCCTGCAGCCGCGCCCGCTGGCGGCTCTGCGCCGGGAGCACGTCGAAGGTCCCGCGGGGTGCCTGGAACTTGCTTGCCATCGGTGGCGACCTTAGCTGGGAGGCAAGGGCGCGGCTAGCGCGCGCGCTCAACGCGCCGGGGCCTGGAGGAACGGATTGGTCGCCCGCTCGGCGCCGAGCGTCGTCAGCCCCATATGGCCGGGATGGACGACGGTCTCGTCGCTGTGCGAGTCGAGCAGCCGGGCGATCGAGTCGGCCAGGGTCGGCCAGTCGCCGCCGGGCAGGTCGACGCGGCCGACCGAGCCCTGGAAGAGCACGTCGCCGGAGAAGATCGCGTCCTCGCCGCGGACCGAGTAGGTGACGTGGCCGGGGCTGTGGCCCGGGGTGAAGATGACGTCGAGCGTCAGCCCGGCGAGCTCCAGCGTCTCGCCGCCGGTGAGCGTCTCGTCGGCGTCGTAGCTCTCGTACGGCCCGAAACCCTCCCACGGCACGTAGGCCATGATGTCGGCGAGCACCGGCTTCTCGATCTCCGGCACGTACACCGGCGCGCCGGTGGCGCGGGCGACGGGCGCGACCGCGCCGATGTGGTCGAAGTGGGTGTGGGTGAGGATGATCGCCTCGACCTCCGCCCCGGTCGCCTCGATCGCGGCGAGGATCCGCTCCGCCTCGTCCCCGGGGTCGACGACGAGCAGCTTGTCGCCGCCGGCCGGCCGCACCAGGAAGGTGTTCTCGGCGATCTGGCCGACGGTCAGCATCTCGACGTCGAGCGCCACCGGGTCAGCCCCCTTCGCGGTCGCGGATCCGCTGCCGCTCCCGTTTGCGCCACATGGTCATGTCGATGTAGTAGCCGGTCGGGATGTAGAAGACGAGCATGAACACGCCGAAGATCAGCGAGACCGGCAGCGGCCGTTTGAACAGCAGGATCAGGATCACGACGAAGATCACCGCGGCGAAGAACCCGCGGTAGGCGGAGCCTTTCCAGGTCGGCGGCAGATCGCGTTTTTTCGAGGCGGTGGCTTTGCCGCTCGAACGGGCGCGGTTGCGGGCTTCCGCACGGTTGCGCGGGCGGGCGCGGCGCCCGGCGGTGTCGATGCGGCCGCCCTGCGTCCCGCGGCGCTTGCGACGGCGTTTGTTTTTCGGCTGGGCCATGAGGTGAATTTAGATGATGGAGTTAGATGACGGCGTTGGATGAGGGAGCCGGGCGATCGATTCCCGCTCAGGAGTCGATCGTGCCGTCGCCGAGCGCCGCCAGCCGTCGCTCGATCACGTGGAGCTCGGGGTCGAAGCCGCGGATCGGCACGTCGGCGGGGTAATCGACGATCGCCGCCGCCGGGATCAGCCCGACCAGCTCCGCCTCGACCGGGCGGGCGCCGAGCGGCGCCGCCAGCCTGCGCACCTCCTCGACCACGGCGCCGAGCGTCGTCGCCAGCGGGTCGTGGACGTTGGTCGAGACCTGGGCGCGGCCGGCGGAGAGCATCAGCCCGATCGCCCGCACCCCGCGCGGCCCGCCGCCCGCCTCGCGCAGCCCCGCCGCGACCGCCCGCGCGGTGTCGAGGTCGGCGCCCTCGAGCTCGACGTTGAAGGCGGCGAGCGGCGGCCGCGCGGTGACCAGCGTGGCGCCCGCGTGCGGATGGGGCACGGGCGGGCCGAAGTCCGGGCGCAGCTCGCCTCCCTCCATCCGCAGCCACAGCTCGGTCAGGCCGCCGTTGCGGAAGTAGGCGCGCTCGGCGCGGCCGGGCCCGCGGGCCAGCTCGCCGTAGAGGAAGACCGGCACGCCGAGCCCGCCGATCTGGTTGGCGACGGCGACCGCCTCGGCCCGCGCCGCGTCGCGATCCTCCTCGCGCAGCCAGACGAGCGGGCAGACGTCGAGCGCCCCGATCGCCGGGTGCATCCCTACATAAGAGGACATGTCGATCGCCTCGACCGCCTCCGCGGCGCCCGCCAGCAGCGAGTCCGCCAGCCTGCCCGGTTCGCCCGCCAGGGTGAAGACGGAGCGGCCGTGATCGCCGTCGGCGTGGAAGTCGAGCACCTCGGCGCCGCGCCCGAAGGCCGTGGCGAGGCGCCCGAGCACCTCCTCGTCGCCGGCCGTCGAGACGTTCGGGACGGCGAGCAGGGTCGGCATCGCGGCGCTCAGATCAGCAGCTCGCCGCCGCCGAGGATCGCCTCACCGTCGATTTCGACGGTCGGTTCCTTGACCACGACGTCGAGGTGGACCGGCACCTGAATGGTGCCGCCGATCCCGGCCGAGGCACCGAAGGCGACGTGCGCGGTGCCGAAGATCTTCTCGTCCTCGAGGATGTTCCCGGTCAGGATCGCCTCCTCGTTGGTGCCGATCCCGAGCTCGGCCACGTTGGTCCCGTCCGGCCCGTGCGGGGTCAGCAGTTCCATCAGCTTGGCGCCCTCGTCGCCGGTGGCGCCGATCAGGTGGCCCTCCTCGACGGTCAGCCGGACCGGCGACTCGACCAGCCCGACCGCGGCGATCGAGCCGTCGACCACCAGCGTCCCCTTGGCGGTCCCTTCGACCGGGGCGATGAACCCCTCGCCGCAGGGCAGGTTGCCGAAGGCGCCCTTGGCCGAGAGTTCGCCCGCGTCGACGATCCCGTGGCGGCCCTCGATCGAGAAGGTCAGGTCGCTGCCGTGGCGGCAGGTGATCCGCACCTGCGAGCCGCTGTTCAGCCGGTTGACGATCGCCCAGCCGCGCCGCCGCATCTCATCGAGGTCGCCGTTCATCAGCCGCGCCAGCATCTCTTCGGTGACGCCCGGCAGCGTCGCGATCCGCACCCCCGCGTCACTCGCCGCTTTGCGCGCCGCGGTGTGCGAGAGCGACTGGATCGTCGGCGCCAGCACCACGTCGGCGGCGGCCATCGCGGCGGCGACCGGGCGCGGCGGCTCGGCCGCGTGCGACTCGCGCTCGGAGATCACCGCCAGCGTCGCGTCGGCCCCGTCGCCCTGCGCCTCGATCCGCATCAAGGCCCCGATCTCTTCCGTGACGGGGTTGCAGATCACCAGCACCTCCTCGCCGGCGGCGACGCCCATGCACTGCCGGACCACCGTCCGCACCGCGCTGTCGAGGTCTGCCCCTGGCATCGGCCCAGACTAGCTCGCGCGGTCGTCGTCGTGACGGTGGCGGACCGACCACCCCATCATCCAGATCAGCCCGAGCAGCACGATCCCGAAGCCGATGAACGGCGGCAGCCACCCTTTATGTCGACCGATCCCCAGCAACAACACGATCCCCGCGTCGAAGAACAACAGGATCCCGATCAGCACCGGCCGCAGCGCCGCGAAACCGATCTGCTGCACCCCTCGATCATCGCCGGCCATCTTCCAAGCATCGCATCGCTACCATGCCCATCCCCGCCGGAGTAGCTCAGCTGGTTAGAGCAGCGGAATCATAATCCGCGTGTCGGGGGTTCGAGTCCCTCCTCCGGCATCAGGTGCAGGAGCCAAGTTCTCCTCGCTCCGACACCGGCCGACACACCAGTCAGGGCCAACGGATAAGGCAACACCCCGTCTCACAGGGCAACTACGGCTGTTGCCGTCGAGATCCAGGTTCAGGGGCGCCGGAAGATCGAGTGAGTGCCGACTCGGCGCCAGATGATGTGCGCCTGGCCGGGATGAACCTCGTCGCCGTACTCGAACGTGGCCCGCCCGTCTGGCGCCCAGCTCATCTCCCAGACGCCAGGGTGTCCTTGCATCCGCTTGACGCGGAGGCGGGGATGGAAGCCCTGCCCGCCCTTCGCCAGATCGGCGATGAAGATCCCTAACGGCCTCACGGAAGGCCCGCTGTTGCTGAGGCGTGAGCCGATCCCAGTCGCGCCAGAACGACGGCGAGAACCCTACGAGTCGGCATCGAGCGGCTTGGTGCGCTCGTCCAGCGCGGCTAGGAACTCGTCGTCGCTCTCATACGTCGTTCCGCGACCAGCAGCAACGTCGTCGTCGGCCTCGCGCTCTTTCGCCTGCCACTCGCGGGTCCAGAACCAGGCCTGCTCCGGGTCGATCCGGCCGTCGGTGATCTCCTCAAGGAGGATCGCGGCACCGTCGACGGCGCCTTCCGGGAGGCGGTCCACCAGCTCATGGAGTTCGGCCTTGGTCATCGCTCGGATTCTAGAGCGCCATCTGGCTCGTGGCGCGCGAATAGTCAAGTCGTCTCCCGGCCGCCGACGGGCGGCGGGATCAAGCGACCTACGTCGCCCGCCGAGCCGAAGATCGGCCTCCCGGCATAGGCTTACGGCAGAGTCGACGAGGAACTTTCCTTGGGGGTCGCCCCACTCTTCGCAGGTATGCCTGGAAGGCTGGAAATCCGATGACGATCATCACGCCCCGCGCCACGCCTCCTCCGGCGTTGTGGATCGATGCGCCTAACTGCCCGGTACCAGTGTGGATGAGCGGCTGAATGGATAGGTCCGGTAACTGCGCTGCGCGGGTTGCGTCCCGCATTTGGCGTAGGGCAAGGAGCGAGGCGATGGCCGCCACGGCGGCCGCGCACGGTCCGACCACTCCCGCCACGTCCTGGATCGTCGCCGCTTGCACGATCTCATCGTCCCGGCCTTCCCGGAAGGTCGATCGGTAGGCGGGGGCGATGCGGCGTTCATGGACATGGCCGTCATGCGTACGTCGGCGCTCCCCCTTCCCGGGTTGACCCGGGCAACGATCTGGTTGCTGACGACGTCATGCCGCCGATTTCCAGACTGCGCGCGTCGCGATATAGACATCGGGCCCGTTCGCCGACGAGCGTTGCTATCTCGGAAGGACGTACCGAGCGACCAGAAATCCGGCATCCTCGGTCTTGCTCGTGGACGCCGTCCCGGCGACCACGAGTCGACCCTGTTGGTCGAGTTTGCCCTGGGCCGAGCTTAATTCCAGCGCGGGCGGGAAGTCGGTCCTGACCCATCCGTCGACACCGAGGTTCGGGGCCGTCTTCCCGTCATGGGAGAGGCGGGCGACCAGAAATGAGGCGGCCTCCTTGCTCGAAGTGCCGCCCTCCGAGAAACCGACGACGACGATGCCCCCACCCTTTTCGATCAGGACCGATGAGATCTTCAGGCCACCGACCCGAGGCAGCCGGAGCCTGGCAGATCCGTCGCGTCCGAACGCGGCGTCGCGCAGGCCGGCCGGCGAGAACCGACTCAGGAGCAGGACGTGGGACCGCAGGCGGCTGGCGATCACCGCCCCCGACGGTTCCAATGCGGCCAGTTGCATGCGATGGAGGGAGAGCGCCCCTTCCGAGCCGAACTGGGATGAACGTCTGCCGTTCTTGCCGAGACGATAGATCAGTTCTCCGGCTCGGCACCGACCCTGATTATCGAAGGCTGGGCCTGCGCCGACCGCTAACTGATCCTCTCCTGCGATTTGAAGCTGCGGGAAGTCAGTGTCCCCTTCGATCGCGCTGATCCCACTAGTCCCGAACGAGTCGTCCAACGCACCGCCGGACGTCAGCCGCACGACGCCTTTCGGAACTTCCTCGACCCGCGTCCTGTTGGTGCAGGGCCCCTCCTCCGACGTCACACCTACAAGAAATATCGGACGGTCGCGCGAATCCACCGAGCCCGCCAGTGCGCCTACTAGCGGTACTTCGGAGCTGAGTTCCGACTGAAGTCCGAGATCATCGAGCATGTAGCCCTTACCTCCACCGAAACTCGGGTCGGGCCTGCCACTGCGATCCAGCCTCAACACCTCGGCCACGCTCGACGGGACCGGTTGAGGGGAAAGGGGAACACCGACAGCCCTGGCCAGATCGGCCTGCCTCCCGAAGATCAACACCCTGCCCGCGCGATCGACTGCCATCGACCTCGGGGCGAAGATCCGGTAATGGTGTTTGGCGTCGGGATACGACCCTCCGACAGACCGATAACCGTGATGCCCGAACCGATCTTGCGGTCCGCCGTCGGCGCGCAGGCGGAAGATCTGGCCTGCCAGGATGTCGGCGACGACCGGTTCGCCGTTGGGTGCGAGGGACACTTCGACGCGCCCTTCTGCTCCGCCGGTGCCCTTCGGAGTCTTGATCCACCCCGTTCCGCCAAACGACTGATCAAGACGCACCGATGAGGATCCAGGCGCAGCGGTGGCTGCGGACGGCACAAGGACCAGAATCAGGCCGATCAGAACTAGCGTGCCTATCACTGGGCCGACGGCTGTTGCTGTCTTCACGATCCGGCCGTGACCAGCCACAAGCCCGCGAAGGCGTCCGGCCGTGATCGCGGTTTGGATTTCAGGGTCGATGGTCGACTCCCGGTCCTGATCCGCAAGCGAGCCTTCCGCTCGTCACAGTTTCGGCGGCCTCTCTAGATAGCAGCGGAATTCGGCTTCTTTGGTGCAGAGGTCGACGATGTTGCGGGGGCCGGTGAGTCGGACCCCGGCGCGCCCGGCAGGGAGATCGAGAGGGGCCCCGTCAGGGACGGGGCCGCGTTCTTGCCGTCTTGGGTGAAGACCGCGGTGCCCGTGAACGGGGGCGGCGGGGCCAGAGTCGCGCGGACATGACCCTGGTCGAATTCTTCGAGATCGAATTTGGCGGATACGTCGAAGAAGGTGTGCTCAAGCACGGCGACTCGGCCGCGACGTTCGCGATATCCAGCATCGAGGGAGGAGCGTTCGTCTTTCGCTTCGGCACCGTCGCCGCCGGCCGGATAGAAGGATTCGTCTTCGAAGAACGTGTGACGAGGCCCATCATGGCCGTACGAAATGACGATCGCTTTGTAAAAACCTTCCGAATCGGATGCGGAAGCGGCGGCTGCGGAACTTTCTTCTCTGCCTTCTGTGGAAGTCGATCGGCAGCCCTTGCTTTCGGGAAAGGTGCGGTCGAAGTGAGCGGGGACCGACTGGGATCCGAAATGAACGAAACCGCCTTCACCGCGTATCCGGATAGTGCCGCGCAGACGTCCCCGCAGGAAGAGCTCGCTGCGGTAGTGGCAGGTCCCGAAACTCTCCGGTTTGCCACCGCTGCGGCTGGTCTCGTCGAAGCGCGCGTCGATCTTGCCGAAGGGCCCGAGATCCGCCCTGAGCGAATGCGAGGACACCCGGCCATGAACCGCATAGATCGCGACGAACTGTCCGTTGCCGTGGTAGGCGCCGTCCTTGAGGATCTCGACTTCGACCTGCCGACCACGGGTCGAGAGCCTGATCCGATAGCCGTGGTGAACGCCGAGGCTCGCCGCGAAGCCACCTTGGCCGTTCGCCGCGGAAGCGCCTGACGGCGCGAGGGCAAGGGCCGCAGCGAGCACAAGCGCGGCAGTCGTCACGCCGACAGAGAGGTGACGCTTGATCACTGGTCTAGTCCTACCCACAATGAGCATGGGTAATTCGGAGACCGTCCAGTTCAGCCTGTTCTTGACTTCGGCCAGATTCCGGTAATGAAGATCCGGAAGGCCATCGAGGACAGGCTATGACTGTTATCGGCGCGACCTCCATTAGAGACGGCGATGGGCCTAAGGAGAAAGGTGTCCTACGTATCCGGGCTCGTTGAAGATTTCTTCCTCGATTCCGATCCCGCTACCACCTCCGCCCGTGTTCAGATTCGGGCTTTTCAGGGCGTACCAAAGGCTTCCGTCTGGGGCGACAGTGAGATTCGAAGGTTCTAGCGCGCAAGTCGGATCAGCGCAGGCTGGCTTCCCAACGTCCCCACCGCCGCCGATCGAATTAATGGCCCGAAGGTAGCCCCGGCCGAACGTACTCGGGAACCAGGCGCGGCCTTCGGGAAGAACGGCGAACGCGGAATACGCGGAACCGTCACGTAGCTGGTATTCGGCAAGAACGCCCGTCGCGGTGATGAGACCGATCTTCCAATAGCCGTACCCCGCCCGCGGAAACTTATGGAGAAGACCGAACCAGATGGTCCCGTCGGGGGCGACCGTGAGCGATCCGGGCCTCTCTTCCTTGGCGAGCCGTTGACGCACGATCGTGCCATCCGCTTCGACCTCGGCGATATACGCCCGCCGCGGTCCTCGGGCACTACGACTGGCGGCTCCGCACATCTCGGTGAACCAGGCAGTCTTGTCAGACTCGGCCGCAACCGTCCTCGCCGTACAGCCTTGCTGAAGAGGGACTTGCCGAACCGTGTCGGCGGCCGAGATGCTCTGAACCGTCGACGGCCCGCGATCGGCGTACGGCTCGCGAACAAACCAGACTGCGCCGTCGTCAGCGCGCAGCGATCTGATCCACCCTCCTCGGCCGATCGGATAGGAAGCCTGCAACGAGCCCGAGGACGACACCCGACCGACCTCCAGACGCCAACGCGCCGTGTATTCGCCCTCACTCCCAGCGATCCAGATTTCGCCTCCGCTACCGATCGCAACGCCCGTGATCGCACCGAAGCCGAGGACTTCGTGTTCGGTCACCGTGCCGTCGGGACTAACACTCCCGAGGATGGAGTCACTTTCGCCCTGCCACGCGGTTCCTCGAATTGGCACGAACCAGACGGTCCCGTCCGGCGCTACCGCGAGCGAGCTGGCGTGGGTCGCATCGGGGAGCTTATAAATCGCCGGTTCGGCGGCCCTGGCGGTCGTCGCGGAGAATGCAGCAATCACCATGCTCGAAAGCACGGCGACCCCGAACCGGCAGACGGTGAGGAAAGAACTCATTGCTCCTGGATCAACAGACGGCGGGCACAAAGTTTCGGGAACCAGTTCCTCGGTGGTGGCCGCCGCGACGGGACAGTGCACTGGGTTCGGCTCCGCTAGACGGGGACGTGGGCAACATTTGGGCAACACGAGTACCGACGAGAGCCGAAATACATGCCGATCGGAAGCTAACGGTTTCGAGGCAGAGAGCCAAATCCGGGAAGATCCGCAATCTCCCGAAAGCGTTTGCCCGTGATCATAATCCGCGTGTCGGGGGTTCGAGTCCCTCCTCCGGCATCTCTCGGGAGCGAAAGTCAACTCCCCGCCGGGCCTTGAAAAGGCTTGGGGATGGGCGTAGGTTGGCTCACTTGCCGTGGCGAATGTCACATCGGGGTCTGGTCTGGATGTCGACGCTCTCGGTGCTGCTCCTCGCCCTTCTTGCGCTTGCCTCTTCGGCGGCGGCGCTCCCCGGGGACCCGCCGGTCGCGTCATTGACGCCCGCCGACGGGATCAGCGGCCCGGCGCTTGAAGAAGATCTCAACGTCACGTACTCCTGCCCCGCGTACCGGAGCGGCGTGGAAGTGGTCGAAGAAGAAGTCGAAAACGAAGAAGAAGAAATCGAAGAAGTGGAATTCGAAGTTCCGGTCTTCGGCTCGACCGAAAACTACGGGGTCGTCTTCTCGACCGGTACGACGCTCGGCGCAGACGGACGACTCGTGAGCACCGGCTTCGGTGAAGGCGGTATCGCGGAAGCCGAAGCGATCAAAGGGACTTCGAACTGCGTGTCCGAACTCGTCCTGCCCAGCACCCCCAACCCCGCCGCGCTCTACGCGGGAACCGTCCACTGGCAGTCCTACCGCGAATGTGAAGGGTGCGCCTCGGGTTACGAAGTCGGCCCGGTGCGCTCGTTCGTCGTGTTGCCGGCTGACGAGGAAGCCGAACTGGTCTTCGAAGACGTCGTCTACGGCGGCGACATGACGGAGGTCTCCTTCTTCGGCGCGGCCGGACTGAAAGGGAGCCGCGTCGAGTTGCAGCTCTGGCAGGGAAGCTCCTGGGAAACCGTCGCCACCGAACTAGGGACGTCCTCCGGTGAAAACAGCTTCTACGTCACGCTGGGTGCGGGTCGCAAAGTGCTGCGGACGGTGGTGGTCGGTACGCCAGGTGCCGAACTTGCGCTTGAACCGTTCGTCAAGTTCGTCCGCAAACGGACGAAGGGCAGCTCGGCCGCAATCCCCACCGGCGAATGGATCGTCGCCGGGAAGACCGAACAGGAAGAATCTCCGCTGACCTTCAAGGTGACGAACGGCGGGACCGAACTGCGCGGGCTGGCGACCGAAACGGAAGCGTCCTGCAGCCAGCCGAGGCTCACCCCGGAACCTTGGCCGCCGCTCCCGAGCGTGCCGATCGAAGCCAGTTCGCTGATCAAGTCGGCGCGGATCTCGCCTACCGGACGGGTCGTCGCCCACCTCCTGACCACCGGCGTGACGCCCACCGCGGTGAGCCTCAATGGCACCTTCTTCGCCGGCCGCTTCGCCGGCACCATCACCTCCACGTTCCTGGGCAACTGTTCCGGTTTCCGCGAATTCGAAGCGGTACCGGCGCCTGCGAAGAAGACCACCGGCAAGTAGCGCCGACCGGGCGCATCGAAGGCCGGGCGTTCGAGTCCCTCCTCCGGCAGCCTCCTGGCATGATCGATCTTCCCGAGCACGCCGCGACGAATCGGGCCTTCTGGGACGGGCTGGCGGACAGCTACGTCGCCGGAGGCCGGCGCAACTGGGAGAGCGAGGAACCGGTCTGGGGGATCTTCTCCGTCCCCGAGTCGGAAGTCGGCCTGCTGCCCAAGGAGCTCGAGGGGCGCGACGCGATCGAGCTCGGTTGCGGCACCGCATACGTCTCCGCCTGGCTGGCCCGACGCGGCGCCCGTCCGGTCGGCGTCGACAACTCCGCCAGGCAGCTCGAGACCGCGAGAGAGTTCCAGCGGGAGTTCGGGACGGAGTTCCCGCTGCTCCACGGTGACGCCGAGAAAGTGCCCTACCCCGACGCCTCCTTCGACCTCGCGATCTCCGAGTACGGGGCGAGCATCTGGTGCGACCCCTACGCCTGGATCCCGGAGGCGGCGCGACTGCTGCGTCCGGGCGGCGAGCTGGTCTTCATGGTCGGCTCGATCTTCACGATCCTCTGCGGGCCCGACGACGAGACGGTCCCGGTCGGCGACCGGTTGCTGCGCCCTCTGTTCGGCATGCACCGGGTCGAATGGCCGGGCGAGGACTCGGTCGAATTCCACCTGCCGCCGGGCAAGATGATCGCGCTGCTCGGCAATTGCGACCTCGAGGTGACCGAGCTGATCGAAGTTCGCCCACCCCCAGATGCGCAGACGAGATCGACGAGCGTCACCCTGGACTGGGCGCGCCGCTATCCCGCCGAGGAAGTCTGGCGCGCGCGTAAGCGGGGCTGAGCGCAGACCCGCCCAAGCGCACGGTTCGGCACGGCTTCTGGACGCTTGGTCGAAGTCTGCCTGAACATAGGATTTGCAAACGTCGCTCATACCTAATTCTGCCTTTCGCTGCCGATGCACGGGCCGTAGCCAAAGACAGCGATGAGGGCCGACCGCCCTCAGAAAGGTAGGGCGCATGAGCAATCGATCGAAGGTCCTGCGCACGGCCCTGCTCCTGGGCGTCGTCGCCTGTATCGCAGGAGCCGGTGTGTTCTCCGCATTCTCGAGCCAGACGGAAAATCCTGGCAACGTCATCACCACCGGGACGGTGTCAATCGAAGACAACGACTCCGGCGTGGCCCTCTACTCGATGACCGCGGCCAAACCGAGCGAATCGAAAACGTCGTGCATCAAAGTCACCTACAAAGGCACCCTGCCGGCGACGGTGAAACTGTTCACCAGCTCGACGATCGGCGCCCTCGGCCCGTACGTCAACCTGAAAGTCGAAGCGGGGACCCAGACCTCCTCGACCTTCCCGACCTGCACCGAATTCACCCCCCTCGCCACCGGTGCCACGGTCTACGAAGGCACGCTCTCGGCGTTCGCCACCGAACACGCCACCTACGCCACCGGGATCACCACCAACCCGGCCAGCGCGACGAAATGGGAAACCAACAACGCGTTGGTCTACCGCTTCACCGCGACGGTGTCGTCCACGGCCCCCAACTCGGCCCAGGGCGCGACCACCGGCTCGCACGCGTTCGTCTGGGAAGCGCAGAACCAGTAACGCACTGAGCGCCGTCTGACGGAGCAGTAGAGGAGGTGCGCCCGTGACCGGGTCGCAGTCGATCCCCCACCAGATCGCCACCGGTGTGGTCTGGACGATCATGGTCGCGGGCGCCCTCCTCGCCCTGCTCATCGCCGGGCCGATGGCGCTCGGCGATCACCCCGCCACCGACCTGACCGGATCGATGGAACCGACGATCTCGCCCGGCGACGTGGTGATCAACGAAGAGATCCCGCCGACCGAAGCCAAGGTCGGCGACATCGTCACCTTCCGCGACCCCGAACAGCAATCGAAAATGCTCACCCACCGAGTCGTCTCCAGACATCAGCTGAAGGACGGGCGCTTCGCCTTCGTCACCCAGGGCGACGCGAACAACACCCAGGAGCACTGGCAGGTCCCCGCCGACGGCCAGATCGGCCGCCTCGTCTACACCGTGCCGTGGGTCGGCAACGTCGCCGTGTTCGCCCGGACGAAGCCCGGCATGGGGCTGCTGATCGGCATCCCGCTGCTGCTGATCCTGGCCGAGGAGATGGTGCGGATCTGGCGCCCGCGCCCACGCCCGGCCGAAGGGGGCTCGTTCGGCGATGTCGGCTAAGCGGGCGAAGAAGATCGGGACCGTCGTCGTCGCGATCACCGCGGTCGCCCTGATCGCGATCCCCGCGGCCCTGGCCGCGTTCAGCGCGAAGACGGAAAACCCGGGCGACATCGTCACCGCGGCACCCGACTTCGTCGCTCCCGCGATCACCGCGACCGTCGTCGCCAAGAGCCAGGGCGGGGTCACCGGCTTCGTCCGCAGAGGCGGTACCTACTTCGTCTACGCCAACGTCTCCGCCGACACCGGCAACCCGGCGAGCGGCCTGTCCACGGTGAAAGCCAACGCGGGCGAACTGACCAGCGGGCAGACCGCGGCGACGATGACCGCCGGTACCTACACCGCGGGCGGCGTCTCCTACAACTACCGCAGCGCCGAACTCACCGCCAACGCCGCCGTCGACGGGACGAAGAACTACTCGGTCACCGCCACCGACGTCGCCGGCAACGCCGGCACGGTGAGCGGCACGGCGGTCGTCGACACCGTGGCCCCGACCGCCACCGACATCCAGACCACCAACGCCTCCGGCGGCACCAACGGCCTCGCCGAGCTCGGCGACAAGATCATCTACACCTACTCGGAGCCGATCGACCCGCAGTCGGTCCTCGCCGGCTGGAGCGGCGCCAGCACCCCGGTCGTCGTGCGCCTCGTCGACAACGGGGTGCTCGGCCTCGCCACCGGCAACGACGAAGTGGTGATCTACAACTCGACCAACGCCACCCAGCTACCGCTGGGCGCGGTCAACATGGGCCGCGGCGACTACGTCGGCGGGCTGCTCGGCGGCTCGGTCTACTTCGGCTCGACCGGAACCGCCTCGACGATGGTGTTGAGCGGCAACACGATCACGATCACGCTCGGCACCTACCAGGCGGAAAGCATCCTGGTCGGCAGGAGCACCGCGGGCGGCACCGGGACGATGGTCTGGACCCCGGTGGCGACCCCCTACGACCGCGCCGCCAACATCCTCTCCACGACCGCGGCGACCGAGTCCGGCGCCGCCGACAAGGACTTCTGATGCGCGGGCGGATCATCCCCCTGATCACCTGCCTGATCCTGCTCGGCGGGCTGGCCGCGGTCGCCCTCGGCCAGGTCGGCACCCCCTCCCTGGCCCGGGCGGCGGCGGTCCGCGCCGGGGGCGCCTTCGAAATCTCCAACTCGGGCGACGGCTCGCCGATCTTCGACGCGACCGGGATCGCCCCCGGCGACTCGGTGAAAGGCAAAGTCACGATCGAAGACCCCGGCTCGGTGCCGGTGGCGCTGAAGCTGGAGCGCGGCGAACTGACCGATGCCGTGGGAGCGGGCGGCATGGCCCTCTCCGGCCGCCTGCAGCTCACGATCACCGACGTCACCGACGCCGAAGCGCCGCGGACCGTCTACAGCGGCCCGCTCGACCCGATGGGCGACCAGGAAGCCGGCGAACTGAAACCGGGCGCCTCGCGGATCTACGAATTCGTCGCCACCCTGCCGGAAAGCTCGTCGGGCAATCAGAACGCGCTGCAGGGAGCCTCGACCACGATCGCCTACTCCTGGGTGGCCGAAGAAGCGAGCGGCGGCGAAGAAGAAGCCCCGTCCGGCGGCGGCGGCGGGACGGGCACCGGCACCGGTGGCGGGACCGAAACCCGCGGGGCCGGCGGCGAAAGCGGCGCTGCGCCGGCCGGCGGCGTCAAGGCCGCCGCGGCGACGCTCGACCTGACCGTGCCGAGGATCTCCCAACGGCTCAAGGGCGGCGGGATCGTCGCCCGCATCGACTGCACCGCCACCTGCCGGATCTTCGTCCGCGGCAAGCTCCGCGCCAGCGCCCACGGCCACCACCGCACGGCAAAGATCCGCTTCAGCCTGAGCCGCTCCTACACCGCGGGCTCGAAGACGATGCGGATCCCGATCCCGCGCGGCCTGCGCAAGTGGCTGCGGCGGATGCCGCCGCCGAAACGGCTGAAGGCGAAGCTCCGCTTCACCGCGGTCGGCACGGCGGGCGGTCGCGACGTGGTGAAGAAGAAGGTGCGGCTGCGGGTGCGCCACCACTAAAGTCGCCCCGGTGATCCCGGAATCGGTCAATTCCCACCAGACCTTCTACCTCCTCGGCACGATCGTGCTGATCATCGGCGTCGTCGCCGCGCTCACCTCGCTGGCGATCCGCAGGCGACTCGAGGAGGAGCACCGGGACGAGCGCTACGTCCGCGAGCGGCGCGGCGAGGAGGTCGGCCCGGTCGACAATCCCCGCATCGTCGGCATCCTGCAGTACGCCGGTGTGAGCATCGCCGGGGTCGGGATCCTGCTGCTGGTCGCCGGCTGGACCCTCGCCCCCGGCCCGACCTGATCCTCACCGGCGACGCGCCGATGCGCGGGATTGCCCTGGAGGGAAAGGCATTTTTTTCCGGACCCGTCGTACATGTGTCCGACCTGCTTGCTTTTTCCCGAGACCAGGTAGGGAGTACGTATGGTTTTAGAGATGAGCCAATCGAGCCCATCTGAGGAGCGGCTCCTGCGGATCGTCCACATCCAGAACGAGATCGCCACCAGCGACCTCGACCTGACGGCCGTGATGGAGCTCGCCGTCGCCCGGGCGCGCGAGCTGACCGACGCCGGCGTGGCGATCCTCGAGACCCTCGAGGGCCCGCACGAGCTTCGTGACCGCCGCATCGTCACCAGCGACGGCGGCACCGAGGACCCGCGGGCGTGCGAGTCGGTGCGGCGGGAGATGGACGCCGGCTCGACGATCTCGGTGCCGCTCTTCCACCGCGGGAGCGCGATCGGCGTGCTCTCGGTCTGCCACCGCGAGCCGGACCACTTCAGCCGCGGCGACGCGCAGGCCCTGGAGCTGATCAGCGGGCTGATCGCCGCCCACATCTCCCACTCGGCCCTGCTCGCCGAGCGGATCCACGACAGTCGCCACGATCCGCTCACCGACCTGCCGAACCGCCGCGCCTACGAGGAACGGCTGCTCCACGAGGTGTCGCGGGCGCAGCGGCACGACCATCCCCTGGCCCTGTGCCTGCTCGACCTCGACGGCTTCAAGGCCGTGAACGACGACCTCGGCCATCCGACCGGCGATCTGATCCTGCGCCTCGTCGCCGACTCGATCCGCACCACCCGGGCGGTCGACGAGGGCTTCCGGATCGGCGGCGACGAGTTCGCGATCTTGCTGCCGGAGACGACCGCGAAGGAGAGCGTCGAGGCGGTCGAGCGGATCCTCGACGAGCTGGCGCTGATGGAAGTCGAAGCGCTCGACCGGGTCGGCGTCACCTACGGGATCGCCTCCGGCGAGGGCGATGCCGAGGCGCTCCACGCGGCCGCCGACCGCGAGCTGCTGGCCGCGAAGGCCGCCCTCTACGGGCGCGACCCGCGTCCCTCCTTCGCCGCCTGAGCCGCCGCGACTCGGGCCTCGTGCCTGAACGCTAGGCCGAGGTGGCCGCGAGGATCGCCGCGGCGACCGCTTCGGGCTCCTGGGCCATCGGCGCGTGCGCGCAGGCGGGCCGGATCTCCACCGTCGCCCCCGGGTGGACGCGGGCGAGCACCTCGGCGTTGCCGGGCGGCACCACCGTGTCGAGGCCGCCGTGGACGATCGCGGTCGGGACCGTCGGGTCGAGGACCGGGAGCGGCCGCGGCCGTTCGTGCCACGCGCGCAGCGCCTCCTCCTGCATGAAGAGGACGCGCTCGGGGAGGGCCGCCCGGGCCGCGGCGACGATCTCGCCGAAGCGCTGGTCGGCTTCCGCGGCGACCCCCGGCGGGAAGAGCAGCCCGATCAGGCGCGAGGCCTGCTCACGCGGGGTGCCGGAGTGGTCGACCAGTTCCCGCGCCACCCGCGGCTCGCCGTCGACGCAGTCGGGCCCGCCGGTGTGGGTCGAGACCAGGCCGAGGGCGGTCACCCGTCCCGGCGCGCTCCGCGCCAGCGACTGGGCGACGAAGCCGCCCATCGACCAGCCGACCACGGCGGCCCGCTCGAGGCCGAGCGCGTCGAGCAGGGAGGCCATGTCGGCGGCCATCCCCTCCGCCCCGCCGACCGCCTCCTCGCCGGAGAGCTCGGAGCGCCCGAGGCCGGCGTTGTCCGGGCAGATCACCCGGTGGCGGGCGGCGAGCAGGCCGAGGAAACTCGGGTCCCAGTCGGCGCCGGTGGCGGCGTAGCCGTTGATCAGCAGGAGCGGCGGCCCGTCGCCGAGCGCGGTCCAGGCGATCGAGCGCCCCGGCCGCACCTCGGCCACGCCCCCGCCGGGCCCGCTCAGGGCTCGACCTCGACCGACACCGTGACCGGCCCGTCGTTGATCAGCGCGACCCCCATGCAGGCGCCGAAGACCCCCTTCTTGGCGTTGGTGCGCTCGCAGAAGCGGTCGTACAGCGGCTCGGCGACCTCGGGCCGGGCCGCCTTCACGTAGCTCGGCCGGGTCCCCTTGCGCGTGTCCCCGTAGAGGGTGAACTGGCTGACGCAGAGGATCTCCCGGTCCGGCCCGAGCGGCTCGTTCATCCGCCCCTCGGCGTCGTCGAAGATCCGCAGCGCCAGCACCTTCTCCGCCAGCCGGTCGCACTGCGCCTCGGTGTCCCCCACGCCGACCCCGAGCAGCACCACCATCCCGGCCTTGATCTGCGCCACCCGCGTCCCCTCGACGTCGACCGCCGCCTGGCTGCACCGTTGGACGAGCGCTCGCATCGCGCCGAGTCTAAGGAGGTAATTCGGACATCGCCTCGCCCGGGCGAATATCTTTGCGGCGCTCATGGACTCCCCACCCATCCTGGAGATCGAACGCGAGCGCTCGGCCTTCGAGCTGATCGGCGTTACCTTCTCCCTCTACCGGCGCTACTCGTGGCTCTTCCTGGTGCTCGCCGGGGTGGTGGTCGTCCCCTACGAGGTGATCCTCCTGATCGCCGAGCCGGGCGGCCCGCTCCACGGCCTCGCCCGCGGGATCGTGGCGAACGCCCTCAGCGTCGCCTACGTCGCCGTGGTCGTGCCGTTGGTCTCGGCCCTCCACATCTATGCGGTCGAGGACTTCCGCCACGGTCGCGAGCCTCGACTCTCCGCGGTCGGGCGGCGCGGCATCGCCAGCCTGCGCGTGGTCTCCCCGGCGGTGTTCCTGAGCTGGCTGGGGATCACTCGCCGGCCTGATCGCCCTGATCGTCCCCGGGATCCTGCTGGCCCTCCGCTGGGCGGTCGTCGCGCAGACGGGAGCGCTCGACGCGACCAGCTGGCGCAAGGCGCTGACGCGCAGCGCCGGGCTCACCGAAGGAAACCGCGGGCACGTCTTCGGGCTCTTCGTCCTCGTCGCTCTGATCACCGCGATTCCCGGCGCCATCCACTTCGCCGTCTTCGGCAACGACTTCTCCCTCGGTTCCTACGTGGTCGGCACCGCGTTCACCGTCCTCACCGCCTCCTTCACCGCCCTCGCGCTGGCGTTCCTCTACTACGACCTCAAGGCCCGGTTCCGTACCGGGCCGATGGTCGGGTCCCGACCCGCCGCCGAGCCCGAGCCGATCGTCACCGTCTCCGGCCGCGAGGTCCCGCCGATCGGCGACCCGTTCGACCCCGCCAGCTGGAGCGACGAGGACCGGCCGCGCGGCTGGTACGTCGACCCGGACTCGCCCTGGGTCATGCGCTACTGGGTCGCCGACGGCGCCGGAACCTGGAGCAAGCGCACGGCGAAGACGCCGAAGGCGACGCTCGAAACCTGGCGCGACATGCGAACGATCCGCGAGAGGGAACGGCGGGCCGAAGAGTCGGGCTAGGCGCTCTTCCCGGTCGTGCCCGGGGCGGCGGAGGCGAAGAACGAGATGGCGCGATCGGCGACCAGGTCGGGGGCCTCGTCGGCGATGAAGTGGCCGACCCCTTCGACCAGTTCGAGCTGCATGTCGTCGACGTGGCGCTGCCACCCGGCCAGCATCTTCGGCCGCAGGGCGGCGTCGTCGGTGCCGTGCAGCTGCAGGGTCGGGACGGTGGAGCGCTCGCGGGCGTAGCGGCCGGCGATGATCCCGGGCTGCTCGCGCAGCAGGAAGGTGCGGTACATCTGCACGCAGGCCCGCGCCCGGTCGGGCTCGGCGAGGTTGTCGCTGAAGATGCGGAGGGTGGCGGCGTCGAAGTTGTCGCGCCTGACCGCGGCGCCGAGCAGGACTTTCGGCACCAGCGTGCCGCTGGTGTGGAGGCGGTAGCCGACGCCCGGCGAGGCGATCATCCACTGGTAGGCGAAGCGCCAGATCTCCGGCGCGACCATGCGCAGCTCCGTCCACGGCGTGAGGATGTTCAGCGCCAGGTACTGGCGGAAGCGCTCCGGCGCCCGCAGGCAGAGGAGGTAGCCGATCCAGCCGCCCCAGTCGTGGCCGACCAGGCGGACCTGGCCGAGGCCCTCGGCGTCGAGCACCGCCAGCACGTCCTCGGCCAGGTTCTCCTTCTCGTAGCCGTCGCGCGGCGCGTCGCTCCAGCCGAAGCCGCGCAGGTCGATCGCGATCGCCCGGTACCCGGCCGCCGCCAGCCGCGGCAGCAGGAAGCGCCACTCGTACCAGTGCTGCGGCCAGCCGTGCAGACACAGGACGACGTCGTCGCCCTCCCCCGCTTCGGCCAGATGGAAGCGCAGCCCGCGGGCCTCGACCCAGCGATGGCGGATGCCGTCTACCTCAGGCAGCTCCGTCACGCGCCGGGCCTCAGCTCGTCGTCGGGCTCGCGGTTCTTCGGGCCGGAGATCTAGGCGACCGTGGTGGAGATGCGGCGGAAGTCCTCGAGCTGGGCGCCCATCGCGTCGAGGTTGCAGGCGACCATTTCCGGCCAGGCCTTGTCCGGGTGATCCTGGATCGTCTTCAGGCCGTTGCCGCTGATCACCGCGACCACCGTCTCGTCGGGGCCGATCTTGCCCTGGGCGGCCAGCTGGCCGACCGTGGCGATCGTGGTGCCGCCGGCGGGCTCGGTGAGGATGCCCTCGGTGGCGCCGAGCAGGTCGATCGCCTCCCAGATCTCCGGGTCGGTCGGCGTCGCCGCCGAGCCGCCGCGGCTGCGGACGGCGTCGACGACCAGCGGGCCGTCGCCGGGAGCGCCGATCGCCAGCGAGTGGGCGGCGGTGTCCGGGGTCTGCGGCTCGATCTCGCCGCCCTCGAGGATCGCCGTGGCGATCGGGTCGCAACCGCCCGCCTGGGCGATGCTGATCTTCACCCCCGCGGTCTCCGCGAGGCCGACGATTTCAAGCTCGTTCAGCCCCTTGTGGACGCGCGAGGAGAGCGTGCCGCCGGCGGCCGGGATGACGAAGTGGTCCGGTGCGTTCCAGCCGAGCTCCTCGACCACCTCGAACGCCATCGTCTTCGCCCCCTCGGCGTAGAACGGCCGCAGGGTGATGTTGGCGAACTCCATCCCGCTCGCCAGCGCGAGCTCGCGACAGGCGCGGTTGGCCTGGTCGTAGTTGCCGTCCAGCTGGCAGACCTGGGCGCCGAGGGCGCGACAGGCTTTCGCCTTCCCCTTCTCCATGTTGCCGGGGTAGAAGACGTAGGCGGTGGCCCCGGCCTTGGCGGCGAGCGCCGCGACCGCGGTGCCGACGTTGCCGGTCGAGACGCAGCCGACCTCGTCTTTGCCCAGCTCCAGGAGGCGGGCGATCGCCATCCCGACCACGCGGTCCTTGTAGGACAGCGACGGACGGTTGGTCGAGTCGTCCTTCAGGTAGAGCTTCTTCAGGCCGAACTCGGCACCGAGCCGGTCGGCGTGGATCAGCGGCGTCTGGCCGGCGAACTGGCCGACCCGGGCCTGGGCGTCGGCGTTTGTGATCGGCAGCAGCTCCTCGAAGCGCCAGATGTTCCAGGGACGACCCTCGAGCCCGCGCTCCGCGATCGCCGCGGTCGCCTTCTCGTAGTCGTAGTCGATGTCGAGGCCGTCGCCGCAGGCGGGGCACTTGAAGGCCCGCTCTGCCAACGCGGTGCGGTAGCCACAGTCACGGCAGACGAGTTCCGTCGCGCAGG
>CAWBRE010000026.1:0-204945 GCA_963791095.1 uncultured Solirubrobacterales bacterium
CGGCTGTGGCTGACGGGCGCCTTCGCGGCGGTCAGCCTGATCACGGCCGCGACCGTCTACTTCTTCGGCGACAACCACCAGGCGCTGCTGGCCGCGGTGCTGATCGGGATGCTCTCCGGGTTCCTGATCGCGGTGGCGATCTCCCACCGGGTGGTCGGGCTGGCGCGGGCGGCGGGGGAGATGGCGAAAGGCTCCTTCGACGCGACGCTGAACACGTCGGGGCTCGACGAGATCGGCGACCTGGCCCGCTCGCTCGACGCGATGCGCGCCTCGCTGCAGGTCAGCTTCGGCGTGATGACCGCCGACCGCAACAAGCTCGCGGCGATCTTCGACGGGCTCACCGACGCGGTGATCGTGACCGACTTCGAAGGCCCGGTCCGCTTCTCCAACAGCGCCGCCGGGCGCCTCCTCGGGTCGGCCGGTGAGCCGCCCGACGTGATGGAGCCGCAGCTGCGGCGCGCCGCCGAGGTCGGCTTCGCCGCCCACCCGGCGCTGCGGATCGGCGACCGCGCCTACGCGATGACCGCCCGCGCCCTGCCCGACGAGCGCGCCGTCCTGGCGGTGCTCCGCGACCGCACCGACGAGCTGCGCCGCGAGCTCGCCGAAGCCGACTTCATCTCCAACGCGGCGCACGAGCTGCGCAACCCGCTGGCCGGGATGTCGGGGGCGATCGAGGTGCTGCAGAGCGGCGCCAAAAACAACCCGCTCGACCGCGACCACTTCCTCAACCGGCTCGCCGACGACGCCGAGCGGATGAAAGCGCTGACCCAGTCGCTGCTGACCCTGGCGCGGGTGGAGAGCCGCGGCGCCGCCGAGAACGAGGTCGTCGACGTGGCGATCGCGGTCCGCGACGTGGTCGCCGCGGTGGAGCCGCCGCCGCGCATCGACCTGGTCGTCGACGTCGAGCAGGACCTCGCCGCGACCGGCGACCCGACCCTGCTGCGCCAGGTGATGATCGGCCTGCTCACCAACGCCTTCAAGAACACGCCGCCGCCGGGGACGGTGACCCTGCGAGGCCGCCACGAAGGGGTCGGCGAGGTCGTGCTCGAGGTGATCGACACCGGCACCGGCATCCCGGGGCCGGAGATCGAGCGCGTCTTCGAGCGCTTCTACCGGCGCAGCGAGTCGCGCAAGCAGGAGGGCTTCGGCCTCGGGCTGGCGATCGCGCGGCGGATGGTCGACGTGATGGGCGGCACGATCGGGGCCGAATCCGTGTTGGGTGAGGGGAGCACCTTCTGGGTCCGGCTTCCCCTTGCACAGCCGAGCCCGACGCCGGTCGCCTAGAGGGCCGACGGACCAAGAGGCGTATAAACGGACCTAGATGTTTGGAGAGATTAAGCAACTCATGAGCATGAGCAAGCCGTTCGTGGGTAGAGAGGCGCGATGAGCAGCGGCCGCATCCTGATTGCCGACGACGAGCCTTCGGTTCGCGACTCGGTCGGCTACGCCCTCGCCCAGGAGGGGTTCGAGGTGACGCCCGCGGCCGACGGCGACGAGGCGAGGACCCTGCTCGGCGACGGCATCCCCTTCGACCTGCTGATCCTCGACATCATGATGCCGGGGCCGAGCGGCCTCGACATCTGCCGCGACGTGCGGGCGCGGAGCGCGGTGCCGATCATCGTCCTGACCGCGAAGGACGCCGAGGTCGACAAGGTGGTCGGGCTCGAGGTCGGCGCCGACGACTACGTGACCAAGCCGTTCTCGGTGCGCGAGCTGCTCGGGCGGGTGCGGGCGCAGCTGCGCCGGCGCGAGCTCGACCGCTCGCCGATGGCCCAGCAGGTGAAGATCGAGTCGGGGCCGGTGTCGATCGACCTGGTGCGCCACGTGGCGACGGTGCGCGGCGTGCCGGTCAACCTGACCCGCTCCGAGTTCCAGCTGCTGCGCCTCCTGGTCGGCCGGCCGGGGGAGGTCTTCGCCCGCTCCCAGATCATGGAGGAGCTGTGGCAGACCGAGTTCGACGGCGACGAGCGCGCCTGCGACGTCCACATCTCGAACCTGCGCCAGAAGGTCGAGCGCGACCCGCAGAAGCCGGAGCTCGTGGTGACGGTGCGGGGCGTCGGTTACAAGTTCAGCGGCGACGAGGACTAGCCAGCAGCTTCTGCAGGTCGGCCAGGCGGGTGTCCCACTCTGCCGCCGACGGTGGTGAGCCAGGCGGCGGCGTCGGCGAGGGGACGGGGATCGAGCTCGAAGCGGTGCTCGCGGCCGCGGTGGCTCTCCGAGACGAGGCCGGCGCGGCCCAGCGTCGCCAGGTGCTTGGCGACCGCCTGCCGGCTGATCGGCAGCTCCGCGGCGAGGCCGGTCGCGGTCGCCCCGCCCTGCTCGGCGAGCTTCGCGACCAGGTGCCGGCGGGTGGGGTCGGCGAGGGCGGCGAAGACCGCGCCCGCCTCGGCGTCGCCGAGCGCTCGGGCGCCCGGCGGCGGGTGGCGGCTGGGGCGCGGACGGCGCCTAGGCGAGGACGAGGCGGGCCGCGGCGCGCAGGCGCGCCAGCGGCGGTCCCCAGGTCGCGGCGAGCGGGCGGCGCCGAGCAGCGGGCCGGAGGTGCGCGAGCGGGGCGGTCTCGATCACGGTCAGGCGGGTGCGGGTCCGTCGGCGACCGCGTCGAGCACCAGTTCGACCCGGCTCGGGCCCTCGCCGTCCTCGCGCCACCAGCTCCAGGCCAGCCGTTCGGCCTCCTCGACCAGCTCGATCTCACCGCGCCGCTCCTCGCCGTCGGCGTAGCGGCAGACGATCTCGCCGCCCGGCTCGGCCTCGATCTCGACCTCGTCGGCGAGCCACTCCTCCAGCAGCGCCTTCTCGGTGAGGGCGTCCCAGACTTCGGCGGGCTCCGCGTCGAGGTCGACGCTGCGCGTCACCCCGGGTTCACTCCTGAGTAGGGTCATAGGACTGCTCCTCTCGTCTGGGTAGGCATGCGCAACTACATGGTTGCACATCTGCTAGGCTGAGAAAAAGCGCAACTCGATGGTTGCGCGAGCAAGCCAGCTTCGCGGAACGAGAGAAAGAGAGACTGAAATGCCACTGGTCCCGATGGTCGTCGAGCAGACCGCTCGCGGCGAGCGCTCCTTCGACATCTACAGCCGCCTGCTCTCGCAGCGCATCGTCTTCCTCGGCGAACCGGTCACCGAGGATCTCGCCAACCTGATCATCGCCCAGCTGCTCCACCTCGAGGCCGACGATCCGGACAAGGACGTCAGCCTCTACATCAACTCGCCCGGCGGCTCCGCCTACGCGGGCCTGGCGATCTACGACACGATGCAGTTCATCAAGCCCGACGTGCAGACCATCTGTTACGGGATCGCGATGTCGGCCGGGTCGCTGATCCTCACCGGCGGGGCGAAAGGCAAACGGATGGCGCTGCCGAACAGCCGCATCCTCATCCACCAGCCCTCGAGCGGCTTCGAAGGCCAGGCCTCGGACATCGAGATCCACGCCAAAGAGGTGCTCGAGCTGCGCGACCGGCTGAACCACATCTACGTCCACCACACCGGCCAGCCGATCGAGAAGATCAACCTCGACATGGAACGGGACAAATTCTTCAAGCCCGAAGAGGCGCGTGACTACGGGCTGATCGACCGGGTGATCGACTCGCACGACTTCAAACCGAGAACCCGACCGGGTTCCGCGCCGGCGAGGGCAATGGCAACGGCGGCGGCGACGAGGGCGGTGCCGCGGCCAGCGCGTCCTGAGGTGCGCCTCGGCCGGCGGCGGGCGGCCAAGCCCGAGGCCGGCCGGGCCGCCGCGAAGCCGGTCGAAGGTCGGCGCGCCGGGAAGAAGGAGCCGCGGCGCCCGCCGGCCTACTACGCGGTCGTCGGGATCCGCCTCGACCAGGAGATGGACCGGCTGCGCGGGCTGCCGGTGTTCGCCGGTGGGCCCTTGGAGCGGCGGCCGGAGCTGAAGGTGCGGCGGGCGAGCACCCGCCCGAACCGGGTCGGCTTCGCCGTCCCCACCGAACACCGCCTGCAGGTGACGGCCTACCCGGGGATCCGCCCCGGGGACGTGCTGGAGACGCTGCTCCACGAGCTCGTCCACCTGCATGTGGGACGGGCGCGCGAGGCGCACGCCTGGCACGGCCGCACCTTCAAGGCGACCCTGGCCCAGGCGATGGAGGAGGCCTACGGCGTCAGCGGCGTCCCGGCGCGGAGCACCCTGCACGGCGCCTACGCCGAGGCGATCGAGCGCCTGCGCACGCGGCCGCAGCTGGAGCTCGACCTGGCCTGAGCCTCGGGGGCTTCTGTCCTTTGTCGCCCACAGGGCGACAAAGGACAGGGACCCCGTTACGGCTTTGTGTCGGCGGCGGCCTAGGCGAAGCGGCGGAGGGCCCAGGCGCCGATCGCGGCGGCGGCGCCACCGCTGAGGATGCCCTGGACGGCGGCGCGGCCCGCGGCGGGGTCGCGGCCGGCGATGCCGAACGCGATCGCGTCACCGAGGTCGACCGCGGTGGCGACGGCGGTCACCTCGCGCAGGGCGACGCGGTCGTCGCGGGCGGCGAAGGTGAGGACGCCGAGGGCGATGTCGCGACCGCCGGCGATCCGGGCGAGCGAGCGCGACGAGGTGTCGGAGGCGTCGAACCCGAGGGCCTTCAGCGCCGGCCGCGTGGCAAGCAACGCGCCGATCCCGATCGCGGTCCGGCCGCCGGCTACCGCCAGTACTGCTGCACGGGCGAGCGGGTCCGGCTTACGGCGGCGAGCGATCACGCCACCAACCTAGTACGTCAGATGGGCTGGGCACTCACTGCAAGTCGGGACTCATGCCGGGTAAGGATGGAGTGATGGCCGAGGGCGACACGATCCTGCGCGCGAAGAACCGGCTGGCCGACGCCCTCGTCGGCCAATCGATCGCGGTCGCGACGCCGAATCCCCGTGGACGCGCCGCCGGGGTCGGGCGCCTCGACGGCCGCACGCTGGAGGGCATCGACGCCCACGGCAAGCACCTGCTCTTCGACTTCGGCGACCTCGTCCTCCACAGCCACCTGGGGATGAGCGGCGGCTGGCACGTCTATCCGCGCGGGGCGCGCTGGCGCCGGCCGCGCTCCTCGGCCTGGGTGGTGCTCGGCGGCGAGCGCCAGGATGCGGTCCAGTTCGGCGGCCCGACCCTCCGCGTCCTGCCCGCCAGCCGCGTCGCGATCGACCCGCAGCTGGCCCGCCTCGGCCCCGACATCCTCGCCCCGGCGCTCGACCTCGACCAGGTGATGGCGAAGTTCCGCGCCGCCGACCCGGCGCGCACCCTCGGCGACGCCCTGCTCGACCAGCACCTCACCGCCGGCATCGGCAACATCTTCAAGAGCGAGGCCTGCTTCGCCGCCAAGGTCGATCCCTGGCGCCCGCTGTCCCAGGTCGACGACGAGGAGCTCCGCCTCGTCCTCGAGGCCGCCCGCGACCAGATGCTCGACGCGGTCCGCAAAGGCGACCGCCACCGCTTCCGCGTCTACAAACATCGCGGCCCCTGCTCCCGCTGCCGCGGCCCCGTCCATCACCGTGGCCAGGGCGACGCCAACCGCACCACTTGGTGGTGCGAGCGCTGCCAGGTCTGAGCGCCGCATCTATCCTTGCCCCATGTCCGGGGTCAATCAGAAAACCCGTCTCGACCAGGCGGCATCTACCGCGAAGGCCGCCGAAGACCGCGGTGACGACGCCCTCGCCGCTCGCGAATGGCGGCGCTTTCGCTTGATCGGGGACGCTTGCCGCGACGCCGAGGATCTTCTCGCCGAAGGGGTCGCGCTGTCGGTCGCCTCCCTTGCGCTCGCCGAGTCGTTCGCGTGAGTGGGTTCGGCCGGATCCTGGAGGACCTGAACGCTGCCGGGGTTGAGTACGTCCTTGTCGGAGGCATCGCCATGATCCGGCATGGAGTCGTCCGGGCCACGCGTGACATCGACGCCGTTTTCGAGCCCTCCGAGCAGAACGTGGCCCGTATCCGCGGATTGATCGATCGATGGAAAGCCACTCGTCCGGATGGCTCCGCGATTTCGATCGATGAAGTGCGATCGGATCGCACGATCCATCTCGCGACGCTCCATGGAGACCTTGATCTATTGAGTGAGAAGATCACTGGCATCCCGTTCGCCCAGCTTCGCGACAGGGCCGAGGTCAAACGGGTGGACGGTGTGCAAGCCGCGATCTGTTCGCTCGCCGACCTCGTCAGGCTGAAGCGCACCGCGGGGCGTGAGCGCGACATGGCGGACCTTTCGGACCTACGGGCCGCACACGGCGAACTACCTACGGCAGATTCTTGACGAACCGGCTGCGGGCGGTCTGCAGCTCGTAGCCGGCCGAGGCCCAGAAGGCCATCGCGTCGGCCTCTTCCGATTCGACGATCGCGTTCAGCCGTTTCGCGCCAAGCGACCGCAGCCGCTCCTCGCCCGCCCGGACCATCTCCGTGGCAAGCCCGCGGCGCCGCTGGGCCGGGTCGACCGCGAGCCGGTAGAACGTCCCGCGCCAGCCGTCCCAGCCGACGATCAGCGAGCCGACGACCTCGCCCTCGAAGTCGGCGAGCAGCAGCGCCTCGGGGTCGCGTTCGAGCAGCCAGCGCAGGTCATCGGCAGATTCGGTCGACGAGGGGCCGGTCTCAGCTCGCCGCCACAGGGCCAGCGCCGCCTCGACGTCGGCGAGGGTTCCGGCGCGCAGAAAGGGGGTCACAGAGCCGACGCCCGGACTTGAACCGGGGACCCCTTCATTACGAATGAAGTGCTCTACCAACTGAGCTACGCCGGCGCGACGGCCATTCTAGGTCAAGAATCCGCTTTGATCGGGCGCCCCCAGAATGGACTGACACTCAGTTGACCCTAATTTCTCGCCGACCCGATGATCCCGACGCGGCCATTGCACTTCCCGAGTAACCGACATAACCACCTCAGTAAATCTGTGGATGCCTTCCCTCGACCAGATCCCGAGTAGCCCTCGCCCAGATCGCGAATGGACTGATCTCGATCTGTAGTTCAACCCGATTTCGATCCGGTCTACCATTGGTCGCGTGACGACCCGAGAGAGAGCCCATGCCGTTCTTGATCAGCTACCCGAGGAGCGGGTAGATGCGGCGCTGGCGGCTCTTCACGCAGTGGAAGGTCGCGATACCTCCGTCGAAGCCATCCTCGCCCGTCACGGCGAGCAGCGGCTCGGCACCGAGGAATTCGATCGCCACTTCGGGTCGCTGCCTGGCGACGACGAGGGCTGAGACTTGGCCCAGCCCGACCCGGAGCCGGTCTTTCCGGTCGGCTTTGACGAGGATGCAGTCAGCGAGGATCTGAAGCGGCTACCCGAAAGCGCCGCCATGGCGCTAGCGAGTTTCCGCCGAGAGCTGCAACGCGGTGTAGGCCTCTCCAGGGATCGGCTCAAGTCCTGCCAGGCCGAAGGCCGGGACGGCACGATGCTCGGCGGTTGCGTGAAGACCTATGTGCCTTGGCCAGGCGGGCGCTTCGGCGCCGTCCTGGTCGCGGTGACCCATCCCGATCGACCGCTGGCACTGCGGGTCATCGCCTTCGGAGTCCGGCACCACCCCCGAGGGTCGAACGCCCCGACGGTCTACGAGATCGCCCACAAACGGCTGAACGGATAGGTGTCGGTTTCGGGCTGGGTTGTTCGTCGCTCTGGCAAAAGGGCAATTCGAATCGAGGAGGACCAGCATGAGCGCCACCTACACCTTCGACGTCTTCTCCAGCCTCGACGGCTATGGCTCGCATCAAGGGGACTGGGGCGGCTATTGGGGCAAGCAGGGTCCCGAGTTGCTCGACCGCCGACTCGCCTCCTACGAGGGTGAGCAGCGGATGGTCTTCGGGGCCGAGACCTACCGCGCCTTCGTCGGGATGCTGGCCGCCAGTGACGAGGAACCCGAGGTGCTCGACCCCTGGGTCACCCGCATGAGGAGCATGCCGGCGACGGTGGTGTCGAGCACGCTGACGGAACCGCTCGACTGGCTCGGCGGGGCGACCTTGGCGAGCGGTGACGCCGTCGACGTCGTCGCTCAACTCAAGCGGGAGTCCGAGGTGCCGCTGCGCTCACACGGCAGCCTCTCGCTGAACCGGGCACTAATGGCCGCCGGCCTGGTCGACCGGATCCAGGTGACGATCTTCCCGGTGATCACCGGCGCGACCGGCCTGCGGCCGATCTTCGAGGACGCGGCCGACTTCGACCTCGAGCTGCTCGAGGCCCGGACGCTCGACGGCCACACCCTGGAGCTGACCTACCGACCCATCCTCCACTGACCGGCGGTGCGTAGCGGCGGAAGGGGGCCGCCGCATCGGCCACAGCGGCGGGCTGCCGAGGACGGTGAAGGCGCCCAGGTGCTCGAAGCCGAGCCGCTCGTAGAGGGCGGCGTTCCGCTCGGAGGTCGCCTCGAGGTAGGTCGGCAGCCCTTTGGCGTCGGCGCGCTCGAGCGTCCTGCCGAGCAGCCTGGTCCCGAGGCCGGCTCCCTGGCCCTCCGGCGCCACCCCCACGTAGGGGACGTAGAGGTGCGGTTCACGCAGGTGCTTCCGCTCCATCTTGGTGATCGTGATCAGGGCGCGGGGCAGCGATGGACCGAAGACCCGGACGAACCCCGGCGCGTGGCGGGCCTGCGTCCGCAGGGGCATCCGCCAGCCGCCGGGCGGCAGCTCGAGGCAGGCGCCCCGCCCGTCGGCCGACATCCAGGCCGCGCCCGACGGCAGGATGACGTCGCCGACCTCGAGCGCGAAGAAGCGGGTGAGCCGCCGCGGTCGCCCCTCCGCGTCGGGAAGCAGCCAGGCGAAGATCGGGTCGTCCTGGAAGGCCGCGGCGAGCGCCTGGCTCAGCGCCGCGACGTCGCTCGGCGTCGCGGCGCGGATCTCGGACGTCTCCGTCGGCGCAGGATCCCTGCCGGACGTCTCCATCGGCCCAGCCTCCCAGCCGGCCGGCCGCCCGTCAATCACCCCCGGCTCGCCGACAGACCGATGCCCAGCCCGCGGACGCGGCGGCCGAGGCGGTCCGGCAACGCCAGCCGGCCGATCTTCTTCACCACGCTGCCGAACTGGCGGCCGAGCGGGCCGACGTTGTACGGGAGGCCGTAGCGCTCGCAGATCTCCCGCACCTCGACCGAGATCTCGCCGTAACGGTTGGCGGGCAGGTCGGGGAAGAGGTGGTGCTCGATCTGGAAGCTGAGGTTGCCCGCCATGATGTGGAAGGGGCGGCTGCCGCTCAGGTTCGCCGAGCCGAGCAGCTGGCGGTAGTACCACTGGCCGCGCGACTCGTTCGCGGTCTCCTCCTCGCTGAACTCGTGCGTCCCTTCGGGGAAGTGGCCGCAGAAGATGATCGTGAAGGACCACAGGTTGCGAACGATGTTGGCGGTCAGGTTGCCGGTCAGCGGGAAGATGAAGAAGGGGCCGGAGAGGGCGGGGAAGAGGACGTAGTCCTTTGCCGCCTGGCCGCGCACCTTGCGCCAGATCGACCCCAGCATCTCGCGCTTCTCGCCGATCGTCGTCTCGCCGGCGACGATGCGCTCGACTTCGAGGTCGTGCAGCGCCACGCCGTACTCGAAGAAGAGGGCGAGCAAGGTGGCCCAGACCGGGTTGCCGAGGTAGTAGGGCGTCCAGCGCTGGTCCTCGGACATGCGCAGCACCCCGTAGCCGATGTCGCGGTCCTTGCCGACGATGTTGGTGTGGGTGTGGTGCATGTAGTTGTGCGAGTGGCGCCACTGGTCGGCGGGGCAGGCGGTGTCCCACTCGAACTGCTTGCCGGACAGCTTCGGGTCGTTCATCCACTCGTACTGGCCGTGCATCACGTTGTGGCCGATCTCCATGTTGTCGAGGATCTTGGAGACCGAGAGGGCGGCGGTGCCGGCGACCCAGGCGGGCGGGATGACCCCGGCCCAGAGCAGGCTGCGGCCGGCGACCTCGAGCGCCCGCTGGGCGCGGATCACGCGGCGGATGTAGTTGGCGTCGCGCTCGCCGCGGTCGGCGAGGACGCGGTTGCGGATCGCGTCGAGCTCCTCGCCGAAGCGCTCGAGCTCGGCCGGCGTCAGCGTGTAGCCGGGGGCGGGGAGGGACTGGGCCGTGGCCTCGTCGGCGGAAGCCGGCGGGCGGTCGGGAAGCGTTGCGGTGGGGTTCATCGTGGTCCTTTCGAAAGCGGTTCAGGCGTCGACGACGAGGTCGCCGAGCGCGGCGGAGACGCAGAGTTGGATGTCCTCGTCGGGCTTCGAGGAGATCTGGCCGGTGAGCAGGTTCTTGTGCGTGCCCTCGACCTTGCGGCAGGTGCAGGTGTGGCAGATGCCCATCCGGCAGCCGAACTGGACCGGGACGCCGGCGCCCTCGGCCTGGTCGAGCAACGAGGCGCCGGAATCGGAGACCTCGATGCCGGATCCGGCGAAGTGGACCCGGCCCGCGCCCGGCTCGCCGGTCAGGGCGAAGGTGGGCGGGACGAAGCTCTCGGTGTGCAGCCGGTGCTCAAGGCCGTTCGCCCAGGTGCCGCGGACGGCATCGAGCAGGGCGGGCGGACCGCAGGCGAAAGTCTCGGCCTCGGTGAAGCACGCGCCCGACAGCGGCAGGTGCACGGGATTGAAGTGGCCGTCGACCTCGCCGAGCCCGGCGGCCCGGGTGTAGGAGCGGATCAGGTCGAAGTTGGGATGCGCGGCGGCGAGGCGCTCGAGCTCCTCGCGGTAGATCGCCCGCGCCGGGTCGGGTGCGTAGTGGAGGAGGGCGATCGGCCGCTCCCCACCCTCGGCGAGGAGCGTGCGGAGGATCGCCATCAGCGGCGTGATCCCGCTGCCGCCGCCGATCAGCAGCACCGCCTCGGGGCGCTCGCGCGGCAAGCGGAAATCGCCGTCGGCGGGGGAGAGGCCGAGGACCATCCCGACCTCGGCGCGATCGACGAGGAAGTTCGAGACCAGGCCGCCGGGATGGCGCTTGACCGTGATCTCGATCTCCCGCCCGGGCCCCGCGGCGGAGGCCGGCGAGTAGCAGCGCCGGTGGCGGACGCCGTCGATCTCGACCGTGACGTTGACGAACTGGCCGGCCTCGAAGCCCTCCCAGGCGCGGTTCGGGTGCAGCCGCAAGGTCACGCTCTCCGGCGTCCCGTGCTCGACCCCGATCACCCGGGCGCGGCCCTCGGCCGTCACCAGCAGCGGGTCCAGCGCCTCCAGGTAGCCGTCGAGGCCGTGCGGCCCGGCAAACGCGTCGAGAAGTCGGAATCGCGGTCTACGGACGGTGGTCTGCATGACGCTGATCACCGTAACATCAAATGACGTCACGTCAATGAGCGAAACATCACACAGTGATAACTTTTCGCCCGTGGCCGCCACCGAGAACGACCTGACGATCGAACAATTGGCCGCCGAGAGCGGGATGACGGTGCGCAACATCCGCTCCCACGGCGCCCGCGGCCTGCTGCCCGCGCCCGAGGTCCGCGACCGGGTCGGCTACTACGGCCCCACCCACCTCGCCCGCCTGCGGATGATTCAGGAGCTCCAGGGCGACGGCTTCAACCTGAAGGGCATCCAGCGACTGCTGAGCCAGAGTGCCGGCACCGCCGAGCAGTTCCTCTCCTTCCGCCGCGCCCTCGACGAGTTCGACGGCGAGCAGCCGCGCACGTTCACGGTCGAGGAGCTGGGCGAGCGCTTCGGCCCCGATCTCGACGGCGTGCTCGAGCGGGCCGTCCGCTTCGGCGCCTTGATCGCGGTCGGCGACGGCCGCTACGAGGCTCCCTACCCCTCGCTCCTCGACGCCGCCGAGGGGGTCGTCGCGACCGGCGTCCCGCTCGATCACGCCCTCGCGGTGATCGACAAGGTCCGCCGCAGCTGCAAGTCGGTCTCCGGCGAGTTCGTCAAGCTCTTCCTCGAGGACATCTGGAAGCCGTTCGAGGCGGAAGGGTTCCCGGAGGAGCGCTGGGCCGAGGTACGCGACGCGCTCGACCGGCTCCGCCCTCTCTCCCTGCAGGCGCTCGCCGCCGTCTACCGGATGACGATGTCCGACGAAGTCGAGCGGGCGCTCGGCCGGCGGCTCGAGCGCGTGGCCGGCCGCAAGGGCTGACCCCGCCCGCCGCGCCGCCGCCGCTACGCGGTCGGGCGCCGCAGGTTGAACTCCATCCGCACGGTCACTCCGCCGGGCCCCTGATCGATCTCCAGCGCGTCGGCGCACTCGCCCATCAGCATCAGGCCCGCGCCGAGGCCCTCCGAGGAGGTCGGGCCGAAGCCCTCGCCGGTGTCGCGGACGAGGATCTCGAGCGCCTCGTCCGCGGTCGCGGTGGCGATCAGCTCGACCTCGCCGCCGCCCAGGGGGTAGGCGTGTTTGACCGCGTTGGTGACCGCCTCGGAGACGGCCAGCATGATGTCTCCGGCGAGCCCCTCGTCGGCGCCGTTCTCGAGCGCGAAGTCGCGGGTCGCCCAGCGCATGGTCGGGACCGTGTCGGGCTTCGCCGCGAGCCGCAGGGTGATCGTCCGCGCCGGGCCGTCGGCCGCGGTAACCGGACCGGGGCCGGTCGGCCGCATCACCACCAGGCAGAGGTCGTCGGGGATCGGCCCGTCGCCGAGCTCCAGCAACGAGGCCTTCGCCTCCGCCGCCAGTTCCTTCGCGGGCAGCCCGGCGTGCGGGGCGAGCGCGGCGGTCAGCCCGTCGACCCCGATCAGCGCGCCGTCGCGGCGCAGGTCGGTCGCGCCGTCGGTGAAGGCGACGATCCCGACCGGGTCGGGCAGGTCCACGGTCACGGTCGAGACCGACAGCGGCCGCCGCACCCCGAGCAGCGAGGTCGGGCCGATCGGCTTCAGCGGGACGAGGTCGGGGAGGAGGAGGGGCGGCGGGTGGCCGGCGACCGCGCAGCGCAGCTCGCCGCCGTGGTGGTCGAACTCCATGCAGACGGCGCTGACCAGGTCCCCGGTCACCCCGGAGCGCTCGATCAGCGCGTCGTTGGCGAGCTGCAGGATCGCCACCGGGTCGCTGATGTTCGCCGCGAAGGTGGCGAGGCGGGCGCGGATGAAGGTCGCCAGGCGCGCCGCCACCGGGCCGTGGCCGACCACGTCGCCGAGCACGACCACGGCGCCGCCGGGGGAGCTGGCGACCAGGTAGAAGTCGCCGGAGACGCCGTGGTGGGAGGGGACGAACGCCGCCGCCACGTCGAGGCCGACGGTCGGCGGCAGCGCCGCCGGGGTCAGCGCCGCGGTGATCACCTCGAGCTCCTCGGCCGAGTGCTCGAGCTTCACCTGCCGATCGCGCACCGAGGCGACCATCGCGACGACGAGCCCGAAGGCGATCGCGCGGGTCAGCAGGGTGAACCAGAATTCGTCGACCGGCTGGAGCACCGCGCCGAGCGAGTAGAGGGCGAGCGTGACGAAGGCGGTGAACGTCCCGGCCTTCCAGCCGAACCACCAGGTCGCGAGGCCGACCGGCGCCGCGTAGAAGAAGGCGATGCCGCCGTGCGCCGAGTTCGTGATCAGCAGCCAGAGCGCGAAGATCAGCGCCGTGATCAAGGCCACCACCAAGATGCGGCGGATCGAGCTCCGCTCCCCTGCGCTCACGCGCCGATCCTAGCCGCGCCGGTCGCGGTTCCGTCGCGCCCGATCACGATGATCGCGCGGTGGCGCGCCAGCGGATCGCAAAGAAACGGGAGGAGCACGAGGTCGAGTTCTCGCGCATCGTCGCCTTCAGCGACGGGGTCTTCTCGATCGCGATCACGCTGTTGGTGTTGGAGCTGAAGATCCCCGCTGAGCATCTGGGGAACGCCGAACTCTGGCACGCCCTCGGGGAACAGCGGGAAAAATTCATCGCCTACGCGATCAGCTTCGCCGTGATCGCCCGCTTCTGGCTCGTCCACCACTCGTTCTTCAGCGAAGTGAAGGCCTTCGACGGCCGGCTGATCGGGCTCAACATGCTCTACCTCGGCTTCGTCGTCCTGATCCCTTTCTCCAGCCAGGTGCTCGGCGAGTACGGAGGTCAGCTGCCATCGGTGGTCGTCTACTCGGCCAACCTGACCGCGGTGGTCCTGACCGCGCAGCTGATGGCCTGGGATGCACGGCGGAGCGGGCTGGCCAGATCCGACGCCCAGACCGAGAGGGAAAGCGTGATCCGCTCGCTGTTCATCGCCGCCGTCTTCCTCGGCTCGATCGTCGTCGCCCTCTTCGACGCCAGCATCGCCCCTTATGTCTGGCTGCTCCTCTTCTTCGAGGGTCGCGGCCACGTGATCGAACGGCTCAGCCGGCGGGCTTCTTGACGAGGAAGGCGACGTCGCCTTCCGGGCCGGCGCAGCTGACCGAGACGCCCGCGTCCACCTGCACCGCCTGACAGCGGAAGCCCTCGAGCGAGCAGGAGCCACGCGATCCTCCGCCGAGGGCGCAGGCTTGGCTCCCTTCCCACCCTTCCATCGTCGCGCGGGCGGTGCCGCAGTCGACCTCGGTGGCGCGAAGTTGTGCGGTTCCCGAGCAGGCCACGACCTTCGAGCCGGCGGGGGCGTTCGGCGCGGTCGCCTTCGGCGGCGTACCTCCGGGCGCGGTCGAGCTCGAGCTACTGCTTGACCCGCCGCCGCAGCCCGCGACGAGCAGGGCGGCGGCCAGGACGGCGAGGACGGTGAGGGTTGCCGGGGCGAAGCGCATCCGCCGAAGCTACCCGTCCACTGTCTCCTTGATCACCGTCTCGCCCGCGTGGGGAAGATGCCCGCAGATCGGGCAGTCGGGCTCCGGCACCACCGCTTTGCGGTCGACCTCCATCGTCCGCAGGTCGTAGATGTGTTCGACCCCTTGCGTCGAGGGCGTCGCCAGGCCGGTCAGCAGGTGGAGCACCTCCATCCCGATCTGGCCGCCGATCAGCCCGCAGGCGGGGCCGACGTTCGCCGAGGGGCTCGGTTTCGCCCGCTGCGCGTCGATCGCCGCGTCCATCAGCGGGTAGTCGCGGCGCCAGGCGATCCCCTGGCAGACGTAACAGCCGGTCACCCCGGGGACGTAGAGCGGCCCGACCCGGGCGATCGGCGGGAAGTGGCTCATCGTGATGTAGGGGATGCCCGCCTCGAAGCAGGCCTGGTTGCACCACAGCTCGACGTCGAAGGCGGGCCAGTCGATCGCGTCGATGACCACGTCGGCGCCGTCGATGAAGTCGGCGATCTCGGCGACGCTGCCGAGCCGGCGCGAGGTCGCGGTGATCCGCGCCTCCGGGTTGAAGGCGCGCAGCCGCGCCGCCGCCACCTCGACCTTCAGCAGCCCGATCTCACCCGGCGTGTAGAGGATCTGCCGGTTGAGGTTGGAGATCTCGACCCGGTCGCCGTCGACCAGCCACATCTCGCCGATCCCGCAGCTGGCGAGCGCCCAGGCGGCCCAGCCGCCGAGCCCACCGACCCCGAGCACGGCAACCTTCGCCTCGCGCAGCCGCCGCTGGCACTCCGACGGGACCAGGTCGCCGCCGCCGATGTCGGAGAAGTAGCGCAGCTGGCGATCGAAGCGGGCGCGTTCGGCCGGCTCGATCAGGTCGTCGTCGGCGGCGTCCTCGATCACGTCGAGCTCCTGCATCTGGGAGATCGTGTCGTCGACCGACTCGGCGCCGAACCGGGCGTGCAGCTCCTCCAGCGTGTGCTCGCCGTCGAGCGCCGCCAGCAGGCGCTGATCTTCGTCGTCGGGCCGCTCGATCCGCACGTCGCGGTTGGCGCTCGGGCGACGCAGGTAGACGTCCCCTTCCGGGGAGCGGAACGACTCGGTCGTCCGCTTGATTCGCGGCCTTCGCATGATTGGGAGAGAGTCCCATATAGGTGGAAACCGTTCCCTCATTTGAGGCGATTCTTCGAATACTGGGGAGAACGCCTAATGAGTCGGCGCGGCGCGCTGCGCGATGCGGCTAGCCGGAGGCGGCGGCGAGCTCCTTCGCGCGGGCGAAGACGGCGTCGGTCATCGGCTCGGTGAGCTTGCCGGTGAAGGTGTTCTGCTGGCTCGGGTGGTAGCTGCCGAGCAGGGTCCAGCGGCCGCCCAGGTCGCGCCTCGGCGCCGTGGCCGAAGCGCGGCTTCGGGCGCGGGGTGGGGACGCCGATCGTCCGCGCCGCGCGCAGGAACCCGTCCCAGCCGAAGGAGCCGAGCGCGATCACCACCCGGGCGCGGTCGAGCAGGTCGAGCTCCCGCTCCAGATAGGGGAGGCAGTTGTCGCGCTCCCCCGGCGTCGGCTTGTTGGCGGGCGGCGCGCAGCGGACGACGGCGGTCACGTAGGCGTCGCGCAGCCGCAGGCCGTCGTCGCGGCGCACGGAGGTCGGCTGGTTGGCGAGTCCGGCCCGGTGGAGGCCGGCGAACAGCCAGTCGGCGGAGCGATCCCCGGTGAACATGCGCCCGGTCCGGTTGCCGCCGTGCGCGGCGGGCGCCAGGCCGACGATGAGGATCCGTGCGGCCGGGTCGCCGAAGCCGCTGAGGGGCCGTGCCCAGTACTCCTCGCCGGCGAAGCGGCGGGGCGGATCGGCCGCGACCGCCTCGCGCCAGGCGACCAGGCGGGGGCAGCGCCGGCAGGCGTGAACCTCGGCGGCGAGCGCCTCCAGCTCCCCGGCGCGGCCCGAGTTCATAAGGTTGGCCACCGATCCATGTCAGGAAACCGAATCACGCGCGGCGGCGCGGTGCTTGCCGCCCTCCTCTTGATCGCCCTGGTCGCCGGCTGCGGCGGCGGGGGCGGCAGCGGGTCGACGTCGACCGCCGCGGCCACCGAAGCCGGCCCGACGCTCTCGCCGGAAGAGTCCGCCGACGCCGAAATCCTCAACCGGGTGCTCGGCCGCCAGGAAGCGGCGCTCGCCGCCTACGACGGGGTGATCCCGAAGCTGGCCCCGCGCCTCGCCCGCATGGCCGCCTACTTCCGCGCCCAGGAAGGGGAACACGTCGACGCGGTGCTGAAGGCGTTGCGGGCGCTGAAGGGCGCCGCCGCCGAACCGACCGAAGAAACGATCGAAGAAGGCGAACGCACGAACGACCGCGAACGGCTCGAATTCCTCTACGAAGTCGAAAGCGTGACGATCGACGACGAGCTCGGCGCGATCGGCGCCCTGGAAGCGAGCGGGCCGCGCTCGCTGCTGGCCTCGACCGTCGCCAACCAGGCCCAGCATCTGACCCTTCTGCGCCAGGCGCTCGGCGCCGGCCCGCTCGCCTCGGTGCCGGTCCCGTTCGAGAACGGCACCGCCGCCCCGCCTGAATAGGAACAGTCGCATCCAGTTATGTGGTGGTGGACGACCGTGGGTTAAGGAATACTGCTCGGCGTGACCGGGCCCCTCTACCGGATCGGCGGTTTTTGCTCCCGCCATCACTGGCCCGTGATCGGCGCCTGGATCGTGCTCGCGATCGCGCTCGTCGCGATCGGCCAGGCCTCCGGCTCGAAGACCAGCGAAAACCTGACGCTTCCCGGGACCGGCTCGACCCTCGCCACCGAACTGCTGGAAGAAAACCTGCCCGAGCAGGCCTACGGCTCGAACCCCTTGGTACTGGAAGCGCCCGCAGGCACGAAGCTCTCCGAACCGAAGTTCGCCAAGGCGGTCGAAGAAACCTCGAAGAACCTGGAAAAGCAGCCCGACGTCAACTCGGCGATGAGCCCGCTGGCGCCGCAAGCGCCGACGCTGAGCCAGAAGGCCCCGAACATCGGCTACATCCCGATCGTCCTCGGCGTCGGCCCCGGCGAAATCTCCGAAGACCAGTCGCAGCGGCTGCTCGACGCGGCGAAGCCGTTCGAAGCGGCGGGCGGCAACGCCGCGGTCGGCGGCTACGTCGGCAACCAGCTCTCCAAGCCCTCGACCGAGAAGTCGGAGTTGATCGGCCTGATCGCGGCGGTGATCATCCTGCTCTTCGCCTTCGGCACGGCGACGGCGATGATGCTGCCGATCTTCTCGGCGCTGATCGGGTTGGCCTGCGCGCTCTCGATCATCCGCCTGCTCGAGCACGTGCTCGAGGTGCCGGGGGTGGCGGCGACGCTGGCGACGATGATCGGCCTCGGCGTCGGCATCGACTACGCGCTCTTCATCGTCACCCGCCACAAACTGCAGCTGAAGGAAGGGATGGACCTGCGCGAGTCGATCGCGCGGGCGACCGCGACCGCGGGCGGGGCCGTCGTCTTCGCCGGCTTCACCGTGGTGATCGCGCTCTGCTCGCTCGCCGTCGCCGGCATCCCGCTGGTCTCGACCCTCGGCTTCACCGCGGCGATCGCGGTGGTGGTCGCGGTCGCCGCGGCGGCGACGCTCCTGCCCGCGATGCTCGGCGCGCTCGGGCCGCACATCAACAGCCTGCGCTTCCACATCGGCAAGACCCATCCGGACGACAAGGAGCCGCACGGCTGGCGCAGCTGGGCCGAACGGATCGTGAAGATGCCCTGGCGCTCGGCGCTGGTCGCGCTCTTCATCCTCGTCATCCTGGCGCTGCCGATCTTCAAGCTGCAGCTGGGCCAGAACGACATCAGCGCGCTGCCCGAGGAAACGACCTCGCGCCAGGCCTACGACGGCTTGAACGCGGGCTTCGGCCCCGGCGTCAACGGGCCGCTCCTGATCGCCTCCGAATTCACCACGCCCGAAGAAGCGCAGAAGCTGCTGCCGGGGCTGGAGAAAGGGATCGGCGGCGCCGAAGACGTCGCCGCGGTGACCGAACCGACGCTGTCCGAAGACAAGAAGGTCGCCGTCTTCACGGTGATCTCGAAATCGGAGCCGTGGGCGGACGAGACCGTCTCGCTGGTCGAAAATCTCCGTGACGAAGTGGTCCCCGGCGTGCTCGAAGGGACCAAGGCGCAGTCCTACGTCGGCGGCCAGACGGCCGGCTACATCGACCTCGCCGAAAAGATCGCCGACAAGCTGCCCTTGATGATCGCGGTCGTCGTCCTGCTCAGCTTCTTCGTCCTCCTGATGGCCTTCCGCTCGATCCTGGTGCCGATCAAGGCGGCGGCGATGAACCTGATCTCGGTCGCCGCCTCCTACGGCGTCGTCACCGCGGTCTTCCAGCTCGGCTGGGGGTCGTCGCTGATCGGGCTCGACCACCCGATCCCGATCGTCAGCTTCGTGCCGCTGTTGATGTTCGCGATCCTCTTCGGCCTCTCGATGGACTACGAGGTCTTCCTGATGACGCAGATGAAGGAGCACTACGTCGAGTACGGCGACGAGCGCCGGGCGGTGGTCGAAGGGCTCGCCAACACCGGCCGGGTGATCACCTCCGCCGCCGGGATCATGGTCTGCGTCTTCGCCAGCTTCGTGCTCAGCGGCGACCCGGTGGTGAAGGAGTTCGGGGTCGGGCTGGCGGTGGCGATCGCGATCGACTCGACCGTCGTCCGCTGCCTCCTCGTCCCCGCGGTGATGGAGCTGATGGGCAAGTGGGCCTGGTGGATGCCGAGCTGGCTCGAGCGCGTGGTGCCGAAGATCAGCATCGAGGGCAGCGAGTACTTCGAGGCCCGCGACGCCGCCGCGGCTGCCGCGGCCACCCCCGCGACGAGCGGCGCTGCGTCAGACTGAGGGGCGGTGTTCCCGCTCAACCTGCCCAACGCGCTGACGATGCTGCGCATCCTCGCGGTGCCGGTGGTGGTCGTCGCGCTGCTGGTGGAAATGCCGAACGGGGACGTGATCGCGGCGGCGGTCTTCGCCGCGGCGGCGCTGACCGACGGGCTCGACGGCTACATCGCCCGCTCGCGCAACTCGATCACCAACTTCGGCAAGCTGATGGACCCGCTCGCCGACAAGCTCCTGATCATCGGCGCCCTGGTCTCCCTGGTCTCGCTGGGCAGGCTCGAAGCGTGGGTCGCGATGGTCATCATCGCCCGCGAGGTCGCGGTGACGATCCTCCGCACGATCGCCGCCGAGCGCGGCCTGGTGATCGCCGCCTCCTGGCTCGGCAAGGCGAAGACGGTCCTGCAGATCGCCGCGGTGATCGCCCTGATCGCGACCAACCCGTCGCCGGCCTGGGTCGACGTGCTCGTCTACGCGGCGGTCGCGGTGACGCTGATCAGCGGCGCCGACTACTTCTTCGGCCTGCGCAAGCGGATCGACGAGCAGCAGCGCGAACGCGCCGCCGCGGCCTAGGCGGCGGGGGCCTCGAGCCACTCGCGCATCGAGAGGTGGTGCGGGGTGTGCTCGCCGCTCGCCAGCTCCTTGCGCAGCTCGCCGAGGGTGCCGTAGCGCTCCGCCACCACGTTGTGGCGGTGGATCGTCTCCAGGTTCTCCTGGCGCGCCATCACGAAGGCGTCATCGGGGAGGTCGGGGTAGCCCTCGACCACCTGGCGGATCATCTCCCGCACGCAGTCCTCGACGAAGCGCGGCGTTTCATGGGCCTTGACGACCACCGACATCTCGTCGGGGCGCTTCATCAGCTCGTAGATCTCCGAGCTCATCGAGCTCTCGACGATCCGCAGCAGGTCGGGCGCGTCGATCCAGGCCGGGCCGCCCTCAGGGCAGCCGATGTGGAGGGTGCCGATGCCGCGCTGGTTGTGGGTCGCGATCGGCACCACCGAGACGATCTTCTCGATCTGCGCGTCGTCGAAGCCCTGCTCGGCCAGCCGTTCGCGGGAGAGCCCGGTGACCATCTCCTGCGCGCAAGGGCAGGCGGTCATCCCCTGGGCCTGGACGCCGGTCAGCGTCCGCGTCCCCGCCTCCGAGGCGACCGCGGTGCCGAACAGGACGTAGATCTCCTGCGTGTCGATCCCGCTCTGCGGGGTGGTGACGATCTCCGGATACCGCGCCGTCAGCGAGACCTCGGCGCGCCGGCCGTGCTGGCGCTCGCGCACCTTCTCGGCGACGTGGGCGGCCAGCACCTCGGCCTTGAACGCCTCGCCGAGCACGACCTCGTCGATCGCCTCGGCGACGATCTCCTCGAAGCGCGACATGTGGACCCCGGCCTGTTTCGGTTCGAGGTCGACGAAGCACTCCATCTCCGCGTAGAAGAGGTTCTCGCGATCGTGGTCGCGTACCCGGATCACCTTCTCGACCCCGGTCACGCCGACCCGCGAGAGGCTGACCTGGGTCGCCGGCAGGCCGGACTGGACATCAGGGACGGTGCGCAGGGGGGTGCTCGTTTCGTTCGCCATGGACAAAGCCTAGACCCCGTGATGCGCCGGTCGCCGACCCCGTCGTACATCGGTCGCCTATGGAGTACGACCCTGCCTATAATTCGCTGCCTGCCGGAGCTTCGGGGCCGGCTGCCGGGGGGGACCCGGGGGAGAGATAGCTTCAGGAGGCACCGATCATCGAACCGATGGAGACGGTGGAAGTCGTTGACCGCGAGGCAGCGAGCGCGCCCGAGATCGAGGAGCTCGCCGGGCTGATCGCTCTGGGGCGCGAGCGCGGATACCTCACTTTCGAACAGATCAAATCCACCCTTGAGGAGGTGGAGATCACCAAGGAGCAGGTCTCGCAGCTCCACGCCAACCTGGTCGAGCACGGCGTCGACGTGATCGGCGAGGACGGTGTCAGCGCCTGGAAAGAGCAGCGCGGCGGCACCGACACGGGCGCGCCGAAAAAAGAGGAACTTGACCTGACGGTCGAACCGAGCCTCGACTCGCTGCGGCTGTACCTGCGGTCGATCGGGCGGGTCGACCTGCTGACGGCCTCGCAGGAGGTCGAACTGGCGAAACGAATCGAGCGCGGCGACATGCTGGCGAAGCGGCAGATGGTGGAGGCCAACCTGCGCCTCGTCGTCTCGATCGCGAAAGGCTACTTGGGGCGCGGGCTCTCGTTCCTGGACCTGATCCAGGAGGGCAGCCTCGGGCTGATCCGCGCGGTGGAGAAGTTCGACTACCGGCGCGGCTACAAGTTCTCGACCTACGCGACCTGGTGGATCCGCCAGGCGGTGACGCGAGCGATCGCCGACAAGGCGCGGACGATCCGCATCCCCGTCCACATGGTGGAGAAGCTGAACCGGGTCGCCCACGTCGAACGGCAGATGGTGCAGCGGCTGGGGCGCGAGCCGGAGGCGACCGAGATCGCCGAGGAGCTGCGCTGGCCGGTCAGCGACGTGCGCGACATCATGCGCGTGGCCCAGCTGCCGGTCTCGCTGGAGAAACCGGTCGGCGACGAGGACGAATCCGAGCTCGGCGATTTCGTCGCCGACGACGCGGTCCTCGAGCCGTTCGAGGAAGCGAGCGAGCACCTGCAGAAGGAGGGCGTGCGGCGGGCGCTGGACGCCCTGCCGGAGCGCGAGCGCCAGGTGATCGAACTTCGCTACGGCCTCGGCGGGGCGGAACCGCTGACGCTGGAGGAAGTCGGCCGCACCTTCGGCGTGACCCGCGAGCGCATCCGCCAGATCGAGAACAACACGCTGAAAAAGCTGAAGCGTCTGCCGGAGGCGCAGATGCTGAGGGACGCCAGCTAGGGCGAGTCTCAGGCCTCTGAGGCCGGGGACGGGCAAGGGTCGGAGCCCCTCAGGCCGGGGACGGGAAAGGGTCCGGTTCTCTGTGGCCGAGGACGGCGGGCCCGGGCGTCTCGGAGGCGACCCGGGCAGGCTGAGGCCGCCTCCGAGACGCCCGGGTCGGGAGGTTTGCGGGGAGGACTGGCGCCGGGACGATGCCCGGGTCGCTCCTGTGGAGCTTTACTCGGGCATAGACCGACTTTCTCTCCACGGCAACGCGCTGACCAATGGGACGGGTGTGACGTCTCATGAAGAGCCGTGGAGTTCCAGGCGTCTCCCGCACGTCACGGTGACGTTCCCCTCGTCTCTGTCCCCAACCTCGTCGCCCGGCCACGGCTGTGGAGCATTGCTCTCGCATAGAGAGAGCTTCTCTCCACAGCAAAGGGCTGACCGATGGGGCAGATGTGACGTCTCATGAAGAGTCGTGGAGTTCCGCACGACCCGCGCACGTCACGGTGACGTTCCCCGCGTCTCCGTCACGAACGTCGCCGCCCTCCACCGCTCCTCCACCGCCCGGACGTGGCCGTGGCGCCTAACCGTCGTCATAGCGACCGGTAAAGCGCCACAGGCGACCTCGACGCCCCGCCGCTCGCCCGAACCCTCATCTCCCCGCAGACCCGGCCATCTCGGAGGCGGCCTCAGCCTGCCCGGGTCGCCTCCGAGATGGTCGCGTCCCTTTGCCGTCCGCGGCACGCCCCTGCGTCGGCCGCCGACGCCGCATCTCTTCCCCGTCCCCGCGCATCGGCCCGGAACCCTTCCGTCCCGTCCGGCCCCCCTCAGTCTCAAGCGAGCCGCGCCACTTCCGTCGCGCAGCGCTCGCCGCTCGCCACGGCGCCGTCGAGGAAGCCCTGGGCGGCTAGCGCGGTGTGCTCGCCGCCGAAGAGGATCCGGCCGTCCGGGCGGCCGACGAAGCCCCAGTAGCGGGTGAACTGGCCCGGTTCGAAGGCGGCGTAGGAGCCGTGCGTCCAGGGGTCCGAGGCCCAGTGGTCGAGCCAGGCGTCGCCGTCGAAGCCGGCGGCGAGGCCGGGGACGGCGCGGGAGATCTTGGCCAGCGCGGCGGCGACTCGGGGGCGGGGCGCCGGGCCGTGCGGGCCGTGGCCGCGCTGGGCGGCTCCGTAGCTGCCGCCGGAGAAGACGGTGAGCAGGCCCGGCCGCCCCGGCTCGTCGATCGAGCTGTCCCAGGTGTCGACCTGCTCGTCGTAAAATTCGCCGTTGAAGTTGTCGTAGTGGGGGAGGTGACGGCGGAACTGGAGCAGCAGCTTCGCGTTGGTGCCCATCCCCAGCTCCTCGATGCAGCGGCGCTTCCGCGGGCCGAGGCCGGCGGCGTCGAGGTCGACCCGGCGCAGGGCGGTGAAGGGGAGGCAGAGTACGACGACGTCGGCGATCGTCTCGCCGGGCGTCCCGGCAAAGGAGAGGGTGAAGGCGGAGCCGCGGCGGCGCAGGCGGGTGAGCGGGGAGTCGAGCCGCAGCGTCCCGGAGGGGAGGCGTTCGGCGAGGCCCCAGGCGATCTGGTCGTTGCCGCCGTGGACGTGGAAGCGTTCGTCCGATTCGACCCCGAAGGCGCCGAACTGGATCAGCATCGCGATCGCCGAGAGCCGGCGGACGTCGAGCCCGTACTCCTCCGCCATCAGCTGTTCGGTGGCGAGTCGGAGCAGGCGGTGGGAGGGGCCGGGAATGGCATCATCGAGCCACTCGGCGGCGCTCATCTCGTCGAGCTCACGGGCGGCGCGGGTCGCCCGGTCCCAGGTGAAGTCGCGGATCCGACGCGAGTCGGCGAGGGCGCGGGCGCCGATCAGATGCTGGTCGCGGTAGACGTCGGCGAAGCGGCGGACCTTGCCGCCGAGGACGAGGCGGGGGTGGAGGCCGGGACGCTTGCGCTGCCGCGCTTCGACGTCGTCGAGGGTCAGCCCGAGCTCCGCCGCCAGGGCGCGGATCCGGTGCTGGACGGTGTCGATGAACTCGCCGCCGTGCTCGGCGGTCTGCCCGGCGCCGAACTCGCGCGCGGTCCAGCAGCGGCCGCCGACCCGGTGCGGGTGGGCCTCGAAGAGGGTGCTCGGGATGCCGTGCTGGTGGAGCCGGTAGGCGCAGGTGAGGCCCGCCAGGCCGGCGCCGACGATCGCCACGCGCGGCGGGGAGGAGGGGGCCCGGCGAGTCAGGGCGTCGGCGAACGCGCCGGGACCGAGCAGGGCGGCTGCGCCGATGCCACCCGCGCCCGCAAGCAACCGCCGCCGCGTCAGGCCGGTCGCGGCGGCGGCCGACGCTCGCCCCGTGCTCCCCGGCCCGGCTGCCGACGCTCGCCGTCCCCCGCCGCCGCTTCCGGGCGGCTCGTTCAAATGATGTCGAGGGGGCCGGTGTCGGCGGCGGCCGCGGCTGTTTCCTCGGTCGAGCCGATGTCGCCGTCCTCGTCGGCCTCGGCCTTCGGCGCGCCGCCCCCCGCGCCGCGCGGCTCGAGCACCCAGACCGACGGCTTGCGCTCCATCCAGGTGATGTATTCGTCGAACCCGCCGTACTGCTCGTTGCAGGCGCGCCAGAGCTCCGCGCGCTCGGCGCCGGCGGCGACCCGCGCGCTGACCTCCAGCTTGCGGCGCCCGACCTGCACCTCGGCCCGCGGGTTCGCCTTCAGGTTGTGGGACCAGCCGGGCAGCTTTTCGTTGCCCGCGTTGGTGTCGATCAGGATCATCGCCTCACCGCGCTCGAGGTAGACGATCGGCGCGGTGCGCGGCTCGCCGCTCTTGCGGCCGATGGTGGTGAGCAGGAGGACCGGGGCGTCGCCGACCTTGGCGCCGATCCGGCCGCCGCTGAGCTTGTAGGCGGGCGTGTTCAGCTTGCCGATCAGTCGCAGCCCGCGGGCGCCGACCGTGTTCGAGAATTTGGCGTAGAAGCGATCGCTCACCATCGACGGAAGTATCTCCGAGGGATAGGCTGGCCGCAATGCCCGAGCCGCATCCCTTTCGCCGCGCCGCCGAGGCCAAGGATCTCGACCTGCTGCGCGAGACCCTCCACGAGGACGTCGTCCTCCACAGCCCGATCCTCTTCAAGGGGTTCGAGGGCCGCGAGATGGCGCTGATCGTGCTCAGCAACGTGATCCAGGTCTTTGAAGACTTCCGCTACCTCGACGAGGTGCACGGCGACGGCAGCGTGGTCCTGCGCTTCGCCGCCAAGGTCGACGGCAAGTTCGAGATCGAGGGGATCGATTACCTGACGCTCGACGACGACGGCCTTATCTCCGACCTCACCGTCTTCCTGCGGCCGCAGAAGGCGGTGCAGGCATTCAACGAGCAGATGGTCGCCCGCCTCGGCGCCGCGCCGCCCGCCTGACGCCGCGCCTGTCTAGAATCCGCCGCCGATCCACCCGGGGGAGTGTCCGAGTGGTTAAAGGAGACGGGCTGTAAACCCGTTGGCTCTGCCTACAGAGGTTCGAATCCTCTCTCCCCCATCTCCGTTCGCCCTTTGTCCGGCATCGCGGTACAAGGAGCGAACGGTGTTGGTCCGACCGAGCGGGGGACGGGGTGACGACGAACGACAACGGGGAGGGTGGGCCGCCGCCGGCGGGCTGGTATCCGGACGCCGCCAACTCGGCGCGCGAACGGCTGTGGACGGGGGAGCGCTGGATCGAGTGGATCCGGCCGGTGAAGGCGGGGCGGGTCGAAGCGGATCAGGCGGGCTGGCGGCCCGACGCCTCGCGGCCCGGGATCGAGCGGCTCTGGAGCGGGGAGATGTGGACCGGCGAGACGCGGCGGGTCGGCGAGGGAGGCACGCCGACCGGAGGGCCCGGCGGTGGCCCGGCGTGGAGCGGCCCCGTGCCGCCGACCGCGACCCTGCCCGCGGTCCTCCACCACGACGACCGGCCGCCGCAGTCGCTGCGCGCGCTCGGGATCCTGACCCAGATCGGGCTGGTCGCGGTGATCCTCGCGGCGCTCGCCGAGCTGATCGCCAACGGCGTCTACCTCGGCACCCTCGGCGACGCGATCCACCACCAGGCGCTGCCGATCTCCCACACCGAATCGGTCGTCGACGCCGTCCACGCGACCCGCACGATCTACCTGATCGCCGGAGCTGGTCACCGCGATCGCCTTCCTCTTCTGGTTCCACCGCGCCTACCGCAACCTGATCCGCACGGGGATTCGCGACGTGCGCTACGGGCCCGGCTGGGCGGTCGGCGGCTGGTTCATCCCGTTCTTCAACCTGGTCCGCCCGAAGCAGGTCGCCAACGACATCTGGAAGGGCTCGGCGAGCGCCGGCTCGATCGGCATCGCCCGCTGGCGCGAGATCCCCCTCTCCGGCCTGGTCAACTGGTGGTGGGGGGTCTGGATCCTCGGCTGGCTGCTGGCGGGTCTCGGCAGCCACGCGGCGACCCAGGCCCGCGCCGACCTCTTCACCTACACGACCGCCTCGCTGCGCGAGCAGCGCACCAGCATCTGGCTGCTCGAGTTCGGCCTCGCGGCGCTGATCGCCGCCGCCGTCCTCGCGATCCTCCTGATCCGTCGGATCTCCCGCCTCCAGGACGACAACTTCACCGCGGTGCCGGCCTGGAACCCGGCGGCGCCGGCGCCCGGCCACCCCTGGGCGACGACCGCATCGCCGGGGGCGCCCGCCCCGCCAGGAGCACCCGCCGCGCCGGCGGACACCAAGACCTGCCCCGACTGCGCCGAGCAGATCAAGGCGGCGGCCAGGGTCTGCCGCTACTGCGGCTACCGCTTCGAGCCGCCGCCGACCTGATCCTCGCAAGCGCCGGCGGCCCGCTTGCGAGAGGATGCGGGGATGGGTGACGGGCGCAGTCTCGACGGGCGGGTGATCGCGATCGCCGGGGTCGGCGGCGGGCTCGGACCCGCGGTGGCGAAGCGGCTGGGGGACGCCGGGGCGATCGTCGCCGGGGCCGATCGGGAGCAGGAGGCGGCCGACGCGCTCGGCGTCGAGCTCGGGCTCGGCGAGCGCTGGGACGGCCGGGCGGTAGATCTCACCGACGAGGACGCGGTGGGCGCCTGGCGCGACGGGCTGATCGAGCGCTTCGGCCGGGTCGACGGGCTCATCCACCTGGTCGGCGGCTGGCGCGGCGGGCAGCCACTGCACGAGGAGCCGCTGGCCGACTGGGACCTGCTCCATCAGCTGCTGATCCGGACCGTGCAGCTGACCACGCGCGCCTTCCACGATCAGCTGGCGGGGAGCGCGCATGGGCGCTTCGTCCTCGTCTCGGCCAAGCAGGCGCAGCGGCCGAGCAACGGCAACGCCGCCTACGCCGCGGCGAAGGCGGCCGCCGAGGCCTGGACGCTGGCCTACGCGGACGGCTTCGGGCCGGGCGGGGCGACCGCCAACATCATCGTCGTCGACGCGATCCTGACGCCGCGGATGCGCGAGGAAAACCCGGGCAAGGACTTCCCCACCTTCACCCCGACCGAGCACATCGCCGACGCGATCGCCTGGCTCTGCTCGGACGGCGCGGCGGAGATGAACGGCACGCGCCTGCCCCTTACGATGCCCTGATGGCTGCAGACAGGAAGGCCGTGGGGGAGGCCGACGGCAAGATGACCATCGGCGAGCTGGCCCGGCGCACGGGGATGACGATCCGCAACATCCGCGCCCACCAGACGCGCGGCCTCCTGCCGCCGCCGGAGGTACAGGGCCGTACGGGCTATTACAACGAGGAGCACGTCGCGCGGATCGAACTGACGCGTGAAATGCAGGCCGAGGGGCTGAACCTAGAGGCGATCCGCAGGGTGCTCGAGAGCACCGGCGGCTCCTCCAAGGAGATGGTCGACTTCGCCCGCGCCGTGCGCGCCCCGTTCGAGGACGAGACGCCGGAAATCTTCAGCGCCGCGGACTTCGCCGCCGAGTGGCGGGTGGAGACGGTCGACGAGAGGCTGTTGAAGCGGGCGGAGAAGCTCGGCGCGCTGCGCGTGCTGCCGGACGGCCAGGTCGAGGTGATCAGCCCGCGCCTGCACCGCGCGGCGGCGCGGATGATCGAGTTCGGGATCAGCCCGGAGGCGGCGGTCGCCGTGGCGGCGAAGCTGCACGAGCACGCCGACGCCGTCTCCCGCGCCTACGTCGACCTCTTCACCGAGCAGATCTGGGAGCCCTTCGACAAGGCGGGCCGGCCGGAGGCCGACTGGCAGAAGGTGCTCGAGGCGCTCGGGGCCCTGCGGCCCCTGGCCTCCGACGCCCTGCTGGCGATGTTCCAGATCACGATGGGCGAGGAGACCGAAAAGGCGGCCGAGCAGACCCTTCGCAACGCGGGCAAACCGCAGCGACGCAGCCGCGGGCGCAAACGCCGCTAGGGCCTGGTGCCGGGGCGCCGCGTGGGCGCCGGTGGAGTGCCGAGGATCTGGAAGGGCTTGGTCACCGGCTTGGAGACGTTGTTCGATTCGTCGGTGGCGCGGAGGACCGCTACGTAGCGGCCCGGGCGGGCTTTGAAGTGCTTCCAGCGGGCGGCCAGCTGGATCTGGTTGATGCCGAGGAAGGTGCTCCATTCGCGGTAGCCGTTGTAGACGCGGTGGCCCTTCGAGTCGAGCCGGTAGTACTCGGCGTCGAGCGAGCCGCCCTCGGAGATCGAGGCCTTCATCTGCGTCCCCTTGGGACCGCGGAGCTGCGTCTGCTTCAGCTTCACGTTGCCGAGCGTCGGCGGGGTCAGGTCGATGTTCAGCGGCGGCTGCGGCCCCGGGTTCGAGAACGGGTTGCCGGGGGTTGGGGCGACGACCACCTCGCCGTGAACCCAGGAGTGCAGCTTGCACTGGAAGAGGTAGGTGCCCGGTTCGTTGAACTGCAGCGTGTATTCGTCGCCGGCGCGGTGCTCGGGGACGTCGGTGCCGGGATCGGAGTCCCATTCGAGGTCGTTCGGCGACATCCCGGTGACGGAATGCTGGAGGTCGGGGCCGAGCCAGTCCCAGGTGACTTTCTCACCGAGGTTGATGTGGACTTCTTTGTTCGACCATTCGTAGTTGAAGATCGAGACCCGGGTGTTGTCGGCGGCCGCGGCGCCGGGCCAGGCGACCGCGGTCGCGAGCGCCAGCGCGACGAGCCCGGCGGTGGCGCGCGAGGACGCTCGCGCGCCTAGTCGACGATGTACCACCCGTTCATCCCCATGTGGAAATGGTTGAACACGTGGCAGTGGTAGAACCAGCGGCCCGGGTTGTCCTCGACGAATTCGAGCCGGAAGGAGTCCGCCGGGCCGAACGTCTTGGTGTCGATGATCGTCCCGTTCGGGTCGGTCCAGCGGTGGCCGTGCAGGTGGAAGGTGTGGAAGAAGTTGTCGAGGCCGTAGACGTGGAAGCCGACCCGCTGGCCGACTTTCGCGTGCAGGTCGGGCGTGTTGCCGGCGTAGGCGCGGCCGTTGATGCAGGAGAAGCTTTCCTTCAGGCCGGTGATCGGCGGTTCCCAGGAGTGGAAGCCGAGGAAGAACTCCGCTTCCGGGGCCTGCTCGCCAGGGGCGCGGACGACCAGCGGCCCGAACAGCCCTTTGAACACCGGCAGCGGATCCATCGGCCCGTGGTCGTGGTAGAGCCAGGTGCCTTCGGTGCCCGGTTTCGCTTCCCAGACGTAGGTGAAGGTGCGGTTCTTCTGCACGAAGCCGCCAGGGTCGGTGAACTTGCCTTTGTAGCCGCCGTCCATCTCGTTCGAGTAGAAGATCCCGTGCGGGTGCATCGTCACCGGCGTCTGCAGCTTGTTGCGGAAGTGGACGACGAGCGTTTCGCCGACGCCGACTTCGAGCAGCGGCCCCGGCACCTTCGCCGGCCCGAGCGGGGCTTTGAAGTGGGGGGTCCAGGCGCGGTAGGCCCAGGCGGTGAACTTGGTCTTGCCCTTGATCGGCATGTTCATCATCTGGTCGCGGCCGGTGGGGACGATGTCCCACTCGACCGGCTCGGCGGTGATCCAGTATTCGCGCGCCGGGCCGTTGACGGTGAAGGCGGCGAGCTCGGTGGTCCCGGCGCTCGCGCCGGTCGCCGCGGCCCCCGCACCCGCGGCGTCGGCGGCCGCGACCTTCGGCGGCACCCCGACGCCCTTGGCCAGCCCGTCGATGTCGACCTGCCCTTCGTCGCCGCTGATCTTGTGCCCGGCGAGGGTGCAGAAGAGCGCGCCGCCGCCCAGCGCCAGGAAGCCGCGCCGGTCCATGCCGTCGAAGTCCATCGCGCCTACCTCCGGACGGCCGCCGTCATTTCTTGACGACGATCGTCATGTGCATCTCGGTCGGGTGGATCGTGCAGATGAACTTGTAGGTGCCCGGCGTCGTGAACGTCTTTTCGAATTCGGCGTTGGTGACGGCGGTCGTCTTGGTCGAGTAGGTCGCCTTCTGCTTCAGGGACTTCGGCCCGCTCTTCAGGTGCACGTCGTGGGGGTAGGTGTTCGATTCCGCCCACACCCAGTTCACCGACTGGCCCTCCTTCAGGGTCAGCTTTTCCGGCCCGAAGTAGAAGTCGGCGACCGACACTTCCTGCGGCTTGCCCTTCGGCTTCTTCGCCGGCGCCGTGGCGGCGGTGGCGACCGCCCCCGAGAGGGCGAGCGCCAGCACCGCGAGCACGGCGATCAGGCGGGCGGCGTGCGCCGCTCGGGGCGCACGCCGTCGATGCGATCGCCTCAGCACGTCACTTCACCGGGCTTCGGCGCGATCTCGACCGGCTTGAAGCCCTGGAACGCCGGGTGCGAGGCGACCCGCCGGACCCAGGTGCACTGCTGGTTCTGCGCCGGGTCGGTCCCGGCGTAGCCGAGGATCGTCGCCGGGTTGCCGGTTTCGGCGAGGCTCGCGATCTGCAGCCCGGCCGAGATGTTGATGCTGGTCGCCGACGCGTAGGAGACCGGGGCCTGCGGGCAGATCGGGTAGATCTGACTCAGCGGCACTTTGCCGTTCCCGGGGGCGAAGGTCGAGTTGGAGCTGTTGGCACCCCAACAGTTGCCGCCGCCGGTGTAGTCGTTCCAGAGGTCGTATTCGCCGTTCGGGTCGGCGCCTTCGCGGCCCATCACGTTTTCGACGATTTCGTTGTTGACGTTCTTCGCTTCGTTGCCTTCGTTGGCGACGAACGTTTCACCGGGGCCGGAGAACGAGGCGATCCCCCACTTGTAGTTGCCGAACACGTGGTTGCCGCGGACGACGTTGTGGTCGGAGCCGTAGAGGATGATCCCGACGCCCGTCGGATAGTTGATCAGGTGGCCGCTCAGTTCACCGAGCCCCTCGGAGACGGTGTGGAAGGCCGACCCGGCGAGGAAGTAGTTGTAGTTGTTCCAGAACACGTCGTTGCGTTCGATCACGTTCCAGCCGTTCGGCTCGTACCCCTCGCTGTCGAGCGTGTTGGGGACGATCCCGGCGCCGTTGTTGAAGAACGCGTTTTCGATGATCCGCACGTACTTCGAGTTGGTGCCGGAGTAGCCGAGCACGTTTTCGTAGCTCTGGTCGTTTTTCAGCAGCGTCCACTGCGGCTTCTTCTGGCACGCTTCGCCGCTGTAGACGTTCCACTTCTTGTTGTCGCACGGCGTTTCGCCGACGTAGAAGGCGGAGTCGCCCTGGTGGTAGCCGGCCGAGTTGATCATCTTGCCGCCGTAACAGTTCTTCGCGAAGAGGCCGTAGGAGCGGTTGCCGGAGGCGAGCAGGTTGTCCATCGTGTAGCCGACGCAGTGCTGGCCTTCTTCGCTCGAGGCGTGGATGAAGAAGCCGTTCGACTGGTAGTTGCGCGCCCACATGTTTTTCAGCACCAGGCCGTCGACGCTGATCGCCTCGACCCCGTTCTGGGCGGCGCCGAGTTCGCCCCTCGCGTTCTTGCCTTCGAGGATCGTCAGCTTGCGGTCCTTCTTCGTGCCTTCGATCACCAGCCCGTCGAAGTCCTTCTTGCGTTCGGTGCCGTCGACGACGACGCCTTCGACGTACTTGCCCGGGCGGATCTTGACCTTCGCCTTCGCCGTCTTGTTCTTGAAGGCGAAGGTGCCGGCGGCGTCGACCGCCTTCTGGATCGTCCGGTAGTGGCAGCCGTGGCGGCAGGCTTCGAAGACCATCGTCTACTGCTTCTTCGCCGGCTTCGCGGCGAGCGCCGGGCCGGCCAGGGCGCCGAGGCCGAGCAGGGCCGCGAGCACGGGGACGAGTGCAAGAACGGGCAGGCGGTGCTTCATATCTCTCCTTCGCAGCGTCGGGTTAACGCGCCCCCGCCCTCCAAGCCGGGGCCCGCGCCGCGCATCCCTCATGCGCGGCGTCGCGCTGCGGCGGACTGTATCGAAGGCTGAAGCGACTTCGGCCGGTCGGCCGGCGAAGACATCAATGGCGCCGGCCAGGCCGGCGCGCGGGGGCTAGGCGCCTGCGCCGCCGGGGACGATCGTCTTCATCGCTTCTTCCAGTTCGGCCACCCCGTAGGCGCCGGAAAGGCGGTCCTTGATCACGCCTTCCTTGTCGATCAGGTACGTCCACGGCTCGGTCGGCAGGCCGAACGCCTTCAACTGGGGACGGATCCCCTTTTCGATTTCGTTGTCGACGTAGACCTCCTGGTGGATGAAGTCGGCCTTCGGTTCGTACTCGTCGGCGACCTGCTGGGCGACGTCGACGACCGGGCCGCAGACGCGGCTCTGGCAGAGGGCGGGGGTGGCGAAGACGAGGACGATCGGCTTCTTGCCGAGGACTTCGGCGAAGTCGACCTTGTGCATCTGGTCGGGCGGGACCCGGGTGTCGATCTTTTCCAGGTCGTTGCCGACGTCGGCGGCGGTCAGGGTGTCGATCTTCGGCGGCCGTTCGCCGACTTTCGGCACCTTCGGGTACTGGCCGATCGTCGGGCTGGGGACGCGGCTCGCTTCCAGCTTGCCGCCGGGCGTCTTGATCATCGCCAGCGCGAGCCAGGAGCCGCCTTTGTCGAAGTCGACCTTCGGCACCACGTAGACGGACTTCGCCTCGCCCGGGCCGGAGCCGTTCTGGGAGCGGTAGGCGGGCTTCGTCTGCAGCGTTTCCAGCTTCGCCGGCAGCGGGCCGAGCACCTTCGACTTGCCGTCCTTGGCGAAGTAGAGGGCGACTTCGACGTCTTCGACCTGTTCCTGTCCGGGCGTGAAGACGCCGAAGGGATAGCGTTCGACGCCGGTGTCGAAGACCTCCGAGGCGGGCGCGACGACCAGCTTCGAGGGGGTCGCGCCGGATTCGTGCAGGAGCTGGGAGATCGTCTTGCCCTGGGCCGTCGGGAAGTCCTTCGACGGCGGCGCCGGGCGGGTTTCGACGTCGCTGCCGCCGCAGCCGGCGAGGAGCGCCGCGCCGAGGGCGGCAAGCGCGAGGAGCGTGGCAAGGCGGCGCATCGCAGGGGATCTTAAGCTGGGCGCGTGCCGAACATCGAGGATCCCGACTTCCAGCCCCGCGAGGGGGCGCCGCCCGGGTTCCGGGCCTTCCGGGCGCGGGTCGGCTACGAGCTGGGGAGCGAGCGGCTCGGGGCCAGCGTCTGGAAGCTGCCGCCCGGCGAGGCGGCCTACCCGTACCACTTCCATTACTCCGATGAGGAGCTTCTGTTCGTCCTCAGCGGGAGGCCGACGCTGCGGACGCCGACCGGGACGCGGGTGCTCGAGCCGGGCGAGGCGGTCCACTTCCCGCTCGGTGAGGAGGGCGCCCACCAGGTCTCCAATCCGACCGACGAGGAGGTCCGCTTCCTCGCCGTCTCCACCAACGGCGCCCCGGACGTCGTCGTCTATCCGGACTCGAACAAGATCAGCGCCAGCGAGCGCCTGCCCGAGGGCGGCGGCCTCCACACCTTCTTCGACCTCGACTCGCAGGTCGACTACTGGAAGGGCGAGTCGGCGCCGGAGTAGGGGCTAAGGGACCGGCTTGCGAGGGGCGAGCAGGGCGGCCCCTTCTCTCACAACTGCGGGGAGGTTCGTTCAGGGGCCGCCCTGCTCGCCTTCACGTGGCGATGGCGGGGGGCCAGTTCCGGCGCTCACCGCATCGTCCGGCGCGGTTCGGGTATCTGACGGGTATGGGTCGGCTTCTGGGCAGGGTTGTGACGATTCTGGCGCTGCGCTTGCGCTGGTGTGGGTGCCCGCGGCCGCGGCGGCGGAACCGACCGCGCCGAGCGCCGCCCAGCAGGCCGCCGCGATCCCGACGCCGACCTGCGCCGAAGGGCCGACGCGGGAGGGGGAAGTGATCGTCGGCACCGCCTGCGCCGACCACATCGTCGTGCCGCCGACCGTCACCTACGTCGACGGCGGGCCGGGGAACGACACGATCGTCGGCAGCCTCACCACCGCCGCCTCGGGCTCCTGCGAAACCGGCTGCCACCTCGAAACCGGCAGCCAGACCTTCGAAGGCGGCCCCGGCGACGACATCGTCTACGGCGACCGCGGCAACGACATCCTGCGCGGCAACGAAGGCGACGACCGCCTCTACGGCGGCATCGGCGACGACCGGCTGGAAGGCGGCCCGGGCAACGACTGGCTCTCCGGCGGCTTCGGCGCCGACACGATCGACGGCCAGGAAGGCAGCGATTACGTGCGCGGCGACGGCACCATCGACCACATCTTCGACACCGGGCTCACCGGCACCGACACGCTCAGCTTCGCCTCCGGGGTGACGCCCGGCTTCGGCGCCGGGATCGCCACCGGCGTGACCGGGTTCCCCGGCGGGGCCGAAGGCGAACGCGGCGTCTACCTGCACCTCGGCGACGGCGGCGAAGACGCCAACGACGGGGTCGCCGCGTCCGCCGGCGGGGTCGACGAAATCCAGCCGGGCGCCTTCGAGCGGATCATCGGCACGCCGTTCTCCGACTTCATCGTCGGCACCCCGGCGTCGGAAGAAATCCTCGGTGGCGGCGGCGCCGACGTGATCGAGGGAGGGGGCGGGACGGACGTGCTGCGCGGCGGCGCCGACGGCGATTTCCTCGAAGTCGCCCCCGGCACCAACTCGACCACCGACGGCGGCGCCGGGATCGACGGCTGCGTCGGCGAGGCCGTCCAGGTCGAATGCGACGGGACGACCAAAGCGGTCCACCCGCGTGCCACCTCCGCGGTGAGCGTCGGGGAGACCGCCGCCGGGTCCACCGCGGCGGGGTCCGGCTCGGTCGACGTCTACCTGGTCGGCAGCAGCGGCGGCGACTCGGTGACCGCGAGCTACGTGCCCGGCCCGCCCGGCGCGGTCAGCTTCACCCTCGCCGCCGGGCACTTCGACGCCGCCACGACCGACGCCGGCGGCTGCACCCTCGGCCCGGGCGCCGAACCGACCACCGCGACCTGTCCGCTCGGCGCCCCGGCGCTGCCGCGCGCCGCCCCTCGACGCGATCGTCCTCGCGGGCATGGGCGGCGCCGACACGATCACCGCCTCCAACTTCCCCGACGGCACCACGCTGACCGAGCTCGGCGGCGCCGGCGCCGACACGCTGAACGGCGGGCCGAGCGAAGACGTCCTCGTCGACGGCCCGCCTCCGGAACAGAGCGGCGCGCCCTCCGACACCAGCGCCGACACCCTGCGCGGCGAAGGCGGCGACGACGCGCTGCTGCGCGCGGGCGGCGCCGACCATCTCGACGGCGGCACCGGCTCCGACCTGTTCCTCTCGGTCGAGGTCTGCGAAGGGGCGACGATCTCCGGCGGCACCTCGACCGGCGGCGACCGCGACAACGCCTCCTGGGCGCGGCTCGGCAACGGCGGCGTGGCCGCCGACCTGCTCACCGGCCAGGTCGGCCGCGTCGGCGCCGGCGAAACGGTGACCTGCCCGACCGGCACGCCCGACCATCTGGAAGGGATCGAGGACCTCGAGGGCTCGGAAGGCAGCGACCTCCTGATCGGCGACGAAGGGGTCAACCAGATCCTCGGCCACCGGGGCGAAGACACCTACCGGGCGCTGGGCGGCAACGACACGATCTTCGCCAACTCCGGCACCGTCGACAAAGTCATCGACTGCGGTGCCGGCGAAGACAGCGCGACGATCGATCTGGCCTCCGTCGGCGACCCCGCGCCGATCGGATGCGAGCGTGTCCGCGAAGGCACGGCGGAAGAATTCCGCACCGAAATCGAACAGCCGCTGCCGGCCCCGCTGACCCCGGTGGTGGCGCCCGCCCCGACGCCGGCGCCGGTGGTCCCGCCGAAGCCGAAGCCCGATCGCACGCCGCCGCGGACGAAGCTCCTCGGGCGGCCTCCCGCCGTGATCCGCGTCGCGCCGCACCACAGCGCCGCGATCGCCATCCGCTTCTCCGCCAGCGAGAGCTCCCGCTTCGAGTGCAAGGTCGACGGGAAGCCGTACCGGCGCTGCCACTCGCCGCTGCGCGCCCACCTGGCGATCGGCCGCCACACCGTGCGCGTCTTCGCGATCGATGCCGCGGGAAACCGTGACAAAACGCCGGCCCTGGTGAAGATCCAAGTCGTCGCCCGACACCGCTGAGCCGGCGCCGCCGCCTCACTAGGCTCGGTCCCACAGCAACTTCCGATTGGAGAGCAATGTCAGGGAAAGCGATCTACACCGCCGAGGCCCACGTCATCGGGGGCCGCGCCGAGGGGCACGGCAAGACCAGCGACGGGGCGCTCGAGGTCGATCTGCGCCTGCCCGCCGAGATGGGCGGCGAAGGCGGCGGGACGAATCCCGAGCAGCTCTTCGCGGTCGGCTACGCGGCCTGCTTCGAGGGCGCGCTCGGGGCGGTCTCGCGGCGGCAGAAAGTCGACACGGACGATGTCGAGATCGACTCCAAAGTGTCACTGCACGCGGGCGACGACCGCACCTTCAACGTCTCGGTCGAGCTTGACGTGAGGCTGCCCTCGATCGAGGGCGACGAGGCGGTCGAGCTGGTCCGCGAGGCGCACAAAGTGTGCCCGTACTCGAACGCCACCCGCGGGAACATCGAGATGAAGCTGACCGCCAACGGGGTGGAGGTCTGAGCACGGCCCGCTGAGAGCGGGCGCCCACCGGGAGGACTCGGTGGGCCCGCGGGGAACCGGAGGGTCGTGAATCGATTGGCCCTTCGTCTCCCGCTCGGCGCCATCGGCGTCTTCGCCCTGGTCGCGATGGCGATCATCCTGCCGACCGCCTTCGGCGCCTCGGCCCCGGCGCCGGCGCCGGTCCGCAAGGCGCTCGCGCAGACCGAACACGTCCAGGGCGCCCCCGGCCGCACCATGGTGCTGAGCCAGGTGACGGTGCCGCCCGGCGCCCAGCTCGCCGTCCACCACCACCTGGGGACGCAGATCTCCCGGGTCGTCTCGGGGACGCTCACCTACACGGTGCGCAGGGGCATGGCCGAACTCTTCGAAGGCGAATCCGAAGAACCGCGCCTGGTCCGTGACATCACCGCCGGCAAGACGGCGAAGATCAGCTCCGGTCAGTGGCTGGTCGAGCAGCCCTCGGACATCCACCAGGCCGCCAACCGCGGCAGCTCACCGGTCGTGATCTACCTGGCGACGCTGCTCAAGGATGGCGCCGCTCCTTCGACTCCTGTCGATCTGCATCGGCCCGGCGCTCCTCGGTAGCTTGCCGATTCGGGTGCCGCTCCTGCGGCTCCGGCTGGTTCGTCCCCGGGTCTTTGATCGCCGCGGCCGCCTCTTTGGCTTTGTCGGACATGCTGCCTTTGCCTTTGGCGATGTTGGCGACTTCCTGCGCGTCCTCTTTCAGCGACTCGACGCCGCCGCGTTCGTCGACGATTTTTTTGCCTTTGTTGAAGAGGCCTTTCAGATCCATGACGTTCATCTCCTCGGGAGCGCTGCGAGATCGGGGGCGCGGGGTCGCGCCAGGAAGAATCTACGCGCGTCCGTACCCGGCGCGCTAGACTGCGACGCAATGTTGATCCCGGGCGGACAGAACCTGCAGCACCTCGCGTCCCCCGCGATCGTCGACGTTGTCGTTATTGGTGTCGTTACCGAGGCCGTGCTTAAAAGCACGGTCGTCGTCTGACACCGCAAGAACGCCCGCCGACCAAGCACACACACCAAAGGGACGCGGCGGAGGCGTTGCCGGCGGTACCGATCCCCTCGAAGCACTGGCAGGAAGCCCTCGGAGTCCTCGCGGCCCGTCGCTACCCGCAGCCGCAGTTCCCGGTGCCGCCGGAGTGGCAACCGCCGGCCTAGGGCGGCGCGGGGCTGGGCGGCCTAGGCGCGGGTGGGGCGGCCGCCCCGGGCTCAGGCCCAGCCCGGCGGGCGGTAGGAGTCGTTGGGAAGGACGCCGACGAGCAGCGCGGTGACCGGCTCCTCGGAGCGGTTCATCAGCGTGCGGGTGCTGCCCGGGTCGAGCGAGGCGAAGGTCCCCGCGGGCGCGGGCAGCTCTTGGCCGTCGACCGAGATCGTCGCCTCCCCCTCCAGCACGATGTAGAGCTCACTCTGCCCGCTGCCCGCCTCATCGTGCTCGGGCAGCGCGCCGCCGGGCTCGATCTCGACCAGGTTGAAGCCGAAGGCCGAGGTGCCGAGCGCCTTGCGGGCGAGCATCCAGGTGCAGCCGCCCGACCCGGCCATCCGCTCGAATTCATCGCGGTGCTTGATCGAGTTCTCCGCCACGGCCGCCTCCTTCGATTGGGTTCCCTGCGCCGACCATAGCTCGCGCGGACCCTCTAAGATCGTCCCCAGCAGCCCTCGCGGGAGCGGTTGCGATCTGCCCGGATAGCTCAGTTGGTAGAGCACTTCCATGGTAAGGAAGGGGTCACGAGTTCGAGTCTCGTTCCGGGCTTCGAAGTACCTGAGAGCAGAAGCTTTTGGGGCCATTCTTGGAGGGATATGCGGGGATTACCGAATAGCGCCACTAGTGGCGCTATCGGCGGGGAAATCGCTGGCGATTGGCGGCGATCGGTAGTGGCTGCAACAATGTCGGAGCGATGAACCTCGTTCCTCAGCCACGCAGCAGGCGAGGCGGCCAACTGAGCCCGAGCTCAAATCCGGCCTGCCGGGAACTCCCGAGGAGCAGCAGCGCGATCTCCGCGCAGCAATGAAGAAGCACGCCGAGACCCTGCGCCGACTGGCGCAGTAGTTTCGGCCGCCGGCGATAGCCGAGATCTATTACCTCGAGCTCGGCGATTACTGTCTGATCGCCGCCGAGGTTCTCGGGACGACGCCGGAGCAGATCGCGCGGCTCCCGCGCATCGCCCTCGCTGAGTCGGCACTCGCCGTTTCGCAATCGGGCTTCGGCGATCACGACGCCTATCCGACCTTGATCGAGAAGGCCGCCGCATTGGTCCAACGCCTCGCGCGGAACCATCCCTTGCCCGACGGCAACAATCGCTGTGCCTTTCTCGCAGTCGAGCGTTTTCGCGCAGCCAACGGTCGGCCGATCGTGGACGCAGATCCCGATGTCGACGTGCCTATGGTCGAGCGAATCGCTGAAGGCGAGGGATCGTTCGCTGCGATCGCACGTGGTTGGAGCGTCGGACTCAAATCGAGAGTTGAGCTGACGCCCGGGCTGCCACCAGCGTCGCAGGTTCGAATCCTTCCCCCCCATGCGAGAAGGCCCCGCAAAAAGCGGAGTTTTTTCGTTGATTGTGCGGGTGGCTTGGGGGGTGATGATTCCAATAGGGTTCCGTTTGCGTGGGTACTCTCAGCGTGAGCAATCGTCGTTCGCGCGGACAGGCTCCGGTCGCCGTAGGTTCAGACCCTGTCTCCCCGACTAGCTTGTTGTTGCGTGCAGTAGGGGGGCGGGCGAGGGCCCAACGCGCGGGGAATGGCTCTGAGATCAGGGTTTCGGCGGACGCGGGCGCGGGCTGCTCGGAGCAGCGGCGACGGGGTTTCGAGTGGGACCGCCCACGAAACCGCCCACGCCGGCGGGCGTGGGCGGTCCGTGTGAGCGAGACGAGATCGTGCGACGAGGACGCTTGGCCCCCGCTGCTCGAAGTGATCGTCGGGAGGTGGACAGCGCCTGACGCGAGTGCCCACAGGGTCCTGCTACTCCGTACGGCTCTTGCCGTGCGTCGAAGAATCCACTGATAGCTGATCGTGTCCAGACACAAAACTCGAGATCACGGCTACGAAGCCCCTGAACACCGAGGCGACGGTATCGCCGTGGAGCTCGATGATTGAACGTCGCTCACCAGTCTCAGGCTGCGCGTTACGGCGCGCAGCAACAAGGCGCGTCCCAAATCTTGTGCGATTAGGCACGCTCCGTAACACGTCAGTCAGCTGGACTTGATCATCTTGCCTGATTACAATGTTTAGGCCATTTCGTAGCCTTACCACGCGAACCAGGAGACCTTGATGACCCGCCTGATTGACTTGATCGAACACCCCCTCGCCGAGAGTCTCGCGACGCCTTCGTTCGCCCCAAGCGAGGATCCTGGGCCAGATCTGATTACTACCTCCAGTGTGAGGCCGGTGTACATCACTCATCCGGGCCCGAATGGTCCGGTGCATCAGTGCCAGGAGGTCCATACTAAGCGGGGGGCAACTATTCGATCGGTGAGGTTACGCAAATGGCGACGAGCGTAGTTCCGGAAGTCATCTCGCGCCTCAAACCACCCAACTGGGCAAACGGTGGTATTGACCAAGCAAGGATTGAACCCGACGTCGTCAGCGACTTGCTGGCAGCAGTGAAGATGCGGTTGCATGCGTCAGCAGAGAGCACCCTAGAGCGGAGCGCAATTTCGTTCATTACCCCAGATGGACTGACATACCCTACCTCGGTGGAACAGATTGCAGAACTGTCACAGTCATCTACGACGGTTCTCCAAAAGCTCGAGAGTTCACAGGGTCTATTCGGTGCCATCGCGCGCGCCCTACAGTCATCTGCGCATCCTCGTGTGACGTTGAGTGCGTACCTGTCAAGCACTCGATCACACAAGCTCGGCATGCATCAAGACAAGTGGGACAATATCGTCATCCAGTTGTCGGGCCAAAAGACATTCTTTTTTGTTGACGCACCACCCAAATGGCTGTCTGCCGGAGATGTGCTCTTCCTTCCGCAGGACGTCCGGCACGACGTTGAGACCGGGGGTTCTTCGGTCCATTTGTCAATTGCCCTGCTCCGTAAGGAGTGGATGAAGGCGGAGGGTTGGCACCTCGATCTTGACGTGAAATCAGCATGAGCGCTGCGTCACTTTCGAAAATATGGGAATTATTTTATACCTGCGAGTATCGCTGTGACCAGGACCGCATAAAAGCGCTGGCCGCCTGCTCGTATCCAGCGATGAGCAGCGAAGGCGGTATCGGCTTGGGTTAAACCTCACCGATCGAGTAGTTGCGCCCCGCTTAGTATGGGACCTCCTGGCACTGATGCACCGGACCATTCGGGCCCGGACACCCGGGCGCGGAGACCAACGGAATTTCGAGCCCCGAATCGGCCGAAACGGCGAAGCCGGATCGAAAATGCTCAGCCTGGGTGATAGTGCGCGCCGACGTCGAGTGGATGTGAGGCAGAGGTTGCCAACGGGTGCCTGCAACCCCGCTATTACGCCATGTTCTGAATAGGTTGTAAAGCACGAATCGATGTCAGGGAACCGCAGATCGAGATCGGCGACGATCTTCAGGGCCGGCTAATCGGGCGCAGAGCTGCCGTGCCGGACGGCCTGCGCCTTCAATGCTCCTCGGGACGACGTCCGATCTCTGCCGCCACCCTTCGAAATAGAGCACCGCGTTTGCGACCTATCACTCGTACTTCCTCTCTGGCGATCTCGACCCGGTCCTCGGGAGTGTTCGCCTCACCGGCGCGCTCGGCGAAGTTCGAGACTGCCTCCTCGCGGTCCATCAAGAGAGAGGTGAAGTACATCTCCTCGGTCTTGTCGAGATCCTCTTCGGACCACCGGCCGAGTTCCTCCTCAAAGCTTGCTTCGGCAAGGGCCAGCCGCCGCCACACCCGGTACTCATCGCGGTGGAGTTCAGACAGCTCGCCGATTCGGCAAGCCATGGATTGACCTCATCGGAGGAATGCGATTGATCCGGGTATCGACCGTCGCGAAGGCCCCTTCGAAATCGCTCGGCCTCCTCGGGAGGCCAGCCGGTCGGCCAGCTCGTTCTGTGATCCCAGAGGCGAAGGATGAGATCGGCAGCTACCTCTTTGTCTTTGCGCCTGCCTTTTTCACCTCGCTTGATGGCCTCGGCGATGTAATGCACCATCCAGCGGGAGAGGGTGTCGGTCGACTCCTCAAGGCCCAGCTCAGCGACGATCCGCTCGCCGAGCCGGACTACGTCCGGCCACGACTTCGATCGTGCCGTCAGAGCGGAGGAGGTAGATGCGGCTTTTCCCTCGGTCATATCTCTCCTCTTCGTCGATGTCGGCGCCGTCGGAGAACTGGCGTTGCAGTCTGACCGCGATGATGAGATCGGCTTCCTCGGAGGAGAGGAACGCGGTTAGGTCCTCAAGCCCAACTGTACTTCGCCAGCCCTCGCCATAGGCGGCTCTCGGGTTGTGACCTCTCGAGATCAAGGGCTGGTCGCTCCAACACTCCGTGACTCCCACACGCTTGCCCTCGGAGTTGACGAGGCGCCGCCCACCACGCTCGCTGGTCAGTGCACGTGCCCGGATGAACTTCGATCCTGGCGCGGTGAAGGAGAGAGCGATCCTCCGCCGAGGGTCTTGCTCCTCGAGGTCGGTTTCATAGTTGCGCCTCTCGCTCAGCCAGCCCCACAGTCCGAACTCGCTGTGATCGATCTTGCTGTCGGCGGGCCAGATTCTATCCTCGTCGGGCAGCTGGAAGTTCATCGGATCGTCACACGTCTCCAGAGCGCGCATCAAAGCTCCGGAGGTTCCAGGAGTGACCAGCGCACTGGTCACGTAGACGTGGCCGTAGGCCTCACGATTCGACACTTCGGCCGATGCTGCGATGACGATCGACCCTGCGGTCAGGTTCAGCTCCCGGTCGAAGTCCTCGGTCGAGACATCTCTCCAACTGCTCAGAGGCCCGAGGACACCGTAGTTCTCTGGAACCAGAGGGACAGGGGATCTCAGGTCAGAAGACCACCATGCGGGCGATGCGTCGAGGTCTCGTGACAACCAGGACCACCAAGGTTCCTCCGCGTCTTCGTAGTCCTGCCACAGGATCGAGGCGCCGTCCTCGATCAATTCGCCCGCGGCCAGCAGCATGGAGTGGTATTCGAGATAGAGGCGAAGCGTCTCTACTCGTGGATAGCTGCCCTGCCGATTCGAGACTTCGTCGTATTCGTAGCGGCGGTCCCTGGTTTCACGCAGGCTCTCCACGCGGTCCTCGCTGAATCCCAGCCTCTCGACTATCCAACTGCCCGCCCGCGAGGCGATTTCGCCCGGGTCGAGTTTGAAGACTCTGGCCAGTGGCGCGAACCAATAGGGCAGCGTGTCCATCCCGTCAAATCGGAACGGTCCCTCGTAGTCGGCCTGGTGACCGTCGGCGAACGAATTCCCGCGTTCCCTCCAGCAGGATCGTGGCCGGTTGGCCTGCAGGATCTGTTCCCTGGTGTCCCGCGAGAGGCCGTGCGACCGACGGTCGAGGCGGAGCGTCGTTCTCTTGGCGAGCTCTCTTGACGCGGCGTGCGGCCAGCCTCTGTCTAGCGTCAACTCCGCGAACCTGTCCAGGTGCGACGTCAGCACCTCGGGCGATTCGTCGGCGTGGCGCGCCAAAAGCACCAGCAGCCAGACCTGCGCGGACATCCAGAGGAAGGTCTCTGTCTCGACCGCGAAGGCGCCGGCGTCTTTCGCTGGCAACAGCTCCACGAGAGCATCACAGAGGGATTGGTCGGCGATCGCCAGAAGCGACCGGCCTACGTGTGCTGCTCGCCATCGGACGCGCTTGTCCGGGTTTCCGAAGAGCGCCCAGAGGAGGAGTGCGAGCGCCGCCGGACCACCTTCGGGGAGAGCCGGAGTGGGCGGTGATGCGTCGTCCTCCAAGGCATCGAGGCTCCATTCCACGATTGCGAGGCTCTGTTCCCTCGTCAAAGCCGGTGCAAGCCCACTGGCTATCGCATGGAGCTGTCTCGCGCTGAGTGCGGGAAGGCTCGGACCGAGCGTCTCGATGATGAGGCTCGCCGGATCTTCCAGGAACGGGAGGGCAAGAATCGCGGCGACGTTCTGCTCCGCGTATTCGGGGTACCTCACAAGGGCCAGGAAGTGCTCCTGCACGATGATCGGCAACGAGGTGCGACCCCATTCCTTCACGGTTCCAGCCTGTCCCCATGCGGTCGCCCAATCGCCGATCGATCGGAAGATCACCGCTCCGTGTGAGCTCCAGAGGTGCCCTTCTACACGAAGTTCGCCCAGTGCACTCAGTGCGGCGACTCGATCCTGTGGGGGCATTCGGTCTCGAGTGGCTTCCAGGTACTCACGGATCTCCTCGTCGGTGGCGTATGAGTCGGTCAACGCCGCCAGCCCGCTGCCGATCGTCCCCGGACTGCCCGAGGCTCCTTCCACCAACAGCCGCTTGGCCTCTTGCCGTTCGCTTCTGGATGGAAGCGTCGTGTGCGAGATCTGCGACCGACTCTCCTCGGGGTGAAGCTTTTCGGAGAAGTGCGCCAGGTCGATCAGACCGCGTGCTGCAGGTGTCGATGCCAATCCCTGTTCCTTCAACCACGCGCTGACTGCGCGTGCGACCCGAAGACGCGATTCGGGAAGGAGTTCCCGCTCGACGAAGTCCGCCAACCTCCCCACGGCAGCCTCCAGTCGTTTCACCGAAGCCCCGCTGTTGCCACGTATCGCTCCGAGGAGATTCGTCGTCGCGCCGGTGGAGTAGACGTGGTCCTCGGCCAGCCCCAACAGAAGTAGCCCTTCGTCGGCCGTCAGGAACTCGGCGGCCTGGCAAGCCTCAATGACCTCGGGTAGGGACGAGGAAAGGGGGCAGAAGTTCTCTTCCTCCCATCGATTGAGGAGCGCCATCCCGGCGGCTGGATCGAGAGTGGCGACGGCCCCTGCGGTCGTCGCCCAGGGCAATTCGTCGGGATCCCCCACGAAGGGCCTGAATCGCTCCACCGACCGCGCGAGTCGCTCCGCGACCGAGGCGTTTCGCGTCGGGTCGGAGCCCCGTGCCTGCCGGGCCAGTGCGGCGTTGACTTCGAGTACGCCTGAACCTTCCGTGTCGAGCCCCTCTGCCGCTCCCACTGCCCGGTCGAAGTAATCGGCAGCGAGAGACTCCTCTCTGTGCTCAAGGAGGCCCGAGACCTCGAGGATCTGATCGGCCTTCTCCGAGGCAGGTTCCTCAGATTCTTCGATCGTCACTGCCGCCCGGTCGAGCATCCGGAAGGAGAGATCTCGGTATCGGTCCCGGTGGAGCAGCGGTTCGGCGATCCGCCTCCATACCGTTGCCCCGTGGAATGCGGTCACCCTGGGGGCCTGGTCGACCATCCGGTTCAGAAGGTGTGACGCATCGCCTCGGGAGGTTCGGGCGGCGACTTCGGCGACGATCTTGGTCCAGGTGCCATAGGTGGGGTCTCCCTCGTACCATCGGTTGGCGGCCGCCACCTCGTAGGCCTTCAGTTCCGACTCGACGGCGGCGCCCAGGGCGGCGGCCGAGAGTTTTCCGACGAGGCCGCGGGCACGAACGTGGAAGACGGGCAGAAAGCGATTGGAGATCTTCATCAATTCGCGGCGCCGTGACTCTTTTCGCTCCTCGCTACGACGGTCTTCCGGGTCATCCGCGTCCTGGTCACTGCGCAGGTCGGAGGGGATCAGGGCCTCTGGATCGGACTTCGGCCTTGGCTGCGGCAATGAGGGCGTGGAGGCGCAGCATCGGGCCCCACCCCTCGAGCGTGCGATCGAAGGAACTCGGTTCGGGGGCCAAAGGCCCCATCAAGTCGAGGGCGTCCCGTAGCGACGGCGTATCAGTGAAGGCCACCAGCTCGAGAAAGTCGATGGTCCAGTCCTCTCGCAGTCGCTGTCCGCTCGGCGGCTCTTCCAAGATGGCTTTCACAGTGCGACGCACGTGCGCAGCCGGAACCGCCTGTCCGTCGGCAAAGAGCACCGCCTGCAGCCGTCCCTCGACGACGGCGGGTAGGTCCAGTTTCGCCATCTGATTACAGACGCGGACGCTCGATTGTGCGCGCGCCAGCCGGCACACGAGGATCCCGGCACATTCGAGGACGAAACCGAGCGGGCGCCACCGGGACAACTCCGAAAGCGCGGCATCCGCTCCCCGGAGGAGGTAGACCGCCTGGGCACCGGCTGCGACGTCGGCGGCGGAGATCTCCCAGGTACGTCTCTCGTTCGAGTCCTTCGAGGACCAGATCCTCAGCCAGGCCCCGGCGAGGCGTAGTTGTTCTTCGGCCCCGCGGCGATCATGGCGCTCCGCGTCGACCGCAGCCGCCCGAAGGTGCATCGGCCCACGCCAGGGCTCTCGATCGGTGGCTTCATAGATCTCGGCCACCGCACGGCGATCACCGAATCGCATCGCTAGATCGGGCCGGGCTCTGACGATCGCCGCGACTGCCTGATCCGCTCGGGCTGCCTGCGCCGCCAGAAGTATCAGCTGAAACGCCTCTTCGCGGTGGTCCTCATCCTCGGCGACCTGCATCGCCAGGGTCAGTCGGTCGAAGTAGGTCTGGAGTCGTGCGACAGGATCGGAGATGGCGCTCGGCTGGTCCTCCTGGAGAGCGAGTGCCATCAGATCCTCGCGTCGCCCGGAGAGCACGAGGTGTTTCGCGATTTCGGTGGCCGCATCGGCATGATCGTCGCGACGTGGCCACAGGTAGTCGCATATCCGCGAATGCGCGTCGCGAGCCGCATCCTCGGAAACCTTGCCCCGGAGGAAGACCTCGAAGTCCTCGTCGCGAAACTCGATCGTGCCCGCCTCTCCGAGTCGCACACCCGGGGCCAGCGCCCTGCAGAACTGGAGCGCGGTGGTCTCGGTCGTGCCGCCGACCCCGGCCAGGTTCTCGATCCCGACCGGCCTGCTCAGACAGATGAGCTCGGCGATCCTCATTCTCCCCTCTCCCTTGTCGGTGGTCAGGTCGATCGCCTCGTTCAGCAGGTTGTCGAAGTAGGTGTCCGGCGTCCGATGCGCTCGTTCGACCGCCTCCTCGGCCGACTGGATCTGGTCTGGGCCGTCGGTTCCGAGCAGATAGAACTGAGAACGCGGATTGCCTCCGCTCCGGTCGTGGAACTCCCGGCTGGTCTCCTCGTCGGCCGACACGAATCGCCGACGAAGGTTTTGGGTCGACGCCGCGAGATCGAAACCACGGAGTTCGACGCGGTGCACGGCGCAGTCGATCTTCAGATCTCCCATCCGATGGGTCCGGCAGCTGAGCAGGACGGTCACCCCGGTCGGCAGACCGAGTCGCAGGAGGTCGTCGACGAACGTCTCCTCCTTCAACTCCCGGCCTGCGACGCGCGCATTGTCCACCGCGTCGACGGCCAGGACGAAACGTCCACCGAGGGCCGCAACCGTGGCCGCGGCATCTTCGAGGACTTTCTCCAGTCGTCTCCAAAGCAGGTGCTTCTGGCGCGGGGTCTGGAGCAGGAGTGGACTACCCACCGGAGGGCCGTCTCGTTGATCATCTCCATCAACGCCGCCTCGGGACGATGTCGCGTCTCCGTCGGGCTGAGGTACTCGCCGGCCCCGAAGCAGTCATAGGTCACGACCATCGAGCCCTCTGGGAGAGAGCTCTCCAATGAGGCGACGGTGGTGGTCTTGCCGACCCCGGCGTCGCCGTGCGCGATCACCCACCCGCCAGTCTGATCCAGGACCGCTTCGCGTAGCGCACTCTGATCAGGAGTCACGATCATCTGAGTCGGCGCCTCGATGCGCGAAGGCATCGGAAACAGGGCGTCCTCGCCCGAGACATCCAGACGGGCGAGTAGATCCTCGCGAGTGAGCCCGAGTGAGCCCGCGGCCTCCGGTAGCGCCTCTCGCCGGACCAGGTCGAAAAGCTCACGCCCTGCGACCGCCGTGTCTTCAAGGAGGTGGCCGCCGAGAGCTCTCGCCACGGTGGCTTCCTGTTCCCAGCGCTGGCCGGTCCCGAGGTGCTCCAGGTCGAAGATCCGCAGGAAATCGGTGAATCGGCGGCTTGCGAGACCCGACGCGACGTATAGACGACGTAGTTCTCCGGCCTCCTTGTCAGAGAGCAGCTTCAGGAGACGTTTCGCATCGAGCGGCGACGGATGGTCGTCCAGGTGGCTCTTGACACGCTCGATCATGGTCGCCAACCTCGATTGTGCGGGCTGATTGCTCACCAAGCGGATCTCGAGCCCACCGAGGGTCTTTTCGCGGCCGCCTTCTTTGACGAACGCTTCGAAGGCTTCGGCCAGGCGCCTGATGACCCCCGGCTGACCACGAGAGCCGTCTTTGGCCAGGCGGGCGGCGGTCCAGGCTTTTTCTGGATGGCGCTGGCTGTACTTCAATTGGCTGAGGATCACCCGGGCCGCGGAGCCGGAGTCCATCCCGCCGTAGTACTCGGTCAGATCGACGCCCTGCAGTTGGTCCATCTCGCTCGATGCCGGGTCGAGTGGAGAGACCCCCTCGAGGCGGACCGCCCTCAGCTCAGAGGCCGGAGAGAGCATGAGCAGCGCCCTGCGGAGTGCCCAGAGGATGTGGAACTCGTCCCCCGCGTTCGACTCGCGTGCTCCGGCGGGCTCGACGCCCGGGGCGGCGCGACGTTTTCCCCTCCTTGTCATCTCGCCCATATTCGCGCTTGATCAGGCGCCTCGGCAATTGCGGGACCCCAAGACGGCCCGGTCCGCAGGCGCGCTGTCCTGCCGAGCGATCCCCTTCCGACTCGACCTGGCCGACATGACGCTGGCGCCGGGTGGGAGAACGACTCCGCTGGCCGGCCCTCGCCCTCCTCGATGGGCCGGGCCAGCGCGGCGCACAATCGAACGCGCTCGGGTCGGTCCCGCCCCGCGGCGTGAAGATCAGTTCGTGAAGCCGCGGTCCGTATGTACGACGCAGCGCCTGACGCCGACTGCCCTCATCGCTGCCGTTCTGTGGCGTCCGTTGATGAATATCGTTCCCTCGCTCGGGATGGCGATCGGGTCATAAAAGAGGCTCCAGAGCAGACCCACGTCTTTGGCGTCGAGGGCGACTTGCCCTCGTGCTTCGATCGACTTCTGGTCGCGGGCCGAGACCCCCGCATCTGAGAGCTCCACGGCGATCTCCGCGATCTTGGTCCAGTCGGCGCCACCCCAGCGCTCGGCCTCCTCCTCATCGGTATCGGGCAGCTCGGTGAGCTCCAGGACCTCGAAAGAGGCGAGATGCGCGCGCTCTGTCTCCTCGGCCTCGATGCGCAGCCTCTCCTCGTAGCCCGAGATCAGGGCGTCGATCGCATCGGGCTCTTTAGGGATCTCCTCAAGCCTCTGGGCCACCCAAACGATCGAGGCAGATGCGTCGGGCCGGTCGTCCAGGACGGCCTCCAGCGCCCGGTGACTGGGCGCTGTCCCGAGCGGGATGAAAGCCTCCGGTTCACTGCCCGAGCCAACGAGTGCACAGACCTCCCCGGTGGCCTCGATCCAGGTCACCAATGACCCGCGCTCGCCGTCCTTGCAGCGAAAGAAGCCGTGGTCCCACTGTCGGGAGCCGCGTCGTCGAGGGTCTTCTGCGAGGAACCGCATGGCGGGGATCGTGCACAGTTTTTGCATTGCCGAACTATCGCCTACCAGACGCCGATTTCGATCGATCAATCGGTTCATTCGCCTTCTGCCGCGCTTGACTCTCCGTTGGCTGCACCTGGGCTCACCGTGTTCTCCCCAGTGTCGCCAGGGCGACGGTTTCGACAGCCACGGAGCGGTCACCGATAAGACTGAATCGCTCCCCCCGCTACACCGAAGTCGAGCGAGCGCCCAATCGCCACTCGGATTCACGGAGTGGCGATACACGAAGTCAATCGCCGCATATCGCGGGGTAATAGGTCGGGCCAAGACACTGCCGATCTCGGGCTGGTTATGCAGGGAAAGACCTGCAAATCACCTGGTTCGTAAAGGGCCCGGCGTTACCTCGCGACCGCGAATGGTAAGGAAGGGGTCACGAGTTCGAGTCTCGTTCCGGGCTTTTCTCAGTGGGCTGATCGTAGGCCAGCGGCAACCAGGAGCCGTCGATCCCGTCCCAATCGACCCCGCTGAGGCGATCGGCCAGAAGGGTCTCGAAGGTCAGCGCCAAGACCGTCCCGGCCTCGTGTTCCCAGAGCTCTTCTTTCCTATCGGGGACGAGATGCTTGTCGCTCGAGATCAAGAGATCGGCCTTAGCCGAGAGCGCGGTGTAGAGAATCGGGTCGTCCTTCGGGTCCGCCGTCAGCACCGGCACGGCGGAGTCCGCGAAGGGCGGTGCGGCGATCGCGCAGACCGCCTCCATCTGGCGTCGCAGTAGTGGGACATCCTCCTTGCGGAGGTGCGGATCGAGTCTCGTGCCGACCTCCCTCAACTTCCGCTCGTACTCGTCGAAGAGCGGGCGCGAGCCGATCGCGACCCAGTTGTCTGGCGTGCCATGCGGAAGCAGCTCCGCCAGTGCCGCACGCCGATCACTCGCGCGCTCCAGGCGCTTCGAGGGAATTCTCGATGCCCCCGACAACGCCACCCTCCTGGTCGACCTGCGCACGGAGTGCGTCGAGCTCGAGCCGCCCGTGTTCGACCTCATAGGTGAGAGCCCCGAAGGCGAGCACGATCCATAGCTTGCGCCTGGCGCCGCCCGGGCTCAGGGTCGCGGGGAGGGAGACGCTGGTGTCGACGACGACGTTGGGCATGGCGACCGCCAGCCTAGGTCGCCGTCAGGCGGGTCGGCGAACTACTCCTCCGAGAGTGCGGCGAGGACCTGCTCGTCGGTCACGTTCGCGTTGCGCTCGTCCAACTCCCGCAGCTCCCGGCCGAGGTCGTAGTTGCCGCGCAGTGACGCAAGGAGGGCACCCTGGGGGATCCGATAGCTGCCGCTCGGCAGCTTCAGGTAGGGGATCGACTCGGCTTCGATCCAGCGACGGATGGTCTTCTCGCTGACCTTCAGCAGGGCCGCCGCCTCGCTGACCTTCAGCAGTTGCGGTTTGGATGCGGTGGTCGCCATGGCCTCTTCTCCGGTGTGATCGGATCTGGGTCGGAAAGTATAGCCGCGATCGGACAGAACTGGACAAATGTGGACATTTCGGCATGCAGATCAATCGGTCATGGCGCGGTGCTTCATGACCAGAGCCCAGCTGAAACCGCCCGGATCTGCGGGCATATGCGTTGCGTCGCACCCGGTAGAATGTGCGACCGGAGGTCACCCCGAATCCGCTTCCCGAGCGGGTTTGCGAGAGTCCGCTCGGGTAGCCTTTCTCGAATCAGAGTACTTCCATGGGTAAGGAAGGGGTCACGAGTTCGAGTCTCGTTCCGGGCTTTTCGGAAACCGCTCTGAGGGGCGGCTCTCTGGGCTTACAGAACGACGGGCGGGGCTTCCGTGTCTCCCCAGGCCCAACCATTTTCCGGTTCGACGTTCCAGTGCGTCCCGGAGAACCGTTCGGACTGTTCGCAGACGGTGCGCACGCCCTTGAACTTGCGGATCGCACCACCTATGGCTTCGACTGGGATGATGTATCCGGTCGATCCGGCGGGGGCCGTGACCGTCATCGTCAGTTCGAACTTTCCTTCGCCGTTCGTGTAGACGACCTTCGTCGGCCCTGAGCGCGGAGTGCGCGACCCCTCGAGCCACTCGACCGGCGCTTCGACCTTTCGGTGGGCCTTGCAGATCCCACGATCGCCGGGAGCCCTCAGTTCGCCGGAGAGCGTGATCGTGAAAGTGGAGAGTGCGTTGGCTTCCGCCGGCGGCGCGGAGTAATTGGCGTGGATGGCCGTCGCCACCTGACACGGTTCATCCGGGGCGAAGCAGTTGAACGTCGGGAGCTTGGTCGCCTGCGCAGCGGCAGATGCGATCGCAACCGAGGCACTTACGAGGGTGAGCAGAGCGAGTGCGAGCGCAAGGCGTTTCATGGGACCTTTCCGAGGGCTTTGACGACTCGGAATCCTGACAGAGGCGGGCGCGTCCGAGGCTTAGGCGTGCGCCACCTGGAGACCCGTCTTCACCCGGTACATCGCGGCGTCGGCTCGGCGCAGTAATTCGGCGGGGTCTTCGCCTCGGCGGGCGAGGGCGGCTCCTACGCTGATGCGGGGGGCGAGGTCGATGCCGGCGACGACGGCGGGTTGGGCGATGGCTTCGGTGAGGCGGTCGGCGACGGCGTCCAGGTCGGCGGGCTCCTCGATGCCGGGGCAGAGGACGACGAACTCGTCACCTGCCAGACGGGCGACGAGATCGCCCTCGCGTGCGGTCTGGGTCATCCGGTTCGCGGCGAGGCGAAGCAGCTCGTCGCCGACGTGGTGGCCGTGGCGGTCGTTGACCTGCTTGAAGCCGTCCATGTCGCAGAACAGCAGCCCCGGATTACCTTTGCGGCGCTGGCGCACCGCGATCCTGAGCGCTTCTTGGAAGAAGGCGCGGTTGGGCAGGCCGGTCAGCCCGTCTTTGATCGCGAGCTCGCGCAGCTGCCCGTTGGCGCGGGCGAGCTCGGCGGCCTGGCGGCGCAGCTTGAGGTGACTGGCCGTCTGGCGCGCCAGCAGGCGGAGGGCCTCGATCTGGTCGGGATCGAGTTCGCGAGGCGTGCGGTTGTCGGCGACGCACACCGACCCGAGCGCCTGGCCCTCCTCGGTCACGATCGCGGCGCCCGCGTAGAACCGGAGCCCAGGGTCACCGATGACCTGCGGATTGTCGGCCCAGCGGGGATCGACGGTGGTGTCGGGCACGACGAGCACGCCCTGCGCCTGTTCGATCGTCCGCGCGCAGAAGGACGCCTCCCTGGGGGCCTCTGAGCTTTCAAGTCCGACCAGCGCCTTGCCCCACTGGCGTTCGGCGTCGACGAAGTTGATGATCGCGATCGGCATGTCGCAGATCTGCGCGGCCAGCGCGACGACATCGTCATAGATCTGCTCGGGCTCCGTGTCCAGGATCTCCAGCTCGCGCAAGGTCGCCAGGCGCTCGGACTCATCGATCCGCGAATCGCTCATATGGAGTAATCGGCGCGAGTCCAGGACGGCTTAAACGCTCTCGACGCACTATCGATCTTCACGATCGGCGCGCAGGATGTGGCTCCCGGCGGGGTGTGAGGAGGTTCAGGCTTCCAACTGCGCCGCCAGCGCCAACAGGAGGCCCTCTTGGCCGTCGTTGGCGAGCAGCTGGGCGCCGATCGGCAGGCCCTCGGCGGTGCGGCCGGCGGGGAGGCTGATCGCGGGCCAGCCGGTGACGTTCCAGGGGAAGGCGTAGGGGCAGGTCTCGCTGGCGTCCGAGCCGGTCACCCAGTAGCCGCGGCGGTCGAGGTGGCCGATCCGGGGCGGCGGCTTCGCCGTGGTCGGGGTGAGGATCAGATCGTGGGTGTCGAAGGCCCGGCCGAGGCGGCGACGCAGGCGCGGCTCGGCGGCGCGGGCGGCGCGCAGGGCCGGGCCGGAGAGGGCGGCGCCGAGGCGGGCGTGGACGCGGGTCCGCGGCTCGAGCGTGGAGGCGTCGATCCCGTGGTCGCGGATCCAGTCGCGCACGCCGACCATGCCGCGCGGCACCAGCGCCGGGGCGACCAGGCCGTAGGGGAGCTCGACTTCGTCGACCTCGTGGCCGAGCGCCTCCAGCCGGTGGGCGAAGTCGAGGGTCGCCGCGCGGTGCTCCTCGCAGAGGCGGTCGTGGATGCCGAACGGGACCCCGAGGCTGACCGCGATCCGCAGCCGGGCGGGCGGCCGCGCGGCGAGGTCGGCGTAGGGCTCCGTCGGCGGCGCCGGCTGGTGGAGGTCGCCGGGCGCTGCGCCCTGGACCGCGTCCAGCAGCAGCGCCGCGTCGGCGGCACTGCGCGCCAGCGGGCCGAAGCAGGTCAGCCCGTGGAAGGCCTCGCGGTCGGGCCAGGTCGAGATCCGGCCGCGCTGCGGCTTCAGCCCGACCAGACCGCACCAGGCGGCCGGGATGCGCACCGAGCCGGCGCCGTCGGAGCCGATCGCCCCGGCGACCAGTCCCGCCGCGACCGCCGCCGCGGCACCGCCGCTGGAGCCGCCCGGGGTGTGATCTTCATGCCAGGGATTGCGGGTGGCGCCGAAGGTGGGGGTCTCGGTGAAGTGCCACTGGCCGACCTCGGGCGCCTGGGTCTTGCCGACGATGATCGCGCCGGCGCCGTGCAGCCGCCGCACCAGCTCGGCGTCGGCGCGGCACGCCGCGAGCTCACCGCCGCAGCCGAAGGGGGTGGAGTGACCGGCGAGGTCGACGTCGTCCTTGATCGCCACCGGGACGCCGAGCAGCGGCGCGCTCCCCCCGCCGTCCGCGTCGCGCAGGCGCATGTCGGCGCGGTCGGCTGCCGCCAGGGCATCCTCGGCGCAGATGACGCGGAAGGCGTTCAGCGTCGGCTGGGTCGCCTCGATCCGCTGCAGCGACAGTTCGACCAGCTCACGCGCGGAGACCTCCCGCGAGCGCACCAGCTCCGCCTGCGTGGCGAGGCCGGCGAAGGCGAGCCCGGGGGCGCCCACCGCGCCCGGCCATCTACTCGCCTTCGCCTCCACCGCCGCATCTGGCGCTCCCGCTGCCATAGCGAGAGAAAGATACTAGATCGTTCGAACGAACGAATACCCCCTGTAGGATCCCGGCGTGGCAAATTCGAGCCAGGAGGCGGTGCCGCCCATCGACCGCCGCCGTGCCCCCGCCACCCGCGACGCGATCCTGCGCGCCACCCTCCTCCTCCTCGCCGAGGAGGGGACCGGGGCGCTGTCGAACCGCCGGATCGCCGCCGAGGCGAAGGTCTCGCTCGGCTCGCTGACCTACCACTTCCCCAGCCAGGCGGTCCTCCTGCGCGAGAGCCTCCTCCTCTACGTCAACGAGGAGGTCGAGCGACTCGAGGCGGTCGCCGCCGCGCTCCGCGCCCGCAATCCGAGCCCCGCCGAGGTGGCGGCCGAAGTCGAGACCCTGATCGCCCGGCCGACCGGCGGCCCGGGCCCGCTGGCGGAGCTCGAGCTCCACCTCCAGGCGGCTCGCGACCCGGAGCTGCAGGAGGCCTCGCGGCGCTGCTTCGCCGCCTACGACGCCCTTGCCGCCGACGCCCTCGCCACGCTCGGGGTGCCGGACCCCGAGCGGCATGCCGCGGCCGTCGTCGCCCTGATCGTCGGGCTCGGCCTGCGCCGTCTCGGCACCGCCGCCACCGATTCGGCGGAGGTCACCGACGCGCTGCTGACCCACCTGCGCGGCGCCCTCGCGGGCTAGCGCCGGGCGGGACGCGCTCGACCGGGTCGCCGCTGTGGCAACCCGGTCGAAACGCGAGCTAGCCGACGGCCTTCTTCAGCTCGGCGCCCGCGCTGAACCTCGGCACGGTCTTGGCGGCAATCTGCATCGACTCGCCGGTCTGCGGATTGCGGCCGGTGCGGGCCTCGCGGTGGGTGACCGAGAATTTGCCGAAACCGGTCAGCCTCACCTCGTTCCCCGCGCTCAGCTGCCCCTCGATCGCCTTCAGCGTCGCCTCGACTGCGCTCTTTGCCTCGCCGACGCCAAGCCCGCTTCTCTCGGCGACGTCACGGATCAGCTCATCCTTGCCTACAAGTGCCATCGACATCCTCCGAACGTTCGGTGCTCCGCTCCCTAGCGGACTTTCTTGGCAAAACCGTAGAGATTCCGTAGGTCGGCACCGCGAGCGGGGGCGCGGACGATGCCGTACCGAGGACCCGCCCGACCGTCGGTGGCCGGGCGGGATGGGTGGCGCCGGGGCTTAGTTGAAGCCGAGGGCGGTGCCGCCGGCGGTGCAGTTGCCGGCGCTCGGCGGGGTGACCTTGCAGGCGGAGTTGTTGCTGTAGGTGCTCGTTTCGATTGGCCGGTCGCCCTCGAAGTCCATCGGGTGCTCGGTCTTGACGCAGGCCTGGGGATGAACCCGGAACAGTTCCTCGCCGCCCAGCCGTGGACGCTCTGGTCGCCGAACAACAACGCGAAGCCACCGGAGGACACCTGCGTCTGGAACTAGCCTTACGGCTGGATGTCGGACCGACACCTCAGCTGGGCAGGGACCTACAACTCGCGCGACCTCGGCGGACTGCCGACGGTCGGGGGCGGGGTGACGGGGCGGGGCGCGATCGTCCGCTCCGACTCGCTGCAGAACCTCGAGGCGCGGGGCTGGGAGGAAGTCGAGGCGTACGGGATCCGGACCGTGATCGACCTCCGCAACCCCGGCGAAATCGGGGCGGACGCGGCGCCGCGGCCGGACTCGATCGAGACCGTGAACATCCCCCTCGACGTGACCGAGGACCGCGAGTTCTGGGACGTCTGGGGAAACGGCCCGCAGTTCGCCACGCCGCTCTACTACCGGCCGCACCTCGAACGGTTCCCGCAGCGGAGCGCGGCGGTGGTGCGGGCGATCGCCACGGCGCCGCCGGGTGGGGTGGCGTTCCACTGCCAGGGCGGGCGCGACCGGGCCGGGCAGGTGTCGATGCTGGTGCTGGCCCTCGCCGGGGTCGAGCCGGGGGAGATCGCCGCCGACTACGCCCTCAGCGACGCGCGGCTGCGCTCGCTCTACCTGGCGCGCGGCGAGGCGGACGAGGCGCCGCGGATCGCCGCCTTCCTGCGCGAGCGGGGGACGACGGCGACCGAGCTGATCGTCGAGCTCCTCGCCGGCTTCGACGTCGAGGCGGCCCTGCGCGGCGGCGGGCTGGGCGAGGACGAGATCGCCGGCCTGCGGCTGAGGTTGCTCGGCGGCTGAGGCGGCAGGTGGGCCTCGGCGCGTGCGAGGCGCTCAGGCCGTGGCCCGGCGCGGCCGAAGGCGCGCTCAGGCCTCGGTCGCGGTCGCCTTCGATCCGCAGGACGGCCTCGCGCCGGCCGGAGCCGCCGACGTACGCGGTCGGTTGCTCGCCGCCCCGGGTGATCCGGTGGCAGGGGAAGATGATCGGCATCGGGTTGGTGCCGAAGGCGTATCCCAGCCGGTAGGGGTCGAGGCCGCCCGCGACCCGCTCGTAGGAGAGCGTGGTGCCGAAGGGAACGTCGCGCGAGGCCTCGAGCGCCTCGTCGTCGGTGACCCCGCGGCCGTCCGGATCGAAGGCGTCGTCGGCCTGCAGCGCCGACCCGGCGAAGAACGAGTCGACCGCCTTCGCCGCGTGCTCGAGCCGCTGCCGCGCCGCGCGGGAGCCGCGCCGGGACCGCGCCCGCTCCAGCAGCGGCTCGAAGTCGGCGTGGTCGGCGAAGGCGATGCGCACGACGCCGGTGTCGGAGGCGGCGAACGCGAGCGGGCCGAGCGGCGACTCGTGGCCGGCGCAGGCGAGGCCGGCGAGCGTCGCGTCGTCGACCAGCCGCCGCTCGAGCATCGAACGCGCGCCGTCCTCGAGGCCCTTCTCGTAGTGGCCGCAGTCGGCGCAGATGCCTTCGGCGCCGATCACGACCCGCTCCACCGAGTAGCCCTGCTTGGCCAGCGTCGCGGTCGAGGGAGGGTCGATCGCGATGTCGAAGAGGCGCATGCAGAGGCGGCAGCGGAAGTGGTGGTGGGGCTCGACGTTGGTCTCGTAGCGGACCGGCTCCGGCGCGCCGACGGCTCCCAGGATGCCGAGTTCGTTCAGCTCGGCGAGGGTCGCGTAGACGGTGCCGCGGCCCAGCTCGGGGACGGCGCGCAGCGCCCGCGCGTGGACCTCCTCGGCCGAGAGGTGCTCGGTGCTGCCGCCGGAGAAGGCACCGAGGATCGCCCGCCGCTGCGGGGTGACGCGCAACGCGTGGCTTCGCAGCAGCTCGCCGGGATCTTCAGGCATCGGGCAAGGCTATTCCGCCGCGCCCGAGCACGTCTTTTGGGCAAATGAGGTTTCGTCTCACCCAGGACGGATACCCCATCGGGACAAAGTCCTATCTAGGAGACGATTTAGATGATCATGCGACTCGACCGCCTGCAGGCGGAAATACCACCCCCGAGCGATCCGGACCCCAACGGCGCCTCGATCGTCCAGGAGCTCCTGGGAGGCAAGTTCGGCGAGATGTCGACCTTCATGAACTACACCTACCAGTCGTTCAACTTCAGGAACCGGCAGGGCGCCCGTCCCTTCTACGACCTGATCGCCTCGATCGCCGCCGAGGAGTTCGGTCACATCGAGCTCGTCTCGACCGCGATCAACACGATGCTGACCGGGGCGCTCGACGGCAAACCGGGCAAACGGGGCGCGCTCAAGGGGCTGGCGGACTGCCGCAACAGCCAGGAGTTCCTCGCCGGCGCCGCCTCGGCGACCGTCCAGGACTCGATGGGGAAGCCCTGGAACGGCGACTACGTCAACGCCACCGGCGACCTGATCGCTGACCTGACCCACAACTTCTTCCTCGAGACCGGGGCGCGCAACAACAAGCTGAAGGTCTACGAGGCGGTCGACCATCCGGCGGCGCGGGCGCTGACCGGTTACCTCCTGGTCCGCGGCGGGGTCCACCAGGTCGCCTACGCACGGGCGCTGGAGAACCTGACCGGGGCGAAAATGGAAAAACTGTTCCCGACCCCGCGGATCCCGACCTCGAAAATCCCCGAGTGCCAGCCGCACATCAAACGCGGTGAACACCTGAAGCTCTACCGCTGGTCGCCGGAGGACTTCAAAGAGCTCTCGGCGGTCTTCAACGGGCCGCACCCGGAAACCGGCGAGGAGCTCGAAGTGGCGGAGGAGCTCCACCCCGAGGGCGCCCCGGCCTACGACCTGCCGCCGCAGGAGGCGCTCTTCGCGCCGGGCCCGGAGGCTGGTGAAATCGAGGAGATCGCGCAGAAGCTGCGGGTCGCCGCGGGCCTGCCGAAAGAGCCGACCGGTGTGGTCGCGCAGGAAGGCAAAGTCGCCAAAGCCAAAAAAGCGGTCAAAGCCAAAGCCAAAAAAGGCTGAGGAGCGGGAGCTGCGGTGGGCGAGGTCGGCCCAGATAACTCCCCCGCGCGTGAACGGGATCTCTGGCGGCGTTTCGGCGTCGCCAGGGACCCGCGCGCGCGGGACGAGCTGATCGCGCTCCACATGCCGCTGGCGCGGCGGATGGCCGCCCGCTATGCGGGCGTCGCCGAGCCTTACGACGACCTGCTCCAGGTCGCGAGCCTCGGCCTGGTCAACGCGGTCGACCGGTTCGACCCCGGCCGCGGGGTGCCGTTTCGCGGCTACGCCAAGCCGACGATCCTCGGCGAGCTGAAGCGCCACTTCCGCGACCGCACCTGGACCGTGCGGGTGCCGCGCTCGCTGCACGACCTGCTGGCGAAGGTCGAGCGCGTCAACGAGGAGTCGATCGCCAAGCTCGGCCGGGCGGCCACGGTCGAGGAGCTGTCGGCGCGGCTGATGGTCCCCAAGGTCGATGTCATCGAGGCGCTCGAGGCGGGGCGCAACCGCAGCCCGCTCTCGCTCGACGCCCCGGCCCCGGGCGGCGACGGGGATGTCGCCGGGGAGGAGCTGCTCGGCCGGCCCGACGACGCGCTCGCGCTGGTCGAGGACCGGATCGCGCTGCGCAACCTGCTGCCGGTGCTGGACCCGCATGAGCGGGAGGTCCTGCGGATGCGGTTCGTCGAGGACCTGCCGCAGACGGCGATCGCCGCGCGGGTCGGGTGCTCCCAGATGCAGATCTCGCGCCTGCTGCGGCGCACCCTCGAGCGCCTGCGCGAGGAGGCCGCGGACGACGCCGACAGCGTCGCCGCCTAGCTGCCCTTCTTCTTCGGCTTGGCGATGATTTCGATCGTCCGCATTGCCTTGCTCGGCTTCTGGCCGGCGATCGTCGTGGTCACGGTCACCGTCATCTTCAGCTTGCCGACCTTCTTCAGGATCGCGATCGCGACCTTGGTCAGCTTCAGTTTCAGGACCCGCGTCTGGTTCGACGGCACGTGCACCTTGCCGCTGGCGACGACGATCGTCTTCGGCACCTTCGAGCCCTTCGGCTTGCCGCCCGCCCGCGCCGCCAGGGCCGGTCGGGGCCTGATCCCGGCGGCGACCGAGGACTTCGCCGTGCCCGTCCCGGCGGCGTTGCAGACCGGGCCGCCGCAGGCGACGCTGAGCATCGGCACGTAGGGCGAGTAGGTCCAGAAGATGCGGTTGGTGAACCATTTCAGCGTCGGTTTGACCGTCGGGCCCGGAAGCGGTCCGGGTGGGGTGCCTGACGGAGTGATCACCTGCGGGCCGGGATGGGCTACCGGGTTCGGCCGCCAGGCCGGGGAGGTGGCGTGGGCCTGGTCAGGGGTCAGCGCGGTGACCGAGCCGGAGCCGTCGGCGTTGGCGATGTAGACCTCGTTGGTGTTGGCGCCGCCACCGAAGTAGTGGCCCTGGAAGACGAGGCGGGTGCCGTCCGGCGACCAGGACGCCGCCGGACCGTCGGCGTTCAGTTCTTGGATGACCGGCAGCGAGTGGTTCCCGCAGCCGTCAGCGTTGACGATCTGGAAGTAGCTGTTTTCGCTGACTTGTTCGTGGTAGGCGAGCTGGGCGCCGCTCGGCGACCAGGAGAGGAAGCCGAACTGGCTGTCGTTGGTGATCGTCGTCAGCGGCGTGCCGCCGGCCGGGCCGAAGATCTGGACGTTCTGGAATTCGCGACCGCAGGCGATCTTCGAGCCGTCCGGTGACCAGGCCGGTTCCGTGCAGGTGGCTCCGGGCAGCGTCGTCGCCGGGCTGCTGTTGTTGCCGGCGACGGTGTAGATCTGGCTGTCCGTGCCAGAAGGCGATCTTGCCGCTGTCAGGCGACCAGGTCGGGGTGCCGCCGCCACCGGTGCTGCTCGGGAGTTCGGTCGGGGTGGCGCTGGTGCCGTCGGCGTTGACCACGTCGACCGAGCATTGCTGCACCGATGGTTGGCTGCCGCGCTCGAAGGCGATCTTCGAGCCATCCGGCGACCAGGCGAGTTCACCGATCGCCACCAGGCCAAGCGGGAAGTGGGTGACCTGCGTCGCGAGGTTGAAGGTCTGGTCCGCTCCTTCGGGTTCCATCGAGTAGATGTTCTCTTCGCTGGTGCCGATGAATTCGGCGACGAAGGCAAGGCGTTTGCCGTCCGGCGACCAGGCCGGATCGTTCGTCATAGCTGGTGGTCCCGTTGTCGGTCAGGTTGGTGACCGCGGCTCGGGTTGTCCGGGTCGAGCAGGCAGATGTCTTCGCCATGGCAGACGTAGGCGATTTCCTTCGGCCCGGCGAAGGCGGTCGAGGCGCCGAGGGCGAGGGCCGCGATGGCGACGAGGACGAGGCTGAGGGCGAGACGCAGCGTCTTGGGCACGGGCGCCAGCCTAGCCGCCGCGGGCCGATTGCGCGAGGGATTTACGATTGGTCCCTGATGTCGATCGAGACCGCGGAAGAGCTGGAGCGCCTGCGGGCCGTCGGGCGCGTGGTCGCCCAGGCGATGCGGGCGATGCGCGAGCAGGTGCGGGCCGGGGTGACGACGGCTGAGCTCGATGAGGTCGGGGCGAAGGTGTTCCGCGCGGCGGGGGCGCGGTCGGGGCCGCAGCTCGACTACGGGTTTCCCGGCGTCAACTGCATCAGCGTCAACGACGAGGCGGTCCACGGGATCCCGGGGAAGCGAAGGCTGCGCGACGGCGACCTGGTGAAGCTCGACGTGACCGCCGAGCTGGACGGCTTCTACGCCGACGCCTGCGTCTCGGTGCCGGTCGGGCAGGCGCGGCCGGAGGCGCGGCGGCTGGTGCGCTCGGCGCGCAAGGCGCTCGCCGAGGGGATGGCGGTCGCGCGGGCGGGGGCGCCGCTGAACGCGATCGGCAAAGCCGTCGAACAGAAGGTGAAGAGCGAAGGGCACTCGGTCTGCGCCGAACTGCTGGGCCACGGCATCGGCCGCCAGATCCACGAATCGCCCGACGTCCCCGCCGTCTACGTCCCCTGGCTCTCGGAGCCGCTGACCGAGGGGCTGGTGCTGACGATCGAGCCGATCATCGCCGCCGGCTCCGGCGCGATCCGCGAGGCGGGCGACGGCTGGACGATGCGGACCAACGACGGCACGCTCTCCGCCCACGCCGAGCACACGATGGTGATCACGGCGGGCAAGCCGATCGTCCTCACCGCGGGCTGAGCCCGCTCCGGGCCGCCTGGCGAGGCGAGTCGGGCGAGGCCGGCTCGCGACTCAGACTTTGTAGCCGCCGTCGACGCTGATCACCTGGCCGGTGATCGCGCCGCCGCCCGGTGAGGCGAGGAGGACGGCCATCGGGACCAGCTCCTCGGGCTCGATCACGCGGCCCTGGACGGTGTGCACCTTGGCCTTCGCCGCCGCCTGGGCGGGGCCCTCGGGGCCGTTCCAGCTGAGGACGTCGGTGTTCGTCCAGCCGGGGCAGAGGCAGTTGACGGTGATCCCGGCGGGCACCTGGTGGGCGAGCGCGTGGGTGAGGCCGACGAGGCCGTGCTTGGCGGCCGAGTAGGAGATCGTGCCGCCGCCGTGGGTGGCGTAGCCGGAGCCGATCGAGATCACCCGGCCGTAGCCGCCCGCGACCATCAGCGGCAGGGCGGCGCGGGTGGCGTAGTAGGCGCTGGTCAGGTTCAGCGCGATGTTCTGCTCGAAGAGGTCGTCCTCGTGCTCCAGCGCGCTGAGGCCCGCGGGCGTGCCGAGGAGGCCGCCGACGTTGTTGACGAGGATGTCGAGGGTGCCGCCGGGGTGGGCCTCGGCGACCGCGCGTTTCAGCGCCGGGCCGTCCATCGCGTCGACCGGGACCGCGATCCCGTCGCCGCCGGCCTCCTTCGCCTCGGCGACGACCGCGTCGAGCTGGCTCTCGGTGCGGGCGAGCACCGCCACCGTGGCGCCCTCGGCGGCGAGGCCGAGCGCGATCGCCCGGCCGATCCCGCGGCCCCCGCCGGTGACGACGGCCGTCTTTCCGCGCAGGGTCATCGACTGAAGATCGCGGGCCGAGACCGCCGACGCGCTGGACCTGACTCCTCGCTTCGTCGATCTCACAAAGGCGGCGGGCGCGACCGTTGGGCGCGCGCCCGCGCATCTGGGACCGTCCGTCCATGGCAATCCTGGTGACCGGGGGGTCGAGCGGGCTCGGGCGTGCGATCGCCGAGCGGTTCGCCGTCGACGGCAACGACGTCTTCGTCAACTACCACTCCAACGACGAGGCGGCGAAGGAGGCCGAGGCGGCGGTCGCGGCGGCGGGCGGCACGCCGCACCTGATCAAGGCCGACGTCGGCACGATCGAGGGCGTGCGGGAGGTGATCGCGGTCGTGCGCGAGCACACCGACCACCTCGACCAGCTCGTCCACTGCGCCGCCAAGGCGATCAACGGGCCGCTGCTCGAGCTCGCGCCCGAGGAGCTGCGCGAATCGGTGATCGTCAACGGCCTGGCGCTGGTCGACCTGATCCGCGAGGCCGGCGACCTGCTCGGCCAGGGCAGCGTCGTCTTCTACCTCTCCAGCCGCGGCGGGCGCTTCGTCATCCCCCAGTACGGGGCGCTCGGCACCGCCAAAGCGCTGGGCGAGCACGTCGTCCGCTACCTCGCCAAAGAACTCGGGCCGCGCGGCATCCGGGTGATCACGATCGCCCCCGGCGCCGTCGACACCACCGCGCTGCGGTCGATGTTCCCCGACACCTACGAGGAACGGCTCGCCGCCTCGGCGGCCGCCAACCCGCTCGGCCGCGGGGTCGAGATGGACGACGCGGCGGCGCTGATCGAGGCGCTCTGCCACCCCCACCTGGAGATGGTCAACGGGCAGACGATCACCGTGGACGGGGGCCTCTCGTTGTGAGCGCGGCCGGCCTCGCGGGCGGCACGCAGGACTTCCCCCTGACGCTGACGCACCTGCTCGGCCGGGCGCGGGGGATCAACGGCGAGGCGGCGGTCGTCACCCAGCTCGACGCCGAGGGGCGGCTGGAGCGCTCCACCCTCGCCAGCGTCGGGGCGCGGGCCGAGGCGCTCGCCGCCGGGCTCGCCGGGCTGGGGCTGGCGCCGGGCGACCGGGTCGGCGTCTTCTCCTGGAACAACCGCCGCCACCTCGAGGCCTACTGGGGCGTCCCCTGCGCCGGGCTCGTCCTGCACACGATGAACCCGCGCCTCTCGCCGGAGCAGATCGCCTACACCGTGCGCCACTCCGGCGACCGGGCGATCGTCTGCGACGGGGCGCTGCTCGAGGCGCTCGAGCCGGTGCTGGAGCTGCTCGGGGAGGACGCGCCGGAGCACCTGGTGGTGTTCGACGGGGAGGAGGACAAGGACGCCCTCGACTACGAGGCGATGCTTGCCACAGGCGCCGCCGCGATCGCCGCCGACGAATACGCGCTCCCGGACCTCGACGAGCGCGCCGCCGCGGCCCTCTGTTACACCTCGGGGACGACCGGCGACCCGAAGGGCGTCCTCTACTCGCACCGCTGCCTCGCCCTGCACACGATCCTGATGGCGGGGACCGAGACCTACCGGATCGGCGCCCGCGACCGGGTCCTCGCCGTCGTCCCGATGTTCCACGCGATGGGCTGGAACCTCGCCTACCTCTCCGGCATGGTCGGCGCCGACCTCGTCCTGCCCGGCCGCTTCCTGCAGCCCGAGCCGCTGACCAGGCTGATCGAGGCCGAGCGGATCACCGCCTCCTGCGGCGTGCCGACGATCTGGATGGACGTGCTGCGCCACGCCGACGAGCACGGCGCCGACCTCTCCGCCTTCGAGCTGGCGATCTGCGGCGGCACCCAGGTCCCGCCGCAGCTGATGCGGGACTTCGAGGCCCGCCACGGCGTCGCCGTGGTCCAGGGCTGGGGGATGACCGAGACGCTGCCGGGCGCGGCGCTCGCCTACGACCCGCCGGTGCGCAACGGGCGCTCCGGCGCCGCGGCCCCCACCGACGGCGCCTTTGCGGCCGACGTCACCGCCGAGCAGGAGGCCGAGCGCTGGGCCCGCCGCGAGCACGCCGGCCGGGTCAGCCCCTTCTACGAGCTGCGGATCGTCGGCGACGACGGCGCCGAGCTGCCCCGCGACGGCGAGAGCCAGGGCGAAATCCAGGCCCGCGGGCCGATCGTCGCCGGCTCCTACTTCGAGGCGCCCGAGGCGAGCGCCGCCGCGATCACCGCCGACGGCTGGCTGCGCACCGGCGACGTCGGCACGCTCGACTGCCGCGGCTGGATGCGGATCACCGATCGCGCCAAGGACGTGATCAAGTCGGGCGGCGAGTGGATCAGCTCGGTCGACCTCGAGTCGGCGCTGATGGCCCACCCGAAGGTGGTCGAGGCGGCGGTGATCGCGGTCCCGGACGAGCGCTGGAGCGAGCGGCCGTTCGCCTGCGTGGTCGCCGCCGAGGGGACCGAGGAGACGGAGCTGACCGACTTCCTCGCCGAGCGCTTCGAGCGCTGGTGGCTGCCCGACGGCTTCGCCTTCATCGCCGAGATCCCGAAGACGAGCGTCGGCAAGTTCGACAAGAAGGCGCTGCGAGGCGCGTACGCGGAGAAGGGGGCCTGATGGCCGGACGACTTGACGGGAAAGGTGGCGCTGATCACGGGGGCCGGGTCGGGGATCGGCCGGGCGAGCGCCGAGCGCTTCGCCGCCGAGGGGGCGCGGGTGGCCGTCGTCGACCTGAAGGGGGCGGAGGAGACGGTGGCGGCGATCGAGGCCGCGGGCGGCGAGGGCCTGGCGCTGATCACCGACGTCGCCGACGAGGACGCGGTGGCGACGATGGCCGAGCTCGCGCTGGAGCGCTTCGGCAAGGTCGACGTGCTGATGAACAACGCCGGCGATCCTCGACGACTACCTGGCCGCCGCCGACACGCCGACCGAGGTCTGGGACCGGGTCCTCGGCGTCAACCTCTTCGCCCAGTTCTTCACCGCCCGGGCGCTGCTGCCGCAGATGGTCGAGCGCGGCGACGGGGCGATCATCAACGTCGCCTCGACCGCGGGGCTGAACGGCGGCAACGGCGGCGCCGCCTACACCACCTCCAAGCACGGGGTCATCGGCTTCACCCGCCAGCTCTGCTTCGACTACGCCCGCAAAGGGATCCGCTGCAACGTGATCTGCCCGGGGGCGGTGGAGACCGGGATGACGAAGGAGATCTTCGCCTCGCCCGACGCGGCGGTGATGGCGGCGGTCGAATCGGCGCCGATCGGCCGCTGGGCGCAGCCCGACGAGCTCGCCAACGCGGCGCTCTTCCTCGCCTCCGACGAGGCCAGCTTCGTCAACGGCGCCGTCTACGTCGTCGACGGCGGCTTCGACTCCAAGTAAGCACTCCAAAGCACCGAAAGGAACCACCATGGACAACGCCGCTTTCGCCGCCTCCTACTCGCAGCCGATCGGGCCCGGCAGCGCCTACGCCCAGCCGCCCTACCTCTACCGCGACGTCGAGGACTGCTTCATCGTCTACGAGGCCGACCGCGCCGGGGTCGAGGCGCTGCTGCCGCCGGGCCTCGAGATCGCCGACGAGGTGCCGACCTGCATCGCCTGGGCCCGCTGGGTGCCGTACTCGACCTTCGGCCAGTACCACGAGGCCTACGTGATGATCCGCGCCTCCTTCGAGGGCACCACCTACCTCTACCAGCCGTTCATCCTGGTCGACAACGAGATCCCGCTCACCGCCGGCCGCGAGATCTGGGGCTACGCGAAGAAGCTGGCCGTCTTCGAGCGCAACTGGGGCGGCGGCGACGTGCCCTACGGCGAGCAGATGACCTTCACCGTGCAGCGCCCGGCCGGGGTGCCGCTGATGACCGCGACGATGGTCGCCGACCGCCTCGCCGAGCCGGATGAGCTGGCGGGCATCGACGCCCCGGTCCTCTCCTGCCGGATCATCCCCAACGCCGAGCCGCACAAACGGCCCTCGGTGGCGGAGCTGGTGCGCCTCGACGTCCCGGCGACGCTGCACAAAGCCCAGGACGGGACGCCGCGGCTCTTCGCCGGCCGCGGCTCGCTGAGCTTCCCCCAGGTCTCGAGCGTCGACCCCTGGCACCTGCTGGCGCCGAAGCGGATCGTCGACTGCTACTTCGGCGTCTACGACTTCGACCTCCCGCACGGCAAGGTGATCCACGACTACCTGCAGGAAGACGAGATCTGGGAGTCGGTCGAGAAGGGGAGCCTGGCGACGGCGTAGGGACGGGAGGGCTCGAGGCCGGGCGGCCGGGGACGAAGGGCTCGAGGCCCGGGCGGCAGAGGACGGCCGTGACCCGGGCGTCCCGTGGCGGCCCGGGCAGGCTGAGGCCGCCACGGGACGCCCGGTGACGTGAGGTTTTCGGGAAGGTACGGGCCGTGACGCTTCCGGCGGAGACGTCGCGAAAGATGGCGCTGTCACAAAGACGTGGCCATGGTTCTGGTCCCCTATAGGGGACCAAATTCACGCAGCGGAGTTTGACCCCACCATGGTGGGGTCAAAGTCGAGTTGAGTGAGTTGACCACACCATGGTGTGGTGAATTCACTCAGCGCGTCTCGAGGGCTCGGAGAGGCGTGGACTTCGGGACGGACGTCCCGTCCTAGTGACGGCTCCCGCACGTCCCCCTCACGCCTTCCCGGCGTCCCTCGACCTCTGCCCGCACCCCCGGCCGTCTCGGCCACGGCCACAGCCTGCCCGGGCCGTGGCCGAGACGGCCGCGTCCCTTACTCGGGCGTCAGCTTCACGACGCCGCGTCCCTTCCGGGCGCCAGCCGGCGTCGGCCTACGGCGCGCCGATCGAGTCGCCGAAGCGGTCGACGAACGTGGTCTCCTCGACCGGCATCCGGCGCAGCTTCGTCGGGAAGCCGCGCTCGGGGTAGCCCGCCGCCAGGTGGCAGGCGGTCAGGTACTCGTCGGGGATGCGCGAGCAGCTCCTTCACCTCGGCCTCGTACTCGCAGAGGAGGGTGGTGAGGGTCGTCGCCACGCCCTCGACCCGCAGGGCGACGCAGAGGTTCTGGACGAAGGGGTAGATCGAGGCGCCGCCGACCACCGGGGTGCGGTCGAGGGCTTTGTCGGTGACGTGGAGCTGGTCGATCCGCGCGCAGACGACGATGATCAGCGGCACCTCGGCGAGGTTCTCGGCGAAGCGGTTCGCCGCGTCGGCGGCCTTCTGGGCGGAGTCGTATTCGCCGAGCGAGCCGGTGCTCGCCGTCCCCGCCGAGGCGGCCGCGTAGTACTTGCGCCAGGGGACCAGGTAGAGGTCGCGGAGCCGCTTCTTTGAGGCCGGCGGTCGCGCACCACGACCAGCCGGGTCGGCTGCCGGTTGCCGCCCTGCGGCGCGAAGCGGGCCGACTCGACCGCGCGGTAGACGACCTCGTCGGGGACGTCGTCGGGCTTGTAGCGGCGGCAGCTGCCGATCGTCCGCATCGCCTCGAGGGCGTCCACGGCGCTCAGTCCCCGTCGCGGCGCAGCTTCACCGTGACGCCCGGCTGGGCGAGGGTGATGTGGCGGGCCGAGTGGTGCTCTTCGATCAGCTCGGTGACCCGCTCGAGCACGCTGCCGTCGTGCTTCCAGCCCTCGGTCCGCAGCGGCGGCCCGGCGAGCATCTTGTCGACCTGCTCCTGCGGGGCAGAAGTAGCGCAGCAGCAGCTCCTCGTCGGAGAGGTGCTCGCCGAGGCGCTTGCGCCACTCGCTGACCGGGGTGCGGTCGCGTTCCCAGCCTTCCAGTTCCTTCGCCCGCGGCATCGAGAAGATCTTGTCGGCGACCGCCGGGTCGACCGGGCGCATCAGCGGCCCGTAGTGGCCCATCGCGTACTGGAGGACTTCGTCGGGGACCACCTGGTAGCGCTCCGGCATCACCACGTTCAGCACCGCCTGGATGCCGACGAACTGGGAGAACGGGGTCGCCATCACCGGCTCGCCGAGCTCGGAGCGGACGAGGACGATCTCCTCGATCACCTGCTGGAATTTCTCCGGCATCCCGTACTCGTTCAGCTGGTTTTTCAGCGTCCCGGTCATGCCCCCCGGCAGCTGGTGTTTGTAGGGGAGCATGCGGTACTCGTTCGGCACGCCGACCTCGTAGCCGATCCGCGCCGCTTCGGCGTAGAAGTGGTCGGCGACCGGCTTCAGGTGCGATTTGTCGAGGTTGTGGGTGTGGCCGAGCTCCTCGACGATCTCCACCATCGCCTCGGTCGAGGGCAGCGAGGGGCCGTTGGCGAGCGGCATCGTCGCCGTGTGGATCAGGTCGATCCCGGCTTTGATCGCCTCGACGTAGACCAGCGGCGCGAGGCCGGTGGTGTTGTGGGAGTGGATCTCGAGCCGGACGCCCGGGGTCGCCGCCTGGATCGCGGGGAGCAGCGTCGCGGCACGCTCCGGGGTGAGCACGCCGGGCGCGTCCTCGATGTAGATCCGCTCCACCCCGGGCCAGCTCGCCATTTCGCGGGCGCGGTCGGCGAAGAACTCGTCGGTGTGCAGTTCGGAGAGCCCGTACATGATCGCCGGCACCACTTCGCCGCCGACCTCCTGCAGTTCTCGCGTGCGCTGCTTCATCAGCGGCATGTCGTAGAGGCAGTCGAAGAGCCAGTGCGACTCGACCCCGTGCTTGACCAGCACCTCGATCCAGAGGTTGAGGATGCCCTCGGGGACGAAGCCGAAGCTGCCCGCGGCGACCGGGCGCAGGGCGGAGCGCAGCGGCTGGTCGGGCAGGTGGCCGATCAGGTGGTCGACCCAGGCCCAGGGGTCGTCGCCCGACTCGCGCAGCATCACCACCATCGAGGTCGCGCCGAGCAGGTCGACCGTGTCGAACCCGGTCGCGTTCAGGTGGGGGAGGGCGGGCGTCGCGTGCTGGGCCCGCATCCGCATGCCCCAGAGGCTCTGCGGCCCGTCGCGCAGGGTCTGGTCGATGAACCCGATCTCGGCCATGGGGGCGAAGCTACCAGCGGCTCGCGTGGGCGCGAGGCGGCGGGGTCGCGGGCTTGGAAGTTCGCCAAACGGCGGTCAGCCGAGCGGCTGCTCGACGGCGGGGCCGGCGACGCTGGTCAGCTGCGCGCCGAAGCGCTCCTGGATCTCGACCGCGTCCTTGATCGTCGCCTCGCCCTCGGGGGAGGCCTCGGCCGCCTCCATCGCCGCGCGGTCGTCGAACCAGAGCTCGGTGATCCGGTGCAGGGCGGCCTCGCCGCCGCCGAGCGCGTCGGAGGTGCGGGTCGCGACCACCTTGCGGACGCCGGGGATCGAGGCGGCGAGCGGCAGGTGCGCCTCGGTGTAGTGGCGCTCGAAGGCGTCCTCCTGGCCGGGGCTCGGGCTGGTCCAGACGGCGTAGAGCTTGTACATCGTGGGCCTCAGCTGCCCGTCGCCGAGCCGGGCTCGGGCCAGGCGCCGTGCTCGCGCACCCAGGCGCGGCGCTCGTCGAAGGGCGCGTCGACGTAGCTCTTCATCGCCTCCAGCGCCTCGTCGGTGACGATCGTCTTCAGCCACTCCTCCGCCTCGACCCGCAGGCCCTCCTGCATCGGCAGGTTGGCGCCGCGGACGACCGAGCGCTTCGCCGCGGTGAGGGCGACGGCCGAGTTGGTGCGCAGGCGCTCGGCGACCTCGACCGCGCGGGCGCGGGCGTCGTCGGCGAGCTCGTTGACGATGCCGAGCTCCAGCGCCCCCTCGGGGCTGACGTAGCGCGAGCGCAGGAGGAAGTCGAGCGCCCGGCTGCGGCCGATCGCCCGCTCGAGGAGCTGGGAGCCGGTGCCGGTGAGGATGCCGAGGCTCGCCTCGGGGAAGCCGCACATGTAGTCGCCGCGTTCCATGATCCGGATGTCGCAGTTGAGCGAGAGCTCCAGCCCGCCGCCGCCGGTGTCCCCGGTCATCGCCGCGATGATCGGCTTGTCGAGGTAGGAGAGCGACTGCAGCAGCGAGTGCCAGCCGAAGATCAGGTCGTAGGAGCGGCGGATCAGCTCCTCGCGGTCCTCGGCCAGGTCGACCAGCTCCTCGACCGAGTAGTGGGTGATGTAGCGGCCGGGGGCGGCGCCGGTGATGATGATCACCCGCACGTCGGGCTCGCGCCAGCGCGGCAGCATCTCCGCCAGGCCGGCGGCGCTCGCGCCGACGAAGTAGTTCATCGGCGGGTTGTCGTGGGCGGCGATGACGATGCCGTCGTTTTCCTCGACCTTCCAGACGTCGCTCACATGCCCTCCCGGATCGCTCGTGGCAGGCCTCCGGCCCGCGCTCTGGGATGAGCCTCGCCGCGCCGCGCTCCTCGCGCCGGGCCGGCCGCATGGCCAATTATCGGTATCGACAACACGGTTCCTTGCCGGCTGGTGTAGGGGGGTCGATCGCGGGCAGGGTCGGGAGCAACCCCACGCCTCGCTCGTCTGGGCGGGGCGACTCACCAGGAGGGAATCAATGAAGAAGTCCCCGATCGTCCGGGCCGGGCTCGCCGCGTCGGCGCTGCTGCTGGCGCTGGCGATCCTCGTCCCGAGCCTCGCCGGTGGCGCGGCGAAGTCGAACAAGGCGCTGGTCGCCGCCCACGGCAAGGCGCTCGCCGAATGCAGCGCCGAAGGGCTGGTCGACGGCTACACCGCCGACGCGACCCTGTTCTTCCCCGACGGCGTCGTGGTCAAGGGCCGCAAGGCGCTGACCGAACTCTACGAAGGGTTCGTCAAGCCGCCGGAGGAAGAAGGCCTCTGCGGGCTGGTCGCCAAGCCGGTGCTCGAATGGGAAAGCGGCGGCACCTCGTTCGTGAAGTTCAAGGTGACGGCGCCGTTCCTCGCCAAGCCGTACTTCTCGACCGACGGCTACGTCTTCAAGGGCGGCAAGATCGCCGCCGAGATGTCGACCTTCGACGCGACGAAACTCGACTTCAAGAAGACGAAGTAGCGGCTGGAGAGGCGGGGCGGCGCACGCCCCGCCTCCTCTGCCACGCGGGCCGTCCGCGGCGGCGCACGCGCTACCGGGCGGGCCGGCAGAATCCGCCACGGGGGCGGGCTCGATCGGCAAACTCACGAAAGCGCTGTCGGTAGCGGGGATCTCCCTGATCGTCGTGCTGTCGGTGGCGGGGTGCGGGGACGGATCGTCCTCGGCAACGAACGGCGGATGCGCACAGACCGTCCTCGGCGTCCAGGGGCAGATCGAACCGGGGACGAGCGGCATGACCTGCGCCCGGATCAAGCGGATATTCACCAGCGTGGTCGCCACGCCCGGCGGCTACCTGGACGGGACGATCGTCCCCGGCGAGCTGTGGAAGTGCCACAAGTACCCATCGTCGGGCAACTCGGCGAACCTGATCACCTGCGCCTACGGCAAGAGGGCGTTCGCCATCCGGCGCGTGCGGTGACTAACGCGGCGCCGTCCGCAGCTCACGCCGCAGCACCTTGCCGGAGGCCGTCTTCGGCAGCTCGTCCACCAGGTGGATCACGTGCGGGGCCTTGTAGACGGCTAGGCGCTCGCGGCAGTGGGCGATCAGCTCTTCGACGGTCGCGTCGGCGCCCGGCCGCAGCACGACGTGGGCGGCGACCGTTTCGCCGCGATAGTCGTCGGGCTCGCCGACCACCGCCGCCTCCTGCACCGACGGGTGGGCGTAGAGGGCGTCCTCGACGTCGCGCGGCCAGACCTTGTAGCCGCTGACGACGATCATGTCCTTGATCCGGTCGACGATGTAGAACCAGCCGTCGGCGTCGCGCCGGCCGACGTCGCCGGTGTGCAGCCAGCCGTCGCGGATCGCGTGCGCGGTCTCCTCCGGGCGCCCCCAGTAGCCGGGCGTCACCGCCGGGCCCCGGGTGACGATCTCGCCCAGCTCGCCCGGGGCGGCCTCGACTTCCTCGGCCCCGCCGTCGCCGACAGAGGGAGCGTCGTTGTCCTCGCCCTCCTCGACCAGGACGATCTTCGACTCGGTGTCGGCGATCGGCCGTCCGATCGAGAGGGCGCCGCTCTCCGGGTCGACCGGGGCGCGCTCGCCGCGCGCCACCAGGTGGGAGGGCGCGGCGCTCTCGGTCAGCCCGTAGGTGTTGTGGACGTAGTTGCCGGTCCGGTCCTCCCAGCGCTCGACCACCGCCGGGAACACCGGCGCGCCGCCGCTGGCGACCTTGGTCAGCGAGGAGATGTCGCGGCGGCCGAAGTCGGGGTGCTCGAGCAGGGCGATGAAGGCGGTCAGCGGGCCGATCACGTAGGTGCCGCGCCAGCGCTCGACCAGGCGGAGGAATTCACCGGGCTCGAAGCGGTGCATCAGCAGCAGCGGGGTGGAGCTCGCCCGCGCCGTCGCCAGGTGGCAGACCAGCCCGGTGATGTGGAAGAGCGGCGCCATCGCGATCGTCACGTCGCCGCGGCCGAGGTCGCCCCAGGCGGTCATCGCCTCGCCGTTGTGGATCACGGCGCGGTGGGTGACGATCGCCCCCTTCGGCGTCCCGGTCGTCCCCGAGGTGTAGGCGAGCAGGGCGGGGGAGTCGATCTCGACCGCGGCCGGGCGCGGTTCGGCGGGCTCGGCGCAGAGCGTCTCCAGGTCGAGCGCCCCCGGGCAGGAACGGCGCCGCGAGCCGATCAGCGCCGCCGGCATCGAGTCGAGCCAGGCCAGCTCGGAGACGGTGATGACCTGCTCGACCGCGGGTCTCGTCGCGCCGGCCGCCTCCTCGGTCGCCGCCGCGCCCGTGCCTGCCACCGCTTCGACCACGACGGAGTGCAGCGACTCCAGGCAGATGACCGCGCGGGCGCCGGAGTCGGCGAGCTGGTGGCGCACTTCGGCCGCCTTCGACATCGGGTTGATCGCGGTGGCGACGCAGCCCGCGTGCCAGGCGGCGTGGATCGAGATCACCGTCGCCGGGCCGTTCTGCAGCATCAGCGCCAGCCGGTCGCCCGGCCGCAGGCCCAGCTCGCGCAGCGAGGCCGCCAGCGCCCAGGCGCGCTCGGCCGCGTCGCGGAAGCTCATCGGGGTGTCGAAGTAGAGGAGCCCGGGCTCGTCCGGACGGGCGGCGACCGCCCGTTCGAACAGCTCGTTCCCGTTCGCCGCCGCGCTCATCGCGATCCCGTCGGCCGGCTCATCTCGGTGCCGGATCCGCCGGCCCCGCTCATCGCCGGCCCGCCCCGATCCGTCGGCACAGGACCCACCCCTAGTAGTCGAGATCGAGTGGCTCGATCCCCTCGGACCGACAGAAGTCGTGGTAGGTCTTGGTGTGGGCGAGGACGTCGTCGAAGCCGACCACGTTGTCGTCCTCGTCGACGTAGAGCAGCGCCCCCTCGAGCTGGAAGAGGGTGACCGTCCCTTCCTCGCCGCTCATCAGCGTGTGGATGTCCCCGGGCGGCTCCCAGACCATCATCCCCTTGCGCGCGACCCAGTCCTTCTCGACGTAGTACCAGCTGCCCTCGAGCACGAACCCGATCACGCCGTTGACGTGGTAGTGCCGGTTGATCTGGCCGCCGCCGACGACTTTGGTGATGTTGGTCCACTGGCCGGTCTTGCGGTTGAGGCGCAGCGGTTTGACCCAGATCGTGTCCGTGTAGGGAACCCAGGGGACGTCGTCGGGATCGACGATCCGCTCCGTCAGCGTGATGTCCTTCAGTGGCCGAAGCCCGAGCGGGTCCTCCATCGTTCCTCCTCCGTCGCGCCTGTCGTCCGGCTCACCGTAGGTGGCGGCGGCCGGCGCGGCCGGCGGTTCGCTCAGGACGAGTTGTCGAAACCGACCAAGGCCGGTGCGCCGGGGCTGCGCCGGGTGGGGCGGCGCCGGATCATCGCGGCAGGGAATCGCGACCAGGACGGCGACCAGAAAAGGGAGGGCCATGACCACGACGCAGAGCAGGCCGGAGACCGACGCGGCGGCGATCGAGCGACTGCGCGAGAGCTTCGCGGCGCAGCGACGCGCCTTCCTCGCCGACCCGAGCCCGGCGCTCGACGTCCGCCTCGAACGGATCGGGGCGGTCGCCGAGATGGTGCTCGCCAACCGGCTGGAGGTCCGCGCCGCGCTCAGCGCCGACTTCGGCTCGCACCCGCCGCTCTTCGCCGACATGGTCGAAACGCTGGGGATGGCGGGCCGCGCCGCCTTCGTCGCCGAGAACCTGCCCGGCTGGCTGGAGCCGGAACGACGCGCCGCCGACCCGGCGATGTACGGGACCGGCTGGGCCGAGATGCGGCACGAACCGAAGGGCGTGATCGGCAACATCGTGCCCTGGAACTTCCCCTTCGACCTCAGCCTCGGGCCGCTGATCGACATGCTCGCGGCGGGCAACCGGGTGATCATCAAGCCGTCGGAGTTCGCCCCCGCCTGCGCCGACCTGCTGGCCGAGATGATCGCCGCGACCTTCCCCGCCGACCTGGTCGACGTCGCCGTCGGCGGCCTCGACCTGGCGCGCGAGTTCGCCTCCGTGCGCTGGGACCACCTGCTCTACACCGGCAGCCCGCGGGTCGGCCGCGAGGTCGCCAAGGCGGCGGCCGAGAACCTGGTGCCGACGACGCTCGAGCTCGGCGGCAAGACGCCCGCGATCCTGCTCGACGACGCGATCGAGCCGGGGACGGTCGAGCACATCGTCGGGATCAAGATGATCAAGAACGGCCAGATGTGCAACACGGTCGACCACTGCCTCGTCCCCGCCGACCAGGTCGACCGCTTCGTCGAGCTGGCCGAGGAGTGGGTGGCCGGCGCGGTGCCCGACTACTCGCGCACCGAGGACTGCCCGGGGATCATCAGCGACGCCCACCTGGACCGCGTGCTCGGGTTGATCGAGGAGGCGAGGGAGGCCGGCTGCCGGGTCGTGCAGCTCGACAAGGACGGCGCGGTCGACCGCGAGACGCGGCGGGTGCCGATGCACATCGTCGTCGACCCGCCCGCCGGGATCGGGCTCGCCGAGGAAGAGGTCTTCGGGCCGATCCTGCCGGTCCACTCCTACGGGTCGCTCGACGCCGCGATCGAGAAAGTGAACGACGGTGAGCGCCCGCTCGGGCTCTACGTCTTCACCGCCGACGACGCCGCCGGCGACGACGTCCTCGCCCGCACCTCCTCCGGCGGGGCCTGCGTCAACGCCTGCGCGCTGCAGGGGGCGCTGCCCTCGCTCGGCTTCGGCGGCGTCGGCCAGAGCGGCACCGGGCGCCATCACGGGGTCGACGGCTTCCGCGAGTTCACCAACCCGCGCGGCGTCTTCCACCGCGGCGAGGACGATCTCTGCGCGCTCTTCTACCCGCCCTTCGACGAGCGCCAGCAGGGGTTGGTCGACGGCGCGCTCGAGGGCTAGGGCGTCCGCGATGGCTCCTTCAGATGTTGGCGCCCGGAACCGCTTCGAGGGCCGCACGGTGCTGGTCACCGGCGGCGCGGCGGGGATCGGCGCCGCCCACGTGCGCGGTTTCGCCGCCGAGGGCGGGCGGGTCGTCTTCGGCGACATCGACGCGGAGGGCGGCGCGGCGCTGGCCGCCGAGCTCGGCGGCGAGGTGCGCTTCGTCGTCCACGACGTCACCGACGCGGCGGGCTGGGAGCGGCTGGTCGCCACCGCCGAGGAGGAGTTCGGCCCGGTCTCGGTGCTGGTCAACAACGCCGCGATCCTGCCGCCGTTCCTGCCGATCGACGAGGTCGACGTCGACGACTGGCGGCGCGTCCTCGAGGTCAACCTGACCGGCAGCTTCTTCGGCATCAAGTACGCGGTGCCCTCGATGCGCCGCGCCGGCGGCGGCTCGATCGTCAACACCTCCTCGGCGCTCGGGGTGATGGGGACGCCGAACCTCTCCGCCTACGTCTCCAGCAAGTACGGGGTGCGCGGCCTCACCCAGACCGCGGCGCTGGAGCTGGCCCGCGACGGGATCCGGGTCAACTCGATCCACCCCGGCTACACGCGCACGCCGATGAACGCCGAGGTCTCCGAGGAGAACACCCGCGACCTGCCGGTGCCGCGCTTCGCCGAGCCGGAGGAGGTGACCGCGGTGGCGATGTTCCTCGCCTCCGAGGAAGCGAGCTTCGTCACCGGCGCCGAGTACCTGGTCGACGGCGGCGCCGTCACCGGCGCGGTCGAAGCGATCGACCCCACGTAGTGCGGTCGACCTGAGTATCGAATGGGTTAACGCAGGTCGACCGCGGTCCGTGGCTCAGCGGTAGGTGACCAGCTCGCGGCCGACCAGCTCCAGGTGGGAGTGGTCGTTGACCGTGAGGACGTTGGTGCCGGTCGCGCCGATCGCGATCTTGGTGACGCCGGCGTTGACGAGGCTGCGGTTGAGGGCGGCGAAGACCTCGGCCGGGGCGCCGAGCAGGGCGCCGACGGCGGCGGCGATCGCCCCTCCCGAGGTGACGACGACGGCTGTCTCGCCGGAGCCGAGGTCGGCCGCCAGGTCCTCCAGCGCCGCCGCGCCGAGGCCGCTGAACTGGGGCCAGGTCTGGGACGTCGGGCTGCGCTCGGCGTGGGCGACCCACTCGGCCAGCGCCGGTTCGAGCGCCGCCTGGAAGCCGCGGTTGGTCAGCGTCTCGCCGGTCTCGCCCTGGATCCGCAGGGCCGACTCGGAGTGGTGGGTGAGGACGTCGTCGGGGTCGAACTCGTCCCAGCGCGGCTCGACCTCGAGCTCGGGCGCGCCGAGGGCGCGGAAGGCCGCCGCGGTTTCCTGCTGGCGGCGCAGGGTGCCGCTGTAGAGGCGGGCGGGACGGTAGCCGCGCTCGGCCAGCGAGGCGGCGACGATGTCGGCCTGGCGGCGGCCGAGCTCGGAGAGGACGTCGTAGTCGGCGGCGCCGAAGGACGCCTGGCCGTGGCGGACGAGGAGCACGGTGGGCATGTCGGGATTATCGACAAGGCGCGGCCGGGCGGCGTTCGCGGGGTCGCGCACCCGGGTCTAGGGTCGCCCCGATGCGCCGGCCGATCTTCACCGACGAGCACGAACTCTTCCGCGAATCGGTGGCCGAGTTCTGCCGCCGCCACGTCGTCCCGAACCTCGACCGCTGGCGCGAGGAGGGCTGGACCGGCCGCGAGATCTGGGAGGAGGCGGGCCGCCAGGACTTCATCGGGCTGGCGATGCCCGGCGAGTACGGCGGCGCCGGCCTCGATGACTTCCGCTTCAACCAGGTGCTCGGCGAAGAGCTGGCGGCCGCCTCGCTGGCGGTCAACTCGGCGCTGCTGCTGGGCGTCGACGTCGTCGCCCCCTACCTGCTGGAGCTGACCGACGACGCGCAGAAGGAGCGCTACCTGCCCGATTTCTGCGCCGGCAGGCTGATCACCTCGATCGGGATGACCGAGCCGCAGGCGGGCTCCGACCTCGCCGGCCTGCGCACCCGGGCCGTCCGCGACGGCGACGGCTGGATCCTCAACGGCGCCAAGACCTTCATCACCAACGGCACCAACGCCGACCTCGTGGTCGTCGCCGCCCGCACCGGGGAGGGGCGCAAGGACGTCAGCGTGTTCCTGCTCGACGGCGACGCCGAGGGCTTCGGCCGCGGACGCAAGCTGGAGAAGGTCGGCCAGCACGAGGCCGACACCGCCGAGCTCTTCTTCGAGGACGTGCGGCTGCCCGCCGGGGCGCTGCTCGGCGAGCAGAACCGGGGCTTCGAGTACATGATGGAACGGCTGCCGCAGGAGCGCCTCAGCGTCGCCGTCGCCAACGTCGCCCACGCCGCGGCGGCCCTGGAGGAGACGCTCGTCTACGTGAAGGAGCGCCAGGCGTTCGGGCAGCCGATCGGCAACTTCCAGCACAACCGCTTCCTGCTCGCCGAGATGCAGACGCTGGTCGACGCGGGGCGCGCCTTCGTCGACCAGTGCGTGATGGCCCACGTCGCCGGCGAGCTGACCGCGGTCGACGCGGCGAAGGCGAAGTGGTGGACCGCCGACATCCAGAACCAGATCCTCGACCACTGCGTGCAGCTCTTCGGCGGCTACGGCTTCATGGACGAGTACCGCGTCGCCCGCTTCTGGGCCGACGGCCGGGTGAGCAAGATCTGGGGCGGGACGAACGAGATCATGAAGGACCTGATCGGCCGCTCGATGGGGCTCAGCTAGGCGCGCGTTCGAACTTTGTGGCCCCTCTGGCGGAGCCCGGGTCGTCGGGAAGGCGCATTGCAGCGGTCGGCCGCGGCCTTGGGAATTCCCTAAGTCGATTCAGATCGGCCGGCCGGGGGCGCGCCGCCCGAATACGTTCGCCTGGCGATGGCGACCGGCTTCCACTGGAACGAGCTCTATGCCTGGCACGACACCGGGACCGGGTCGGGCTACATGTCGACCGGCGGCCTGGTCGAGCCCGAGCAGCACGGTGAGAGCCCGGCGACCAAGCGGCGCCTGCGCAACGTCCTCGACGTCACCGGCCTGCTCGGCCAGATGACCGCGCTCGACGGGCGCGAGGCGACCGAGGAGGAGATCCTCCGCGTCCACACCCCCGAGTACCTCGCGCGGATCAAGCGCGAAAGCGAGGAAGGCGGCGGCGACGGCGGCGAACTGGCGCCCTTCGGCGCCGGCGGCTACGGCATCTGCGCGCTCTCGGCGGGCGGCGTGATCGAGACGGTCGAGGCGGTCTGGAACGGCGACGTCGACAACGCCTACTCGCTGAACCGGCCGCCCGGCCACCACGCCGAGCGCGACGAAGGCCGCGGCTTCTGCGTCTTCGCCAACATCGCGATCGCGGTCGAGCACATGCGCGCCGTCCACGGCCTCGAGCGGATCGCGATCGTCGACTGGGACGTCCACCACGGCAACGGCACCGAGCACGCCTTCTACGACGACCCCGGCGTGCTGACGATCTCCCTGCACCAGGACGGGCTCTTCCCGGCCGGCTCGGGGCTGATCGAGCACACCGGCGAGGGCGCGGGCGCCGGCTACTGCGTCAACGTTCCGCTCCCGCCGGGCACCGGCGACGGCGGCTACAACGCGGCGATCGAGCGGGTCGTCGTCCCCGCGGTCGAGAAGCTTCAAGCCCCAGATCATCATCATCGCCTCCGGCCTCGACGCCTCGATGATGGACCCGCTGGCGATGATGATGGTGACCAGCGAGGGCTACCGGGAGATGACCGACACGATGGTCGCCCTGGCCGAGCGCGTCTGCGACGGCAAGCTGGTGGCGATCCACGAGGGCGGCTACTCGTCCTCCTACGTCCCCTTCTGCGGCGCCGCCGTGATCGAGGGCCTGCTGAAGATCGACACCGTCGTCGAGGACCCTTTCATCGGGGCCTTCCGCGGGATCGGCTACACCGACCTCCAGCCGCACCAGGAGGCCGTGATCGAAGCGGCGGCCAAGAACGCCGAAGCGATCCCTTCGGCCGCCGCGTCCTAGGTTGCGGTGGTGCGACTAGGCGACGAGCGGCAGCTCGTGCACGTCGGTGACCGCCTTGCCGAACGCGTCGCTCTCGCCGTACATGGCGACGCGGATCGCGCTGAGCGCGTCCTCGCGGGAGGCGCCGGTGGTCACCTCGACGGTCTCGCCGTCGCGGATCTCTTTGATGTTCCAGGTCTTATCCATGGATCCATGTAATCGAGAACGCGAACAGACGTTTGTGAAACCGCGCACACAACGGCTCTGCAGAGCCGTTTGGGAGGAGACGAGATGCCGTACAAGCTCTATGCCTACTGGTCGGCGCCGAAGGCCGAGGACGTCGAGGAGTTCGAGCGCTACTACGCCGAGACGCACGTGCCGCGGGCGTCGGCGGTGCCGCACCTGATCGCGCTCAACACCACCCGCACCGCCGACGGGTTCGAGGGCGGCGCGACCGACCACTACCGGGTCGCCGAGATGGTCTTCGACACGGCGGAGAAGATGGCCGAGTCGGAAGGCTCGGAGGAGTGGGCGACGATGCGCGCCTGCAGCGGCGACATCATCGAGCGCTTCGGCGTGACGCTGTCGGTCGAGTCCGGCACCGTCGAGGAAGGCACCGCCTAGGCGGAGGCGCGGGCGGCGATCTGCTCGCGGACGGCGAGCTTGGCGATCTTGCCGGTCGCCGTCTTCGGCAGCTCGTCGAGGGTGATGACCACGGTCGGGCACTTGTAGTGGGCGATCCGCTCGCGGCAGTGCTCGATCAGCTCGGCCGGGTCGAGCTCGTCGCCGTCGACCGTGGTGACGACCGCGCACGGGGTCTCGCCCCAGCGCTCGTGGGGCAGTCCGACGACCACCGCCTCCTCGACCCGGGGATGGGAGACGACCGCCTGCTCGACCTCGATCGAGGAGATGTTCTCGCCGCCGGAGATGATCAGGTCCTTCTTGCGGTCGACGATCCAGATGAAGTCTTCGTGGTCGGCGCGGCCGATGTCCCCGGTCGAGAACCAGCCGTCGGCGTCGAACGATTCGGCCGTCTCCTGCGGCTTGCGCCAGTAGCCGGCGCAGACGTTCCGCCCGCGCAGCTGGATCTCGCCGGGCTTGCCGGGGCCGAGCACGTTGCCCTCTTCGTCGACGATCCTCGCCTCGACGTGGAAGAACGGCCGGCCGATCGAGCCCGGCTTGCGCGCCTGGTCGCCGGGGCCCATCGTGGTCGCCGAGGAGGTCGTCTCGGAGAGCCCGTAGCCCTGGCGGTAGTCGAGCCCGAGCTCGGCGAAGCGGTCCATCAGGGGCTGCGGGCAGGCCGCGCCGCCGGAGCCGACGAAGCGCAGGCGCGAGGTGTCGAGGTCGGCCAGCTCCGGCGTCGCCAGCATCATCTGCCAGGCGGTCGGGATCGCGAACCAGACCGTGATCTCCTCGGCCTCGGCCAGCCGCACCGCCTCGGCCGGGTCGAAGTCCTCCATCAGCACCACCTTGCCGCCCTTGTAGAGCAGCGGCACGGTGAGGATGTAGAGGACGACGTGGAAGATCGGGTTGACGACCAGGGTCGCGTCGTCGCGGCGGAGGTCCCAGTCGGCGAGGTAGTTCTCGACGTTGCAGAGGACGCCGCCGTGGGTGAGCACGGCGCCCTTCGGCGGCCCGGTGGTGCCGGAGGTGTAGACGATCGAGACCGGGTCGGTGGGGCGGACCGGGTGGGGGTCGAGCGGCAGCGCCGCGTCGCGCCAGACGGCGTACTCGGCGAGCGGGCCGTCGACCGCGATCACCCGCGGCGGCTCGCCGTCGATCAGGTCGAGCGCCGCTTCCACCGCCTCGGCGGTGTCGGCCTGGACGATCACGATCTCGGCGCCGGAGTCGGCGAGCGCGTAGGCGACCTCCTCGCTCGAGAGGCGGAAGTTCAGCGGCACGAAGATCGCCCCGGCGCGGGCGGTGCCGAAGAGGAGCTCGACGAACTCGATCCGGTTCTTCAGCGCCGTGGCGACCCGGCGGCCGGGCTTGATCCCGGCCTCGCGCAGGGCTCCGGCGACGCGCGCGGCGTGCTTCTCCAGGGTCGCGTAGTCGACCCGCTCGGCGCCGCAGACGAGGGCGGTGCGGGCGGGGTCGCGGCGGGCGCGGAGCCGGGTCCAGGAGCCGATGTTGTCGCTCTCGTATCGAGGCGTCACGTCGGCCTCCTCAGGCATGGATGGCCCAGGAGTCGACCGCCCGCGCCGCATCCAGGACCGCCTCGGAGACGGTCGGGTGCGGGTGGACGATCCGGCTGAGCTCCTGGTAGCCGCCCTCGAGCACCATCACCGCGACCAGCTCGGCGATCATGTCGCAGGCCCGGTTGCCGACGATGTGGGCGCCGACGATCTCGCCGTAGGTGGTGTCGACGACCAGCTTCACCAGGCCGTCTTTGTCGTCGTAGACGGTCCCGGCGCCCTCGCCGGAGATCTTCTGCTTGCCGACCTTGATCGACAGCCCCGCCTCCTTGGCGGCCGCCTCGGTGAGGCCGACGCTGGCCACCTGGGGGTGGGTGAAGGTGGCGCCGACGAGGCGGTCCTGATCGACCGGCTCGGTCTCGACCCCGGCGGCGGTCTCGACCGCGACGACGCCCTCCTCCTCGGCCTTGTGGGCGAGCGCCTTGCGGTTGACGAGGTCGCCGATCGCGAAGACCTTCGGGTTGGTCGTGCGGCCGAAGGGGTCGACCTTGATCTTGCGCCCGGCCTCGTCGAGCTCGACGCCCGCGTCGGCGAGCCCGAGGCCCTCGGTGTCCGGGGCGCGGCCGCCGGCGACGCAGAGGTAATCGACCTCGGCGGTCTTGTCGCCGTAGGTGAACTTGACGCTGTCGGCGCCGACCTCGACGTTCTCGACCGGGGCGCCGGTGGAGATCTCGATCCCCCGTTTCTTGAAGGAGCGTTCGACGATCTTGGCGATGTCCTTGTCCTCGGCCGGGAGGATCTGGGGCAGCATCTCGATCAGCAGCACCTCGGTGCCGAAGCGGTTGTAGGCGGAGGCGATCTCGGCCCCCGAGGCGCCGGCGCCGACCACCGCGATCTTCGCCGGGCAGGCGGGGAGCGACCAGGCGCCCCAGGTGTCGAGGACGCGGCCGCCGAACTCGACCCCGGGGATCGGCAGCGCCACCGAGCCGGTCGCCAGGACGACCGCCTTGGCCTCGTAGACCTCGTCGCCGACCTTCACGTCGCCCTCGGCGGTGAGGGTCGCGTCGCCCTCGATCAGCGTCACCTTGTTTTTCTGCCAGAGCCCGCGGACCCCGGAGGAGAGCGTCTCCGACACCTTGGCGCGGCGCGCCTGCAGGGCGTCCCAGTCGATCGCGATGTCGCCGGCGACGATCCCGAGGTCGGCGCCGTTCCGCGCCTCGTCGTAGATCTCGGCCGAGCGCAGGATCGTCTTCGCCGGCACGCAGGCGTAGTTGAGGCAGCGGCCGCCGGCCTTGTCGCGCTCGACCACCGCCGTCTTCTGGCCCAGCTGCGCGGCGCGGATCGCGGCGACGTAGCCGCCCGGCCCGCCGCCGATCACGATCGTGTCGAAGGACTCCGGCATCAGGGCCGGCCGTCGTGATGGGGGACGTCGACCTCGACCGTCCACAGGGACGCTCGCGGCTCGCTGTCGTCACCCATCCCGGCGCGCCAGTCGGGGGCCACGCACATCAGCAGGGTCCGCCCGTCGGCGCCGCCGAGCTGCACCGCGTAGGTCGACATCCCGGCTTCCGGGGCGTCGATCCGCTGCAGCACCTCGCCCTCGGGGGAGAAGCGGCCGATCCAGTCGCCGAGCGAGTTGCCCGCCCAGACGCAGCCCTCGGCGTCGAGGGTGCAGCCGTCGGGGCCGTAGGAGACGTTCGAGTAGTCCTCGGCGATCTCGTCGAGCGGCACGGTCGGGGCGATCTGGCAGTAGACGCGGCGGCCGGAGAGGGACCCGTCGGCGGCGACGTCGAAGGCGGTGAGGCGGGAGGCGATCGTCTCCGCGACCACCAGCCGGGTGCCGTCGGCCGAGACCATGATCGAGTTGGGGAAGTGGAGCCCGTCGGCGGCGGCGACGAGGGTGCCGTCGGGCTCGACCCGCCAGAGCGTCGCGCCGACCGGGCGCTCGTCCGCGTAGAGGTCGTAGCCGAAGGAGTCGACCCAGACGCGGCCCTGCGCGTCGACCGTCATGTCGTTCGACTCGCCGCGCGAGTACTCGGCGAGGTCGGCGTAGAGCACCGGCTCGGCCTGGTCGTCTCCGCCGGCGATCCGGAAGATCTTGTGGTTGGTCATCGAGACCGCGAGCAGGTCGCCGTTCGGCAGCCAGCCGAGGCCCGAGGGCTGCTCGAGCGCGATCTCACGCACGATCGCGCCGCCCGCGTCGACCACCACGATCCGGCCGCCGTCGGTGTAGAAGTCGGACACCCACCAGGCACCGTCGTGCCAGCGCGGGCCCTCGAAGAAGGTGCCGCCGTCGAGGAGCTTGGTCGGCTCGGCCATCGGCTCCCACCGTATGTAGGGGGCGGCGGCGCTTCCACGCGCGCGGCGCGGGCGATTGGAGGAACCACATGGTGGGACGGGGGCGGCCTGGAGGGCGCGGGGAGCGGGCCTAGCCTCTGGCCCATGGGGGCCGACTCAGGCCGCGACCGAGAGCGGCCGCGACCACGACGGCCAGGCGACCGCGCGCCGCGTCGACCGCGACCGAGCCGACCGCGACCGCAACGCCGTGCCGCGACCGCGGCGCGACCGCTCCGAGCTCGCGCGATCTCGCCAGCTCACCGTCCCCGAGCTCGTCGCCCGCTCGGCGCGGCGCACGCCGGACGCGCCGGCGCTCGCCTGCGAGGCCGATCGGCGCACCTTCGGCGAGCTGGAGGAGCGCTCGAACCGGCTCGCCGGGGCGCTCGCGGCCCGCGGCGTCGGCCCCGGCGACCACGTGGCGATGCTCCAGTACAACGGCATCGAGTTCGTCGAGGCCTTCCTCGCGATCCAGAAGCTCGGCGCCTGCGCGGTGCCGGTCAACTTCCGCCTCTCGCGCGAGGAGGTCGACTACGTGCTCGGCGACTCCGGCGCCCGGCTGGCGATCGCCGACCCGGAGCTGGCGGCGCGCGCCGGCGGGGTGGAGACGCTGGTGGTCGGGCCCGACTACGAGGCGGCGCTGGCGGGCGCCGCGCCGGAGCGCCCCGACCACGAGGTGAAGGGCGACGACCTCGCCTTCCTGATGTACACCTCGGGGACGACCGGGCGGCCGAAGGGGGCGATGCTGAGCCACCAGAACCTGGTCGTCAACACCACCAACTGGCTGTATGAGGTGGGGGCGCGGCCGGGCGACGTCTGGCTCTCCGGGCTGCCGCTCTTCCACATCGGCGGGCTGAACGGGCTCCTGCCCTTCCTCCACCTCGGCGCCCTCGCCGTGATCGAGCCGAGCGGCGGTTTCGACCCCGGCCTCTCGATCGCCCGCCTCGCCGAGCACGACGTCTCGATGTGCTTCTTCGTCCCCACCCAGTGGCAGGAGATCTGCTCGCACCCCGAGGTCGGGACGGTCGACGCCGAGCGCCTGCGCAAGGCGATGTGGGGCGCCTCGCAGGCGCCGCTGCCGACGCTCGAGCTGCTCGCCGCGACCTTCCCCTCGGTGGAAATCGTCAACGCCTTCGGGCAGACCGAGATGTCCTCCAACACCTGCTTTCTGCGCGGCGAGGACGCGATCCGCAAGATGGGCTCGGTCGGGCGGCCCGCGCTCGGGGTCGAGGTGCGGATCGTCGACGAGGAGGGCGCCGACGTGCCGGCCGGCGAGGTGGGGGAGATCGTCTACCGCGGCCCGACCGTGATGCAGGGCTACCACGGCAAGCCCGAGGCGACCGCGGAGGCCTTCGCCGGCGGCTGGTTCCACAGCGGCGACCTCGTCCGCGAAGACGATGAGGGCTTCATCTACGTCGTCGACCGGTTGAAGGACATGCTGATCTCGGGCGGTGAGAACGTCTACCCGGCGGAGGTCGAGCGGGCGCTGATCGTCCATCCCGGCGTCGCCGAGGTGGCGGTGGTCGGGATCCCGCACGAGCGCTGGGTCGAGACGCCGCTGGCGGTGGTCGTCGCCGCCGCGGGCGTCGAGGTCAGCGAGGAGGAGCTGATCGCCCACTGCCGCGAGCGCCTCGCCGGCTACAAGAAGCCCTCCGCGGTCGTCTTCGTCGACGAACTGCCAAGGAACGCCGCCGGCAAGGTGCTGAAGCGCCAACTCCGCGACACCTACGCCGGCTAGCCACCGGCTGACCGGCCGGGCGGTCGTCCTATGTGGCGCTTGCGCGACGCGCGGTCGACCTGAGGGCCCATGGGCGGAGGGTCGACTGCGCGTGGGATACGGTGTGTAGTGACGACGGCGTAGCTGAGCCGCGCTCGATCTCGGCGCGGGCGGCGTCGATCTGGGCCTGGAAGCGCTGCATGCCGCCGAGCCAGCGGTCCGGGTCCGACACCTTGCGTTCCTGGTAGGTGCGGAGCTCGGGGTGGGAGAGGATCAGGAAGGTGTCGGCGGCGATCCCGGCGACCAGGGCCTCGGCCGCCTCGTCAGGGGTGATCGTGTCGCCGGAGGCGGCCGCGACGCGGGAGCTCGGATCCTCCTCGCGCCACTTTTCCAGCATCGGCGTCGCCACCCCCTGCGGGCAGAAGCAGGAGAAGCCGACGCCGGAGTCGCCGCCGCCGTAGGTGATCGCCAGCCACTCGGCGACCGCGACCGCGGCGTGCTTGGTGACCGAGTACGGCATCAGGCCCGGGTTGGCGGTCAGCCCCGCCGCGGAGGCGGTCGAGCTGAGGTGGCCGTGGCGGCGCTCCAGCATCCCCGGCAGCAGCAGCCGCGCCGCCCAGATGTGGGACATCACGTTGACCTCCCAGGTCTTCTGCCACTCGGCGTCGGCGACCTCGGGGCCGCCGTAGGGCCCGGCGATGCCGGCGTTCGAGCAGAAGACGTCGATCGGCCCGTTCGCCTCCTCGGCGGCGGCGATCAGCTCGGCGACGCCGGCCTCGGAGCCGATGTCGGCGCGGAGCCCGAGCGCGGCGAACTCGCCGGCCGCCGACGTTCCGGCCGACTCGGCGCTCACGGCGGCGGCGTTCTCCTCGGCCAACTCGGCGGCGACCGCGGCGGTCTTCTCGCCGTCGAGATCGGCGAGGACGACCGCGCGGGCGCCGGCCCGGGCGAAGGCGCGCCCGGCCGCGGCGCCGATCCCGGCGGCGCCGCCGGTGACGACGACGTGGGCGCTATCGAGGTCCACAAGGCGACCGTATTCGCATCCGCCGGGGTCGCCGAATCGTCCCTAGGGTCGGGCCTGTGGGTTCCTTCAAGGCGATCTCCTGCTGGTCGTTTCCCCGCCCCGGCGAGGAGGACGACTTCGAGCGCCACTACTGGGAGTCCCACGTGCCGCTGGCGGCGGCGATCCCCGGCACCGTCAGCCTCACCCTGACCCGCACCGCCGAGGGGCTCGAAGGCGCGGCGCCTTCCTACTACCGGGTGGCGGAGACCGTGTTCGAGAGCAAGGAGGCGCTCGAGGCGGCGATGCGCACGCCGCAGTGGGACGCGCTCCGCGCCGACGCCGCGGTGATGCACGAGCGCTTCGGCGTCACCCTCGCCAACGGCCTCGGCGATCCGGTCGCGGTCGAGCTGACCGCGGCGGCGGCGATCCGGCGGCAGCCGCCCGACGAGGCCTGACGGTGGGCTTCGTCAAGACGCCCGAGGAGATCGCCCGGATCGAGGCGGCGATCGGCGCGCCCCGCTTCGGCGCCGCCCAGATGCTCTCGGTCGAGTTCCTCGTCGACCCGGCCTACGTCGCCGAAGTCCTGCCGCCGCCGCTGGAGCCGGTGGCCGAGCCGCGGATGCGGGCGATGGTCGGGCGCTTCGGCTCCAACTGCGTCGGCGACTTCGACGGCGGCTGCGTCTACGTGACCTGCGCCCACGAGGGCCTGGAGGGCGAATACAACGTCTTCCAGTACATGGACACCGACCAGGCGACGATCTTCGGCCGCGACGTCTTCGGCGAGCCGAAGAAGATGGCGAAGGCGACCCTGCGGGCGCGCGGCGAGCAGATGCACGGCACGATCGAGCGCCACGGCGTCGCGCTGATCACCCTCGAAGGCGAGCTGACCAAGGACAACGGCCCCTTCGAGGCGACCCGCGAGAGCTACAACATCAAGTCGCGCCCGGCCGCCGACGGGCACGGCCTCGAAGAGGACGCGATCCTCACCCGCGCCCACTACGAGACCGAGGGCCGGGTCTACCGCGAGGGAGTCGGCCGGATCGCCTTCGCCGGCACCGTCCACGACCCGCTCGACGAGATCCCGATCCGCAAGGTCCTCCGCGCCACCTACTTCGAGGGCGACCTGTCAGCGACGGTCGAGGTCGCCGCCCGCATCCCCGCCGACGTCTTCGCCCCGTACCACCACGCCCGCAACGACGACTGGAGCGCCCTGGCGACCGCGGTCTAGATGGTCTGAGGAATATTTCGGGTCCCTGAGACCCGAAATGTGCGCCGCACTTTGTGGGCGCATAGCGCCCTGTAAGTGCGGCGCGTCTCTCGTTACGCGTCGGTGGAGCGGTGGGCGCGCATCGCGGCGCCGACGGCCTCGGCCAGGCGCTCGGCGTCGGGGCCTTCGCGGGTCTCGCCCGGGGCCAGGCCGCCGATCACGGTGCGGCTGAACTGGTCGGCGATCTCGATCGCGCTCAGCCGGCCGTCGGGGTCGAACCAGGTCCAGGCCCAGTTGACCATGCCGAAGATCTGCACCGCGGTCAGCTCCGGGCGGCCGGTGGCGAAGGCGCCGCTCTTCACCCCGCGGGCGAGGATGTCGACCAGGATCGCGGAGAATTCCTCGCGCAGCCGGCGCACCTCGGCCATCGCCGGCTCCTCCGCCGAGCGGAGGATCTCGCGGGAGAAGGCGACGGTCGAGGCGCGGTCGTCCTGCTGGGCCAGCATCAGCTGACAGATGAACGCCTGCAGTTCGTCGACCGGGTCCTCGAGGCCGGGCAGGTAGTCGCGCGCCTCGGCCAGCCGGCGGCGCATGTAGTCGTTGCTCATCTGCTCGAGGATCGCTTCCTTGGAGCGGAAGTGATGGAGCACGGTGCCTTTGCTGATCTCCAGCGCTTCGGCGACGTCGCGGATCGAGACCTCGTCGTAGCCGCGCTCGGCGACCAGCTCGGTGAAGCAGCGCAGGATGTCGGCGCGCTTGCTCTTGCGCTGGGTCGCGGCCATCCGGTCAGGCTACCTTCGGCCCGGGTCGGCGCCGCTGCTCACGCGAGCAGGCCGCGGGCGATGATGAAGCGCTGGATCTCGGCCGTGCCGCCGCCGATCTGCATCAGCTTCGCGTCGCGCATGTAGCGCTCGACCGGGAACTCGTCGATGTAGCCGTAGCCGCCCAGCACCTGGACCGCCTCGGTCGTCACCCGCATCGCCACGTCGCCGCCCATCAGCTTCGCCGCCGAGGCCAGCTCGCGCGCCCCGGGCCCGTCCGCCTCGACCCGCTCGAGCGCGGTCCAGGTCAGCGCCCGCGCCGCCTCGGTCTCCGTGTACATGTCGGCGAGCTTGCCCTGGATCAGCTGGAACTCGCCGATCGGGCGGCCGAACTGGCGCCGCTCGCGGGCGTAGTCGAGCGCCACCTCGAGCGCCCCCTGGGCCACCCCGACCGACTCGGCGCCCATCAGCACCCGCTCCGAATCGAGCCCGGCGAGGAGGATCGCGCGGCCCTCCTCGGGCCCGCCGATCAGCGCCTCGGGGCCGACCTCGCAGTCGTTGAGGATCAGCTCGCCGGTGGGGGAGCCGCGCCAGCCCATCTTCGAGAACTTGCGCCCGCGGGCGAAGCCGGGCGCGTCGGTGGGGATCGCGAAGAAGCCGAGCCGGCGGCTGCCCGGCTCGCCGGTCAGCGCGTAGACCAGCGCCAGGTCGGCGACCGGCCCGTTGGTGATGAAGGTCTTCGTCCCGTTGAGGCGCCAGCCGCCGTCCGCCGTCGGCACCGCCCGGGTGCGCATCGACATCACGTCGGAGCCCGCCTCCGGCTCGGTCATCGCCAGGCAGCCGATCAGCGAGCCGTCGATCAGCCCGGGCAGCCAGCGCTCCTTCTGCGCGGCGGAGCCGTGGCGGGCGATCCTGCCGACCACCATGTCGGCCTGGTGGAGGACGGTCGCCGCGGTCGAGAGGCAGGCGGCGGCGAGCTCTTCGCCGACGATGCAGAGCTCCGCCAGCCCGAGGTCGGCGCCGCCGTACTCGCTCGGCGCGGTGGCCCCGAGCAGTCCCAGCTCGGCGGCCTGGCGCCAGCTCTCGGCGGGGAAGCTCTGGGTCGCGTCGAGGGCCGCGGCGCGGGGGGCGACGTCGCGGCGGGCGAACTCGCGGACGGTGCTCCGCAGCAGTTTCTGCTCGGGCGAGAGGCCGAGGTCGGCGGCCGGCGGCAGCGGCATCGCGCTCCTCAGTGCCCTTCGAACCGGGGCTCGCGGTGCTCGAGGAAGGCGCGGGCGCCCTCGCGGCGGTCGCTCGAGGCGAGCAGCGCGGCGAGCCGGTCTTCGACCCGCAGGTTGGCGTCGGCGATCGGCAGGTTGCCGTCGCGGCGCAGGCTTTCGACGATCGCCTGGGCGGAGAGCGGCGCGTTCTTGGCGATCTTCGCCGCCAGCGCCATCGCCCGCTCCATCACCTGGTCGGCGGCGACCGCGTAGTTGACGAGCCCGAGCTCTTTCGCTTCGTCGGCGGTGATCAGGTCGCCGGTCAGCGCCAGCTCGGCGGCGAAGGTGCGCGGGACCAGGATCGGCAGCCGGGCGAGGCCGCCGGTCGCCGGGATGATCCCCAGCTTCACCTCGGGCAGGCCGAGCTTCGCGTCGGTCGAGGCGACCCGCAGCAGGCAGGCCATCGCGAGCTCGAGCCCGCCGCCGATCGCGTGGCCGTTGAGCGCCGCGATCGTCGGCATCGGCAGCGCCGCGACCGCGTTGACCGAGGCGCGCAGCCGGCGGTTGTAGGCGAGGTTTTCTTCGGCACTGGCCGACTCGAGCTCGCGGATGTCGGCGCCCGCGGCGAAGACGTTGTCGGTGCCGGTGAGGACGACGCAGCGCACGTCGGGGTCGCGGCCGAGCCGCTCGACCGCTTCCTGCATCGCCGTCGCGGTGGCGACGTCGAGCACGTTGCGCCGCTCGGCGTTGGTCAGCTGGAGGAGCGCGACGTGGTCGCGGAAGCTGACGTCGACGAGCGACGAGCCGCTCACGGCAGGCCGACCAGCCCGCGCTGGACGAGCATGATCTCCGGGATCACGCAGTTGCTGGAGAGGCGGAGCAGGCCGCGGACCGCCTCGGCGACGTCCTCGGAGCGGATCATCGTGTCGGCCGGGACCGACTCCTTGACGTAGTCGGAGAGGTCGGTGTCGACGAAGCCGGGGCAGAGGACGCAGGTCTTGATCCCGGCCGGGCCGAGCTCCCGCTGCATCGCCTGGGTGAAGCCGACGAGGCCGTGCTTGGTCGCCGAGTAGACGCCGAGGCCGGGCTCGCCGATCTTGCCGGTGATCGAGGAGGTGTTGACGATCAGCGCTTCGCCGTGCTCGGCGCCGGCGGCGCGGAGCAGCGGGTCGGCCTCGCGGCAGAAGACGATCGGGGCGCGCAGGTTGACGTTCAGCTGCAGGTCGATGTGCTTGTCCTTGATCTGGGCGAGCTCGCCGGCGACGCCGAGGCCGGCGTTGTTGACGAGCACGTCGAGGCGGCCGAAGCGCTCGCCGTGGGAGGCGACCAGGGCGGCGATCGCGGCGGTGTCGCCGACGTCGATCGGGACCGTCAGCACCTCGACCTCGGCGAAGGCGGGGCGCGCCGCGGCGGCCTCCAACTTCGACTGCGTGCGCGAGGCGAGGGTCAGGTCGTAGCCCTCCTCGGCCAGCATCTCCGCGATCGCCAGGCCGATGCCGCTGGAGGCACCGGTCACCAGCGCCGCCCGGCGTCCTTTGCTCGTTTCGGCTCCCATGGCGGTAGACTAACCGTCCGGACGGTCAGTCGGGAAAATCGGGACTGGAGAAGGTTGGGATGAGCACCAAAACCGCCAAGGGAGCCGACGGCAGCGGACGACGCTCGCGCTCGAGGCCTACCGCGAAGTGACCCGGATCCGGGCGCTCGAGCTCCTCCTCAACCGCTACGTCAAAGAGCACGGCTTCGGCGGCTTCTGGCATCCCGGCCTCGGCCAGGAGGCGGTGCAGGCGGGCGCGGTGATGCCGCTGCGCGACGAGGACTACCTCTTCTACGCCCACCGCGGGCTCGGCTACGCGCTGGTCAAGGGGATGGCGCCGGAGGTGCTGCTCGGCGACCTGCTCGGGCGGACCGGCGGCAGCGTCGGCGGCAAGGGCGGCGGCACCGTCCACTTCGTCGATCCGGAGATCGGGGTGCTCGGGCAGGGCGGCACGCTCGGCTCGAACTTCGTCCTCGGCGCGGGCGCCGCGACCTCGGTGCAGCTGCTCGGCGAGGACCGGGTGGTGGCGATCTTCTTCGGCGACGGCGCCGCCGCGCGCGGGACCTTCCACGAGGCGGCGCTGCAGGCGGCGGTCTGGAAGCTGCCGATCGTCTGGGTCTGCGAGAACAACGGCTGGCACCTCTCGGCGCCCTTCGCCGACCAGAGCCCGACCGAGGACATCGCCGACCGCGCCGCCGGCTACGGCGTGCCGGGCGTGGTCGTCGACGGCCAGGACGCGCTGGCGGTGCGGGCGGCGACGCTGGAGGCGGTCGAGCGGGCGCGGGCGGGGGAGGGGCCGACGCTGATCGAGGCGAAGACGCTCCGCATCCGCGGCCACTACGAGGGCGATCCGCAGAAGTACCGCGACGACATCGCCGACGGCCTCGAGGTGCCGCGCGACCCGCTGAAGATCCTCCGCGAGCGGGTCCCGGCCGAGGAGGCCGACGCGCCTCGACAAGATGGCGAGCGAGGAAGCCGAGGCGGCGCTGGAGGCGGCCCTGGCGATGCCGAAAGGCGGCCCCGAGGTCATCACCCACGGCGTCTGGGCAGGAGGAGGCGGGGTCGTGAGCACGACGCCGGCCGCTCCCGGGACCCTGATCTCCGAGGTGCCGCCCGGCGTCGAGACCGAGCGGATCGGCTACTCCTGGGCGATCAACCACGCCCTCGCCGAGGAGATGCGGCGCGATCCGCGGGTCTGGATGATGGGCCAGGACATCGGCAAGATGGGCGGCGTCTTCGGCGTCACCCGCGGGCTCTTCGACGAGTTCGGCCCGATGCGCGTCCGCGACACGACGATCAACGAGACCTTCATCGTCGGCGGCGCGGCCGGGGCGGCGATGACCGGGACGATCCCGGTGGTCGAGCTGCAGTTCGCCGACTTCGGCCTCGTCGCCGGCGACGAGATCTTCCACAAGCTCGCCAAGTGGCGCTACATGCACGGCGGCAAGCTCGAACTGCCCGCGGTGGTGCGGCTGCCGACCGGCGTCGTCGGCGGCGCCGGGGCCGAACACTCCCAGAGCCTCGAGGCGATGGGGATGCACGTGCCCGGTCTCAAAGTCGCCCTGCCCGCGACGCCCGCCGACGCCAAGGGCCTGCTGAAGAGCGCGATCCGCGACCCCAACCCGGTCCTCTTCTTCGAGCACAAGGGGATGTACCGGGTGAAGGGCGAGGTGCCGACCGGCGACGACTACCTGGTGCCGTTCGGCGTGGCCGCGGTGCGCCGCACCGGCGATGCGGCGACGGTGGTGGCGACCGGCCTGATGGTCCCCCGCGCCCTCGAAGCGGCGGAGAAGCTGTCGGCCGAGGGCATCGAGCTGGAGGTGATCGACCCCCGCACCCTGGTGCCCCTCGACATGGAGACGATCATCGCCTCGGTCGAGCGCACCGGCCGCGCCCTCGTCGTCCAGGAGGCCGTCCGCACGGCAGGCGCCGGCGCCGAGATCGCCGCCCGCATCCAGGAAGCCGCCTTCTTCGCCCTCGACGCCCCGGTCTGGCGCCTCGGCGCCCTCGACACCCCGATCCCCCAGGACCCGGACCTCGAGCAACTGGTCATCCCCAGCGCGTCCCAGATCGAGTCCGCGGCCCGCGAACTAGTGGCCCTTTAGTGCCGTATCTGTCACCAGCTTCGCGGCACTGAAAATCTTCTCGCGCGAAAGCGTGAAATTTGGGCCGATCGGGGCCTCTGCCGTGGAAGCTCTGCCAGTGGTGATCTGCGAGAGCGGTGTCTCTGCCTGACGCCCTCTCTCCCCTGGGGCACCGGCTAGTCCGGGGCCAGGGGAAAGGAGGTGGTCTGGACTATGGAGACGCTTCTACTCGCACTAGTGCTGCTCTGGTTGATCCAGGGCGGCCGAAGATAGATCGCCACCTGGTACCGCCCGGTCCCCGCTTCGGCGGCGGGCCGGGCGGCTTTGCGCTGCAGAGACAGAAAGACCCGGCGCATTGGCCGGGTCTTTCTGCGGAGAACTGCTCCTCGCACTAGTTGTTGGAAGGTAGCGCCATTCGCGGCGCCGTTCAATAGGGAGTTGGCGTCAGGCGTAGGCCTCGGTCTGCCAGGTCTCGAGGCGGTCCTTCACGGCGACGGCGAAGCGGGTCGCGTCGGCGCCGTCGACGGCGCGGTGATCGAAGGTGACGGCGAGGCGGAGGATCGAGCGGATCGCGATCATCTCCTCGCCTTCGGGGCCGGTGACGACCCAGGGGCGGCGCTGGATCGTCGGCACGCCGAGGATCGCGACCTGCGGCTGGTTGATGATCGCCGGCGCCGAGACCGCGCCGACCGAGCCAGGGTTGGAGATCGTGAAGGTGCCGCCGGCGAGATCGTCCGGCACGAGCTTGCGGTCGCGGGCGCGGGCGGCGATGTCAGCGATCGCGGCGCCGATCGCGGGAGCGGTGAGCGACCCGGCGTCGCGGATCACGGGGACCAGCAGCCCCGCCTCGGTGTCGACCGCGATCCCGAGGTTGACCTGACCCCAGCGGATCGTCTGCGTCCCCTGGAAGGTCGAGTTCATGTCGGGGAACTCGGCCAGCGCCGCGCAGGTCGCCCGGGCGATGAACGGCAGGAAGGAGAGCTTCGGCGTCGCCGGCGGCGAGGCGCGCCTTGTTCAGTTCGGTCCGCGCGCGGACGACCGAAGTGAGGTCCACGTCGACCTCGGTCGTCATGTGCGCCGCCGTCTGCCGCGAGCGGATCATGTGCTCCGCAATCGCCTGCCTGACGCGAGTGGTGGGAACGACCTCGTGCGGCACCCCGTCGTAGCCGGCCGGCACCGATCCTCCATCCCCGGCGCCAAGCGGGGCGGCCTGCGGCCGCGCGCCAGTGGCGGAAGGTCCGCCGCCGGCGGCAGGCGCGGAGCCACGTACAGCGGCCGAGGAGCCTACGGCCCCCGGTCCGGCGGCGGCAGCAGCGAGCACGTCGTCCTTCCGAATCCGCCCGCGCTTCCCCGTCCCGGTGACGGACCCGAGGTCGACCCCGCGCTCCGAAGCAATCCGCTTCGCCAGCGGCGACGCCAGCACCCCGGGCAAGCTGGTTACCGCGTCCGCGGCGGCAGCTGGATCGAAGCCGCCGTTCGCATCCCGACCTGCCGCCGCGCGCCCGGCGATGTCCGATTCGACGTCGCCTGAGCCCGGCGCGGATGCCGGCGGGGGGTCACCAGGAACTCCGCCCGACGCGCCTTCAACCCCAGAGGCGTCAGCTTCAGACTCCCCACGCGGAGTGGCGCCTGGGGACCCCCCACCGGTAGCCGCGCTCGCATCGCCATCGAGCTCGCACAACGCCTCCCCGACCGGCACCACGGCATCCGCCTCGGCAAAGATCGCCGTGATCGTCCCCCCGGCCGGCGCCTCGACCTCCATGTCGACCTTGTCGGTGGCGATCTCGCAGATCACGTCCCCCTCTGCGACCGTGTCGCCGACCGCTTTGTGCCAGGCGATGACGGTTCCCTCGTCGATCGAGACCCCCATGTGCGGCATCGGCACGACGGTGCCGGTCGCGGCGGGGCTCATCGAGCGGACCTCGGCCAGGACCTTGACCTCGTCGCGCGGGTCGGCGGCCATGCTTTCGATTTCGGCGGGCACCTCGGCGAGGGTGATGCGGTTGGTGATCATCACGCTCGGGTCGAGGGCGCCGGAGGCGATCATCGCCGCCACCCGCGGCAGGTCGTTGGCGTAGCCGAGGGTGGCGATCAGCTCGCGCTCGTAGAGGACCATGCGGCCGGCGTCGACGGCGACCGGTTTCTTCGGGATCCCGGCGCAGACGATGCGGCCGCCGCGTTCGCTCATCTCCAGCGCCGCTTCCAGGGCCGGCACCGCGCCGGTGCAGTCGACGATGATCCCGGCGCCGCCGCCGGTCAGCCCGCGCACGGCCTTGGCGAAGTCCTTCTTCTCCGGCTCCGGCGCGTGGGTCTCGAAGCCGTGGTCCGCTGCCCGGGCGAGCCGGCCGGGGGAGAGCTCGCAGACCAGCGGGTCGAGCCCGAGCGAGCGCCCGAGGAGCGCCGTCGCCGCGCCGACCGGGCCGTAGCCGATCACCACGAGCCGTTCGCCCGCCCGCGCGTGGCCGCGATCGAGCGCGTGCAGCCCGACCGCCAGCGGCTCCAGCAGCGAGCCGACTTCGTCGCTCACGCCGTCCGGCAGCGGCACCGCGCAGTAGGCGGGGAAGCGGACCACCGAGGCGAAGGCGCCGTCCGAGGACAGCCCGATCGAGCCGCTGTAGAGGCACTGGTTGTAGCGCCCCTCGACGCAGGCCTTGCACTCGCCGCAGCGCCAGCAGGCGTCGGCGGAGACGCGGTCGCCGACGGCTCACCTGGTCGACGCCCTCGCCGATCGCGCTCACGGTGCCGGAGAACTCGTGGCCGAGCGTCACCGGCGGCTGCTGCCCGGTCAGCGGGTGGACCTTGTCCGGGCGGATCGCGAAGGGGTGGCGGAACTCGGCCAGGTCAGAGCCGCAGATGCCGCAATAGGCGACCTCGACCTCGATCATCCCCGGGCCGAGGGGTAGCGCCAGCTCGACGTCCTCGAACCGTAGGTCACCCGCGGCGTGCCAGCGCACAGCCTCCACGGAGGGGAATCTAGCACCTGACCGACCGGACGGTCAGTCACGTGCAAGAATGGTTTGGAGGACCCATAAGGGCCGGCCGCGAGGCCCTCCCGGCGCGTCGGGAACGCGCCTAGTGTGGCCTTGAGGCAACCGCCCGCGGTGGCCCGAGGGAGCTATCGCCCGAGGGACGCGCAAGCGGTCGCCTGATGGGATCCGCGCAACGAGAGGAGAGAGCTTTGTCGGGAATGGTCTGTGGTGTCGACATCGGCGGCACCTTCACCGACTGCGTGCTGGTCGACGAGGACGGTCGCGTCGCCTACGGCAAGGCGCTCTCGTCCCCCGCCGACAGCTTCAAATCCGGCTTCTTCGGCTCGATCGAGTCGGCCGGCGACCAGCTCGGCCTCGACCCGGGCGAGCTCTACACGAAGATGGACCGGCTGATCTCGCACGGCTCGACCGTCGCCACCAACATCGTGGTCGAGCGCAAAGGCGCCGCGATCGGGCTGATCACCACGCGCGGCTTCGAGGACACGGTCCGCACGATGCGCGGCCTCGGCCGCCCGACCGGCGAGCCGCCGGAGAACCTCCTGCGCTTCGCCGAAACCCGCAAGCCCGAGCCGCTGGTCCCGATCGAGCGCACCCACGGCGTCGCCGAGCGGATCGACTCCGACGGCGACGTGGTGGTCGCCCTCGACGAGGCCGCGGTGGCCGCCGCCGCCGACGCGCTGGTCGCGGCCGGGGTGGAGACGATCGCGATCGCCTTCCTCTGGTCGGTCCGCAACGACGCCCACGAGCGCCGCGCCCGCGAGATCGTCGCCGAGCGCGCCCCCGGCGTCTTCGTGACGATCTCCAGCGAGATCTCCAAGTCGGTCGGCGAGTACGAGCGCTTCGTCGCCACCCTGATCAACTCCTACGTCGGCCCGGTCACCAGCACCTACCTGCACGGGGTGCAGGAGCGCCTCGCCGACGTCGGCTTCGCCGGCGAGCTCCACATCATGCAGTGCCACGGCGGCATGGTCCCGCTCGGCCTCGGCGCCGACCGCCCGATCTTCACGATCGGCTCCGGCCCGGTCGGCGGGCTGATCGGCTGCGCCCGCGTCGCCGACGACCTCGGCCGCCAGGACATCATCGCCTCCGACATGGGCGGCACCTCCTTCGACGTCGGGATCATCAGGGACGGCGAGCCGCTCGCCGCCGACGACACCCTGCTCGGCAAGTGGCGCTACCGGGTGCCCGCGGTCGAGGTGATCTCGATCGGCGCCGGCGGCGGCTCGATCGCCTGGATCGACGAGCTCGGCGGCGGCCTCCGGGTCGGCCCGCAGAGCGCCTCCTCGCTCCCCGGCCCCTGCTGTTACGACCGCGGCGGCGAGGAGCCGACGGTCACCGACGCCGACCTGATCCTCGGCTACATCGCCCCCGAGGCGACCTTCGGCTCGAAGGGCGAGCGCGGCGGCTTCAAACCGCGCCTCGACCTCGCCGAAAAGGCGATCAAGGAGAAGGTCGCCGACCCGCTCGGCCTCTCGGTCACCGACGCCGCGCTCGGCATCGTCGAGGTGGCCAACGCGAAGATGGCGGCGGCGCTGGAGAACGAGATCATCGGCCGCGGCTTCGACCCGCGCGACTTCGTCCTCATGTCCTACGGCGGCGCCGGGCCGTTCCACGCCGCCGGGCTACGCGGCGAGCCTCGGCGTCGAGACGATCGTCGTCCCCGGCGAGGCGGCCTCGGTCTGGTCGGCGTTCGGCATCTCCCAGGCCGACATCCGCTACCAGTACGAATCCTCCGTCGTCCTGATCGAGCCGTTCGACCCCGCCGCGGTGAAGGCCGCCTTCGACGACCTCTACGCCCAGGCCCGCGAGCAGCTCGGCGAGCGCGAGGACGTCGACGCCTTCGAGTTCCGCCGCTTCGCCCGCATGCGCTTCCAGTGGCAGCGCCACGAGCTCGAGATGAGCTTCCCCGCCGGTGAGATCGACGCCGCCACGCTGGAGGAGGTCAAACGCGAGTTCGTCGACGATCTACACGCAGCGCTACGGCGAGGTCGCCCTGCTGCCCGGCGCCGTGGTCGAGATCGTCTCGATCCGGCTCGAGCCGGCGATCGCGATGGGCTCCGAGAACCTCGACCGGCTCGACGTCGCCGAGGGCGAGGAGTTCGTCAAGGGCAGCCGCCCGGTCTACTTCGAGCGCGGCGCCGGCGCCGTCGATGCCGCCGTCTACAACGGCGACGCGATGCCGCTCGGCGAGGTGGTCGAGGGGCCGGCGGTGATCGACCTGGCGATCACCGGGATCGTGGTCCCGCCCGGCACCAGCTGCGAACGACGAAAGACCGGCGACTTCGTGATGACGATGCCCACCGCCGGCACCGAGGAAGAGTCCCGATTGACCACCGTCGTCGCGACCGAGGAGGCCGACCGATGAACCCGCCCGCCACCGCCACCCCCGCCGCACCCGAGCGCCCGGTCCGTCCCGAGGGGTTCTGGGACGGCGTCGACCACGCCTTCAACCCGACCGGCCCGGTCAACGTGCCGCCGAACCTGACGCTCTCGACCGAGGCCGAGACGGAGATCGACCCGATCACCTACGAGGTGGTCCGCCACGGCCTCTGGAACGCGAACGCCGAGCACGTGCGGGAGATCGAGAACCTCGCCGTCTCCCAGATCACGGTCGAGATCCGCGACTTCCAGCCCTGCATCCTCACCGAGGACGCCGAGCTCCTCTACTTCGGCCCCTGCCTCCAGTACATGAGCGGGATGCTCGACATGATGACCCGCTACATCCTCGAACACCGCGGGGAACGGGTCGTCGACGGCGACATGTGGCTCTGCAACGACCCGATCATCGGCACCGCCCACCAGCCCGACGTCGGCCTGATGTGCCCGGTCTTCGTCGACGGCGAGGTCTTCTGCTGGGTCGCCAACATCTCCCACCAGAACGACATCGGCGGCACCGTCCCCGGCTCCTTCTGCCCGAACGCCGAGGACGCCTTCTGGGACCCGCCGAGCTACCCGCCGTTCAAGATCGTCGAGGGCAACCAGATCGTCCCCGACATGGAGGCGCTCTACCGGCGCTGCTCGCGCACCCCGGAGAACCTCTCGCTCGACCTGCGGGCGACGATCGCCGGCAACAACGCGGCCCGCTCGCGGATCCTCGGCCTGGTCGACAAGTACGGCAAGGGCGTGGTCAAGGGCGTGATGCGGCGGGCGCTCGACGCCATCGCAGCGGGCGATGGAAGCGGCGCTGGAGACGATCCCCGACGGCGTCTACTCCGACCGCCTGATCCAGGAGGTCTCCCGCAACGGCGACCGCGGCACCTACCCGGTGCAGACCACGGTCCGCAAGCGCGGCAAGGAGCTGATCTGGGACAACGTCGGCACCCACGACCAGGTCGGCGCGATCAACGTCGGCTTCGCCGCCTGGCGCGGGGCGATCCTCGGCGCGATCAACGTGCTGATGCTGCCCGGCCAGATGGGCTGCATCGGCGGCGCCGCGCGGCTCTGCACCTTCGACCCCGAACCGGGCAAGATCACCTCGCCCGACTGGGGCGCGGCGGTCAGCCCGGCCGGCGTCTACGCGACCGAGACCGCGATCTCGCTCTGCAACGCCCTGGTCTCGAAGATGATGCTCGCCTCCAGCGACGAGACCTTGCGCGCCAACGCGGTCACCCCCGACGGCGCCCAGTGGCCCTGCCACTTCGTCGCCGGCGAGAACCAGCGCGGCGACTACTACGTCGGCGGGATGGGCGACAACATGCTCGGCGGCGGCGGCGCGACCGCCTGGCGCGACGGCGAATTCGCCAACGGCCACTTCTGGATCCCCGAGGGTCGCGGCCCGAACGTCGAGGCCTACGAGGCCGACTGGCCGATCCTCTACCTGTTCCGTCGCGAGCACGCCGACTCCGGCGGGGCGGGACGCTCGCGGGCCGGCAACGGCGGCGAGATCGCCTACGTCCCGCACAAGGGCGAGTCGTTCCTCGGCCTCGCCACCAACGAGGGGATCCCGAAGACGCCGGGCCTCTTCGGCGGCGGCATGGGGTCGATCATGCGGACGCGGGTGATCCAGGGCTCCGACCTGCGGGCGAAGTTCGCCGCCGGGGAGATGCCGCAGGACCTCGACGAGCTGACCGGGACCGAGCTGCAGATCGGCGGCAAGCCCGACGGCATCCCGGTCACCGACGACGACGTCCTCTACTGGAACTGGCTCGCGCCGGGCGGCTACGGCGACCCGCTGACCCGCGACCCCGACGAGGTGCTGGCCGACCTGCGCTCCGGCGCGATCAGCCCGCGCGCGGCGGGCGAGGTCTACTGCGTCCGCCTCGACTCGGAGGGCAAGGAGCTCGACCGCGAGGGGACGGAGAAGCGGCGCGAGCGCAAGCTGCTCGAACGGCTGCACGAGTGCGGGGTCGAGCGCGAGGCGCCGGCGCCCGCGGTCGAGGTCGCCGCCGGGGCGGAGACGATCGCCGACGCCTACGTGATCGACCGCGAGGCGGGCGTCTTCCGCTGCCATCGCTGCGCGACCGACCTCGGCGCCCTCGCCGAGAACCCGAAGCTGGCGATGGCGAGCCGCGAGCTGCCGACCACCGCGCTCGACCCGAGCTACCCGGAGCTGTCGAGCTTCGTCGACGACGAGGTCGTCTTCCGCGAGTACTGCTGCCCCGGCTGCGGGGTGCGGCTGGCGACCGAGACCGGCTATCCGGGCGAAGCCCCGTTCCACGAGCTGCAACTGGACTGAGCGATGGCCTTCCCTGATCCGAAGGTCTCCCGCTGGCTGCCGGACCCCGGTGCCGAGCCGCCGCTGCGCGATCTCACCGTCGGCGGCCTGCTCGACGAGTCGATCGAGAAGTGGCCCGACTCACGAGGCGATCGTCTTCTCCGCCTACGACGACCTCGGGGTGTCGGCGCGCTGGACCTACGCCGAGCTCGGCGCGCGGGCGCGAAGGGTCGGCAAGGCGCTGATCGCCTCCGGGATCGAACCGGGGGAGCGCTTCGGCATCTGGGCGACCAACCTGCCGGAGTGGCTGGAGCTGCAGTTCGGCGCCGCCTACGCGGGCGCCGTGATCGTCCCGATGAACCCGCTCTACCGGGCGAGCGAGGTCGAGTTCGTGCTCGCCAAGGCGGGCGCCGCGGCCTGCTTCGTCCTGCCCGAGGACCGCGGCGCGAGCCTCTGGGAGATCGCCGCCAAGGCGGCCGCCGGGATCGACTCCGTGCGCCTGCTGGTCCCGCTCGGCGAGGCCCGCGACGGCTCCCCCTCCTGGGAGGAGTGGCTGGCGAGCGGCGACGCGGTCGACGAGGACAAGCTGGAGCGGCGCCGCGAGGCGGTCGCGCGCCGAGGACACCTCGCAGATCCAGTTCACCTCCGGCACGACCGGCTTCCCCAAGGGCGCCGAGCTCTCCCACGGCGGCATCGTCAACAACGCCCGGCTCTTCGCCCACAAGGCGACCTTGCGGGAGAACGGCAAGCACTCCAACCCGATGCCCTACTTCCACTGCGGCGGCTGCGTGATGGCGACGCTCGGCTCGGTCTACCGCGGCATGACCCAGCTGCCCGCGATCAAGTTCGAGCCCGGGCGGATCAACCAGACGATCGAGACCGAGCGCGCCACCTCGGTCTCGCTGGTGCCGACGATGATGATCGCGCTGGAAGAGGAGGTGGCGAAGAGCGGCCGCGACCTCTCGAGCCTCGAGGTCGTCGTCGGCGGCGGCTCGCCGGTCCCGCCGGAAGTGATGACCCGCTGGATCGAGAACTACGGGATCGGGATGGCGAACACCTACGGGATGACGGAGTGCTCGCCGGTCATCTGCGAGACGCTGCCCGGCGACCCGATCGACCTGCAGACGACCACGGTCGGCCCGCCGCTGCCCCACATCGAGGTGGAGATCGTCACCCCCGGCACCACCGACCCGGTCCCGGTCGGCGTCCCCGGGGAGCTGCGCTCGCGCTCCTCGATGGTGATGAAGGGCTACTGGGACAACCCCGAGGAGACCGCGGCGGCGATCGACGAGGACGGCTTCATGCGCTCCGGCGACCTGGCGAAGATGGACGAGAACGGCTACGTCTCGATCACCGGGCGGGCGAAGGAGATGATCATCCGCGGCGGCGAGAACATCTTCCCGGCCGAGATCGAGCACGCGGTCCGCGCCCTCGACCAGGTCGCCGACGTCGCCGTGATCGGCGTGCCGGACGACCGCTACGGCGAAGTCTGCTGCGCCTACGTGCGGCTCGCCGAGGGCCGGACGCTGGAGGCCGAAGAGTTCAAACTGCTGCTCACCGGGCGGATCGCCCGCTACAAGATCCCGGCCTACCTGCGGAAGATCGACGAGCTGCCGCTGACCCCGTCGGGCAAGGTGCAGAAGTTCAAATTGAAGGAGATGTTCGATGCCGCCTGAGCGCTGGTTCTCCGACTCCGAGCTGGGGGAGATGTCGCGGCCGACGATGGACCGCGCGATCGAGGCGCTCGAAGCGGGCGACACCGAGACGGCGCTGGCGGCCTGCAAGGCGATGCGCCACGAGTGGCGCTTCCTCCACGACGTGATGGCCGAGTCGATGCTCGGGCTGGTCACCTACATCCAGCAGAAGCTCGGCGACGACGGCGTCGGCGAGGCCTGGGAAGAGAGCCTGCGTCGCGGCTGGAAGCGGGACACCGGCAAGATCTTCGAACGCGACCGGCGCGAGATCGTCGAGGCGCTGGCGGCCACCTGGCGCGCCCACTCGGGCAGCGCCACCGGCCAGAACCCGGGCGCCTTCCTGATCACCGAGGACGAGGAGAAGTTCACCTTCGCGATGAACCCCTGCGGGTCGGGCCAGCGCCTCTGGCGCAACGGCGCCTACAAAGGCGAGGACCCCTACGGGGTGACCGAAAAAGCGCACGACTGGTCCTACGGCCGCGAGGGCTTCCCGCTCTACTGCACCCACTGCGCCTTCATGAACGAGCTGCTGCCGATCAAGTGGTACGGGATGCCGCTCTACCCCTCGAAGGCCCCCGAAGACTTCGATCACGATCCGTGCGTCTGGTACTGGTACAAGGACGCGGCGAACGTCCCGGACGAGTACTGGGAGCGCTACGGGTTGGACCGGAAAGAGTCGGAAGCGGCGGCGGCCGGCATGGCCGGTCCGGATCGGGCCGGATCGGAAGCAGCGGGGGTCAGTTCCGGCGGGACCGGCGGCGACGGGGCAGCAGCGGGCGGCGCCGGCGCACCGTCCTCTTGAGGTTTTGACCGCCGCCACGACCAACGCGCACGTATCACCCCCCAAATGCAATTAGGGGGTGATACGTGCGCGTTGGTTACGGGCGCGGCGGGAGGGATCGGGAGGGCCACGGCAGTTGCGCTCGCCGCCCAGGGATGGAAGGTCGCCGTCACCGACCGCGAGGAGGCCCGCGCCGGCATCGAGCGAGACCGCCGTTGCCCTGCGCGATGCCGGTCGCCGACGTACGACCTCTGCCACTTTCGATATCCGCGATGCCGGAGGCAACCCGGGCGGCGTACGAGCGGATCGAGTCCGAACTGGGCCCGATCGGCGCGGTGGTCGCCAACGCCGGGGTCGCCGACCGCCTCGCCCGGGCGGCGACGATCGACCCGGAGGCCTGGCGGGCCGAACTCGAGGTGAACCTCACCGGCGCGTTCCTCTCGCTGCAGCCGGCGCTGGCCGGGATGAAGGAGCGGGGCGGGGGCCGGGTCGTCGCCGTCTCCTCGATCGCCGCCACCGACGGGCTCGCCGGCCAGGTCGCCTACTCGGCGGCGAAAGCGGGTTTGCTCGGCATGGTGCGGACGCTGGCGTTGGAGATGGCCTCTTCCGGGACCACCGTCAACGCGGTGCTGCCGGGGATGATCGGCACCGAGAAGGTGGAAGCGATGCCGGAGGAGATCAAGGAGCGCTCGCGCTCCCGCGTGCCGATGAAGCGCTTCGCCTCCCCGGAGGAGGTCGCGTCCGTGATCGCCTTCCTCTGCTCCGACGCCGCCTCTTACGTCACCGGCGCCTGGCTCCCGGTCGACGGCGGCATCGGCCTCTCCAACCTGACGATGGGCCGCGAAGACTGAAGGGCTCTTGTCCTTTGTAACCCTGTGGGTGACAAAGGACAGAGGGGTTTGTTGGGCAGTTTGCGAGAGGTCCTTCGAGCGCTCCGGAAAAGTTGGGTTGACGGCGGGCTGGCGCCGGGATTGGCTCGCGGACCCAGTCATACAACGCCGGGGAGGCGCAATGAACGGAACGCCAGCACCGTCGGCGGGGTCGAACGAACTCGACACCGCCTACATCTTTCGAGCCTATGGAGTGGTGGGCATCGCCATCGTGGTCGCCGTGATCCTGACCATCGTGATCCACGCGCCGGCGTTGGTGACGGCGACGGGATTCACGTCGTTCTCGGTCATCTACATCGTCGCCCAGGCGATCGAGCGGTTCCTGCAGCCGATCTCCGAACTGGTCGGCAAGCCGGAAGAGACGAAAGCAGCCCAGAAAGCACTCGTCGCGGCGGTCGTGGCTCCCGGGCCGGTCCCGACGGACACGAAAGAAACGGCCGACTACCGCAAGCTCGAGCGGGCGACCTACTTCTGGGCGGCCGCCAGCTGCATCTCGCTGATCGTCTGCGCGGTCCTCGGGCTCGGGCTGTTGCAGACCGTCGTCGAATTCAGCAACAAGAACGTACCCGGCTGGTTCGAGGCCCTCGATGTCGTCATCACCGGGCTCGCGATCGGCGCCGGCACCAAGCCTCTGCACGACCTGATCGACTCGATCCAGAAGTCGAAAGAAGGGAAGGCGGCGGCCGCTGGAGGCTGACGGCCGCGGCGTTTCTCCCTTTTGTCGCCCACAGAGTTACAAAGGACAAGGGGGGTTGTAGACCTTTGTAGCCCTGTGGGCTACCAACCTCTACAACCCCTCAGAGGGGGACGGCGACCTTCGGGGGCTTGACGACCATCGTGCCGCTCGCCACCTGCTTGCCGTCCTGGTTGTGCCAGGTGACCGCCATGGTGGCTCGGTTGCGGTCCTCGTTGAGGGCCGCCACTTCCACCTTCACCGCGATCGTGTCGCCGATGTAGACCGGGGCTTCGTAGGTGACCTCGTTGGTGACGGCGATCGTGCCGACGCCGGGGAGCTCGGTGCCCAGTAGTCCCGCGCAGAGGCTGAAGGTCAGCGGGCCGTGGGCGACGCGGGCGCCGAACGGGGTGGTCTTGGCGAACTCGGCGTCGACGTGTACCGGGTTGAGGTCGCCGGTGATGCCGGCGAACAGGTACACGTCGGACTCCGAGATCGTCTTGCGGAAGGAGGCCGCGTCGCCGATCGCCAGTTCGCCGATGGTCAGCGAACGCACGCGGCGAACCCCTCAGCCCGCCGCCGGGAAGGAGCGGGAGATGCAGCCGCCGTCGGCCAGCAGGGCCGTGCCGGTGCAGTAGCTCGACTCGTCGCTCGCCAGGTAGGTGACCGCGTAGGCCATCTCCTCCGCCGTCCCCGCCCGCCCCATCGGCACCATCGCCCAGCGGGTGGCGTCGTCCTTGAAGAGGTCGATCGCCGGTTCGATCAGCGGCGTGTCGATGAAGCCCGGGCAGACGCAGTTCGCCCGCACTCCCTGTTTGGCGTAGGTGATCCCCATCGACCGGGTCAGGTTGACGAGGGCGCCCTTGGTCGCGGTGTAGGCGTGGGCGTCGTAGAGGCCGGTCAGGCCGGCCATCGAGGCGACGCTGACGATCGAGCCCTTTTCCCGCTCCAGCATGTGGGGAAGGGTCTCATGGATCATCGTGAAGTAGCCCTCCAGGTCGACCCCGCCGACGATGTCGCGCCAGTTCTCCAGCGAGGCCTCGTGGACGGCGGCCATCGTCCCCGGATGTTCCTCGCCGTACTGCCAGCCGACGCCGGCGTTGCAGACGAGGATGTCGATCTGCCCGTAGGCCTCGATCGCCGCGGCGATCACCTTCGGCGCCGTCGCGTCGTCCTCGAGGTCGGCGGGGACGATCGATGCCCTCGCCGCCCGCGGCCTCGACCGCGTCGAGCGCCTCCTGCAGCTTCTCCTCGCGCCGCGCGGTGCCGACCACTTTCGCGCCCTCGCGGGCCAGCATCTCGAACGAGGCGCGACCGATGCCGCTGCTCGCCCCGCTGATCACCGCGACCTTGCCCTCTACACGTCCAGCCATCTCGAATCTCCTTCTCTCGTTCGCCGGGCTCAGCCGGCGAAGCTCCGCGAGGTGCAGCCGCCGTCGACGAGCAGCACCGAGCCATTGACGTAAGAGGCGTCCTCGGATGCGAGGAACAGCACCGCCGAGGCGATCTCCTCCGGCTTGCCGGGACGTTTCATCGGCACCAGCGCCGCCGCCGTGTCGGGGTCGTCGAAGGCGCCGATCACGGGCGCGATCATCGCCGTGTCGATGAAGCCCGGGCAGACCGTGTTGGTGCGGATGTTCTGCTTGCCGTAGGTGATCGCCATCGAGCGACCGAGGTTGACGATCGCCCCCTTGGCCGCCGTGTAGGGGTGGGCGTCGTAGAGCCCGGTCACCCCGGCCATCGAGGCGATGTTGACGATCGAGCCGCTTTCCGCCTCGATCATCGACGGCAGCGCCGCGCGCATCATCTCGAAGTACCCCTGCAGGTCGACCCCGCCGATCACGTCCTGCCAGTTCTCCAGCGAGACTTCGTGCAGCGCCGCCATCGTCCCCGGGTGTTCTTCGCCGTACTTCCAGCCGACGCCGGCGTTGCAGACGAGGATGTCGACCCGGCCGTAGGCCTCGATCGCGGCCTGGACGACGCTGTCGGCGGCGCCCTCGTCCTCGAGGTCGGCGGTGACGGTGATGCCCTCGCCGCCGTGCCGTTCGACCTCCTCCAGAGCCTCCTTCAGGAGCTCCTCGCGGCGCGCCGTGCCGACCACCTTGGCGCCCTCGCGTCCCAGCAGCTCGAAGGTCGCGCGGCCGATGCCGCTGCTCGCCCCGCTGACCACGGCCACCTTGCCGGCGACGCGGCCGTCCCGATCGCTCATCCCGTCCTCCTCGTAAGTGCGTGCTGGCCCATGGCGCCGCGCGCCGGACCGATCCGGATTGATCCTCGCCGCCGCACCGGCCCGCCGCGCCGGCCACGGCGGCGAGGATTGGGGCAATCACAGAAGGGCGCGGGCGGGGCCGGCGGAGGGCCGGCTAGGCGGGTGTATTACTTCGGCGCATGGACGTGCGAGGTGTCGTTGAAGAGGGAGAGGATCCAGCGCCCGTCGGGCATCCGGATCGCCCGGCTGAGCGAGCCGTTCGTGTTGTGCAGGAAGGCGAAGGCCTCGGCGCCGGTGATCTGGCGCAGGAACTCGGCGATCACGGCGGAGTGGGTGACGACGACGACGATCGCCCCGTCGGCGCCGTCGTCGGCGGCCTTCTCGATCCCGCGCCGCACCCGCAGGCCGAAGGCGTCGATCGGCTCCGAGCCGGGGATCAGGTCCCAGCGCTGCTCGGCGAAGACGCGGGCCAGCTCCGGGTCGCCGGAGGCACCGCGCGACGCGATCCCATGGCCCTCCCACTCACCCAGGTAGATCTCGCCGAGGTCGTCACCGACGACCGGCTCGACCTCGTGCTCGGCGATGATCGGGGCCGCGGTCTCGACCGTGCGCCGCATCGGGCTGAGGTGGATCGCGGCGACGCTTCGTCGCGCAGGCGGACCCCAGCTGCCGCTGCCTCTTTGTGGCCGCGCGCGTTCAGCCCAGGGTCGCTGCGACCGTCGATCAGTCCGTCGGGAGCGGGCGGGTCGCAGGAGCCGTGGCGAACGAGCACGACCTCGCGTCCACCGGGCGGAGCGGCGAACGCCCGCTGGAAATCGACCTTCACGCTGCAATCATCGAGCCAACCGGCAACGTCCGCGACTGAGGAGATCGCCTACTTATGGAGATGAGTCCAGATGCCATCCGCGCTTTGCTTGACGCCTTCGAGCGTAGTGACTGGCGCGAGATGGTCGTCGAAGTGGGGGAGGACCGGCTGCACGTCTCCCGGGATCAGCTGACCGAGCTTGCTCCGGCAGCCGCCGCTCCGGCGCCCGCCCCTGCGCCGCCCGTCGCCCCGGCAGCGCCCGCGGGTGGCACCGTAGGGGGGACCCCCCCTGAGGAAGCTTCAGCTACCGGTAGGGGGGGTGGGTCCCCTGCGGTGACAGGACCCGCGGCCGGCGGCGCCCCGGTCGATCAGGACATCCTCGCCTCCGGCACCCAGATCGAATCGCCTTCCGTCGGGCTGTTCTGGCGCAGTCCGTCGCCGGGCGCGCCGCCCTTCGTCGAGGTCGGGGGACGGGTCGCTGCGGGGGAGACCGTCGCGATCGTCGAGGTCATGAAGCTGATGAACCATGTCGCCGCTCCGGTCGACGGTGTGGTCACCGCGATCCTCGTGGAGAACGGCGCGTCGGTCGAGTACGGGCAGACGATCGTCATCGTCGATCCCGAGAGTTAAGAGAGCCGGACCGTGGCACTGCGGCGGGTACTGATCGCGAACCGTGGCGAGATCGCGGTGCGGGTCATCAAAGCTTGCTTCGACGAGGGCATCGAGTCGGTGCTCGCGGTCTCGCAGGCTGACGCCGGGAGCCTCGGCGCGCAGCTCGCCGACCAGGTCGTGGTGATCGGGCCGGCCGCGGCGGCGGAAAGCTATCTCGACGTCAACCGGGTCGTGTCCGCGGCCAAGGTCACCGGCTGCGACGCGCTCCACCCCGGCTACGGCTTCCTCTCCGAGCGGCCCGAGCTGGCCGCCGCCTGCGAGGAGGAGGGCGTGATCTTCATCGGGCCGTCGGCCGCGGCGATGCGCCGCTCCGGCGACAAGGCGACCGCCCGCGCGCTCGCCAAAGAACTCGACGTGCCGATCAACGAGGGCTCCGACGTGATCGAGACCGAGGCCGACGCGCGCGCGGTCGCCGGCGAGATCGGCTACCCGGTGCTGCTGAAGGCGGCCGCCGGCGGCGGCGGGCGGGGGATGCGGATGGTCGAGGCCGAGGACGGGATGGCCTCCGCCTTCGCCCAGGCCCACGGCGAGGCCGAGGCGGCCTTCGGCGACGGCCGGCTCTTCCTCGAGCGCTACGTGCGCTCCGCCCGCCACGTCGAGGTGCAGGTGCTGGGCGACGCGCGAGGGCGACGTCGTCCACCTCGGCACCCGCGACTGCACCCTGCAGCGCCGCTACCAGAAGCTGATCGAGGAGGCGCCCGCGCCGGACCTCTCCGACGCCCTCCGCAACGAGATCCAGGACGCCGCCGTGCGCCTGATCGGCGCCCTCGACTACACCGGCGCCGCCACCTGCGAGTTCCTCGTCGACCCCGACCGCGGCTCCGCCGGCTTCCTCGAGATCAACGCCCGGCTGCAGGTCGAGCACCCGGTCTCGGAGATCGTCACCGGCGTCGACGTGGTGCGGGAGATGCTGCGGATCGCCGGCGGCGAGGGCCTCTCGGTCACCCAGGAGGAGATCGAGATCACCGGCCACGCGATCGAGGTGCGGATCAACGCCGAGTCGCCGGAGCGCGACTTCGCCCCGACCCCCGGCACGCTCGAGCGTCTGGGCGCCGCCGCAGGGCACCGACGTGCGCGTCGACACCGCCTGCTTCCCCGGCTGGACGGTCCCCCCGTACTACGACTCGCTGCTGGCGAAGCTGATCGGCTCCGGCCCCGACCGCGAAGCGGCGCTCGCCCGCACCCGCCAGGCGCTCCGCCACCTGCGGGTCGAGGGCGTCGACACCACCGCCGGCTTCGCCCTCGACCTGCTCGAGAACCCAGACGTGGTCGCCGGCAAGGTCCACACCCGCTGGGTCGAGGAAAGCTTCCTGCCCGAGTGGAGTCTTCGACATCAACAGGATCAGCGAGAGGAGGAGGCTCCTGATGGCACCGATCGAGGTGATCGACCAGACGCTCCGCGACGGCCAGCAGAGCTACTGGGGGATGCGGATGCGGGCCGGCCAGATCATCCCGGTCGCGCCGCTGATCGACGCGGCCGGCTACCGGGTCGTCGACCTGACCGGCTCCTCGATCTTCGAGGTGATGGTGCGCTTCCGCGAGGAGAACCCGTGGAAGGGCCTCGACGCGATCCGCGCCGCGTTCCCGACCGCGACCCTGCGCGCCGGCGCCCGCACCAACGGGATCGTCGGGATGAACGTGACCCCGGACTCGATCGTCGAGCTCTGGGTCCGCACCCTCGCCAAGCACGGGATCGGCAGCTTCTGGATCTTCGACTGCCTGCACGACGCCGAGAACATGATCCGGGTGGCGAAGATCGCCCGCGACGCCGGCATGGACCCCTCGCCGCAGCTGAACTTCTCCGAGTCCCCCGTCCACACCGACGCCTACTACGCCGACGTGATCGACCGGATGATCGCCGGCGAGGCCGCCCACACGATCATCCTCGGCGACGAGGCCGGGGTGCTCGGGCCGGAGCGGGCGCGCAAGTGGATCCGCCAGAGCCAGGAACGCGCCGAGCGCCGGCGGCGTGCCGCTGGAGATGCACTTCCACAACCGCACCGCGATGGCCAACCTCAACCACATCATCGGCGCCGAGGAGGGGGTGCGGATCGTCCACTCGGCGATCTCGACCCTCGCCAACGGCGTGTCGATGCCCTCCACCGAGGTGACCGTCGACAACCTGCGCCGGCTCGGCTACGAGGTGGCGGTCGACGACTCGGACTTCGCCGCCGTGGCCGAGCACTTCGGCGCGCCTCGCCGACGACCAGGGCTTCCAGCGCGGCGCCCCGGTCGAGTACCAGGTGGCGAACGTCCAGCAGCAGTTCCCCGGCGGGATGATGGGCACCCTGCGCGAACAGCTGAAGCAGGTGAACATGGCCGACCGGCTGCCGGCCGTGCTCGAGGAGGCGATCATCGTCCGCGAGGAGATGGGCTGGCCGATCATGGCGACGCCGTTCTCGCAGCTGGTCGGCATCCAGGCGCTGCTGAACGTGGTCCAGGGCGAGCGCTACGCGACGATCCCCGACGAGAACCTGATGTACCTGGCGGGCTGGTACGGGACGCCGCCGGGGGAGGTCGACCAGGAGGTGCTCGACCGCGCCGCCGCCAACCCGCGCGGCAAGCAGATGATGGACGTCGGCCACGCCCCGCAGCCCTCGCTGGCGGAGATCCGCGCCGAGTACGGCGAGAACCTCTCCGACGAGGAGCTCCTGCTCCGCTACCTGATCCCCGGCAACGACGTCGACAACATGTACGCCGCCGACAACCCGATCGAGCCGATCCTGCCGGTCGGCGGCCCCGACGGTCTGCCCTGGATCAAGGACGTGCTGCGCGCCAAGGACGTGCGCGCGATCTCGCGCCTCCCGCGGCGGCGTCCGGGTGACGCTGCGCCGCTAGGAGAACCCGCGATGGAGCTCGCCCACGAGTTCACCTTCAACGCCCGCCTCGCCGACGCGGTGCGGATCGGCGACGGGCCCTACGGCCGCCGCCACATCCGTGAGGTCCTCGGCGGCGAGGTGACCGGCGAGCGGATCAACGGCACGGTCGGCACCGGCGGCTCGGACTGGATCCTGGTCGGCCCCGACGGCTGGGGCCGGCTCGACGTGCGGCTGACGATCCTCACCGACGAGGGGGCGGCGATCTACGTCCAGTACTTCGGCACGATCGAGTACAACGACGCCGCCCACGCGGCCAACGCCGGCGAGCGCTCGAGCGAGTACGGCGACCATTACTTCCGCATCGCCCCGCGGCTCGAGACCGGCGACGAGCGCTTCGCCTGGGTGAACCAGACGCTGTTCGTCGGCGAGGGCCGGCTGCACCCCGGCCCGGTGGTCGAATACCGCGTCAGCCGGGTCCTCTGAGAGGCGCGAAAACCGCTTCAGAGCCGCTCCCCGAGCGGGGTTTGGCGATTCTCCAACGCTCGCGACGACAGTCACTACCGCCCCCTCGCGCCGCTCGTACGCTTGGCCTCAAGTCCGGGTTATTACCGAGGAGGAGAGTCGATGAAGTCAACCACCCGTCGCATCGCGCGGGGTTCGAAGTGGCCCTTGTTGGCCATCTTTGCGCTCCTGGCCTGCGCCCTGGTGCTCGCTGCCTGCGGCGGCGGAAGCTCGTCCAGCAGCTCTGAAACCACGACCGCGGCGGAAGAACCCGCTGAAGAAACCACCGGCACCGAAGAAGGCGAAGAAGCCGAAGGTGGCGGGGCGGAAGAATCAGAAGCTTCCGGGGAACCGATCGTGACGCTGACCTACACGGACGTGAACACCGAAGGTCCGCAGTACAAGAACATCGAAGAAACCGAGCGCGTCTACCAGGAATGGATCAACAGCCACGGCGGCATCGGTGGCCGTCCGCTGGAAGCCAAGTTCTGCGACGCCCGCGGCACCCCGACCGCCGCAGCGGCCTGTGCCCGCGAAGCGGTATCCGACAAGGCGGTGGCTGTGGTCGGCAACTTCACCTTCACCGGTGACGCTGTGGTGCCGATTCTGGAAGCCGGTAAAACGGCATTGTTCGGCAACTGCTGCGCGATCTCGCCGTTGGAACTGACCTCGAAGATCAGCTTCCCGATGGGCAACCAGCCGCTCTACGCGGTCGGTCTCGTCCACAAAGCGGTCGAACAGGGATGCAAGAACATCAACGGAGTCATCATCGAAGGTGCTGAAGCCTTCATCCCGCTGATGGAAAACGCCGCCAAAGCGGAAGGCACGAAGATCAACAAGTTCGTGACCCTGCCGGCGACTGCGCAGGACTACAGCCCGCAGGTGGCGGAAGCAACCTCGGGTGGGGCCGACTGTCTGGTGATGGTCGTCTCTGAAACGCCGTACATCGCGTGGATGCCGGCCTTTGCCCAGTCCGGATCCGAAGCCAAAATGTACGGTCCGCAGGGCAACTTCAACGAAAACGCCGTCAAAGGATTCGAATCGACGGTCGAAGGCGACGTCGTCGCGCGGCATGTACCCCGACATCTCACTCCCGCAGTGGAGCGAATACCGGGAAGCCCTCGAAAAATACGAAGCCGATTCCGCCCAGGACTACAACAGTCTTGGCGGCATGGGCACCTGGGCAGCCTACGAAGGGTTCAAACAGGTGGTCGAATCCATGAAAGGCGAAGTCGACAACGAAACGTTCCTGAAGGCGGCTGAAACCGCCGAAATCAACCTGCCGGGTCTGGTCCCGCCGCTCAACATGGCGGAAAACTGGGGCAAAACCGGTGGCCCGAAGGGCTACGAACGTCTCGTCAATCGGTGCGGCACCTTCAGTGAATTCAAAGAAGGCAAGCTGGTGCCGTTGGGCGACGAATTCGAAGATCTGTCCGAAACTCGCCGGCGGTACCCAGCCGGAGGATTGCGGGCCGGCCTTCGGCTAGTCCAGTACGTCCCTCGCCCCGGGCATCTGCCCGGGGCGGCGGGCGGTTTCACCTACGCACCACACGCACTACACGCACGACACCGCACACAAGCTTTTGACGCGTAACCAGTACCGGGTCTGAGGAGAGGGCACCAGTGGAAGAAGTAATTCGTTTCGCGCTTTTGGGATTGGGAATCGGCGCGACCTACGCGCTCGCTTCGCAGGGCCTGATCATCGTCTACCGAGGGTCAGGCGTACTGAACTTCGCCTTGGGCGCGATCGGCATGGCCGGCGCCTACGTCTGGTGGGAGCTGAACACGAATCAGGGATGGGCGTTCCTGCCCGCCTTGATCGCCGGGGTTCTCTTCGCCGCCGTCATCGGCGGCCTGGTCCACCTCTTGATCATGAGGCCGCTGCGCCACAGCGCGCCGCTGGTCAGGGTGATCGCGACGCTCGGGGTGCTGATCACGATCCAGTCGATCGCGATCCTGCGCTACACCGCGACCTCGAAATTCGTCCCCTCGGCGCTGCCGACGGACATCGTCCACCTCCACAACACGATCGTCATCTCGGCCGACCGGCTGATCCTGCTCGGGATCGCCGCGGCGCTGACGCTCGGCCTCTGGCTCTTCTATCGGTACACCCGCTTCGGCCTCTCCACCGCGGCGGTGGCCGAGTCGGAGCGCTCGGCCTCGGCGCTCGGCCTCTCGCCGGACACGATCGCGACGCTGAACTGGGCGCTCGGCTGCGGCCTCGCCGGGCTGGCGGCGATCCTGATCGTCCCGATCGTCACCCTGCAGCCGGCGGTGCTCACCAACCTGGTGCTGGCGGCGACCGCCGCGGCCCTGGTGGCGGGCTTCCGCTCCTTCCCGACCGCGCTGGTCGTCGGCCTCGTCGTCGGCATCGCGCAGACCGAGGTGACGCGCTACGTCTCGCAGACCGGCGTCGGCACCGCGGTCCCGTTCGTCGTCATCGTCATCTGGCTGATGGTCCGCGGCCAGGCGCTGCCGCTGCGCGACTACCTCCTGCAGCGCCTGCCGACGATCGGCACCGGCCGCATCAACTGGCCCGGGATCGGGTTCGGCGCGATCGTCGGCCTGGTCCTGCTCTCGATCATGACCCCGATCTGGATCGACGCGATCACGGTGACGCTCTGCATCGCGCGTGATCCTGCTCTCGATCGTCGTCCTCACCGGCTACACCGGGCAGCTCTCGCTGGCCCAGTTCGCCTTCGCCGGGTTCGGCGCCTACGTCGCCGGGCGATTGTTGGCGACCACCGGCATGCCGTTCTGATCCTCGGCGTGATCATCGGCGTCGCCGCGACCGTCCCGCTCGGGCTGCTGTTCGGCCTGCCCGCGGTGCGAACGCGCGGGATCAACCTGGCGATCGTCACCCTGGGCCTCGGCAGCGCGGTCGAGCTGGTGCTGTTCGGCAACACCGACTTCACCGGCGGCTTCGGCGGCACCCAGATCGGCGAACCGGTCCTCTTCGGGCTCAACATCAACGCCGCCTCGCACCCGACCCGCTACGGCCTGGTCGCGCTCGGCTGCCTGATCGTCGTCGGCCTGATCGTCGCCAACCTGCGCCGCGGGCAGATCCGGGCGCCGGCTGATCGCGGTGCGCACCAACGAGCGCGCCGCGGCGGCGCTCGGGATCAGCGTCCCCGGGGCGAAGCTCTACGCCTTCGCGGTCGGCGCCGCGATCGCCGGCCTCGGCGGCATCCTGCTCGCCTTCCGCACGACCTCGATCAACTACTCCGAATTCACCTCGTTCACCTCGATCACGATGGTCGGCTACGCGATGATCGGCGGCATCGGCTACCTGTTCGGCCCGGTGATCGGCGCCACCCTGGCGCCCGGCGCCTTCTCCGAACGGCTGCTGAACTCGATCGACAGCGGGCTCGGCAAGTACATCTCGCTGATCGGCGGCGTCTCGCTGATCGTGCTGCTGCTGCTGAACCAGAACGGCATGGTCAAGGAGCAGATCGCCCAGATCGCCTTCTTCCGCAGGAAGCTCGGCGGCGTCGCTGCCGTTCCTGGCCGAGAAGGCGAAGCCGCCGCGCGAGCTGCCGCGCGCTCGAGCGGCGAACAGACGAAGGTCACGCCGATGACGCTCGAGGTGCAGGACCTGACCGTCAAATACGGCGGCACGACCGCCGTCGACGACGTCACGCTGACCGTCGGCCGGGCCAGGTGCTCGGGCTGATCGGCCCGAACGGCGCCGGCAAGACCTCGCTGATCGACGCCGTCACCGGCTTCACCAAAATGGCGCCGGGCTCGCAGCTGCTGCTCGACGGCAAGGACATCAGCAAGCTGTCGGCGACGCAGACGCTCGCGGCTCGGGCTCGGGCGCTCGTTCCAGTCGCTGGAGCTGTTCGAGGACTCGACCGTGCTCGACAACCTGCGCGCCGCCTCCGACCCGCGCGACCTGGGCTCCTACGTCCGCGACCTGGTCTGGCCGGTCAACGCGCCGCTGCCCGACGACGGTGCTGGCGACGATCAACGAGTTCGGCCTCGAGGACGACCTCGACCGCCAGGTCGAGGACCTGCCCTACGGCCAGCGGCGCCTGCTGGCGATGGCCCGCGCGGTCGCCACCGAGCCGAGCGTGCTGCTGCTCGACGAGCCCGCCGCCGGCCTCGGCGACGCCGAGACGGCGGAGCTCGCCCACCTGGTCGGCCGCCTGGCCAAGGAGTGGGGGATGGCGGTGCTGGTGGTCGAGCACGACATGAACTTCGTCATGTCGGTCTGCGACGAGCTCGTCGTGCTCGACTTCGGCCGCACAGATCGCCAGCGGCAACCCGACCGAGGTCCGCAACGACCCGGCCGTGATCGCCGCCTACCTCGGCGAAGAAGAGGACGCACACACCGAGACCGCCTCGGCCCGAGTCGGCGCCACCGCAGGCGATGCTCGGAACGGAGGGCGCGTGATGGCCACTCGACTCCGGTGATCTCGGTCAAGGGGATGTGCACCGGCTACGCCGGCCAGCCCGTCGTCCACGACCTCACCTTCGACGTCGATGCCCGGCGAAGTCGTCTGCCTGCTCGGCCCCAACGGGGCGGGCAAGACGACGACGATGCTGGCCCTCGCGGGCGAGCTGCCGCTGATCGACGGCGAGGTCGAGTTCGGCGGCGTCAAGGCCGAACGGCGCCGCTCTACAAGCGGGCCCGCAACGGGATGGCCTACGTCACCGAAGAGCGCTCGATCTTCAAGGGGCATGACGCCTGCGCGACAACCTGCGGATCGGCGGCGCCGACGTCGACGAGGCGCTGCGCGCTGTTCCCCGAGCTCGAGCAAGCGCCTGGGCGTCCGCGGCGGCCTGCTCTCCGGCGGCGAGCAGCAGATGCTGACGCTGGCCCGGGCGCTCGGCCGCAAGCCGCGCCTCCTGCTCGCCGACGAGCTCTCGCTCGGCCTCGCGCCGCTGGTCGTCGACCGGCTGCTGCAGGCCGTGCGCGCGGCCGCCGACGAGCAGGGCACCGCGGTGATCATGGTCGAGCAGCACGCCCACAAGGCGCTCAACTACACCGACCACGCGATCGTCATGCGCCGCGGCCGCGTCGGCCTCGACCTGACCGGCGAAGACGCCCGCACCCGGATCGGCGAGGTCGAGCAGGCCTACCTGACCTCGGCCGGCGGCGACGTCGCGGCCGGCGAGGCCGACCTCGCGGCCGCAGCGGGAACCACGCCGCGGGCTGAGCCGACGGCCAGCCGGGGCGCCGCGCTCCGAGCGCCGCTGGCGCCGGATCGCCCGGGCGTCTCGTGGCGGCCCGGGCAGGCTGTGGCCGCCACGAGACGCCCGGGACGTGAGGCAGGTTGTCGGTGGAAGACGGCACAGGGACGAGCGCGAAGTCGGACTCGCCGTGACGGCTCCACATCAGGTCCCGGGACCAGCTGGTCAGCTTGTGCTTCGCCTATAGCGGCGGACAAGTGGCCAGTCGTCCCGGCGTGAGCGTCCGTGGACGTCCGCCGACTGCGAGACGCCGACGTCCCGACGCGCCGCTCGCGCACGGCGTCCAGCCACGGTCCGGCCTGCCCGGTTCGTGCACTTGTGCCGGCCTATCGCCGGGACAAGCGCACGTCCACGTCCGGCGGCTCGGTCGACTCTGCGATCCGTGAGGTTCCCGGCGAACGTCCCTAGTGCCCTCGCCGCTAGGCGACGGGGACCAGGCGGGCGCGATTCGGTGTCGAGGGCGCGACCAGTCGTCGTGGCGGCCGTAGTGGAACGGGAGGAAGACGTCGGCGGGGGTGGTGGCGACGGCTTCGCACTCGCCGATCAGGTCGCACTCGACGTAGGTCGCTTTGATCACCGAGCGGACCGGGAGCTCGTCGAGCGGGTCGTGGACGGTGCCGCGGAGGACGACCGAGCCGGCGCCCTCCAGCGACGGCGGTGGCGTGGACGTCGAACTTCGCCCGGGTGAGGATCGCGTCCTCCTCGAGGCCGTGGCCGTCGGCCGCGGGGCGGGCCTTGAAGTTGAAGTTGTAGCCCTCGGCGTCGAAGGCGCCGGTGTCCTCGTTCATCTCCGCCTGCAGCTCGATGATGCCGCACGCCGCCGCGCTCGACGTAGCCGCGGAAGGCGTCGCCGCGCCGCAGCAGGTTCGAGTCGGCGAGCTTCTTCGGCTCGCCGAACAGGTCGCGGCCGTAGATCGTCGGCATGTCGTTGTCCATGTACATCGCCAGCACGTACTCGCCGTCGATCCCGTCGTGGCGGGCGGCGACGTAGATCGCGCCGCCGTAGAAGTCACCGACGCAGTTCGACTGCCAGCGTCCGACCATCGCCCGCACGGCCGGCGCCTCGACCGCTTCCAGCGGCGGCGGCAGCACTTCGGCGATCACGCTCTCGTCGGTGAGGAACTCCACCGACAGCATCTGCCCCCCTACGAATCGCGGGAAGCTGAGGGCATGCTCGATGCGGGCGATCTCCTCGGAGCTCTTGACGAATCCCATCTCTCCTCCTCGTTTGGACCGTTGGATTCGACCTTATGCGGCTCCGAGTCGCCGGTGGAGGAGAGATCGAGGATCTCTTGGTGGAGATCCAAACCGCGCCGCTCCCAGGCGGTGCGCCAATCGTTGATGTGCCGGCGCATGACCGCCGCGGCGGTGTCGGGATCGCGGACTTCGATCTCCTCGACGATGCGGCGGTGGTATTTGGTCGCGTGTTCGGCCATGTCGCGGGTGTCCATGAAGCGGTAGAGGGCCGGCATCAGCAGCTGGGAGATCGGCTCGCGGGCGATGATCAGCGCCGGGTTGGCGGAGATCTCGGCCAGCATCGAGTGGAATTCGACGTCGAGCCGGCTCCACTCGGCGAGGTGGCCGAGGTGCTCTTCCTGCGCCGCCATCGCGTCGTTCAGTTCTTTCAGGTCGCTTTTGTCGGCGCGCATCGCGGCGAAGCGGGTCAGCTCGGGGTCGAGGGTCATCATCGCCTCGTGCAGGTGGTGGAAGGTGACGTTGTGCTGGCGAGGGCGCGGCGCAGCTCGCGGAAGCCGGGTCCTCGCTGCGGTCGGCGACGACCATGATCCGCGGGCTCGCCCGTTCGACCAGGCCGCCCTGTTCGAGGATCCGCAGCGCCTCGCGGACGGTCGAGCGGCTGACCCCGGCCTGCTCGGCGAGGGCGCTCTCCGACGGCAGGCGGTCGCCGACCCGGAGGTCGCCGGAGGTGATCCGCTCCCGCAGCAGCCCCGCCAGCTGCTCATACGCTCGGGCGATCTTTATCGGCTGGACGAGCGACGGCCGTGTCGCTCATGGCGTTCCCCGCGAAACAAACATGTGAAGGAGACTATCCTTCGGCACGAGGGCTTCTGCTGCGGCTGAAACGGCTTTGGAGGTTGGCAACAACGACTTCTCCAGGTCCGGGCTGAACGGCATCGGTACCGACGGGGTACCGATCCGCCTGACCGGCGTTCGCAATTCGTCGAAGAGCTCGGTCGCCGACCCGGGCGGCGATCTCGGCGCCGGCGCCGAAGTCGTGACCGCCTCGTGGACGATCAGGAGCCGGCCGGTCTTCCGCACCGAGGCGAAGATCGTGTCCATGTCGAGCGGCGCCAGCGAGCGCAGGTCGATCACCTCGAGCGAGGCGTCGCCTTCCTCGGCGGCGCCGAGGCAGACCCGCAGCATCTGGCCCTAGGTGACGACGGTGACGTCGTCGCCCGCGCGGGCGACGCGGGCCTTGCCGAGCGGCAGCGGGTCGGCGTCGATGTCGCCCTTGCGTGCCGTAGAGGCGGCGGTTCTCGACGAAGACGACCGGGTTCGGGTCGCGGACCGAGGCGAGCAGCAGGTCGCGGGCGTCGGCGACGGTCGCCGGCAGCACCACTTTCAGCCCGGGGACGTGGGCGAACCAGGCCTCGAGGCTCTGCGAGTGCTGGGCGCCCGCCGCTTTGCCGGCGCCGGTCTGCATGCGGAAGACGACCGGGATCTCGAGCGCGCCGGCGGTCATGTAGCGGAGCTTCGCCGCCTGGTTCAGGATCGGGTCGAGGCAGACGCCGACGAAGTCCATGAACATGATCTCGACGATCGGCCGCAGCCCGGTCATCGCCGCGCCGACCGCGGCGCCGACGTAGCCCATCTCGGCGATCGGCGTGTCGATCACCCGCTCCGGGCCGAAGCGCTCGAAGAGGCCGTTGGTGACGCGGAAGATGCCGCCGCCCGCGCCGACGTCGATGCCGAGGACGATGACCCGCTCGTCCTCTTCGATCGCCGTCGCCATGCCCTCGTTGAGGGCTTCGATGTAGCGCCGCTCGGCGACCGGAGTGCTAGTTGCCGAAGACATCCGCGTAGGCCTCCTCGGGGTCGGGTGCGGGGAGGGTGCGGGCGCGCTCGATCGAGGCCTCGACCCGGCGCGGCGCCTCGGCGCGGATCGGTCCGGGTGCTCCGCGGAGGCTCGCCCGCCCTCGGTGAGGCGCGCGGCGGAGACCTCGAGCGGGTCGCGCGTCGCGCCAGCTCGTCGCCTCGTCCTCGGGCTTGTAGGGCTGCGAGTCGCCCTCGTAGTGGCCGTGCCAGCGGTACGTCTCGGCCTCGATCAGGAAGGGCCCGTCGCCGGCCCGGCAGCGGGCGGCGGCCTCGGCGGTGAGCGCGGCGACCGCGACGGCGTCGTTGCCGTCGACCGTCCGCGCCTCGATCCCGTAGGCGCCGCAGCGATCGACCACGCGCGGGGACGCGGGTCAGCGTGCGGCTGTCGGAGAACTCGGCGTAGATGTTGTTCTCGCAGACGAAGATCACCGGCAGGTCCCAGATCGCGGCCAGGTTGACGGCCTCGTGGAAGGCGCCCTGGTTGACCGCGCCCTCGCCGAAGAAGGCGACCGCGACGCGGCCCTGCTTCAGGTGCTTGCTCGACATCCCGGCGCCGACCGCGAGCGGGAGCCGGCGCCGACGATCGCGTTGGCGCCGAGCAGTCCTTTGCGCGGGTCGGCGATGTGCATCGAGCCGCCCTTGCCGTGGCAGATGCCGGCGCCGCGGGCGAAGAGCTCGGCCATCATCGAGTCGACCTCCATCCCGCGGGCCAGGCAGTGGCCGTGGCCGCGGTGGGTGGTGGCGACGTAGTCGTCGTCCTGCGAGCGCCGCGCCGACGCCGGCGGCGACCGCCTCCTGGCCCAGCGAGGTGTGGACGAAGCCGGGGATCTCGCCGTCGCGGTAGAGCTCGGCGACGCGGGTCTCGAAGGCGCGGATCAGCGCCATCGTGGTGAACAGGTCGCGCTCGGGAACGGGTGGGGAGGCGGCCTGCGCAGCCTCGATGTTTGTGCTCATTGTCGCTGAATATATGTCAGAGTGTCCGATTGTTGCAAGGCCTAAAACGCGTTTGACGGCCAATAGGTCGCCGTGTAAGGTCGATAGTCAGACGATAATCCGGAATCGCTGTGGGAGGCATTTCGGTTTCGTCGGTTTGTCCGGGGAAGAGGAGAGGGCTGTTTCGTTGATCACCGACGTGGTGCTGCCACAGATGGGTCTCGAGGTCGCCGAGGGCGTCGTCCTCGCGCTGCCGGTCGAGGTCGGTCAGACCGTCGCCGAGGGCGACGTGATCGCCGAGGTCGAGACCGACAAGGCGATCGCCGAGGTCCCCGCCTCGCGCTCCGGGGTGATCGTCGCGATCGAGGTCGCGCTCGAGGACACGATCCCGATCGGCACCGTGATCGTCCGCATCGCCGACTCCGCCGACGAGTCCGCGGAGGCTCCCGCTCCTTCACCTGAACCAGCACCTGAGCCCGTCGCGGTCGCCTCCAACGGCGCCGTCCAGCCGAAGGCCGCCAACGGCGCGCGCCGCCTGCGCGCCGCGCCGATCGCTCGCCGCGCCGCCGAGGCGCACGGCATCGACCTTCAACTTGTCACCGGGACCGGCCCGTCCGGACGCATCACTCTCGGTGACATCGAGCGGGTGGTCGCCGAGCGCGATGAGTCTCCCGCCGAACCCCAGGCGCCCGCCGCCGTCACCCCCGACAAGAGCGGCGGCGGGCGTCTGGAAAAACTCTCCGCCACCCGCCAGTCGATCGCCCGCCGGCTCAGCGAGTCCCAGCTCGTCCCCCAGTACACGCTGACCCGGGAGATCGACGCCGGCTGGCTGCTCGCCGAGAAGGCCCGCCTCACCGCCGCGGGCCCGATCAAGGTCGGCGTCCTCGACCTCCTCCTGGTCGGCCTCGCCGAGACGATCTCCCGCCACCGCCAGCTCGCCGCCTCCTTCGTCCGGGCCCGCGACGGCGAGCCGCCCGCCTATCGCCACCCCGAGGCGATCGACCTCGGCGTCGCCGTCGCCACCGACCGGGGGCTGCTGGTCCCGGTGATCCGCGGCGCCGAGGCCCGGTCCGTCTCCGAGCTGGTGCTGGAGCGCAGCCGCCTGGTCGAGCTGACCCGCGCCGGCCGGCTCGGCCCCGCCGACATGGGCGGCGCCGCGGCGACCCTCTCCAGCCTCGGCACCTTCGGCGTCGACCAGTTCAGCGCGATGCTGAACCCGGGGGAGAGCGCGATCCTCGCCGCCGGCCGGGCGGTCGAGCGGCTGGTCCCGCGCGAGCGCGGCATCGCCGTCGCGCCGATGATCTCGCTGACCTTCACCTTCGACCACCGGGTCGTCGACGGCGCCGTCGGTGGCGCCGCGCTGTCGGAGCTCGCCGACCTCCTCGAAGGGGGGATCGAGTGGCCGACGTGAGCGAGCGCCTCAGCGGCACCGCGCTCGTCGTCGGCGGCTCCTCCGGGATCGGCCGCTCCTGCGTCGAGTCGCTCGCCGCCGCCGGCTGGTCGACCGCGGTCTTCGACCTGAAGCCGGAGCCCGGCGAAGACGCGATCGCCCTCGACGTGCGCGATCGCGAAGCGGTCTTCGCCGCGGTCGCCGAGCTGGTCGAGGCGAAGGGGCCGCTGGGCACCGTCGTCTACGCCGCCGGCACCGCCCGCGTCACCCCGATCCTCGAGGTGCAGCCGAAAGAATGGGAGCTCGTCCTCGGCGTCAACCTGACCGGCGCCTTCCACGCCCTGCAGGCGAGCGCCCCGCACATCGCCAAGGGCGGCTCCTTCACCGCGATCTCCTCGATCGACTCGCAGAACGCCGGTCCCCGGGCTCGCCCCCTACTGCGCCTCGAAGGCCGGGGTCGAGGCGCTGGTCCGCTCCGCCGCGCTGGAGCTCGGCCCGGCCGGCGTCCGCGCCAACGCGGTGCTGCCGGGGCTCGTCCGCACGCCCCTGATGGAAGCGCAGCTCCAGCGCCCCGGGGTCGAAGAGGCCTTCCTCGCCCAGACGCCGCTGCGCGGCATCGCCGCCGGCGCCGAGATCGGCGACGTCGTCGCCTTCCTCGCCTCGCCCGCGGCGCGCTGGATCACCGGCGCCTCGATCCCGGTCGACGGCGGCATGGCACTTACCGAGCACCCGAAGCTCGACCCAGATCACTGACCGCCCCCCAAGAACTGCAACTGACCCCACCCGCCTAGAGCACGAAGGAAAGGACACCCCCCGAAGATGGCAACCGAGCAACAGTCCCTATCGAGCGGCATCAGCGTCGACAGGGCCGAGCAGCTCCTCAGCGAATTCGTCGCCATCCCCAGCGTGGTCGGCGACAAGACCACCGCCCACCTCTGGATGACCGCGCGGCTCGAGGAGATCGGGATGACGGTCGAGCACTACCCGGTCGAGGGCCGCACCGCCCCGTTCGTGCTCGGCGTGATCGAGGGCGAGGGCGACGGCCCGGGGGTCCTCTTCGACGCCCACTTCGACACCGTCCACGCGGTCCCCGAGGACTGGACCCACAACCCGTGGAAGCCGTTCATCGAGGACGGCGTCCTCTACGGCCGCGGCGCGGTCGACTCGAAGGGCACCGTGGTCTCGATGCTGATGGCGGCGAAAGCCGTGGTCGACTCCGGCCGGCCGCGCAGCGGGCCGATCTACCTGATGTCCGACTCAGACGGCGAGGACGGCTTCCGCGGCGCGGCGCTGATGCGGGACATCGGGATCATGGACCGGATCGGCACCGTCTGGTCGGCCGAGGCGACCTCCAACACCGGCGTCGAGATCGCCTATCCCGGCATCTCGACCTGGAAAATCACCGCGGTCGGCAAGACCGCCCACCCGACCGAGCCCGAGCACGGGATCAACGCGGTGACCAAGATGGCGAAGCTGGTGCTGGCCGTCGACGAGGGCCGCCTCGACCTGCCCAAGGGCACCTCGGAGTGGTTCACCCCGCGGGTCACGATCAACGGCATCCGCACCCGCCCCGGCGGCGGCTGGGCGATCCCGGGACGCTGCGACGCGGTGCTCTCGGTCCTCTCCCCGGCGGGCGCCTCGCTGGCCGAGGTCCGCGGCGCGATCGACGCCTTCCTGCGGACGATCGAGAAGGAGGACGGCGAGGTCCGCTTCGAACGCAAAATCCTGCCGATGGGGGCCGGCCGCCTCTGGCTGCACCCCGGCGAGTCCGACCCCGACGCGCCCGGCGTGAAGGCGCTGGCGGCGGCGATCGAGGGGGCCGGGCGCTCCCCCGAGGTGCGCAAGTTCAACGGCGGCTGGGTCGACTCGGTCGAGATGATGAGCCCCGCCGGCGACGGCTACGACAAGCCGACCACGATCACCTTCGGCCCCGGCGACTTCGAACTCGCCCACACCGTGGACGAGCACATCCCGCTGGCCGAAGTTGCCGAAGCGGCGGAGATCTACGCCACCGCAACCCTGGATCTACTCAGCTGAGTGAGGAGGAGACGATGACCGATAGCCATATGCGCCGCGCCTTCACGGCGTTGTCGCAGATCACCCCGGCGGCCGCTGCCGTCACCAGCATCGACGACCTCCTGCCGCTCGTCACCGAGCGGGCCGCGAAGCTGGTCGGGGTCGAGCGCTGCTCGATCTACATGCGGGAAGAGCGGGCGAACCTGTTCCGCGGCTGCGCCGGCTGCAGCAAGGGGAGCCCGCTGCCCGACGAATTCAAACGCTGGGTCGCCGGCGTGCCCGCCGACGGGGTCACCCGCGAGGTGCTGGAGACGCGGCTGCCGGTCGTCGTCGCCAACGCCCGCTCCGACGAGCGGATGGTGAAGTCGACCGTCCGCCACTGGCAGATCCGCTCGCTGCTCGAGGCGCCGATGGTGGTCGACGGCCAGGTCATCGGCCTGCTGCTGATGGACGACGTCGACGCCCAGCACGAGTTCAGCCCCGACGAGGTCGAGCTGGCCCGCTGCTTCGGCGACCTCGCCGGCGGGCTGATCTCCCAGACCCGCACCCGGCTCGAGCTGCAGGCGAAACTGGGCGCCGCGGGCCGGCAGCTGAACGCGCTGCGGCGGGCGACCGCCGTCGACGAGAAGCTCTCGGACCTGGTGCTCGCGGGACGCTCGCTGACCGACCTGACGACGACGCTGACGGAGCTGCTCGGCCGCCCCTGCGCGCTGTTCCTGCCCGACGGCCGGCCGGTCGCCGCGGCGGCGCCGGAGGCCTCGCCCGAGGCATCCGTCCCGCGCCTGCTGGAGCCCGCGGTCGCGGCGCTGCCGGAGGTGCGCGAGGCGCTCGCCGCCAACGACGGCAGCCGCGCCTTCGTCGTCGGCCCGGTGCCGGCGGCGGGCCTCCTGCACCGCCACGTGGTCGCCCCGATCATGCTCGGCGACGAGCTCTGGGGCCGGCTCGCGGTGATGGAGCACAAGACCCGCTTCACCGGTGGCGACGTGGTCGCCATCCGCCGCGCGGCGACGCTGATCGCGCTGCAGGTGAGCTCCGAGCGCAAGGCGGCGGAGGCCGACTGGAACGCCGGCGCCTCGCTTGCCGCCGAGCTCCTCGGCGGTGGCTCCGACGCGACCACCGCCCGGCGGCGCGCCGACCGGCTCGGGGTGCGCCTCGACGCCGAGCGGCTGGTCGTCGCGATCGGCTCGCGCTCGGGCAGCGAGGCCGACGCGCCGGACTTCCGCGCCGTCGCCTCGGCGTTCGAGCGGGAGGCTCCCGAGCTGACCGCCCACGTCACCACGCTGGAAGGCGGGGTGGCGGCGCTGGTCGAGGTCCCGGCCGGGGTCGATCCCCGCGAGTTCGTGATGATCGAGCGAGACCGCTTCGAGAAGATCCGCCTCTCGCTGACCGGGGCCCGCAGGCTGATCGCCGGCGTCTCCGCGGTCCGCAGTGGGCCGGAGGGATACCGGCTCGCCCATCGCGAGGCACGCCAGGTGGTCGAGTGCGTCCGCCGCTACTCGCCCGTCGACGGGCCGGCGCTGTTCACCGCCGACGAGCTCGGCGTCGGTGCCCTGCTGCTGTCGAGCTCCGACAGCGAGGCGATGGCGACCTTCGCCGAGCAGACCGTCGGGGAGCTGGTGCTGGAAAACTCGAAAGCGGACCTGCTGACGACGCTCTGCTCGTTCTTCGAGAACATGGGCTCGATCCGCGGCTCGGCCGCGGCGCTCGAGGTGCACGAGAACACGATCCGCTACCGCCTCTCGCGGATCGAGGAGCTGACCGGGCTCGCCGTCATGCACGACCCCGACGCGCAGCTGCGGGCGCGGCTCTCGCTGCTCGTCCTCCTGCTGCAGGGACGGCTCCCGACCGGCATCGCCACCGCGCCGCCGGCCCTCACCGCGGTCGCCGCGCTGCCGGAGCTGGAGGTGGTGCCGAGCTAGGGAGCCCTCCCGAATGGACTGGGAGCCCCGCTCCCGGTTCTCCCCCCTTTGGGAGAACTCCCAGTACCGCGCGGCAGCCCTCGGACGGGGGCTGCTGCCGCGCGGCTATGTTCGCGGCGTGGCTCTGGTCCATCTTCTCGGCGTCGCCTCGACGCACCGCTTTCGGCCTGGCGGGGGGCCTGCCGATCTCGCTCGCGAGGCTTTGGCCGGGGCGCTCGACGACGCCGGGATCGGCGCCGAGCAGGTCGACGGGGTGGCGATCGCCGCCACCGACCGCGCCTTCGTCGCCGGCGCCGAAGCGGTGCTGGGGGAGACCCGGCGCGACTACAACTGCCGCTGCGGGCTCGGGCCGGTGGCGCTCGACTCGGCCTGGAAAGCGGTCTCGGCCGGGGTCGCCGACGTCGTCGCCTGCCTCGGCTTCGACCGCGGCGCGCCCGGGATGCCGCTCGCCGACGACCGCACCTGGCTGGAAGGGCAGGCGGCGGCGGCGCGGGAACTGCTCCAGCACTCGGGCGCCGAGGAGCGCCACCTCGCCCAGGTCGCGGCGAAGAACCTGCGCCACGGGGCCGAGGCGCCGGGGGCCACCGTTGCCGCGGCGAGCGTCGAGGAGGTGCTCGCCTCGGAGACCCTGCTCTGGCCGCTGCGCCGGCTGATGGTCGCGCCGCCCGCGCACTCGGCCTCGGCGATCATCCTCTCCGGCACCGAGCTCGCCGCCCCGCGCGGCGCCAAGGCCCCGGTGGTGCGCTCCTCGGTGATGCTCGACGGCTCCTCCGCCGGCGGCGCCGAGACCAGCCGCGCCGCCCGCCTCGCCTACTTCTCCGCCGAAGTCGGGCCGGAGGAGATCGACCTCGCCGAGATCGAGGACCCGACCCCGGTCGAGGAGATCGCCGCCTACGAACCGCTCGAGTTCGCCCCCGAGGGGGCGGCGGCGGAACTGGTCGAAAGCGGCTTCACCGCGCTCGGCGGGGTGCTGCCGGTGAACGCCAGCGGCGGCGCGCTCTGCCAGGGCTTCTCCCGCGGCGCCGGCGGGATCCGCCAGCTGGTCGAGCTCAGCGTGCAGCTGCGCGGCCGCGCCGGCCGCCGCCAGGTCCCGGGCGCCCGCGTCGGCCTCGCCCTCAGCGGCGGCCCCGCCACCCCCGGCGGCCCGACCGGCATCACCATCCTCTCCGCCTGACCCTGCCGGCCGGCGCGGTCACCTAACGCACCGGCCCGCCGACCGCGGTCGACCTAAGAGGCGCTGTAGGTGCGAAAGGACGACCGCGGGTGGGTGGAGGGTACGAAAGGACGACCGCGCTCGGTCCTGTGAGAGGCACAAATGGTGCCGCGGATCTTCACCCGCGTCGGCGCGCCGGGTGAAATGGTCCCCAGCGATGTACCGGGCCCTGCAGACCGACTTCGACAGCCTGCCGCAGCTGCTTGCCGCGCGCGCGGGTGAGATCGGCGACGAGCGCTTCGTCCGCAACGCCGAGCTCGAGTGGACCTTCGGCGAGTTCCACGCCCGGGTGATCGAGGTCGCCGCGGGCCTCCAGGAGCTCGGCGTCAAGCAGGGCGACGTGGTCGGCGTCGTGCTTCCCAACAGCCCCCATTACCTCGAGGTGTGGTGGGCGATCCTCTGGCTCGGCGGCGTCTTCAACCCGGTCAACCCGGCGCTCACCGCGCGCGAGGCGACCGGCATCCTCGCCGACTCCGAAGCGGTGGTCGCCGTCTGCACGCCGGAGGCCGCGGCGGGCCTCGAAGAGCACCGCGACCAGCTGCCGAACCTGCGCGAGATCGTCGCCGCCGAGGGCTCCGACCCGGCCGCCCCGCTGCGCGGCCACGGCACGGTCGCCGACCACGCCACCGTCGGTCCCGGCGACGTGTGCTCCTTCGTCTACACCTCCGGCACCACCGGGCGGCCGAAGGGCGCGATGCTCGGCCACGGCAACTTCCTCGCCAACGCCTGGCAGCTGGGTGAGCTGCTGCCGGTCTCCCGCGGCGACACGCTGGGGATGGTGCTGCCGCTCTTCCACGTCAACGCGCAGCTGGTGACGACGGTGATCCCGCTCGCGCTCGGCGCCCAGACGGCGATGTGGGAGCGCTTCAGCGCCTCCAAGTTCTGGGAGGAGGTGGCCCGCTTCGAACCGGTCACCTTCTCCTCGGTGCCGACGATGCTGGCGGCGCTGCTGCACGCGCCCGGCGCCGACGAGGCCGAGTCGAACTCGCTGCGCTTCGTGATCTGCGGCGCGGCGCCGCTCTCGCCCGCGCTCTTCCGCCGCTTCGAGGACAAGTTCGGGCTGAAGATCATGGAGGGCTACGGGCTCACCGAGGGCACCTGCTGCACGACGATCAACCCCTTCACCGGGCCGCGCAAGATCGGCTCGGTCGGGCTGCCGACCCGCGCCCAGCAGGTGATGGTGATCGACGAGCAGGGCGAGCCGGTGGCCGACGGCGAGGCGGGCGAAATCTGCTTCCGCGGGCCGAACATGATGCACGGCTACTACAAGCGGCCCGACGCCAACGCGGAGACGATGGTCGACGGCTGGGTGCGCACCGGCGACGTCGGCTACCGCGACGAGGACGGCTACTTCTTCCTCGTCGACCGGACCAAGGACATGATCATCCGCGGCGGCGAGAACATCTACCCGCGGGAGATCGAGGACGTGCTGCAGGAGCACGAGTCGGTCAAGGAGGCCGCCGTGGTCGGGCGCCCCGACGAAGTCCGCGGCGAGGAGGTCCACGCCGTCGTCGCGCTGGTCTCCGGCGAAGACGTGACGGTGCTCGAGGAGCACTGCCGGGCCCGGCTGGCGGCCTTCAAGGTGCCGTCCAGCTGGGAGGTGGTCGAGGAGCTGCCGAAGACCTCGACCGGGAAGATCGACAAGAAGCCGCTGCGCGAGAAACTCGCCTCGGCGTCCGCGTGAGGAGGAGGGACCGTGGGGATTCTCGACGGTAGGACCGTGATGATCACCGGCGCCGCCAGTGGCATCGGTGAAGCGACCGCGAAAGAGGCGGCGGCCGAGGGCGCGAGGCTGATGCTCTGCGACGTCGACGCCGAGAAAGGCGGCGCCGTGGCGGCCGCGATCGGCGAGGCGGCGACCTACCGCGACTGCGACGTCACCGACGAGGCGGCGGTCGAGGCCGCGGTCGCGGCGACGGTCAGCGAGCTGGGCGGGATCGACGGGGCCTTCAACTGCGCCGGCATCCTCGGCGTCGTCGGCAACATCGGCGAACTGCCGCTGGACGGCTGGAAGCAGCTGATCGACGTCGACCTGAACGGCGTCTTCCTCTGCACCAAGCACCAGGTCAACGCGATGGCGGAGAAGGGCGGCTCGATCCTCAACATGGCCTCGGCCGCCGGGCTGATCGGCTGGGCCGGCGCCTCCGGCTACGTCGCCGCCAAGCACGGCGTGGTCGGGCTCTCCAAGGCGGCGGCGCTCGAGTACGCCGAGCAGGGCATCCGCGTCAACGCGCTCTGCCCCAGCTACGTGCTGACCCCGATGGTCGAAAAAGACCTCTTCGAGGACACCCTCGGCAACGACGAGGAGCTGATCGCGGCGGCGCGGGCGAACCACCCGATCGGCCGCTTCGCCGCAGCCGGCGGAGATCGCCGCGGCGGCGGTCTGGCTGCTCTCCGACAAGGCCTCGTTCGTCACCGGGACGGCGATGCCGGTCGACGGCGGCTACACGGCCCCGTAGCGTTGCGCTGATGGCCGACCGCAGCAGCTTCGAGCAGACGCCGTACGAGCTGCCGCCCGGCGCGACCGAAATCGTGATGGTGCGCCACGGCGCCTCGTCCCCGCCGATCGAGGGGATCCCCAACCCCTTGGTCGGCGGCCACTCCAATCCGGCGCTGGCCGAGGCCGGGAAGGCGCAGGCGGAGCTGGTCGCGGCGGGGCTGAAGGACGAGCCGATCTCGGCGATCTTCGTCTCGACCCTGCGGCGGACCGCCGAAACGGCGGCGCCCCTGGCGGCGGCGACCGGCCTCGAGCCGGTCGCGCTCGCCGACCTGCGCGAGATCTTCCTCGGCGACTACGAGGGCGGCATCTACCGGATCAAAACCGCCGAAGGCGACCCGACGGTGAGGCGCGTCTTCGAGAAGGAAGCCTGGAGCGAGATCCCGAACGCCGAGACCTTCGAGGACTTCGGCCCGCGGATCACCGGCGGGATCGAGGAGATCGTCCGCCAGGTCGGCCCCGACAAGGCCGCCGTCGCCGTCCTCCACGGCGCCGTGATCGGCCAGCTCTGCCGGCAGGCGACCGACGCCCGCGCCTTCGCCTTCGTCCACGCCGACAACGGCTCCGTCTCCCGCCTCGTCGTCCTGCCCGACGGCCGCTGGCTCCTGCGCTCGTTCAACGACATCTCGCACCTCAGGAGGAATTGATGCCCGCCTTCCTCGTCCACGGCAACCCCGATTCGGCGCGGCTCTGGTCGCGCACGATCGAGCACCTCGGCGACTACGACGGCGAGATCGTCGCCGCCGACCTGCCCGGCTTCGCCAACGCCGCGCCGGAGGGCTTCGCGAAGACCAAGGAGTCCTACGTCGACTGGATCTCGCGCGCAGCTGGAAGCGCTCGGCGGCGACGTCGACCTGGTCGGCCACGACTGGGGCTCGCTGCTGGTCCAGCGGGTCGCCTCGACCCGGCCCGACCTCGTCCGCACGGTCGCCTGCGGCGGCGCCGCGGTCGATCGCGACTACCCGTGGCACCCGCTGGCCCAGGTCTGGCAGACGCCGGGCGAGGGCGAGCGCTACATGGAGGAGGAGCTGACCGACGAGTTCGGCATCGCCCACCTGGTCGAAAACGGGGTGCCCCAGGAGGACGCCGAGGCGAACATCTGGACCACTCCGCACGGCAAGCAGACGATCCTCGACCTCTACCGCTCGGCGGTCGACATCGGCGAGGAATGGCAGCCCGACCTGGAGGGGATCGAGGTCCCGGCCCTGGTCATCTGGGGCCGCACCGACCCCTACGTCCCCCTCGAATTCGGCGAAGCCCTGGCAACGCGGATGAAGGGCGAGCTGGTGGTGCTCGAGTGCGGCCACTGGTGGCCGTTCGAGAAGCCCACCGAGACCGCGGCGGCGTTGCTGCGGCATTGGAGTAGCTGAGGCGCTCCGGAGCGGACGGGAAGGGATGCGGCCATCTCGGAGGGCGACCCGGGCAGGCTGAGGCCGCCTCCGAGATGGCCGGGTCTGTGGGGGAGGAGAGGGTGCGGGTTCCGGGCGAGTCTCGCCGGGAAGCGCACAGAGAGGTGCGGGAGATGTCTCGAACTCCACGCTTCTTCATGAGACGTCACGTTCGCCCCATTGGTCAGCGGATTGCTGTGGAGAGAAACTCTCTCTATACGAGAGTAAAGCTCCACAGCGCGCTCTGGAACCGCGGCACGCGGTCTCGAACGTGGCATCTCCGAGACGTTCCCGGCATCTCCGTGTCGACTCTCCCCGCAACGTGCCGTCCCTGCGCCGTCTCCCCGCAGGGGCTCTGACCCATCGCCAGTTCCCCCGCAAAACCTCCCGACCCGGGCGTCTCGGAGGCGGCCTCAGCCTGCCCGGGTCGCCTCCGAGACGCCCGGGCCCGCCGTCCCCGGCCGCATCGGCCGCGGACCCTTGCCGCCCCCGGCCGCAGGGGCTGGAACCCACTACGGACGGGTGCGTTTGTGGGGAATCCACAAAGGACCCCCCGGTCGGCCGGTGGCGGGGGTGCCTTGCGCGTGAGAGCCTGACCGCGATGTCGAGCGCGACCGACACCGAGCTGCTTGCCCTGCACGGCCTGGCGGTGAAGAAGGCCGGCAGCCCGGCCGCCGTCGCCGATCGTGATCGGGGCCGACGAGGCCGAGATCGAGGCGGCGCTCGAGGCCGCCGTCGCCGCCGGGCACGCCGCCGGCGCCAAAGGCACCTTCATGGTCGCCCCGGCCGGGCGCGAGTGGCTCGACGCCCAGTACCCCGAGGCCTTCGCCGACTTCCGCGCCGACCCGGCCGCGACCGAGACCTACGAGCGCTTCGAGAAGATCAACCGCGAGCTGCTGGCGCTCTTCACCGACTGGCAGATGGTCCCCTCGGCGGGCGGCGAACGGGTCCCCAACGACCACTCCGACGCCGACTACGACACCGGCGTGATCGACCGCCTCGGCGCCCAGCACGAACGCGCCGAACGGGTGCTCGACGGCTTCGCCGAGCTGGAGCCGCGGCTCGGTCTATATAAGGAGCGCCTCGACGAGGCCTACGACAAAGCTTTGGCAGGCGAACACGAATGGGTCTCCGGCGCCCGGATCGACAGCTACCACACGGTCTGGTTCGAGCTGCACGAGGATCTCCTGCGGATGCTCGGAAGGGAACGCGAGGAGGCACCTTGACCGCGGTCGCCGATCGCGCCGTCGTCCTCGACGGCCGGACGGTGCCGAGTCGCGAGGTGGTCGGCAACAAGGGGCGCAGCATCGCCTGGATGCTCAGCCTCGGCCTGCCGGTGCCGCCGGCCCTCTGCCTGCCGATCGACGAGTGCCGCCGCTTCCACGCCGCCGGCGGGGAACTCGAGCCGGACGCCTGGAGCTCGGTCCTCGCCGGGGTCGCGGGCCTGGAGGAAAAGCTCGACCGCAGCTTCGGCGGTGGCGAGAAGCCGCTGCTGGTCTCGGTCCGCTCCGGCGCCGCGGTCTCGATGCCGGGGATGATGGACACGGTCCTCAACCTCGGGATCACCGACGAGGTCGAGAAGTGCCTGGCGGGGCTGGCCGACGACGCCGACTTCGCCCGCCAGACCCACTGCCGCTTCATCCACCAGTTCGGCGAGACGGTGCTGAAAGCCCACCTCGACGAGCCCGGCCCGGACGCCACCCCGGCCGACGTGCGCGAGGCGGTCCGCAAGGACACCGGGGAGGAGGTGCCGACCGACCCCTACGAGCAGCTGCGCGCGGTGATCGCGACCGTCTTCGGCTCCTGGTCCTCGCGCCGCGCCAAGACCTACCGCAAGCACTGGGGCATCTCCGACGACGGCGGCACCGCGGTGATCATCCAGGCGATGGTGTTCGGCAACCTCGGCGAGAACTCCGGCACCGGCGTGCTCTTCAGCCGCAACCCGCTCTCCGGCGACCCCGAGCCCTACGGCGAGTGGCTGCCGCGCGGCCAGGGCGAGGACGTCGTCTCCGGCACCCACGACCCGCTGCCGCTGAGCGCCCTGGCCGAGTCGATGCCCGCCGCCCACGAGCGCCTGCTGAGCGCGGCGAAGCTGCTCGAGCGCGAGCACGGCGACATCCAGGACGTCGAGTTCACGGTCGAGCGCGACGAGCTCTGGCTGCTGCAGACGCGGGCGGCGAAACGCTCGCCGCAGGCGGCCGTGCGGGCCGCCGTCGACCTGGTCGAGGAGGGCGCGATCGACCGCGCCGAGGCGCTCCAGCGGGTCACCCCGGAGCAGCTCGCCTCGGTGCTGGCGCCGCGCGTCTCCGAGGCGGTCGAGGCCGCCGCCGAGGTCGTCGCGCGCGGGATCGCCGCCTGCCCGGGGGTCGCCTCCGGGGTCGCGATCGGCGACTCCGACGCCGCCGCCGAGGCGGAGGGCGACGTCGTCCTCACCCGGCCGACGACCAGCCCCGAAGACGTCAGCGGGATGATCGCGGCGCGCGCCGTGATCACCGAGCGCGGCGGCTCGACCTCGCACGCGGCGGTCGTCACCCGGGCGCTCGGCCGGCCCAGCGTGGTCGGCGTCGGCGAGGGCGTCACCGCCGAGCTCCTCGGCGCCGAGCTGACCGTCGACGGCTCCACCGGGGTCGTCTACCGCGGCATCCTCGAGACCGAGGAAGTCGACCCGGCGAGCGTGCCGGGCCTTGAGACCTTGATCGGGTGGGCCCGCGAGGCCTGCCCGGTGGAAGTGGTCGCCGACGGGGAGGAGGGGTCGATCGACCCCGAGGCCCTGGGAACGTCGGACGACGTGTCAACCCCGGAGGGCGCGCGCGCCGCGATCAAGGCTGGTGTCGCGCGCGTGCAGAAGCTGCCCGGGCAGCACGAGGCGGCGCTGTTGCTCCGCTTCGCGCAGGAGAAGTCGAATCTCGAGCACGAGGAGGAGAGATCGTGAGTGTGACCGCAACGGGCGCCAGGCCCTATCCCGACAAGTGGCCGCGTGAGTCGGCGACGCCGCTGGTCGAGCGCTACCACAGCGCCGTGCGCGCTCTGGCGGCGCAGAAGTTCGAGGCCAGTGGGTTGAGCTGGGAGGAGGCGGTCGAGCAGGGAGCGCTGCTGCCGACCAGCGAGGAGCTGCAGCAGATCGAGGCCGACGTGCTGGCCGAGGGGTACCGCTTCGACGTCTCGGCGACGATCTCGCTGAAGGAGGAGCCGGACAAATACAAACCGCTGGCGGGGATCACCGACTCGGGCGAGCAGGAGTCCGACGAGGAGGGCCGCAAGATCGTCGGCGCAGGCGACAACGTCTTCAAAGCGCCCGCCGACATCACCGGCACCGCCCGCTACATCTCCGACGTCGACAAGGTGATGGAGATGCTCACCGAGGGCGTGCCGGAGAACACGGTGGCGATCATCGACGACTCCGGCGGCACCCTCACCGCGCCGATCCTCGGTGACTTCACCGCGGTCGTCTGCCTGGGCGGCACGGTGCGCTCGCACCTCGGGATCCTGACCCGCGAGTACAACGTCCCCTGCCTGATGAACTCGACCGTCGACGGGCTCGCCGACGGCGACACCGTGCTGGTCGAGTACTCGAAACCCGCGGCCGACGCCTACGCCGACGCCGGTGCGGCGGCGGACAACCGCGTCCGCGTGATCAAGGTCTCCTAGGGAGGAATTTCAGATGCCGATCAACCACAGCTACGTCGACCTGCTGGAGACCAACAACTTCATCCAGAAGTGGGCGGACTCGTTCTACTTCCAGTGCACCACCCGCACCGTGCAGGAGTCGAAACTCTTCCCGGTCAACCCGTACATCACGATGTCCTACTACAACGCCTGGTTCCGCTATCCGGAAGTGCTGCGCAAGGTGGACGCGGCGATGTCGGCGGAGGAGATCGGTGACCGCGCCCGCCAGGTCGGCACCTACGTGAACACGATCTCGATGGACGTCGGCGCGCAGTTCTACCTCGGCGGCCGCCAGTGGTTCCTCGACATGGGCCTGCTGAAGCCGACCGACGCGGTCGAAGACGTGATCGACGTGATCGACTTCCACCGTCGCCTGAACATGTCCTTCCACCGGGCCGAGAACCACATCATGCCCTCGCGACGGCAACCACAAAGACCAGATCCACACCGCGCGGCAGACCGAGTTCTTCGAAGAGCAGGCGATCGGGGTGACCCCCGGGGACAAGCTCCACACCGCGTTCACCGCCTTCATGGCGGCGGTCTCGGCGTACGGGTTCCTCAGCCACTGCGAGTGCCGGCTCTCCTTCTGCAACAACGGTCCCTACCGGACCAAGGACGGCAACCAGATGCTGGTCCGCGACGCGGTCGACCTCGCCGAGTGCGACTTCCCCTGGATGGACGGGGCGGCCTCGGAGATCGACCACAACAACCTGACCATCCCGGTGATCATGAAGGACACCGACTTCAACATGGTCGACGACTGGGGCAGCTTCGAGGCCTCGCCGTCCTACGACAACCAGAACCTCGTCGCGGTCGGCCTGTTCACCTCCGACTGGCTCTCCGACGGGTACATCCCGGTGCACATGGGGAGCGCCGGCGAGCTGGCCGAATACTTCGACGACCAGCGCGAGAAAATGGAAGCGGCGACGGCGACGATGTGGCGGATGATGGCCGGCTGGACCCGCGAGCAGATGATCGACGCGGGGCTCCTGGTGTACGCGGCGGTGATCAAGGACGTCGCCCACTTCGCCGGCGTCTACGAGCAGGACGACTGGTTCCAGGTCGACGACCGCACCCAGCTGTTCCGGCCGCTGATGAACGACGAGTACGGCAACTCGGCGATCGCCGAGCTGGTCGGGCTGATCTCACTCACCTCGCAGGACCGCGGCCCGCACCACATGGCGCGGTACTCGCGCGAGCCGGGGGAGATGTGGTCCTCGATCCCGTACTCGGTGCTCGCCGACGACAACTTCACCGCGGGGGTCGGGCCGATCGGCCCGGGCTCGTCGTCGCTGCCGGCGAAAACGGCGAAGTGGACGACGACCCAGGGCAAGCTGACCCAGGACGAGTGCAACGCGGCGGCGAAAGCGTTCCGCTCGTCGAAGTTCGACCTGCGCATGTACGACGACGACGTGTGGGTGAAGAACAACCCCGACGCCGAGCAGACCACCGCGCTGGCGAGCTAGATCGCCGGCGTGTAATCCCCCGAGGAGAGTGTGAGCCATGGCTGCACATGAGGGTTTGGACGAGTTCTTCACCGGCTTCGACGCGCCGGTCACCGCGCCGCTGTATCCCGATCCGCCCTACTACTACCGGGGCGCGAAAGTGGTGCTGGGGATCTACCAGGGGGACACCGAGCGGGTCGCCCGCCACCTGCCGCCGGGGGTGACGCCGGCGACCGACCCGGTCACCTGCATCGCCTGGGTGTGCAACTACCCCTTCACCACGTTCGGCACCTACAACGAGGCGATCATGATCGTGCAGGCCGAATTCGAGGGGGAGACGTTCCTCTACTGCCCCTTCATCTACCTCGACTCCGACGCGCCGATGGCGGCCGGGCGGGAGATCTGGGGCTGGCCGAAGAAGCTCGCCGACTGCAAGTTCGACATGGGCGGCCCCGGGCCGGGCTTCCGCGAGGGGATCCTCTTCTCGGTCGAGCGGCCGACCGGCAAGCGCCTGCTCACGGTGACGATGACGCCGGAACGGCCGGCGACGATGGAGGACGTCGGGTCGACCCCGCACCTGACCCTGCGCCACATCCCCGGCGCCGAGGAGGGCTCGCCGCCGAGCGTGCTGGAGCTGATCCGCACCGACACCGCGACGACGCCCTGCGCGAGCGCCGACGGCAGCCCCGACATCTGGTCCGGGCGCTGCGAAGTGACGATGGACTCCTCCTCGATGTCGGACCCGCTGCAGGACCTGGCGCCGACGGCGATGATCGGCGGCCTCTACGGCACCTTCGACTGGACCCTGCCGCAAGGGCGGGTGGTGCACGACTACCTCGCCGCGGCGGGGATCGGGTCCGAGCGCGCGACCGCCGGAGCGGCGGCCTGATGGCGGTCACGAACCGCGCCTGGCGCCTGCGCAAGCGGCCCGCGGGCGAGGCCCACGTCGGTGACCTCGAGCTGGTCGAAGAGGAGATCGGCGAGCTCGCCGACGGCCAGGCCCTGGTGAAGAGCAAGCTGCTCTCGCTCGACCCGACCAACCGGATCTGGATGTCGGACATCCGCGGCTACATGCCGCCGGTGCCGATCGACTCGGTGATGCGCGGGCTCGGCATCGGCGAGGTGGTCGAGTCGAAGCGCGACGACATGCCGGTCGGGGCGACGGTGAGCGGCTTCCTCGGCTGGCAGGAGTACTGCCTCGCCGACGACTCGCTGCTGGAGGCGCCGCTGACGGTGCTGCCCGATCCGCTGCCGGGGCCGGAATCGGCCTTCCTCGGGGCGCTCGGCCACACCGGCGTCACCGCCTACATCGGGATCGAGCTGGGCGGGGTGGGGGAGGGCGACACCGTCGTCATCTCCGCCGCCTGCGGCGCGGTCGGCTCGATCGCCGGGCAGGTCGCCAAGCAGCGCGGCGCGGGCAAGGTGGTCGGCATCGCCGGCGGCCCGGAGAAGTGCGCCCACGCGGTGGCGAATCTCGGCTACGACGTCTGCGTCGACCACCGCGCCGACGACTGGCGCGACCAGCTCGACGCGGCGACGCCGGACGGCATCGACGTCGACTTCGAGAACGTCGGCGGGCCGATCATGGACCACATCCTCGGCCGCCTCAACATCGGCGCCCGCGTCGCCCTCTGCGGCATGATCGCCGAGTACAACACCTACAACGAGGGCGGCGAGCACTCCGGCGGCCTCACCAACATCGGCCAGCTGATCATGCAGCGCGCCACGATCCAGGGCTTCCTCGTCCTCGACTACGGCGACCGCTTCGAAGAGGCGATCACCTACCTCGGCACCCTGCTCGCGCGAAGGCAAGCTCCACTACGACGAGACGATCGTCGAGGGCGGCATCGACGTCGCCGTCGACACCCTCGCCGAGCTCTTCGACGGCCGCAACATGGGCAAGCTCCTGGTCCGCGTCAGCGACTGACGCCGATCGGCCGAGGGGGTTGTAGACCTTTGTAGCCCTGTGGGTGACCAAGGTCTACAACCCCCTGGTCAGTCGAGGAGGCGGGAGGGAGAGCGCTCGGAGTCCGCGGCGGTTGGCCGTGCACTGAGGGCTAGCTCCAAGCAGATGACCGCGGCCCGAAAGCGTCTCTGGGTGACCGAGTCGCGCCTCCGGCTGAGTCCTGGCCGCCCGTGCACTTGACCCGGTCATAGGCGGGTCAAGTGCACACGCCGGTGCAGTTGTACACACCAGGGTGTTGCTAAGCGCACCGGCGTCGGGTCAGTCGAGGAGGCGGGTTAGGCGGAGGGCTACTCGGAGCTCTAGTTGGCGCTCGGTGACCGGGTGGCCTAGCTCGGCTTCGGCGCGGCGGACGCGGTAGGCGACGGTGTTCGAGTGGACGCCGAGGCGGCGGGCGGCGCCGACGAAGCTGCCGCCCTCCTCGAGGAAGATCGCCAGGGTGGAGGCGATGCGGACGGTGGCGTCGTCGCGGGCGGCGAGCGGGCCGAGCTCGCGGGCGGCGAAGCGGCGGGCCGTGGTCGGGTCGTCGACCAGGAGGGCCTCCAGGGCGAGGTCGGGATAGGCGGCGCGCGCCCCGGTGCCGTCGCCGCGCAGCTGGGCCACCCGGCGCGCGACCAGCGCCTCGCGGTGGGTGAGGACGAAGCCCTCGACCCCGTGGGCGGGCGTCCCGGCCGCCACCGACAGCTTGCCCGCCGCCGACTTCGGCATCCGCAGCCGCTTCAGGTCCGGCGGGCTCGTGCCGTCCCGCCCAGCAGGCGAGGTGCCGGCCCTCGGCGACGGTCAGCGGCGCCCCCGCCCCGAGCGACTCGGCGATCTGCGCCGCCGCCCGCTCCATCGCCGCGAAGAGCGCCCCGGCGTCGCCCGGCCGCTCGCCCGCCTCCTCGCTCCAGACGACGTAGCCGACGTGGTGGCGCGCCAGCTCGTAGCCGAGCCGCAGGCTGACCGCATCCGGGTCGGCCGCTTTGCCGGAGAGGAGCGCCCGCACCTCCGCCGCCCGCACCGCCGCCGCGCCGCGCACCCACTGCTCGCGCTCGCCCATGTAGACGTCGGTCAGCCCCCGCTCGATCGCCTCGATCCAGGCGAACACCCAGGCGTTGAAGAAGGTCATCGCCGCGGTCAGCTGGTCGGGGTCGTCGGTGGTCGCCCGCAGCCGCGCCATGATGATCTCGGCGAAGATGCCCTGGGCGGTGCGGTAGGCGCGCTGCAGGAGGAAGAGGTCGAGGCCGCGGACGACGTACTCCTTGGCGTAGCCGATCGCCTCGGGCGGCGGCTGGGCGATGCTCGGGTCGGCCCCTTCGCGCATCATCGCGACGATCAGCCCGAGGTTGGCGCGGGTGCTCTGCAGCGTCCAGCTGCGCATGTCGTCGTCGAGCTCCTCGAGGTGCTCGTGGATCGTGTCGGCCAGGGCGGCCGAGATCTGGTCGAGCTCCGCCCCGAGGATCTCCACGATCACCTCGACCTCGCCGCCGCGGCCGGCGGCGGACGGCGCCAGGCCGGCTGCCGGGCTTCGAGCCATCGATCGAACGTAATCCGTTTGTGCTGATGGCACAAACGACGGGTCCGCGACCGTTTGTGGAAGACGACGACACGGGCGCCGCGCCCGCCTACGGTCGGTCGATGGGAGCTGAGGCGCACGACCCGCGCGTGCTGGCGATCGATGCCGGCGGAACGATGACCGATACCTTCATCGTCGACGACGAAGGCAACTTCGTGGTCGGCAAGGCGCAGACCACGCCGCAGGACGAGTCGGTGGGGCTGATGGCCTCCGCCGAGGACGCCTTCCGGCAGTGGGACTCGACCCCGGAGGAGGGCTTCCCGCGGATCCAGTCCGCCGTCTTCAGCGGCACCGCGATGCTGAACCGGCTGCTCAGCCGCAAGGGCCGCCGGGTCGGCGTGCTGGTCACCGCCGGGCAGGAGGACTCGCTGCAGATGGAGCGCGGGATCCAGACCTACCTCGGCTTCAGCTACGCCGACCGCCTCCACATCGCCACCCACCACCACAACGATCCGCTGGTCCCGCGCGACCGCGTCCACGGCGTCCGCGGCCGGATCGACCTCTTCGGCAACGAGGTGCTGCCACTGCGCGAGGAGGACGCCCGCGAAGGGGTCAACGCGCTGCTCGACGACGGCGTCGAAGGGATCGTCATCTCGCTGATCTTCAGCTACCGCAACCCCGCCCACGAGCAGCGGGTGCGGGAGATCGTCGAGGAGGAGAAGGCGAAACGGAGCGTCAACGGCTCCTGCCCGGTCTTCGTCTCCTCCGAGCTCTACCCCTCGCGCCGCGACTTCCCCCGCCTCAACACGACGGTGATCGAGGCCTACGCGGCGGAGCCCTCGCGCGGCACCCTGCGCACGGTCAGCGACCGCACCAAGGAGCGCGGCGCCGCCTTCGAGCTGCGGGTGATGGCCTCGCACGGCGGCACGATCTCGATCGACGCCGACCAGCTCGCGACGACGCTCGTCTCCGGCCCGATCGGCGGCGTCGTCGGCGCCCGCTGGCTGGCCGACCGGATCGACCTCAACAACGTCCTCTGCACCGACATCGGCGGCACCTCCTTCGACATCGCCCTGCTGACCGGCAAGCGCTACGAGGTGACGACGACCCCGGACATGGCGAAATTCCTGCTCAACATGCCGCTGGTGCAGATCGACTCGGTCGGCTCCGGCTGCGGCTCCTTCGTCCGCATCGACCCCAACGCGCGCCGCCCCGAGATCGGCCCCGACTCGGCGGGCGCCTCGGTCGGCACGGCCTGGCCCGAGGGAGGCGTCACGACCGCCTCGATCACCGACCTCAACCTGGTGCTCGGCCGGCTGAACCCGGAGTACTTCCTCGGCGGCCAGGTGCAGCTCGACATCGAGCGCGCCCGCCACGAGGTCAAACGCCAGGTCGCCGATCCGCTCGGCCTCGGGATCGAGGAGGCGGCGGCCGGGGTGATCGAGCTGTTCGAGACCTCGCTGCGCAACGAGGCGGTCGGCCGCATCCTCGGCAAGGGCTACTCGCCCGCCGACTACACCCTGCTCTGTTACGGCGGCGGCGGCCCGCTGCACGTCGCCGGCTACACCAAGGGCGTCCCCTACCAGCAGGTGCTGGTGCCGGAGTGGGCGGCGGGCTTCTCCGCCTTCGGCTGCGCCTGCGCCGACTTCGAGTACCGCTTCGACCGCCAGGTCGACCTGCCGCTGCTGCCGACCCACTCCGACGAGGAAAAAGTGCAGATGGGCGGGCTGCTCACCCAGGCCTGGCGCTCGCTCGAGCAGCGGGTCCAGGACGAGTTCGCGAAGTCCGGCCACGACGCCGCCGACGTCTCCTTCACCCACATGGTGCGCATGCAGTACTACGGCCAGCTGGTCGACATCGAGGTCGACGCGCCGAAGCCGGTGGTCGAGACGATCGACGACATCCTCGAGCTGATCGCCTCCTTCGAGGAGACCAACACGCGGATGTACGCGCGGGCGGCGTCCTCGCCGGAGCTCGGCTACCTGGTCGCCCAGGCGATCGTCAAGGGCTCGGTGCCGATCGAGCAGCCGACCCTGCCGGTGCTGAGCGCCGCGGCGGGCGCGCCGCCGGTGAAGGAAACGCGCCCGGTCTGGTGGGCGGACGGCTACGCGACCACCGACATCTACGAGATGGACGACGTCGGCAACGGCCAGACCATCGAGGGCCCGGCGGTGCTGGAGGCCGAGTCGACCACCTTCCCGATTCCACCCGACCGTCGCGCCTGGCTCGACGAGCACGGCATCTTCCACCTCGAGAACAAGGAGGCCTGAAGTCATGGCCACGATCGACCGCACCCGTGAGCTCGAGCCCGACCAGTCGGCGCCGATCGGCTGGGAAGGGCTGAAGCTGGCCGAGATGCTCGCCCTCAGCGAGGGCCGCTTCGAGGAGACCGGCTACTACCACGGGCTCCGCGACCTGGAGATGAAGGACTCCGATCCGCTGCACTTCGAGAAGCTCTTCTCGCGGGTGCGCGGCGGCATGGTCACCGCGCGGGAGACGGCGCTCAACATCAGCGCCTCGCCGATCGTCCGCGAGCTGGGGGAGATCTGCTTCGCCCTCTACACGCCGGAGGGCGACAACGTCGCGCTCTCGACCGGGATCATCGTCCACGTCCACACGATGAGCGAGGCGATCAAGTACATGGTCCGCAACGGCTGGGAGGACAACCCGGGGATCAGGCCGGGGGACATCTTCGCCAACAACCAGCCGACGATCGGCGACGTCCACCCGGCCGACGTGCAGACCTTCGTCCCGATCTTCAACCCCGAGGACCCGAGCGAGCTGCTCGCCTGGGCGGGCGGCGTGATCCACGTGATGGACATCGGCGCCTCCTCGCCGGGCGGCGTCCCGCTCGAACCGACGACCCGCTTCGACGACGGCATCGACCTCCACTGCACGAAGATCGGCGAGCGCGACCAGATCGCCCAGTGGCACACCAAACGGTGCTCGATGCAGAGCCGCGCGCCGGGCCTCTACCTGCTCGACGAGCGCACCCGCCTGGCCGGCTGCCACATGATCCGCGACGCGGTCGAGCGGCTGGTGCTGGAGGAGGGCGGCGACCCCTTCAAGCAGTTCATGCGCGAGGCGATCGAGGACGGCCGGCGCGACTTCAAGAGCCGCGTCCGCGGCCTGCTCGTCCCCGGCCGCTACCGCTCCGCCGGCTTCACCGAGGCCAAATACGCGAACAAGGCGAACCTGCCCGAAGCGCGCCCAGCGCGACCTGATCATCCACGGCTCCTACGAGGCGGTGGTCGACCAGGACGGCCGCTGGACGACCGACCTGCGCGGCTCCTCGGCCTGGGGCTGGCACTCCTTCAACGCGACGCCCTCGGGCCAGCAGGGGATGCAGTGGATCCTCTTCACCCAGACGCTGATCTGCAACGACAAGATCAACGACGGCGCCTACTACGCGACCGAGCTGCTGCTCACCGAGGGCAGCTGGGCGAACCTCGGCGACGCGCCCTGCTCGTCCTCGTTCCCGTGGATGCCGATGTTCACCACCTCGACCGGCTACCTGCGGGCGGTCTCGCGGGCGCTGCAGTCGCGCGGCTACATCGAGGAGATCGTCTCCACCTACACCGTGCCGGGCAACGTCGCCCAGGGCGGCGGCATCGACCAGTACGGGCAGATCTCCGGCTTCATGAACTTCGAGATCGGCGCCCAGGGGCAGGGGGCGAAGTACGTCCTCGACGGGCTCGACTACGGCGCCGCCGTCTTCAACCCCGAGGGCGACATGGGCGACGTCGAGATGTGGGAGCTGGTCAAGCCGATGATCTACCTCGGCCGCCAGATCAAGCCCAACACCGGCGGCATCGGCCGCCACCGCGGCGGCTCCTCCTTCGAGACCCTGCTGCTCGTCAACGGCACCCAGGACTTCGAGGTCGAGAACATCGGCGCGGGCGGGATGCTCACCTCGCCGGGGCTCTTCGGCGGCTACCCGGCGCCGAGCGCCTACGTCCACAACGTCTTCGACTCCGACATCTTCGAGCAGGCGGCGGCGGGCAAGGCCTATCCGGTCGGCGACGTCAGCGGCGAGGAGTCGGCGCTGTCGGCCTTCGCCGGTCGCCACCAGGTCGAACAGGATCCGTACACGATGATGATCGCGGTCAAGACCGGGGACCTCTACCTCAGCTCCGGGCGCGGCGGCGGCGGCCTCGGCGATCCGTTGCTGCGCAGCGAGGAGCGGATCGAGGAGGACATCGCCGGCGGCCACATCCAGCGCGACTGGGCCGAGCGCGCCTACGGGCTGGAGAACCGCGACGGCCTGATGCACGCCCGCCTCGACCGCGCCCGCCCGGCGTCCGAGTGGTGGGCGGAGCAGCGCCAGCGCATCCTCGACCAGGACCTGATCGAGACGGTGAAGGTGATGTTCGCCGAGTCGATGCGCCTCGAGCCGGGCTGGGCGGCCGAGTTCCGCGGCTTCTGGGACCTGCCCGAGGACTTCGACTTCGACGTCGTCACCCCGACCGTGATGGTGCCCCGCGCGGCGCCCGGCAAGGTCACCCCGGAGGAGTCGACCGCGGCCTTCCTCGCCGCCTCGGAGGTCTACCTGCCCGAGGGCGGCCAGGTGGCGGTGCCGGTCACCACCGAGGTGACCGAGGAGACCCTCGGCGACCTCCTCGACGAGAAGCTCTCCCGCCGGGCGGTGAAGGACATCCAGTCCTCGATCAAGGACCCGGACCGCTTCGACAAGTGGGTCGTCCCTCCTCCAGGCCCGAGTCGACTACGACGACCCGATCGTCCTCCCCTACGGAGAGGGCATGAACATCGTCCGCACCGCCGACGGTGAGCTGATGATCCGCACCGACGCCGGCGCCGACCTCTGCCGCTGGGACCAGAACTGGAAGCTCCACGTCCCGATGTTCGTCCGCGACACCGACGCCCTCTACCGCGAGATCTACCCCGAGCTAGGCCACCCCGACGGCGACTGGCAAGAGCTCCGCGAGTTCTACTGCCCGGTCTCCGGCCGCCTGCTGGAGACCGAAGCGGTGCCGCCCGGCTACCCGGTGATGCACGAGTACCTGCCGGACATCGAGGGCTTCTACAAGGGTTGGCTGGGGCGGGAGATCCCGGCCTAGCTGCGCGATGTGCCGAAGCCGCGAAGCTCCGAGCATCACTCGCTCAGTCTGGTCCCTCGGGGCCCTCTTCTTCGCAGCTGACCTGCGGCCGCAGGGACCTGTCGGTGATGGCTGGGAGAGTTGGTCGGTGGCGAATCCCGGACTCTGATTCGGTGAGCGCAGTAGCGATCTCGGAGTTGGGCTCGGCGACCGCTCTACCAAGACACGCTTCTAAGACATGAGCGATCATTAGAGAGACGAGCCGTTGCTGCGGGACCTAGCGTACTCTCGAAACCGCGTTCTTGAACCAAGGAATGAAATTGCGGCTAGCGCCGATGATGATCCGAAGAACGCCCGGGTCCTCGGCGCTCATCGCGGCGTCAAAGATCAGCTGAGCAGTCCGCTCGGGTAGTTCGGTGTCCCCGAGTTCTTCCGCAAGCTGAGCGACGATGTGACCCGAGCTGTCGGCAACTAGGACGGCTTCGAGGGCGGCCGGATCCTTGATCTCCAGCAGGATCAATGGGCTCCAGCCACCGTCACGAAATGCGAGGTCAAGTAGCGCTGCCGTGGCCTCGGCGCGACCACTCGCGCCGGCGCCAACCGCCGCTTCGTTTAGGGCCTTGATGGCCTTTGGCTTGAGAGACGATCGAGCCCTAAGAGCTTGGTAGGTATCGACCGCAGTTCGCGGACCAAGGCCGGACTCTCGCTGGCAAGCAGCGATGAAATAGAGCGCGAGGTGATGGTCGCTCAGGCTGTCACCGAGCTCCTGCAGAGCTTGCCACTCTGGACCCGGGAGCGCCGCGAGGTACTTCGGCTTCCAGGCTTCGAGAATCAGTGCGGAGAGTTTTGGTGCGGGTCCATGTCTTTTAAGCCAAGACGTGATCATGCGGCGATCCAGATCTTCTAAATACTCCTTGCTGTGCCAGGTGCCCTTTCCCTCGGCCAAAAGCTCAAGATAGAGTTCCGGTCCATCCGACCAACTCTCAAGGGCGGCCCCGATGAAGTCTTGAGCGTGTGCACCGAGCATCCCGAGAAGCATCGCCCTACGACGCTCGCGGGCGGCTCGAGCGCTTCTTACTAGAGGCCAGAAGTCCTCAAAGTCGACTGCCCTCCAGAGATCGATATGCCCGGCGAGGATCGGCGAGCGGTTGACGAGTTTCGCCAGCGATTTCGGATCTTCTGAGGACCACCGAGTGATCGCGGTTTTCGTAAGTCCGTCGGCGATTCCCTTGGTTATGGCCCGCTGGGCGTCATCGGGACTCGACGGTATCTCCTCCACCAGCTGAAAGGCGAGCGCTGGGTCAGTTTTGACCAGCCGCCTGGAGCGATCGTGAAGCTCTAGCTCGGTGCTGTGCAGGCTGGCGGGCATTCCGAGCGCGACGATCGCGGCGAGAAGATCCGCGTCCTGCAGAGGGCCGGGCGGAATCGCACCTGGTCCGTCCTCGAAGATTCCGTGCTTTAGGCGAGCCTGGGCGCTCGGCTTTGGATAGGCACGCTCGCATATATAGATCGCAGTCGCTGCCGGAGAGGCGACAGCTTTGCGCTCAGCCCGAGCCGCGAAGAGCGACGCGAGGGCCCAGAGGTCTGAGCGCTGGGGTCGTCTTGAGGGGCCCCACCGCAGTAGATAGTCGCGAACTGGGCCAGCCCGAAGGAGGTCGTCGCAGAGGTCCACCGACCAGCCAGGCACGCCATCAGAGACCGGCGTGACGACGGTTCGCGGCGGCGCATCTCCCTTCTCGGAGTTCCAGCTTCCCCTCTGGGGGCGCTCAGTGATTTGAAGGTCGAAGAGGGTCCCATCAAGTCGGCGGCCGACGCGCGGCGCCTGGCCGAAGGAGAACCTCGAACGGAGGGCAGGCCATTGCTGACTCCAAATGGTCAGCATCAAGAGCTGTTGATCGAGACCCCTGAGTGCGTCAGCGCGTAGGTCGACAGGCGCAAGGGGGGGCTGGTAGAGAGTCCAAAGGAGGGTGGCGAGGATCTCGGGAAGCTCAATTTCGGGGGGCTTGCCAGTCGTTGGCGACAAAATCGGCTTTTGATAATGCGACACATCTTTGATGCCGCTCGGACGTTTGAAAAGTCCCAGTAGCGACCGTGGATCGAGTTCGGCCTGGGCGCGGCGGTCAATCAGCAGCGAGTGGGTCCATACGCAGCCTGGCCGATTGACCTCGGGTGCGGCCCAGGTTCTGGATAGAACGAAGTAGCTCTCACTCCCTAGCGGATAGCCGAGCATTAGGGAGCGCTCAGGGTTCCGACCGGCAGCATCTGGGCTGTCGGACATCGTCAGCATGCGGCGGCGGTCCTGGGGCGGGATCGTCACCGAGCCACCGAGCAGGCGGTGCCCGTCGTCGTAGCCGTGAAGCGTCTGGTGGATGGGGACGGTTAAGCTGCTCACTGGATCTGTTCGAAGAGCCAGCTAATGGGAGCGCTTATATCGCTTGAAGCGTCCTCACCACAGCGCACGTCCACTCGCTCATAGGCTGGCTCAATCTCAGCAAGCCGCGCCCGGACTTCAGGGTCCTCGACGTCCCCGCCCTGAGCGCTGATCCCATAGACGCGATACGGACGAGTTTCCTTTCGGCTCTCAAGCATCTGCCAAAGGAGCGGGAGCCGCAGTTTCAGCCACTGGTCTGGCCTCAGTTCTTCTTCGCCGTCCCGCATGTCCCATGCAGACGCGATCAGCGCCATCGGCAGTGGATGACTGACAAGAGAGTCAAGCGTCTCAAGGAGATCGGCGAGCTTGCTCTGAGTGGGGGCTTCCTCTGGCGACCACTCTTCTTTCGTCTCGGCCGGAGGTTCGGCGTCATCGGCTGGCAGGCTTAGCGGTTTGATGACGTGATCGCGGCGGGCGAAAATCAGAACCGCGTCGGCGCGAGCAGCTACATCCTTAACGGGACCGGGCCAGGGATCGCCCTCCCAGGCGTGGTTGAAATCCTCGCCCGAAATATCTGGGATCTCAAGCTGAAATCTCTTCCCCCCGGGCGTGATCAGGTCCATGACCGCATCGCGCGGGTCTCCCGGCTGGGTGTGCAGCATGCGCTCTAGCTTCAGCCAGTTTTGTGCGATGCGGTGGAAGTATTCGCGTTCTGCGGGCTCCTGGACCAGACGTAAGGCTCCGGGGAGGCGCTGCTCGGCGCGCGCCAATTCATAGAGAGCTGCCAGGTAGGTGGTCTTCCCCGACTCCGAGAGTCCGACCATCAAGATGCGCAAGTCCTCAGACATCCCTACTCCTCAGCCTTGAAGCTGCTGATCCCGACGGGCTGATACTCGGCCCCATCGGGTGGATTTGCGATCGAGACGGCCGGCACGTCGGTCCAACGTAGAAGCAGATCGTCGATGCCGTGGCCCAGCGGCAGCTCCTCCACGGTCGAGCGGGCTGCCGTCTCTATGTAGCCGACCGAAGCATCGGGATATCGGGCGGCGATCTCGTTGCTGATCATCTCACGCGTTTTCTCAAAGGCTTCACGAGCCCGCTCTCCGCTGCGGAGCACTAGATCCCACTTGCTGACGATGACCGTAAGCGACTCCGGACCGGCGTACGCGTCGGGTTCTTTGAGGAGCGCTCGAACCAGCTCAAGAGCCTCACGCTGCTCGGCCATCGCTTTAGCTGGATCGGCAAGAGAGCCACCATTGATCACGATTCCGATGTGATCGGCCCGGCGCATCTGGGGAAACTCGATGGGCTTCTCGCTGCCGCTGGCCAGCGCTTCGAAATGCTCCCCCGAGTAGTCGCCCATAAGCAGCTCGATCGTGCGCTCGTCGCGTCGTAGCCGAAGGTGCAGCCAGGGCAGGGCACCGAAGGCGGTGTGTCCCTGGTATCCGCCTCCGGGACCCGATCCATAGACGCTTCTGTGGCAACGAAGTTCGAGGCCGTGCAGGGTCCGGGAGCCGTCGAATAAATGAGCGGCGAATGGTCCACGGCCGAAACGCTCATATAACGAGGCCAGGAGGTGGTCTTACCACTGCCGGTACCGCCGGCGAGGACGACCACCGTCGCCCGCCGCTCGGCCGCGATCTCTTCGGCTTCCGAGTCGGCCAACGCCTCCCCCCTGCTCCAGGGGGCAGCCTGGTTGCCAGCCTCTCTCAGCTTGCGATCGAGGGCTTGGGAATCGGTCTCAGCCTTCGCCTCTACCTCTGCAACCTCCTGTTCGGGAAGGGATGCCTGCGCCTCTTCGGACGGAACGTTCTCCTGGGGGGTCTCGGTCATTGCTCTAGCGGCCGTTCTTCGAGTGCCCTAATCACGAAGAGCTCGTTGAGGCTTGCCATCGCATCTTCCACATTTGGCGTTGCGGGCTCGGGCTCACTGGCAAGCCTCGGGCAGAAGTCTTCGACCTCTGCTGGGACACCCCCGCGGTTGAAGGTCCACTTCGACGGGCTGCGCGATTCGCCGTCACGGAACTTGGCCCGGAAGAGTTCTTCGGTCCCTCCGGGCTCAGGATAAAAACTGATCAGAGTCTTGAACTCGATCGCTGCATCCATGCTTGAGAGCGGCAACTCGGCCGAGCTGACCCACCAGAGAAGCTGCTCGCTTTCTTTGCGCAGCTTTACGTCCCGGAGGAGCGCCGCGCGCATAGCTTTTACTTCGCCCATCGGAGTGGCTTCCTCGCCCTCTTTCGGGCGTTGTTTGTACTCCTCGGCCGCTACTGGTTTGCGCATGAAAAGCGCCCGTTCACGGATGTAGTAGTCCGCGTAGGTCAAGACATCGGGATGGACGGGCGACCAGCCTTGGGCACGCGCCGATCGAATTGCCAGCGCTGGCAAGAGTCCCTGGACGAACGTGGGCCGACCGAGCACCCGAATTAGGGCGGTTCCCGCAAGCGTCATCAGGAGCTGGTCATGGCGGTGCTCGAGGATGACCTCGGCTTTTGAGTTAAGGCGCGCGCGGACACGGTCTTTGACTTCTTTAGAGACCGGCCGCTGGCAGGCGACCCTAACGAGGTCAAGGGCTTCGCTAGACCCCAGTGACGTTGCTGCGGCTTTGCTCGCCTGCTCTAGTAGCTCGACCCGCTCCTCGGTGGGAACCACCGTGGCCTCGCGAATGCGGTCGTGAAAGGGATTAGGCATGTCTTTATTTTTCTTCTTCGGGCGGTAGGCCGGAGATAGCTAGCTTCTTGAGCTCATCGAGCTTGCCATTCTCCTCCGCCCAGTCGAAGATCGCAGTGACCATGCTCCAAAGTGGCGCGTCGATGAAGTCACTCATGGGCGCGCTGAGTGCTTCTACGATTTCGAGCTTGTCGGTTAGAGGTAGCTGCGCGAGCTTGTATCTCGCCTCGCGCATCACCGCTTCCGGGGCCTCAAGGGGGCCCGCAGGGGTCTGGAGGAGAACTTGGGAGGGCGCGTCATGGCCGATCGCAAAACGGCGCACCTCCTCTTCATGGGCCACCCACTTCTGCTCCCCGTCATCCCAACGTCTGCAGCGCACCGCGACGTCGAGATAGGGGTTTCCGTTGATCTTGACCTGGTCCAGCGTGATTACGTCATAGGTAGGCTCATAGCCCTCGCCATAGGTCCCGTCTGGACCTCGCCGCGGAGACACTGCGCCTGCCTGAAGGTAGATGCCGATGTCCGTGTAGCTCAGTTCGCGCTTGTGTAGGTGCCCCGTGACTCGAACCTGCACGTGCTTACCAAACAGTTCATCGATTGCGTCGCTATCGAGTAACCAGCAATGGGGGTGATGACAGAGGCTGAGATGAATCCGCTGGTCAGGCCAGCCGCTCGCCTGCGGCTCGCCGATAACCGTGGGTCGCTTCAGTTTGCCGTCCCCCTTTCCGCAAAGTAGAGCGGAGCTGATCCCGCGGAACGCCAATTGGTTTGGACCGGCTGAGTCGAGCTCGATGCTCCAATGAAGCTGCGCTGCGTCGAATGCACAGTCGAAGGCGTCGGCAAACTCAAGGTAGTGATGTAGGGGCGCGAGTAGCGCCGGACCCTCATTGGGGTGGCTGAGAATCTGCGTGAAAACTGCATCGAGGGAACTCTGCTGAGTTTCACGCATTCGGTCCCGCAACTCCTGACCGAGAGCATCGATCGCCTCAGTCTCGACATCATGGTTTCCCGGAACGGTCCAAACATTCCAGGGCTTGATCTCGACAGCGGTGCAGAGGTTCCGTAAGAAGGCGGCAGCCTGAACGAACTGCTCGGGCTCTCCTGCGTTAGCGATGTCGCCGGCGACCAGGACCGCCGAGTAGCCGCCTAGGCCCGCTTTCTGCTCCAGAACATCCTCTATCAATAGCTCCCGCTGCTGGTAATCCTGGACTCTGGATTCGCGCTTGGGAAGACCGTTAGCGTCATCGCTCTCGCCGTCTTTGGGGAGGTTGCGAAAGTGAATGTCGGATAGCTGCAGGAAAGTGAACATGGCGGTCGACGAGCACGGAGACCCGGGCGCACTCGGAGATCAGAGTTTAAGATCTGAGGCGGGCGCCTAAGGGAACAATGTTGGATCTCTAGCTAAATGCGCCTTGTGAGTCAGCGAGAAGTCCTCCAAGGCAGCTCGTTAGGCGGCGGGGCAGAAAACGCGCGCGGCATTGTCGTGCGCGTAGGCGGAGAGGAGCGGCTCGGGGAGGTCGAGGCCGGACAGGTCAGCGACGCACTTGTCGATCTCCAGCAACGGGTGGTCGGAGGCGAACATCACCTTGGTGGGGCCGCGGGTGCGCATGTAGTGGAGGAGGCTCTCGGGGAGGTACTTCGGGCGGTAGGCGGAGGTCATCAGGTGGAGGTTTGGCCACTTGATCATCAGGCGGATCGCTATGTCCCACCATGGGTCGGCGCCGTGGGCCATCACGACGGTCAGGTCGGGGAAGTCGAAGCAGACTCGGTCTAGGTGGATCGGTTCCTGGCAGGCGCTTGGGAGCGGCGGGCCCGGGATGCCCGTGTTGATCTGGATCGGCAGGCCCAGTTCCGTGCAGGCTGCGTACACCGGGTAGTGGCTCGCGTGGGTCGGCGGCAAGTCCTGCATGAACGGGACGATCTTCGCGCTCACCAACGGCAGCTCGGCATGGGCCGCGCGCAGCTTTCTCACCGCCTCCATCGGCTTCCGCGGATCCACCCGACCCGCCAGCGACAGGCGCTCCGGCGCCGCCTCGACCACCTTCAGCGTGTGCGCCGACGGGCGATCGAGGTTCAAGTCGAGGATCGCTTTCTCGACCCCGGCCGCATCCATTTCCTCCAACAACTCCGCCGCCTCCAACCGCCGCAGGCCAGCCCTCCCCGACCCCAGGTAGCGCTCCGCCACCGGCGAGCATCCACGGCTCCTCGCCCCACTCGGGCATGTCGGCGTTCATCCAGGTGTCGAAGATTCGCATCAGGTGGGATCGCCGGGCACCGAGACCGCCCGCCCGCGGGACCAGGCACGGCGCTCCTCATAAGGAGTGGCTACGTAATCGGCCATCGCCGCCGCGCCCTCGTCGGTGAGCATCGTCGCCAGGAACTGGTCCGCCTCGACCCGCAGGCCCTCGCTCAAGGGCAGCGAGCTGCCGCGCAGGACCGCTCGCTTCGCTGCCGCCAGGGCGGGCGCCGAGCGCTGCGCCAACTGCTCGGCCACCTCGATTGCCCGCGCGGTCGCGTCATCGGCCACCTCGCTCACCAACCCCAGGGAGAGCGCCTGGTCGGGGGAGACGATCCGCCCGCGCAGGATGAAGTCGAGGGCCGGGCCGGCGCCGATGATCCGCGGCAGCCGCTGCGTCCCGCCGCCTCCGGGGATGATCCCCAGGGGCACCTCGGGGAAGCCGATCGAGAAGTCACCGCGCTGGGCGATGCGGATGTCGCAGCCGAGCGAGAGCTCGAGGCCGCCGCCCATCGTGTCGCCGCTCATCCCCGCGACCACCGGCTTCTCCAGGTCACTGAGGTCCTGGACCAGGGCGTGGTAGCCGTCGTTGACGTCGGTGCCGAGGGCGCTCATCGTCGCCCGGTCGGCGGCCAGCCCGCCGAGCTCCTCGACGCTGTAGTGGGTCAGGTACTGGTCCGCCGGCCCACCGGTGATGACGACCGCCCGCACCTCGGGCGCGCGCCAGCTCGGCAGCAGCGCCGCCAGCTCTTCGACCCCCTCGCCGACGAAGTAGTTCATCGGCGCGTTGGTGTAGGCGGCGACGACGACGCCCCGGTCCGTGGTCTCCACTGCCCAGTAGCTCATCGACCGAGCCTCGCCCGTCGCGCCGCGGCCGGCGGGCGCTCCGCGCGGCACGGCTGGGGATTCGACAAAGCGCGCCATCGCGATCCTCCCCGCGTCCCGCCGGCCCCCGATTAGGTTCGTCCTCGATGGCCTGGGAGCTCAACGGGACCGCCCTCGTCACCGGGGGCTCGCGCGGGATCGGCCGTGCCTGCGCGCTGGCCGCCGCCGCGCGCGGCGCCGACGTGGCGATCACCTACGTCGCCAACGCCGAGGCCGCCGCGTCCACCGCGGCGGAGATCCGCGCGCTCGGCCGCCGCTCGATGACGATCCAGGGCGACGTCGGCAACCCCGCCGACAACGTCGCCGCGGTCGAGGCCACGATCGCCGAGCTCGGCCCGATCCGCTACCTCGTCTCCAACGCCGCCAACGGCCACTTCGGGATGACCGAGGAACTGACGATGGAGCAGTGGGACGAGACGATGCAGACCCACGTGCGGGCGCTGCTCAGCCTCGCCCAGGCGGCGCGGCCCTCGATGCGCGAGGCCGGCGGCGGCGCGATCGTCGCGATCTCCAGCCTCGGCGCCCAGCGCGTCTACGACGCCTACGCCGCGTTCGGGACCGCCAAGGCGGCGATCGAGGCGCTGGTCACCTACCTCGCGGTCGAGGGCGGCCCGGAGGGGATCCGCGCCAACTGCATCCGCGGCGGCGTCGTCCTCACCGACCTCTTCAAGGAAATCCCCGAGTGGGAGGCGATCGCCGCCGCCGCGGCCGAGCGGGCGCCCCTCGGCGCCGCCCTCGACCCGGCCGAGATCGGCGAGCCGGCCGCCTTCCTGCTCTCCGACGAAGCACGCATGGTCACCGGCCAGACGCTCTGCGTCGACGCCGGCTTCACGCTCCCCGGCTGAGAGATCGCCCCGCCAACGCCCGATCCGAAAGGCAGATCGATGGACTTCACCGCACCGAAGACGGTCCAGACCAACGGCATCACGATGGAGTACTTCGAGGAGGGCGAGGGCACCCCGGTCCTGCTGCTGCACGGCTTCCCCGAGCACCCCTACTCGTGGCGCAACCAGGTCCCGGCGGTGGTCGAGGCGGGCTTCCGCGCGATCGTCCCCAGCCAGCGCGGCTACGGCGGCACCGACGCCCCCGAGGACGCGCAGACCTACAGCGTCAAGAACCTGGTCGCCGACCTGACCGGGCTGCTCGACGCGCTGGAGATCGACAAAGCGATCTTCTTCGGCCACGACTGGGGCTCGATGCCGGCCTGGTACTCGGCGATCTTCGCCCCCGAGCGCACCCTCGGCATGGGCAGCCTCTGCACTCCCTTCTTCACCTGGGAGTCGCCCAAAGACATGATCGAAACCTACGACGAACTGCGCGGCCCCAACCACTACATGCGCACCTTCCAGGAGCCGGGCGTGGGGGAGAAGATCCTCGGCGGCGACGTCGAGCACACCTTCCGCTCGATGATGCGGGGACGGGGGATGACCCGGGCCGAGTTCGACGCGGCGCCGAAAGAGATCCAGGAAGTTCCGGCCGGCGTCTTCGTCGCCGATCCGCAGCTGTTCGGCGAGCCGCTCGGCAGCGAGGAGGACCTGCGCTTCTACGTCGACGTCTACGAGAAGTCCGGCTTCACCGGCGGGCTCAACTGGTACCGGGCGCTGCGCAAGGATTTCGAAGAGGCGCAGGGCTCGAACTACGTCGTCGACATCCCGGCGCTGCTGGTCTACGCCACCGACGACTGGTTCTTCTTCAAAGAGGGCTACGACGGGCTCGACGCCTACCTGCCGCAGATCGAGCAGCACGAGATCGCCGACGCCGGCCACTGGGTGCAGATGGAGAAGCCCGACGAGGTGAACGGCTACCTCACCGATTGGCTGAAGGCGAACTTCTGATGGCGGGGACGGGCTGATGGCGGGCCTCGAGGGCAAGGTCGCGGCGATCACCGGGGGCGGCTCCGGGATCGGCGAGGCGACCTGCGTCCGGCTCGCCGCCGACGGCGCCCGGGTCGCGGTGATCGACCTCGACGAGGGCGCGGCGAAGCTGACCGCGAAGCTCGCCGGGGAGGGCCTGGCGGTCGCCGCCGACGTCAGCGACAGCGCCCAGGTCGACGCGGCGCTGGCGACGGTCGAGGCGGAGCTCGGCCCGCTCGACATCTGGGTCAACAACGCCGGTATCTCCGGCGGCGCCCATTCGGACCGCGTCAACCCGCGTGCCGAAGAGCAGCTCGCCCAGCTCACCGCGGGAGAAGAGGTGACGACCGCGCTCGAGGCGACCGCCGGGATGAGCGACGAGGAGTGGCGCCAGATGCTCTCCGTCCACCTCGACGGGACCTTCTACGGCACCCGCGCCGCGGCCCGCGCGATGGGCCCCCGCGGTAGCGGCACGATCGTAAACATGGCCTCGATCTGCGGGATCGAGGGCTGCACCGGCCACCCGCACTACTCGGCGGCGAAGGGCGGCATCCTCGCCTTCACCCGCACCGTCGCCAAAGAGCTGATCCAGCAGGGCATCCGCGTCAACGCGATCGCCCCCGGCTTCGTCGACACCCAGCTCGTCTCCGGCTCCCTCACCGAGCCCCTGATCGGTGCCGTGAAGATGGGCACCCCGCAGGGCCGCCTCGGCCGCCCCGAGGAGATCGCCGCCGCGATCGCCTTCCTCTGCTCCGACGACGCCAGCTTCTTCGTCGGCGAGACGATCAGCCCCAACGGCGGCTTCGTCACCGTCTAGCCGCGCGGGCGAGCACGCCAGTGCACTTAGCCACACCCTGGTGTGTTCAATCGCACCGGCGTGAGAGGGGGCGGCACCGAGCGTGCAGTTGATCCGCCTATGACCGGGTCAACTGCACCGGCGAGCGGCTTGAACGGCCGCGGAATCTAGAGGGTTGACCCGGCGAGGTCAGAGGGCGCGGGTGCGCTCCAAGGCCAGTGCCGCGAGGGCGGGGACGCCTTGCTCGAGGTTGCCGAAGTAGGGGTCGGCGGTGGTGCCGGCGCTGAAGCGGCCGAAGCTGCCCTCGAGGAAGATCGCCGCCTTCCAGGTGGCGAGGATCTGGTACCAGGGGAGGGCGTCGACGGAGCGGCCGGTGCGCTCGGCGTAGCGGGCGGTGAGGAAGTCGCGGGGCGGGGAAGCCCGCTTCGCGGGTGACCGAGGAGAGGTCGGAGACGGCGTTCGGCGGGTCGCCCGGCTCCGACCACATCGTGGTCATGTAGCCGAGGTCTGCCAGCGGGTCGCCGATCGTCGCCATCTCCCAGTCGAGGATCGCCGCCAGGCGGGTGGGGGAGGGGGCCATCATCACGTTGCCGATCCGATAGTCGCCGTGGACGACCGTGGAGGGCGGTGACTCCGGCAGGTTCGCCGCGAGCCAGTCGGCGACCGCTTCAAGGTCGGGCAGCGGCCGCGTCGCGTTCGTCTCGTAGAGCCCGCCGAAGCGCTTCAGCTGCCGGGCCAGGTAGCCCTCGGCGCGGCCGAAGCCGGCCAGCTCCGGGACGCTCGCGTCGACCGCGTGCAGGTCGACCAGCCCGTCGACCAGGCGCCTCCGCGATCGCCACCGCCTCACCCTCGAGCCCGCCGGCATCTCGTCGGTGAGGACGAGGCCGTCGACCCAGGTCCATCACGTAGAAGGGCGCCCCGATCACGGATGGCTCGTCGCAGATCCCCAGCACCTCGGGCACCGGCGTGCCGTGCGGGCGGAGGGCGCTCAGCAGCCGCGCTTCGCGGACCACGTCGTGGGCCGAGGGCGGCAGCGGCCCGCGCGGCGGCCGCCGCAGGACAACTCGGGCGCCCTCGCGCTCGACCAGGAAGGTGAGGTTCGAATGGCCGTCGCCGATCGGCGCGAGGCGCGCCGGGCCGCTGCCGATCCCGAGGGTGTCGAGATAGGCCTCGAGCGGCTCGGCGGGGGCGAGCTCCGCCAGATCGGCCTCGTTCACGGCCCGGCGACCGGGTCCGCGCGGCGGGCGGCGCGGGCGCGCAGTTGGCGGCGGGCGATCGACCAGAGGTGGGTCTCGGTCGGGCCGTCGTAGATCCGGAACGGGCGCATCTCGTTCATCAGCCGGGCCAGCGGCCCGTCGCCGGAGACGCCGGTTCCGCCGCATACCTGGACCGCGTTGTCGACGACCCGGTTGACCGCCTCGGCGACGTAGGCCTTGGCGACCGAGGACTCGTGCTTGGCCGGCTCGCCGCGGTCGAGCGCCCAGGCGCAGCGCCAGATCAGGAGGCGGCTGGTCTCGATGTCGATCAGCGAGCGGGCGAGCTTCTCCTGCACCATCCCCAGCTCGCCCAGCGGCTGGCCGAAAGCTTCGCGGTCGCCGACGTAGTCGAGGGCGAAATCGTGGGCGCGTCGCGCGGCGCCGAGCCAGCGCTCGCAGTGGGTGAGGCGGGCGGGGGCGAGGCGCACCTGCGCGTACTTGAAGCCCTCGCCGACGGTCCCGAGCACGGCGTCGTCGCGCACCTCGCAGTCCTCGAAGTTCACTTCCGCGTGGCCGCCGGGGAAGGCGCGATCGGTGACCTCGAGGATGCGCTCGATCCGGTAGCCCGGGTTGTCGGAGTCGACCAGGAACATCGTCGCCCCGGCGCCCTCGGCCATCGCCATGCAGATCGTGAAGGCCGCTCCTTCGGCTCCGGTGATGAACCACTTGCGTGCCGCTGATCGACCAGCCCGAGTCGGTCTTCCGCGCCGTCGTCCGCAGCATCGAGGGATCGGAGCCGGCGCCCGGGGCGGGCTCGGTCATCGAGAAGCAGGAGCGGATCTGCCCGGCCGCCAGCGGCACCAGGTATTGCTCGCGCTGCGCCGGCGAGGCGATCAGGTCGAGCATGTGGAGGTTGCCCTCGTCCGGCGCGGCGCAGTTCAGCGCCTGCGGGCCGAGCAGGCTGTAGCCGCACTCCTCGAGGATCACCGCGGTGCCGCGATGGTCGAGCCCGAGGCCGCCGAGCTCCTCGCTCAGCTGCGGCCCGAAGATGCCCCATTTCCGCGCCTCGTCCTGCAGCTCGGCGCGCAGATCGGCGTCGGTGCCGTGGGTCGAGACGTCGCGCGGCTCGGCCGGGATGCAGACCTCCTGGACGAAACTGGCGACCCGTTCACGCAGGTCGATCAGCTCTGGCTCGAGCTCGAAATCGATCACTGCTCCGACAGTAGTCACGGCCCGCCCAGGCCCCCAGTCGGGTGGCGCGCGCGCTTCGTGGGTTCCACAAGCGCCCGCGGCGGGGTGGGGGTGGGGATGCGATCATCCGCGCGTGGCCGCCGCCGTCCTCACCGCGATCGAAGACGGCGTCATGCGGATCACCCTCAACCGCCCCGCCGCCCGCAACTCGCTGAACCTGGAGCTGACCGACCAGCTCGCCGCCGCCCTCGCCCACCTCGACGAGGCTCCCGGGGTCGTCGCCGGCGTCCTCTGCGGGGCCGACGAATTCTTCTCCGCCGGGATGGACCTGAAGGCGTTCCTGGCGGGTGAGAACGTCTGGGACGGCGACGCCGGCCGGCGCGGCCTGAAGGAGGTCGTCACCAAGCCGACCCGCCGGCCGCTGATCGCCGCGATCGAGGGGTACGCCGTCGCCGGCGGCCTCGAGCTGGCGCTCTGCTGCGACTTCCTGATCGCCGGCCGCTCGGCGCAGGTCGGCATCCCCGAGGTCACCCGCTCGCTGATCGCCGCCGGCGGGGCGCTGCTGCGCCTGCCGCCGCGGGTCGGCCCGGGCTGGGCGATGCGCCTCGCGCTCACCGGCGAGATGATCGAGGCCGAGGCCGCGGTCGGGATCGGCCTGCTCGACCAGGTGGTCGACGACGGCGGCGCGGTCCCGGCGGCGACGATCCTGGCCCGCGCGATCGGCGCCAACGGCCCGCTCGCCGTCGCCGCGACCAAGGAGATCCTGGTCCGCGCGGCCGGCTGGAGCGAGGAGGAGTTCTGGGCGCGCCAGCGGGAGATCAGCGACCCGGTCTTCGCGCTCCGCCGACGCCGCCGAGGGCTCGCGCGCCTTCGCCGAGAAGCGCCCGCCCCGCTGGCGCGGCGAGTGACCTCGGGCGGCAATGCCGCCGTCGCCGCGACCGACCTCGCGCCGGCCGTGCCGCCCGTCACCGCGATCGACCGCTGCTCGCCGCGCCAGGCCATCCAGGCCGCTTGCGCCCGCCGGTTACGGTTGTCGTAGTCGCCAAGCGAGGGGCCCGCGAGCAATCGCCGGGCGGGGGCGGTCAAATAACCTCGCGTGACCTAAAGCTGACCGAGGAGACGGAGGAGCACATGGAGAACGGGAAAGGCCGGCTGGGAGGCCGAGAGGTAGTCATCGTCGAGGCAGTGCGCACGCCGGTCGGGCGCGGCCACGCGGAGAAGGGCTACTACAAGGACCTGCACCCCTCGAACCTCCTCGCCAAGACCTACTCGGAGCTGATCGAGCGCTCCGGCATCGACGCCAATGAGGTCGGCGACGTGATCTGCGGCTGCGTCCAGCAGTGGGGCGAGCAGGCGATCAACATCGGCCGCAACGCCTGGCTCGAGGCCGGCCTCCCGGAGGAGGTCCCGGCGACCACCGTCGACCGCCAGTGCGGCTCCGCGCAGCAGGCGGTCAACTTCGCCGCCACCCTGATCGCCTCCGGCGTCCACGACGTCGCGATCGGCGGCGGGGTCGAGCACATGGGCAAAAACTCTTTCGCTGCCGCCGCCCAGGTGATGGGCGAGTGGGGCAACCCGTTCTCGAAAGAGCTGATGGAGCGCTACGACCTGATCCCGCAGGGCCTCTCGGCCGAGATGATCGCGGAGAAATGGGAGATCCCCCGCTCCGAGCTCGACGAGTTCGGCCTCCGCTCCCAGACGCTCGCCCGCCAGGCCACCGACGAGGGCCGCTTCGAGCGCGAGATGATCCCGATGCAGGTCAACGGCGACACCTACATGACCGACCAGGGCCTGCGCGAGACGACGCTCGAGGGCCTCGCCGCGCTGAAGCCGGCCTTCAAGGAGGACGGGCGGATCACCGCCGGCAACTCCTCCCAGGTCTCCGACGGCGCCGCCGCGGTGCTGCTGATGAGCCGCGAAAAGGCCGACGCCCTCGGCCTCACCCCGCGTGCCCGGATCTACGACATCACCACGGTCGGGGTCGACCCGGTGATCATGCTGACCGGCCCGATCCCGGCGACCCAGAAGTTGCTCGAGCGCAACGGGATGACGATCAACGACATCGACCTGGTCGAGATCAACGAGGCCTTCGCCTCGGTCGTCGCCGCCTGGCAGCGCGAGCTGCAGCCGGACATGGACCGCGTCAACGTCAACGGCGGCGCGATCGCGATCGGCCACCCGCTCGGCTCGACCGGCGCCCGCCTGATCACCACCCTGCTCCACGAGATGGAGCGCTCCGACAAGGAGATGGGCCTGGTGACGATGTGCTGTGGCGGGGGCCTCGGCACCGGCACGCTGATCCAGCGGGTCTGAGCGAGATGGCAGACCTGGGAGGCAAGACGCTGCTGATCTCCGGCGGCAGCCGCGGAATCGGCGAGGCGATCGCGGTGAAGGCGGCGGCGGACGGGGCCAACGTGGCCCTGCTCGCCAAGACCGCCGAGCCGCACCCGAAGCTGGCGGGGACGCTCTACACCGCCGCCGAAGCGATCGAGGCGGCCGGCGGCAAGGCGCTGCCGATCGTCGGCGACGTCCGCGACGAGGAGTCGGTCACCGATGCGGTGGCGCAGACGGTGGAGAAGTTCGGCGGCATCGACATCGTCGTCAACAATGCCTCGGCGATCGACCTGTCCGATCCCGAGTCGCTGTCGATGAAGAAGTACGACCTGATGCAGAGCATCAACGCGCGGGGGAGCTTCCTGCTCAGCCGGACCGCCGTGCCGCACCTGCGCAAAGGGTCGAACCCGCACGTGCTGACGCTCAGCCCGCCGCTGACGATGGACCCGAAGTGGTTCTCCCAGCACCTCGCCTACACGATGTCCAAGTACGGGATGAGCATGGTCACCCTGGGCATGGCGGAGCGCTACCGCGAGGACGGCATCGCCTTCAACTCGCTCTGGCCGCGGACGCTGATCGCGACCGCGGCGGTCGAATTCATCGTCGGCGGCGAGGAGGCGATGAAGCGCTCGCGCACCCCGGCGATCATGGCCGATGCCGCCTACGAGATCCTCACCCGCGACAGTCGCGAGTTCACCGGCAACTTCGCGATCGACGACGAGATCCTCGAGGGGGTCGACCTCGACCAGTACAAGGCCTCGCCTGACGCCGAGCTGCAGATCGACATCTTCGTCGAGGAGAAAGCGTGAGCGAGGGGGCGGGCGCGCCGGGGGCGCCCTTCCGGCTCGAGCAGGACGGGTCGCTGACCCACCTGATCCTCGAGCACCCGCCGCTGAACCTGTTCGACGGGGCGACCTTCGACTCGCTCGAAGCCTGCGTCGGCGAGCTGGCGGCGAACCCGCCCCGTGGGGTGCTGGTGCGAGCGGTCGGCCGGGTCGTCTCCGCCGGAGTCGACGTGGCGGAGTTCGAGAAGCTGACCCCGACCACCGCGGGCCAGCTGTGGATGCGGCTGGTGGGATGCGTCCGTGCCTTCGAAGCGCTGCCCTGCCCGACGATCTTCAGCGCCCACTCGCTGACCCTGACCGCGGCGTTCGAGCTCTCGCTCGGCTGCGACCTGATCGTCGCCTCCGAGAGCGCCAGCTTCGGCCTGGTCGAGAACGTGATCGGGCTGACCCCGGGGATGGGCGGGACGCAGCGGCTCGCCGCCCGCGCCGGCGCCGCCCGCGCCCGCGAGTTCGTGATGACCGGCGACAGATACGACGCCGCGACGCTCCACTCGTGGGGCGTCGTCAACAAGGTCTGGCCGGACGCGGAGTTGGAGGAGCGGGCGCTGGCGCTGGCCCGCCGCCTCGCCGACGGGCCGACCCTGGCCCACGCGGCGACCAAGCGGATGGTCGCGACGCAGCAGGACGGCGGGATCGCCGCCGCCGACATCGCGATGCCGCAGATCTCCGGCGCGCTGTTCGGCACCGAGGACCTGCAGAAAGCGGTCCAGACCTTCCTCAAAGAGGGCCCGGGCCACGCGAAGTTCGAGGGCCGCTAGCCCAGCACCAGCGCCACGTAGCCGTCGGCGATCTCGGCGGGGCTGAGGCGGCCGCGGGGGCGGTACCACTGGGCGGTGTGGTTGACCATGCCCAGCAGGGCGGAGAGCTGTAGGCGCGGGTCGACCGCCGGGCCGTCGGTTTCGGCGCCCGCCCGGGCGAGCACGTCCTCGACCAGCCGCTCGAAGCGCTTGCGGCTCTCCCGCACCTCGCGCCACTGGGAGCCGTGGTCGATCAGGTGGCGCTCCTGCTGGAAGACCAGCATGTGGTCCTGGTGGTCGACCACGTTGGCGACCCAGCGGCGGACCAGGTCACGCAGCTGCTCGGTCGCCGGCGCCTCGGTCGCGAGGAGCTCTTCGGCTTCGGCGAGGAGCGGTTCCATCAGCTGGTCGCAGATCGCGATCAGCAGCCCCTCCTTGCCGCTGAAGTAGTGGTAGATGCCGCCGGTCGCCGCTTCCAGCGCCTCCGCCAGTTCCGGCACCGAGGTCTGGTCGTAGCCGCGGCGGGCGAAGACGTGGGCGGCCCGTTCGATCACGTCGGCGCGGCGGGCGTCCCAACGGGCGCGGGTGGTCGGGGTCTCGGGTCGGGCCATCGCCGGATCGTAAAGAGAAGCTCCAAATTTGTCGAAAGATCTTTCAAACTTTGAATGATCTTTCGGTATGCTGGCGCCATGTACTTCGATCTAGACGACGACACCAAGCTGCTCCAGCGCACCGTCCGCGAATTCGCGGTCGAGGAGATCGCGCCGGTCGCGGAGGAGCTCGATCGCACCAAGTCCTTCCCCTACGAGCTGGTCGCCAAGATGGGCGAGCTGGGCTGGATGGGGATCCCCTTCCCGGAGTCGGTCGGCGGCGCCGGCGGCACCTCGCTGCAGTACGCGGTGGCGGTGGAAGAGCTGACGCGGATCGACTCCTCGGTGGCGATCACCCTCTGCGCCCACACCTCGCTCGGCACCCAGCCGATCTACCTCTTCGGCACCGACGAGCAGAAAGAGCGGCTGATGCCGGACCTCTGCGCGGGCACCAAGCTCGGCGCCTTCGGGCTGACCGAGCCGGAGGCGGGCTCCGACGCCGGCAACGTCCGCACCCGCGCCGCGCTCGACGGCGACGAATGGGTGATCGACGGCGCCAAGCAGTTCATCACCAACGCCGGCACCGAGATCTCCGGCCACGTCGCGATCACCGCCCGCACCGGCGAGGGCGAGATCTCCAACCTGATCGTCGAGAACGGCACCCCCGGCTACTCCCAGGAGCAGCCGTACCGCAAGATGGGCTGGAACGCCTCGGACACGCGGCCGCTCACCTTCGACGGCTGCCGGGTCCCGGCCGAGAACCTGCTTGGCCCGCGCGGCGGCGGCTTCAAGCAGTTCCTCCAGGTGCTCGACATCGGCCGCATCGGCGTCGCCGCGATGGGCGTCGGCCTGGCCCAGGGGGCGCTCGACGAGGCGCTCGCCTACGCCAAGGAGCGGCGCGCCTTCGGCAAGCCGATCTCCAAGTTCCAGACGATCCAGGCGAAGCTCGCCGACCTCTCGACCGAGATCGAGGCGGCGCGCCTCCTGGTCCTCAAATCGGCGGTGCTGAAGGACGAAGGGCGCGACTTCAGCCTCACCGCGGCGCAGGCGAAGCTGAAGAGCGGCCGGCTCGCGGTCCGCGCCAGCGAGGAGGCGGTGCAGATCCACGGCGGCTACGGATACATCGAGGAGTACCCCGTCTGCCGCTTCTACCGCGACGCCAAGATCCTCACGATCGGCGAGGGGACCGACGAGGTCCAGCAGATGGTCATCGCCCGCGCCCTCGGGGCTTGAGGTGACGCCCACCGCGGTGAAGATCCGTGAGGTGGGGCCGCGGGACGGGTTCCAGAACGAGCCCGAGGTCATCTCGACCGACGACAAGGTGCGGCTGATCGAGATGCTCGCCGGGACCGGGCTGCGCCGGCTCGAGGTGACCAGCTTCGTCCGCGCCGACGTGATCCCGCAGCTCGCCGACGCGGGCGAGGTGCTGGAGCGGGCGCGGATCCCCGACGAGGTCTCGGTCTCGGTCCTGATCCCGAACGAGCGCGGGCTCGACGCGGCGCTGGAGCACCGCGAGCGGATCGACGAGGTGAACGTCTTCCTCTCCGCCTCGGAGAGTCACAACAAGCACAACGTCAACCGGACGATCGCCGAGTCGCTGGCCGGGGTGGAGAAGGTGCTGGGACGGGCGCGGGCCGACGGGCTGCGCTGCGAGGGCGTGATCTCGACCAGCTTCGGTTGCCCGTACGAGGGCGACGTCGACCCGGCGCGGGTGTTCGAGATCGCCGGTCGGCTGGCCGCCGCCGGGGCGGAGGAGATCGGCTTCGGCGACACGACCGGGATGGCGAATCCGGCCCAGGTGCATGAGTTCTTCGAGCGCGCGGCGACCGAGCTGCCCGGGGTCGAACTGACCGCCCACTTCCACAACACCCGCGGCCAAGGGCTCGCCAACGTGCTGATGGCGCTGGAGGCCGGGGTTGCCTCCTTCGAGTCGAGCTTCGGCGAGCTGGGCGGCTGCCCGGTGCCCCCTGGGGCGACCGGCAACATCGCCAGCGAGGACCTGGTCTCGATGCTCCACGAGATGGGGATCGAGACCGGCATCGACCTGGAGAAGCTGCTGCTCGCCGCCCGCGAGGCGCAGAAGATCCTGGGACGCCCGCTCGGCTCGCACACCCTCATCGCCGGCCCGGTCGACCACCACCGCTGATGTTCGACCGCGTCCTGATCGCCAACCGGGGCGAGATCGCGGTCCGCATCGAGCGCACTCTGGCCCGGCTCGGGGTCGAGTCGGTCGCCGTCTACTCGGACGCCGACGCCGAGGCGCCGCACGTCCGCGGCGCCGACCTCGCCGTCCACATCGGGCCGACCCCGGCGCGCGACTCCTACCTCTCGATCGAGCGGGTCGTCGACGCCGCCCAGCGCAGCGGCGCGTCCGCCGTCCACCCTGGCTACGGCTTCCTCTCCGAGCGCCCCGACTTCGCCGCCGCCTGCACCGACGCCGGCCTGGTCTTCGTCGGTCCCGGGCCGGAGGCGATGGCGATGCTCGGCGACAAGGGACGGGCGCGCGCCGTCGCCGACGCGGCCGGGGTCCCGACGCTGGCCGGCTGGAGCGGCGACGAGCTGAGCGACGCGGAGATCCTCGAGCGGGTCGCGGAGGGCGACCTGCCGCTGCTGGTGAAGGCGGCGGCGGGCGGCGGCGGCAAGGGCATGCGGCTGGTCGAGCGGCGTGAGGACCTCGCCGAGGCGCTCGGCGCGGCGCGGCGCGAGGCGGCGGCGGCCTTCGGCGACGAGCGGGTGCTGATCGAACGCTTCGTCGAGCCCTCGCGGCACCTCGAGATCCAGGTGATCGCCGACGCGCACGGCAACGCGATCCACCTCGGCGAGCGCGAGTGCAGCCTCCAGCGCCGCCACCAGAAGGTGATCGAGGAGTCCCCCTCGCCGGTGGTGGGGGAGGAGCTGCGCGAGGCGATGGGCGCGGCGGCTGTGGCCCTGGCCCGGCAGGCCGGCTACGTCAACGCGGGCACGGTCGAGCTGATCGCCGAGCGCGACGACCCGTCGAGCTTCTACTTCCTCGAGGTCAACACCCGGCTCCAGGTCGAGCACCCGGTGACCGAGGAAGTGACCGGCCTCGACCTGGTCGAGCTGCAGCTGCGTGTAGCCGCTGGCGAGCCGCTGCCGCTGTCCCAGGACGAGGTGACGCGGAGCGGCTGGGCGATCGAGGCGCGGATCTACGCCGAGGACCCGGCGGCGGGATTCCTGCCGTCGAGCGGCGAGGTCGTCGCCTACCGCGAGGCGCCCGGGGGTCCGGGTCGACAGCGGCATCGAAGAGGGGACCGAGGTCGGCACCGACTACGACCCGATGCTGGCCAAGGTGATCGCCACGGGGGACGATCGCGACGAGGCCTTGGAGCGACTGCGGCGGGCGCTCGGCGAGACGGTGGTCGCCGGCCCGACCACGAACGTCGCCTACCTGCGCGCCGCTGCTCGGCGCGGCCCGAGGTGCGGGCGGGCGAGGTCGACACCGGCCTGATCGAGCGGCTTGGCGACGAGGTCGCCGCCCCGATCGCCCCGCCCGAGTTGGCGGCGCTGGCGCTGGTGGCGCTCCTCGGCGAGCCCGAGGACGACGACATCTGGTCGGACCGAAGCGGCTGGCGGATGCAGGGCCCGGTCTGGATCCGGCAGACGCTTGAAAGTTCAGATGGCCCGATGGAGGTCGCCGTCCGCGCGGTGGCTGACCGCACTGAGCCTCCCTCGATCGCGGACGCAATTGCAATTAGGTCCGCGATCGAGGGAGGCTCTGTTCGAGGCGCCCGCGGCGGCGACGACCCGAGATCCGGCGCTCGTGGTGGCGACGGCTCCGGAGCCGGCGTCCGCGGCGCCTGGGCATGGGAGATCGGCGACGACTCCGGCGTCCTCACCTTCGACGGCACCCACCTCGGTATCGCCGGCACCGCGGCCACCAATGTTGATGGGCCGAAAACTCCAGCCATGGTTGAGTTTTCGGCCCATCAACGGCGGGTCTGGGTGTACGCCGATGGGGACGGGGTGTGGGTGGTGGATCCGGACGTCGGGCCGGTGCGCTTTGCGCCCGTCGTCGGGGATGCGGACTCGGCCGCTGGGGGAGAGGCTTTGCTCGAGGCGCCGATGCCGGGGACCGTCGTCCAGCTGCGGGTCGAGCCTGGGGCGACGGTTGCCGCCGGCGAGACCTTGGTCGTCATGGAGTCGATGAAGATGGAGATCTCGATCCAGAGTCCCCGCGATGGCGTCATCGACACCGTCCTCGTCGCCGCCGGCGACCAGGTCGACCGCGGCGCTGTCCTGATCGAGCTGGTCGAGGAGGGGGTTGTTGTCCTTAGTAGCCCTATAGGGTGACAAAGGACAAGTACCCCGTCATGGAAGTGTGTCGGGGGAGGGGGAGCAGGGGTGAGTCGAGTCTTGGCCAGCCACGTGGACCCGGCAAGCGCCGAGTTCCAGTCGAATGAGGCGGAGCACCGGCGGCTCGTCGGCGAGCTGCGGGAGCGGCTCGCGCGCGCGGCGCTCGGCGGCGGCGAGAAGGCTCGCGCCCGGCACCTCGAGCGCGGCAAGCTGCTGCCGCGCGAACGCGTGAACCAGCTGCTCGATCCCGGCAGCCCCTTCCTCGAGCTCGCCCCGCTCGCCGCCGAGGACCTCTACGACGGCGCCGCGCCGGGCGGCGGGATCATCGCCGGGGTCGGCCGGATCGAGGGGCGCGAGGTCGTCGTCGCCGCCAACGACGCCACCGTCAAAGGCGGCACCTACTACCCGATGACGGTGAAGAAGCACTTGCGGGCGCAGGAGGTGGCGCTGCAGAACCGGCTGCCCTGCGTGTACCTGGTCGACTCCGGCGGCGCCTTCCTGCCGATGCAGGACGAAGTCTTCCCCGACCGCGAGCACTTCGGCCGCATCTTCTTCAACCAGGCGACGATGTCGGCGCAGGGGATCCCGCAGATCGCCGCGGTGATGGGCTCGTGCACGGCGGGCGGCGCCTACGTGCCGGCGATGAGCGACGAGACGATCATCGTCCGCGACCAGGGCACGATCTTCCTCGGCGGCCCGCCGCTGGTGAAGGCGGCGACGGGGCAGGAGGTGACCGCGGAGGAGCTCGGCGGCGGCGCGCTCCACGCCCGCACCTCCGGCGTCGTCGACCACCTCGCCGCCGACGACGCCGACGCGCTCCGCACCGTGCGCTCGATCGTCGCCACGCTGCCGCCGCCCGGCCGCGCCTGGGAGCGCGCCCCGGTCGCCCCGCCCGCCGTCGACCCGGCCACCCTCTACGGCGCGGTGCCGCCGGACAGCCGCACCCCGTACGACCCGCGCGAGGTGATCGCCCGCGTCGTCGACGGCAGCCGCTTCCACGAGTTCAAGGCCGAGTACGCGACCACGATCGTCACCGGCTTCGCCCACATCCACGGCCACCCGGTCGGGATCCTCGCCAACCAGGGCGTGCTCTTCAGCGAGAGCGCCCTGAAGGCCGCCCACTTCATCGAGCTCTGCGACCAGCGCGGCGTGCCCCTCCTCTTCCTCCAGAACATCACCGGCTTCATGGTCGGCCAGGAGGCCGAGGCGGGCGGGATCGCCAAGGACGGGGCGAAGATGGTCGCCGCGGTGGCGACCGCGCGGGTGCCGAAGCTGACCGTGATCGTCGGCGGCTCCTTCGGCGCCGGCAACTACGGCATGTGCGGGCGGGCCTACTCGCCGCGCTTCCTCTGGATGTGGCCGAACGCGCGGATCTCGGTGATGGGCGGCGAGCAGGCGGGGATGGTGATGACCGAGGTCGGCCAGCCCGAGCTCGGCGCCGAACTGCGCGAGCAGTACGAAACGCCAGGGCAGCCCCTACTACTCGACCGCGCGGCTCTGGGACGACGGCGTGATCGACCCGCTCGACACCCGCACCGTCCTCGGCCTCGCCCTCGGCGCCTGCGCCAACGCCCCGCTCGCCGAGCCGGCGGCGCCCGTCTACCGGATGTGACCGGCGGGTAGGGACGATCCTCGATGCCGGCGACCTTCTACTTCGACCTCGCCTCGCCCTACTCGCGATGCGGGCCGCCACCGTCGCCGCCGGGGTCGGTCCCGGCTGCGCACGCGACTTCGCCCTGGCCGCCTACCGCGAGGCCTTCGTCGGGGCCGTGACCTCGGCGACCCCGAGGTGATCGTCGCGGCCGCGGGCGCCGCCGGGATCGGCCCCGAGGTCACCGAGGGCATCGCCGCCCCGGAGACCAAAGCGAAGCTGCGCGCGGCCACCGAGGAAGCCTGGGCCGCGGGCCTGCAGGGCGTCCCCACCGTCGCCGTCGCCGAGCAGCTCTTCTGGGGCGACGATCGCCTCGCCGAGGCCGTCGCCGCCGCCGTTGCCTGACAACCCGCGGCGCCCCCGGTCCCGCTCCTAGGGACTCGGGTCCGGGAGCCGCAGTTCTTGGGTCGGGTGGGTGACGACTTCCTCGGCGCTCGGCGGATACGGGGCGGTGGTCGGGACGACCGCGGGGCGGGGGACGTCTTCGGGGTCGGTCTCCGGCCCGATCGGCGGCTGGATCACCAGCGAGAACCCGGCGAACGGGCCGAGCGTCAGGTGGAAGCTGTTCAGCGCGTCGACCGCGGTGGTCGACTCCCACTCGCCGAACATGTCGCTGACCTTCGAGTCGGGCACCAGGTGGGGGGACTGCACGGTGCCCCAGATCGTCTCGTTGGAGAAGTTGAGGATCAGCGCGTGCTGCTGGCCGGAGGGCAGCAGGTGGATGAGGACGAGCATCGCCGGGTGGGAGACCGCCGGGATGTCGAGCAGCTCGGCGAGGTCGATCTGGTGGCGCTGGCGCACCTCGATGATGCGGGAGAGGCGCGAGGCGAAGCTGCCCGGGTCGGCCAGCTGGTCGGGCAGGGGGCCGTAGAGGCTGCGGCCCGGGGGCAGCCGATCCCAGCGCCGCCGGTGGCCCTCCTCGACCCCGATCAGGTCGTGGGCGCCGCGGTTGATCCAGCGGGTGTCGCCGTCGCCGATCAGGTCGGAGACCTCCTGCGGCTCGAGCGTCAGCATGCCCGCCAGGTCCCAGCCGGAGAGGGCGAAGACGCCGGGCTGCAGGGCGTTGAACATGCTCAGCAGCAGGTGCGCGTTCTTGATCACCTCGGTCTCCTCGGGGCCGATCTCCGCCAGGCTGCGGTAGCCGAGCGCGGCGCTGATCACCGAGGCCGTCGTGCAGGCGATCCCGTTGGTGGTGAAGGTGCGGTTGTACGGGGCGGCGTCGCCGGTGAGGTGGTTGATCAGGTCGGTGCGGATGCGGACCGCGAGGTCGGCGCCCTTGACCAGCCGGCCCTTGAAGAGGAACTCGTCCTCGGCATGGCCGGCGGCGAAGTGGACGAGCTCGTGGGTCAGCTCGTCGTGGTTCTGCAGGCCGTGGACGAGGGAGATCGGCGCCACGCCGGCCTGCTGGGACAGCTGCAGGGTCAGCCGCAGGAAGGCGGTGTCGCCCATCACCAGCGCGTGGTGGTAGGCGGGCCGGTTGACGAAGTCGTAGGAGAGGTCGGCGCCGGTCTCCGACATGATCCGGATGTCGTCGATGGTCAGGTTCAGCTCCTGGAAGGAGAAGGCGCCGACCTTGCGCACCATGCCCGCGATCAGCTGGTTGGCGGCCTCCGAGAGCGGGTGCCCCTCCGACCAGGCCGGCGCGCCTTCGGCGCTTTTCTCGACCCCGAGGAACCCGTTGGCGTCGAGCCGCAGCGCCCCGGCGCCGAGGTCGGTCAGGGCGTGGAGCGCGTCGCCGATCACCATCCGCATCCCGGCGAAGGAGGGATCGAGCCAGTTGATCGACGGCTGGCCTTCCTTGAAGTAGTGCAGGTACACCCAGCGGCGCTCGACCCCGTCGACGCCCTTGATCACCTCGGTGGCGCTCCAGTTGGTCTCCTTGACCCCCTGCTCGGCGAAGATCACCCGTTGCAGGCGGCCGATGATGTAGCCGGCCTGTTCGAGGTCGCGCTCGGAGTCGACGCCGAGGTTGACCGAATCGTGGCCCGGCGGGACCTCGGGCAGCAGGTGCCAGTCCTCGGGCGGGATCGAGACCATGTGGTAGACGCCCGGGTAGTCGCCGAAGCCGAGCTCGGCGAGCCGGAAGTCGGCCCCCTTGCCGGTGTGGCCGGGGACGATGTCGTCGATGATCACGCCGCCGAAGCGCTCCGCCGTCGCGCACAGCGCCCGCAGCTCGTCTTCGGTGCCGAACTCGGCGTCGACCTGCATGCTGATCCGGTCGAAGTGGCCGTCGACGGAGGGCGTCTGCCGCCAGCCGTCGAGCCCTCCCGCTTTCTTCACCGGGCCGGTGTGGACCGCTTCGATGCCGATTGCGGTGAACGCCTCCCAGAGCGTGTCGTCGCCGAGCGCGGCGAGGAACGACTGGTCCTCCCGGGTGACGAAGGACAGCGGGTAGGCGGTGAACCAGACGCCGGCGCGGCGGATCGCGGCGCGCGGATCGGGGTGGGCGAAGGGGTTCTGCAGCATGTTCCCCGAGCCGGAGAGCTGGCGGGCGAGCTCGTTCGCGTCGTTCAGCATCGACTGCGAGATCAGCCACTCGAGGTAGGCCGGGTTGTCGGCCACCGGCTCGCCGTCGGCCTCGCGCGGCTGGCGGACCAGGCGGCGGGCGCTCGGGCGCAGGCGCCGCGGGCGAGCCGGGTAGAGCTGCTCGTCGTAGGTGATCTCGCTCGGCTCGTGGTCGACCGGCTGAGGGGCGTCGGCGGCTTCTTGTCGGTCGGTCGGATCCATGAGGGGAGAGTTATCCCACGATAGGGGGAGCGAAACACCGGTCCGGTTATCGGGCGGTGATTAGATGCCGACGATGCGAGCGGCCGAGGATCTGGGACGACGGTGAGCACCGGTTGCGAGCGGGGCGTGCTGGCGCTCGGCGACTCGATCACCAACGGCGGCGGCGAGCTGCAGTGGGGGGTCGCGCTGCAGTCCTGGGCGCTCTGGACCGCGCGGGCGCTGGGGCTCGACTTCACCTCCTTCGCCACCGACGGCGCCCGGGTCGGCGACGTCGCCGGGGCGCAGCTGGACGCGGCGCGCGAGCGGGTCGCCGATCCGGACGCCACCTACCGCCTCGGCTGCCTCCACATCGGCGTCAACGACGTGCGGGCGCTCGACTGGGATCCCGACGCGTTCGCCGCCGACCTGGCGACGGTGCTCGATTACCTCGGCGAGCGCTGCCGCCGCATAGTCGTCCTGACGATCCCGATCGACCTCGGCCGCCCCCGCGCCGGTGCCCGGGTGGAGGTCGCCAACGCGGCGATCGAAGCGGCGGTGGGGGAGATGGAGGCGCGCGCAGCGGGTCCGGGCGACGCGGCGGGCGCGCCCAAGGTGACGATCGTCGACCTGCGCGGCTTCCGCGGCCGCGGCGTCCTGATGGCCGACCACGTCCACCCGACCGCGCTCGGCCAGGTGGCGATCGCCGAACGGGTCGTCGACGCCCTCGCCGCCGCCGGCATGCCGGTCTTCGTTCGCCCCCGGGACCTCGTCTTCTACGAGGTCAGCTGGACCGACCGCCTGCGCGGCGACGCGACCTACGCCTACCGCCACGCGAAGATCAGCGCCCGCGCCGCCTCCCAGATCCTCGCCGCGCGGTCGTCCTAACGGGCGCTTCACCCTGCGCGGTCGTCCTAACGCGCGCTTCACCCTGCGCGGTCGTCCTAAGTGGCGCTATAGGTGCTTTAGGTCGACCGCGCCCGAAGAAAGGGTGCGTTAGGACGACCGCGCCCGAGGAAAGGTGCGTTAGGTCGACCGCGGGAGGCGGTCGGCGGCGGCGGTGGCGTTGCGGAGGCGCTTCGCCAGTTCCGGGGTGAGGGCGCCCTCGGCCATCCGCCAGGTCCAGTTCTGCGGCCCGACCGTCCCCGGCATGTTCATCCGCGCCTCGCTGCCGAGCCCGAGCACGTCCTGCATCTGCAGCATCGAGGTGCGGCAGCGGGAGGACATCGTCAGCCGGATCAGCGCCCACCACGGCTCGTCCTCCTCGACCCCCGCCCGGCTCACTTCGCGCTCGAACTCCTCCCGCGACTCCGGCCCCAGCTCCTCGAACCAGCCGCGCGCCGTGTCGTGGTCGTGGGTGCCGGTGTAGACGACGTCGTTCTCCTCGTGGCGCGCCAGTTTGTAGGGGCTGTCGGGCTGCTCCGGGTCGAAGGCGAATTGCATCACCGCCATCCCCGGCAGCCTCAGTTCGCGGCGCAGGCGTTCGACCGCGTCGGTGATCTCACCGAGGTTCTCCGCCACCAGCGGCAGCTCCCCGAGCTCCGCCCGGATCGCCTCGAAGAGCGCCCGGCCCGGCCCGCGCGCCCAGTGGCCGCCGCTCGCGTCGGCGTCGGTCTCCGGCACCGACCAGTAGGCGACGAAGCCGCGGAAGTGGTCGATCCGCGAGAGGTCGACCAGCTGCGAGGTCCGCCGCAGCCGCTCGACCCACCAGCGGTAGCGCCGCCGCCGCAGCGCCGGCCAGTCGTAGAGCGGATTGCCCCAGAGCTGCCCGGTGTCGGAGAAGGCATCGGGCGGGACCCCGGCCTGCACGCCGGTCTGGAAGAGCTCCGGGTGGGCGCGGTGGTCGGAGCTTTCCGGGGCGACGTAGATCGGCAGGTCGCCGATGATCCGCACCCCCCGTTCGGCGGCGTAGGCGCGCAGCTCCGTCCACTCGCGGTCGAAGCGCACCTGGTCTTCGCCCGCCCCGGCACCCGCGTAGGCCTCCCAGTCGGGCAGCCAGAAGGACTCGCGCTCGCGCAACGCCTCGACCTCCGCGGCGGTGACCGGCGCGTCCGGCTCGGCCAGCAGCTCGGGCGAGCCGGCAAATGCGGAAGGTGACTTATATGGGGAGCCGCCCTCGCCGACCGGGCCCAGCGGCAGCACCTGCCAGTAGCTCTGTCCCGCTTGCGCAAGCCAATCAACGAAGGCGAACGCCTCCGCGCCGAGGCGTCCGCCCGGCAGGGAAGTCGGGTGCATCTGCACCCCGTTGACGCGCGATTGCGGGTCGGACCCGGACAATTGGGCCATCAGTGACGTGAAAGAACGGTTATCGGAGTTAGGCCCGGTCGGAACTGGGGAGTTAGGGAGTTCGATGTCAGTATCCGTTTTCAGTCGAATCACACGTCGCCTCGGTCGGATCGCCGCCGCGGCCCTCGCCGCGCCCCGCGGCCTCTTCGCCCTCTTCGCGACCACCTCGACCGTCGTCCCCGACGGACGCCACCACGGTTGACGGGCCGAAAACCGGACTATCTGACGGGTTTTCGGCCCATCAACATGAGGAGGGGAAGGCGCCGGCGCGGATCCTCATCCTCGATGTCCGGCCCTGCGTCGACGGTGGGCGCTTCCCGATCAAGCGCACGGTCGGCGACCGGGTCGAGGTCTCGGCCGAAGCCTTCCGCGACGGCCACGACGCGATCCGCGTCGTGCTCCGCTACCTGCCGCCGGAGGGCGGCTGGCGCGAGGCGCCGATGCGCTGGATCGATCGCGAGATCGACGGCGACCGCTGGGTCGGCTCGTTCGAGGTCGACCAGGTCGGTCACTGGGCCTATGAGGTCGGGGCCTGGACCGACCACTTCGCCACCTGGCACGACGAGGTCGCCCGCAAGCGCGCCGCCGCCGACGGCGAGGACCTCTCCAGCGAGGTCGCCGAGGGCGCGCTGCTGCTGCGTGAGGCCGCCCGCCGCGCCGCCGGTGCCGAAACTGGTGGGAGCGACGCCAACACGGGCGCCGACAGTGCGGAGAGCACCGTCCGCTCCGCCGGTACCGACGCCGAGACGATCACCGCCGCCCTGAAGGTCGCCGAGGACAAAGGCGCGACGCTCGAGCAGAAGCTCGACGCCGTTCTCGACGCCGACCTCCTCGCCGCGGTCGAGCGCCATCCCGACCGCTCCGACTTCACCCCCAGCGAACTGCGCCCCGCCGTCGACGTCGAGCGCGAGCGCGCCCGCTTCGGCTCCTGGTACGAGCTCTTCCCGCGCTCCTGGGGCGGCTTCGCCGGCGTCCAGAAGCAGCTGCCGCGGCTGGCCGAGCTGGGCTTCGACGTGATCTACCTGCCGCCGATCCACCCGATCGGGTCGACCAACCGCAAGGGCGCCAACAACTCGCTCACCGCCGGCCCCGACGATCCCGGCAGCCCCTGGGCGATCGGCTCCGAGCTCGGCGGCCACGAGGCGATCGACCCCGGCCTCGGCACCCTCGCCGACTTCGAGGCGCTGGTCGCCGCCGCCAACGAGCAGGGGATCGAGATCGCGCTCGACTTCGCCCTCAACTGCTCCGCCGACCACCCCTGGCTGAAGCAGCACCCGGAGTGGTTCAACCACCGGCCCGACGGCACCCTGAAGTACGCCGAGAACCCGCCGAAGCGCTACCAGGACATCTACAACCTGAACTTCGACTCGGAGGATTGGCGCGGCCTCTGGGAGGCGCTCCGCGACGTCGTCGTCCTCTGGGTCGAGCGCGGCGTCCGGTCTTCCGCGTCGACAACCCACACACCAAGCCGCTGCCGTTCTGGGAGTGGCTGATCGCCGAGGTGCGCGCCGCCCACCCGGACGTGATCTTCCTCGCCGAGGCCTTCACCCGGAAGGCGAAGCTGACCGCGCTCGCGAAGCTCGGCTTCAGCCAGTCCTACACCTACTTCACCTGGAAGAACTCGCGCTGGGAGCTGACCGAGTACGTCAACGAACTCGCCTACGAGACCGCCGACTACTGCCGGCCGAACTTCTTCGCCAACACCCCGGACATCCTCACCGAGTACCTGGTCGAGGGCGGCCCGCCGGCCTTCGCCGCGCGCCTCGCGCTGGCGGCGACGCTCTCGCCCACCTACGGCATCTACTCCGGCTTCGAGAGCTTCGAGAACACGCCGGTGAAACCGGGCAGCGAGGAGTACCTCGACTCGGAGAAGTACCAGCTGCGCGAGCGCTCCCTCGACGGCCCGCTACTGCCGATGGTCGAGAAGCTGAACGCCGCCCGGCGCGAGAACCCGGCGCTGCAGCACCTCTCCAACGTCGCCTTCCTCGACACCGAGAACGACGCCCTGATCGCCTACGCGAAGCAGACCGGGGACAACACCGTGCTCTGCGTGGTCAGCGTCGATCCGCACCACACCCAGGAGGGCATCGTCAACGTGCCCGCCTGGCTCGGCACGCCGCCCGCCTTCGGGGTCCGCGACCTGCTCGACGACCAGCACTACGACTGGTCGATCGGCCGCAACTACGTGCGCCTGGCGCCGGGCCAGCGGATGGCCCACGTGATGCGGGTGGAGCGGTCGTGAACCTCGACGACCTCGCCCCCTGGTTGGTCGAGCAGCGCTGGTTCGGGTCCAAGGGACGCGAGCTGACCGGCGTCGAGATCCTCGACCGGCCCGTCCTCGACCCGGAGCCGCCGCCGCTCGGCCTCGCCCTGGTCGCCGTCCACTTCGCCGCCGGCGCCGACGAGATCTACCAGCTGCCGCTGATCCTCCGCGAGGACGGCGAGCCCGACGAGCTGCTCGCCGATCGCGCCGCCTCGAACCGGCTGCTGCGCCTGATCGAGGGCGCGGGCGAGGTCTCCGGCGAGCGCGGGCGCGTCGACTTCGCCTGGAACGAGGGAAAGGCCCGGTCCCGCCCGGCGCCCAAGGCCGCCCGATCGCCGCCGAGCAGTCGAACACCTCGGTCGTCTACGGCGAGAACGCGATCCTGAAGATCTACCGGCGGGTCGAGCCGGGGATCAATCCCGAACTCGAGATGCTGCGCTTCCTCGGGCGCCGCGGCTTCAGCCAGATCCCGGCGCTGCTCGGTTGGTACGAGTACCGCGGCGAGGACCTCGAGGCGACCCTCGGGGTCGTCCAGGAGTTCGTCGCCGACGGCCGCGACGGCTGGGAGTGGGCGCTCGACCGGCTCGGCGACGACGCCGACGCCCTGCTGGCGCCGCTGCGCGACCTCGGCCGCACGATCGGCGCGATGCACACGGCCCTGGCCGGCGATCCCGGCGACCCGGCCTTCGCCCCGGAGGAGCGCGACGCCGCCGCGGCCGGCGCCCTGGTCGCTGCGCTCGACGAGGAGATCGACCGCCTCTTCCTCGAGCTTCCCGACGACCCGCGGCTGGCCCCGATCGCCGGCCGCCAGGAGGAGCTGCGCGACCAGCTGCGGGCACTCGCGGCGAGCGGCGGCGGGATGGCGATCCGCGTCCACGGCGACCTCCATCTCGGCCAGACCCTGATCGCCGACCGCGGCTGGACGGTCCTCGACTTCGAGGGCGAGCCGGCCCGCTCGCTGCCCGAGCGCCGGGCCAAGCACTCGCCCCTGCGCGACGTCGCCGGCCTGCTGCGCTCGATCGCCTACGCGCCGCTCGCCGCCCGCCTGCAGCGCGGCGCCGAGCCGCCGCCGGAATGGGAGGGGCGCGCGCGGGTAGAGGTCCTGGGCGGATACCTGGAGGGCGTCGACCCTTCGCTGCTGCCGCCGACCCGCGATGAGATCGATCAGCTGCTGGCGATCTACGAACTGGAGAAAGCCGTCTACGAGTTGAACTACGAGCTGAACCACCGCCCCGACTGGGTCGAGATCCCGGTCGCCGGGATCACCCGCCTGCTGGAGGTGCCCGCATGAGCACGGAGTCGAAGAAGAAGGCCGGCTCGAACGGGAGCGCCGCCGCGACCCCGGACGCGGCCCTGAGCGCCGAACTCCAGCGCATCGTCGGGCGCGAACACCACGACCCGCACAGCGTCCTCGGCGTCCACCGCGAGAACGGCGGCACGGTCGTCCGCGCCTACCGGCCGGCGGCCGAGAAGGTGGTCGCCCGGGCCGCGGGCGGCAAGGCCGTCGAGCTGACCAGATCCCACCCGGCGGGGATCTTCGAAGGGCCGTTCGGCGACGCCGACGGCGAGGCGTCGGGCCCGTACGAGCTCGAGGTCACCTACGCCGACGGCGGCCCCTACACCGTGCACGACCCGTACTCCTTCCCGCCGACGCTCGGCGAGGTCGACCTCCACCTGATCGGCGAGGGCCGCCACGAGGACTTCTACGGCAAGCTCGGCGCCCACGTCACCGAGATCGAAGGCGTCGCCGGCACCGCCTTCGCGGTCTGGGCGCCCGCCGCCCGCTCGGTCAGCGTCGTCGGTGCCTTCAACGACTGGCGCGGCGACCTCGACCAGATGCGCTCGCTCGGCGGCTCCGGGATCTGGGAGATCTTCATCCCCGACGTCGCCGACGGCACCCCGTACAAGTTCGCGATCATCACCCCCGACGGCGAGCTGCGGATGAAGGCCGACCCGGTCGCCTTCGCCACCACGGTGCCGCCGCTGACCGACTCGGTGGTCCACCGCTCGACCCACGAGTGGGCCGACGGCGAGTGGATGGAGAAGCGCCGCGAGAGCGAGCCGAGCGAGGGGCCGGTCTCGATCTACGAGGTCCACCTCGGCTCCTGGCGCACGATCACCGAGGACGGCGAGGAGCGCTCGCTCGACTACGACGAGCTGGCCGAGGAGCTGGTCGCCTACGTCAACGACATGGGCTTCACCCACGTCGAGCTGCTGCCGGTGATGGAGCACCCGTTCGGCGGCTCCTGGGGCTACCAGGTGACGAGCCAGTTCGCGCCGACCTCGCGCTACGGCTCGCCCGACGACTTCCGCGCCTTCGTCGACAAGCTCCACCAGGCGGGGATCGGCGTGATCCTCGACTGGGTCCCGGCCCACTTCCCGCGCGACGACTGGGCGCTCGCCCGCTTCGACGGCTCGGCGCTCTACGAGCACGCCGACCCGCGCCGCGGCGCCCACCCGGAGTGGGGGACCCTGATCTACAACTACGGCCGCCACGAGGTGCGGAACTTCCTCACCGCCAGCGCCACCTTCTGGCCGCGCGAGTACCACGCCGACGGGATCAGGGTGGACGCCGTCGCCTCGATGCTCTACCTCGACTACTCGCGTCCCGAGGGCGCCTGGGTGCCGAACGAGCACGGCGGCAACGAGGACCTCGAGGCGGTCGAGTTCCTCAAGGGGATGAACGAGACGCTCTACCGGCGCGAGCCGGGGGTGATCTCGGCGGCGGAGGAGTCGACCGCCTGGCCGGGCGTCTCACGGCCGACCTACCTGGGCGGCCTGGGCTTCGGCTTCAAGTGGAACATGGGCTGGATGCACGACACGCTCGAGTACTTCTCGCTCGACCCCGTCTACCGCAGCTACCACCACCACGGCCTGACCTTCAGCCTCATGTACGCGTTCTCGGAGAACTTCATCCTGCCGCTGTCCCACGACGAGGTCGTCCACGGCAAGGGCTCGATGCTGGAGAAGATGGCGGGCGACCGCTGGCAGAAGCTGGCCAACCTGCGCTCGCTCTACGCCTACATGTGGGCGCACCCGGGCAAGAAGCTCCTCTTCATGGGCAACGAGATCGCCCAGGAGGCCGAGTGGAGCTACGAACGCTCGCTCGACTGGCACCTGCTGGAGCGGCCCGAGCACGCCGGGATCCAGAACCTCGTCCGCGACCTGAACGCCCTGCTGCGCTCCGAGCCGGCCCTGTTCGAGCGCGACTTCGACCCGGCCGGCTTCTTCTGGCTGGAGGCCAACGACGCCGCCCGCAACGTGGTCGCCTTCGCCCGCGTCGCGGCGGACGGCGAGCGCTCGCTGGTCTGCGTGGCGAACCTCTCGCCGGTGCCGCGCGAGGGCTACCGGGTCGGCCTGCCGAAGTCGGGGACCTGGGTCGAGGCGCTGAACACCGACTCGCGCCACTACGGCGGCGGCGACGTCGGCAGCGGCGGCGCGGTCGAGGCGGAGCCGATCGGTTGGCACGACCAGCAGTTCTCGGCCGAGGTGACCCTGCCGCCGCTCGGCGTGGTCTTCCTGCGCCCCGCCGAGCAGGACTCGCCTACCCTCACCGCTTGACTCCCGACCGCACTCCCAACGCACCGGCCGGCGCGCCGGTCCCCGGCCCGTTCCCCTGGCAGCGCCCGCTCGGCGCCGTCCCGCTCGGCGACGGCCGGACCGAGTTCCGGGTCTGGGCGCCGAAGGCGAAGGAGAGCGTCGCGATCCGGCTCGCGGGCCAGGGCGAGCAGGTGCTGGAGCCGGAGGGCTACGGGCTCTACTCCGACGTCCTCGAGGCCGCCCCGGGGGACGACTACTACGTGCTGCTCGACGGCAAACGCCGGCCCGACCCCTGCTCGCGCTTCCAGCCGCGCGGCCTGCGCGGCCCCTCGCGGGTGGTCGACACGGGGGCCTTCGAGTGGACGGCGGAGGCGCCGCGGATCGCCCCGGAGGAGCTGGTGATCTACGAGATGCACGTCGGCTGCTTCAGCGACGAGGGCACCTTCGAGAGCGCGATCCCCTACCTGGCCGGGCTGCGCGAGCTCGGCGTCACCGCGATCGAGGTGATGCCGGTGGCCGCCTTCCCGGGCGAGCGCGGCTGGGGCTACGACGGCGTCTACACCTACGCGCCGTTCGCCCCCTACGGCGGCCCGGCGGGACTCGCCCGGCTCGTCGACGCCGCCCACGCCGCCGGCCTGCTGGTGATCCTCGACTGCGTCTACAACCACCTCGGCACCTCGGGGACCAAGGCGATGACCGACTTCGGCCCCTACTTCACCGACGGCCACCAGACCGGCTGGGGCAAGGGCCTGAACTACGACGCCGAGCGCTCCGATCCGGTGCGCGAATGGGCGATCCAGAACGCCGAGATGTGGATCCGCGACTACCGGATCGACGGCCTGCGGCTCGATGCGGTGCACGCGATCCTCGACGAGGGCCCGCGCCACCTGGTGGCCGAGCTCAGCGCACGCGTTCATGCCATTCGAGAGGATGCGGTGGTGATAGCCGAGAGCAACGCCAACGACCCGGCGACGATCCGGACCGAGGCCGACGGCGGCCGCGGCTGCGACGCGCAGTGGGCGGACGATTTCCACCACTCGCTGCGCACGCTGCTCACCGATGAGCAGCAGGGCTACTACGCCGATTTCGGCCGCGTCGCCGACCTCGCCAAGGCCTTCGATCGCCCCTTCGTCTACGACGGCGGCTACTCCGTCGCCCGCGAGCGCCGCGTCGGCGCCCCCGCCGGCGACCGCGCGCCCTGGCAGTTCGTGATCTGCTCGCAGAACCACGATCAGGTCGGCAACCGCGCGCTCGGCGACCGCATGCCGCCCCCGGCGCGCCCGCTGGCCGCGCTCTGCACGCTGCTCGCGCCGTTCACGCCGATGCTCTTCATGGGCGAGGAGTACGGAGAGGAACGGCCCTTCCAGTTCTTCACCGACCACATCGAGAAGAAGATCGCCGAGGCGACCCGCAAAGGGCGGCGCAAGGAGTTCGAAGCGTTCGTCGACTTCGCCGGCGAAGTGCCCGACCCGCAGGACCCGGAGACCTTCGAGCGCTCGAAGCTCTCGCGGCGCGAGGACTCAGGCGTAGCGGCGCTCTACCGGCGCCTCTTCGAGCTGCGCGCCGAGCTGCGCGGCACCGAGGTCTCCGAGGTCCAATTCGACGAGGAGGAGCGCTGGCTCTGGCTGCGGCGCGGGGACCTCGAGATCGTCTGCAACTTCGCCGACCGCGAGCAGTGGGTCCCCTGCACCGCGCGCGAGCTCGTCCTCGCCACCCACGGCGAGGCGGCCACCGAGGCCGACGGCGAGGTCGTGCGGCTGCCGGCGCTGGCCGGGGCGGTGCTCCGATGAGCGACCCGAGCGAGGCGCAGCGCTCCGAGCTGCCCGGCAAACCGTTCCCGCTGGGCGCGATCTGGGACGGCGAGGGCACCAACTTCTCGGTCTTCTCCGCCCACGCGGAGAAGGTCGTCCTCTGCCTCTTCGATGACGACGACGTCGAATCGCAGGTCGAGCTGACCCGCGGCGAAGCCCACAACTGGCACGGCTACCTGCCCGGCGTCGGCCCCGGGCAGCGCTACGGCTTCCGCGTCCACGGCCCCTACGACCCCGAGGCGGGCCACCGCTTCAACCACCACAAGCTCCTGATCGACCCCTACTCGAAGGCGATCGACGGGCCGGTCGAATGGGACCGCGCCAACGTCCTTCCCTACGTGCCCGACGGCTCAGAGGACGCCGACCTCGAACTCGACGACGAAGACGACCGCGAAGCGATGCCGCGCTCGGTCGTCGCCGATCCCTCCTTCGACTGGGAGGGGGTCGAGCCGCCGGCCACGCGCTGGGCCGACACGGTGATCTACGAGACGCACGTCAAAGGCTTCACGATGACCCACCCGAACGTGCGCGAGGACCTGCGCGGCACCTACGCCGGGCTGGCCTCGGAGGGGGCGATCGAGCACCTGCTCTCGCTCGGCGTCACCGCGGTCGAGCTGATGCCGGTCCACCACATCGTCAGCGAGAGCTTCCTCCACGACGACGGCTACACCAACTACTGGGGCTACTCGACCCTCGGCTACCTGGCGCCGCACTCCGACTACGCGGCGACCGGGACGCGCGGCGAGCAGGTGCGCGAGTTCAAGGGCATGGTGAAGGCTCTCCACCGGGCCGGGATCGAGGTGATCCTCGACGTCGTCTACAACCACACCGCGGAGGGCAACCACCTCGGCCCGATGCTCTCCTTCCGCGGCATCGACAACGCCTCCTACTACCGCCTCGTCCCCGACGACCCGCGCTTCTACATGGACTTCACCGGCACCGGCAACTCGCTGAACCCGGTGCAGCCGAGCGTCCTGCGGCTGATCATGGACAGCCTCCGTTACTGGGTGATCGACTGCCACGTCGACGGCTTCCGCTTCGACCTCGCCTCGGCGCTGGCGCGCGAGTTCCACGACGTCGACAAGCTCTCCGCCTTCTTCGACGTGATCCACCAGGACCCGATCCTCTCCCAGGTGAAGCTGATCGCCGAGCCCTGGGACGTCGGCCCGGGCGGCTACCAGGTGGGCAACTTCCCGGTGCTCTGGGCGGAGTGGAACGGCATCTACCGCGACTCGGTGCGGGACTTCTGGCGCGGCCAGGGCTCGCTCGCCGACTTCGCCGGCCGCTTCACCGGCTCCAGCGATCTCTACGAGCCGGAAGGCCGGCCGCCGCACTCCTCGATCAACTTCGTCACCGCCCACGACGGCTTCACCCTGCGCGACCTCGTCTCCTACAACGAGAAGCACAACGACCAGAACTACGAAGGCAACGACGGCGGCACCGACGACAACCGCTCCTGGAACTCGGGCGCCGAGGGGGCGACCGACGATCCGGAGGTGAACGAGCGACGCGACCGCCGGCAGCGCAGCATGCTGGCGACGGTGTTGCTCTCGCAGGGGGTGCCGATGCTGCTCGGCGGCGACGAGTTCTCGCGCAGCCAGCAGGGCAACAACAACACCTGGTGCATCGACGACGAGCTCTCCTGGTTCGACTGGGGCCTGGTCGAGCGCAACGCCGACCTGCTCGACTTCACCCGCCGGCTGATCAAGCTGCGCGACGGCGCATCCGGTGCTGCGGCGCGCCGACTTCCTCACCGGCGACGAACCGCTCGGATCCGGCCTGCCCGACGCCTGGTGGTTCCGGCCCGACGGCTTGCGGATGACCCGCCACAACTGGGAGGACGCGGGCGCCCGCTGCCTCGGCTTCTTCCTCAACGGACGGGAGATCCCCGGCTTCGACCAGCACGGCGAGCGGATCACCGACGACTCCTTCCTGGTCCTCTTCAACGGCGGCGACGACGACTGCGAATTCCGCCTGCCGACCCGCCGCTTCGGCGCGACCTGGACGGTCGAGCTGACCAGCGCCGAGGTCGATGGCCTGAGCGAGGGGATGCGGGTCCCCCAGCGCGGCACGCTGCCGGTGCCGGGCTGGTCGACGGTGCTCCTGCGCCAGGTGGTCCGTTGAGCGAGGCGGGCGGCGAGAAGGCGCGCCTGCGCTGCACCTACCGGCTGCAGCTAGGGCCGAACCTGGACCTCCACCACGCGCGCGAGCTGGTGCCCTACCTGCGGGAGCTCGGCATCAGCCACGTCTACCTCTCGCCGCTCTTCCAGGCGCGGCCCGGCTCGACCCACGGCTACGACGTGATCGACCCGGGCCTGGTCTCGGTCGACCTCGGCGGCGAGGCGGCCCTGCGGGAGCTGAGCGAGGCGGGCCTCGGCGTGATCCTCGACGTCGTCCCCAACCACATGGCCGCGGTCGAGGAAAACCGCTACTGGGCCGACCCCGAGTGGCGGCGGCAGTACTTCGACCTCGACGAGGTGAGCGGCCGGCACCGGAGGTTCTTCGACATCGACGAACTGGCGGGCGTGCGGCAGGAGGACCCCGAGGTCTTCGCCACCACCCACCGGCTGCCGCTGCGGCTGGTCGCCGAAGGGGTCGTCGACGGGCTGCGGGTCGACCATCCCGACGGCCTCGCCGATCCGGCCGGCTACCTGGAGCGGCTGCGCGACGGCGGCGCCGAGCGGGTCTGGGTGGAGAAGATCCTCGAGGCGCGGGAGGAGCTGCGGGACTGGCCGGTCACCGGCACGGTCGGCTACGAGTTCCTGAACGACGCGGCGGCGCTCTTCGTCGACCCGGAGGGGGAGGGGCCGCTGACCGAGCTGCACGCCGAGCTGACCGGGGAGCGGCGGCCGTTCGCGGAGATCGCCGCCGAGGCGAAGCTCGAGCAGGCGACGACGACCTTCACCCCGGAGGTCGAACGGCTGCGGCGGGTGGAGGACGTGCCGGACCTGGAGAAATCGCTGGCGAGCCTGCCGATCTACCGCACCTACGTACGGCCCGCACCGGCGGTGGAGGCCGCGGACGCATCAGAGGTCGAGGCCGCCGATCCGCCGGCCACCGGGGAGGTCGACCCGGCCGACCGCGAGGCGCTCGACGTCGCTCGGCGCCGCGGGATGCCCGCAGCGGTCTCCGACCGCCTCACGCTCGAGGCCGAGGCCCCGACCGAGTTCGTCACCCGCTTCCAGCAGACCACCCCGGCGATCACCGCCAAGGGGGTCGAGGACACCGCCTTCTACCGCGACACGCGCCTGCTCGCCCTGAACGAGGTCGGCGGCGACCCGGGCCGCTTCAACCTCGCGGTCGCCGACTTCCACGCCCGCAGCGCGGCGCGGGCGGAGCACTTCCCGCACGGCCTCTTGATCACGCAGACCCACGACACCAAGCGCAGCGGCGACGCGCGGGCGCGGATCGGCGCGCTGGCCGGGGTCGCCGCCGAGTGGCGGACCGAGGTCGAGCGCTGGTTCGAGCTGGCGGCGCCGCTCCGCACCGAGGTCGGCGGGCGCAGCGCTCCCGACCCGACCGAGGAGTACCTGATCTACCAGACCCTGGTCGGGGTCTGGCCGGTCTCGATCGAGCGCCTCGAGGAGTACGTCCGCAAGGCGCTGCGCGAGGCCAAGCGCAACACCAACTGGGTCGAGCCGGACGAGGCGTGGGAGGAAGCGACGCTCGCCTTCTGCCGCGGCCTCTACGAGGAGGGCGAGCTGCGCGACGCGATCGAGGCCTTCGTCGCCCGCCACACGCCGCGCGGCGAGCGCGCCGCGGTCGGCCAGCTGCTGCTGAAGCTGACCACGCCCGGCGTCCCCGACATCTACCAGGGCGACGAGCTCTGGGCGCTCTCGATGGTCGATCCGGACAACCGCCGGCGGGTCGATTTCGACGCCCGCCGCGCGGCGCTCGACCAGCTCGCCTCGGGCGAGGAGATCGACCGCGCGAACGTGAAGATGCACCTGATCCGCCGGGCCCTGGCGCTGCGCTCGCGCCGGCCCGAGGCCTTCGAAGGCGCCTACCGTCCCCTCGCCGCCGACGACTCGCTCTGCGCCTTCACCCGCGGCGAGGACGAGGTGCTGGCCGTCGTCGCCGTGCGCGAGGGCGCCGACGACGCGACGGTGCGGCTGCCGGCCGAGCTCACCGGCGCCTGGGTCGACGTCCTCGCCGCCCCCGAGCGCGGCCGTGAGCTGGAGCTGGGCGGCGAGGTCGCGCTCGCCGAGATCGGGCTGCCGGGCTGGCCCGTCGCCCTGCTCGAGCGGGCGCGGCGTCCTTCTAGTTGACGTCGATGCGGCGCGGGCAGTAGCGGTAGCCGACGCCGCGCACCGTCTCCACCGGGTCGACCCCGCCGGCGGCGAAGCTGCGCCGCAGGTAGCTGACGTAGAGCTTCACCTGATCCGAGCCGCAGTCGAGGTCGCCCCAGGCCGCCTGCAGCAGCTCGACCTGGGAGACGACGGCGCCCGCCTTTTCCATCAGCGCCGCCAGCAGGCGGAATTCGGTCGGCGTCAGGTCCACCGGCCGGCCGCCGGCGAGGACGAGGTGGTTGCGGCGGTCGAGCTCGACCAACGCGTCGCCGAGCACCTCGCGGACGTGCCCGTGGCGCTCCAGCAGGCGCCAGATCCGCAGCCGCACTTCCTCGGCGGAGATCGGCTTGGGGACGATCGAGTCGGCCCCGGCGCGCAGCGCGTGGACGCCGGCGTCGACGTTGCCGGTGACGGCGAGGATCGGCAGCTCGCTGAGCCCGCGCACCGAGCCGATCAGCTCCAGCGCCCGCGCGCACTCGTCCGGGCAGTCGACCAGGAGGACGTCGGGCCGCACCTCGTAAAGGGTGCGCAGGGCCGCCTCCGGTGCCGTCGTGTACCAGTCCAGGTCCGAGGGCGCGCGGGCGGCGTCGCCGTCGCCCGCGGCCACCATCAAGACCCTCGTATCGATCCTTGCTCGCGCCTCTGATGAGCTCCCCATCGGGGCCCCCTTCTTAGTCGCTTGGATTGCTCCACAATATTAGGTAAGAGCGACCGTCGGCGCAATACGCTGAGCGAAATCCTGCGGCGTCTCCATACAACCGGCGCAAGGCACCCCGGTGCACCTCATTCGGCCAGGGTCGCGCTCGGCACCCTTCCGTAGGCGTCGCGGTAGTAGCGGGCGAAGCGGCTCGGGTTGGCGAAGCCCCAGTCGAGCGCGACCTGGGCGACCGTGGTCTCGCCGGGATCGGCTGTGCGCAACCGGCGGTGGGCCTGGTCGAGCCGCACCTGGCGCAGGTAGGCCATCGGCGTGGTATCGAGGTGGCGGCGGAAGGCATGCTGGATCGCCCGCGTGGTGACGTTGGCGGCGCGCGCGATGTCGCCGAGCGTGATGTCGGCGTCAGGGGCGGCCTCGATGAAGGCGATCGCCCGTCGCAGCGTCGCCGGGTGGGCGTCGCGGTGCTCCGCGAGCGGCTCCGGTGCAGCGGCCGTGTTGGGGAAGGTGGTGAGGGCGGTCACGCCCAGCAGCCGCCTGGCCCGGCCGACGACCAGCGGCGAATCAGCCCCTCCCGGCGTGCCGAGCGCCTCCTCGAACATCTGGATCCCCTGGCGCCAGCGGCGGAAGCCGCCGGGGACGGCGCGCCGCGCGAGGAACTCCCACTCCGGCACCGGCCCCTCGAGGCTCGGCCGCACGAGGTCGTCGAGCAGGCTCTGCGGCAGGGTGGCGGCCAGCACGTGGGCGCCGTGGGCGTGGGCGCGGTAGTCGTCCTCCGGCTTCGCGCTCATCGTCACCTCGCCGGGGACGAAGCAGTCGAGCGTCCCTTCACGCTCGCACTCGGCGGTGCCGGCGATCAGCACCGAGAAGACGTATCCGCCGTGGCCGGTGACCTGGAAGCTCAGGTCGAGCGGAAGGTCGAGGTCGGCGGTCGCGACGTCGCCCGCCTCGATCTGACTGAGCCGGGCCCGCCAGTCGCGGCCGCGGACGGCAGCGTGCCCTGGCGGCACCCCGTAGATGCGGTCGAGGAACTCGAGTGCCTCGACTTCGTCGGAGGTCGCGTAGGCACCGCGTTGGATCGTGGGCACGAGGGGACCTCCGTCCGTAGACCTCCATGAACATAGCTCGGCGGCCACGGACGCGCACAACACGCGGTTTCGCTTTTCGGGCATCTCCTCCGATATCAAGGTGAGACACTCGCCCGGTGACGTCGTCTCCGATCGTCGCAGGCATCTCGCGGGACCTCGTCGCGTTCTACTCCGATCACTTCGGCCACGAGCCGACCACGGCGAAGACGTTCTGTTGGGACGGCATCGTCGTCTGCCTCCTCGGGGACGTCTTCAGCGGCTTCGAGCAGGTGCTGGTCGAGGCGGGTGGGCTCGGGCAGGTGCAGGCCAACCGGGCGATCCTGCGGTCGACGTTCGAGCCCCTCCTGCGCGGGGTCGTCGAGCGGGCGACCGGCGCCCGGGTAGTCGCCTGCCTCGGGGACGTGAGCGCCGGCGGATCGGCCTCCGAGGTCTTCCTGCTGGAGCCATCGGCCCCTGAAGCCGGCGACACGCGAAGCGCGCGACCGGCCTAGCGAGGCCACCAGTCGCGCGTGCCCTCAACGTCGCCGCGCGGGTCGTCGCCGAGGTTGGGGGCGCCGACGACAAGCAGTTCAAGGCCCTCGGGCCCGGCCTCATACCCACGCCAGGAACCGGGCGGGACGCGAACCGCGTCCCACCGCCGCAGCTCGATCACCTCGTCGTCGTCGAATTTGGACCCAAGATCATCCAGATCCCCCCGCAGGTTCCGACGCGTAAAAGGCATCCGCCGACCCTAGTCGTCCCAGGTTCCGAGGTTGATGGGCCGAAAACTTGCCATATAGGAGGGGTTTTCGGCCCATCAACATTCGAGGCCGCCTAGGCGCGGGTCATGTCGATGACGAAGCGGTAGCGGACGTCGTTGCGGGCGAGGCGGTCGAGGGCCTCGTTGATTTCGGCGGGGCCGACGACCTCGACGTCGGCGGTGATGTCGTGCTCGACGCAGAAGTCGAGCATCTCGCGCACGTCGCGGGTGCCGCCGGCGCCGGAGCTCGCCAGGCTGAGGCGGCGCGAGGCCATCAGGAAGGTGCTGACGCCCTCGAACTCGTCGGGGATGCCGACCGAGCAGAGGACGCCGTCGAGCTTCAGCGTCGCCATCAGCGGTTCCATCGGGTAGGTCGCCGAGACGGTGTCGAGGAGGAAGTCGAGGCTGCGGCCGTGGGCGGCCATCTGCTCGGCGTCGGTGGAGACGACGACCTCGTCGGCGCCCAGGGCGAGGATCGTGTCGCGCTTGTCCGGCGAGGTGGTGAAGGCGACGACGTGGGCGCCGAGCGCGTGGGCGAACTTCACCCCGAGGTGGCCGAGGCCGCCGATCCCGATCACGCCGACGCGGCTGCCGGCGCCGACCTCCCAGTGGCGCAGCGGCGACCAGGTGGTGACCCCGGCGCAGAGGAGCGGCGCGGCGCCGGCCAGGTCGAGGCCCTCGGGGACCCGGTGGACGAAGCGCTGATCGGCGACCAGCGAATCGGCATAACCGCCGCGGGTGCGGCTGCCGTCGATCCGGTCGATGCCGTCGTAGGTGTTGGTCGGCCCGGCCTCGCAGTAGATCTCGGTCTGGTCGCGGCAGGGCTCGCACTCGCCGCAGGAGTCGACGATGACGCTGACCGCGACGGTGTCGCCGACGGCCAGGTTCGCTGACCTCGGCGCCGGTCGCGGTCACCCGGCCGATCATCTCGTGGCCGGGGACGAGCGGGAACTCCTGGCCCCAGGGGCCGATCGAGTGGATGTCGGTGTGGCAGATGCCGCAGAAGAGGACGTCGAAGGCGACGTCGCCGGGACGCGGCTCGCGCTGCTCGAAATCGAAGGGGGCGACCGGGCCTTCGCGCTCCATCGCGGCGTAGCCGTGGACGGTGCGGGTCGGGCCGGCGGGGGCGGGGGCGATGGGGGTGGCGCTCATGTGGATTCTCCTAACCAACTAGATAGTTAGATCGCCGACGACCTTAGCATCTAACCGGTTGGTTAGTAAGCTTGGGAGGATGGCAACTGACGCCCGGCCCATGACCGATGATCCGGCGGTGGCGACCAAGGTCCGCACCCGCGACGCCGAGGCGACCAGGCGGCGCATCCTCGCCGCGGCGACCGCCGAGTTCGCCGCGCACGGAATCGCCGGGGCCCGGGTCGACCGCATCGCCGCCAGCCGCCGACGCGAACAAGTCGCTGATCTACACCTACTTCGGCAACAAAGAAGAGCTCTTCGACGCGGTCTTCGAGGCGATGGTGGCGACCACGGTCGAGGAAGTCACGATCGACGCCGACGACCTCCCCGGCTTCGCCACCCGCATCTTCGACCACCGCCTCGAACATCCCGAGCTGATCCGCCTGGTCGCCTGGGACCGCCTCGAACGCGACGGTGCCGGGGTCGCCGGCGCGGCCGTGCAGGCCGCCCACGACACCAAGGTGAAGGCGATCGCCCGCGCCCAGCGCGAAGGCAAGGTCGCCTCGACCCTCGGCGCGGCCGCGCTGATGGAGTTCGTCCTCGCGGTCGCCGAAACCGAACTCGACCTCGATCCCGCCGGCCGCCCCGCCGCCGCCCACCGCAAACGCATCGCCGCCGCCGTCGCCCAGCTGGTCGGTTGACGGGCCGAAAACCTGACGTATAGGAGGGGTTTTCGGCCCATCAACGTCGAGCCTGGCTCAGAGCGAGCGGATTACGCGGCCGGCCCGATCCCCGTCGGGGCTAGGCGACCGCGTCGGGCCGGTGGGCGGGGCGCCCGCCGGCCAGCAGCGCGAGGGCGTGGGGGAGGGCGGCGCCGATCGCCTCGCCGCACTGGCCGATGCTGCGCGGGCTGCCGGGGAAGTTGATGATCAGCGTGCGCCCGCGCGCCCCGGCGACCCCGCGCGAGAGCATCCAGTGGGGAGTGTGGGGGCGGGAGGCGGCGCGCATCGCCTCGGCGATCCCCGGCGCCTCGCGCTCGAGCACGGCGCGGGTCGCCTCGGGCGTGACGTCGTCGGGGGAGAGGCCGGTGCCGCCGCTGGTCAGCACCAGGCCGACCTCGAGGTCGTCGCTGAAGTGGCGCAGGCGCTCTTCGATCGTGGCGCGGTCGTCGGCGACGATCTCCCGCGCGGCGATCTCGAGCCCGAGGCCGGCGGCGAGCTCGGCCAGCGCGGCACCGCTCTCGTCCTCGCCTTCGCCCGCGGCCTTCGAGGTCGAGACGGTGAGCAGGGCGGCGCGCATCAGTCCGCCGCGGGCTCCTCGAGCCGCCAATCGCCGGAGCGCCCGCCGCTCTTCGAGAGCAGGACGACCGACTCGATCGCGACCCCGCGCTCCAGCCCCTTGACCATGTCGTAGACGGTCAGCGCCGCCACCGAGGCCGCCGTCATCGCCTCCATCTCGACCCCGGTCTGGCCGACGGTGCGCGCCTCGGCAAGCAGCTCCACCGCGCCGGCCTCGGCGTCGACGCTCGCGCTCACGTCGACGAAGGAGAGCGGCAGCGGGTGGCAGAGCGGGATCAGGTCGGCGGTCCGCTTGGCAGCCTGGATGCCGGCGATGCGAGCGACGCCGAGCACCTCGCCCTTCGGCCCGTCGCCCCGCTCGACCGCGCGCGCGGTCTCCGGCTCCATCCGCAGGCGGGCCCGCGCCACCGCGCGGCGCTCGGTCGTCGCCTTGTCGCCGACGTCGACCATGCGCGCGCGCCCGTCGTCGCCGAGGTGGGTCAGCTCGCCGCTCACGCCGCCTCCTCGGGCTCCGGCGCGGCAACGCCCTCGACCCAGGCGCCCGCCCCGTCGGCATCCAGCTCCCGCTTCCAGATCGGCGCCTCGGCCTTGATCCGGTCGATCGCCTCGCGGGCGCCCTCGAACGCTTCGCCGCGGTGCCCGGCGGCGACCGCGACGACGACGCCCGGCTCACCGCGCGGCACCCTCCCGACGCGATGCTCGGCCGCCGCCGCGAGCAGGCCATGGCGCTCCGCGCACTCCGCCAGGATCGCCGCGATCCGCTCCTCGGCCATCTCGCGATAGGCCTCGTAGTCGAGGCTCGCGACCTCGCGGGTGACGCCCTGGAAGGTGACGATCGCGCCGGCGCCGGGGTCGCCCACCCAGGCCGAGAGGCGCTCGGCCGAGAGCGGCTCCTCGCTCACCGCCGCCCAGGTGCGGGCGCCGCCGGAGATCGGCGGGATCAGCGCCAGCTCGTCGCCGGGACCGATCGCCGCTCCGGCCGCGGCGAACTCGCGGTTGACCGCCATCCGCACCGAGGCGCGGTCGATCAGCGGCCCGAGCCCGGGCGTCGCGGCGAGGCTCGCGAAGGCATCGGCGACGGTGGCGCCCTCGGGCAGCTCGATCTCCAGCGAGTCGCGCCCGGCGCGTTCCCGCAGGACCGCGAAGAGGCGCACGGTCACTCTCATCGGCCCATGCTAGCCCGGTCGAGCAGCTCGACCTCGACCCCCCGCGCTAGCCGGTCGGGCCGAAGCGCTCGGTCCGGATCCGGTCGGGCCCGTACCCGGCGGCGAGCAGGTTCTGCACCATCGGCTCGACGAAGCCGTTCGAGCCGCAGACGAAGGCGATCCCGGAGTCGAAGGCCTCGGCGTCGACCAGGCCGGGGAAGATGCGGCCGCGGTTGACCCGAGCGAGGCCCTCGATCGGCACCCCCTCGAGTTCGCGGGTGAGGGCGACGATCGCGTCGTCGCCGAGCTCGTCGGCGTAGAGCACTTCGCGCCGCGTGCGGGCCGAGTAGAGGAGGCGCATCGGCACCTCGGGGGCGGTGAGCCGGCGGTGGCGCAGCATGCACATCAGCGGCACCACCCCCGAGCCGCCGCCGATCAGCAGCGCCGGTTCCTCGCCGCGCCAGACGAAGTAGGAGGCGAAGGGCCCGCGCACCTCGACCTGGTCGCCCTCGACGAGCACGTCGTGGAAGTAGGTCGAGACCTCGCCGCCGTCGAGCCGGTCGATCGTCAGCTCGACCGCGCCCTCCTCCACCGGCGAGGAGGCGATCGAGTAGGAGCGCTCGGTCCGGTAGCCGTCGGGGGCGGTGAGGCGCACGTCGTAGTGCTGGCCCGGCAGGTGCGGCATCCAGGTCGGCGGGCGCAGCCGGAAGGTCTTGGCGCGCGGCGTCTCGACCCGGATCTCCTCGACGTCGGCGATCTGCCAGCGTCCGGGCGCGCGCTGCGAGACCGCGGTCAGTCCGTCCAATACCGCTCCTCTTTCCACGGGTCGCCGTGGTTGTTGTAGCCGTTGGCCTCCCAGAAGCCGGGCTCGTCGTGGTCCATGATCCGCAGCCCGCGCACCCACTTGGCGCTCTTCCAGAAGTAGAGGTGCGGGACCAGCAGTCGGGCCGGCCCGCCGTGCTCGCGCGGCAGCGGCGCGCCCTCGTGCTCGGTGACGACCCAGGCGCGGCCGCCGGTCAACTCCTCGAGCGGCAGGTTGGTGGTGTAGCCGCCGAAGGAGTGGGCCATCGAGAAGGCGGCCTGCGGCCGGGCGGCTTCCAGCAGGAGGTCGACGGAGACGCCGCGGAAGCTGGTGCCGAGCTTCGACCACTTGGTCACGCAGTGGATGTCGCAGGGGACGTCTTCGAACGGGAGCTTGGCGAATTCGTCCCAGCTCCACTCGAGCTCGTCGTCGACCAACCCATCGATGCGAAAGCTCCACTCGGCCGGTTCCAGCCGCGGCGTCGGCCCGGCGGTGAGGACCGGGAAGCCGCGCTCGAGGTACTGCCCGGGCGGCAGGAGATCGGCACCCGCACCATGCGGCCTGCCGACAAAGCCCCGCGAGACGAACTCAGGTCGATCAGCCGCCATCTACCGACGATACCGCGCCCATGGTCGGGAATGGAAATGCCGGTTAGCCTGGATCCGTGGAGACCTCGGCGGGGGAGATCAGAAGTGAGCTGGCGGCCCGGATGGGTGCCCGCGTCACCGACCTCGAGGCCGGGGTGCTCGCGCGCGCTCATGCGATCGCCGACCCGGGACAAGTCCCCGACCCGACCTACGGGCAGCGGCTCGATGCGGCGCTGCGGGCAGCGATCGGCTACGCGTTGACGGGGCTCGAGGTGGGGGAGCGGCGGGCGCCGCCGCTGCCGGAGGCGATCCTCGCCCAGGCCCGGCTCGACGCCCGGCTGAAGGTCCCGCTCGACACCGTCCTGCGCCGCCACTTCGCCGTCGACGCGCTGTTCGGCGACCTGCTCGCCGAGGAGAGCGAGCGCGCGGGTGTCCCGGCTGACCTCGCCCGACGCCTGCGCCGCGAAGGGACGACCCGCTTCGATCGGCTGCTCGACGCGGTCGGCGACGAGTACGCACGCGAGGCCGAGATCCGGCCGCTGGGCAGCGCCGGGCGCCGGCGCGAGTGCGTCAAACGGCTGCTCGCGGGTGAGCTCGTCGTCGCCGACGTCGATCTCAACTACGACCTCGACCAGGGCCACCTCGGGGTGATGGCCGAAGGCGAGGGAGCCGATGCGGCCCTGCGGGAGCTGGCCCGGCGGTGCGACCGCCGGCTCCTCGCCGTGCAGCGGGAGGAAGAGCCGATCTGGGCGGGCTGGCTCGGCGGCGCGCGGCCGCTCGCCTCGGCCGAGGCCGCGCGGCGGCTCGGCGAGATCGACCACGCCGGCGCCGTCATCTCCCTCGGTGAGCCGGCGAGCGGGCTCACCGGCTGGCGCTTCAGCCACCTGCAGGCGAAGGCGGCGCTGCCGATCGCCGTGCGCGAGGGCGGCGTGGTGCGCTTCGCCGACGTGACCTTGGTCGCGGCCCTGCGGCGCGACGAGCTGATCGCGACCTCGCTGCGCCGCCTCTACCTCGACCCGCTGGAGGCCGATCGCGACGGTGGGATCACCACGCGGGAGACCCTTCGCACCTGGTTCCGCTGCGAGCGCAACATCTCCTCGACCGCCGCCGCGCTCGGCGTCGACCGGCGCACCGTGCGCAACCGGCTGAGCGCGGTCGAGGCCCAGGTCGGCCGGCCGCTGGGTGAGATGGCGCTCGACCTCGAGCTCGCCCTGCGGCTCGATCCCTAGCCGCCCCGCGCCCGCCTCCCGGCGCCGGCCGCATCCCCAGAGTGGGGACGTTGTGCCCGCCGACGCCGCAGATCGGGGCGGCAGCGCGACTCCCGCCGCGCGCAGGATGGGGCATGAAGACGAACGCGATCACCGCTCTGGTCCTCCTCCTGCTCCTCGCCTGCGGCGCCGGCGCCGCCACCGCCGCCCGCGAGGAAGTCCGCCTCGGCAACCTCTTCCTCGCCGACGACGGCGGCATCACGCCCTCGACCCTGCCCCGCCACGGCAGGGCCCCGATCACCGCCCGCCTGGAAGCGGAGATCGGCACCACCGACGGCAGCCACCCGCCCGCCCTCCAGCACATCGACCTGGACGTCGACCGCTCGATCGCGATCGACGCCGGCGGGCTGCCGACCTGCCGCCTCGGCCGACTCGAGGCGACCAGCACCAGCGCGGCGAAGCGGGCCTGTCCCGACGCGATCATCGGCTCCGGCGCGGCGACGGTCGAGGTCGCCTTCCCCGAACAGGCGCCGTTCTCCTCGACCGGCCCGATCGTCCTCTTCAACGGGGGCGTCCGCGGCGACACGACGCTGGTGCTGCTGCACGCCTACGTCGACGTCCCGGCACCGACCGCGATCGTCGTCCCGGCCCAGGTCGTCCGCATCGACAAGGGCCAGTTCGGCCTCGAGATCCTGGCGACGATCCCCCGCATCGCCGGCGGCGTCGGTTCGATCACCTCCTTCCGGCTCACCGTCGGCCGGCGCTTCACCGCGGCCGGCAAGCGCCAGAGCCTGCTCACCGCGGGCTGCCCGAGCGGCCACTACCGCACGGTGGGGGAAGCCGAATTCGCCGACGGCACCGCGCTTTCGGTCGACCACGTGTTCCCGTGCACGCCAAAACCATGAATCCACCCGCTGCGGGCGTTATTGGAAAGCCAATGGAGAGGCGGGGTGCCCGTGTTATCTTCGGGCCGCATCGGTACTGGTTCGGCGTGGGAGGGGACTGACTTGAAACGCATCGTTGCCATCTTCAGTGGGTCGTTGCTGATCGCCATGGTCTTGGCGGCGACGGCGTTCGCGGCGGTCACCCGCGACGAATACAAAGAAGCGGCCGAACCGATCTGCCAGACGAGCGCGAAGGCGAACGAACAGATCCTCTCCGGGGTGCGCAAGGAAGTGAGAGGGGGGAAGCTGAACTCGGCGTCGGGGAAGTTCTCCAAGGCCTCGAAGGAGCAGTCGAAGGCGCTGAAGCAGCTGGAAGCGCTGCCGCAGCCGACCGCCGACGAAGCGCGGCTGACCAAGTGGTTCGGCTACCTGAAGCTGGAGGCCGAACTGTTCGAACAGGCGGGGCGCAAGCTGAAGGCCGGCGACAAGCCCGGCGCCGAGCACGTCTTCGCCAAACTGGCCCCGAACGCGAACAAGGCGAACAACCAGGTCCTGCCGTTCGGGTTCCGCTACTGCCGGCTCGAACCGCAGAAGTTCTCCTGATCCGCGGCGCTCGGGCCGGTGACGAGCCCGCCCTGCGGGCCCTCGACGCCGCGACCTGGTCGCCGCTGGTCAGCCCCGGCCCGCCGCCGGACCCCGAGCGGCCGTTCCTCGACCGCTTCGGCGCCGACAACGTGCTCGTCGCCGCCGAGCGGGAAGAGATCGTCGGCTACCTGATCCTCGGCCCCTGGGTGACGCTCCCCGCGGCCGCCCACGTGGCCGAAGTCAACGGCCTCGCGGTCGCCCCGAGCCGCCAAGGGGAAGGGATCGGCGGGCGCCTGCTGGAAGCCGCGATCGAGCGCTCGCGCCGGCAGAACCTCCGCCGCCTCGTCCTCCGCGTCCTCTCCAGCAACCCCGGCGCCCGCCGGCTCTACGAACGCCACGGGTTCGAGGTCGAGGGCGCCCGCCGGGAAGCGTTCCTGCTGCGCGGCGCCTACGTCGACGATCTGCTGATGGGGCTGGATCTGAGCCGGTGACCGTCGTCGGGATCGACGTCGGCGGTGAGAGGAAGGGCTTCCACGGCTGCGCGATCGACGGCGTGCGGATCGTCGCCGGGCCGCAGGCGATCGGCGGCGTCGAGGCGGCGGTCGACTGGGTCGCCTGGTTCGAGCCGACGACGATCGCGATCGACAGCCCCTGCGAGGCCGCGCCCGCGGGCACCAAGGCGCGCCCCGACGAGGTGGAGTTCAACCGGGCCGGCATCTGCGGCATCCGCTTCACCCCGCCGCTCGACCAGCTGGCGGGCAACCCGTATTACGCCTGGATCGTCCACGGGCTGAGGCTCTACGACGCCCTGGCGGCGCGGCTCCCGAGCGCGAAGCTGATCGAGACCTTCCCGACCGCCGCCTGGACGATCTGGCACGGCCCGCGCGGCAAGCAGGCGCGCGGGGCCTGGTCGCAGGAGGCGTTCGACTCGCTGGGCCTGGAGGGGGCGCCGGCGCGGCGGCTCTCCCAGGACGATCGCGACGCCGCGGCCGCGGCCCTGGTCGCCCGCCGGCACGAGGAAGGCGCGACGACCGCCTACGGCAAGATCATCGTGCCCGCCGCGTCTCGTCCCTAGGCACGACGAAGAGTTCGAACCAGTCCGGCACCGCCCGCTGCAGGCCGGGGTAGACGAGCGACGGTTCGGCCGGGATCACGATCCAGTAGTCGTCGAGATGCGGCGGCTCGGCGATGTCGACCACCTGGTAGAGCCGGCGCAGCGCGGCGAGCATCCTCTCCCGACCGAGTCGGGTCGCGACCAGATTCGGTTCCGGCGCCAACCGCGTGTAGCCCACTTGGTTCAAGTTGCCTATCTGGCGGCAAAAGCATGCCGGGGTGGACGAAGAGTCGATGCCGAAAGGTGCTCCGAGCGCGGCAAACGAGATAATCAACCCTCCCCGGCGGTTCTCGCACGCATCCTCCCTCCAGTGCCGAAGTCACGACAAATACGCGCCCCTGCTCGCGCTCGCCGCGCTCCTCGCGCTGCTGCTCGGCGGCTGCGGCGGCGGCTCCTCCAGCTCCCCCTCCGGCGCCTCGACGACCGGCACCGCCACCTCGCCCGGCAACGGCAGCGAAACGACTCCCGCGATCCCACTCGAGCCGGGCTTCATCAACTGGCCCTTCTTCGGCCGCGTGCCCCAGCGCACCCATTACCTGCCGGCGAACCGCGGCGCGATCGACCGCCCGCTCGACCCGCCGCTGAAGGTCGCCTGGCAGGTGAACACGCACGGCCTGCTCGAGTTCCCGCCCGCGATCGCCGACGGCGTCGCCTACACGATCAACAAGTTCGGCAACGGCAAAGCGATCGACCTCAAAACCCGCAAGGTCCTCTGGGAACTGCAGCTCGACCCGAAGAACCACGGCGGCAAGAAAACGGTGACCGCGCCGGCCTATTACGACGGCAAGGTCTACGGCGCCTTCCTCGACGGCTACCTCGCCGCGGGGGAAGTGAAGACCGGCAAGGAGGCCTGGGTGCGGGACCTCCACGCCCACCTCGAATCCTCGCCGCTGCCGGTCGACGGCAACATCTACCTCGGCACCAACAGCCACCAGGTGCTGGCCCTCGACGCCGGCGACGGCCACACGGTCTGGGCCTTCGATTCGCCGGGCGCGGTCAAAGCGAGCCCTAGCTACGACGCCGGGAACATCTTCGTCGGCGACTACGAGAGCACGATGTTCGCCCTCGACGCCGACACCGGCAAGCCGGTCTGGCGCAGCAACACCAGCAAGGTCGCGCCGGGCGGCACGGGCGGCTTCTTCTCCTCGCCGGCGATCGCCTTCGGCAACGTCTACGCCGCCCGGGACGACGGCACCGTCTACGCCTTCGACGAGTCGACCGGCAAGGTTCGCTGGGCCTTCCAGACCGGCGGCCCGGTCTACGGCTCGCCCGCCGTCGCCCAGGTCCCGGGCACCCCGCCGACCGTCTACATCGGCTCCGAAGACGGCAAGTTCTACGCCCTCGACGCGCGCACCGGCAAGGTCCGCTGGACCTACAGCGTCGGCGGCGCGGTGCCGGGGACGGCGACCGTGATCGGCCACACCGTCTACGTCTCCAGCTTCGACACGAAAAAGACGGTCGGCATCGACGTCCGCACCCACAAGGTCGACTACACGCTCGACCAGGCGGGCTACACCCCGGTGATCTCCGACGGCAGGCGCCTGATCGCGGTCGGCTACTTCACCGTGCTCGGCCTCGAACCGACGACGCCATAGGCGCCAGCGCGTCGACCGCCCAGTCGCGGAGGCTGCGATCCTCCCCGGGTCCGTCCACCATCGAGCCCGGCAGCAGCGAGCGCTGCCAGCGGGCCGGGGCCGGCCCTTCCTTCATCTGCGCCGAGGCCACGCCAACAGGGTAGGGCGGGCACGGGGTCCGAGGCAGCTACCAAAGTAGGGGTCGAACGACTACCGACGACGGGGCAAGGGAGCGACCGCGGGCAGTGGTGGGCGCGGCGCCGAGCGGGGAGGCTGGGGACATGATCGAAGCCGAGAAGTTGACCAAGAGGTTCGCCGGGAGGGCGGTCGTCGACGACGTCTCCTTCCGCTGCGAGCCGGGGACCGTGACCGGTTTCCTCGGCCCCAACGGGGCGGGGAAGACGACGACGATGAGGATGATCTGCGGGTTCGCCCGGCCGGACTCGGGGAGCGCCGCGGTGCTCGGCGGCGAGTACCGCCGGCTGCCCAACCCGGGGCGCCGGGTCGGGGTGCTGCTCGACGCCTCCGCCCAGCACGGCGGCCGCCGCGGCCGCGAGGCGCTGGCGCTCTCCGCCCAGACGATGGGGGTCGAGGAGGGCCGGGTGGACGACCTGCTCGGGCTGGTCGGCCTCGAGCCCTCGGCGGCGAAGAAACGGGTGCGCCAGTACTCGCTCGGGATGCGCCAGCGGCTCGGCATCGCCAACGCCCTGATCGGCGAACCCGAGGTGCTGATCCTCGACGAGCCCGCCAACGGGCTCGACCCGGAGGGGATGCGCTGGATGCGTGGCCTGCTCAAGGACTTCGCCGAGCGCGGCGGCACCGTGCTGCTCTCCTCGCACCTGCTGCACGAGGTCGACGTGATCGCCGACCGCCTGGTGATCATCGGCGGCGGCAAGATCGTCGCCCAGGGCAGCCGCGACGAACTGCTCTCGCACGCGGGCACGCTGGTCCGCGCCGCGGACGCCGAGGCCGTCGCCCGCGCCCTCGCCGACGCCGGGTTCGACGCCACCGAGGCAGACGGCGGCGGCCTCCTGGTCGACGCCGAGCCGCGCGCGGTCGGTGTCGTCGCCCGCGATGCCGGCGTCGCCCTCGTCCACCTCGCCCCGGCCGGGGACGCCGGGCTCGAGCAGCTCTTCTTCGACCTGACCAGCGGGGAGGAGGGGAAATGAACGACCAACTCCAGGCGACGCACGAGCGTCCGCCGCTGAGCCGGCTGACCTGGGTCGAGCTGCGCAAGATGGTCGACACCCGCAGCGGCTTCTGGCTGCAGCTGTCGGTGGTGGCGCTGACCGTCCTGGTCGTCGTGATCGTCCTGCTCGCGGGCCATGAAGACGACTGGACGTTCCGCAAGCTGCTCAGCGGTGCCCTGGTGCCCGCCGGGATCCTCCTGCCCGTCGTCGGCATCCTCCTGGTCAGCTCCGAGTGGTCGCAGCGGACGGCGCTGGTCAGCTTCGCCCTGGTGCCGGAGCGGGCGCGCCTGATCGCCGCCAAGGTGCTGGCCGGGGTCGTTCTCGGGCTGATCGCGACCGCCTTCGCCGCCCTCGTCGCGGCGATCGGCACCGCCCTCGCCTCGCCTGACGTCGCCCACGTCTGGACCTTCCCGGTCGGCCTGGTCGGCCAGGACCTCCTATATGTGGTGAGCGCGATGGTGATCGGGGTGGCGTTCGGCGCCGCCCTCCATGCCTCGGCGCCGGCGATCGTCCTCTACTTCGGCCTGCCCGCCGCCTTCGGCGCCCTGGGCTCGATCCACTCGATCTCCGGCACGGTCGAATGGTTCTCCGACGTCTCCTTCGAATGGCTCACCCAGAACGTGCTGAGCACCCACGAATGGGCCCAGGTGCTGGTAGCGCTGGCCCTCTGGATGCTCCTGCCCCTGGCGATCGGCACCTGGCGAGTGACCCGCCGCGACCTGAGCTGAGGTCGGCGGGGGACGGCAAGGGTCCGTGCCTCGGCGGCGGGGGACGGAAAAGGGTCCAGGCCCCAGCGGCCGGGGACGGCGGGCGTCTCGGAGGCGACCCGGGCAGGCTGAGGCCGCCTCCGAGACGCCCGGGTCGGGAAGTTCTGCGGGGAGGACTGGCGCCGGGACGGCGTCCCGGCGTGGAGACGTCACAGGGACGGCACGTTGCGTGGGGAGACGGAACGGAGACGCCGCGAACGTCACCTGATCGTCACGCTTCACGTGGTGCATCCGTGGCTCCAGGGCTTGCTGTGGAGCATTGCTCTCGCATAGAGAGAGTTTCTCTCCACAGCAAACCGCTGACCAATGGGGCAGGTGTGACGTCTCATGAAGAAACGCGGAGTTCCGCACGACCCACGCACCTCACGGTGACGTTCCCGGCGTCTCCGTCACGAGCCACACCGCCCAGTCACAGGCGACCTCGATTGGCAACTTCAGCGGTCCGAACCCTCAGCCATCTCCGCAGACCCGGCCATCTCGGAGGCGGCCTCAGCCTGCCCGGGTCGCCTCCGAGATGGCCGCGTCCCTTTCTCGTCCGCGGTACGCCCTCGCGTCGCCCGCCGACGCCGCATCCCTTCCCGTCCCTCGCCCTCTCTCGTTCCGCCGCACCGACCTCGTCCCCGCCCACGACGACCCGATTGGCGACCGAGCCCGCGGCTAGGGTCGCCGCCAATGACCCGCCTCCGTCGCCACCTCACCTACGCCAACGTGGTCGCCTCGCTGGCCCTCTTCCTCGCGCTCGGCGGTGCCGCCTTCGCGGCGACCCAGCTGCCGCGCAACTCGGTCGGCACCGGTCAGCTGAAACCGGAAGCGGTGACTTCGGGCAAGATCGCGAAGAAGACCCGCAACCAGTTGAGGGGCGCCCAGGGCCCGCAAGGCCCGCAGGGCAAGACGGGCAAGACCGGCGCCAAGGGGGCAACCGGCGCCAAAGGGGCGACCGGGACGACCGGTGCCAAAGGAGCGAACGGTGCCGACGGGCTCGGCCCGACCTTCGAAGTCTTCGGCACCAACAAGGTGGTACCCGGCCTGCTCCTCACCCAGAGCCTGCCCGGCGGCGTCTACACGATCAGCGCTGACGTGACGGTGACCAACACCACCGGCGCCGCCGCCCTCGTCGGTTGCACGGTGGCGGGCAGCGGCGAAATGAAGGCGACGGTCGGGGCTGGCGCATCGGCGACCCTCTCCGCTTCGATCGTCCGCGGCCTCAGCACCACCTTGCCGGTGGAACTGAACTGCACCGGGCCGTCCGGGGTCACGGCCACCTACAGCAACATGATCGCCACGCAGGTCAAATCGCTGACTCGCGCCGCCGGCTGACCGCCGGCTGGCGACCGCCGCTCAGAGGCTTCCCACCCAAGCGGCGCGACCTCGCTATCCTTGACGGAGCCTCAGGCCTCGGCCCGGGGTTTTCCTTTGTAACGAGTGCCTTCGGGCACGGAACTTGTTGAGGGGACAGGATGGCTCGCGGAGATGTCCGCATTGCGGTGACGCTGGCTTGCGAAGACTGCAAGCGGCGCAATTATCAGACCAACAAGTCTCGGCGTAATTCGCCGGACAGAGTCGAGCTGCGCAAGTTCTGTCGCTGGTGCGGGCACCACACCCCGCACAAAGAGACCCGGTAGAGGTCCATGGCGAAAACCCGCGCACAGCGCAAGGCCGAACGCCGCGCTCGCGAAGCCGAGCAGCAGAAACGCACCGGCTCCGAGCGTCGCGCTGAGTCGCGGGCGCAGCACGACACCCAGGTAGGCGTCTCCGGCGACGTCGCCGAGATCGAGGCCATCGAGGCCGGGATCGCGGCGGGCGCCGACGAAGCCGATCTGGAAACCCCCGACGCGCCGCGCGGCCCATCACGGTCCGAGCGGCGCGCCGAGGCGAAAGCCTCCAAACAGCTGGACCGCCAGAAACGCGACGAGCAGAAACGTCGTGAGCGGGACCAACTGGCACGGCAGCAGAAAAAAGCGACGGCCGAGCGGCAGAGCGGCGCGCGCGGCGGCGTCATCGGTTTCCTGCTTTCCTGCTGGGCCGAGCTGAAGAAAGTCCAGTGGCCGGACCGCGAGACGCTGGTCCAGGCAACGGCCGTGACGGTCATCTTCGTCGCCGTCGCCGCGGCTTACCTCGGCGCTCTCGACGCGCTGTTCAGCTGGCTCGTCAAGCAGATCCTCTAACCCCGACGCAGAAGAAGGCTTCCTCGAACTGATGTTTCGCTGGTACGTGATCAACACCTATTCCGGGCACGAGAACAAGGTCAAGCACAACCTTGAGCACCGTGTGCAGACGATGAGCCAGAACCGCAACGTGCGGCAGGTCGTCGTCCCCACCGAACAAGTCTCCGAGGTCAAAGACGGTCAGAAAGTGACCCAGGAGAAACGGACGATGCCCGGCTACGTCCTGGTCAACATGGAGATGACCGACGACGCCTGGAGCCTGGTGAAAAACACGCCCGGGGTGACCGGCTTCGTCGGTGCCGAGCGCAACAAGCCGGTGCCGCTCTCGAAACCGGAGGTCGACCGCCTGCTTCATCGCGAGACCGCCGAGCGGCCGCGCACCCAGGCCCAGTTCTCGATCGGCGAATCGGTCAAAGTCATCTCCGGCCCGCTCTCCGACTTCTCCGGCGAGATCGCCGAGATCAACGAGGACGGCGCGAAACTCAAAGTCCTGGTCTCGATCTTCGGTCGGGAGACCCCCGTCGAGGTGGGTTACGACCAGGTCAAGAAGATCTAGGCGAGCGCAACCCGCTACGCTGCTCAACCGCTCATGGCCAAAAAAGTCCTCACCGTCATCAAGCTGCAGATCCAGGCAGGCAACGCCAACCCGGCGCCGCCGGTCGGCCCCGCGCTGGGCCAGCACGGCGTCAACATCATGGATTTCTGCAAATCCTTCAACGCCCAGACGCAGGGCGAAGGCGGCACGATCATCCCGGTCGAAATCACCGTCTACGAGGATCGCTCCTTCACCTTCATCACCAAGACGCCGCCCGCCGCGGTGCTGATCAAGGAGGCGATCCGCATCCCGAAGGGATCCGGAGAGCCCCACGTCAAAAAAGTCGGGACGATCACCCCGGACCAGATCCGCGCGATCGCCGAACGCAAGATGCCCGACCTGAACGCCAACGACATCGACGCCGCCTCGAAGATCATCGCCGGGACCGCCCGCTCGATGGGCGTCGACGTCAAATAGGAGACTTTCGATGGCCCACGGCAAACGCTTCCGCATGCAGTACCAGAAGGTCCAGCGCGACACGCTCTACGCGCCGGCCGAGGCGATCGCCCTGATCAAACAGACGGCGAGCGCCAAATTCGACGAGACGGTCGAGCTGCACGTGCTGCTCGGCGTCAACGTCCGTCACGCCGACGAACAGCTGCGCGGCACGCTCGCGCTCCCGCACGGGCTCGGTAAAGACGTCAGCGTCGCCGTCTTCGCGCAGGGCGCCAAGGCGCGTGACGCCGAGGCCGCCGGCGCCGACTTCGTCGGGGCCCAGGACCTGGCGGAAAAAATCCAGGAGGGCTGGACCGACTTCGACGTCGCGATCGCGACCCCGGACATGATGCCGGTGGTAGGCCAGCTCGGCCGCATCCTCGGCCCGCAGGGCAAGATGCCGAACCCGAAAGTCGGCACCGTCACCGAAGACGTCGAGAAAGCCGTGCAGGAATCGAAGTCGGGCAAAGTCGAATACCGCACCGACCGCCAGGCGATCGTCCACATGGCGCTCGGCAAGGCGAGCTTCGACGACGACAAACTTCTCGACAACTACAGCGCCGTGGTCGACGAGATCATCCGCGCCAAGCCGTCCGGCTCGAAGGGCAAATACATCCGTTCCGCCACCCTGGCGACGACGATGGGCCCCGGCGTACGCGTCGACACCGGCAAATCCGCCGACCGCGA
>CAWBRE010000027.1:0-18540 GCA_963791095.1 uncultured Solirubrobacterales bacterium
GTTTGCCGGGCAGGCGCCTCGCCGATTGCCACTTACTCCCGCTCAGAGTACGAGGAACGGTGGGAATTCGACCCAGTGCGAGTACAAGCTGGGCTCGTGGGTAAAAGTTTTGTGAATTTAGAAACGTTAGGTTCCTCCATAGACGTTCACCCGGTCGGCAAATGAAGTTGGAGGCGAAGCGGATGCGTCATTTCGAGTTACGGCAGGTGATTCTCCGATCCATTTTCTCTGAGCCGGTAAGTCGGTCGATGCTGGCTGCAGATGCAAGGTGTGAGTAGATGTCCGTGTCAGTCCACGTGCCTCTGGAGAAACCGTTCGACGATGTCGACCCGGCGATGGAGCGCGAAGCGCGGCAGGTTGGGTCTGACGCCAAGCTCCCGAGCCAGCGTCGAGTGAGGCGGTGGCTATCCCCTCTGGTTGATTTGCTGGCCGCTTTCTTGGCCTTGGCGGTCGTCGTCCCAAGAGGCAGTGCTGACCTCCTCGTCCTCCCGTTCATTCTGACCGCGATCAATGGCGCGATCGGTGAATACCAAAGCAGCTTCTCGCGTGAGGCCAGACGGGCGGTCGATGGCAAGGCGCGGAAGTTCCTCGTCCGCCTCTTGGTCGGCATCTGCTTCGCTTGGGCCGCCGGGCTGCTGGTCCAGTTGGGAGCGGGCGACCAGTTGCTTCTATGGGTTTGCTTCGTCGCGTTCGATACCGCCGGCCGCATCGTCGCCGGCCGCCTTGTCCGTCGCGCCAGCCGGATAGAGCGCTGGATCTTGGTCGGCGACGAGGCGACTGCGGAACGTCTCGCTCATTGCCGGCCGCTGCAGACGCACGCAACGGTCGTCTGCTCGGTGTTGCCCCCGACCGAGGGAGTCCTGGACGGAGCCCGCTATCGCAACGGCGCCCTCGAGGTCGTCGATCGCTACCGCCCTGACCGGGTCGTGATCGCGGGCAAGAGCGAAAGTGACCACTGTCTGCTGGCACTGGTCCGTGCCTTCAAGGCCGTCGGGGTCCCCGTCAGTCTGCTGCCACAACCCCTTGATCTTGTCGGCGCACCGGCGGCGACGCCGAGAAGGATCGGTGGTGTGCCGTTGATCGACGTCGAGGCCCTGGCGGCGCATGACGTGGTGCCCTATCGAGGGCCTGACCGCCGTACTCGCAACCGTCATTCGAAGGTGACGGTGGTGATCCCGGCGATGAACGAGGAGCGGAACATCGGTCTGGTGCTGAACGAGTTGCCCACCGACTTGCACGAGGTGATTCTCGTCGACGGCAATTCGACCGACGAAACCGTGAGGGTGGCAAGAGAGACATATCCGCGGATCCGGGTCGTAACTCAGACAGGGAAGGGAAAGGGTGACGCGCTGCGTTCAGGTTTCGCCGCCGTCTCGGGCAATTTGATCGTGATGCTGGATGCCGACGGTTCGGCCGACCCTGGGGAGATCCCCCGCTTCGTCGCGGCCCTAGAGGCAGGCGCCGACTTCGCCAAGGGGTCCCGGTTCATCGAAGGGGGAGGGAGCGCCGACATCACGGCCCTGCGCCGGGTGGGCAACAGCTTCCTCAGCCTGACCGTCAACACGCTCCACCGCACTTCGTTCACCGATCTCTGTTACGGCTACAACGCATTCTGGACCCGCTGTCTGCCTCATATCTCACTCGACGTTCCGGGATTCGAGGTCGAGACCCACATCAATCTGCGGGTCGCCTCTGCGGGAATGCGGATCACGGAGGTGCCGAGCTACGAGAGGGACCGTATGTACGGTCAAAGCAACCTCAACACTTTCCGCGATGGGTTCCGCGTCCTGAGGACGATCTTCCGCGAGGCGCGGCGCAACCAGCTGATCAGCCGCAGCCGGGCGAACCATGGGGCGCCCGGCACCAGCGCAGGCAGGGTGGTGGCCTGAGATGGAGCAGGGGATTCAAACCTCGAAGACCGTACGCGCGTTGGTGACGGGAGGATGTGGGTTCGTCGGCTCCACTCTCTGCCGCCACCTCGCCGATGCGGGCCACGAGGTCTTGGCGGTCGACGATCTCAGTCTCGGTTCACCGGAGGCGCTCGACGAGCGGGCGCGATTGGTCGTCGCCGATGTCCGCGACCCGTCCCTCGCCAAGGTCCTCTCGGCCTATCGGCCGCAATTGGTGTTCCACCTGGCTGCAATCCACTTCATCCCGGCGTGTGAGGCGGATCCGGCGCGGGCGATCTCGATCAACGTCGAGGGAACGCAGCGAATCGTCGACGCGGGACTCGCTTCGGGCGCAGAGGCTTTGGTCCTTGCCTCGACGGCTGCCGTCTACGCGCCGAGCGAAGAGCCTCATGGTGAGGACAGTGAGATCGGGCCGAGCGACGTCTACGGACACACCAAGCTCTGGGCCGAGCAGATCGTCGAGCTTTTTCACCAGCGCACTGCCGTGCCGGTCGCGATGGCTCGTCTCTTCAACGTCTATGGACCCGGCGAGACGAACCCGCACCTGATTCCGACGATCATCCAGCAGGCCGAAGAAGGTGACGAGCTTCACCTCGGCAATCTGACGACGAAACGCAACTACATCTACGTCGACGACGTCGCCGAGGGCTTGGCGGCGCTTGGCGCCCGCGCCCTCGACTCCACCCGGCTGGTCTCCAATTTCGGCGGTGCCCGTGACTACGACGGCACCGAGATCGTCGAAGGCATCGCCCGATCGATGGGGCGCGAGCTCGTCTGCCGGACCGACGCAGGACGGCTGCGCAAGTCGGACCGCCCGCGCCTCGCTGCCGACAATTCTCGGGCCGAATCGGAGACTCGGCTGGACCCCGAGGACGAGCCTCGACGCCGGCCTGACGGCGGCGATATCCCGTCCGCTGAGTGCTGGCATCAAGATCGATTGAGCCCGACCTTGCGTATCTGTTTCGTTACTCCGCTTTACCACCCTGCGATGGGTGGCGTCGAGACGCACGTCGAGCATCTGGCAACGCGAATGGCGGCCGCCGGGCACGAGGTGGACGTGCTTGTGCAGAACGGCGATCCCGAGCTACCTGCGACCGAGGTCTTGGCCGGCGTCACGGTGAGGCGGTTTCGTACCGTCGCGAGCAGCGATCACTACCCCTTCGCGCCAGGCCTGGTTCGTTTCCTGGCCACGCGCGCGAGTAACTACGACACCATTCACGGCCACAACTACCACGCGCTGCCGGCCTTGTTCGCGGCCCTGAGCGCGAGGGGCGCCTTCATCTTCACCCCTCACTACCACGGCAAAAGCCAATCGCCGTTCCGCGAACTTCTACACGGCCCATACCGTCAGGCCGGAAAGGTGATCATGAGTCGGTCGGCGCGGGTGATCGCAGTCGCCCCGGCGGAGGCCCAGCTGATCGCCGATCATTTTCCGCGAGCGAGCGCAAAGACCGTGGTGATCCCCAACGGTGTCGACGCCGAGCGAATCGGGTCGGCAGAGCCGTTCGAGAAGAACGGGAGCGTCGTCGTCCTCAGCGCCGGTCGGCTCGCCGACTACAAGCGCGTCGGCGACACGATCAGGGCGCTGAACCATCTCGACTCCTCCTACGTCCTGCGGGTCACCGGGGATGGGCCCGAGCGTCCGGCGCTGGAGACGCTGGTCGATGAACTCGACCTCGGCGACCGCGTCAGTTTGCTCGGACGGGTCGAGACCGAGGAGCTCCACCGCTGGTTCCGTACGGCTGACGTCTACGTGACGATGTCGGAGATCGAGGCGATGCCGATAACGCCGCTCGAGACCCTCTACGCGGGCGCGCGGGTCGTCGCCAGCGATATCCCCGCCCACCGCGGCACCGCCGCATTCGGCGGGGGGCGCTTTCGCCTCGTCAGGCGCGAGGCGTCGGCGTCCGAACTCGCTGCGGCGATCGTCGGCGCCGCCGAAAGCGATCAACCTGGAGGCGAGATCCCGACCTGGCAGGAAGTGACCGAGCGGACCCTCGAGGTCTACGACGAAGCCCTCGCCGAGAATCGGAGGCGCGGCTGATGCGCGTCCTCCAGGTCACCGATCACTACCCGCCTGACGGTGGCGGCGTTGCCACCCACGTCCAGCGTCTCTCGCGCTGTCTCGTCGCTCGGGGGCACGAAGTCAAGGTCGTCGCGGCGTCGAGCACGGACAGCGAAGAGGCCGGCGAGGATCTTGCGGTGTGGCGAGTCGCCTCCTCCATCTCCAGGGTTCCGGGGGTCTATGAAGCCGATTCCCCGCCGTTTCATCCGCCCTGGCCTGACCGCGCGTTTCAGCGCGGGCTGGAACGGGTCGCGGCCGGCTTTGACCCCGACGTCGTTCACGCCCACGGCTGGTGCATCCACTCGGCCATCGGCTGCCGACCCGCCTGGAGCGGGCGGGTGGTGGGGACCCTCCACGATCACGGCACCGCCTGTCCGAAGAAATCGCTGCTTCGCGACGGCAGCGAGTGCTTGCCCGCCCGCGGGACTGCCTGCCTGCGATGCGACGAGCAGCCCTTGGCCAAGCGCGTCGGCCTCGCGACGGCGCTCGCGGTGACGACGCCGAAGCTCAGTCGCCGGGTCGGTCGACTCCTCGCGGTCAGTGGCTACGTTGCCCGTAGGGCCGAGCAGGTCGGCATTCCGGCGGAGCTGCTCGAGGTCCTGCCGAACTTCGTCGACATCCCGGCAGAGCCGGATTCGGATAGTCCGTACGAGAGAGCATCGGCGCCGCCCTACTTGCTGTACGCGGGACCCGCGGCGCCGCACAAGGGCCGCCAGGTGCTGCTCGAGGCCTTTGCCGGCCTCGACCGCGATCTGAACCTCCGTCTGGCGGGGGGAGACGGCAGCGTCGCCGTCGCCGGCGTCTCCGATCTCGGCTACCAGACGGGGGAGGCACTGGCCGCGCTCTATCGCGATGCGCTCGCGGTGGTCGTCCCCTCGATCTGGCCCGACCCGTGCCCGACCGTTGCCCTCGAGGCGATGGCCTGGGGCCGCCCGGTGATCGCGGGCGCCGTCGGCGGCCTCACGGAAATCGTCGAGCAAGGTGCCAGCGGACTGCTTGTCCCACCGGGGGACGCGCCGGCGCTGAGGGGTGCGATCGAGCGGCTGCTCGACGACCCCCCACTGCGCGAGCAGATGGGACGGCGCGGCCGCGAGCGGGTGGCGAAGTTCTCGACCGCGACGGTGTTGCCGCGGCTGGAACAGGTCTATCTCAACGCCGCGACCGGCCGTGACGTGCGGGAGCCCAGAACGGCGACTGCGGGGAGCCTGTGATGCACCCGGAGATACAGCGGAGAGTCGATCGCTTCGCCGTCGACCTGCGGTCCAGTTCGGTCCGCGACGACGTGCTCGCGCTGGTCGTCTGCGGTTCGGCCGCAAGGGGGGAGGAGCGCTGGATCGACGACGAGCTCGTCTCGGACATCGACCTGATGATCGTCTCCCGCTCTTCCACCGCCAGGTTCGATCGGACGCTGAAGACCCAGGCCATCCTCGAAGGCCACGCCGCAGACAACGTCGAGGGCGGGCGCATCCCGTATGCCACCCTCGACTACGCGACCCTGACCAACTACGAGGCCCGCCACCGCGGCATGGTCGCCTACGGCGATCCCTCCGTCCTGGACCGGATCCCGATGGAAGGCCCAGCGGACATCCCAGCCTGGGAGGCGGTGCGGCTGACCGCCAACCGCCTCTTCGAGCACCTTTACCATCGCGCCGGGATCAAGACCGCCGACGCCGCCGTGATCAAGAGCTACGAGGCGATCGGCGAGTCTCAGCTCGTCCTCGAGCGGCGCTATCGACCCAGCTTCCGGGAGCGGGTCGCAGAGATCGAAAGGGTTCCGCTCGACTCGCCGGTCGAAGATGCGGGGCCGATCTACATCGAGGCCGAGCGCGTCCGCCGCGGGGAGTCCGCCCGCCTCGACCTGTCCCCCCGTCGGGCCTTCGAAGACCTCAGCCTCCAGTTGGGTGCGGCGCTCGCGCGAGTCGGTCTGCGGGGTCCCACCCTCGAGCACCAGTTCGCGAGCCTTGCCCGCCGCGAGGTGCATCTCCTCCACCGCGCCTACTGGAGCTTCCGCGGCCTACACCTGCGTGACGGCCGCCACCGACCTACCGTGGACCCGATCGTTCAGCTCTGGCGAGCGGCTTTCGCTGGTCTTTCGAGGCAGATCGGGGAGCGCGATTCGCGCACCCTCGTCCACCTATGGCATCAGTGTCCCCAGATACTTCGGAAAGGATCACCATGAAGCTTGTCCTCTACTTCGCCGACGGGTTCGCCTGGCAGTACACCGAGGAACAGGCGTTCATGGAGGATTTTTGGGACCAGCGGCGCCCGCTGGAAACCTTGCTCGGCTACAGCTCCACGGTGATGCCGGCAATCGTCAGCGGCCGCAAACCGAGCGAGACCGGTATGTGGACCGAGTACTACTTCGAGCCGCAAAAACCCTCGCTGCTGCAACGGTTCTTCTCCCGACCGCGAACCGCGCCCCTGCGCCCCTTGGTCGACATCGCCCGTCTGATCCTGTTCCGGATAACCCGCCTCTACGGGTATTCGGCCGAGCACCGGCTGCGACTGCCCCTCAGCGTCAGTCACCTCTTCGCCCGTCACCCGATCCGCTACGACGAGTTTCCGCCGATCGCGCTGCCGGTTCCGACCCTCGCCGATGTCTTCCGCGAACGAGGTCTCAGCCATGAATTCCGTTACATCAAGGACGGGCTTGATCACGGCGCCGAGTTGGCGAACCTGCGGGCGAAGATGGACGAGGTCGATGTTTTCTTCTTCTACAACCCGACCCTCGATGGGACCGGGCACGCGGTCGGTGCCTCGGCGCAGGCCCTGAGCCGGCCGATCGAGGCGATCGACGGCTTTCTACGGGACGTCAGGAGTGCGATCGAGGAGAGCGGCGAGGAGGCGGAGATGATGCTCTTTTCAGACCACGGAATGACCACGGTCGAGTCCACCTTCGACCTCTTCGCCCGGCTCACCGACTTCAAGCTGGGGCGCGACTACGTCGTTTTCATGGACAGCACCTTCGCCCGCTTCTGGTTTCCCGATCCGGAGGCCCGGTCCGCGATCCTGGACGCGATCAAGGACTCTCCGGGGCGGCTCCTCACCGCCGAGGACCGCGCCAAGTACGGCGTCGACTTCGCCAACCCGGAAACCTATGGCGAAGAGGTGTTGGTCGCCGACGAGGGTGTGGTCTTCCACCCCAGCTACTTCTCGCCGCCGTTCCTTGGCCAGCGGGATTACCCGGAGAAGGCGATGCACGGGTACCTGCCGGACGCGCCCTCGGCTGACGGTGTCTTCTTCTACAGCGGCACGCGTTGGCGGTCCGAGCCTCCGACCCCGTTTCCGGTGACCGACATCTTCGACGCGGTGCTCGCCGTGCTGGACGGTGAGAAGGCTCCGCACGCGTCGGTCGACGCGGAGTGAGCTCAAGGGTGCAATGACCTATCGACGCCTCATCGTCATCCTCCTGGCGGCGACGATCGTCGCCGCGGCGATGGTCGCGGTCGGCATCTGGACGCCGCTGCGAGCCTTGGTCGGAGTGCCGCTGGTACTGGTGTTGCCGGGCGCGTTGTGGGTCTGCGCGGTGGTGCCCCTGGGCTCCGAGATCGACTGGAGGCTGCGGAGCGTGCTCTCGGTGGCTCTTTCGATCGGGATCTCACTGGCGCTGGGAATCTCACTCGGCCTCATCTTCGGCGAGATCTCCCGAGGCGCCGGCGCGCTCGGCCTCGGCCTCATCGGCGTCGCCGGTGGGTTGACGGCGATCGCGCGGGCTGATGAAGGCGAGTTCGTGCCACCGCCGCTCCCCAAGGTGCCACTACCGGTCGTCGCGGTCTCGGTCGCCCTGCTGGTCGGCTTCGGGGTCCTCACGGTGGCAACCCTGCGGGTGGACGCTCTGCCCGGCACCTTCTCGGCGCTCGCCATCGCGATGCGCGGTGACGAGGCTCTACTGACGGTCGAAAATCACGACGACCAGGCTCAGGAATATCGCTACTCCGTTCTAGGGGACGGCCGCACGATTGCGTCGGGCCAGGTCGAGGTCGCCGGCGACGGCAGTCACACGCTTCTCCTTCCCGTGCCCGCCGGCGTGCATTGGCTGAACGCGGCGATCTACCGCGGCGGTCCCGATCCCTACCGATCGGTTCGACTCAAGGTGGCGACCGATCCGGCCAAGGCGGGGTCCGAACAGTGAGCCGGCGATCTCTGACACTCCTGCGTTCCCCCGTCAAAGTCATCTACATCGTCGGCTTCCCGCGCAGTGGCAGCACGCTGCTGGAGCGATTGCTCGGCGAAGAGGCCGCAGTTTTCTCCGGTGGTGAGATCCGGCGAATCTGGGAGCGCGGTTTCATCGAGAACCAACTCTGTAGCTGCGGCGAGCCCTTCCACGACTGTCCCTTTTGGACGGCGGTCGTCGCCGAGGCCTTCGCCGGCCCCGACGGGGTCGACGCCACGGCCATGGCCGCCGGAATCGCCGCCCTGGAGCAGCGCCGGGAGCGCTGGCAGGAGGTCTCTCGGCGGCTCGTCCGGACCGGGGGCGCGCCCGACCCCCTCGACTCGGTCCTGCTTGCGCTCTACCGGGCGATCCGTGCGGTTGCCGGCGTTCCCGCGATCGTCGATTCATCGAAGGACGCCGCGTATGGACTGATGCTTTCTCGGATCCAGGGGGTGGATGTCGAGATCGTCCACCTGGTCCGCGACAGTCGCGCTGTCTCGTACTCCTGGCGGCGGAAGCGCCGGCGCCCGGAGATCGTCGATCGCGAAGAGTTCATGCCGCTGATCCGCCCGCGCGGCGCCGCGGTCGGCTGGAACATGAGGAACGTCTCGGCCGAGGCGCTGCGCTGGGTCTCACCTCGGTACACGCGGCTGCGCTACGAGGATCTGACCGCCGATCCTCCCCGGGTCCTCGCCCGCATCCTGGGCCCACACCAAGGGGCGGCGGCCACCGCGTCGGCGATGGGGGCCGCGTACCACACGGTCTCCGGCAACCCTCTGCGGCTGGACCGACGACCGCTCATGGTCCGCGAGGACATCGAGTGGATCTCGGCGATGGAGGACCGGGACCGTCGAACCGTCACCGCGCTCACCTTTCCGATGCTTCTCCGCTACGGCTACCCGCTTTCGCCCGATGGCCTGACGCAGGAGATCGATTCATGACCGGCCCGCAGGCAGACGTCGCCGGACGCCTCGGCGCCACACGATCCATGGTCCGCGGGCGCCTCCTGGACCTGGTCGGCGGCGGACAGGGAGCCGGCATCGCGCGCCGGGCGATCCTGGTCCTGAGCGTCGGCGTCCTCACCGCCGTGGTCCGTTACCTGATCCAGATCCTCTTCGCCCGTCGCGGCGGACCGGTCGAGTTCGGCCGCTACTCCTTCGCCTTCGGCTGGACCCAGGTGTTGGTCGTCCCGGCGACGCTCGGCCTCACGCTCAGCGTTCTGCGCTTCGTCCCCCAGTACATCCAGGAAGAGCGTTGGGATCTGCTCAACGGACTGATCCGGCGCAGCGTCCAGGTCACCATCGTGAGCGGGGTGTTGTTCGCGGCCGCCGCCGCCGGTGTGGTCCTACTGGTCGGCGGTGGTGCCTCGCAGTCGGCGCTGCTCCTCGGGATGGGTCTGATCTTGATCGTCGGCTTGGTGAACGTCCTTCGGGAGACGACCCGCGGCACCCACCGCGTCGTCCTTGCCTACGGCGTCGGCGAACTCCTCCCGATGTGCCTGATCTTGATCATCGGACTTGCCATCCCACTCGCCTCCGGCGGGCTCTCGGCCGAACAGATGCTGCTGGCTACGGGCGCCGGCTTCGTCCTGGTCATCGGAGCGCAGTGGTTCTACCTGCGCCGCTCGGCGCCGCGAGCATTCGCCGCCGAGGTCCGGCCTGCGATCGAGATGCGGACCTGGCTCCTGCTCTCGGCCCCCCTTTGGCTGGTGACGATGTCGACGCTGCTGATCAACCAATCGGACCTGCTTACGCTCGGGCTCTTTCGCTCGGCCCAGGAAGTCGGCATCTACGCCGCCGGCAGCAAAACCGCGTTCATCGTCTCCTTCGTCCTCACCGCCGTCAGCGCGGTGCTGGCCCCTCTCTTCGTCCGCCATCACACGGCGGGCGACATGGTGGCGTTACGCGGCTCGATGCGACTCGGTATGCGGCTGATCACCTGGCCCTCGCTGGCGATCGCCGGTGTGCTCATCCTCTGGCCGAACCTGATCCTCGGCGCCTTCGGGCCCCAGTACGAGAGCGCCGACACGGTCGTGCGCATCCTCGCGGCGGGCCAACTGGTGAACGCGATCACCGGCCCCGCCGCCTACCTCTTGTTGCTGACCGGCGCCCAGCGGACCGTCGCCACCGTCTACGGGATCTCGGCGCTCGCCGACATCGCCTTGCTGCTTGCGGTCACCCCACATTTTGGCATCAACGGCGCCGCGACCGTCACCGCGACCACGATCGTCATCTCGAACGGGCTGCTTTACCTGCTCGCCCTGCGGCAGATGCGGCAGGGGGAGGCAAGCCATGGCCACTGAAGCCACGAACGAACTCGAACTCACCTCGCGCGAACCGGTGCTCGGGCAGCGCAGCGGTGGCGCGCTGCTCGGCTGGAGCCGCTGGTGGCCGGCGGGATTCATCCTCGCCGCCTGCATTTTCGGGCTGACCTACCTGCGGGCCTGGTCGGGCGAGACCGCCGGCCTCCACCTCCTCTTCTGGGCGGCGATCGCGACGATGGTCGTATCCGTCGCGGGACTTATCGCCGCTGGCCCGACCCGAGCCGCCGGCTTCGCCGCCTCCCTCGCCCTCGGCGGCCTTCTCTATCTACCGAAGCTCTTCCACAGCCCGGCCTTCTTCAATTACTTCGATGAGCTCGCCCACTGGCGTGCCCTGGAGCACCTCAATGGGGATCACGGCCTGTTTCTCGCCAACCCGATCAACAAGGCGGTCGAGTTCTTCCCTGGGCTGGCCGCGACCGCCGGCGCGCTGAGCTCGCTCACCGGGCTCTCGCCTTTCGTCGCCGGCAACATCCTGATCGCCGTCGTCCACGCGCTGATGTTGGGCGCACTCTTCCTGCTGTACGAGCGGATCAGCGGCTCCAGCAGGGTCGCCCTGTTGTCGGTCGTCGTCTTTGCCGCCAACCCCGCCTACATCTTCTTCGATTCCTACTTCGCCTATGAGTCGTTCGCGCTGCCGCTGGCTGCCTCGGCGCTGACGGCGGTCGTCCTCTCCGACAACACCGGCCTGCGGACCTCGAACGGGTTGATGAGCGTCGCCTTGGCCCTGTGCCTGGCGATCGTCGTCTCCCACCACATCACCTCCTGGGTGCTGGCCGTACTGTTCCTCGCCCTTGGCCTCGCTGCGATCTGGGCGCAGACCTGGGCGGCGTCGATCTCCCGGCGCCTGATCCTGGCCGCTGTCGTGACGGCGCTCGCTGCCGGTGCGTGGATCCTGTTCGTGGCCCCGTACACGGTCGAATACGTGTCTCCCACGATTCGGGAGAGCGCCGACGCGGTCTCGCGTTTCTTCGGTGGCAGTTCCGAACACCGGCAGCCGTTCGCACGCTCCACCGCTCCCCTCTACGAGAAATACGGGACCTATCTGGCGGTGTTGCTGCTCGCCGTCGCGTTCGGCCTGACCCTGCTGCGAATCACCCGTCGTCATGAATGGCGCGAGCGGTACTTCAGCGCCGCGTTCGCCGCGATCGGGGTCACCTACTTCCTCTCCATCCCCGTCTCCTTCCTGATCTCCAACAGCTCCGTCAACCGGGTCTGGGAGTTCGCCTTCATCGGCCTGGCGCCGATCGTCGCCGCCTCCCTGGTGCCGCTGCTGCGAGGCGGCAACGCGCTGAAGACGGCGCTCGGCACGGCCGCCATCTTCATCATCTTCCTCGGCGGCGTGGTCGAGCGGACCAGCCTCCACCAAGGTCTGCCGGGGCCCTACGAACCGACCGCCGATCCGCTCTCGATGACCGCCGAAGTCTTTGCCGCCTCGAACTGGCTGGAAGGGCACTACGGGCGCAACAACATCGTCACCGGCGATCGCGCGGGCTTCGAGGTCTTCGGCGGCTACGGCAACCAGAACGTGATCTCCGGGCAGGAGAACGGGGCACGGCCATGGCGGATCTTCTTCCCGCGTTCGATCACCCAGCCGGTCCTCACCGAGCTCGACCGCGACCGGGTGCGCTTCCTCGTGATCGATCGGCGGATCACCGAACAGGTTCCGATCGTGGACTGGTACTACAGCCCGAATGAGCCCCAGTCGGGCACCAGGACCGAACCGTTGGCGAAGGCATCGCTTGACAAGTTCGCGAGCAGCCCACTCTTCGATCGCATCTACGATGCGGGCAACGTCCTGATCTACGAGTACTTCCCCGACCGCCAGTGAGCCCGGTGACCGGGGATGGCGCCCAGCTCTCGGCCGCGGTGGTGATCTGCGCTTATTCCGACGACCGCTGGGAGTTGCTCGTCGACGCGATCGAGGCGGTCCTCGACCAGACCAGCCCACCGGACCGTGTGCTGGTCGTGATCGACCACAACGAGCCGTTGTTGGAGCATGTCCGGCAACGGTTCGGCGTGCGGGTCGTGGCGATGCCAAACGCCGAGCGCCAAGGTCTCTCGGGCGCGCGCAACACCGGCGTCGCCGCTGCCGAGGAGGACGTGATCGCCTTCCTCGATGACGATGCCACGCCGGATCGCGATTGGCTCGAGGTGCTTCTCGCCGTGTACAAGGATGAAAGCGTGCTCGGAGTCGGCGGCTCCATCCGCGCCCACTGGGAATCGCAGCGCCCGCGCTGGTTCCCGCGTGAGTTCGACTGGGTCGTCGGCTGCACCTACCTTGGGGTGCCGGAAGAGGCCGGGCCGACGCGCAACATGATCGGCGCCAACATGTCGTTTCGCAGCAGCGTCTTCGAGCGTGTCGGCGGCTTCCGCCATGAGCTCGGCCACCAAGGAACGACCCCTTTCGGTTGCGAGGAGACCGAGCTCTGCATCCGCGCCCTCCAGGCGCTGCCACATGGGTCGATCCGCTATGAGCCGGCGGCCGGGGTGGACCACTGGGTCAGCGACGGGCGGGCGCAGTTCTCCTACTTCGTCAAGCGCTGCTTTGGCGAGGGCGGCGGCAAGGCGCTGATGACGGAGCTCGTCGGCCCCGGCGACGGCCTCTCCTCCGAGCGCCGCTACACCCTGCGGGTCCTGCCGCTGGGGATCTGGCACGGAATCACCCTTTCGGCGCGACGCCGCGAGCCTGACGGGCTGCTGCGGGCGGGGGCGATCCTCGCCGGTCTCGGCGTCGTCACGGGCGGCTATCTGCTCGGCCGCCTCCGCGCCGCTCGTCCCTAGTCCGAGCAACCCGCTCGCGGTCGACATGGCCGATACGGCCAACCTGGCTGCCGGACTCAAGGGTCGCCTCGGCGGGGTCGATGAATTCGTCTCGCGCGCGTGCCTCACGCGCGGTCGCGAGAAGAGCCGAGACGATGACCTCGAGAGTCCGAAAGACCGCCTTCTTCGCCGCCTGCCTGGTCGCGCTGCTGGCCGCCGCCGCGGCCATCTCCGCGTCCCCCAGCTCCGGGCGCGGGATCCAGCAGGCGGTCGCGATCGACCGCGAACCCGCCGCCCCGACTCCGGTCGGGATCGTCGCGCGGCTCGGCGATCGCAGCGATGCTGAACTTCAACAGGTCGCGGCGAAACTGCAGGCCAGCGGAGTGACGTTCATCCGCGAAGACGTCGACTGGTCGACGATTCAGCCCCACCCAGGACACACCTATTGGGGCAGCATGGACCGCTGGGTCGCCGCCGCCGCCGAACACGACCTTCAGATCATGGGTGTGCTCGGCTCATCGCCGGAATGGATCGCTCCGCAGTGGAACGACCCTCCGACCTCGGGCCCGCAGCTGGAAGCGTTCTCGGCCTTCGTCCGCGAAGCGCTGGCGCGCTACGGCTCGAACGGGAGCTTCTGGCAGGAACACCCGGGGCTGCCCGCCGATCCGATCGAGTACTGGGACATCTGGAACGAGCCGTACACGGCTCGGTTCTGGGGTCCCGGCCCGCCGGACCCGGCCGCCTACGCGCGGATGTTCAAATCCGTCGTCCAGGCGTCGCAGGGCGCCGACCCGTCGTCGCGGTTCATGCTGGAAGCCGATACGCGCATCGTCTCGTCCGGCTGGCCCTGGAAGCCCTTCCTGGCGGCGATGTTCGACGCGGTGCCGGACCTCGGCAAGTACGCGTACGGAGTCAGCGTCCATCCCTACCAAGGCGAAGGCGCCTCGCCGCGCGCCTGCACGCCCTCCACCCGCTCCCCCGGGGTGCAGGCGCGTTGGCAGGCGACGGCGCTGCAGTTCTGTCGAATCACCGACATTCGCCGATTCCTCGACGACCACGGTGCCGCCGCCCTCAAATTGTGGATCACCGAGGTCGGCTGGTCGACGGCTCCGGAAGCGGAACTCGCGGTCTCCGAAGAAACTCAGGCCCGCTTCGTGCAGCAGACTTTCGACCTCTTGCACACGACCGACCGCGGCCTCATCTCAGGCCTCATCTGGTACGAGTACCAGAGCGCCGAAGCAAGCCCGGCCGACCTCGACGACTACTTCGGCCTGGTCCGTCCCGACGGCGAACCGAAGCCTGCCTGGCGCGTCTTCGTCGAAGAGGCGACCAGCGGGCTCTAGGATCGGCGCTTGGCATCACCTGGCGCAGGCGTCAATCCGGACCCGCTCCCGATCACCGTCCTCGGCTCGGTCGCGCTCGACACGATCGAAACGCCGCGCGGTCGCCGCGATCGACTTCTCGGGGGCTCGGCGACCTGCTTCGCCGCCGCTGCCCGACTCTTCGCTCCGGTCAACATCGTCGGCGCCGTCGGCGAGGACTTCCTCGCCGCTGAAGAGGAGGCGCTCGTCGCCCTCGGGGTCGACATCTCGGCGCTCGCGCGCCTGCCCGGCCGGACTTACGCCTGGCACGGGCGCTACGGCGCCGACTTCGCCAACGCGACCACGGTCGAGCGCCACGTCGGCGTCGTCGAGGACTATCGTCCCGCCGCGATCGGGGCCACCGGTTGCCTCTTCCTCGGCGCGATGGACCCGGTGAGCCAGCGGCATGCTCTCGACTCCTCGCCCGACGCGAAGCTCTCGGCGCTCGACTCTCGCGAGTCTTGGATCGCCGAGTCTCCCGACCTGGTCTTGGAGCTCTGTGGCAGGACCGATTTCGTCATCCTGAACGCATTCGAGCTCGCCGCCCTGACCGGCCGGGAGTCCACCGATGAGGGGATCGCGACGCTGCTCGAGGCCGGCGCCGGATCGGTGATCGTGAAGCGGGGCGCCGAGGGTGCCTCACTGCACTCCGCCAAACAGACGATCTCCGTCCCCGCCCCGCCGGTCGAGCTGGTCGATCCCACCGGGGCCGGCGATGCGTTCGCCGCCGGTTTCCTCGGGGCGCTGGCGGAGACGGGAACGGAAACGCCCGATCTCGCTGCGGCTCTGCGGCTCGGTGCGGCGATGGCCGCCTTCGCTCTTGAAGGCTTCGGTATCGAGGCACTCGTCGAGGTGACCCGCGAGGAAGTCGACGCACGCGCCGCGGCGATCACGACGAAGGAACAGTGAGAAGGAACCGGCCGCTCAGCGCTTGCTGGCCGTCCGCGGACGCCCGCTCACGCTGAACCTGCGGATGGCCGGCGTCGGGTCGACGTTGCCGGCGAGGTCGACGGCGCGGGCCTCGAAGCGGTGCCGCCCGGGCTTCAACTTGCGGTAGACCTTCGGCGAGGAGCATGGTCCGAAGTGACCGCGGTCGAGGCTGCATTCGAACCTCAAGGTGGGCTCGTTCGCCGTGAAGGCGAAGCGGGCGCGGGTGCCGGCCGCGGAAGATGCCCTTCGCGCCCGGGGGGAAGTGGAGATCGTCGTTTCGGGTGGGGTCGAGTCCTCGACGTAGGTCAGCGGCTTCGAGCAGGCTGAGGTGCCCGCGGCGTTGTTTGCGTCGACACTCAGGACAGTGCTCGCGTTGGCTGCGACGGTGACCTGGATTCCGGTGCCTGCGAAGTCCTCGGGGGTTCCCTTGACGGCAGGGCTTCCGGCGCAGTTCGCGTTGGTGAAGATCGCGATCGTGGCACCGGGTCTGGCGCCGAGGGTGCCGGAGACCGCCGGCCGTCTGGTGGGCCCCGGAGAGGCGGGGGCGGTGGCGGCGATCGTCGGCGCGGTTGGCGCGGCAGTCGTGGCGGCGGGGGGCGCCCCTCTCGGCGGTCCCGAGGCGGCGGCGAAGGTCGCTTTCAGCGTCTCGTCTTTGGCCACCATGATGTTGTGGGCCGCTGCACCGCCGTCCGACCAGGATTGAAAGACGTATTGGGTGCCGCCCACCATCTGCGGGCTGGGCGCGGAGAGCGTCGCGGTCGACCCCTGGATCAGGGTGATGGCCGAGCCCGAGGTGCTGGTCGAGAGGTCGTTGACATCGAGGTCGATGCCGGGCGGCGAGGTTTCGAGGTCGAGGTTCACGGTCTTCGGGTGGACTTCCACGGACTGCGTCGCGGTCAGGCCACCGGAATCGGTCACGGTCAACTGGATCTCGAGCCAGGACGGATACTCGTGATCGGGCGCCACGAGCGATCCCGATTTCACCCCGCTTACTTCTTCGAGCACGTGCAGGTGGCAGTTGGACGGGCAGTGGTGGACGAGGATCTTCCACTTGTAGGCCGAGGGAGGCAGGGTCCCGTCTTGGGGGTCGGTCGCGGTCGCCGAGTATGAGATCTGGTCTCCCACCGCCCAGGTCAGGCTGGAACTGGGCGCCGTGATCGAGACGCTCGGAGGGGTGTTGCCGACCTGGATCGGGACCGATGCGACGTCGCTGGCGCCGTGGCTGTCGGTGACTTTGACCTTGGCGACGTGGACGCCGTTGGTGGTGTACGTGTAGTGCGGTGCAACTTCAGTCGAGTCGTCGAACTGTCCGTCCCCGTCGAGGTCCCAGGTATAGCTGAGGGTTTCTCCCGGGTCCGGGTCCGAGGACCCCTGCGCATCGAGTTGCACGCTCAGCGGGGCCAGGCCGTAGCTGGGCGTGGCGGTGGCGTTCGCGACCGGGAACCCATTGCCCGCCGCATAGCTGATCCGCCAGACCTTGCCTGAGGTGAGATCTGGGAAATAGAGCGAGCCGCCAGGGCCTTCGATCAGGTTGACCGGCGCCGCGGCACCTTCGTCGAAGGGTTCGATCTTCGACGGATCGGGCAGGCCCCCGGGCCCCGGCAGCATCACCCAGATGCAGTCGCGCGAGTAATCGGCGAAGAACAGGGCGCCGTCGTAGCGTTCCGGGAATGAGCTGCCGCCGTAAAAAGCGAGCCCCGACGTCGACGAGCTGCCGGTCGCGCAGGTCTCGCCAGGAACGACCTGAGCCGAGTGTTCATACGCGTAATACGGGGCCACGACGGCGTTGGGTCCAGCCGTATAGAGGCTTTTGCAGAGGTTGAGGCCGGCGCCCTCGTAGGCGCCCTGTCGGATGCTGGCTCCGCCTGCCCCGCCCTCGTAGCAAGGCCAGCCGAAGTTGGCGGCACTGGGTCCGGCAGGGTTCGAGATCCGGTCGATCTCCTCCCAGGTTCCCCAGCCGACGTCCCCGACCCAGACTTCACCGGTGTCGGGTCGCACCGCGAGACGGAACGGGTTGCGCAGCCCGTAGGCGACGATCCTGCGCGCGTTGGCGTCGGAGCTCGACTCAACGGATTGCCGGGCGCTGCCGCGCCGGTTTCTGGGTTGACCCGCAACACCGCGCCATCGAGCCCCGTCGGGTCGGCGGGGGTGCGGACGTCCTGGGCGCGCAGGGCACCGCCTTCGGCAGTGGGCGCCGCCATCGTGCCGCCGATGCCGCCCGGCGGGTCACCGCAGGGGTTGACCGGCGCGCCGCTCTGCCCCCAGTCGGCGCTGTCGAAGTTGGCGCCCTCTCCGCCGGAGACGAAGAGGTCGCCTTCGGGGCCGAAGGCGAGGTCGCCGATCGAGTGGCTGGGGAACTGCTGGCACCAGTCGGTGATCAACGGCGTCTCGTCGATCATCGTGTCGCCGACGGCGGTCAGTTTCGAGAGCCGTCCGGTGACGACGCAGCCGTCCGTGGTTGGCCCGGGCGGCGTGGGGCAGGTATCGCTTGGCGAGGTTCCGCCCCATTTCGGGACGTTCGCTTCACCAGGCTCGGCATCGCGCGTGTAGAGAACGTAGACGTAAGGCTTGGTCGGGAATTCAGGATCGAGCGCGAGCCCCAACAGACCACGGTCCCAGTAGTTGTAGACCTCGTTGGAGAGATCGGCGAAGACCGTCGGCGTCGGGTCGGTGAGGCTGTCGAAGACCTTGATGACCCCGCTCTTCTCGGCGACGAAGACGCGGCCGTCGGGAGAGAAGGCGACTGAGGTCGGCGCGGTCAGACCGGAGAAGACTTCTCTCTCCTGGAATCCCGATGGCAGCACGCCGGCTCTGGCCGAAGAAGCGGACCCAAGAAGTACAAGTCCGATCAGAGCAAAGCCCAAGCCGCAGAAACCACACCGCAGGGTGGGTAAGAATCGGCTGAACAAGGCGCCAAGGTAACAAAAACTTACGCGTACAACTCAGAAATTCATCCGTTTTTCCGCCCCGTAATCGCTACGCCGGTGTTTGGCACGGCGAAACCGTGCGCTACAGCAGACGATCCGGCGGGGAGCGAC
>CAWBRE010000028.1:0-517263 GCA_963791095.1 uncultured Solirubrobacterales bacterium
ATCGCCGGCGCCCGCCTGCTGGTGCGGCTGATCGTCGAGCGCCCCTCGAAGGGCGACCGGGTCCCCAAGCACGAGGTGCTGGTGGTGGGAGCCGGCAAAGGCGGCCAGATGGTGGTCCGCGAGCTGCGCCTCAACCCGGCCCTCGGCGGCACCGCGATCGGCTTCATCGACGACGACCCGCGCAAGCGCGGGATGCGGATGAACGGCGGCGTCAAGGTGCTCGGCTCGACCGACGAGATCGCCCCGATCCTCGACGAGACCGACCCCGACGAAGTGATCATCGCGATCCCCTCGGCACCGGGCACGCTGCGCGCCAAGGTCGTCGCCGCCTGCCGCGAGCGGCGCATCCGCGTGCGCACCCTGCCGACCGTCTTCGAGCTCCTGCGCGGCGGCGTGCAGCTCTCCAAACAGCTGCGCGACGTGCAGGTCGAGGACGTGCTCGGCCGCGAGCCGGTCGTGATCGAAATCGACCGGGTCGGGGCCTACCTGCACGACAAGATCGTCCTCGTCACCGGGGCGGGCGGCTCGATCGGCTCCGAGCTCTGCCGCCAGATCGCCCGGGTCGGCCCGAAGCTCCTGGTGATGCTCGACCACGCCGAGGACAACCTCTTCGAAATCGAGCGCGAGATGCTCGACGAGCGCCACTTCTCCAACGCCGAGTCGGTGCTCGCCGACTGCCGCGAGCCGCACCGGATGCTGGAGACGATGCAGCGCTTCAAGCCCGACGTCGTCTTCCACGCCGCCGCCTACAAGCACGTGCCGCTGATGGAGGCCAACCCGCTCGAGGCGATCCGCAACAACGCGATCGCCACCCGGATCACCGCCGAAACCGCCGCCGCGGCGAAGGCCGAGCGCTTCGTCCTGATCTCGACCGACAAGGCGGTCAACCCGAAGACGGTGATGGGCGCCTCGAAGGCGATGGCCGAGTGGATCGTCGAGACCGCCGCCCACGCCCACCCGGGGACCCGCTTCGCCTCGGTGCGCTTCGGCAACGTGCTCGCCTCCTCGGGCAGCGTGGTGCCGATCTTCCGCGGCCAGATCGAGCGCGGCGGCCCGGTCACCGTGACCCACCCGGAGATGACGCGCTACTTCATGACGATCCCGGAGGCGGTGCAGCTGGTGATCCGCGCCGGCGACATCGGGGCCGGCAAAGGCGAGGTGTTCGTCCTCGACATGGGCGAGCCGGTGAAGATCGTCGACCTGGCGCACAACATGATCCGCCTGGCGGGCTACGAGCCCGAACGCGACATCGCGATCGAGTTCACCCAGCCGCGGCCGGGGGAGAAGCTTTCCGAGGTGCTCTTCTCCGAGAACGAGGTCGCCCAGCCGACGGCGGCGAAGCGGATCAACCGGGCGGTCCGCACGACTGCCCTGGCGCCCGACTGGGTGGAGTCGACGCTTGCCTCGCTGGAAGCGCTGATTCTGGCCGGGGACGAGGCTAACTTGGCGGAGCGGGTCGTCGACCTGATCGCCTCACCGGCCAGAAACGCGACCAAAGTCGTGCTGGACGAGTAGCCTTCCGCAACTTTGCTCCACACCGTTGAAAGAATCGGCTCCTTCGCGGGGCTCGCGTCATTCCTAGGGCTGGCTGTCTTCGCGCTGCTCCTTTTCGCCCACGGCCGCGACATCCGCCGGCTGCGCGATTGGGCCGGTTCGGCGCCCGAGCGTGAACAGGAACGGATGGAAGCGACGCAGAACATCGCCGCCCAGCGGGCGGAGGAGCTGCGCGAACTGGAGGAGTCGAAAACCGCCGAGCACGACGCGATCGAGCAGCGCGAGGTCCGCCGCCAGCGGCGCGAGGAAGGGCTGCCGGAACTCACCCGCGGGGAGCGCTTCCGCGAGCGCTTCTCCGGCTTCGGCGAATCGCTGTCGCGGCCGGCGCTGCTCGGGGTGCTGTTCGTCGTCTTCGTGCTCGTCGTCGGCGGGGTCGCCTACGCCGTCCTCAACGACGGCAGCGACAGCAGCAGCGGCGCCAAGCCGAGCCGGCAAGGGCAAGAAGGCCACCGCCGCCAAGATCAAGCCGAGCGAAATCGAAGTGGCGGTGCTGAACGGCACCTCGGTCACCGGCCTGGCGGCGAGCTGGGGCGACAAGATCGAAAACAAGGGCTTCGAACTGGGCGCGGTCACCAACACGAACTCCACCTTCGCCGAATCGGTGGTGATGTTCGAACCCGGCGCCAAGCCGGAAGCCAAGGTGGTGGCCGAACGGCTGAACATCAAAAAAGTGCAGCCGATCGTGCCCGAAGTCGCGGAAGTCTCGAACCAGGCCAAAGTCTCGGTGGTCGTCGGCGAGGACAATGCCGCGGCGGAAGGCTGACCTAGCCGCCGTCGTCTTCGCGCTGCTTGTCGTCGCCACGCTCGCCGCCTTCGCCTACGCGCAACGCGTCAAGCGCGACCCGCTGCTGGTCGACCGGGTCGGGATCGGGAAGAAGAAATCGAACGCCTTCACCCCGCCGTGTGACGAAATCAAGCTGAAGTTCCGCACCACGACCTCCAACGACGGGATGGTCGAGGTGATCCGGCCGGGCGGCGAAATCGTCGCCAAGCTCGCCCGCCACACCTTCCTCAAGCGCTACAGCTTCCACACCTTCCACTGGGACGGGACGAACGAAGCCGGCGTGATCCAGCCGCCCGGGCGGTACAAGCTGCGGGTGATCCTCGAAGACGAAGGGCGCAGCCTCACCGCGCCCGGGACGATCCGCCTGCACAAGGTGCCGCAGGGCGTCCTCTGCGGCACGGCGACGAGCAGCTTTGGTAGCGGCTACGGCACCAAGAAGACCGGCCAGGGGAAGGGCGCCGGTTGAGCGCCTTCCTCTCCGGCGCGGGCGTGGTGATCGCCGCCGCCTGCGCCGCCGCCTCGATCCTCCTGCCCGCGGGCCGGGTGCGCTCGGCCGCGATGCTGACCGCGCTCGTCCTCTTCCCGCTGCTGATCCTCGGCAACCAGTGGCACAACCAGCAGATCGTCGACCTGCGCCATCACCAGGCGAAAGCCGCGGTGGCGATCGTCGTCGGGGCGGTCATCGTCTTCGCCCTCGCCTGGGTGTTCGTCAGGTGGCCGGCGCTGATGCCGCTGGCGATCATCGGCACGCTGCCGTTCCGGATCCCGCTGGAATCGGGCGGCGAAACCGCCAACCTGCTGGTGCCGCTCTACGTCGTCATCGCCGCGGGGGTGCTGGCGGCGATCTTCCTGCCGCCGCCGGCGGAGGTGCGGCGGCCGCGCTGGGTGGCGAAAACGCTGGCGATCTTCGTCGTCCTCTACGCGCTGCAGGCGCTCTACTCGGAGGACTTCTCCAAAGGCCTGCAGGAAGTCTGCTTCTTCCTCGTCCCCTTCACCCTCGCCTACATCCTCCTGCGCGAGCTGCCCTGGGACCGCCGCCTGCTCGTCTCCGCCCTCGTCCTGGTCACGGTCGAGGCGGTCGCCTTCGTGCTGATCGGCAGCGTCGAGTACGCCAGCCGCAGCCTCTTCTGGAACGAGGCGGTGATCCGCTCGAACGAATTCCACACCTACTTCCGGGTCAACTCGATGTTCTGGGACCCGAACATCTACGGCCGCTACCTGTCGCTGGTGCTGGTCGTGATCACCGCGGCGATGCTCTGGGTCCGCGAGCGGCGCGCCTTCTGGCTCCTCTGCGGGGCGATCCTCGTCCTCTGGATCGGCCTCGCCCAGACCTTCAGCCAGTCGAGCTTCCTCGCCGTGCTCGCCGGCCTGGCGCTGCTGGCGGCGCTGCGCTGGTCGTGGCGCTGGACGCTCGGCGTGGTCGGCGTCGTCGCCGTGGGGGCGGCGCTGGTGGTGATCCTGATCGGCGGCAAGGGCTTCGACTTCGGCCGCCTCAACCTCGACACCGGCGGCCGCGCCAACCTCGTCTCCGGCGGCGCCGAACTGTTCTCCGAACGCCCGCTCTGGGGCTATGGCTCGGGGTCCTTCCAGCAGTCCTACATCAACCACCTGGAAACCGAAAAGAAGGCCCCGGTGACGATCTCCCACACCGAGCCGGTCACGGTCGGCGCCGAGCAGGGGCTGATCGGGCTGGCGTCCTACATCGCCCTCGTCGTCGTCTCGCTGTGGACGATGGGCGCCGGGCTCTGGGCGCGCGGGCCGGACGGTGAGCGCGGCCCGCCCTACGCCTTCATCGCCCGCGCCGCCGTGCTCGCCGCCTTCGTCGCGCTGCTCGTCCACACGATGGCCTACGCCGGCTTCTTCCAGGACCCGATCACCTGGGTCCTGATGGCAATCGGAGCCTCGCTGGCCGCCACCCGCAGCGGCGCCCCCCGTCGGCAGGCGCCCGCGGCCGGGTCGCCGGCGCCGGCAGTTCCCGATCCGGCTTGACCTTCCCACGCCCGTTCTAGGGTGGTCGCGTGTCCGGATACCTAAGGCGACTCGCCACCACCGGCGCCGCCTACACCGCGGCGAGCATCATCTCGAAGCTGATCGCGGTCGCGCTGCTGCCGCTCTACACGCGCCACCTCAGCCTCGACGACTACGGCGCCGCCGAGGTCCTCTTCGCCGCCGTCGTCTCCGCCAGCATCGTCGTCCGGCTCGGCCTGATCGAGGCGGTGCTGCGCTTCTACTACCGCGAGGACGAGGACCCGGCCGCGATCGTCGCCGCCACCTTCTCCGGCCTCTTCTGGACCGCGACGATCGCCGCGCTGATCGCCCTGCCGTTCGCCGGGCCGCTCTCGGAAGCGCTGCTCAACCCGAAGCCCGACGAACTCCACACGGCGGCCGAACTGACCCGGATCGCGATCGGCGGCCTCTGGGTGGCGACGCTGTTCGAATACCTGCTGGCGCTGTTCCGCCTCGACGAGCGCGCCCGCGCCTACTTCGTCACCACGATCGCCAACGTGCTGGCGACGATCGCGCTGACCATCGTCCTCGTCGTCGGGGCGGGGGACGGGGCGCGCGGCCTCCTGCTCGGCTCCTACCTGGTCGGCGTCGTCTTCGTCCTGGCGATGATCTTCATGCAGCGGCGGCGCCTCACCCTGCGGGTCGACCGACCGCTGCTGCGCCGCCTCCTCCGCTTCGGCCTGCCGACGATGCCCGCCGAGGTCAGCCTCTACCTGCTCAACTTCGCCGACCGGCTGATCATCGTCCAGGTGAAGGGCCTCGGCGAGGCGGGCCTCTACTCGCTGGCGGTGAAGTTCGCCCAGGCGGTGAACGTCCTGGTCCGCGGCTTCCAGCTCGCCTGGCCGCCGCTCGCCTACTCGATCCGCGACGACGACGAGGCGCGCCGCACCTACGCCACCGTGATCACCCTCTTCCTCGCCGGCTGCACCTGGCTGGTGGTCGGGCTCTGGCTGCTGGCGGAGTACCTGCTGCGCTTCTTCGCCGCGCCGAAGTTCTTCGACGCCTACGAAGTGGTCGGGCTGATCGCCGCCGCGGTCACCCTCTACGCGCTCTACATGGTGATGGTGGTGATCCTCGGCCGCACCGGGCGCACCGAGTACAACCTGCCGGCGGCGCTCGCGGCGCTGGTCTCCAACATCGCCCTCAACCTGATCCTGGTGCCGCCGCTGGGGATCGTCGGCGCCGGCCTGGCGCTGGTCGCCTCCTACCTGGTCGTGATCGTCCTGATGTACGGGTTCACCCAGCGCCTCTTCCCGGTGCCCTACGAATGGGGACGCCTCGCCCGGGTCCTCTTCGCCGCCGCGGCGCTGGTCGGGCTGGGGGAGCTGGTGCTGCCCGCCTCGGGCTTCGGCGGCCTGGTCGGCAGGCTGGCGCTGGCGCTGCTCTACCCCGTCGTGCTGCTCGTGAGCGGCTTCTTCACCGCCGAAGAGCGCGGCTGGCTGGCCCGCCTGCGCCACCCGCGCGAGTTGGCCGCGAGCTTCACCGCCCTGCGCAACCGTCCGGCGGCCGTCGACGGCGATCCGGGCGAGCTCTACGAAGCCGAGCGTATGGACGAGGACTCGCGCTTCTAGCGCCCGTCCGAGGGGTCGCCCGGCGCCTGCCGAGGCGGTTTCTCAGGATAGTCACTGGCTATCCACGGGTGATCTGCCGATAATCGACCCATGTCTCAGATCGGACCTCTCGAGATCGCCATCGTCGCGATCATCGCCATCCTCGTCCTCGGTCCCAAACGCCTGCCCGAGGCGGGCCGCGGCATCGGCCGCAGCTTCCGCGAGTTCAAAGCCGGCATCTCGGGTGATTCCGAGAAGCCCGCGAAGAACGACTCCGACGTCGACTAACGGGCCGCTTCGGCGCGGTCCCGGATGCCGACGCCGCGCGCCGGGAGGAGCGCCTGCCTGGCGTGGGCGCGGTAGACGTCCGGGCGCTGCCCGGGGATGACCGTCGCGGCGAGCGCCCGCAGGCCGTAGGACCAGGCGGTAAGGGCGCGGACCGCGAGCGCCGCCGCCGTGCCGTGGTGCTTACGCATGTAGAGGTCGCGATTGCGGTGGAATTCGACGATCCGCGGCAGCCCCGTGCCGAGGTCGGTGGCGAGCTGGTCGTGGTGGACGGCCTCGGCTCCGGGGACGAAGAGCTCGTGCCAGCCCGCGTCGGCGAGGCGGCGGGCGAAGTCGCACTCGTCGTAGTAGACGAAGAAGTCGGGGTCCATGTAGCCGATCGCGGCGGCCGCCTCGCGGCGGACGAGCAGGGCGCTCGACTGCGCCCAGTCGACCCGGCGGGTCTCGGCGCCCTTGCTCTGGACGGTGAGCCAGCGGTGCAGGAAGAACGCCCCGGCCAGCGCGGTCTCCGACGCCCGGGAAGCGCCAGGCGCAGGGGTAGGGGGCGCCGTTCGCGTCGAGCAGCTGCGGCGTCGCGGCGGCCGCTTTCGGGTCGGCGTCGAGGGCGGCGATCAGGGCGGCGGTGGCACCCGGCCGCAGTTCGGAGTCCTCGTTCAGCAGCAGGCAGTAGCGGCCCCTGCGCCCGTTCCATCAGCAGCGAGTCGTTGGCCGCCTTGCCAGCCCTTCTTTCGCGGGATAATCAGATCGATCTCACCGCTAAAACGTGATCGAACTTCCTCGACGGAGCCGTCGTCGGAGGCGTTGTCGAGAACGAGGATCTCGCTCGTAACGCCCTCGGGATGGGTGCGCTTGATCGCCTCCAGACAGGAGATCAGGAACTCCCGGCCGTTCGTGTTCACCACGCAATAGCTGAGCGCCGCTTCCAAGCGTCCCACGATAAGACTAAGACAGAACATCTACAGACGAAAGTCACCTCATTTGCCCATCGTGAAAGCGTTCAACTAGTCGACCCATCCGCCTTCACGCCGCCGTATGACCGCGCGCTCGCCGCGGCGCTCGCCCGCGCGGGCGCCGAGGTCGAGCTGGTGACGACCGAGTTCCTCTACGGCGACGTGCCGCCGGCCGATGGCTTCACCGTCGACGAGCGCTTCTACAAGCGCAGCGCCGCCCGCGGCCTCTCCTCCTCCGCCCGCCTGCCGTTCAAGGGCGCCGAGCACCTGCGCGACATGCTCGCCTTCCGCCGCGCCCCGAGCGACGCCGACGTCGTCCACTACCAGTGGCTCACCCTCCCCGGGCTCGACCGGCGCCTCCTGCCGCCGACCCGGCCGCGGGTGATGACCGCCCACTACATCCTGCCCCCCGACGCGAGCCCGCGTGCCGCCCGCGCCGCGGGCAAGGTCTTCGGCGCGATGGACGCGATCGTCGCCCACTCCGAGCACGGCGCCGCCCGCCTGCGCGAGGAGGTCGGCCTGCCCGCCGGGCGGGTGCGGGTGATCCCCCACGGGGCCTTCGACTACCTCACCCGCCTGCCCGAGGAGAAGCCGCTGCCGGCGGAGCTCGAGGGCGCCGAGGGCCCGGTCGTCCTCTCCTTCGGCCTGCTCCGCCCCTACAAGGGGCTCGAGAACCTGCTCGAGGCGTTCGGCGAGGTGGGGGAGGCGGAGCTCTGGATCGTCGGCAACCCGCGGATGGCGGTCGAGCCGCTGCACGAGCTGGCCGCGCTGACCGGCGCCAAGGTCCGCTTCGTCACCCGCTTCGTCGAGGAGGCGGAGATCCCGGCGATCTTCCGCCGCGCCGACGTCGTCGCGCTGCCCTACCTCGACGCCGAGCACTCCGGCGTCCTCTACACCGGCCTCGCCTTCGGCAAGCCGCTGGTGGTGAGCGCGGTCGGCGGCTTCCCCGAGGTGGCGGAGACCGGCGCCGCGCGACTCGTCCCGCCCGGCGACACCGCCGCCCTGGCGGGCGCGCTGCGCGAGCTGATCGACGATCCCGCCGCCCGCGAGGAGCTGGCCGCCGCCGCCCGCGCCGCCGCCGCCGGCCCCTACTCCTGGGACGAGGCCGCCCGCCTCACCCTGGAGCTCTACGAGGAACTGCTGGCCGGCGCTCCCGCCGCGCACGGCCGCCCGGCGGAGCGCCCGTGACCACGCTGGCGGCGATCGTCTTCTGGCTCTGCGCGCTGGCGATCGTCTACGCCCAGGTCGGCTACCCGTTCGTGCTGCGCGCCCTGGTCACCGCCCGCCGCGGCCGCGAATCGCTCGGCGGCCCCCGCGCCCCGCGCCCGCTCGGCCTCGGCACCTCGCCGGGGGAGCGCCCGCTGGTCTCGCTGATCATCCCCGCCTACGACGAGGAGGAGGTGATCGCGGCCAAGGTCGCCAACGCGCTGGCGCTCGACTGGCCGCGCGAGCGCCTGCAGATCATCGTCGCCGACGACGGCTCCACCGACGCCACCCCCGAGCGCGCCCGCGAGGCCGGCGCCGACCTCGTGCTCGAGCTGCCCCCCGGCGGCAAGGTCGCCGCGCTGAACGAAGCGGTCACCGATGCCGACGGCGAGTTCCTCGCCTTCTCCGACGCCAACTCCGAGTGGGCGCCGGACGCGCTCGGCCGGCTGCTGGCGCCGTTCGCCGACGAGCGGGTCGGCTACGTCTGCGGCCAGGTCCGCTTCCTCGACCCGGGCGGCGACAACCTCGAGGGCGCCTACTGGCGCTACGAGATGGCGATCCGCGCGATGGAGTCCGAGCTCGCCGGGGTCACCGCCGGCAACGGGGCGATCTACGCGGTGCGCCGCACCGCCTACGAGGCGCTGCCCGCGTCGGGCAGCCACGACCTCAGCTTCCCCTTCCGCCTCGCCAAGCGCGGCCTGCGCTCCCTCTACGCGCCGGGGGCCCGCGCCGAGGAGAAGATGGTGCCGACGATCGAGGGCGAGTTCGCCCGCAAACGGCGGATGATGGTCGGCCTCTGGGACATCGTCGTCGGCGAAGGGATGCTGATCCCGCGCGGCTACCCGCCGCTCTTCGCCTTCGAGCTCTTCTCCCACCGGCTGCTCCGCTACGCGACGCCCTTCCTCCACCTCCTCGTCTTCCTCGCCAACCTGGTGCTGCTCGGCAGCGGCTGGTTCTACTACCTGACCCTGATCGCCCAGCTGGCGCTGCTCGGCATCGCGGCCCTCTCCGCCCGCCTCCCCGACGACGCCGTGGTGCGGATCTGCCGCTACTACGTCCTCACCCAGGCCTCGATCGTCCTCGGCCTCTGGGACCGCCTGCGCCACGGCCCGGGCGGGCGCTGGGAGAAGGCGGCGGGGACGCGATGAGAGCCCGCCGCCTCCGGGAGCCCCGCTGATGCCGCCCGCCCTCGACAGCTTCTCGCCGCCCTCGGCCTGATCGTCCTCTCGCCGCTGATCCTCGCCGCGGCGATCTGGATCAAGCTCGACAGCCGCGGCCCGGTCCTCTACCGCCAGCAGCGGGTGGGGGAGGGCGAGCGGCCGTTCGAGATGCTGAAGCTGCGGACGATGGCCGCGGGCTCCGACCCGGTCGGCGTCGGCACCGCGGTCCTCCGCGACGACCCGCGGGTGACCCGCTCCGGCCGCTTCCTCCGCCGCACCTCGCTCGACGAGCTCCCCAACCTGGTCAACGTGCTGCGCGGCGAGATGGCGATCGTCGGCCCGCGCCCGACCCTCGCCGCCCACGTCGAGCACTTCTCGATCGGCGGCCACGCCCGCTTCGACGTCCTCCCCGGGATCACCGGCTGGGCCCAGGTCCAGGGCCGCGCGGGCATCCCCTGGGAGGAGCGGGTCGAGCTCGACGCCTGGTACGCCGAGCACCGCAGCCTCTGGCTAGACCTCCGCATCCTCGCCCGCACCGTCTGGCTGGTCATCAGCGGCCAAGGCCTCGCCCCGGACTGACCGTCCTCGATTGATTGCATAGTGGCGGAGTGGATTGGACTAAGGAAATCGCTCCATCTGGAGCATCCAGGGGCGGGATGGTCGGAGACTTTCCGCTGAGCCACGATCTGCCGGAGCGCATCGCCGTCGACTGTTCAAAGCTCAGGTTGCCCCTCGCCCCAATGTTTGCGGTGCGCCTCCGTGTCTTCATCGAATGGCATGCAAGGGAAGGGCGGGAAGTGGAAATCATCCCGCCTTCCGATCCCGCTACTGGCCGTCTCTTCCGCGCCATGGCGATCGATCCGGACGGAGAGGGTCCGATCGAGGAGGCCGACGCGATCATGCCTGTGACCAGATTGGATGGGCACAACGACGCCGAGCTGGTCGCTGCTCGAACACAACAGATCCTCGAGTACCAACTCCACGATGTTTCCCCGCTCGGTCAGGCAGCGTTCATGGCCGTCGCGGAGCTCTGTGACAACGCCATGGATCATGGGAAGAATCCGCTCGGCGCATACGCGGCCGTGCAGCGTGTCAGTGAGCCGAGGGCTCAGGTGTCAATCTCGATCTGCGATTTGGGCATCGGTATCCCCGAGCACATCAGGCAGCGATTCCCAGAGTGGAGCGAGGACAGCGCGGCCATCGCTCACGCGACTCAGCCAGCAGTGACGGGGACCGGCGATCCGCATCGAGGATTCGGATTTTCGTCGGTAATGGACGCGGCACTGACCGCGTCCCTCCATGCGGCACGGATGGACATCTACTCTGCGAACGGCTTCTGTCGTTCGCAGGTGGTTCAGGAAGAGACGAAGATCGAGGCGTACGCCGCTTCGAACTATCGTCGGGGAACCTGGATCTCCTACGACTTGGTTTCAGTTTGAGAGCCGAAGCACGATCTATGATTAGGTCATTCAAATCGAGCGGAAGGAGCGGTTGATGAGGTTCGTTTACGACCTCAGCGAGCACGGCCAGACGTTGGCTACCCGACCCTTCGGAAGAGAGCTCCGCGAAAGCCTTCTGGGTCAAGTGGTTGGCCAAGATGTCATCGAGTTGAACTTCGATGGCGTGAAGAGCGTCAGCCATTCATTTGCCGATGAATTTGTCTGTCGCATTGCGGAAGACTCGAAAAGCGGCCAACTCTCCGCTGAGATCGCCATCAGCGGCACCTCTCCCGAAGTAGAGAGGGTAATCGGCGCGGCCCTCGCTCGCCGGGGTATTCAACTGCCAGAACTTGTCTGACCCGAGACCCTCGTAGGGTGTAGATGTGAGCGATCGACCGGAAGTCTCATTGCGGCGCTTCGAGCCTGGGGACGCGGCTGCCGTGCACCGCTGGTTCAACAACCCGGCGGCGACCGCTTCGCTGATGGAGCAGCGCGACAGCTTCTCGCTCGAGCAGGCCGAAGGCTGGGCGCGGCGCGCGATGAACGACTCCGGCGAGGACCGCAAGTACGCGATCGTGGTCGAGGGCTACGACGAGCCGGTCGGCTTCACCGCCCTCTACGGGCTCTTCCGCCAGACCGCGCCGGAGCTCGGCGCGCTGATCGGCGACGACGTGCGCGGCAAGGGCGTCGGCCGGCGGGCGGAGGCGCTGACGATCAAGAAGGCCTTCGACGAGTTCGGCGCCCACCGCGTCTACGGCCGCATCCCCGCCCGCAACGAGATCGCCAAGAAGACGGTCGCCAGCCAGGGCTGGGTGTACGAGGGGACGATGCGCGCCCACCTCGCCCGCGAGGGCGAGCCGCCCGACGACTGCGAGGTCTGGGGGGTCCTGCCCGACGAGTTCCGCGCCGCCACCGCGGACCTGTTCGGGTGAGCCGATCTTGTGGCTAGACCTTTCGCCCAGCTGATCGAGGACGGCGGCGCCTCGGCCGGCGGCGACATCGGCGGCCATCCGACCGAGTTCTTCCGCGCCGCCCACTTCCTCGAAGCCGAGGGGGTCACCCACACGCTGCGGATCGAGACCGACGACGCCGAGCTGCTGGCGCCGCTGATCGTGCGCGAGATCGAGGGGGCCGACGATCTCGACGCCGTCTCCCCTTACGGATACCCGGGGTTCACGGTGGTCGGCGGGCCCGACCGCTCCCCGCAGCGCCGACGGTGCGCCGGTCGAAGGGGAGAACCCACCGGCCGGTGACGGGGGATGGCTCGATCCCGCCGCCGTCGACTGGCACCGCACCGGCCTCGTCTCCGTCTTCATCCGCCACCGGCTCGACCTCGTCCCCTTCGCCGGCGCGACCGAGCGCAACGTCGTCCAGATCGCCGACCCGGCGCTGGAGCCGAAGAGCAGGCCGAGCGACCGCCGCCAGGTCCGCCGCAACCTCGAGGCGGGGTACGCGGTCGAGCTCGTCCCCGGCGACGAGACGAGCCCCGCCCAGCGCGCCGCCTTCCTCGACCTCTACGAGCAGACGATGCGCCGCACCGACGCCGCCCCGCACTACTTCTTCGGCGCCTCCTACTTCGACCGCCTGCTGCCCTCCGAACGCACCTGGCTCGCCCTCGCCACCGACCCCGAGGGCACCCCGGCCGCCGCCTCGATCGCCACCGTCAGCGACGGCTACCTCCACTACTACCTCAGCGGCAGCGCCGACTCGCACCTCGGCGACTCGCCGATGAAGAACGTCCTCGCCCGGCTGATCGAGCTCGCCGGCGAGCTGCGGCTGCCGCTCAACCTCGGCGGCGGCCTGCGGCCCGGCGACGCGCTGGAGGAGTTCAAGCGCGGCTTCGCCAACCGCACCGAGACCTGGCGGACCTCGGAGGTCGTCTGCGACCCGGGCCGCTACGCCGAGCTCTCCGGCGACCGCGACGCCGGCGGCTTCTTCCCCGCCTACCGCGCCCCCGCCTGAGCGGAGCGCGGAGCTAGCCGATCCGGCCGGCCAGGGTCGAGGCGTCGCCGCGGGTCCGCTCCCACGGCTTCGAGGCCTTCAGCGCACCCAGCACCGCACGCGTCGCCGGCGCCCGGTTCAAGGCGTAGAAGTGGATCCCCGGCGCCCCCGCGATCAAGAGCTCCGAGCACTGCTGGGCGGCGTAGGCGACGCCGAGCTCGAACTCCCGCGCCGGGTCGTCGCCGGCGGCCAGGAACGCCGCTTCCAGCGGTGCCGGGATCGAGGCTTCGCAGAGCTCGCAGATCCGTTTCGTCTGGGCGAAGCTGCCGACCGGGATCACCCCGGCCATGATCGGCACCTCGATCCCGATCGCCCGCGCCGCGGCGACGAAGTCGAAGTAGACCTGGTTGTCGAAGAAGAGCTGGGTGGTGAGGAAGGACGCGCCGGCGTCGACCTTCTCCTTCAGGTAGGCCAGGTCGGTCGCCAGGTCGGCGGCCTCCGGGTGCACCTCCGGGAAGCAGGCGCCGCCGAGCGCGAACTCCCACCTGCCGCTGCCGATGAAGTCGATCAGCTCGGCCGCGTTGCCGAGCCCGCCCTCGGGCTGGACGAAGTCGCCCTCCCCGCGGGGCGGATCGCCGCGCAGCGCGAAGACGTTCTCGATCCCGGCCGCCTCGATCTTGTCGAGCGTCGCCGCCAGCCCCTCGGTGGTCTCGCCGACGCAGCTGAGGTGGGCCATCGTCTCGTAGCCCATCTCGTCCTTCAGCACCCGGGTGATCTCGACCGTGCCGTCGCGGGTCGAGCCGCCGGCGCCGTAGGTGACGGAGACGAAGTCGGGCTCCAGGTCGCGCAGCTGGCGCGCGGTCTCGTAGAGGTTCTTCTGTCCCTCCTCGGTCCGGGGAGGGGAGAACTCGACCGAGAAGGTCGGGCGGTTGTTGGCGATGATCTCGTCTACGCGCATCGACCAAGGGTACCGGCGCCAAGCCGGCCGCAGCCTAACCGCGCAGTTTGCGGGATGGACCCCCACCGGGCCCTTGCGCCGCGCCATTCGCGAGGCGTACCTTGGACCTGCGACCGGGAGAGACCGGTACCCCCCGGAAGCCGAGGGGGAAGGGTCTCGAAGGTGGCGCAGACGGGCTTCTGATCGCGAAGGCTACGCGGTGGGCAGGCAACGAGCGCCATCCCCGGTCGTTTTTCGGTTGGCCGGGAGCCGGCCGAACGCGGGGTCGCCCGAGCCGAGACGGGCGGCGTTGTCCGAGCCGGCTCCTAGCTTTCCCGGTGGTCGTGGGGTTCCTGCCCCTCCCGCGGCCGGCGACCGGGGCGCACCTCACGCGGGAGCCGGGCGTCGTTGGCACACCCCGAGCGTCGTGCCGCGACTAGCCCGCCCGATCCCGCAGCTTCTCAGCCGGCCCGCTGCGCGCGGGGCGGCTGGGCTGCGTCCGCGGAGCGCGCCGTTCCCGGGCCTGTGGGACGATCCCGGCATGGGGGAGGTGCGCTACGAACGGATCGGCGCCGCCGCGCTGCTGACCATCGACCGGCCCGAGCGCCGCAACGCCGTCGACGCGCCGACCGCGGCCGCCCTGCGCGAGGGCTTCGCGAGCTTCGAGGCCGACGACGGTGCCCGCGCCCTCGTCCTCACCGGGGCCGGCGGCGAGGCGTTCTGCGCCGGCGCCGACCTGAAGGAGCTCGACCTCGACGTCGAGCACCCGTCGGGCCCGATGGGCTTCACCCGGCTCGCCGCCTCGAAGCCGACGATCGCCGCGATCGACGGCTGGTGCCTGGCGGGCGGGGTCGAGCTGGCGCTCTGGTGCGACCTGCGGCTGGCGACCCCCGCCTCGACCTTCGGCCTCTTCGAGCGGCGCTGGGGCGTGCCGCTGATCGACGGCGGCACCCAGCGGCTGCCGCGCATCGTCGGCCTCGGCCGGGCGCTCGACCTGATCCTCACCGGCCGCGCCGTCGACGCCGCCGAGGCGGAGCGGATCGGGCTGATCACCGCGGTGACGGCGCCGGGCGAGCACCTCGAGCGGGCGCTGGCGCTGGCCGAGCAGCTGGCCGGGTTCCCGCAGGAGACGATGCTGACCGATCGCCGCGCCGCGATCGAGGGGATCGGGCTGCCGTTCGACGAGGGGTTGAAGCTCGAGCATCGCATCGGCCGCGAGACGCTCGAGGTCGCCGCCCGGGGCGCCGCCCGCTTCGCCGCGGGGGAGGGACGCCACGGCGCCGCCGCCGCGCCCGGCCCCGACTCCGCCGTCCCCGACCCGCCCGCCGCGGCCGAGGAACCGCGACCGGATAAGTAGGTCTGATTCCACCGTAGTACCTGATTCCTGCATTCAACATCTCCCAAGTTGAACCAACCTCAGTTCCGGTACCGTGCCGTTCGTGGCTCAACGTACCCCGATGCGACCGCCGCCCGGCCGCCAACGTCTTTCGCGCGAGTTCATCGCTCGCCACCAGCGGGCGCGGATCGTCGCCGCCCTCGCCGAGGAGACGATGTCGCGCGGCTACCGCGCGGTGACCGTCGCCGACATCGTGCGCCGTGCCGGCATCGCCCGCAACACCTTCTACGACAACTTCTCCTCGAAGGAAGACTGCTTCCTCGCGACCCAGGACTACGCGGTCGAGGAATCGCTGGCCCGCGTGGTCGAGGCCGCGGCCGACGCCGACGGCTGGGAGGCGCTCACCGTCGCCGGGCTCGGCGCCTTCCTCAAATACGTCGCCGACGAGCCCGCCCTGGCGCGCACCTGCATCGTCGAGGCGCTCTCCGCCGGCGAGGCCGCGCAGGAGCGCTACGAGCAGTCGATGCAGGCCTTCGTCCCGCTGCTGCGCAAAGGCCGCGAGTACTCCGACCACGGCGACGACCTCCCCGAGACACTCGAGGAGACGATCGTCGGCGGCATCTTCTGGGTGATCTACCAGCGCATCGTGCTGGGTGAGGCCGAGAAGATCGAGTCGCTGCTCCCGGACCTCGTCGACTTCGCCCTGACGCCCTACATCGGCGCCGAGTCGGCCCAACGGGCCACCGCCCGGCTCTAGGCCCCGACAGGTATCTTCGCGCCGTGTCCTTCGATCCAGCCGACGCTCCTGCCGAGTATCCGCCGGAGCTGTCGCGCCTCCCCCCGGGACGCCACGGGCTGCCGCGCGACTTCGTCGTCCACAACCAGCGTGAGCGACTGATCGCCGGCCTCGCCGAGGCGGTCGCCGAAAAAGGCTACGGCGGCACCACGATCGCCGACATCACCCGCCACGCGGCGGTCTCGCGGCGCACCTTCTACGAGCACTTCGACGGCAAGGACGAGTGCTTCGTCGCCGCCTTCGACACGGTCACCGGGCAGCTGCGCGAGCGGGTCGGGGCGGCCTATGAGGCTGAGGACGACTGGGCCGACGGGATCCGCGCCGGGATCGGCGCGATGCTCGGCTTCCTCGCCTCCGAGCCGAACCTGGCCCGCCTGGCGATGGTCGAGGCGCTGGTCGCCGGCCCGGTCGTGGTCGAGCGATACGACGCCGCCGTGCAGACCTTCCTGCCCTACCTGAACGCCGGTCGCAAGGGCCGCTCCAAAGCAGTCCTCGACCGGCTCTCCGACTCGACCGAGGAAGCCCTCGTCGGCGGCATGGTCTCGTTGGTCGCCCGCCGCATCGTCGCCGGCCAGACCGACGAGCTCGAGTCGCTCCTCCCCGATCTGGTCGAGTTCACCCTCGCGCCCTACGTCGGCAACGACGAAGCAGCCCGCATCGCCCGCGGCTGAGCGATCCTCGCCTCAGGTCTGAACGACCGCCGCCTCAGCGTCTGCCGAACATGTGGCCGGCCGGGGCTACCTCGCGCAGCTCGGCGACCGCCAGCTCGCGCCGCGCGCGGGAGGAGCGCGCCCGCTCCCGCGCGTCGACCGGTGGCGAGCGGGTCAGGCTCGTGTTGTTGCCGGTCAGCCCCGGCAGCTCCGTCTTCTCGGTCCGCTCCAGCGCGGCGACGTCGATCACGATCACGTTGGTCGCCCCTTCGCGGCGCTCCAGCTTGCCCTTCGCGCGCAGCAGCGGGGCGGAGCGGACGAGGACGCGGTGGCGGTCGTAGACCGGCGGCGGGATGATCAGGTTGACGGTGCCGCGCTCGTCCTCGAGCAGCATGAAGACGATCCCCTTCGCCGTCTCCGGGCGCTGCCGGGCGACCACCATGCCGGCGACCTCGACGACGCTGTTGTCGCGGGCCTTCGCCAGATCCGATGAGCGGAGGATCTTCGGGTCGAGGCCCGGCCGCAGCATCTCCAGCGGGTGCCGTCCCAGGGTCAGGCCGGTCGAGCGGTAGTCGGCGATCAGCTTGCCCCATTCGCCGAGCGGCTCCAGCTCGGGCGGCTCGGGCGGCTCGACCGGCAGCGCCAGCTGGGTGCCGCCGCGCGCCGCCCGCCCGGCCCCGGTGACCCCGATCCGCCAGAGCGCCCCGCGGCGCTCGCCGTCGCCGTCGGCCGGGATGCCGTCGAGCGCCCCCGCCCAGGCCAGCTTTTCGAGGCTCGCCAGCCCGGCCCCCGAGCGCGAGGCCAGTTCGGCGATCCCCCGGTAGGGCCCGCCGCGCCCGCGCTCGGCGGCCAGCGCCTCCATCTCCTCGACCCGCACCCCCTTCACGTAGCCGAGCCCGATCCGCACCTGCAGGCCGCCGCGCAGCTCCGGGTCGCGGAGCGGCGACTCGACGTGGCAGAGGGCCTCGCTGCGGTTGGCGTCCGGCGGGGCGATCCGGATCCCCCGCCGCTGCGCCTCGTGCACCAGCGAGTCGGGCGGGTAGAAGCCCATCGGCTGCTCGTTCAGCAGCGAGCAGAGGAACTCCGGCCCTTTGTGGACCCGCAGCCAGGCCGACTGGTAGGCGAGCAGGCCGAACGCCGCCGAGTGCGCCTTCGGGAAGCCGAAGCCGGAGAAGCCCTGGATCTGCTGCCAGACCCGCTCGGCGATCTCCGGCGCCACCCCGCGCTCGATCGCCCCGGCGACGAAGTGTTCGTGGTGCTCCTCGATCGCCTGCAGCGAGCGCTTCTTCGACATCGCCCGGCGCAGCCCCTCGGCCTCCGAGGAGGAGAAGCCGGCCAGCGCCATCGCCACCTCGATCACCTGCTCCTGGTAGACGATCGTCCCCAGCGTCTCCTCCAGCACCGGGCGCAGCAGCTCGTGCTCGTAGGGGACCTCGTAGCGCGGGTCCTCGCGCCGGCGCTTGCGCCGTTCGATGTACGGATGGATGGCGCCGCCCTGGATCGGCCCCGGCCGCACCAGCGCCACCTGCACGGTGAGGTCCTCGAGGTTGCGCGGCTGGGTCCGCGGCAGCATCTGCATCTGGGCGCGGCTCTCGATCTGGAAGACGCCGGTGGTGTCGGCGGCGCGGATCGATTCGTAGGTCGGCTCGTCGTCGAGCGGGATGCGCGAGAGGTCGAGCTGCTCGCCGCGGCTGCGGGCCAGCTCCTCGACCGTGCGCTCGACCGCCGAGAGCATCCCGAGGCCCAGCAGGTCGATCTTCAGGAAGCCCGCGTCGCCGCAGGAGTCCTTGTCCCACTGGACGATCTGGCGCCCCTCCATCGCCGCCGGCACCACCGGGCAGACGTCGATCAGCGGCCGGGTCGAGATCACCATCCCGCCCGGGTGCTGGGAGACGTGGCGGGGCAGGCCCATGATCTCCGGGGCCAGCTCGAGCAGGACGCGCCAGCGCGGCTCGGCGGCCCGCTCGCGGCCGAGCGTCGCCACCAGGTCGCGCTCCACCTCGATCGCCGACTCGTGGAAGCCGACCGTCTTCGCCACCTTGTCGATCTCCTCCGGCGGCAGGCCGAGCGCCTTGCCGAGGTCGCGCACCGCGCCCTTCGGCCGGTAGGTGGGGAAGGCGGCGACCAGCGCCGCGTGCTCGTGGCCGTAGCGCTGGTGGACGCGCGGGATCAGCACCTCGCGGATGTCCCGCGGGAAGTCGAGGTCGATGTCCGGCATCGAGGAGGTTTCGTCGTTGAGGAAGCGGCCGGAGAAGAGTTCGGCCTTCACCGGGTCGACGTGGGAGAGGCCGGTGAGGTAGCAGACGATCGAGCTGACGCTGGAGCCGCGGCCGCGGCCGGGTGGCAGGACGGAGCGGGCCGAGGAGGGGCCGCGCACCTCGAGCGCGACCTCGCGGGCCAGCTCGAGCATGTCGCGGTGGAGCAGGAAGAAGCCGGAGAGGTTGAGCCCCCGGATCGTCGCCAGCTCCTGACTCGAGCCGCCGCTCGGCGTCGGCCCGGCGCGGGTCGCCGGCGTAGCGCTCGGCCATCAGGTGGGCGCAGACGCGGGCCAGCTCGCCATCGGCCTCGGCGTCGTCGGAGCCGGGGTAGCGGTAGCCGAGCTCGGCGGTCAGGTCGAAGGCGAGGCGCTCGGCGAGGCGGACGGTCTCGGCGACGGCGTCGGGGTGCTCGGCGAAGCGCGCCGCCATCGCCGCCGGGGAGGCGAGCGCCGAGGTCGAGTTGCCGCGCCGGCGCGGCTCGACTCGACTCCAGGGTCTCGTTCAGCCCGATCGCGACCAGCGCGTCCTGGGCGTGGGAGCGCGAGCGGGTGTGCGCGTGGACGTTGCCGGTGGCCACGGTGGCGACGCCGAGCCGCTCGGCGAGCAGCCTGAGCCAGCGGTTGCGGGCGCGGTCGCGGCGCCAGTAGGGGCGCTGCAGCTCGACCCGGAAGCGGTCGCGGCCGAAGGCGGCGAGGAGGCGCCGGCCGAGCTTCTCGCCGAGGGCAGTGTCGCCGCGCTCGAAGGCCCCCGCGAGCGCCCCGTCCCGCGCGCACCCCGACAGGCAGACGAGCCCCGCGGCGTGCGCTCGACCTCCTCCAGCGTCGTCCAGGCAGGTTCGGCGACCCGCGCCCTGTTGTCCCGCGTATGCGAGTGCGCCGCGGTGAGGAGCCGGCAAAGGTTCCGATACCCATCCCCGTCTTCGACCAGCAAGGTCAGATGTTGATGGGCCGAAAACCCGTCAGATAGTCCGGTTTTCGGCCCATCAACATCGGGGGCCGGGAGGCGGATGGTCAGCTCGGCGCCGGTGATCGGGCGCAGGCCGAGGCCCTTGGCGGAGTGGGCGAACTCCATCGAGCCCCAGATCCCGTCGTGGTCGGTCAGCGCCATCGCCGGATAGCCGAGCTGCGCCGCCGCGCCCGCCAGCTCCAGCGGGCTCGAGGCGCCGTCGAGGAAGGAGAAGGCCGAGTGGGCGTGCAGCTCGATGTAGGGCGAGGAGTCGGGCATCGTCAGGCCCGCTGGCGGAACCAGCGCCCGTCGCGGGCGTCGCGGAAGACGGTCAGCGCCCGGCCGTCGGCGAGCGCCAGCTCGAAGTAGTGGCGGCGCAACGGGGCAGGCGTCCACCAGCGGTCTTCGACCAGCCACTCCTCGCGGACCGCCTCGACCGCGCCACCATCGACCGCCTGCGGGGACCCCTCGCCGTCGGCGCGGACGGCCACCGGCTGCGGCTCGTTGAGGCGGCGCGGCCCGGCCATCAGCGGCGTTCCCCGGCGCCGTCCCTGCGGGCCCATCAGGTCCCTCCCGTCGTTCGTGTTCGCGCTCCCATCAGAGCTCCGGGAAGGGAGTGAGGAGGTCGCGCCGCTCGGGGACGCGCGAGGCGGTGTCGACGCGGAGGACGCGCAGCAGCGCGTCGGTGCCCTGGGCGGCGCGCACCTCGCGCACCGCCGCGCCGAGCCGGCGCCGGCGTGGCTCGGCGCCGCCGACCTCCATCACCAGCTGGTCGGCGGCGGCCGGGCCGAAGCCGAGCGCCCGCAGGCGCAGCGCTTCCGCCGGCCCCGGCAGGCCCTCCAGCCGCGGCACCAGGAGCCGGCGCAGGACCCCCGCCGCGGCGCTCGGCCGGCCGAGGCCCTGGTCGACGCTCCAGCTGCCGCCGCCGCAGAGCCGCGCCCCGAGGCGCACCCCGAGCAGCGTCCGCCCCTTCCGCGCCGGCGCCGCGAGGAGCCGGTCGACGAGCAGCTCCAGCGCCCGGTCGAGCTGGCTGCCGGCGACCCCTTCGGGCAGTTCGATCTCCTCGACCAGCTCCTCGTGCGGGACCCGCGGGCGCAGCGGATCCTCTTCGCCGCGGGCGATCCGCCAGGCGCGCAGGCCGCGCGGCCCGAAGCGGTCGGCGACCTGGTCGGCGGTCAGCTTGCGCAGCGCCCCGAGCGTCTCGATCCCGAGCTTGCCGAGCGCCTCGACCAGCGCCTCGGCCTCGCGCTCCTTCGGCCCCAGGCGATCGATCAGCATCGCGGTCGGCAGCGAGCCGAGGAAGCCCGCGAGGCGCGGCGCCGTGACCGGCGGCAGGCCGCGCTCGGCGGCCGCCCGGGCAGCGGTGCGAGTCGCCGCGACCCCGATCGCCGCTGCGCCACCACCCGGCCGCGCCGCCCCCGACGAGCCCCCGGCCGCCCCCGTGCTCCCACCTGCTTGGGCCGCTCCGCCGACCGTCCCGAGCACCCCTTCGGCGACCGCCACCACCCCGGCCACATCGCCCCCGTAGAGCCCGCGCAGCCCGCCGACGGCGAAGAAGATCTCGCCCGCCCGCTCCGTCTCGACCGCGGCGCCGACGCTCTCCAGCGCCCGCGCCATCGCCTCGGTCAACTCCGCCGCCGCGACCGGATCGGCCCCCCCGGCCCCCGGATCATCAAAAAGTTGGCGCCCGGGCCGAAGCCCCCCGGAATGGCCCGGGCGCCGAGGAGCCGCCAGACGACGATCGATGACGCAGGCGATCTCCATACGAACGTATGTTCGCTTTTGGAAGTCTACAGATCTACAGACAACACGTTTCGCGCCAGGCCGCCGACGAAGGTTTCGAGGGTGGAGAGATCCTGCGTCTCCTCCTCCGGCTTGAAGTAGGCACCGGCGAGGACCAGGTCGTCGGTCACCGTTTCGAGCATCGTGCGGGCGCCGCTCAGCAGCATGTACTCGCTGAGTCCCTGGTTGGCGGGATCGCTGAGCCAGCGGAGCACGCGCCGCAAACCCAGAGAGGCCCGGGGCCAGTCGATCGAGGTCGGCAACGGATCGATCTGGAGGAATCCGGCCCAGCGGGCGCGGGGCATGTTGTAGCGGGTGTATCTGCTGCTCCCCCAGGAGCCGACGAAGCCGCCTTCGGCGAGGGCCTCGGCGGCCTCCTGGACATTGCGTTTCGTGTAGGCGGTCGCGTCGGCGAGCGCCTGGGCGCGCATCGAATCGCTCGTCAGCAGCGCGCGGGCCACCTCCGAACGCACCCCGACCCCGAGCAGCAGCCGCAGGCGGAAGCCGAGGTTGATCGGCAGCCCCAGGTCCGGCGGCTGCGACTTGCCGCTTGGCTCACCCGACGATTTGAGGAAGCCCTGGGCGAGGAAGGCGCGGTCGGGGTCGGAGACCTTGAGCCGGGAGTCGCGGAAGAACGGCTGCGGCTCGGCCCCGCCGTCCGCGGACTCCGATCGCGCCCCTAACCGCGGCCGCCGGCGGTTCTGGCCGAGCCAGCCGAGCACCGCGTCGACCAGCGCCCGGTCGGCCTCGTCCGCGGCCAGGTTGCGCAGGCGCTGGACGCTGAGCAGTCGTTCGTTGACGAGCATCCAGTCGAGCACCTCGTCGAAGAGGCGCGGTTCGCCGCGACCGACCTCGAAGGTGAGCAGCAGCAAGGCCTCGGGATCGACCGCCCGCGGGTCGCGCTCCCGCGGCGTCGCGGAGACGCCCATCTGCGCCCACTCGTCCCAGAGGAAGCCGGCGAGCTGCTGCTGGAAGTCGTCCTTAACTTCAGAGATCGACATCGGTGACTCCGAGGAACTTGAGCGCGCCGCGCAACTCCTGCGCACAAGCCGGCGACGGATCGTGGGAGCGGCTCCAGCGGGCGGCGGCGACCAGCTCCGCCGCGGTCGGGGCGAGCGAGCGCAGGTCGGACTCGTGCTTGCCCGGCCCACCTTCGTCGACCGCGGCGTAGAGCTTGAAGTGGATCTGGTCGAGGCGGGAGGCGAAGTAGACCACCAGGCCGGGTCCGTAATCGCGGCGCTCGAGGCGATCGATGAATCCTTCGGGGAGGCCGAACTCGAGCAGCTTCGTGGGCCCGGGGTTCAGCCACCGAGGCAGGAGCGAGAAGTCGCGGGCGACCAGGTCCCGGGCCGCGAGCAGGGCATCGGGCAGCGGATCGGCGCCCTCCAGATCCTCCCCCGAGGGCAGGGCGACGATGTCGACGTCCCTGGTGGTCCTTTCGACCAGGCCGGGGGCGAGCAGGGCGGAGCCCCCGATCACGACCAGTTCGAACCGCTCGCCGCGGGCGGCGAGTTGCTCCCCCAGCGCGCCGAGGAGAAGATCTGCATTGTCGGGCGTGATGTCAGACATCCCAAACCGAGATGTTAGACATCCAAAAGCTGGCTACTGCAAGAAATCGCCCGCGAGGCGCTCGCTCAGCTCGCGCAGGTGCCGCTGGGCCAGGGGGTCGTAGGCCGCCTCGTTGGCCCGGACCTCGTCTTCGCGGTCCAAGTAGCGGCCGCTTACCCCGTCGAGCTCCGGGTCGAAGGCGAGGCGCAGGGTGGCGTCGAGGCCGCGCTCGAGGCTGTCGATCGATTCGCCGTGCTGCTCGAGCACGATCTTCGTCGGCATGTAGGTGGAGGGGTGGAGGGCGTTGATGGTGACGCCGGGGTCGGGGCCGAGGCGCCCGGCGAGGTCGACCGCGTAGGTGATCTGGGCGAGCTTCGACTGGGCGTAGGCGCGGCGCCCTTCGTAGAAGGTGGTCGCCAGCATCGGATCGTCGAAGTCGATCGCCGCCTGGCCGCGCGAGGCGACCTGCACGATCCGCGCCGGGGCCGAGCGCTCGAGCAACGGCAGCAGGCGCTCGCTGAGGACGAAGCCCGCCAGGTAGTTGACGGCGAAGCGCAGCTCGATCCCGTCGGCGCTCTCCTGGCGCTCGCGCGAGTCGGGGTAGCCGGAGCCCATCCCGGCGTTGTTGACCAGCAGGTGGAGGGCGTCGAGGGCGCCGATCTCCTCGGCCAGCCGCTTCACGTCGGCGAGGCGGGCGAAGTCGGCGAGGTGGGCGTGGACGCGCTCGTTGCCGGTCGCGGTGACGATCTCCTGCCGCGCCGCCTCGAGCTTCGTCTCGCTGCGGCCGTGGATGTGGACGGTCAGCCCCATCGCCGCCAGCCTTCCGGCCAGCGCCCGCCCGAGCCCGTCGGTCGAGCCGGTGACCAGGGCGACGGTGTCGGAGGCGGCGCGGCTCACGGCACCCGCAGGACGATCTTGCCCGCGCCGTGGCTGTCTTCGGCGTGGCGGTGTGCGTCGGCGGCCCCCTCGAGGTCGAAGACCCTGCCGACCTCGATCTCCAGCTTGCCCCGCTCGATCAGGTCGCAGAGGCCGGCCAGGCCGACCGGGTCGGGCTCGACCAGGATCCCGGTCGCCCGCTTGTGCTCGGCCTTGCCCGCCTCGACCAGCTCCGGCTTCACCCCGCTCGGCACCGAGACCAGGGTGCCGCCCGGCCGCAGCACCGGCAGCGAGCGCTCCCCGTAGCGCCCGGTGAAGTCGATCACCGAGTCGAGTTCGGCGACGTGGGACTCGAAGTCGTCGTCGCGGTAGTCGAGCGTGACCGAGGCGCCGAGCCCGGCGAGGAAGTCGGCCTGCTCGCGGCGGGCCGTGGCGATCACGTTGGCCCCACGGGCGGCGGCGACCTGCACGGCGAGGTGGCCGACCCCGCCCGCGGCGCCGTGGATCAGCACGTCGTCGCCGTCCTGCACCCGGATCGTGTCGACGACCACCTGCCAGGCGGTCAGCCCGGCCAGCGGCAGCGCCCCCGCCTCCTCGACCGAGAGCGCGTGCGGCTTGTGCTCGAAGTGGCGCGAGGGCGCGGTCACGTACTCGGCGTAGGCGGCCGCTTCGCGCGGGAACCAGGGCATGCCGAAGACCTCGTCGCCGACCTGGAAGCGGGTGACGCCGCCGCCGACCGCGGTCACCTCGCCGCAGACGTCCCAGCCGACCGTGAAGGGCGGGTCGCCGAAGACGGAAGACATCCCGCGGCCCATGCGCGTCTTGACGTCGACCGGGTTGACCCCGGCGGCGCGGACGCGGACCTGGACCTCGGTCGGGATCGGCTCCGGCGCCTCGACCTCGGCGACCTGCAGGACCTCCGGTCCGCCGAGCTCGTGCTGGACGATCGCCTTCACCGGCCCGATCTTAAGCCTGTCATTGGCCGATCGTCGCGTTCGCTACGTTCGCTTCTCCTTGAAGTGGCTTTCCCGGATAGCGGTCGACGTCTCGGCCCTGCGCGAGTCGCGCGATCTCCGCCTGCTGGAGGTCGGCTCGCTGATCACCGGGCTCGGCACCCAGGGGACCCTGGTGGCGCTCCCCTACCAGGTCTTCGTGATCACCGGCTCGGCCTTCCTCACCGGGCTGATCGGCGCCGCCGAGCTGTTCCCGCTGATCGTCGCCTCGCTCTTCGGCGGCGCGCTCGCCGACCGCTTCGACCGCCGCCGCCTGCTCTTCAACTGCCAGCTCGCCCTGGTCTTGATCGCCGCCGCCCTGGCGGTCGCCGCGGCGACCGGGCCGCCGCCGGTCTGGATCCTCTTCGTCCTCGCCGCGGCGATGGCGGGCGCCTCGGCGATCGAGCGCGTGGTGCGCTCGGCGATCGTCCCTAACACGGTCAGCAAGGAGGCGCTGCCATCGGCGATGGCGCTGACCTACGGGCTCTACCAGCTGACGATGGTGGTCGGCCCGGCCTTCGGCGGCGTCCTGATCTCGCTCTTCGGGCTGACCACCCCGTACACGGTCGACGCGGTCAGCTGCCTCGGCATGGCGGCCGCGGCGGCGATGATGAGCGCCCAGCCGCCCGCCCCGGTCGAGGCCCACGAGCCGGTCTTCCAGTCGATCAAGTCGGGCCTCGTCTACCTGCGCAAACTGCCCGCGGTGACCGCCGGCTTCGTCATGGACCTGAGCGCGATGACCTTCGGCATGCCGCGCGCCCTCTTCCCGGTGCTGGCGCTGACCGAGTACCACGCCGGCGCCGCCGGGACCGGCCTCCTCTACGCCGCCGTCGCGGCGGGCTCGACCGTCGCCGCGCTGACCACCGGCTGGATCTCCCATGCCCGGCGCCTCGGCCGCATCGTGCTCGTCGCCGTCGCCTTCTGGGGCCTCTTCATCGCCGCCGCGGGATTCGTCAACAGCATCTGGCCCGCGGCCGCGTTCTTCGCCCTCGCCGGCGCCGCCGACTCGATCAGCGCGGTCTGCCGCTCGACCATGATGCAGGTGCTGACCCCGGACCGGATGCGCGGCCGGGTCAACTCCGTCTTCAGCCTCGTCGTCGCCGGCGGCCCGCGGGTCGGCGACGTCGAGTCGGGGACGGTCGCGTCGATCGCCTCGCCCTCCTTCTCGGTCGTCTCCGGCGGCCTCGTCTGCCTCGCCTCGGTCGGGATCGTCGCGGTCGCCTTCCCGCAGCTGGCCGCCTACGACGCCGCCGAGGTCGGTCGCTCCGGGGCGGTCAGGCAGGACCTCGAGGAGGAGGCGCTGGAAGCGAGCGAGCTGATCTGAGCGACCCGCCCGTTTTCACGAAGGATTGACAATCCAATTGCGGATGTTGCAAGCGCGCTGAGCGGGGTAGCTCTGACCCATGCAGACGATCCGCAGAGTCGGGCTCCGGGCCGGATTCCCCCTCGCCCCGCTACACGCGGAGCGCCTCGATTTCGGCCTCGATGACCTTCACGACGTCCGTTCACTGGTCGCCACCGGCGCCTCGGCGGGCGGCCTCAAGCCTGGCCGCGTCTCCGACTTGGTCGTCGCCGCCTCCGAGCTGGCCGCCAACAGCATCCTGCACGGCGGCGGGCGTGGTCTGGCGACGGTCTGGGAAGACGGCGCCTCGGTCTTCGTCGAGGTCGCCGACGCGGGCACGATCCTCGACCCGACGGTCGGCCAGAGCCGACCCGACCCGACCGCCGAAGGTGGGCGCGGCCTCTACATCGCCAATCGCCTCTGCGACGAGGTGGCGATCGACAGCACCGAGTCCGGGACGCGGATCCGGCTGCGGATGGGGTCCGAGGCCGCCTAGTAGCCGTGCCGCGGCGCGTTGATGCGCCGCATCGCGAGCAGCACGATGTCGTCGTCGAGTTCGCCCTGGGTGCGCGAGATCGCGTCGCCGCGCAGTCTCGCGGTCATCTCCTCCAGCGCCAGCGGCGCGAGGTATTCCGCCAGGCGTGCCAGTTCCAGCGGTTCGCGGTGCTCTGACGGCGGGCCCGCCTCGAGCCAGCCGTCGGTGCAGAGCACCAGCGTGTCGCCCTCGGCGAACGGCGCGTCGTGGCGCTGCACCTTGGCGTCCTGCAGGGCGCCGAGCACCGTCCCGCCACCGAGCAGGCGGGCGCCGCCGTGGCGCACGTGGATCGCCGGCGGGTGCCCGGCGCTCGCCACCGTCAGCGTCCAGCCGCCGGCGTCCTGGCGCAGCCGCACCAGCAGCGCGGTGGCGAAGTCGTTCAGGCTGGTGCCCTCGATCAGCAGCTCGTTGACCCGCGCGAGCACCTCCTCCGGCTCGTCGACCTCGCGGGTCAGCCCGCGCACCGCGTGGCGCACGGCCACCGACACCCCGGCCGCCTCGGAGCCCTTGCCGGCGACGTCGCCGACCAGCACCCAGCAGCCGTCCTCGGTCGGCAGCACGTCGTAGAGGTCGCCGCCGATCTCGATCCCGCGCCCCGCCGCCTCGAAGACGACCGAGGACTCGAGGCCCTCGACCCGGGCCGGCCGCGGCGGCCGCAGCCCGCGCTGCAGGTTGCGGGCGATCGCGTCGCGCTCCTGGTAGAGGCGGGCGTTGTCGAGGGCCAGCGCCGCACGGTCGCCGAGCTCGGCGAGGAACTCGAGGTCCCCGGACTCGTAGCGGACGTCCGCCTGCGCGTGCAGGAAGGAGATCGCGCCGAGCTGCCGGCCGCGGGCGATCAGGCCGACCACCGCGGCCGATTCGTAGCCGGTGTCGTCGACGAATTCCTCGTGCCTCTCGGTCAGCGCGTAGGTCTTGATCACCTCGGGGCGGCCGAGGTCGTGGAAGATCATCGGCCGGTCGCCACGCAGGACCTGGGCAACGGGATGCGTGCTGTCGGGATCGAGGGGGGCTTCGCGACGGAGCGTTTCGAGCTTCTCGGCGGCGCCGGGGATCGCCGAGGCGGCGACCGAGTCGCCGAGCCGGCCGTCCTCGCGGATGAAGTCGACGATGCAGACCTCGGCCAGGTCGGGGACCGCTTTGGCGACGATGTTGCGCGCCGTCTCGGTCGGGTCGAGCGAGGCGTCGAGATCGCGGGTGGCGTCGATCAGGAACTCGCGGGCGCGCCGCCGCCGCCGCTCTTCGGTGATGTCGCGGGCGACCACCGAGGCGCCGTAGAGGCCCTCCGCCGGGCTGCCGATCGGGGAGATCGTCAGCGCCACGTCGATCACCACGCCGTCCTTGCACCGCCGCCGCGTCTCGTAGGTGTCGATCGCCTCGCCGCGGCGCACGGTGGCGAGGATCTTCTCCACGTCGTCTTTCAGCTCGTCCGGGATCAGAAAGGAGACGTGTTGGCCGACCGCTTCCTCGGCGCTGTAGCCGTAGAGCCGTTCGGCGGCCGGGTTCCAGGTGGTGACGATCCCCTCCAGGTCTTTCGAGAGCACCGCGTCGCGGGTCCCGGTGACGACCTGCTCCATGTGGGCGCGGGTGCGCTCCAGCGCCTGCCGGTGGCTGACGTCGCGGGCGAACACGGTCGGCCCACCGCCCGCCTCGGCCGGCCGCACGATCGTCAGCTCGGCCCGGAACTCGGTGCCGTCCCCGCGCCGCGCCGGCATCTCGATCCGCCGGCCGAGCAGCTCGTCGGCCGGGGGCGGGTCGCCTTCGCCGCCGGAGAGGCAGTAGCGCACCTCCTCGCGCAGTTCCGCCGGGACGATCAGCTCGACCAGGTCAAGGCCGACCGCATCGGCCTTGGCGACCCCGAAGAGCTCCTCGGCGGCGGCGCTGAACTCGACCACCCGCTCCTCGGCGTCGAGCACCAGCACCGCGTCGAGCACGGAGCTCACGAGGTTCGCCCGGGCGCGATCCCCGGCTGCCTCCCCGACCGACTGCTGGACCGAGTTCACCAGGCAAAGCTAGCGCCCTGCGGCGCTGCTAGCTTCGATCGATGGACAAGGTCAACATCGGTAACCCCGAGTTCAGCTGGGACGAGACCGATCCCGAGGGCTTCCGCGCGGGCATGGCCCGCCTCGGCAAGCTGCTGGGGGCGCAGGAGACCGGGATCACGGTCTACGAGCTGCCTCCCGGCCAGGCGGTCTGCCCGTACCACTACGAGATGGGCGAGGAGGAGTGGCTGCTGGTCCTCAGCGGCAACCCCACCTTGCGCACGCCGGCGGGCGAGGAGCGGCTCGGGCCCTGGGACGTCGCCTGCTTCCCGCGCGGCGCCGAGGGCGCCCACGGGATCCGCAACGAGACCGATCAGCACGCCCGTGTCCTGATGTTCTCCAGCGTGGTCGTGCCCACCGCGACCGTCTATCCGGACTCCGACAAGGTCGGGATCTGGACCGGCGACCCGGAGACCGACGTGCTCGTCCGCCGCTCCTCGAACGTCGGCTACTACGACGGCGAGGTCGCGAACGATTAGTTTTCGCGCCCCCGTTCGTCCCACTCATATGACCGACACCACCGAGAAAAGCCGCTGGCTCGCCCTCTACGTCCTCTGCGCGGGGATGCTGATGATCGTCCTCGACGCGACGATCGTGAACGTCGCCCTGCCCTCGATCCAGGAAGACCTGAACTTCTCGCAGGCGAACCTGGCCTGGGTCGTCAACGCCTACCTGATCCCCTTCGGCGGCCTGCTGCTGCTCGCCGGCCGGCTCGGCGACCTGCTCGGCCAGCGCCGCGTCTTCCTCGTCGGCCTCGCGATCTTCACCGTCGCCTCCGCCCTCTGCGCCGCCTCGCCCGACCAGGGCGTCCTGATCGGCGCCCGCTTCATCCAGGGGATCGGCGGGGCGCTCGCCTCGGCGGTGATCCTGGCGATGATCGTGCGGATGTTCCCCGACCGCGCCGAGCAGGCGAAAGCGATCGGCGTCTACGGCTTCGTCGCCTCGGCGGGCGGCTCGATCGGCCTGCTGCTCGGCGGCGTCCTCACCGAGGCGATCTCCTGGCACTTCATCTTCGTCATCAACCTGCCGATCGGGGTGCTGGTCGGCTGGCTGGCGCTGCGCCTGGTCGACAACCCCGAGGGCCTCGGGCTGAAGGAGGGCGCCGACTTCCCCGGCGCCGCCCTGGTGACCCTCTCCCTGATGCTCGGCGTCTTCACGATCCTGCAGATCACCGAATGGGGCTGGGGCGACCCGCGCACGATCGGCGGCCTGCTGATCTCGCTCGCCCTGCTGCTCGCCTTCCTGCGCCGCCAGGGCCGGATCGACAACCCGCTGATGCCGCTGCGCCTCTTCCGCTCGCGCAACGTGGTCGGCGCCAACTCGGTGCAGGCGCTGCTGGTCGCCGGGATGTTCGGGATGTTCTTCCTCGGCGCCCTCTACCTGCAGAAGGTCCTCAACTACAGCGCGCTCGAGGTCGGGCTCGCCTTCCTGCCGACCACGGTGGTGATGGGCGGCCTCTCGCTCGGCTTCTCGGAAAAGCTGTTGATGCGCTTCGGGCCGCGGAACATCCTCATCCCCGGCTTCATCATGGTGACGATCGCGCTGCTGCTCTTCGCCCGCACGCCGGTCGACGGCAACTACCTGACCGACCTGCTGCCGCCGTTCCTCTTGATCGGGATCGGGATCGGCACCTCGTTCCCGGGGATCATGACCCTGGCGATGTCGGGGGCGACGCCGGAGGACGCGGGGCTCGCCTCGGGCCTGGTCAACACCTCGATGCAGGTCGGCGGCGCGGTCGGCCTGGCGGTGCTGGCGACGCTCTCCACCGAGCGCACCGAAAATCTCGAAGCGGCGGGCCACTCGGCCGTCTCGGCGCTGAACTCCGGCTACCACCTCGCCTACCTGGTCGGGGCGGGCCTGGCGTTCGTCTCGGTGCTGATCGCGGTCTTCGTCCTGAAGCAGCCCGAACACGCCGAGGAAGCACTCCAGCGCTCAGACGAAACTGCGGCATTTACGTCCGAGAATCCCGCCCAGGGCTAATCGCCGAGGGCCTCGCGGCCGATGCCCTCGGTGAGTTGCTGACCCTCACCGAGCAGATCTCCCAGGCCCGCGCCGCCTTCGCCGAAGCGCCCGACGAGCGGGCCCGGATGGGCCGCATCTCCGGCGTCCTCTGGATGTGCGCGGCGACGGTCGGCATCGTCGACGTATTCCTGCCCGGGTCCCGGCACGCCTCGACCCCGTTGGTGCTGGCGGTCGGAGCGGCGATCTTCCTCTACGGCCTGGCCAGCGTCACCGGCTGGATCGCCTGGGAGAAGGCCTCGATGAACGCGCTCGCGCTCGGCATGGTGGCGACGATCCCGGTCGCCGGGTTGACGATCTACCTCACCGGCGGCTCGGTCTCCTTCATCGAACCGCTGCTCGTCTGCTCGCTCCTCTACGCCGCCTTCTTCTTCCCCGAGCGTTGGGCCTGGCCGCTGGCGATCGAGCTGATCCTGGTCGCCGGGGCGCCGCTGCTCTACGACCCCGACGCGATCGGCAACGCCTTCCTGCCCCGCTACCTCGGCCTCGCGACCGGCTTCCTCGCCGCCACCTGGGTGATGGTCGGCCTGAAGAAGCGGCTGGTCGCCGCCGAGGTGCGCCAGCGTGACTTCGCCCACCGCGACCCCTTGACCGGGGTCGGCAACCGCCGTCACTTCGACGCGACGATGAAGGAAGAGTTGGGAAAGCGCTCACGGCCGTTCGGCGGTCGCGACCTCGACCCCAGCCCGCTGGCGCTGCTGATCCTCGACCTCGACGACTTCAAGGGGGTCAACGACCGCCACGGCCACCAGGTCGGCGACGCCGTCCTGCAGGCGGCGACCGCCCGCGCCCTCTCGGTGCTGCGCTCGAACGACACCCTGGCCCGGATCGGCGGCGACGAGTTCGCGATCATCGCCCCCGGTGCCCACGGCGACGGCGTCGCGCGGCTGGCCGAGTCGATCCGCGAGGCGGTGGCCGCGGGCGCCCCGGCGGAGGGCCTGCCGGCGCCGAGCACCTCGGTCGGCTGGGCGGTCTTCCCCGACGACGGGCAGGACTTCGAGACGCTGATGCGCTCGGCCGACGACCGCATGCTGCGGATCAAGCGCAACGATCCGCGCCAGGAGCCGCTGGCGCTCTAGCCCCACTGCTCGAAACGTTGCGAAGCATCTCCTGACTGACGGGTCGGTCGGCCGGGTAGGAGAATCTGAGCGACGATGACCAGAAATCTCGACATCGAGTCCAGATACGCCGAGGACGCCGCCCTCTCGATCGGCGACGTGGTCGCCGCGACCGGCGTCGGCGAGGCGACCCTGCGGGCCTGGGAGCGCCGCTTCGGCTTCCCCACGCCGCGGCGCGAGCCCTCCGGCCACCGTCGCTACAGCCGCGGCGACATCGAACAGATCCGCTCGGTCGTGCGCGAGCGCAAACGCGGCCTCTCGCTGGCGGTGGCGATCGACCGGGTCACGGCCGAGCCGAGCGGCCCGCCGTCGTTGTTCGCGCCGCTGCGCGAGCGCCGCCCCGACCTGCTGCCGGTGCGGATCCCCAAGGCGCGGCTGGCGCGCCTCTCCCGCGCGGTCGAGGAGGAGAGCGCCGCACGGGCCGAGCGGGCGCTGGTGATCGGCGCCTTCCAGCGGCCTGAGTTCTACCGGGCGAGCGAGCAGCGCTGGCGCCGCCTTGCCCGCGGTGCCGGGGTGGCCTTCGTGCTCGCCTCCTTCGAGGAGGCGCGGGCGCCCGCCGACGGCCCGGTCGAGGTGCCGATCTCCCCCACCGAGCCGATCGCCGACGAGTGGGCCGTGGTCTGCCTCGCTCCCGGTTACTCGGCCTGCCTGATCGGCTGGGAAACCGTCGGGACCGCCGGGCGGCCGGACGCCGAACGGGCCTTCGAGATGCTGCTCTCGGTCGAGCCGGCCGTGGTCCGCGACGTGGCCGGGGCCGCCGTCTCGATCGCCACCGCGGGCGAACCGGAGGTCGCCGAGCGGGCCCGCGCCTACCTCGACCGCATCCCCGACGCGAGCCACCGCTCGCAGCTGCGCCTCGCCGGCGCGATCACCGCCCGCGCCTTCGCCGGCTAGTCGGGATTGGCGGAACTCCCTCCTAGTCGTTCATCGAGGCGGAGACGAGCACGCCGAGCATCTGGGTCACCCGGCAGACGAGCAGGCGCTCCTCGTCGATCTCGACCCAGACCCCGGCGCTGGCCGGGAAGACGACGTGGTCGCCCGGCGAGACCGGCATCTCGACCCCGGCGCCCGCCCACCAGTCGAGCCCCGGCCCGACGGCGAGCACGATCCCCTGTTCCGGCGGCGGCTCATGGGTGCCGGGCGGGACGACCAGCCCGGACCGTCGAACCCGGTCCTGGTCGAGCTCCTTGATCACGATCTGGTCGAAGAGCGGCCGCAGCTGGTGGCGGACCGACTCGATCGGGTCGGGTACTCGCGAAGACGCCATCGCCTAAGTTTGCCGGATGTCGACTCCGGCCACGCGGTCCGCCCGCAACCAGCTCGGCATGGCGGCGCTCGCGCTCGGTGCCCTCGGCGTCGTCTTCGGCGACATCGGCACCAGCCCGCTCTACGCGCTGCAGACGGTCTTCTCCGCCGACCACGGCGCGGTGAAGCCGACCGAAGGGGACGTCTACGGCGTGATCTCGCTCGTCTTCTGGTCGATCACGCTGATCGTCTCGATCGAGTTCGTCCTCTTCATCATGCGCGCCGACAACGAGGGCGAGGGCGGCATCCTCGCCCTGATCGCGAAGATCGAAGGCGCCAGCCTGGGCGACAAGGGGGTGAAGTTCGGGCTGATCGCGGTCGGCATGTTCGGCGTCGCGCTCTTCTACGGCGACGGGATGATCACCCCGGCGATCTCGGTCCTCTCCGCGGTCGAAGGGGTGAAGGTGGTCGAGCCGGGCATCCACCATCTGGTCGTGCCGATCACGATCGCGGTGATCGTCGGCCTCTTCTCCTTCCAGCGCTTCGGCACCCACCGGATCGGCCGCGTCTTCGGCCCGGTGATGCTCGGCTGGTTCGCGATCATCGCCGCCGCCGGGCTCGGCCAGGTGCTCGCCCACCCGGACATCGTCAAGGCGCTCCTGCCCAGCTACGGGGTCGAGTTCTTCGGCCGCCACTTCGGCACCGCCTTCATCGCGCTCGGCTCGATCGTGCTGACGATCACCGGCGCCGAGGCCCTCTACGCCGACATGGGCCACTTCGGCCGGCCGCCGATCTCCCGCGCCTGGTTCTTCGTCGTCTTCCCGGCGCTGACCCTCAACTACATGGGCCAGGGCTCGCTGATCCTCGGTGACCCGAGCACGATCTCCAACCCCTTCTTCCTGCTGATCCCGCACTGGGGCCGGGTGCCGATGGTGGTGCTGGCGACGGTGGCGACGGTGATCGCCTCGCAGGCGGTGATCTCGGGGGCCTTCTCGGTGACCAAGCAGGCGATCCAGCTCGGCTTCCTGCCGCGGCTGCAGATCCGCCACACCTCGACCACCGAGATCGGCCAGGTCTACCTGCCCGCGGTCAACTGGTTCCTGCTGATCACCGTGGTGGCGCTGGTGATCGGCTTCGGCTCCTCGACCGCGCTCGGCGCGGCCTACGGGATCGCGGTGACCTGCACGATGACCGCCGACACGCTGCTCTTCCTCGTCATCGCCCGGCAGCTGTGGAAGAAACCGAGCTGGCTGGTGGGGATCGGCGCGGCTGTCTTCTTCACCGTCGACCTCGCCTTCCTCGGCGCCAACCTGACCAAGACCGAGCACGGCGGCTGGTTCCCGCTCTCGGCCGGCGCGCTGATCTTCATCGTGCTCAGCACCTGGCGCCGCGGCACCAAGGAAATCCGCGAATCGCGGGTCGAGGCGGAGGGCTCGCTGCAGTCCTTCGTCGACGACCTGCACGCCGCCGACCCGCCGCCGCCGCGGGTCCCGGGGACGGCGGTCTACCTCAACGCGCGCCGCGAGACGACGCCGCTCGCCCTGCACGCGAGCCTCGAGCACGCCCACGCCCTGCACGAGTCGATCGTGATCATCTCGATCGAAACGACGCGCACGCCCTACGTCGACGAAGCGGACCACCTGGTGGTCGACAGCCTCGGCTACGAGGACGACGGCATCTCCCACCTGACCGCCAAGGTCGGCTTCCAGGAAGCGATCAAGGTGCCGCACCTCTTCGCCCTCGCCTGCACCAAAGGGCTGGAGGGCAACGCGCGCGAGGAGGACGCCGTCTACATCCTCTCCCAGATGACGCTGCGCCCCGTCGCCGGGCCGGGGATGAAGCTCTGGCGCAAGCGCCTCTACGTCGCCCTCGCCCGCAACTCGGTCAGCGCCGCCGACTACTTCCACCTGCCGGCCGACCGCACCGTGACCTTGGGCTCGACGATCGACCTCTAGGCCCCGGCCCAACCCCCTGTCCTTTGTCACCCTGTGGGTTACAAAGGACAGGGGGCCATGTCTCAGAACTGTGCCGGTGGGGCGAACTTGTAGAAGAACGGGCCCATGCCGCCCTCTTTGACGATGCCGAAGACGATGTCGAGCATCGCCTCCTGTTTGCTCGCGTTGGTCAGCGGGCCGGCGCAGATCGGGTCGAAGCCGGCGTCGCGGTGCAGGGTCTCGACCGTCTCGCGGGCCTCCTCGTCGCCGCACCAGATGTCCCCGGGGGGAGTGGAGGCGTCGGCGACCTGGTCGTAGAGGGCGGCGAAGTTGATGTTCCAGGCCTTCGCCGTCGGCCCGCCGGTGACCGACTTCACGTACTCGGCGTTGGAGGCGTGGCCGGCAGGCGGGGTCGCGCCGCCGTAGAGGTTGGTGGCGTCGATCGCCGTCTTTCCCTCGAGGCCGGTGACCGTGCCGAGCGCCTTCTCGACCGAGTCGCCCGGCACCGCGACCAGGACCACCTCGGCGTCACCGACGTCGCCGCCCTCGTGGCCGAGCCGCGTCACCTCGTGCCCGGCCTTCTCCCACAGGTCGGCGAGGCCGCCGCCGATTTTTCCTCTTCCGATCGTCGCGATCTTCATCTTCTTGTCCTTTCGGGGTTTAGAAACAAATGATTCTGAGCAATATTGAGCGCAGGGAGATTCACCAGAAGGCAGGGAGACAGACGGGCCCCGCCAGGGGTCCACCGTGCAATGGGAAGGAGCAGTTCATGCATGTATCCACCAGGACCAGGCGCGTGCCGCGGGGGCGGGCGTTCGCACTGGTCGTGGCCGTGATGGCGCTTTTCGGCGCCGTCGCCGCGGCAGACGCGGGCGCGGTCACCTACACCGCGCTCGGCGATTCCTACGCCGCCGGGCCATTGATCCCCAACCAGTCGTTGAATCCGCTCGGCTGTTTCCGGTCGGACCACAACTACGCGCACCTGGCCGCCTCGGCGAAAGGGCTGACCCTCACCGACGTCAGCTGCAGCGGCGCGACGACCAACGACATGACCGAAGCGCAGAACGTCGAACCGGGGCCGAACCCGCCCCAGTTCAACGGGCTGAACGCGAGCACCGGCGTGGTGTCGCTGACGATCGGCGGCAACGACATCGGCTTCACGGAAATCATCGAGAACTGCATCACCTACAACCCGTTCTCGACCCCGTGCAAGGACCAATACGACCCGGGCGGCCATGACCAGCTGGCCGAACGGATCGCCGCCGACGCGCCGAAGGTGGCGGCGGTGCTCCAGGGCATCCACGCCCGCTCGCCGAAAGCGCGCGTGTTCGTCGTCAACTACCCGCAGATCCTGCCGACCGGCAGCGGCTGCTGGCCGACGATGCCGCTCGGCTTCGGCGACGTGCCGTACCTGCGGGCGACCGAGGAACGGCTCAACTCGATGTTGGCGACGCAGGCCGCCGCCAACAACGCGACGATCGTCAACTGGTACGCGGCGAGCGCCGGCCACGACGCCTGCAAGTCGAGCGGGACGCGCTGGGTCGAACCGTTGATCCCGGGCGAACTCGCCTTCCCGGTCCATCCCAACAAAGCTGGGATGGCCGGGGGCGCGGTCGCGCTGGAGGCAGCGATCGGCTAGGCGCATGGGGCGCGCACGGCGAGCTCAGCCCTCGCCGTGCGCCTCCTTCGCCAGCCAGTCCCACTCTTCCCAGTTGGCGATCCGGGCCTCGTAGTCGGGCCGCACGATGTCGAACGCGTTGCGGCCGAAGAAGCAGCGCAGCGGCGGCTCCTCGGCGTCGACCAGCTTGAGGATCGCCGGGCCGGTCGCCTCCGGGTCGCCCGGAGTCTGCGCGCCGCGCCGCGCCGCCATTTTTTCGCGCGTCCCGTCATAGGCGGCGATCTGCTCGGCCTGGGACGCGGAAGGGCCGCTCCAGTCGGTGGTGAAGCCCTGCGGCTCGACCAGCGTCACCTTGATGCCGAAGTCGGCGACCTCCTGGGCGAGCGTCTGGCTGAAGCCCTCGAGGCCCCACTTCGACGCGTGGTAGAGGCCGACGTAGGGGAAGGCGCTGACGCCGCCGATCGAGGACACCTGGATGATGTGGCCGGAGCCCTGCTCGCGCAGGATCGGCAGTGCCGCCTGGGTCACCCAGAGCGCGCCGAAGAGGTTGGTCTCGATCTGATCGCGGGCCTCCGCCTCGCTGATCTCCTCGACCGCGCCGAAGAGCCCGTAGCCGGCGTTGTTGACGACGACGTCGAGGCGACCGAACTTCTCCTGGCCGCCTGCTGCACCGCGGCGAAGTCGGCCTCCCGGTCCTGCACGTCGAGCGCCAGCGTCAGCACGTCGTCGCCGTACTTCTCGGTCAGCGGCGCGAGCGTCGAGGCGTCGCGAGCGGTCGCCGCGACCTTGTCGCCGCGCTCGAGCGCCGCTTCGGCCCAGATCCTGCCGAAGCCCTTCGAGCTACCGGTGATGAACCAAACTTTTGAATCTGCCATCCGTCCTCCTGGATCAAGTCTGTGACTGGTTCCCCGATCCTGTCAGGCGGCCGACCTCGGCTCTGGGACTATTGGGGGGTGCGGATCGCCAGCCTCGTCCCCTCCTCGACCGAGATGCTCTTCGCCCTCGGGCTCGGCGACCAGACCGTCGGCGTCACCCACGAGTGCGACTTCCCGCCCGCCGCGGCGGCGTTGCCGCGGCTGACCGCGACGGTGATGCCGGCGGGGCTCTCGGCGGGGGAGATCGACGCCGCGGTGAAGCGGATCGTCGGCGAAGGCCGGGCGCTCTACAGCCTCGACGAGGAGCGGCTGGCCGAGCTGGCCCCGGACCTGATCGTCACCCAGGCCGTCTGCGATGTCTGCGCGGTCTCCTATGAGGACGTGGTCGCGGTGGCGAAGCGGCTGCCGGGACGGCCCGAGGTGGTGCAGCAGGACCCGAGCTCGCTCGGCGAGGTGCTGGCCGACCTCGACCGGCTCGGCGCCGCGGCCGGGATCGAGGCGCGCGCGAGGGAGCTGCGTGGGGGACTGGAAGAGCGGCTGGCGGCCGTCCGCGCCGCGGTGCGCGGAGCATCGACCCCGCGCGTAGTGACGCTGGAGTGGCTCGACCCGCCCTACCTCGGCGGCCACTGGGTGCCGGAGATGGTGGCGCTCGCGGGCGGGCTCGACGTCGGCGTGGCGCCGGGATCGAAGTCGCCGGAGGTGACCTGGGAGCACCTCGAAGGCCTGGCGCCAGACGTGGTCGTCGTCATGCCCTGCGGCTTCTACGTCGAGGAAGCGGCCGAGCAGGCGACCGAGGCCGCCGAGCTGATCGCCGGTCTCGGCGCGGAGCGCATCTTCGCCGTCGACGCCGCCTCCAGCTACTCGCGGCCCGGCCCGCGCCTGGTCGACGGCACCGAGCTACTCGCCCACCTCTTCCACCCGCAGCGGGTCGACGCCCCGGCGGGTATCGGCTTCATCGACGTGACCGCGGAGGTCGGCGTCTAGGTCCGTCGCCGCGGTCGGCCGCTAGCCGCGTGGCGCCGGCGGCGGCACCTGGCTCGCCATCTGGGCGTAGCCGGCGGCGCTCGGGTGGATGCCGGTGTCGCCGCTGATCACCCAGGGCGGGCCGCCGCCCTTGGGCCCTTCGCAGAAGGAGAGCGGGTGGGAGACCTCGAGCTCGTCCTGGGTCGGCGTCGACTGCACGCTCGGCCCGTCGACGCCGTATTCGAAGTAGGAGCAGGTGTAGCTCGACGGGTAGACCGGTTCGAGGCTGACGCCGACGTTGAAGTGGGGAGGGGCGACCACCTGCAGCCGCTGCGTGTTGGTCGCGGAGTTCACTTCCGTGGCGACTTCGGCGATCGCTTCGTTCATCATCTTCCCCATCTCCGCGATCTGGGTGACGCCGTAGGTGAGCGCCGAGGAGGGGATCGAGAGGTGGTACTGCATCAGGTAGATCGTCGCGCTCGTCTTCTTCACCAGGTCGGTGTAGAGGCTCTTCAGTTCGGCGCGCAGGTGGACGGCTTCGAAGGCTTCTTCGACGCATTCTTCGTAGCCGCCGAAGATGTCGGCTTCGAGCGCGCAGCGCATCGGCCCGGAGCCGAAGAGGGTGTTGGCGAGGATCGGGTTGGCGCCGACCGTCATCAGGATGTAGTCCGGGTCTTCGGCCTCGATCTTTTCGGTCGTCGCGTAGAGGCTTCCCCCCGGCGCCCAGTTGACCGGTTCGGAGCCGCTGACGGCGAAGTTCTTGTAGTTGGTGATGCCGTAGTCGTTCGCCCACTGTGCCGCCCAGGACACGTTGTTGGCGAGCCCGTAGTCGGGCGCGTAGGGGACTTCCTTCAGCCCGTTCTTGGTCGCGGTCGAGTTGGAGGAGCAGGCGTCGTCGAGCACTTCGCCCACCGGTTTGCATTCGTACAGCGAGAGGAACGGCATCAGCGAGCCGTCGCTGTAGTAGCCGAAGCCGGCGGTGACCGAGTCGCCCATCGCGCGGACGGTCGGCCCGGGAGGGCCCGCGGGGCTGCTGAGGCCGGCGATCTTCAGCCAGGGGTTGACGACCTTGACCACCACGGTGCCGTGGTTGAGCGCGATCGCCTCCGTACCGGGGGTCTTCGGCGCGGTGTAGGAGAGCGCGCTGGTGCCGAGGGAAGCGGTCCCGGCGCCGGCCTTGCCGGTGACGCTCCAAGACACCCGTCGGTCGCAGGCGGGGAGACGGATCTTGGTGCGGTCGCCGGGGTGGATGCGGACGGTCGGGAACGAGGCGCAGAACGGCTGGGTGCCGGCGGCCGCACGGGCGGCAGGCGAGTTGCCCCTCGCGCCGGGCCCGAGCGGATCGGACAGCCGCAGGACCCGCCGCGGGATCCCCTTCGACTTGATGTCGGCCTTGCCATCGCCGTCGATGTCGATCCCGCCCTGGGCTTCGACCGTGACCAGCGGGGTGGACCCCGCGGTCCATGCCTTCGCCAATGCCGCGCTGATCGGCTGCCTCAGGTCGATCTCGTAGACGAAGGTGAAGGCGCGGCGGCGCTCCGGCCGGCGTGGCGGCCCGGCGCTGAGTCGGCGGGTGATCGCCTGCGCGAGCGGCACCGTGCCGGGTTTCGCCTGGACCCGGACGCCGACGCGCATCGCTCGGCCCGCCGCCTGGATCGGGTAGCGGACCGCGACCAAGAGGGCGCGCCGACCCTTCACAAGGTGGACGAGCTCGACCCGGCCGACCTTCACCCGGGCCGGCGGGCGGAGGATCTTCACCGGCTTGTGGGTCGGCGGGGTCGCGGTGGCGGTACTCGCGCTCGCGACGAGGAACAGCGCGGCCAACGCACCGAGCACGGCGATGACGGCGGTCCTCCGGGGCGGGCTCACGCCGGAAACCTAGCGCCGTGCCGCGGGCCAGTAGGCCCCGACCCGCGCGGCCGCCGCCTCCCCGACCGCGGTCTCCGGCGCCGTCACCGATCCGCCCGCGCCGCCGAGCGCCCGCATCGTCGCCTCGACCGACTCGGCCAGCGCCGCCGGCGCGTAGCCGCCCTCGAGCACGGCGCCCACCGGCGCCCCGAGGCGCTCCCCCAGCTCGCGCACCTCGGTCGTCATCTGGCCGAAGTCGGCGCTCTCCAGCGCCAGCCCGGCGAGCGGGTCCTCGCGGTGGGCGTCGTAGCCGGCGGAGATCAGGATCAGGTCGGGCGCGTATTCGGTGGCGACCGGGCCCACCACCCGGTCGAGCAGGGAGAGGAAGACGTCACGGCCGGAGGCTTCCGGCACCGGCAGGTTGATCGTGAAGCCGGCGCCCGTCGCGGTCCCGAAGTCCTCCGGCAGCCCGCTCCCCGGCCAGATCCCCTCCTGCTGGATCGAGATCAGGAGGACATCGTCGCGCGCGCCGAAGATCGCTTCGGTGCCATTGCCGTGGTGGACGTCCCAGTCGAGGATCAGCACCCGGGAGGCGCCCAGCTCGGCGACCGCCAGCGCCGCCGCGACGGCGACCCCGTTGAAGAGGCAGAAGCCCATCGCCCGCTCGGCTTCGGCGTGGTGGCCCGGCGGGCGCAGGGCGCTGAAGCCGGTCGCCGCCTCGCCGGCGAGGAGGGCCCGGGCGAGCGCCGCCGCGCCTCCCGCCCCGTGGGCCGCCGCCAGGTAGGAGTGCGGGCCGTCGTAGGTCTCGACGTCGATCGCCCCGCCGCCGCCCTCACTCAGCTCGCGGATCGCGGCGACGTGCCGCGCGGTGTGGACGAGCTCCAGTTCCGCCGCGCTCGCCGCCGGCGCCGCGCGGCGCTCCCAGCCGAGCCAGTTCTCCGCCTCCAGCCGCCGTTCGATCGCGACCAGGCGCGGGGGCGACTCCGGATGCCCGGGCATCTGGTCGCGCGGGTCGTGGTCGAGGCTCGAGGGGTCGCTGAAGTAGAGCAACCGGTGGGACTCTGAGCGGTGGCGCGCCGCGCGTCAAGCGCCGCCCGCGGAGAGGCGGGCCGCACGGCGGGTCAGGTAGCGCTGCTCGGGAAGGCTCGCGGTCAGCTCGGCGGCGCGGCTGTACTCGGCGTGGGCGCCCTGCCGGTCGCCGGCCAGCTCAAGCAGGTGGGCGCGGACCGCGTGCACCCGGTGGTGGCCCTCGAGCCGCGGCTCGACCTCGGCGAGCAGCGCGAGGCCCGCCCGCGGACCCTCCGCCATCGCCGCCGCGACCGCCCGGTTCAGCGCCACCATCGGCCCCGGCGCGACCCTTTCGAGCAGCCCGTAGAGGGCGAGGATCTCGGCCCAGTCGGTTTCTCCGGCGCGGCGCGCCCGGTCGTGGGCGAGGGCGATCGCTCCCTGCAGCTGGTAGGGGCCGACGGCGCCCTTGGCCATCTCCTCGGCGAGGATCCGGCCGCCCTCGGCGATCGCCGCGGCGTCCCAGAGCGAGCGGTCCTGCTCGTCGAGCGGGACCAGTTCGCCGTCCCCGTCGGTGCGGGCCGCGCGGCGCGCGTCGGTCAGCAGCATCAGCGCCAGCAGGCCGCCGACCTCGGGCTCCGCCGGGAGCGCATGGCGCGCGATCCGGGTCAGCCGGATCGCCTCGCCGGAGAGCTCGGTGCGGGCGAGCTCGGGGCCTTCGCTGGCCGCGTAGCCCTCGTTGAAGATCAGGTAGAGGACGCCGAGCGCGGCGCGCAGACGCTCCGCCCGTTCCGCGGGCGCGGGCAGCCCGAACGGCTCCGCGGCGGCGGCGACCGTCTGCTTCGCCCGCGCGATCCGGCGGCCCATCGTCGCCTCCGGGACGAGGAAGGCGGCGGCGATCTCGGCGGTGGTGAGGCCGCCGACCGCGCGCAGGGTGAGGGCGATCGCCGAGGCGGGGGAGAGCTCCGGCCGGCAGCACATGAAGATCAGCGCCAGGGTGTCGTCGGCCTCGGCGCCCGGGCCGGGCTCCGGCTCGGCCGCGAGCTGCTCCTCGCGCGAGCGCCGGGCGGAGTCGGCGCGGATCCGGTCGGTCATCCGTCGCGAGGCCACCGCGATCAGCCAGCCGACGGGGCTCTCCGGCGTGCCTTCGGTCGGCCACTGGCGGGCCGCGTCGATCATCGCCTCCTGGACCGCGTCCTCGGAGTCGGCGAAGTCGCCGAAGCGCCGGACCACGGCGGCGAGGACCCGCGGCGCGGCTTCGCGCAGCAGGTCCTCGACGTCGCGGCGGTGGCGCCGGGCGGCGGTCACGCTCAGGGCTCGATCGGGCCCATCACCTCGCGGACCTCGATCTGCTGGCGCAACGGCACGCCGTCCGGGCCGGGGCCCTCGGAGGCCTGCGCGGCGATCTCGATCGCCCGCTCGGTCGACTCGACGTCGACGGTGCGCCAGCCGGCGAGGCAGCTCCTTCGACTCGGCGAACGGCCCGTCGGTGACCGCCGGGGCGCCGTCGGTGGCGAGCACGATCTTCGCCAGGTCGGGGCCGGTCAGCGCCTGCGCCTCGACCAGCTCGCCGCGCTCCCGCAGTTCCGCGTTCAGGTCCTTCTGGAACTGGATGTGCGCCTGCACGTCCTCCGGCTTCCACTCCGACATCGGCGGCACGTTTCCCTCGACCCGGCCGTAGTGCTGCAGCAGCATGAACTTCATCTCCAGTACCTCCTCGGTCGCGGCGCCACGGTGGTCGGCGCCTTTGGGAGTGTGTCGGAGCCGACCGCGCAAATGCGACATCGCCGGGAGAAGCCCGCCTAAGAAGACGCCCTCAAAGATCGAAATTGGCCCGGTAGGCGGGCGGGACGAGGTCGACGTACTCGGGGTGGCGCTTCATCCAGTCGTTGACGAAGGGGCAGAAAGGCAGCACCGCGAGGCCCTCGGCGCGGGCTTGGTCGAGGGCGAAGCGGGCGAGCCGGCCGCCGATCCCGTGGCCCTCGAAGCGCTCCTCGACCTCGGTGTGGATCAGGGCGAGGAGGCCGGGGCGGAGCCGGTAGACGATGAACCCGGCGGGCTCACCGTCGACGGTGGCGATGAAGCGTTTGCGCTCCGGCGCGTCGCTGATCACGATCTCCGGCTCCGCGCTCACCTCGCCTCCTCCGGCTCGAGTTCCGCGTCCCACTCGCGCTGCATCTCGTCGGCCAGCCCCGGGTCCATATAAGGGCCGGGCTCGCGCAGCTTGGCGATCACCTGCCGCCGGCTCCGGTCGTCCTTGTCCTGGCTCAGCTTGCGCTTGCAGACGAAGCGGCCGACCGGGATCCGCAGCCCGACCGTCCCTTTGGCGATCCCGCGGCCCCACTCCTGGTCGAGGTAGAGCGGTTCCTCGACCGCGCGCTCGAAGCGCTCGACCAGCCGCGTCAGCGTCGCCAGGTTCTCCTCCGGGCCGAGCACCTCGGGTACCCCATATATATGGGCGACGCTGAAGTTCCAGGTCGGCGCCTGGGTCGCCCCCGGCCCGTACCAACTGGGCGACACGTAGCCGTGGCGGGCCCTGGACGATCACCATCACCTCGCGGTCGCCGAAGCCGTGGGCCTCCTCGTCGGGGCGGCCGACGTGGGTCACGAGCGCCAGATCCTCGGCCTCCTCGTCGAGCAGGACGGGGTAATGGGAGGCGACCAGCTCGCCCTCGTTGGAGCTGACGATGGTCGCCCATGGGTTCTCGCGAACGAGATCGCGGACCGCGTCGGGGTCGGTGACGGCGTGGGTGGGGTTGTGGCGCATCGCCGGATTGTGGCCGATGCGGGGCGGCGATCAAGGCGGGGCCGGTCGCCTTGGCTGACGACGGCCCCTCTTTCAAGCTCAGACCGACTTGGTCAGCGAAGTCGACGGAATTGCCTGCACGGTGACGGAGATCTTCATCCGGCTCACCCCCTTCTCCCTGGCGTTGTACCAATGGTAGTCGCCCGCTGTGACCAGTTCCACCGCTGAAACAGATTCCAGCAGTACACGCGGTTCCAGCAAACACCGATGGAATTGGTCAGGAAGTGCTCTACGATCGAATGAGCTATCCCGCTTGAATGAAGGAGACCATCCGCATGCCCCCCGCCAGTACCGCCGCGTCGATGGAGACGACGCTCGCCGCGATCGTCGCCCACCCCACCCGCGCTCGCGCCTTTTCGATCCTGGCGGAACGGACGGCAAGCCCGGTCGAAATCGCCCAGGAGATCGGCAAAGACGTGGGGCACGTCGGCTACCACGTCCGCAAACTGCTGCAGCTAGAGCTGATCGAGCTGGTCGACGAGAAGCCCGTCCGCGGCGCGGTCGAGCACTTCTATCGGGCGATCGAGCGGCCAGTGGTGACCGAGGAGGAATTCGCTGGCCAGAGTGTCGAAGAACGCGAGGTCTTCACCCGTTACACGCTCCAGCTTCACGTGACCGACATCGCCCGTGCGATGGACGAGCACACCGTCGACGCCCGCGTGAACCGCGTTGTCACCCGGATGCCGATCCTCGTCGACGAGGAGGGCTTTCAGGAACTGAGCGACCTACACACCGAGGTGCTCGAGCGAACGATGGAGATCGAAGCGCGGAGCAATGAACGGCGGGCCACCAGTCGAGGAGGAGGCATCCCGACCGTCTCCTCCTCGATGTTCTTCGAGGTCCCGAAGAAGAAGAAGCGCCCCGTCGAGTAGTCCTGATCGCGCGCGGAGCGGGATCCGCGTCGCGAAGCGGGCTGCGGCGGCACGAGACATTCATCCGTCTATGAATCTCCCCGCTCATGGGTTGCGCCGCCTACCATCTGTAGTCGCATGCTGATCGAGGACCGACCGACCACCACGGAGCCCTCTCCGGAGGCCCCGCGCCGCTGGCCCAAGCGCCTGCTGGTCGGCGGCGTCACCTTCCTGCTGCTCGCCGCGGTCGCGGCCTTCATCGTCTCCGCCTTCGCCCTCTCGGGCGCCAGCATCGAAGAAGACAGCTCCTCGTTCGGCAAGGTGAGTACGGACACGTTCGGCGGGAGCGTCGACAGCGTCAAGGCGACCGCGGTGAAGAGCGGCGCCGACGTCCCGGTGAAGATGCAGGGCGACCGCATCGTGCCGACGGCGAAGCTGCACCCGGGCGAGGAAGTCGCGGTCGAAGTGAAGGTGAAGCGGCCGAGCGCGGTCGGCTGGCTCGCCGGCAGCGAGAAGACCTTGACCAGGACGATCACCGCGCCGACCGCCAAGCTGGAAGAGCACTGGCTGACCGTCAAGGAAGGCAAGAACCCGCGCCTCCACTTCAGCCGTCCGGTGAGCCAGATCGTCTACGGGACCGAAGGCGAGATGAAGCACCGCCGCTTCGCCAAGCCGCGCGACTCGGTGAGCCTCGGCGAACAGCCCTCCTCGGGCCAGCTGCAGGTCGCCTTGGCGCCGGAGCCCTGGGAGCATCCCGGCAAGGCCAAGACCGTCACCTGGTTCCCGTCCACCGGCTCGCCGATCGTCGCCGCCAGCCCGGCCGCGGGCACGACGATCTCCGCCTCGACCCCGCTCGAACTCACCTTCTCGAAGAAGGTGAAGAAGATCCTCGGTGGCGAAGACCCGAAGCTCTCGCCGGAAGTCGACGGCAAGTGGTCGCAGCCGAACGCCCACACGCTGAAGTTCGTCCCCTCCGGCTTCGGCGTCCCGCTGGCCACCGACCTGAAGGTCGAACTGCCGGAAAAGTACGGCGTCGTCCAGTCCGACGGCTCGACCGCGGAAGCCTCCGAGGTCACCTGGGAAGTGCCCGCCGGCTCGGAAGCGCGTCTGCAGCAGATGCTCGCCGAACTCGGCTACCTGCCGTACAAGTTCACCGGCGAAGTGGTCGCGAAGACGCCGGAAGCGCAGGTCGCCGCCGCGACCACGGAAACGCCGAAGGGCCACTTCGCGCCGCGCTGGAGCAACACCCCGTCCGGCCTGAAGGAACTGTGGCAGGGCGAAAAAGAAGTGCTGGTCGAAGGCGCGCTGATGTCCTTCGAGGAACGTGAAGGGCTCGAAGTCGACGGGCTCGCCGGCCCGGTCGTCTGGAACGAACTGATGCAGGCCGTGATCGACGGCAAGGTGAAACCGGAAAAGGGCGCCGCCAACGGCTTCACCTGGGTCACCGTCAGCGAGTCGTCCCCGGAGACGGTCGGCGTCTGGCACAACGGCAAGTGGGTGCTCAAGGAACTCGCCGCCAACACCGGCATCCCCGGCGCCGAAACCGAGCTCGGCACCCACAACGTCTACCTCCGCTTCGAAGAAACCACGATGAGCGGCGAAAACCCGGACGGCTCGAAATACGTCGACCCGGGGATCAAGTGGGTCTCCTACTTCTACGGCGGCGACGCCCTGCACGAGTTCGATCGCGCCTCCTACGGCAGCCCGCAGAGCCTCGGCTGCGTCGAGATGCCTGGCGAAGAGGCCGAAGCGGTCTGGCCCTACACGCCGATCGGCACCCCGGTCACCGTCAACCCCGCCTAGCAACCTCCGAGCGCCTGATTCGGGATGTCCCTTCCGCGGTACAGGGAGGGAAGACTTCGAAGAAAGGAGCTCATTCGATGAGCACGCAGGTAGCGGCCGCCGGCACCTTCAAGCTGGGCGGCGACCTTGAGGTAAACCGACTCGGTTACGGCACGATGCAGCTGACCGGGGACGGCGTCTGGGGCGAGCCCGACGACCGCGACGAAGCGATCGCCGTCCTCCGCCGCGCGGTCGAGGCGGGCGTCAACTTCATCGACACCGCCGACTCCTACGGGCCGAACGTGGCCGAGGAGCTGATCCACGAGGCCCTCCATCCCTACGCCGACGGCCTGGTGATCGCGACCAAGGCTGGGCTGACCCGCGGCGGCCCGGGGGACTGGCAGCCGGTCGGCAGGCCGGAGTACCTGCGCCAGCAGTGCGAGCTCAGCCTGCGCCGCCTCGGCCTCGACACGATCGACCTCTTCCAGCTCCACCGGATCGACGAGAAGGTGCCGCTGGAGGACCAGGTCGGCGAGCTGGCCAAGCTGCAGGAGGAGGGCAAGATCCGCCACATCGGCCTCTCCGAGGTCGACGTCGATCAGCTTGAAGACGCGCAGAAGCACGCCACGATCGCCAGCGTCCAGAACCTCTTCAACCTGACCTCCCGCGACGCCGAGCCGCTGCTCGACCACTGCACGGAGAAGGGCATCGGCTTCATTCCCTGGTTCCCGCTGGCGACCGGCAAACTGCTCGAGGAGGGTGGCCCGCTGGCCGAGATCGCCGCCGACACCGGTGCCGAACCGTCCCAGCTGGCGCTCGCCTGGCTGCTCCGCCGCTCACCGGTGATGCTGCCGATCCCGGGCACCTCCTCGGTCGACCACCTCGACCAGAACCTCGGCGCCGCCGACCTACAGCTGACCGACGAGCAGTTCGAGGCGCTCGAGGGCGTGGCCTGATGGCGACGATGCGAGCGATGCAGGTAGCGGAGAAAGGCGGCGACTTCGAGCTGGTCGAGCGCGAGGTGCCGAGCCCCGGCCGCGACGAGGCACTCGTCCGCGTCCACGCCTGCGGCGTCTGCCACAGCGACATGATGGCGGTCGAGGGAGCCTTCCCCGGCGTCACCTTCCCGGTCGTGCCGGGCCATGAGGTCGCCGGCGAGATAGCGGAGCTGGGCGAGGGCGTCGAGGGCTGGGAGGTCGGCCAACGCGTCGGCGTCGGCTGGTTCGGCGGCAACTGCGGCTGGTGCGAGTCCTGTCGCCGCGGCGACTTCATCGCCTGCCACAACATGGGGATCCCCGGGATCACCTTCGACGGCGGCTACGCCGATTACGTGCTGGTCAGGTCGAACGCCCTGGCGCTGATCCCCGACGACCTCGCCGATGAGGACGCGGCGCCGCTCCTCTGCGCCGGGATCACCACCTACAACGCGCTGCGCAACTCGGGCGCCCGCGGCGGTGACCTGGTCGCGATCCTCGGCGTCGGCGGCCTCGGCCACCTCGGCATCCAGTTCGCCGCCAAGCTCGGCTTCCGCACGGTGGCGATCGCCCGCGGCGCCGACAAAGAGGAGCTCGCCCGCGAACTCGGTGCCCACGAGTACATCGACAGCACCGCCGGCGACCCCGGCGAGGCCCTGCAGAAGCTCGGCGGAGCGCGGGTGATCCTCTCGACGATCTCCAGTGGCGACGCCAACAGCGCGATGCTCGGCGGCCTCGGGCCGCGCGGCGAGCTGATCGTCGTCGGCGCCTCGCCGGACCCGATCGAAGCTCCGCCGGTCGCCCTGATCGGCGGCAACCTGGCGATCGAGGGCCACGCCTCCGGTACCTCGATGGACTCCGAGGACACCCTCGCCTTCAGCTCCCTGGCCGGCGTCCGCCCGCGCATCGAGACCGTCCCGCTCGAGCAGGCGCAGGAGGCCTACGACAAGATGATGGCCGGGGACGCTCGCTTCCGGATGGTGCTGACTATCGGGGCTTAGCGAAGGCGGGAGACGAGGGGTCCCTTGCCCACTGACAGGAGAGGTGGTCCAGGACGAACCCCCTCGTCTCCCGTGCGGGAGCGGGCGCCGGCTCGACTGGAGGCCGGCAGCCGGAGGCGGAGTTGCTAGGCGTCTAGCCCGGCGGCTACGGCGGCGGTCAGGGCTGCGGAGCCGCCCGCCACTGCGGCGGTGGCTGCTGGGCTGTTGGCGTGGGCAGGCCGTCGCGGGAGATGAAGGCGGCACCTACGTCGGCCAGGTCGCCGCAGATGCTCGCTGCCAGCCAGGGGCGGACGGGGGCGTCGCGGGCGAGCAGCGCCAGGGCGATGCCGTGGACGGCGACCTCGCGGGCGCCGAGGCCGCGGAGGGCGACGGTCGCTGCCGGCTGGTAGGCGCCAGGGCCGAGCCAGCGGTTGCCCGCCACCTTGCCGGGGGCGATCAGGAGGGCGGCTCCGTAGGCGATGCGGAAGGTGAGAACTGCGGCGGCGAGTTTTTTCATCGGCTCTTTCGTCGGCGAGCGAGGCTCAGACAAGCTCGGCTTTGAAGCAGTAGGTGCGGTACGGGAAGTCGAACTCGGTCCCGAGGTGGGGATCTGATTCGACCAGTACCCGGATGCCGTCGAGAATCTCCTTCCGCCGGCGCGGGGTGGCGGTGATGATGTAGCTGCGCGAGGCGGCCATCTCGATCAGCAGGTCGACGTCCATCGGCCGCTCCCAGTCGGTGACGAAGGTCTCGGTCGGGCCGAATGGCGGGCCGATCTCGATCCCCTCCATCTCGATCAGCTCGGCGTCGCCGGCGCCCATCACCTGGCCGAGGCGCGCCACCCAGTCGACCCGTTCGTCGCGGCGGTTCCAGACCAGGGCCAGGGTGCCGCCCGGGCGCAGGACCCGCGCCGCCTCCGCCGTCGCCCGCTCCGGGTCGACCCAGTGCCAGGCCTGGGCGACGGTGATCAGGTCGACGCTGTCGTCCTCGAGCGGGATCGCCTCCGCGGTGCCGTCGAGGATCCGCGCGTCGGGCACCGCCCAGGCGAGGTTCGTCCGCATCTCGGCCAGCGGCTCGACCGCGATCACGTCCAGCTCGCGGGCGGCCAGGGCGCGGGTCAGCTTCCCCGTCCCGGCGCCGAGGTCGAGCACCGTCCGCGCGCCCTCCGGCAGCAGCCAGTCGATCGCCGCCTCGGGATAGAGCGGCCGCGCGCGCTCGTAGACGTCGGCGGCCGTGCCAAACGACCGCGCCCGCACAGCCTTGTCCGCGTGCTCTCCCTCAGGCACGTCCCCGATCCTATTCCCGTACCGCGGCGGTGGCGAGGGCCCCGCCGCGGTACGGGCCGCGCTGCCCTATACGGCGGCCGGCATGGACTCCATGTCGATCACGAACCGGAACTTGACGTCGCTCGATTCCATCCGGTCGTAGGCCGCGTCGATCTGATCCATCGAGATCATCTCGACGTCGGCGGTGACCCCGTGCTCGGCGCAGAAGTCGAGCATCTCCTGGGTCTCGGCGATGCCGCCGATCAGCGAGCCGCTGAGCGAGCGCCGGCCGCGGATGAAGTTGAACACGTTGGGCGAGGGGTGCGGCTCCGGCGGCACGCCGAGCAGGACGAGCGAGCCCTCGCGCGCCAGCGTGGCGAAGTACGCGTCGAGGTCGTGGGGGGCGGCGACCGAGTCGATGATCAGGTCGAGCGTCCCCGCCACGCCTTTCATCTGCTCGGGATCCTTGGAGATCACCACGTGGTCGGCGCCCAGCTTCTTCGCGTCCTCGGCCTTGCCCGGCGTGGTGGTGAAGAGGGTCACCTCGGCGCCCATCGCCTTGGCGATCTTCACCGCCATGTGGCCGAGCCCGCCGAGGCCGACCACGCCGACCTTCGAGTCGGGGCCGACGTCCCAGTGGCGGAGCGGCGAGTAGGTGGTGATGCCGGCGCAGAGGAGCGGCGCGGTCCCGGCCAGGTCGGCGTCGGGGGAGACGTGGAGGCAGAAGTCCTGGTCGACCACTACCGCGTTCGAGTAGCCGCCCTGGGTGGTGCCGCCGGTCTGCGCTTCCGGGCTGCCGTAGGTGAGCGTGTTGCCCGCCTCGCAGAACTGCTCGAGGTCTTCCTCGCAGGCCGAGCAGGTGCGGCAGGAGTCGACCATGCAGCCGACCCCGGCGAGGTCGCCGACCGCGAAGCCCTCGACCTCGGCGCCGACCGCGCTGACCCGGCCGACGATCTCGTGCCCGGGCACGACCGGCCAGTTCTCGTTGCCCCACTCGCCGCGCGCGAAGTGCAGGTCGGAGTGGCAGACGCCGCAGAAGAGGATGTCGATCGCGACGTCCTTGGGGCCCGGCTCGCGCCGCTCGATCGCAAGCGAGCTCAGGGGCTGGTCGGCCGCGGTGGCGGCGAAGGCGCTGGTCTGGGGCATGGGGGAACTCCGATCCGTGGGAAGCAGGGGGGAAGCGGAGCAGCTTAGGGAACGGGCGCTACCGGCTGAGCAGGAAGCCGGTGATCGCCTCGGCCATCGACTTCGCCGCCAGCCGCTGGAAGCCCGGCTTGACCAGGCGGGCGGCGTCGGCCGCGTTGCGCATGTTCACGCACTCGATCAGCACCTTCGGCACCGTGGTCAGGTTGAGGCCCGCGAGGTTGTCGCGGGGAGCGAAGCCGCCGCTGCCGTCGTAGTTGGAGATCGGGATCCCGGTCACCGTGGTGAAGCGTTTCAGCAGGATGCGGCCGAAGCGCTTCGAGGAGGCGATCACGTGGTCGTTGGGGCCGTCGGGCACCGGGGTGAGGATGGCGACGCCGCGGCCGCCGGCCGGGCCGCCGTCGGCGTGGATGTCGATCGCGACGTCGGCGCGGGCCTTGTCGAGGATCTGGGCGCGGCGGTCGATGCAGGGGCCGACGCCTTCGTTGGTGCGCCGCGTCATCACCACCTTGGCGCCCTCCCTGATCAGGAGCGCGCGCAGGTAGCTCGCCACGTTGAAGTTGAAGAGCGCCTCGGTGTAGCCGCCGTCGGTCTCCGTCCCGGTGGTGTCGCAGGCCTCCTCTTCGCGGCCGTTCCAGACCGGCGCGTTGATGAACGAGGGGTCGCTGAAGTTGCCGCCGTTGTGGCCGGGGTCGATGCCGACCACCATGCCCGCCAGCGGCCTCGCCGTCGCCGAGGCGGTCGCGGTCGGTTCGGCCGCCGCCGGGTGGGGCGCGGCGAGCGCGAGGGCGGTGAGGAGCGAGGCGAGGGCGTGGGTGCCGATCACGTCGGCCAATCTAGCCGTGTGCAAGGCTCGAGGGGTGAAGCGGATCGTCCTGCTCGACGACTACCAGGGCATCGCCCTCGACTACGGCGGCTGGGACCGCGTGCCGGAGGAGTGGCAGCTGGTCGCGCTCGAGCAGCACCTGGCCGAGCCCGACGCCCTGGTCGAGGCGCTGGCCGACGCCGAGATCGTCGTCGCGATGCGCGAGCGCACCGCCCTGCCCGCGGAGATCCTCGACCGCCTGCCGGAGCTGAAGCTGCTGATCACCACCGGGATGGCGAACGCGGCGATCGACGTCGCCGCCGCCCGACGCAACGGCGTCGTCGTCTGCGGCACCGGCATGCACGGCCCGGGCACCGCCGAGCTGACCTGGGGACTGATCCTCGCGCTGCTCCGCAAGATCCCCTCCGAGGACGCGGCGATGCGGCTCGGCGGCTGGCAGAACACGATCGGCGGCGACCTCGCCGGGGCCACCCTCGGGCTGGTCGGGTTCGGCCGGCTGGGGAAGCGGATGGCGACGATCGCCCAGGCCTTCGAGATGGAGGTGCTGGCCTGGAGCCAGAACCTCGACCCCGCCGAGGCGCGCGCCGCCGGCGTCGAGCCGGTCGAGAAGCGCGCCCTCTTCGAGCGCGCCGACGTCGTCTCCGTCCACTACAAGCTGAGCGAGCGCAGCCGCGGCCTCGTCGGCAGCGCCGAGCTCACGGCGATGAAGTCGAGCGCCTACCTGGTCAACACCTCGCGCGGGCCGATCGTCGACACCGAGGCGCTGCTCGCGGCGCTCGAGGCGGGCGAGATCGCCGGCGCCGCCCTCGACGTCTACGACACCGAGCCGCTGCCGTCCGACCACCCGCTGCGCAAAGCCCCCCACACCGTCCTCACCCCGCACCTCGGCTACGTCACCGAGGACACCTACAGGCTCTTCTTCGGCGAGGCGGTCGAGGACGTGCTGGCCTACCTCGACGGCGCGCCGGTCCGCGTCATCGAGCCCTGACGCGCCGCCCCGCCGCCGCTAGCCCTGGCCGGCGACCGAGCTGACGTAGGTCGCCACGGCTTTGATTTCTTTGGCGTTGAGGAGGCCTTCCTTGCCGAAGGCCGGCATCCCGCCGCCGCCGTTGACCACCTGGTGTTCGACCGTCGCCAGGTCCGGTTCAAGTTCATCGAGGTTGGGACCGACTTCGCCGCTCGTCCCCGCCGCTTTCAGCGTGTGGCAGGAGCCGCAGTTGCTGCTGAAGACTTCCTTGCCTTCGGCCGACAGCGAGCCTTCGCCGCTGCGCGCTTCGGCTTCGCTCGGTTCTTCTTCCTGGTTCGACGTCGCGCCTTCCACGGTCGTCGCCGAGGAGCTCGACGAGCCGCCGCCTCCGCACCCGGAGACCACCAAGGCGCCGGCGAGGGCGAGGATCACCAGCAGGAACAGGAGTTTCGGGGCTTTCGAGTCAGACATGGGGCTCCTCATAAAGGCGGCGGTTGTCCGCTATCTATTCTCCCTCGGGCTTTGCGATCCCTCCTTGCCCTTGGGCTGGCCGTACTCCTCCTTGCCGGGTGTGGGGGAACCGGGGGTACCGAAACCGGCCCGGCGGGCGGTGACGTCGACTGGCCGCATTGGGGCAACGTCGCCGAGAACACCCACTACGCCGACCTCGACCAGGTCGACCGCGGCAACGTCAGCCGGCTGCAGGTCGCCTGGACGCGGCCCGAGGGGCCCAACCAGTTCGCCTGGGAGACCTTCCCGATCGTGGTCGGTCGGACGATGTTCTACGACACCGGGACCGATCGGGTCTTCGCGGTCGACGCCGCCACCGGCAAGGTCCGGTGGACCTACTCGCCGCCGGTCGATTTCATCGCCGGCCCCGGCTTCGCCACCAACGAGCCGGTCAGCCGCGGCGTCACCTACGGCGCCGGGAGCATCTACCTGACCACCGCCGACGACCAGCTGATCGCCCTCGACGCGAAGACCGGCAAACCGCGCTGGAAGACCCAGGTCGTCGACCCGGAAGAAGGCAACACGATGAACTCGCCCGGGGCGTTCTTCGACGGCGAGCTGATCGTCGGCGGCCCGGCGGGCGACGGCGGCCTGCGCGGCTTCGTCGCCGCCTACGAGGCGAAGACCGGCAAGCAGCTCTGGCGCACCTTCATGGTCCCGCCGCCGGGCAAGGGCTGGAACCGCGGCCGCGGCTCGCACGGCGGCGGCGACGTCTGGATGCCACCGGTGGTCGACCCGCGCAGCGGCACCGCCTACGTCTCGACCGGCAACCCGACCCCCGGCTACTCCAACGCGGGGCGTCCCGGCTGCAACCCGCTCGCCGACGCCACCGTCGCGCTCGACGCGAAGACCGGCAAGATCGAATGGGCGCACACCGAGGTCTGCAACGACTCCTGGGACTACGACACCGTGCAGGCGCCGACGATGATGCAGGTGGCGGTCGGCTCGGTCACCGGGACCGGCGGCGGCCAGTCCCCGGCCACCACTACCGCGGTCGGGGCGGGCAGCAAGTCCGGCTTCTGGACGACGCTCGACGCCGCCACCGGCAAGCCGATCGCCCGCTCTCCCTACATCAGCCGCTACTCGCGCCCCCACCTCCGCCCGACCCGCAAGGGCACCGTCGTCTGCCCCGGGATCTTCGGCGGGATCGAGTACGGGCCGCCCTCCTACAGCTCCGCGACCGGCTCGCTCTACATCGCCGCCAACAACTTCTGCATGCGCTACAAGGTCGACCCCCGGGCCGAGCTGGAAGAACACCCGCCCGGTGAGAACGACCTCGGCGGCTCGGTCGAACAGGTCGGCGAGGCGACCGGCGTGGTCGCCGCCCTCGACCCGGGGACCGGCAAGGTCCGCTGGCGCACCGACGCTGCCGCGCCCGGCCAACGGCGGCACCCTCGCCACCGCCGGCGGCCTGGTGGTGCTCGGCGACGACGACGGCTTCCTGCGGGCACTCGACGATCGCGACGGCAAGGTGCTCTGGCGCTACGACCTGAAGCGGCGCGTCGGCTCCGCCCCGATCGCCTACGAAGTCGGCGGCGTCGAGTACCTCGCGGTCGCCGCGGGCGGCTCGCTGGTCGAAGCCGAAGGGACCGCCCCGGACCGACCGGGCCGACTCTTCGTCTTCCGCCTCGGCGGCTGAGCCGCGCGCTGGTCGGCGACGGGCACGACTTTGCTGGGGATCCGCCAGCCCATGTCAGCGGCACCCCCGCCGCGCGCCCCGGATCATTTGGTCGCCGTCACGGTCGCGCTGGTGTAGGCGGTGCCGACGGACTTGGCCGCCGTGATCGTGTTGGTGAAGGTGCCGCTGGCCGGCGACGTCCAGGTGAAGGTGGCGGTCGATTCGGCGAGGCCGGTGGTGGCGATCGTCAGCGGGCTGCCGGTGACGGTCGAGCCCGTCGTCCCGGTCGCGGTGACCGCCACCGTGTTCGCCGTCCCCAGGTTGGAGACCTCGTTGCCGAGGCTGTCGGTCACCATCACTTTCGCGGTGAAGGTGCCGGCGTTGCCGAGCGTCGTGACCGTGCAGGTGAAGAGGCAGGGTGAGCCGAGCGTGCCGGCGCTGATCGTCGGCGCCGACCAGGCGTAGCGGGCGGCCGTGCCGGTACCGACGGTGAGGGCGAGGGCGCTCGCGGTGGAGATCGTGCCGTCGGTGGCGGCGAGCGTCGTCGCGCCCGCCTTGGCCGCCTTGAAGACGTTGTTCTTGGAGGAGACGACGGTGGCGACCCCGCTGGTGAAGGTGAGCGCCGTCGCCGAGCCGATGTTGATCGCCGTGCCGGCCGAGTTGAGCACCGTCGCCGCGGTGCCGCTGGGGCTCGCTTCCGGCCCGCTGTAGGTGATGTTGTGCGACCCGGTGTAGGTGGTCGCGGTGTTCCCGTAGGGGTCGAGCGCCGTGGTCGTGAGGCTGTCCGTCGCGCCCGCGACGGGCACGGTCGAGGCGGCGGCGACCTTCAGCGCGGCGGCCGCGGCGGCGCTCGCGGTGATCGTCACGGTGGCGCTCGCGATCGACCCTTCGGTCACCTTGACGCTCGCCGCCGCCGCTTTGTAGAGGGTCATCTGCCCGTTCGCTTCGCCGCTCACGGTGGCGATCCCGGCGGTGAAGTTGGTCGGCGTCGCGGTCCCGACCGCCACTTCGTTGCCGGATGCGTCGGTCACCGTCGGCACGTTCCCGTTGACGCTCGCCAGGGGCCCCGCGTAGACGAGGCTGTGCGAGCCGGTGTAGGCGGTGGCGACGTTGCCGTAGGTGTCCAGGGCGGTGGTGGTCAGCGCGTCGTCGGACCCCGCCACCGGCGCCGTCGTCGCCGCGCTCAGCACCAGCTTCGACATCGCCAGCGGCGCCACCGTCACGGTCGGGTCGACTTCGCTTTCGATCGCCCCGTCGGTGACCGAGATCGTCGCCGCTTCTGCCTTGTAGAGCCTCATCACGCCGTTCTTGGTCGAGCTCACGGTGGCGACCCCGGCGGTGAAGGAGATCGCGGTCGCGGTGCCGAAGGCGGTCGCGGTGCCGGAGCTGTTGGTGACGGTCGGCTTGTTGGTGCCGATCACCTGCGCCCCTTCGAAGGTGAGGCTCTTCGAGCCGGCGTAGGTGGTGACGGTCGAGCCCGCTTTGTCCTTGGCGGTGATCGTCAGGTTGTCGGCGGCGCCCGCGCTCGCCGTGGTCGAGGCGACGGCGAGGACGAAGTGGTCGGCCGGGCCGATCGTCACTTTCGCTTCTTTCGCGGCGCTGGTCGCCGACCAGGTGCGGTACCTGGCGAACACTTTGTAGGTGTAGGTGCCCGGTTCGAGCCCGGAGTCGGTGCAGGTGGAGATGTCGTTCACCGGTTCCGCCTGGGTCGGGCAGGTACCGCCCGGCGCTTCGCCGTTGCGGGTCACGTAGTAGGCGACGCCTTCCGGCACCGACCCTTTCGCCCAGGTCAGCGCCACCGTGCCGCCGGCGGCCGCGGTGGCGACGGAGATCGTCGGCACGGTGAGGGAGCTGACGACCTTCTGCCCGGTGCCGCTGCCGGTGGCCGTGTAGTAGCCGAGCGCCGGCGACGCGCCCAGCGCCATCGCGACGAGGCAGACGCCGAACAGCGTCGCCAGGCGGAGCCGATCCCTGATCGCGGCGCCCGTCATCCGCCGGCGCTCCCGGAGAAGGCGAGGTTGAAGTTCGCGCCCTGGCAGGCGTCCTGGGGGACCGGCAGTTCGAGCAGGGCGATCGTCGGCGCCGCCACCGTCGCGGTCGGCAGCGAGACCGAGCCGTGCGCGGCGATCCGCAGCCGGCCGCTGCCGAGGGCAGGGGCGGTCAGCGCCAGGTTGGCGGCGGGGGAGCAGCCCGGCGGCCCGCCGCTCGCGCTGACCTGCAGCGAGGTGATCGTGATCGGCACCGGGTTGGGGTTGGTGATCACGACCGGGATCGAGCTCGGCGCGGCGCCCGGGTAGAGCTGCCCGATCGCTTCCGGCCGGGGCGACACCGTGAACGGCTTCGGTTCCAGCACCGTCCAGGTGAAGTCGGCGCGGGCGAGCGTCCGCCCCCGCCGCAGCGAGGAGACGTAGAAGGTGTGCGAGCCGACCCCGATCCCCCGGTAGGAGAGCGCGGTCTCGTCGCATTCCTGCGTCGGTCGCTTGTCGAGCCGGCAGCGCAGCACCGGTTCGCCCGCCGTTTCGACCCGGAAGCGGGCGGTCGGGTGGGTCGAGATCGCGGGCGGGTGGACGGGGATCCGCAGCGCCCCCGACCCCTGGGTGCCGACCGGCATTTCCGGCGTCGCCTCGGGATCGTGCCGCTTCCCGGCCGGCTTGTGCCGCTCCTTGCCGTGGCCGCCATGACCCGCGGCGGCGTAGGACGCGGCGGCGACCAGCATCAGGACGAACAGCGTCCCGGCGACGACTCGCGCCACCGGGACCTTCCTGTCGAGCTGTCCACCCACCGCTTGCTGGAGTGTTCGGTCAGGCCGTCTCGGGGCCTAGTTGTTGGTCAGGTGCAGCGTCAGGGTCGCGCCCTGGCATTTGTCCTGGCTGATGCCGGTGTCGTTCATCGTCAGCGATCCGGTCGGCGTGACGGCCTGGGCGTTGCCGCTGGCGAACGTCGCGTTGACCGCGACGGCGGGCATCGTGAAGTCCGGTTTTTCGCCGGTGATCACGGTGCTGCATTCGCTGTGCCCCGCATCGACGGTGATGCTCGAGAGCGTGATCACTCCGACCCGCTGTTTGCCCGAGGAGGGGTTGTCGACGGTGAACGAGACCGGCGAGGAGGTGCCCGGGTAGAGGGTGCCGGTGACGGTGGCGTGCAGGGTCACGGTGCTGCCGGAGCCGACCGATGCCGTGCCGGTGCCCGTGCCGGTGGTGGTGAAGTACGCGTACGCGCCGCCGACGACGACCACCAAGAGGGCGGTGGTCAGGGCGAAGATGGCCCGACGTTTCGTGAACAGCTTCATCTGACTTTGACTCCTTGGGTGGGTGGCCCCGGTTAATTCCGAGGTGCCGGCGGCATCGGCGACCACGCCGGATTCCTTAAGCCAAAAGTTGAACATTGCCGTACTACATACGTCCAGATTTGCCTGCCAAAGCGCAAGTTCCAGGCGATCGGGGAAATCGCCAAAACTGATTTGAGCATCAGACCGAGCCGCTGAACCCGCTTCACTAAAGTCAACGCCTGATGACTGCCGACACCGCCACCATCCCGGCGACCAAAGAGCGGGAGCCGTTGGAGCCGGAGGAGTTCCAGCGCGTCGCAACCGCGATCGAGGCCGCCGTCGGCCGCACCGTGGTCGGCCAGCGCGAGGCCGTGCGCGGCGCCCTGATCTGCCTGATCGCCGGCGGCCACGCGCTGCTCGAGGGCGTCCCCGGCCTGGGCAAGACGACGCTCGCCCGCGCCCTCTCGAACGCGCTCGACCTGGAGCCGAAACGGATCCAGTTCACCCCCGACCTGATGCCCGCCGACATCACCGGCACCACCGTCCTACTCCAGAGCGCCGACGCGCGGGAGACCCAGCTGCGCTTCGAACCGGGCCCGATCTTCGCCAACGTGGTGATCGCCGACGAGATCAACCGCGCCGCGCCGCGTACGCAGAGCGCCCTGCTCGAGGCGATGCAGGAGCACACCGTCACCACCTCCAACACGACGCGGGAGCTGCCCCGGCCCTTCTTCGTGCTCGCCACCCAGAACCCGGTCGAGATGTACGGCACCTACCCGCTGCCGGAGGCCGAGCTCGACCGCTTCTTCCTCAAGCTGCAGTTCGAGTTCCCGCCGGTCGCCGAGCTGAACGCGATGGTCGCCCGGACGACCGTCGGCGAGCACCAGGCCGAGGCGACGGAGGCCCCGGTCGCCGACGCCGAGACCGTGCTGCGGATGAACGCGCTGGTCCGCTCGGTCCCCGCCGCCGATCACGTGATCGACTACGCCAGCCGGCTGGTCGTCTCGCTGCACCCGGAGAACGCGGCCGCGACCGATCGGGTGAAGCGCTTCGTCCGCCTCGGCCCGAGCCCGCGCGGGGTCCAGGCGCTGGCCCTCGCAGGCCGCGTCGCGGCGCTGATCGACGGCCGCCACAACCTCTCGATCGACGACGTCCAGGCGATCGCCCTGCCCGCCCTGCGCCACCGCCTGGTGCTGACGATCGACGCCGAGCGCCAGTCGGTGTCCCCCGACGAGATCGTCGAAGAGGCGATCGCGGCGCTGCCGCGGGAGGCGTCGTAGCCGCGACGCCGGAGGGGGCCGCGGGCGCGTCGTCGCTGGTCGACGCCGCCGACCTGCGCCAGCTTGAAACGTTGAGCGTCTCCGGGGTCGACGCGATCGTCGCCGGCTTCGGCGGCCAGCGCTCCGGGGCGCAGCGCACCCGCGGGCTCGAATTCGTCGACTACCGCCGCTACACCCCGGGCGACGACCTGCGCAGCATCGACTGGAACGTCTACGCGCGGCTGCGCGAGGTGGTGGTCAAAGCCGCCCCCGCCGAGGGGCACGTCGACCTGGCGCTGCTGCTCGACGGCAGCCGCTCGATGGACGACGGCACGCCCTCGCGCTTCCGCTACGCGCAGGAGCTGGGGGCGATGCTGGGGACGGTCGCGTTGCTCGGCTCCGACGTCGTCGCCGTCCACATGCTCGCCGACGGCGGCTCCTGGACCGGCGCCCGGCTCGCCGCCCCGCACCTGGTCAACGAGCTGATCGAAGAGGTGGCCGGGCTGCCGCGAGGTGCCCGCACCGACCTCGCCGCCAGCATCCGCGACTACCGCCGCGGCGGCGAGCCCGCCGACCTCGCCGTCCTGCTCTCCGACGGGCTGGCCGAGCCCGGGTCGCTGACCGAGGCCCTCGACGAGCTCGGCGCCTCCGGCCGCGGTGCCGCCTTCGTCCACCTGGTCGAGGGCGAGGCGGCGCTGGCCCGGCTCGAAGGGGCCTTCGAGCTCGAGGACCGGGAGACCGGCGAGCGCCTCGTGGTCGAGGTCACGCCGCGCGTCCGCGCCACCTACGAAGAGCGGGTGCGCGAGGTCAGCGCGAGGTTGAACGACCAGTGCGGCGACCGCGGCATCACCTACGTCCGCGCCCCCACCGACGTCACTCCGCTCGACCTCCTCTTCGGCGCCGCCCGCGACACCGGCCTGGTCGACGTCAGCCTTTGAGCGGCGGCCCGGGCGGCAGCTTCTGGCCGCCGAGCTTGAAGGCGACGACTTCGGCGCCGATTTCGCCCAGTTCTTCGGAGGCCGTCAAAGCCGCGCCGCCGATCGTCGCCAGCACGTACTGCTGGCCTTCGATCGAGTAGATCACCGGCGCCGTGCCGAAGGCCAGTTTGAGGTCGGCCTGCCAGAGGTCTTCGCCGCTGGCCGCGTCGAAGGCGTAGAGGATGCCCTGCTGGTCGCCGGTGAAGACGAGCCCGCCGGCGCTGGCGGTTGCGCCGCCGTCCATCGGCGTCGGCATCTTGTGCTTCCACAGCACTTCCCCGGTGTCGACGCCGACCGCGGTGAAGGTGCCGGTCTTTTCCTCTTCCTTCGGCACCACGCGGTCGCCGGCGAAGTCTTTCTCGCCGTTGTTGTTTTCGTATTCGACTTTAAGCACCATGCAGAGTTCGACCCCGGAGACGTAGACCGCCTGCGTTTCCGGGCTGTAGGCGAGCGGCGAGTACTGCGAGCCGCCGAGCGCGCCCGGGCACTCGAGCGTGCCCTTCTTGGTCGGCGGCGTGTGCGCCCGCTTGACGAACCCGACCGGCGGGAAGAGGTCTTCGCCGGTTTTGGCGTCGAGCAGGAAGAGCAGGCCGTTCTTCCCCGCCTCGGCGACCCCGCGTTTCATTTCGCCGTTGATTTCGACGTTGAACAGCGTCACCGGGCTCTCGGCGTCGTAATCCCAGAGGTCGTGGGCCTCCTCCTGGTGGTACCACTTGAGCTTGCCGGTGTCGGCGTCGAGGGCGAGGATCGAGTCGGTGTAGAGGTCCTTGCCCGGCCGTTTGGCGCCGACCAGGACCGGGGCCGGGTTGCCGGTGCCGACGTAGACCGTGTTCGTCTTCGCGTCGATCGTCGGCGGCATGTAGATCGTGCCGCCACCGCCGCCCTTCGGCACCCACTTGGTGCCCGCCTTGGGCACGGTGTAGAAGGTCCAGAGTTCCTTGCCCGACTTCTGGTCGTAGGCGGAGATCTTGCCGCGCACCCCGTCCTCGGAGCCGGAGACGCCGACGTAGACCTTGCCGTCGTAGGCGGTCGGGGCCATCGACTCGTACGCCCCGGTGGCCGGGTCTTCGACCTGCGAGGACCAGAGTCGCTCGCCGGTCTTCTGGCTGATCGCCTGCAGCTTGTTGTCGAAGGTGAGGACGAAGAGCTTGCCGCCTTCGGCCGCGACGCCGCGGTTGACGGTGATCCCGTAGCCGCCGACCCCGGTCGACTGGGAGAAGTCGACTTCCGGCGTGTAGGTCCAGTTGACGTGGCCGGTCTTGCCGTCGATCGACATCACCTCGTCGGTCGAGGTGGTGACGTAGACGGTGCCGTTCAGGACCAGCGGGAAGGACTCCATCAGGTACTGGTCGGGGCCGAGCTGGGTGCTCCACGCCTTGCCCAGTTCGCCGACGTTGCCGGTGTCGATTTCGTCCTGGGTCGCGAAGCGGGTGTTGTCGCGGTCGCGGCCGAAGAGCGGCCAGTCTTCGGTTTCCGGCGCCGAGGCGGCGTCGGGTCCGTTGCCGGAGGAGGAGCTCGAACCGCCGGAGCCGCCCGAGGAGGAGCCGCCCCCGCCGCAGGCCGCCAGCGCGATCGCCGCGGTCAGCACCGCGAGGCCGAGCAGCAGGACTTTGAGGCGCGTCGTCACGACTGCGGCGTCGGCTTGGTCGAGTAGCGGGTGAAGACGGCGCGGACCGTGCCGAGGCCTTTGGTCGCGACCCGGCCGACGAGCACGCCGGGCCTCTTCACCGTCGCCTTGAAGTTGCCGATCGTCGGGCCGAGGAAGGAGCCGCCCTTGACGATCGCCGTCCGCATCGTCCCCTGGTGCTTCAGTTCCTTCAGGTAGACGACGTCGTTGTTGTCCTTCGTCCGCAGCTTGAGGATCCCCGCCGGTTCTTCGGAGCCGGGAAATTCTTCCTGGATGAACATCGTCAGTTCGCCGCTGCGGACGCCGGCGCTGCCCGCCTGGGTGACCTTCACGTGGTAGCGGCCGATGAAGCCGGAGTTGCCTCCCCAGCCTTCCTTCGGCTTGCCCGCGGCGAGTGCCAGGGAGGCCATCGCGAGCGCGGTAAGGAGAACGATTGCACTGCCGATGGCGATACCGCGTCTCATCTTCTACAGAAGCCTATTGAGTGCTCTACCTCGGCGGTATTTGCGGCTTGGTACCGTCGAATATGTGTGGCGCTGGCTCTCTGCCGATCCGCGCGAGGTCGTCGACCTCGCCGGCGGTCGCACGCTTGCCGACGGAGCCCGGGAACGGGACCTCGGCGAGGAGCTGCGGCGCTGGCGCGGGATCGTCGCCCGCCGTCGGCTGATCGCCCTGGCGCGGCGCCACGCGGCGGTCGCGCTGGGCCTGGCGGCGCTGCTCGAGGTGCTCGCCCTGCTCGGTGCCTTCCCCCAGTGGGTGGTGGTCGCGGTGCCGCTCGCCTACTTCGTCATCGCGGTCGCGATCTTCGCCTTCCAGGGCCCTTCGCCGTTCGGCCTGGCGCGGCTGCTCGACGACAAGCTGGGGCTGAACGACCGGCTGGCGACGGCGCTCGAGATCGAGGCGCGCGGCGGCCAGGAGAGCCCGCTGGAGCGCCGCACGGTCGCCGACGCGGCGGGCCTCCTCGCGGCCGGCCGCGAGGACTGGCGCGCGAGCCCGGCGCGGGCGGGCCGCTACGACTGGTCGGTGCTCGGCGGGGTCGTCTTGGCGCTGGCGGTGGTCGTCGCGATCGCCCTGGCCACCGGCGGCTCCTCGTCCTCGTCCTCGCAGGCGCTGGGGCCGAACGGCAACGGGGGCGCAGCGGGCGGGCCCGGAGAACACCACCGCGCCAAGGCCGAAAAGGCGCGGGAAAACCACCAGGCGCCGACCGGGAAGCTGCACAAGCTCCACGGCGGGACCGTCCGGCCGAGCGAACAGCAGTCGACCAAAGCGGGCGGCTATCAGCGCATCCCGCAGGGCGAAAAGTCGAGCGGCAAAGAAAGCAAAGGCCCCGCCTCCAAATCGAGCGGTGGCAAGGGCGGCGGCAAAGCGCCGACCGGGAAGCTGCACAAGTCCGACGGCTCGACCGCCGGCCAGGAAAAACACGGCGAAGAAAAGACGCCGCCGGGGACCGATGCGAATTCCGCCACCAAAGAACACAAAAACCCGAAGAAACAGACGATCGGCTTCAACCTGAAAAGCCAGAAACACGGCGGCAACGAGGGCAAGGGGCCCTCGCACATCAGCGGCGGCGCGGGCAACAAACCGCGCTCGGGGGCGGGCAAATCGGGCGGCGCGCAGGCGGGTACGGCGGAAGGCGCGAAAGGCGCCCAGGCGGCCGGCGGGCAGAAAGCCGGCGGCGAACAGGGCACCAACCAGCAGTCGCAGGCGAAACCGATCACCGGCCAGGCTTCGCAGTCGGTGAAGATCCAGCCGGGCTACGCGCCCTCGCGGTCGAAAACCGGCGGCGCCGAAAAACACAAAACCGGGACCTCGCAGGGGGCGGGCGGCAAAGCGCGCACCGCGCAGGTGACCGGCGCGACCCAGGTCGGCGAGGAATTTTCCTACGTCCCGGCCGCGGGCGGCGCCGTCCTCGGCGCCAGCTCCGGCCTCCAGCAGAACTACCTCGAATCGCTGAAGTGGGTCGAGCGGCTGCCGTGGTGAGGGGCCCGCGGTGACCCTGCTCAGCGGCGGGGCGCTGGCGGCGCTGGTCCTCGCCATCCCCCTGATCGCCCTCCACCTGCGGCGACGCAAGCCGCCGCGCCGCGCGGTCGGCAGCCTGCTCGCCTGGCGCGACCTGCCGACCGTCGGCGGCGGTGGTGCCCGCAAGGTCGGTCGGCCGCCCCTGCCGCTGCTCCTCGCCCTGCAGCTGCTGGCGCTGGCGCTCCTCGTCTTCGCCCTCGCCCACCCGGCCGCGGAGAAGTCGACCGCCGGCACCTCGCACGTCTACGTCGTCGACGAGTCGATGTGGATGGGGGCCGAAGAAGCCGGCGAACCCCGGATCGAAGACGCCCGCACCGACCTCCGCGAACGGCTCGGCGAAGTGCCCGGCGACGAAGCGGTGCGGATCGTCGGCGCCGGCGCCGCCCCGACCGTCCTCTTCGAAGGCGAAGCGAGCACTGCGGGCGGCGCGATCGAAGGCCTCGAAGCCGGCCCCGGCGCCGCCGACCTGCCTGCCGCGCTGCGACTGGCCGCCGGCCTGCGCGCCGACGACGCCAGCCCGGTGACCCTGCTGCGGGCGCCCGAGGAAGCGGCGCCGCAGGTGAACGGCGGCGGCTCCTCCTTCGAAGAACAGGTGGTCGGCCGGCCGCTCGAAGACGTCGGCCTCGGCGGCGCCGTCGCCAATTGCGATCGGCTCGGGACGAAAGCGTGCGAAGTGTTCGTCCGGGTCACCAACCACGGGGACACCGCCCGCGAAGTGTCGGTGCGGATCGCGGTCGCCGGGGAAGCGCCGAGCACCCGGAAGGTCGAGGCACCGGCCGAAGGCTCGGCGCCGCTGATCTTCCCGACGCCCCCGGGCGGCACGGTCGAGGTCAGCCTCGTCGGCGCCGACGGCCTCGCGGCCGACAACTCCGCCTTCGTCTCGGTCCCCGAACCGGGCGGTGAGCGGATCACCCTGGTCGGCAATCGCACCCGGGCGCTGCCGCTCGCCCGCGCCCTCGCCTCGGTCCCGGACGTGCAGCTGCGGCTGCGGACCCCCCACACCTACGAGAGCACCGATCCGGGGACCAGCGACCTGCTCGTCCTCGACGGCTTCCTGCCCAAAGGGGGGCTGCCCGATGCGCCCGGCCTCCTCCTCGTCAACCCGCCGAGCGTCCCCGACGGCAGGGTGATCGGCAAGATGAAGGACAGTCGCCTGAGTGGCTTCGAAGCGGCAAACCCACTGCTCGAAGGGGTCGACCTCGCCTCCTTGACGATCGGCGCCGGCGCCGCCAAACGGCTCGCGCTCCCGGACTCGTTGAGCGCCGCCGCGTGGAGCGCCGAAGGGCCGCTGATCGCCGCCGGCACCGAGTCGGGCAGCCGCCTCGCGATCCTCTCCTTCGAGCCCTCCGAATCGAACCTGCCGCAGCTGTCGGCCTTCCCGGCGCTGATCGACAACATCGTCGCCTGGTCGCAGCGGCTCGCCCCGCAGAGCGCCGCGGCCGGGGTGCCCTTCACGCTCGCCGAGCCGCCCGGCACGACGAAGGCGACGCTGGCCGCGGTCGCCGGTGGCGCGGCCGAAGACCTCGACGTGGCGGCGGGAGGCGAAGTCCCGGTCAGCGTGCGGCGGCCCGGCAACTACGCGATCGAACTCAGTGGGCCGTGGGGGACGCGGATCCTCGGGCTCGCGGTCAACCCGGGCGCGGCGCCCGCCGCCGGTGCCCCCGTGGACCTCACGGCGCCCGCCCCGACCGAAGGCGCCGGCCACACCGACTGGTGGAAGTGGGTGCTGATCGCCGCCCTGGTCGTCCTGATCGTCGAGGCGATCTACGCCTGGTTGCGCGAACCCGACCGCGGTTGGACGGGGCGGCGGCGGATCGCGATCGGCCTCCAGGCGGCGTCGATCGTGCTCGTCGCGGTCGCCCTCTTCGACCCCTCGACCGGCGGGGCGCCGCCGCCGACCACGCTCGTCCTCGATCGCTCGCTCAGCGTCGGGCCGGCCTCGGCGGAAGCCGAGCGGCAGTGGCTGGCGACGAACGACGGCTGTGGCGAGGACTGCCACGTGGTCCAGTTCGGCGGCGGCGCCGAAGTGACCGGCGCCGCGGTCGGCCCGCTGGAAAGCCTCCGCGGCGGCAGCCTCACCGGGCGGGAAACGAACCTCGAGGCGGCGCTCGGGCTGGCGCTGGCGCGGACCCCGCGCGGCGGCCGCGTCGTCCTCCTCTCCGACGGCCGCCAGACGGCCGGTGAACCGATCGCGCTCGCCGCCGCGGCGCGCAGGCGCGACGTCGCCGTCGACACGGTGCCGCTGACCGCGCACCCGACCGATGCCGCGGTGACCCGCCTGCAGGTGCCGGCCGCGCTCCACGCCGGCGACCCGCTCTCGATCCAGACCACGGTCCGGAGCACGGTCGTCGCCCCGGCGCGGCTGACGGTGCGGCGCGACGGCAAGGTGATCGGTCACCAGGAAGTGGACCTCGGCGTCGGCGACAACCCGTTCCTCTTCGCGGTCAAGGCGCCGCTTCACAAGGGCTCCTACGAGTACTCGGTCAAGGTCGCGAGCGGCCGCGACACGCGCCGGCAGAACGACGAGCTGGGGGCGACGGTGCGGGTCGAGCGGGCGCCGCACATCGTCGTCGTCGGCCCTCCCGGCGCGGCCGCCGCGCAGATCCTGGAAGGCGACGGGATCGCCGTCCGCGTCCTCCCGCCGAGTGCCCTGCCGACGGAAGCGGCGGGATACGCGGGCGTCGACGGGATCGTCCTCGAAGACGTCTCCAACGAAGAACTGGGCAAGGTGCGCGCCGAAGCGATCGGCACGGCGGTGCGCGACCACGCGGTCGGCCTGCTCGCCCTCGGAGGCGCGCACAGCTTCTCGCTCGGCAAGTACTACAAGTCGCCGCTGCAGGACGTGCTGCCGGTGAAAAGCCTGGTGCCGGGCAAACTGCAGCGCAAAAACGTCGCCGTCGAGCTCGTCCTCGACCGCTCCGGCTCGATGATCAACGAGGTCGGCGGGGTGCCGAAGATCGCGATGGCGCAGGCGGCGGCCCGCGGCGCCGTCGCGTTCCTGCTCAAGCACCGTGACCAGGTCGGCATCGTCGCCTTCGAAATCAAACCGAAAACGCTGGTCCCCCTGTCCACGGTCGAACCGGGGAACGTCGAGGAAATCGAACACAAGATCAACACGCTGCCGGCGAACGGCGGCACGAACATCTACAAAGGCCTGGCCGAAGGCGTCGCGGCGATCGAGAAATCGAAAGCCAAAGAGCGCCACATCATCCTGCTCAGCGACGGGATCAGCGAACCCGGCAGCTACAAGCAGCTGGTCCCGGGGCTGAAAAAGGCGGACATCGCGGTGGCGACGGTGGCGCTGGGCGGCGAAGCGGACTTCAGCCTGCTGAAAGAAATCGCAGCGGACACGGGCGGGAACTACTACCGCACCGAAAATGCACGCGACCTGCCGAAAATCTTCGACAAAGAGACCAAACTCAACACCCGCACGGTGCGCCTACGGGGCCAGATCGGCGTCTCCGCCGGCGATCCCAGCCCGATCACCGGCAGCCTCGTCGGGCAGAAGCTGCCGCCGCTCCTCGGCAACGTCGTCACCGAATTGAAGCCGGGCGCCGAGGCGGCGCTGCTCGGCCAGGACAAAGACCACCCGCCCGACCCGGTCCTCGCCCAGTGGCAGTACGGCTCGGGCAGGGTCGCCGCCTGGACCCCCGGGCTGGCCGCGAGCTGGGCCGGCGAATGGCTCGAACGGCCGCGCCTCTTCCAGGACGCGGCGCGCTGGAGCGAGCGCGGCGTCGCCGCGCCGCCGCTGACCCCGAGCCTCGTCCCTGGCGACCAGCGCCAGGTCGAAGTCGCGCCTACCGACGCCGCCGGCGCGCCCGTGCGGATCGAATCGCTGACCGGCACGCTGACCTCGGCGACGACGGGCAAATCGACCGCGCTGAACTTCGAAGAGGCCGCCGCCGATCGCTGGGTCGCGGCGCTGCCTGAACTTGCGGGGGGCGAATACGAATACGCCCTCTCCTCGCGGGGGGCGGGCTCGCTGACCGGCCTGCTGCCGATCCCGTACTCGCCCGAGTACCGCCTCGGCCGCGTCGACACGACCCCGCTCGGGCCGCTCGCCGCGGCCACCGGGGGCACGACCCTCGACGTCGCCGACCCGGGCCACATCGAAGGCTCCTCGCACCATCTCTGGTGGCTCTTCGCCGCGCTCGGGCTCGCCTGCTTCTTCCTCGGCGCCGCCCTGCGACTGCTCGCCCGCGGCTGGGGCGGGGAGGACGACGAGTCGCCGAACCCGGATCAGGGAAAATCGAGGGTCGATGACCCAGACCCCGCAAACGTCGAAGCCCAACCCGCTTGATCAGCACACCGCGCAGACCGCCGCCGTCCTCGTCCTCGGCGAGGGTGGCGGGCTCGGCGCGGCGCTGCTGCGGCGCCTGCAGCAGAGCGGCACACCGGCCGCCTCGGCCCTCGACCTGAGCGACGGCGAAGCCTCGGAGATGCTGCGCGAGGGGCACTGGCGCGCGGTCGCCGTGGTCACCCGCGACGACGCCCACGCGCTGCGGCTGACCCTGCTGAGCGCCCACGTCCGTCCCGACCTGCCGCTCTGGGTGACGATGTTCGACCACACCGTCTCCCGCGAGCTCGAGCACGTCGCGCCCAAAGTGCACGTCCTCTCGCCCTCGGAGATCGTCGCCGGGGACCTCGCCGAGGGCTGCCTGGCGCTGGCCGGCAGCGAGATCGTCGGCCGCCGCGGCCACGGGGTGCGGCTGGTCGACGACGCGCTCCGGCTCCTCGTCATCGCCGGCGTCGGCCTCTTCGCCGCGCTGGTGATCGAGATGGTGATCACGATGATCGCCTTCGACCACGGGCTGATCGACGCCTTCTACTACTCCACCCGCTCGGTGGCGACGGTCGCCGGCCCGCCCGGCGCGGCCAACGGCCCGGCCTGGTTCAAGCTCGTCTCCGCCGCCAACATGGTGCTCGCCGTCGCCCTGGTCGCGATCTTCACCGCGGCGCTGGTGCGCCGGCTCAGCCGCCGCCGGCTCACCACCCTCTTCGGCCCCCGCGCCGCCCCGGCCCGCCATCACGTCGTCCTCGTCGGCTTCGGCCAGGTCGGCTTCCGCCTCGCCCAGGTGCTGAAGGAGCGCGGCGTTGCCGTGGTCGCGATCGAGCGCGACTCCGAAGCTCCCAGCGTCCGCCTCGCCAAAGCGGCGGGAATCCCGGTCGCGGTCGGCCGCGGCGACGACCGCGAGGTGCTCGAGCGGGTCGGGATCCGCAACTGCGGCGCGATCGCCGCGGTCACCTCCGACGACCTGGTCAACGTCGCAGTAGGTCTCGCGGCCGAGGATCTGCGCGCCGACGTCCCGATCGTCCTGCGCCTCGGCGATGGCGAGGTGCGCCAGCGAGACGGACTCGCTTCTGCACCTGGGCCGCATCTGCGACGCCCACAAACTCGCCGCCGAGACGCTGCAACGCGCGATCGAGGCGGGCGCTTAGTTCAGGCCGTGCGGGTGCAGGTGGTCTTCGGCCATTCGCTTCAGGCCGGCGCGGTCGATCTTGCCGGTCGGGTTGAGCGGCATCTCATCGAGGAAGACGATCTCCTCGGGGGCCTTGTAGCCGATCTGTTCGCGGCAGTGGACCACCAGGTCGGCAGCTGACGGTTTCTCGGCGCCCTCCGCGAGCACTACATATGCGCGGACGTTCTCGCCGTGCACCGTGTCGTGGACGCCGACGGCGCCCGCCAGGGCCACGGCAGGGTGGTCGACCAGGGCTCCCTCGACCTCGTAGGGGCTGATGTTGGAGCCGTCGTGGACGATCACCTGCTTCTTGCGGCCGAAGAACCAGAGGTAGCCGTCGGCGTCGGCGCGGGCGAGGTCGCCGGAGTCGAGCCAGCCGTCGACCACCACTTCGGCGGTTGCCTCGGGGGCCTCCCAGTAGCCGCTCATCCGGCTGCGGGTCTCGATCCAGATGCGGCCGACCGCTTCGCCCTCGATCGGCTCGCCCTCCTCGCCGCGGAGTTCGATCCGGTAGCCGCCGATCGGGGTGCCGATCGAGCCCTGGCGGATCTCGCCGGAGGGCGGGTTCAGGGTCGCCAGGCCGACCTCGGTCATCCCGTAGCCCTCGACGATCGGGAAGCCCGCCGCGGCGGCGAACTCGGAGAGGAGCTCGGTCGAGACCTTGTCGGCGCCCGCGCGGCACAGACGCAGCGAGGCGAAGTCGTCGGGATGGAGGTCGTGGTCGTGGATCAGCGCCGAGAGCGCCGCCGGGATCATCGCCAGCACGGTCGGCTGGTGGTCGCGCAGCAGCGGCAGCAGCTCGTGGGCGTCGGTGGCGCGGGCGACCACCACCCGGCCGCCGAGCGAGAGCGTCGCCAGCGCCCAGAGGAAGCTGCCGATGTGGGACATCGAGGAGCCGGGGAGGAAGACGTCCTCATCGCTCAGCTCGAAGGCCATCGCGGCGCTGGCGATCATCCAGCGGAGCGTCTCCCGCGTGTGGGTGACGCCCTTCGCCGGGCCGGTCGAGCCGGAGGTGAAGAAGATCACCGCGGGCGCCACCGGGTCGATGAAGTTGGACTCGTGGGGCAGCGGCTCGGCGGCGAGCAGCACGGCGAAGTCGTGGTCCCAGCCGGGCTCGGCCGCGGCGGGCTCGTCGTTGCCCTGCGGCAGGGGCTCGGCGTCGCGGTAGGCGATCGTCCCCAGGTCGAGCCCGCCCGCCAGCTCGCTGGCGGCGATGTCCTCGGCCCGCTCGACGTGGGCGATGAGGACGCGGGCGCCGCTGACCCCGAGCGCGTGGTCGATCTCGGTCGCCGTGTAGCGGTAGTTCAGCGGCGTCGCGATCAGCCCGGCCTTGAAGCAGGCGAGGTAGTGGACGACGAGGTCGACCCGGTTCGGCATCAGCGAGGCGACCCGGTCACCGGGCTCGAGGCCCAGCCCCAGGTAGCCCGCCGCGATCCGGGAGCTCGCCTCCTCCAGCTCGCTCCAGGTGAGCGAGCGGACCGCAGATAAAAGAGCGACCCCCTCCGGTCTGGTCTGGAGACCGAACCGGAGGAGGTCGCTTAGCGGCGCTGCTGGGCTGTCTAGCTGGGCGCCGCCGATCAGCATCGGCGGGAGGTTACTTACCGCCGACTATGTCTTCCACCACGTAGGCGGCGACGTTTTTGATTTCTTCTTCGGACAGGGTGCCTTTGAACGCCGGCATCCCGCCGCCGCCGTTGGTCACCTGTTTTTCGGCGCCGGCCTGTTCTTTGGCCAGCGGCATCGTGGTCAGGTCCGGGCCGCCGTTGCCGCCGAGACCATCGGCGCCGTGGCAGACGGAGCACTGTTCGGCGAAGACTTCTTTGCCGGCCGCGGCGTCAACCGCGCCTCCGGCAGCTTCGCCGCCCTTGGCTTCGGCTTCTTCGCCGCCGCCTTTGCTTTCTTCTTCACCTTTGGCGCCGGCTTCTTCTTCGTTTTCTTCACCTTCGGCGCCGTTTTCTTCTTCGGCGGTTTCCTCACCGGCGTGCGAGGTGCCTTCTTCTTCGGCCTCCAGGCCTTTCAGCTCTTCCATGGTGCCTTTCAGCGAGAACACCCAGAAGTTTTCGCCGTGGGCCGTGGCCGCCAGCGAGTTACCACCTGCGTAGATCGCGACTTTCTCTTCGCCTTCGTCTTCGAAGACCGTCGCGGTCGTGTTGGCGCCGGCTCCGGTCTGGAAGCTCCAGAGTTCTTTGCCGTTCGCGATGTCGTAGGCGACCAGGTCGCCGTCGTTGTGGCCGACGAACACGAGGCCACCGGCGGTGGTCACCGCGCCCGAGTAGCAGGATTCACCCGGGAGTTTGTCCTGCCATTTGATCTTGCCGGTCGACATGTCGTAGGCGGTGACGAAGCCTTCGACGTTGAAGCCCGAAGCGGTGACCACTTCGGAGCCGACCGTGTTTTTGCCCTGTACGAACTTCGGTTCCTTGGCCGGGACGATCAGGCCCAGGGCGCCGGCGAGCGAGCAGACCACGTAGGTGTTCGCTTCCGGGTTGTAGGAGGACGGCGGCCAGTTGTTGCCGCCGGTCGCCGCGTTGGCGACCAGGTTCATCACGTTCGGGTCCGTGCTCATCGGATCGAACACGTGGCTGCCGACGACTTTCGGTTCCGGCTTCTGCCCGGACACGCCGGCCTGGCCGTTTTTGACCGCTTCCGGCGTTGCCGTCAGGGGGCTGAACGGTTCCATCGTCGGCTCCGGCTGGGTCGGCCAGGTCTTCTGGGCCGGATCCTGCGGGACCTTCACCTCGGGGATCGGGTAGATCGGTTTGCCGGTTTCCTGGTCGACCAGGTAGACCCAACCGGTCTTCTCCGGCTCGCCCACTGCTTCGACTTCTTCGCCGTTCATTTCGCCTTTGAAGAGGACGGTCGGCGACGGTGCGTCGTAGTCCCAGATGTCGTGGTGGACCATCTGGAAGTGCCATTTGTACTTACCGGTTTCGGCGTCGAGAGCGACGATCGAGGCGGTGAACAGGTTTTCGCCTTCACGCGAGGCGCCGAGCCACGGCGAAGCGTTCGAGGTGGAGAAGAAGATCATCCCCGTTTCCGGATTCACCGTCGGGGTGTTCCAGATCGAGGCGCCGCCTTCCTTGTAGGCGTCGGTGCCTTTCGGCCACGTGTTGCCGCCGGTTTCGCTCGGCGACGGGGTGGTCCAGAAGCGCCATTCCATCTTGCCGGTCTGCGCGTTCAGCGCGGTCAGGCGACCGCGGATGCCGTACTCGCCGCCGGAACCGCCGACGTAGACCTTGCCGTTGTAGTAGAGCGGCGCGCTGGTGATCGAGAAGCCTTTGCTGGCTTTTTCGATGTTCACCTGCCACTTGACTTTGCCGGTCGACTGGTCGAGCGCGACCTCGTTGCCGTTCAGCTGCGAGACGAAGACCATGCCTTCGCCGATCGCCACACCGCGGTTGTCCCAACCACAGCAGACGACTTCGCCGAGCGGATCGGGGGGCAGGTGCGGTTCGTAGGTCCAGAGGACTTCGCCGGTGCCGGCGTCGAGGGCGAAGACGTCGTCGGCGCCGTCGGACGCGTAGATCGTGCCTTCGTACTCGATGGCCTGGCCCTCGACCGAGAACTTCGCCGCGGTGGCGTCGCCCCCGATCTTGGTCATCCAGTCGCCTTTGAGTTCTTTGACGTTTTCGGTGTTGATTTCGTCAAGGGTCGAGAAGCGGTCGTTGGTGGTGCCGCCGCCGTTGGTGACCCAGTTGTCGCCGGCGTGTTCGTAGGTTTCTTCCGTGGTGAAGGCCGGCGCCGCCGAGATGCCGCCTTCTTCCGTTTCGGTTTCGGCCGGTTCGCTTTCGCTTTCCGCGGGCGCGGTCGAACTCGACGTCGTGGTGCCACCGCTGCCGCCACAGGCGGCCAAGACCAGCGCCGCCACGAGCGCTAGCAACAGCGTTGCGATCCAGAAGCGACGCCCGCTTTCTGGCTTACCGAAACCTCTCCTCATACCGATCCACCCTTTCCCACGAACGGAGGCGATCCGGTAAAAACGAGACGAGCCTCCATCCAGCTCATTGACACGACTTCAGGATGTCGGACGCTACCACAGAGAAACGCGAGTATCAGCGAAATCTCAGCGGCGGATTGGCGTGATGACGACGCCTGAGATGGAGCGACCGGCGCCGGCGCGCCGAGGTGCCCTCGAGGACGCTGGGCACGTACCTGGTCGGGACGGGCGAACGTTTGCCCACTCGCCGCCCCCTGAGCGACGCGCGCGCTTCGAGCCGGCGGTGGCAGATCGCGATCGTCAGCGCCGCCGCCACGGCCCCGATCGCGGCGACCAGCAGAGCCGGGACGCCGAGCAGGCCGAGGCCGGTCAAGGCGAGCAGGAAGGCCATCAAGATGGCGCTGTAGAGCCGGTCTGCGCTGCGTCGATCGGGCATCGTCCTCGCCGGCGAAATTACTCCTGACCCGTCGCCAGGCCCTGCCTCTTTCAAGGGATGCAAAAAAAGTGGCGTCGGGTCGGCCGCCCCCGGCTGCGGCCGACCCGAGATGGCTCAGTCGAGCGAGATCGCGAACTTCTGCCCGGACTTGCCGGCCGGCCCGACCATCAGTTCGCCGCCGGCGCCCCTGTAGGCCCCGGTGCCACCGACGATCGCGAGGACGAAGTTCTTGCTGTTGAAGTGGATCGCGCCCTCGGCGATCAGGTTGCCGCCCGAGAGGCGGATCGTCAGGTCGCAGGAGGCGTTGGCGTTGAAGTTGAAGTCGCAGGTCTCCGTCGCCTGGCCGACCTTGCCGCTCTTGTCCGCGCTCGAATAGAGCGTGTTGACGGCGAGGATGTTGTCGCCCGCGGCAGGCAGCCGCGAGGATTTCGGCGTCGGCACGTTGCTGTCTTCGCTGAACGGGTTCTTTCCGGCGCCGCGTTCACGGTCGTCGGCGTTGTTGACGTAGACCTGCTTCTGGGCGAACGAGTAGACGGTCATTTCCTTCGCCGGTTCGGCAGCGGTGCCGGTGGTGATGCCCCGGGCGAAGAGGGCCGCGGCAACGAACAATATCGCCGCGCCGGCAATGAGTACGCCGCGCGGCATGCGCAGCGTGAGGTCCTTCGAGTTCATCGCGATTCCTTCGGATCGATAGCGGGCTCCTTGCCCGCTGACCTGACCCGGTACCCGTGAGAAAGAAGATTATCCAGTTAGCGGGAGGGTGTCCAAAATATTGGACTGGATCCGATATGCCGCTCGGCGCGCGATCAGCGGGCGAAGCTCTTGTAGGAACTCCAGGCGGGCTTCGCCTTCAGGCCGTCGTCGAAGAGCCCCGAGCCGTCGCAGAAGTTGCAGGTCCCGGGCGAGTCGGTGAAGGAGAACCAGTAGACGCGCTTCACCCGCCAGGCGGCGGCCTTCGAGCGCAGCAGGCCGAAGGCGCCGCGCAGTTCACGCGCCTGCCCCTGCGGGCCCTTCTCGAACTTGTTGTTGCCGTTCGCGGCTTCAGGGTGGCCGCTGCTCCAGCCCAGCTCGGTCAGCCAGATCGCCCGGCCGGCGTCGTGCGAGGCCTTCAGCGCGGCGCGCATTTCTTCGACTTCCGGGGTCAGCTGCCGGTAGTTGTAGGTGTAGGGATGGAGGGCGACGGCGAGGAACTTGCCGCGCACCCCGGGGGTGGACCGGTACATCCGTTCGAGGAAGTCGGCGGCGAAGTACTGGCGCTTGATCCGGCCCGGCACCGGCTTCGCGTCGCCGCCCTTCGGCCGGCCGAAGAGGCCGCCGAGGACGATCCGGGCGCCGGGATCGGCGCTGCGCAGGTCGTGGTAGGAGTCGACCACGAGCTTGCCGTACTGGGAGGGGCTCGGCCGGGCGGCGAAGTACTTGAAGTTCTCCTCGTTCCAGATCTGCCAGACGCGGATCGGGTGCGCGGGCAGCAGCGGGTTTTCGGTCCAGAAGGAGCCGCCGGGGCCGTAGCGGAAGACCGCGAGGCGGAGGAATTCCCGCCAGGCCGAGCGCTGGGCCGCGGTCTGCACCGGCAGGCTGACCGGGGCGCGGCTGCCGCCGCCGACCCCTTCCGAGCCGACCACCCAGCCGGGCGCCCCGACCAGGAAGGGGAGGACGCTGACCCCGGCTTCGGCGCCGGCGCGGACGTAGGGATCGACCGAGCTCCACTGCGGCAGGTCGCCGGCGCCCGGCTGCACGGCGCCCCAGTTGATCGGCGCGCGGAAGCTTTCCACCCCGCCCGCCCGCAGCGTCGCCGCCTTTTCGGCGTTCGGCGCCTCGTTGGTGACGACGCCCCAGAAGTCGGCGGGCAGCGCCGCCGCGGCGCTCGCGGGCGCGGCGAGCGCGAGGGCCACGGCAAGGATTAGCGTCAGTCGCTTCACGCCCTCCCTAACAGGAGGCCACGACCCTTGTTTCGCCCACCCCCCGGGTCGGCGGGCGTCGGGGAGTCGCTCAGCTCACGGTGACGGTGGCGTTGATCGCGCCGACCGAGAGGACCTGGGAGCCGGTCAAGGCGCAGGCCTGGAAGGCCAGCGGGGCGACTTTGCTGCCCGATCCACCGGGGATGCCGATCCGCAGGCCGGCGGCCCAGGTCGGCTTGCATTTGTCCGTCGGGTAGTTCAGCGCCTCGACGATCTGCAGCTGCGCGGTCGCGGTCTGCCCCTGGGCCAGCTTCACCGCCTTCACCTTCTTGCTTGGCGCGTGCGTCGCCGGGGCGCCGATCCGCTTCCCGGTCAAGCTCACCGCGCTCACGGTGGGGAAGCCGAAGAGGGTGCAGGTGCTGCTCGAGAGATTGGTGAACTCGACCCGGTAGAAGACGCTCCCGGCCGCCCCGCCACCCGGTTCTTCACCGGCCCACACCACGAGCTTGGAGGCCGAGCAGGCCTTGGTCGCGGCGGCCGCGGTGGGGGCTGCGATCACGGCCGCGGCGAGGAGCGCGACGGCGACCAGAGGGGCGAGGAGTAGTCGAGTCTTCATGAGTACCAGTACACCCTTCTTGAGCGACGTCGCGGTACAGTAATGGGTTCGGAGACAGCACAGTCGACTTCAGGAACCAACTGTGCTGCCCCTGGTGGCGTGCATCCCAAATGACGCCTCGGGCCCGTCGCTCCTCTCACCCGGGAGCGGCGGGTCTCCTCACGAAACATCTGGACAATAGCGCCGTGGCTGATCCGCCGTAACGGGAGGTCGGGGCTCAGGAGCCCCGCGGCGATGGCTCGACGGGCGGCGAACCGGGAAGCACGTCCGGGGCGCTCGTCCGGGCCACGTCGGCGGCCTGGTCGTCGGGCTGCTCCTGCGACTCGCGCTCGGCGGCGACGCGGCGGCGGTAGATGTCGACCTCCCGGTCGACCGTGTCCTGGTCCCAGCCGAGGACGTCCGCCATCAGTTTCGCCGCCGGCTCGGCGCTCGCCAGGCCGCGGTCCCAGGCCTCGATCGAGATCCGGGTGCGCCGGGTGAGCACGTCCTCGAGGTGCTGGGCGCCCTCGTGGGTGACCGCGTGGCGCACCTCGGCGTAGAGGTAGTCGTCGGCCCCGGGCAGCGGTTTGGCCAGCTCGGGATCCTCGGCGATCGCCGCGGTCAGCTCGAAGATCCGCGAGCCGAAGCGGTTCAGCAGGTGTTCGATCCGCGCCGGGTGGAGGCCGGTTTCGGCGGCCAGCGCCTCCTTGCGGTTGCGCAGGGCGAAGTAGCCGTCGGCGCCGACCAGCGGCGTCTCGTGCGTGATCGAGGGCGGCACCCGCACCTCCATCGAGCGCACCGCGGCGTCGACCGCGTCCTTGGCCATCACTCGGTAGGTCGTGTACTTGCCGCCCGCGATCGCCACCAGGCCGGGGACCGGCACGGCGACGGTGTGCTCGCGGGAGAGCTTCGAGGTCGACTCCGACTCCTCCGAGAGCAACGGCCGCAGGCCGGCGTAGACGCCCTCGACGTCCTCGTGGGTGAGCGGCTCGCGCAGCACTTTGTTGACCCGCTCGAAGATGTAGTCGATGTCGGACTTGCTGGCCGCCGGGTGGGCGCGGTCGAGCTCCCAATCCGTGTCGGTGGTGCCGACGATCCAGTGCCGGCCCCAGGGGATGACGAAGAGGACGCTCTTCTCGGTGCGCAGGATCAGCCCGGTGTCGAGCTGCAGGCGGTCGCGCGGGATCAGCAGGTGGACGCCCTTCGAGGCGCGGACGTGGAACTTGCCCCGCTCGCCGACCATGTTCTGGATGTCGTCGGTCCAGACCCCGGTGCAGTTGATCACCTGCTTGGCGCGGACCTTGATCTCGGCGTCGGTGTGGGCGTCGCGGGCGACCACGCCGGTCACCCGCTCGCCCTCGCGCAGGAAGCCGATCACGGCGATGTTGTTGGCGATCGCGGCGCCGTAATGGGCGGCGGTGCGGGCGACGGTCATCGTGTGGCGGGCGTCGTCGACCTGGGCGTCGTAGTACTGGAAGGCGCCGATCATCGAGTCGTCGCGCATCGCCGGGGCGATCCGCAGGGCCTTGCGCTTCGAGAGGTGACGGAACCCGGGGACGCCGGTGTGGCCGCCGCCGAGGGTGTCGTAGAGGACCATCCCGGCGCCGATGTACGGCGTTTCCCAGCGCTTCTCCAGCGGGAACAGGAAGGGCACCGGGTGGACCAGGTGCGGGGCCAGTTTTTTCAGCATGAGCCCGCGCTCGCGCAGCGCCTCGCGGACGAGGCCGAAGTCTTTCTGCTCCAGGTAACGGAGCCCGCCGTGGATCAGCTTGCTCGAGCGCGAGGAGGTGCCCGCGGCGTAGTCGCGCGCCTCGAGCAGCGCCACCGAGAGCCCGCGCGAGGCGGCGTCGAGGGCGGTGCCGGCCCCGGTCGCGCCGCCGCCGATCACCACGATGTCGAACTCCTCGGCGCCGAAGCGCTCGATCGCGGCGCTCCGGTTCTCCGGGCTGAGGCGGTCGTCAGGACCCAGTCGGGGGGTCGGCGAGGAAGGGGCTGATTCGGTTTTCTCTTTGGCGGGCATCAGTGGCTCAGGGATTACCCGGATAGGGCCGGGAAGCAACGTAACAAGGAGCGAGCATGGCCCAGGACGCGGCGGTCGAGTCGAGCGCGAAAGGGAGCTACCGGGGCGGCGAGGGGAGCCGCCGATGGAGTTGGCAGCAGTCCACCTGGGGCGAGGCCGGGGCGGAGTTCCTCGGCACCTTCGTCCTGATCTTGTTGGGCGACGCGATCGTCGCCACCTGCGTCGCCGGCCTCAGCCAGTCGGGGCGCGGCGAACTCGGCTTCAACAGCGGCGACTGGATCCTGATCACCTTCGCCTGGGGCTTCGCTGTGATGCTCGGCGTCTACGTCGCGGGCGGCGTCTCCGGCGCCCACCTCAACCCGGCGGTGACCTTCGCCCAGGCGCTGCGGCGCGGCTTCCCCTGGAAGAAGGTGCCGACCTACATCGCCGCCCAGGTCTTCGGCGCCTTCGTCGCCGCGGCCCTCGTCTACTTCAACTACCGCTACGCGATCGGCAGCTTCGAACACGTCGAACACATCCACCGCGGCACCTCGGACTCGATCGGGACCTATTCGATCTTCGCCACCTTCCCGGCCGAATACTTCACCTCCTGGTTCGGCCCGTTCATGGACCAGGTGATCGGCACCGCCGTGCTCGTCGCCTGCATCTTCGCCGTGATCGACGAGTACAACGGGCCGGCGAAGGCGAACCTGGCGCCGCTGATCATCGGCCTGATCGTCGTCGTCATCGGCATGGCCTTGGGCGTCAACGCCGGTTACGCGATCAACCCGGCGCGCGATTTCGGCCCCCGCATCTTTGCCTGGATCCAGGGGTGGGGGAAGATCGCCTTCCCGGGTGACTACGGCAACGTCAACACCTACTTCTGGATCCCGATCGTCGGGCCGTTCGTCGGCGCCGGGATCGGGGCCTACGTCTACGACATCTTGATCCGCAACGTGTTGATCGCGCGCGGCGCCAAGCCCGACCCGGAGATGGTCGAAGAGGCACAAACCACGATCGATGAGGACTGATACCGATGGGGAGGAGAACGCATGGCTGAGTACGTCGCGGCGATCGACCAGGGGACCACGTCGAGCCGACTGATCCTGTTCGACAAGGACGGGCGGATCCAACAGGTGGACCAGCGCGAGCACGAGCAGATCACGCCGAAAGCCGGCTGGGTCGAGCACGACGCGACCGAAGTCTGGCGGCGCACGCGCGAGGTGATCGGCGGGGCGATGGCGAGCTCCGACGCCGAGGCCGGCGACGTGAAGGCGATCGGGATCACCAACCAGCGCGAGACCACCGTGGTCTGGGACCGCGAGACCGGCGAGCCGGTCTACAACGCGATCGTCTGGCAGGACACGCGGACCGAAGACATCGTCCGCGAGCTGGCCGGCGACGAGGGCCCGGACCGCCTGCGCAAGGACGTCGGCCTGCCGCTCTCGACCTACTTCTCGGGGCCGAAGATCAAATGGATCCTCGACAACGTCGACGGTGCCCGCAAGCGCGCCGAGGCGGGCGAACTGGCCTTCGGCAACATGGACACCTGGGTGCTCTGGAACCTCACCGGCGGCACCGACGGCGGCGTCCACGCGACCGACGTCACCAACGCGTCGCGGACGATGCTGATGAACCTGGAGACGCTCGAATGGCACCAGCCGAGCCTCGACCTGATGGGGATCCCGGAGTCGATGCTGCCGGAGATCAAGTCCTCCTCGGAGGAATACGGCGAGGCGAAGGGGACGGCGCTCGGCGGCGTGCCGGTGGCGGGGATCCTCGGCGACCAGCAGGCGGCGATGTTCGGCCAGACCTGCTTCGACCAGGGCGACGCGAAGAACACCTACGGCACCGGCTCGCTTCCTGCTCGTCAACACCGGCGACGAGATCGTCCACACCGACAAACTGCTGACCACGGTGGGGGCGAAGCTGGGCCCCGACGGGCCGCCCGTCTACATGCTCGAGGGCTCGATCGCGGTGACCGGGGCGGCGGTCCAGTGGCTGCGCGACCGGCTCGGGATCATCAAGGACGCGCCGGAAGTCGAAGAGCTGGCGAAGTCGGTCGACGACAACGGCGGCGTCTACTTCGTCCCCGCCTTCTCCGGCCTCTTCGCCCCCTACTGGCGCGAAGACGCGCGCGGGGCGATCATCGGCCTGACCGCCTACGCCAACAAAGGCCACATCGCGCGGGCGACCCTGGAGGCGACCGCCTGGCAGAGCCGCGAGGTGGTCGACGCCGCCAACGACGTCGCCGAAGTCCCCTTCACGGAGCTGAAAGTCGACGGCGGGATGACCGCCGACGAGCTCCTCATGCAGTTCCAGGCCGACGTCCTCGGCGTCCCCGTGATCCGCCCCGCGGTGACCGAGACGACGGCCCTCGGCGCCGCCTACGCCGCCGGCCTCGCGGTCGACTTCTGGTCCGGCACCGACGAGCTGCGCGAGCGCTGGGAGGAGGACAAGCGCTGGGAGCCGCAGATGGACGAGGACGAGCGCGAGAAGCAGTACGGCCAGTGGAAGAAGGCGGTCGAACGGACCTTCGACTGGGTCGAGTGAGGCGCCCGCCAGCCGATCAAACGTGTCGCGGCTCTCTGCGTCTGGGTCACGGGCCTTAGGACTGTGATCGGGGATTTCGAGCAGAACCCATGAGCGCGCGCAGGCGAGCCCAGGGCGAAACACCGAGATTGCGGCCGCGATATTCACGGCCGCTTGCTTGGATATAGGGCCGCGTAGTCGCGATAAGGCGGGCCGGCTTCCCCATCGTGTCTTCTAGCTCGTCAATCGTCGCCTCCAACTCAAAGTGGGTCTCCACCGAAGCCCCGTCATAGAGACGGGCAGGGAGATCCTTTTGCGTTGGACCTTGGAGGTGAAATCGTTGTCGGCGCCACGGTGGGCCCCAAGTGAACAAGAGCCCGATCTCACGCACCTCAATTGCTCGTCGGGTGGCAACCGCAGTGATGTCAGCTACCTCAAACCTGTCCTCATAAGTGTTCCAGGCTCCACGAAGGGCGGGTCTACGCCTGATCGTGAACCAGAGACTGCAACCTGCCAGTAGAGCGGTAGCCCAACCAGCACCATAGGCAAAGAGAAAACTGGTTCCTGATCCGACGGGCGGCATCGCATCTCCGACCCTCAAATCGTCTCGCGCACTCAGCGTAACCGGATCAGCAGTGATGATGGGCGAAGTGTCGCCAACGGGCAGCAGCACTACCCCAGACGCGAGCGTGACATTCCAGAAAAATTCTAGCTGCGTGACCCGTATCGACATCGGACAGCACCAGCACAGAGGTGTTGTAGTCCGGAGAAGGGCCGCCGCGACGCGCTCTCAGCTTCTTCCCCGACACGACTGGTCCGACCTCGAAAGATGAGCCAGTCTTCAAGGTCGTCCAGTGACCGTCCACCCTTAAGTCGATCCGCTGAGGTTCGTCGAACGTATCCTCTAGCGAGTCGGAGACATCGATCACAACTTCGACTTGGTCTTCTGAGGCATGCGCGACAAAGTCGGAAAGGGTAAGTGAAGTCGGCTGCTGGTTTGGCGGGTAAGTTTCTGGAGCCGCGCGGAGCAGAGCGAGGGCTCTATTTCGTAACCGCTGGTTCGGCACCGTCTTACGGGTGATTAAGAGGGAGCCACCCTTTGCCCAAATCGCAATCTGTCGCGCCGCCGCCTCCATTTCAGATGGCAGATCTTTGCCCGGGAGCGATGCGGCCATCGTCCACAGCGCAGTAGCTATGCCGTCGAGCCCCGGCGTATCGGAGGGCACGGCATGCCACTTCGTCTCAAAGCTAGGCACCCGATGTCGCGGGTCCAAGCTGTATGCCCGCGTCGTATCTTGGTTCGAAACCCGAAAATAGTTTGGGGCCACGGGAACACTTTGATTGCCGATCTTCGCGAGATCGGGGAAGGAGGGGGTGACAACCTTCTGCAACCGGGCAGTGACGCTAACTTCGGCGTCAGCACTGAGGGAGTTCGCGTTTGCGGCGGTTGTCCCCAACAGAACATGGGAGACGATGGCCAAGAGTAGTCCTGCTCGCCGCCTAGGATCACCGCCCCGAATTATTCTTGCTCTTCTCATTTAAGCGACATTCTCTTACACCAAATAGTATTTTCCGGGGCTTCTAGGGCAGATGGATATCGGATGAGAGTCCCTTGTCGATTCCGGATAACGTCTCTCCATGGCGATCGAGTCATGGCTGATGGACATGGACGGGGTGCTGGTCCACGAGGCCAACGCCCTCCCTGGCGCCGACCGGTTCCTCGCCGCGCTGCGCGAGCGCGAGCTGCCGTTCCTGCTGCTCACCAACAACTCGATCTACACCCGCCGCGACCTCGCGGCGCGGCTGGCGGCGAGCGGGCTCGACGTGCCGGAGGAGCGGATCTGGACCTCGGCCTCGGCGACCGCGCGCTTCCTCGAAACGCAGCGGCCCGGCGGCACCGCCTTCGTCGTCGGCGAGTCAGGGATCTCGACCCAGCTCTACCAGGCCGGCTACACGCTGACCGACAACGAACCCGACTACGTCGTCCTCGGTGAGACCCGCACCTACAGCTTCGAGCGGATCACCCAGGCGATCCGCCTGATCGCCGGCGGCGCCCGCTTCATCGCCACCAACCCGGACCCGACCGGGCCCTCGCCGGGCGGCCCGCTGCCCGCGACCGGCTCGGTGGCGGCGCTGATCACCAGGGCGACCGGGCGTCGATCCCTACTTCGTCGGCAAGCCCAACCCGCTGATGATGCGCAGCGCCCTCAATGCCCTGAACGCGCACTCGGAGACCACCGCGATGATCGGCGACCGCATGGACACCGACATCGTCGCCGGGCTCGAGGCCGGGATGGAAACGATCCTCGTCCTCAGCGGCGTCACCACCGCCGCCGAGGCGGAGCGCTTCCCCTACCGCCCCTCGCGCATCGTCGACTCGGTCGCCGACCTGATCGACGACCTCTAGCCGACCTGGCTGCCGCCGCGGATAGGCTTCCTGGCATGGATGACGACTGGCGCCTGCAGATCGACCTCGACGACGACGGTGTCGCCGGCAACCTCGCCGACCACCTGCGGGCGGCCGAGCTCGAGCACGACCTCCATGTCGAGATCGGCCGGCGGGTGATCGTCAGCCACGAAGGCGAGCGGATCTTCCTCTACGCCGGCGACCGCGAGCAGCTCGACAAAGCCCAGGCCGTGATCCAGAAATACCTCGACGCCAAAGGCTGGCAGGCGAAGCTCGAGCTGCGTCATTGGCATCCGGTCGCCGAGAAGTGGGAGGACCCGGACGCGCCGGAGCCGGCCACCGAGGCGGAGAAGGCGGCCGAGCGCGAGGAGCTGATGGAAACCGAGGACGAGGAGGTCGCCGAACGCGGCGGGCTCGCCGAGTTCGAGGTGAGCGTCAAGTTCCCCAGCTCCCACGGTGAGGCGCGCGAGTTCGCCAAGAAACTCGACGAAGAGGGCCTCGAACCGGTGCGCCGCTGGCATTACATGGTCGTCGGCGTCCCCGACGAGGACGAGGGCAAAGCTCTCGCCGAGCGCATCCGCGCCGAGGCTCCCGCCGACAGCAAGGTCACCGTCGAGGGCTCGCTGGGCTACGCGGTCCGGCACGAGACCCCGGTGAACCCCTTCTTCTTCCTCGGCGGCCTCGCCGACTAGCCCTCAGCCTGGGAAGGCACCGCGCTTGGCGAGGTGCCGTCGCAGCGAGTCGATCACCGCCCCCGGCTCCCGGTCGAGGCGCGCTTCGGTGACGCGGATGGTCTCGATCCCGGCGAGGAGCAGCTCATCGTCGCGGACCCGATCGGCCTCGAAGGAGAGGCGCGAGCCGTGCGTGGCGTAGGCGTCGATTTCGACCCCGAAGCGGGCGTCCGGCCAGTAGGCGTCGACCTCGTGGCCGGCGACGAACGAGTTCATCGACGGCTCCGGTAGGCCGGCGTCACGGACGAGCGCCAAGAACCGCCGCTCGAGCCCGGAGCGGGTGAACTTGCGCTCCGGCCGGTAGGCATCGAGGGCGGCTCGGACCCTCGGTTCACCTCGATGCCCGACGCTCCGATCGAGCAGCTCCCGCATCTCTCCCAGGTCGAAGGCCTTCGCCGCGTCGGCCCGCTCGATGTAGCGGGCGATGGTCTTCGGGTGCGAGTCGACGGCGAGGTCGAGGATCGTCCGGGCCAGCGAGGTGACCGGGATGCCGTCGCGGATCGCGCGATCGACCGTCGCCAGACTCGGACCGGTGGACGACGAAGGGGCGCTTGCCGGGACGCGGGCTTCGGGAGGTGAGGTGGACGGTCCCCGGCTGCGCGCGCAGAAGTCCCCAGAGCCAGCCGGCAGACAGATGGCTGGCGACGGAGGGATACGAGGCGAGCACCGCCGCCATGCAGCGCCCGTGCCAGGAGAGCTCCCGGTGCCCCACCGCGTACACGCCACGGTGCAGGCGATGGAGCCGTCCCGCCTTCGCCGCCTTGGCGACGCGCGTCTTCGCCCGTACCCAAGCGCGGCGAGTTGCCGAGTCGCGACGACGCCGTGCTGCCTGGTCGCCAGCTCCGCCAAGCGCTCCGTGCCGAGCTTGTAGAGATTTGTCGCCCACAGGGTGACCAAGGTCTACGACCCCTTGGGTTCTCCCCCCGCCTACGACATCTGACGAAGCCTGGGTCGGTGGGCTACCACCTTTGATCCGCCGGCCCGATATGGCGTAGTACCTATAAGCGAAGGGGACGACTCTCCTTCCGCTGCGCCCGATCAATGCCCTCTTCCCAGCCTCTAGCGCCGAAGGATCTCGAAACCCGCTTCTGGGTGCGCAGCGTGGAGATCGGCGGTTGGGCCAGCCTGATCGTCGGTGCCGCCGGGCTCGCGTATGCGCTCTTCTACCTGGGAGGGGGCGCCGAGCTGGGGGTCGCGCTGACGGTCGGCGTGGTGATGACGATGGGGGCGGCGGCGCTCTGGCTGATCCCCTGGGAGCGCTACGCCCAGTCGGAGCTGCGCGAGGCGCTGATCCTCTCCTGGTCGCTGGCCAGCGTCGCCGCGGTCACCTTGATGGCGGCATTTGACGGCGGCGCCAAGAGTCCGCTGACGCTGGGCCTCGTGCTGCCCGCGATCTTTGCCTCGCTGGCCTTCTCCCGGGTCCGGGTGCTGGTCGTCGGGATCGCCGCCGAGGCCGGCTTCGCCCTGCTCTGCGTGATCGGGCTGCCCGGCGGCGGCACCGCGCTGGTCGGCGCGGTGGTGCTCGGCGCGGCGATCACGATCGGCGCCCGCCAGGCCGACATCCACCAGGAATGGCGGCGCCAGCTCGCCCACCACTCGCGCACCGACCCGCTCACCGGGCTGCTCAACCGGCGTGGCTTCGCCGAGGCCTCCGCGGGAGCCTTCGAGCAGGCGCGCGACGCCCGGGTGACGCTGGCCCTGATCGACCTCGACCTCTTCAAGGCCTACAACGACGTCTACGGCCACCACGCCGGCGATGATCTGTTGCGCTGGGTCGGCGCCGAGCTCTCGGCGACGGTGCGGGAGAGCGATTCGGTGGCGCGGATGGGCGGCGACGAGTTCGCCGTGCTCCTTCCGGGAACCGACGCCCGCTCGGCGTCGCCGCTGGTCGAACGGATCGCGGAGCGACTCTCGCAGCGCGTGCCCCACTCGCTCGGCACCGCCAGCGCCCCCACGGACGGCGACGACCTCGACCAGCTCTACCGGGTCGCCGACGCGCAGCTCTACACGAACAAGTTCGCGCGGACCCCGCTCTAGACCCGCCGCTCGGAGATCGAGCCGACGACCACGCGGTCGCGGCCCTGGTCCTTCGCCCGGTACATCGCCCGGTCGACGGCGCGGAAGCAGGTCTCGGCGTCGGGGACGTCGCCGTGCAGCCGGCAGAGGCCGACGCTGGCGGTGCAGTTGCGCTCGACGTCGGCGCCGGTGACCGCCAGCCGCAGCTCTTCGGCGACTCCCCGGGCCTGCGCCAGGTCGAGGTCGCGGAGGATCACCGCGAACTCGTCGCCGCCGATCCGCGCCGCGATGTCGGGGTCGTGGATGCGCTCGTCGAGGGCGCGGCCGACCAGCCGGATCAGGCGGTCGCCGGCGACGTGGCCGGCGGAGTCGTTGACGTTCTTGAAGCGGTCGAGGTCGAGCAGCAGGAGCGCCGCGCCCTCGCCCTCCTCGCGGCAGCGGCCGATCTGCCGTTTCAGCTCCTCCTCGAAGCGGCGGCGGTTGTAGAGCGAGGTGATCGGGTCGCGGTTGGCGAGTTCGTAGGTGTGCTCCTCGAGCCGCTTGCGCGCCGAGATGTCCTGGATCTGGGAGATGAAGTGGCGCGGCGTGCCGTCGTCCTCGCGCACCATCGCCACCGCCAGCAGCACCCAGATCAGGTGCCCGTCCTTGGTGAAGTAGCGCTTCTCCATCTCGTAGGTGTCGATCTCCCCGGCGAGCAGGCCGTCGACCTGGACGAGGTCGGCGTCGAGGTCGTCGGGGTGGGTGATCTCCTGGAAGGTCATGTCCTCCAGGTCCGCGGCCGAGTAGCCGGTGATCGCGGCCAGCTTCTGGTTGACGTGGAGGAAGCGCCCGTCGACGCCGACGATCGCGACGCCGTGCGGGGCGGCGTGGAAGGCGGCCTCGAAGTCGCGCTGCAGGCGCCCGGCGCGGCGCTCGGTTTCACGCTGCTCGGTGAGGTCGTCGTACCAGGCGATCCGGTACTGGACGGTGCCCTTCTCGTCGCGGGCGGCCATCGCCTCGGCGCGGACCGGGAAGACGGTGCCGTCGAGCCGCACGTGGTCGGAGTCGTAGGAGACGAACGTGTTCACGTCGACCGTGTCGGTGACGTCGGGGATCCGCTCCCACCACTCCGGCGTGAAGAGGGTGCGCAGCGGTTTGCCGACGAAGTCGCCGACCGTGCCGCCGTGCATCTCGGCGAGCGCCGGGTTCAGCGAGACGATCGTGCCGGTCCGCGCGTCGACCACGGTGATCCCGCGACTGGTCCGTTTGAAGCAGATCTCCCACATCCGCCGCAGGGCGTCACCGCCGGTCTCGCCGCCGAGGTCGCGGCCGATCACGACCATCTCGACGATCTCGCCCGCCTCGTCGCGGACCGGCCGGGCGACCGTCTCGCACTCGATGTAGACGTCGTCCTTGCGGCGGAAGCGGTAGCGGACGTCGACCCGGTCGTTCCCCTTCAGCATCGCGGCGTAGGCACCGCGCACGTCGTCGATGTCGTCGGGGTGGATGAAGTCGAGGCTCGAGCGGCCGACCAGCTCCTCGGGCTCGTAGCCGGTCAGCTCCCGGGATGCCGCCGACACGTAGGTGTACCTGCCGTCCGGCGAGTGTCGCGAGGCCAGTTCGCCGAGCGTGTCGGCGAGGAGCTCGAAGCCGTCGAGGTTCGTGGACGAGCCGGGCATGTCCGTCTATCGGTTCCCTGGGGATCGGGGTTTAGCGCAACGGCGTGGTTTCAGGCCCGAGCCATGCTACGTGCAGGCCGGTACGGCCGTTTTCGGCCGTCAGCCGGGCGTCCGCTCCCCAGATATGGCGCAGGCGCGCGGGCGTCAGCACCTCGGTCGCGCCGCCCGCCGCCACCGTGCGCCCCTCGTGTACGACGACGACCCGATCGGCGGTCGCCGCGGCGAGGGCCAGGTCGTGGAGGACGACCAACGCGCCGAGCCCCTCGTCGACCAGCTTGCGCAAGAGGCCGGCGACGTCGATCGCGGCGCCGAGGTCGAGCTGCGAGGTCGGCTCGTCGGCGATCAGCACCGGCGCCTCCTGGGCGAGGCCGATCGCGATCTGCACCCGCTGCAGCTCGCCGCCCGACAGGGTGGTGAGGGCGCGGTCGGCGAAGTCGGTGACCCCGGCCCGCGCCATCGCCGCCTCGATCCCGGCGCGGTCGCCGGCGGTCATCCGGCCGAGCGGGCGGAGCAGGGCGGAACGGCCGATCGTCACCGCTTCGGTGACGCTGACCCCGGCCGGGACCGGCATCCGCTGGGGGACGAAGGCGCGCGCCCGGGCCAGCTCGCGGCCGCGCATCCGGGCCAGCTCGCGGCCCGACCAGCTGACCGCGCCGGCGCTCGGGCGGTGGAGGCCGGCGACCGCGCGCACCAGCGTCGACTTGCCCGCCCCGTTGGGGCCGACGATCGCGACCAACTCGCCCGCCCCGAGGTCGAGGTCGGCGCCGCGGAGGATCTCGACCCCGTCGATCGTCACCTCGACCCCGCGGGCCTCCAGCAGTTGCATCAGACCGCCTTGCGCAGCAGCCAGAGGAAGACGGGCACGCCGAGGATCACCATGAACGGGCCGACCGGCAGTTCGATCGGCGCACGGACGGTGCGGGCGAGGGTGTCGGCGGCGGCCAGGAGCGCCGCGCCGCCGATCGCCGAGGCGGGGATGACGAAGGCCTGGCTCGAGGTGCCGGCCGCCATCCGCACCACGTGGGGGACGACCAGGCCGAGGAAGCCGAGCAGGCCGGCGATCGCCGCCGCCGCGGCCGCCAGCAGTGCCGCGGCGACGCCGGAGGCGAGCCGGATCAGCTGCGGGCGCGAGCCGAGCGAGGCGGCGACGTCGTCGCCCAGCGCCAGCCGGTCGAGCGGCCGGATCAGGAACGCCGCCAGGAGGCCGCCCGCGGCGAAGTAGGGCCAGGTCGTCCGCAGCCCCTCCCAACCGGCGTTGGTGAGGCCGCCGGCGATGAAGAAGAGGGCGGAGGGCGCGCGTTCGGGGAAGGAGGCGAGCAGGCCGGTGGTGCCGGCGGTGAAGAGCGAGAGCATCGCGATCCCGGCGAGGATGATCTTGCCGGTCGAGCCGCGGTTGCGCCCGCTCCAGGCGAAGCCGAAGACGAGCGCCGCGGCGAGCAGGCCGAAGGCGAGCGCCGCCACCGGGACCAGGGCGATCTGGGCGGGGAAGGCGATCAGGATCAGGATCGCGCCGAACCCGGCGCCGCCGGTCACCCCGATCACGTCGGGCGAGGCGAGCGGGTTGGCGAGCGCCCCCTGCAGGACGGCGCCGGCGGTGCCGAGGGCGGCGCCGACGACCAGCGCTTCCACCGTCCGCGGCAGGCGCAGGCTCTCGACGATCTGGTGGTTCGGGCCGGAGCCGCCCTTGCCGAGCAGGATGTCGAGCACTTCGCCGAGCGGCAGCTTCACCGCGCCGAGCGCCAGGGAGGCGCCGGTCGCGGCCAGTGCCGCCACGACCAGCGCCGCGAGTACAACCGTCCGCCGGGCCACCTCAGTTGTGGAGGTAGTTCTCGCGCACCCGGGTGATCGTGCGGGCGATGTCGGTTCCCGCCTGCAGCAGCGAGTTGTCGACCGAGACGTATAGGTGACCGGTCTTCGCCGCCGTGGTCGAGGACCAGGCCGGGTCGTTCTTCAGGTACCTGGTCAGCGCCGGGACGTCCTCCGGATCGGCGTGGGGGACGGCGATGATCACGTCCGGGTCTTCGGCGACCACGACTTCGTCGGAGATCCGCTGGAAGCCGGAGCCCGAGCTCGCCCCGCCGGTCGCCAGTTCGCCGCCCGCGGCGCTGACGACGCTGCCGCCCCAGCTGTTGGGGAGGAAGACGAACGGGGCGTGGCCGACGCCGAGGATCAGCATCACCTTCGGGTGCCGGCGGACGCCCGACTCGGCGCCCGCGATCCGCGCCCGCATCCGTTTCAGCAGCTCCCGCGCGTAGTGTTTGCGGCCGACCGTCTCGCCGATCTTGTAGGTGTCGGCGAGGGCGCCGGAGATCGAGCGCGGGTCGCGCGTTTCCACCCGCATGCCGAGCGCTTCCATCGCCTGGTTGCCCTTCGCCCAGGTACTCGAGGAGAGGACGAGGCTCGGGCGCAGCGCGGTCAGCTGCTCGAGGTTCGGGCCGAGCGGGTGGCTGAGCTTCAGGATCGGGACGCTGCGCAGCTTGGGCGAGAGCCGTTCGCGCCCGCCCAGCGTCTGCCCGACCGCGACCGGGGTGACGCCGAGCCGGGCCAGCGTGTTGGCCGCGAAGGGGGTGAGGGCGACGATCCGCAGTGGGCGCTTCCGGGCACCCGCGGCGGGGGAGAGGGCGGCGACGAGCAGGGCCAGCAGCGCGAGGCCGGTGGCGAGCGCCGCGAGGCGCCGGCGGCTCACGCGGGCACCCTCGAGTCGAGCACGGTGTAGCTGCGGACCTCGGCCCCTTCGGCCAGTTCGCCCTCGGCGTGGCGGTGCGATTTCTTGAACAGGTCGCCGTCGCGCCAGGCCTCGTAGGAGGCGGCGTCGTTCCAGCGCGAGAGGACCACGTACTCCTCGCTCCCGTCGCGGCGCAGGAGCTCGAAACCGGCGAATCCTTCGGCTTTGTGCACGTGGCTCTCCCTGCCGAGGAAGGCGCGCTCGAATGCCTCGCGGCGCTCCTCCTTGACGTGCACGACGTTCATCACGACCAGCAACTGGGCTCCTTTCGGACAGCGATTAGGGTGTCCTAATTAGGCTACCCTAATACGTGCTACGGTGCCGGCGCCGCATCGTCCGCGAAGGCGGCGAGACCCGTAACGAAAGGAAGCGCATGCGCAGTTCCCCAACCCGATCCCTCCCGATCGCCCTCCTCCTGAGCGCGATCACCCTCCTCGTCGGTGCCGCGTCGGCGGCCGCCGCGAACCCGATCCCGGCGGGCGGCGTCGCGATCGACCACGCGAGCCTCGACTGGACCGGCAGCCAGATCATGCAGTCGGCGCTGATCCCGAACACCGCCAACTACTTCTCCGCCGGCGTCTCCGACGGCAGCGAAGCCACCTACAGCGCCCAGACCGGCAACGTCGCCGTCTACCAGGTGAGCTCGTCGGGCACCGAAGCCCTGGCCACCTACGCGACCCGCGGCGAACACCTCACCAGCGGCGGCAGGCAGCTGGTCCGCCTCTCCGACGGTGTCGGCAGGGTGGAGGCCGACGGTTCGGCGCGGGTCGACTGGACCGGCTCCTTCAGCGTCAACTTCTACGGCGGCCTGGTGCCGTTCACGATCACCGACCCGCGGCTGACGGTCGCCGCCGACGGCAACGGCGAGCTGACCGGGACGATCGTCGGCTGCGCCGCCAGCATGGGTGGCGGCCCGTGCACCCCGCTGCCCTCGGCCCCGGTCACCGTGGCGACCTTCGCCGGCGTCCAGGTCAACCCCGAAGAAGTGCTGACCGTGAACCCGGACTACGCCGACGTCGAAGTCGAAACCGGCTCCGGCACCGCGCAGAAACGCGAAGGCGAAGGCTGGGGTGCGTGGCCGCAGTCGATGGTCACCTACCAGGAGGACACCGGCCTCTCGTCCTACTGGTACAGCTCCGGCTCCGGCAGCGACCCGAAAAAGCCGCCGCTGCCGTTCGTGGTCGACTTCAAGGGCAAGGTCCCGACGGTGGTGACGCCGCCGCCGGCCACGCCCGCCCCGATCACTGTCCCGGCGCCCGCCCCCCAGAAGGGCAAGGTCACCGCGCCGAAGGGCACCCGGACCCTCGGTGCCGACGGCATGGTGACGCTGGCGAAGCTCGCCTGCCCGAGCGGTGGCGCCCCCTGCCAGACGATCGTGCCGAGGCACCTCGGCGCCCGGATCGGCGGCAAGCGCTACCTGATCGGCGTGATCGCGCCGAAGCAGATCGGCGCCGGCAAGTCGGCGACCGTGCGCGCCCACCTGTCGAAGGCGGCGCGCGAGGCGCTCGGCGCCGGGCGGCTCACCGTCTTGCTGCCGGTCGGGCTGAAGGCAAACGGTGCGCTCACCCGGCAGAAGGTGACCGTCAAGATCGCGGGCCGGGGCTAGTGCCGGCCGCGAGGCGGATCGTGGCGATCGGGGTGCTGGCTCTGGCCGGCGCCCTGGTCGCCGTCCCGGCGGCGGGCGCCAAGGCCCGCAACGTCCCGGCCGACGGCACGGTGACGCTCGGCACCGTGCGCTGCGAGGCGGCCGAAGCGTGTGCGGTGAAGGCGCCGCGGCACCTCGGCGCCAAGGTCGGCGGGGGGACCGTGCGCGGGCAGCTGCTCGTCTCCTCCTTCCTCGGCGCGGGGGCGAGGACGAAGGTGAAGGTCCACTTCGGAGCCGCGGCGCTGAACCGCTTGGCCGGCACCACGGCCACCTTCCGCGTCCGCGTCGTCCTGCGCGGCTCCGGCAGGCAGAGTGCCCAGGTGCTCAGCGCAAGGCTGAAGCGGCCGGCCGGCTCGAAGGTCGAAGTGCCCTCCGGCGGCAGCGGTGGCTCCGGCAGCCCCGCCGGCGTCCCCGCCTCGACGCCGGTCGAAGGCGAACCTCCGATCCTGGCGCGGCCCGCGACCGCGGTCACGGTCGGCAGCGTGATGCTCTCCTGGATGCCGCGCGACTCATGGGTCCGCTACGTCTCCTCCGGGACCGGCGCAGGCGACGGGGTGACTCCCGGCGGCGGCGCCACCGGCGTCGCGGCGAGCGCCTCGCCCTGTCCGGACCGGGCGGCCGAAAGCACCGCCTCGCTCGACTACACGATCAACTTCCCGGCCCGGGAAAGCTGGTACGACCCGCTCAGCGGCGAGGCCGGCATCTACGGCAGCGGCAGCGTCGCCTTCCGCTACGCCGCCCACACGATCAGCCTCGCCGCGGCCGAACCGGAGATCGAGATCAACGGCTCCACCTCGCGGGCGATCTTCCGCTTCAGCGGCTCCGGCGGCACGCCCTACCCGAACCAGCGGGTGGCGCTCGAGGGCCTCGACACCTCCGGCAGGCCGACGGTGACGAACGGCGGCAAGACCCTGACCTACGACCTGATCCGGGGCAGGCTGACCGAAGACGGCGAAAAGGTCTTAGCCAGCTTCTACACGGCGCCCGCCGACAACGAATTCGGGTGCGTCTCGGCATCCTTCACCCTGCCATGACCGATCACCGACCCCAGAACCCCGACGACCCGGTCAGCCAGGGGGCGGCCAGGCGATCGCCCACCTGAACGCCGACCACGGCGACGCGCTGCTCGACATGGCGCGCGCCCTGGCCGGCTGCGAGGAGGCCACCGCGGCCAGGTGTCTCGACGCCGACCGCTTCTGTCTCACCCTGCTCGCCAGCGCCCCGGCAGGCGAGCTGACCGTCCGCGTCCCTTATGAAGAGCCGATCGAGGATGCCGAAGGCCTCCGCAAGGCGACCGTCAAGCTCGCCCACCGGGCCCGGGCCATCCTCACGGGGTAGCAGAACTGCTACCCTCGCCTCATGGCGAGCATCCCCCAGAAAGAGCTGCGCAACCACGTCGGCGAGGTGCTGCGGCGCGCCGAGGCCGGCGAGGAGCTTACGATCACGGTCGCCGGCCGGCCGGTGGCTCAACTCGGGCCGATCCGCGGGGCCCATTGGATACCCAGCAGCAGGCTCGCCGACCTCTGGGATATGCCACCCGATCCCACTTTGGAAAAAGATCTGGAGTTCATGGGGGGCGAGATGGTGGATCCCTGGACTGAATAGGGGGTCATGTTCATGGCCCTCCTGCTCGACACCTCGGTCCTGATCCAGGGCTACTCGGATCCGCTGGACAAAGTCGCGATCAGCGCCGTCTCGATTGCCGAGCTCCACTTCGGCGCCCTCGTCACCTCCGACGACGAAGTGCGCGCCCAACGGCTACAGCGTCTCGCGAAGATCGAGGACACCTTTTCTCCGCTTCCCCTCGACACCAAGGTGGCGAGGGAGTGCGGGCGACTTTATGCGGCGCTCGCGCGGAGAGGCGGCAAGCCGCGTCGGCACGCCTTCGATCTCGCGATCGCCGCCACCGCCAACGTCCACGGGGTGCCGCTGCTGACCCTGAACGCCGCGGACTTCAAGCTGATCGAGGACCTGGTCGACCTCAGGGCGCCCTGAACGGGGCCATTGTCCTCGAGGGTGAGGCTGTCTCGGGGAGACGGAGGTCACAGTCGCAGGCAGGGAACTTCGCTACCGTGGAGAAGTCGGGCAGGCCCCACGGCCGTCCGAGAGAACCCGTTTCCTCCACGTGCACTGCACTTCCGGGGTCGCTGGATCTCCCCGAAGAAGTCAATTCAAGGAGCACTGACATAGCTACGTTTGCCGATCTCGGCACCTCCGAGTCGGTGGTTGCCGCGCTGCGCGCGCGGTCGATCATCGAGCCGTTCCCCGTACAAGAGATGGTCATCAGCGATGCGCTCGCCGGCCATGACCTGCTCGTCCAGTCGCCGACCGGCTCGGGCAAGACGCTCGCCTTCGGCGTGCCGCTCGTCGACCTGCTCGACGCCGGCGCCTACGGGCCGCAGGCGCTGATCCTGGCGCCGACGCGCGAGCTCGCCTCGCAGATCGTCGACGAGCTCGAAGTCCTCGCCCGGGCGCGCAAGCTGCACCTCGCCGCGGTCTACGGCGGCGTCGGCTTCGGCCCCCAGATCGCCGCCGCGAAGCGCGCCGACATCGTCGTCGCCACGCCCGGCCGGCTCGAGGACCTGATCGCCCGCGGCTCGATCGAGCTCGACCAGGTCCGCGTCCTCGTCCTCGACGAGGCCGACCGGATGCTCGACATGGGCTTCCGCCCCGCGGTCGACCGGATCGTCGGGCTCTGCCCGGACGACCGCCAGACCCTGTTCTTCTCGGCGACCCTCGAGGGTGCCGCCGGCAAGGCCGCCCGCGACTACACCCACGACGCGGTCGCCCACACCCACGCGGCGGAGGAAAAGACCGCCGCCGACATCGAGCACCGCTTCCTGCGGGTCGAGTCGCAGGGCGTCAAGCTTGACGAGCTGGTCGCCTTGCTCGAGGAAGAGGAGCCGGGCCGCTCGCTCGTCTTCGTCCGCACCAAGCGCGGCGCCGACCGGCTGGTCAAACGGCTGCGCACGCAGCACGTCGAGGCGGTCGCGATGCACGGCGACAAGACCCAGCGCCAGCGTGAGAACGCGCTCGCCCGCTTCGAGCGCGGCGAAGTGATGACGTTGGTCGCCACCGACGTCGCCGCCCGCGGAATCGACGTCCCCGACGTGGTCCGCGTCTTCAACTACGACGCGCCCGAGGATCAGGCCGCCTACGTCCACCGCACCGGCCGCACCGGCCGCGCCGGGCGGACCGGCACCGCGATCAGCTTCGTCCTCGGTGACGAGGTCAAGGAGATGCGGAAGATCGCCCGGGACCTCGGGCTCGAGTGGGAGCCGCGGACCGGCACGGCGAAGCCGTTGCCGAATCGCGAGGAGCCGCAGCCGAATCGCGAGGAGGCGAAGCCCCGCCGCGAGGACTCCAGACCGCGCCGCGAGGGCGGCCGCTCGAGCCGGTCCCACGAGGGCGGTTCGAAGCCGCGCCAGTCGGGGACGAAGCAGAAGCAGCGTCCGTCCGGCGAGAAGCGGCACGCTCCCGCCGCCAAGGACCCGCGCGTCACCGACGGCCCGCGGCGCAAGCGCCGCCGTAAGCGCAAGCCCGCCGCGACCGCTGGCTAGCCCGCAACCGCGGTCGTCCTAAAGCACCTATAGCGCCCGTCAGGTCGACCGCGGCCTCAGGAGAGGCTGGTCTGCGCCGGGTCGAGCCCGTAGAACTTCGCGGTGTCGGTGAACAGCGTCTTCAGGATCGCGCGGTTCACCGGCCCGCCGGGGCGGCCGAGGGCGCTCGGGCGGACGGCGATCGTCCAGGTGAAGCGGCAGGCGTCCTCGCCCTTCGGCTCGACGAAGTAGTCCTCGGCGAGGCTGGTGATGATCGGCGCCGTCGTCTCGACCACGTAGAAGCAGTGGCGCCGGCCCTCCTCCCAGAGGAAGTAGTGCTCGCGCAGCTTGTTGGCGCCCGCGAGCGCCTTCACTTCGCGCGTGGTGCCGACGCCGAACGGGCGCGGCGAGGTCCAGCTGACGTCGTTCAGGATCCGGCACCAGTGCAGCGGGCTGTCGCCGGTCAGGTCGGCCCAGACCGCGGCCGCCGGGCGCGGGATCTCGAAGCCGGCGCGCAGGCGCATCGGCGCTTCGGCGAAGAAGGTCTCATCGACGGGTTGGCATTTGAACCAGGGTCCGATCGCGCGACAATAACCGGGCGGGGGCAACCAGGGGGGCTTTTCTTCCGTAATCAAGGCCATGTCGACCCCACCTACCGATCCCGAGAGCTACCGACGCCGCCAGCGGCGGCGGGCGCTGATCGGCTGGCTCGGCGGCTTCCTCGTGCTCGTCGTCGCCGTCCTCCTCGTCGCCCTCGGCGGCAGCGACCATCACCAGCGGCGCACGATCAAAGTGCAGTACGGCGACGTGATGACGGCGCGCGACTTCGGTGAAATCCACCTCGGCGAAGAAGACGTGGTGGTGCTCGAACGGCTCGCCGAGACCGGTCGGCCGGAAAAATCCACCAAGGAATACGTCCTCGTGCTCTTCCCGCCGGTCCCCGACGGCGCCTACTGCGTCTACTGGGAGTTCTCCGACGAACCGCAGATCTTCGCCCGCCTCTGCTTCGACCGCGACGACGGCGAACTGGTCGACAAGCGCAAGCACAGCGTGCTCCACCCACCGGTCGGCGGGCAGGGCACCGTCGTCTGAGCGGCCTCGGCGGCGGCGCGGGCGGTTCAAGAAGGTGACCCGGCCCGCCGATAGTCGGCCATGCGCCTCTTCCGACACCTCACCTTCAGCAACGTCATCGCCATGCTCGCCCTCTTCATCGCCCTGGGCGGCGCGGCCTACGCCGGCAGCAAGGTCAACGGCAAGAACATCGTCAACGGCTCGATCGGCGGTGGCAAGTTGAAGAACGAAACGATCACCGGCAACAAGCTCAAGAAGGGCACGATCACCGGCGCCCAGATCGAAGCGAACTCGATCAGCTCCAGCTCGATCAACCTGACCACGCTCGGCACGGTCCCCAGCGCGACGACCGCCCAGACGGCGACCACGGCGCAGACCGCGACCAACGCCACGAACGCCCAGACCGCGAAAACGGCCGGTTCCGCCGACGAAGCCGACACCGCGACGACCGCGGACAACGCGAAACACGCGGACGAAGCCGACACGGCTACCCATGCGACCGAAGCCGACAGCGCCACCACGGCGACGAACGCGGCTACGGCGACCAACGCCGGCCACGCGACGACTGCGGGCGAAGCCGAAACCCTCGAAGGTGTGTCCGCCGAAGAACTGCAAGTCGGCTGCTCGAACACGAACGAACCATCCGAATTTTACGGCGGCATGTGCTGGGACGTAAATGTGCGCCCGTCGCGAAACTGGCTGATCGCCGTGAGCACCTGCGGCGACGAAGGCGGCCGCCTCCCGTCGATCGACGAACTGATCGCCTACGTCCGCCAGGCAGGCATCCAGTTCCCCGTTCCGGCCTGGTCCGGGGACATCGCCGACGTCAACGGCGGCGAAGAAACCGTGCTGACCAGCGACGAGATCGGACGCGGCGAAAACGTGGGCACCGCCCTCTTCAACTACCGCTGCGTCTTCCCGCAGACGAACTGAGTCCGGCGCGGGTGCGCCACCTCGGCGCGCCCCTCGGGCGCGGTCGGCAGAATGGCCGGCCGTGAGGATCGCCTTCGCCACCTGCCCCGACCTTCCCCACGGCTGGCCCGCCGACCACGAGGCGGCGCGGCTCGCCGGGGCGGAGTTCGTCGTCTGGGACGACCCGCGGGTCGACTGGGAGGCCTACGACCGGGTGATCCTGCGCTCGGTCTGGGACTACAGCAGTCGGGTCGAGGAGTTCCTCGGCTGGTGCGCCGCGGTCGGCCCGGAGCGCCTGCGCAACAGGCCCGACCTGGTCGCCTTCGACGCCGACAAGCGCTACCTCGGTGAGCTCGGGGTGCCGATCGCGCCGACCACCTTCGTCGGGCCCGGCGACCCGCTGCCGACGCTGGCGGGCGAGGTGGTGGTGAAGCCAAACGTCTCCGCCGGCGCCCGCAGTACCGGCCGCTTCGCGCCGCCCCGGCACGCCGAGGCGACGGCGCTGATCGAGCGGATCCGCGCCTCGGGCCGCACCGCGATCGTGCAGAGCTACCTCGCCGACGTCGACCGCAACGGCGAGACGGCGCTCGTCTTCATCGCCGGCGAGCTCTCCCACGTCCTTCATAAGAAGCCCGTCCTGCGCGGCGAAGGCGAGGCGCCGCTCAGCGACGGTCCGTTGGGGGCTGCGGCGGTGATGCTCGAGGAGGACCTGGTCGTCGCCGGCGACGCCGACCCCGCGCAGCGCGCCTTCGCCGACCAGGTGATGGCCGCCGTCACCGCCCGCTTCGACACGCCGCTCTACGCCCGGGTCGACCTCGCCGCCGACGCCGACGGCCGGCCGGTGCTGATGGAGCTCGAGGCGATCGAGCCGAACCTCTACCTGCCGACCGCGCCCGGCGCCGCCGAGCGCTTCGCCCGCGCGGTGCTCGACTGTTGAGCGGGTAGCGTCTCCCCGATGCGGGTCGTCACCTGGAACGTCAACTCGGTGAAGCAGCGGGTGCCGCGGCTGCTGCCGTGGCTGGACGAACGGAAGCCGGACGTCGTCTGCCTGCAGGAGACGAAGCTGACCGACGACGCCTTCACGGAGCTGCTCGGCGACGCGCTGGGGGAGCGGGGCTACGAGTTCGCGGTGCGCGGAGAGGCGAGCTGGAACGGGGTGGCGATCCTCTCGCGGGTCGGGCTCGAGGACGTGGCGACCGAGTTCGACGGCTGGCCCGGCTTCCCGGATCCGGAGGCGCGGGCCGTCGCGGCGACCTGCGGCGGGGTGCGGGTGTGGTCGGTCTACGTGCCGAACGGGCGCGAGCCGAACTCCGAGCACTACGAGTACAAGCTGAAGTGGCTGGCCTCGCTGCGCGACGCGGTCGCCGCCGGGCCCGACGCGGTGATGGTCTGCGGCGACGTGAACATCGCCCCGGCCGACGCCGACGTCTTCGACCCGGCCGCCTACGAGGGCCACACCCACGTGACCCCGCCGGAGCGCCAGGCGCTCGCCGAGCTGGAGGCGGTCGGCCTCCACGACGTGGTCCGCGACCGTTGGCCCTCCGAGCGCGTCTTCTCCTACTGGGACTACCGCGCCGGGATGTTCCACAAAGACCTGGGGATGCGGATCGACCTGATCCTCGCCGGCGATCCGGTGGCGGAGCGGATGAAGGCGGCCTGGATCGACCGCAAGGCGCGCAAAGGCAAAGGCCCGAGCGACCACGCGCCGGTGATCGTCGACCTCGACGAGGCGCCCGACGGTGACATCGGCCCGATGGTCCCGCCGCCCTCGGCCCCGGCCGCCCCCCGCGGCAAACACAAGCTGCCGCAGTCGAAGGACTAGCTCAGGTTGATGGGCCGAAAACCCCTCCTATAGGGCTACTTTTCGGCCCATCAACCTGGGTCTTTCGCCCGCGAGGGCTGCACGCGCTTCGGCTCGCCCTCCATCTTCGGGTAGCTCGGCGGGTAGGGCATGTCGCCTTCGCCCCCCTCCTCGTCGCGCTCGTAGAGGTCGAGCAGCGGCTGCCAGTGAGTGGGCGACGTCGTCGATCATCGCGTGCGGGTCGCCGAGCTCGGCGAAGCGCGCGGGCACGGTGGCGACGGTGAAGTCCTCGGGCGCGACCGCGGGCAGTTCGTCCCAGGTGAAGGGGGTCGAGACCGGCGCCCCGGGCTTCGGCCGGACGCTGTAGGCGGAGGCGATCGTGCGGTCGCGGGCGTTCTGGTTGTAGTCGACGAAGATCCGCTCGCCGCGCTCCTCCTTCCACCACTTGGTGGTGACCTCGCCGGGGAGGCGGCGCTCCAGCGCGCGGCCGAAGGCGATCGCCGCGTGGCGCACCTCGGTGAACGTCCAGCGCGGCTCGATCCGCACGTAGATGTGGATGCCGCGCCCGCCCGAGGTCTTCGGGAAGCCGACGTAGCCGAGCTCGCCGAGGAGCGCCCGGGCCTCGGCCGCGACCCGCACCGCGTCGGCGAAGTCGGTTCCCTCCTGCGGGTCGAGGTCGATGCGCAGCTCGTCCGGGTGGTCGACGTCGGCATCGCGGACCGGCCAGGGGTGGAAGGTGATCGTCCCCATCTGGGCCGCCCAGGCGACGACCGCGAGCTCGGTCGGGCAGACCTCGTCGGCGTGGCGGCCGGAGGGGAAGTCGATCCGCGCGGTCTCGACCCAGTCCGGCGCGCCCTGCGGCACCCGCTTCTGGAAGAAGGCGTCGCCGCCGCCTTTCTGCCGGGTCGAGACGACGACGCCGGGGTGGACGCCCTTCGTCCAGCGCTCCAGCGTGGTCGGCCGGTGGGCGACCGCCCGCATGATCCCGTCGCCGACCGCCAGGTAGTAACGGACCAGGTCGAGCTTGGTCTGCTCGGGGGTGCGCTCGGTGGCGGGGAAGATCACCCGTTCCGGATTCGACACCCGGACCGCGCGTTCGCCCACCTCGACGATCTGGTGCGGAGCCGCCATCAGCGGACCGTAGCGGTACGTCCGCGATATCCTCCGGAAATTCGGGTGAGGCGGGGACAACCGGCCCCACCACTGATTGGATTGCCGGGGCCTATGGGAGGGCGCCGGCTGCAAAGGAGAGACATGCGTAAGTACGTAGCGCTGGTCATGGCCGTGAGCGCGCTGCTCGCGGTCGCCGCAGTCGGCATCGCGGGCGCCGCCGGGGGAGAAACGCCCGTCACGGTGAAAGTCGGCAACCTCGAAGTCACCGCGAACGGCGGCTTCAGCCCGACCGCGATCTCGAAGACGAAGCAGACGCCGATCGAACTGAAAGCTTCGGGCGAAGTGAAGGAGGCCGACGGCAGCCATCCGCCGGCAGCCCGCGAACTGATCATCGAAGGCGACAAAAACGCCGAAATCCACGTCAAGGGCATCCCGACCTGCACCTCGGGCCAGCTCCAGGCGACCGATACGGCAGCCGCGATGAAGGCCTGCGGGCCGGCCTTGATCGGTACGGGTCAGACGACCGCCCAGGTGGCGTTCGCCGAACAGAAGCCGATCGACGTGCCGACCGTGTTGCAGCTGTTCAACGGCGGCGAAAAGGGCGGCAAGATCACCTGGTACGCGCACGCGTACTTTGCCCAGCCGATCAGCGGGGCGATCGTCACCACGGTGACCATCACCAAACACAAGAACGGCCGCTTCGGCACCCTCGCGGTGGCGAAGGTCCCGCAGATCACCGGCGGCAGCGGCTCGATCATCTCGTTCAACCTGAACATCAAAAAAAGCGTGAAGGGCATCAACCCGATCAGCGCCAAGTGCACCGACGGCAAGCTGAAAGTCCACGTCGAGGCGAAATTCGAAGACGGGACCAAAGCGGAAACGGAAATCATCCGCGCCTGCACCGGGAAGTAACCGGCGGGCCGCCGCGCGGCCACCGGCAGCAGTGAAGAAGAAAGAAAAGGGCGGCCCTCGGGCCGCCCTTTTCGAGATACGCGCGGGGTGAATATATGCCGCCCGGTTCCGGGTTACAACCGCCTCCGTACCCGAGGCCTGATCGGGCCGCGAAGTGGAAGCGCGGTAGATCCGTTTCAGTCGCGCCTCGTCTTTCAGAACGGCGCCGATCTGCCGACAACAATCCTGTGATCGTCCGCTCGAAGTTCTTCAGCCTGTCCGTCGCCCTCCTCCTCGTCGCCGCGCTCGTCGCCGGCTGCGGTGGCGGCGGGTCCTCGAGCGGCGGCAGCACCGGCTCGACCGACGCGAACGCGGCCCTCGCGGGCGGCACCGAAGACGCGAAGGCCGAAACCGCCGGCGGCGGCGAAGGCGCCGAAGCGGGCGAAGAAGCCGTCACTCCCGGCACCGTCGAAGCGCGCTGGCAGAAGCCGCACGGGGAAGAAAACGTGGCCGGCTACGAACTGCTGAAAGCGAGCGAAACGCGCTCGCTCGCGAAGTCCCTGGCGACCGCCTTCGAACTGCCGAACCCGCTGCTGATCAAGGGCGTGAACGGCTTCGGCGGCGGCCCGTTCTACAACCCGGAAGATAACTCGATCACCCTGCCGTACGAATTCCCGGCGGTCGTCTTCAACGTGATCGTGCAGTCCAACCCGGAAGGGACGCCGACCGAATGGGGCGAAGCGGCGGGCGCCGTCAACAGCTTCATCCTCGCCCACGAGTTCGGCCACGCGTTGATCCACAACTTCGAACTGCCGGTGCTCGGACGCGAAGAGGACGCCGCCGACGGCATCGCCACGGTGGTGCTGCTGAAAGCCGAAGAAGGCGCGCTCTACGCGATCGACGCGGCCGAATTCTGGGAGGCCTTCTCCGGCCGCCAGGACCCGCCCGACCTGGCCGAATACGCCGACAACCACTCCTTCGACCGCCAGCGCGCCGACAACATCCTCTGTTGGGTCGCCGGGTCCAACGAAGGCATCGCCCAGGCCTTCCTGGAAAACGAAATCCTCCCCGAAGACCGCCTCGCCGCCTGCCCGGGCGAATGGAACCTCCTGCGCTCGAGCGCCGAACAGGTGCTCGATCCCCACCTCGTCAACGGCGCGAACCTGACGCCCGCCGAATAGTCGGCGCGGTCGACCCGCGTCGGTGCCGGGACGATCAGTCGGGCCAATCTTCTCGGAGTCGCTCCAGTTCGCCGGCTCCGAAGACGTCACTCAGCGCACCGGCAGTCGCAACCGACCTCGCGGGCTCGATCCCCCGCCTCCGTCGCGAGAGCCGCAGCTCCCGCTGCCACCAGTTTCAGGAGCAGCGCTCTGCGATCGCGGATCTCGGGCCAGCGAAGCTGTGCTTGGTCAAGCCCGTCGCTCAGCTCACCGGTGTCGGTGAGGATGTAGTGAGGCTTGACCGTCGACATCTGGCGAAGGTAGCACCGTGAATTCCGGCTGCCGTACCGGCGGCACGAGGGTGTAGCCGGGATCAGGCGGCGAGCGCGGGGGTGCGCTCTCGCAGGCGCACTCGCAGGCCGCGCGGGCTCATCGTGAAGCCGAGCATCTCGGTCACCGGGGCGGCCGCGGGGTCGAGCTCGATCTCGAAGTTGCGGGCGATCATGCTCAGCGCCGTCTTCGCCTCGAGGAAGGCGAGGTTGCGGCCGGGGCAGAAGCGCGGGCCGGCACCGAAGGTGAGGAAGGTCTTCTGGTCGGGCGGCTCGAGGCCGTCCTCCTCCAGCCAGCGACCGGGGTTGAAGTCCGCGGCCCTCTCGACGTCGCGCAGGCCGGCCCGCCGGTGGAGCAGCAGCAGGCGGGTGCCGGCCGGGATCTGGACGCCGTCGATCTCGGTGTCGACGAGTGGCTCGAGCCCGGTCACCGGGACGACCGGCGTCAGCCGCATCGACTCGCGCAGGACCGCCTCGCCGTAGCGGAGGTCGTCGACCATCTCGTACTCGGTCGCGTAGGGGCGCCCGCCGAGGACCCGGTCGGCCTCCTCGGCCCACCGCGCCTGGATCTCCGGGCGCTGCGCGAGCGACCAGATCGTCCACGCCATCGAGTGCGAGGTGGTGTCCTCGCCGGCGAGCAGCAGGGTGAAGACGTTGCCGACGATGTCCGCGTCGCTGAAGGTGCCCTCCTCGGCGGCGACCATGCTCTCGAGGAAGTTCCGCGGTTCCTCGCGCAGCTCCGGGTGCGCCGCGACCCGCTCCCGCGTCTCCTCGATGAAGGTCATCACCGCCTTTTCGATCTCCACCATCGAGCGGTCGAGGGCGCGATCGGCGGGGAGCTTGAAATACCGCCAGTAGCGGACCGGCAGGAAGAGCCTGCGGTTGGTCATGTGGAAGACCCGGTGCAGGTGTTTCTGGAGGCCGTCGTCGCCGCGCTCCAGCGTGTTCAGGTCGTGGCCGAAGGCGAGGGCGGAGGTCACGTCGACGGTGAACGCCGACAGCGCCGTGCCGATCTCGAACGGCCGGCCCTCGAGGGCAGCCTGTTGGAGGCGCCGGTGCAGCCGCGCGGTGCAGGTGCCGACGACCTCGAAGTAGCGCTGCAGGTGGTTGCTGTTGAGGGCGGTGACCGCCAGCCGGCGCATCCGCCGCCAGTCGTCACCCTCGGCCGAGAAGACCCCGACCGGGCCGAGTTCCTCGGTGATCTCGAGGATCTCGCGCCAGCGGCGGAAGCCGTCGGGCCGGTCGCGCAGGGCTTCGTTGACGATGTCGACGTCGGAGATCACGACGACCTGGCGCCGGCCCAGGTCGAAGCGGTAGAGCGGCCCGTAGCGCTCGGCCCAGGCCTCGGCGGAGAGGTGCAGCCGGTCGGGCTTCAGCTGGTGGGCGTTGCCGATCAGCGGCAGGCGGCCGGGGCCGGGGAGGTCAGCGATGGAGCGCGTCGCCATCAGTCAACCTCGGGTCGCCGGCTCGAGGATCACGATCGGGATCTCCCGCGGCGCCGCCCGTTCTCGGTATTGCGCGTATTCGGGATAGGCGGCGTCGAAGCGCGGCCAGAGTCGCTCGCGCTCCTCGAGTTCGGCAACTCGCGCCCGCACGGCCCGCCTCTCCGTGCCGAGCTCGACCTCCGTCTCGGGGTGGGCGAGCAGGTTGTGGAGCCAGGCGGGGTTGGTCGGCTGCCCGGCCTTCGAGGCGACGACCGCGATCGACGGGCCGTCCTCGAGATAGACCAGCGGTGAGACGCGACGAGTGCCGGTGCGGGCGCCGACGTGGTGGACCAGCGCGATCCGGGCAGCCGGGAAGCCGGGAACGTGGGAGCCGAGGCGCCCGCCGCCGGCTCGGTAGATCGCGACGTGCGCCTTGGCCGAGCGACGGCCGAGGTAGATGCCGCGCCGGGCGAAGGGCTGTGAGAGGGCGATCGTCAACCGGCCGAGCCGGCCCGGCGCCGCCGCCGCGGGGCTGTCGGCCTTGCCGCCCATCTTCTACGGCGCCGCGGGGACGGCGCCTTCGGCGTGGGAGGCGATCTCCTCGGCGAGCTGCGCGCGGACCTCGCGCGGCAGGTCGTGGCCCATCCCCGGCATCACCTGCAGCCGCGCGCCGGGGATCGCCTTCGCGGTCGCCCGCCCGCCGGTCGGGTTCACCATCCGGTCGCGGTCGCCGTGGATCACCAGGGTCGGTGCGACGATCCGCGCCACTTCGGCGCTGCGGTCGCCCGACTTCATGATCGCCGCGAGCTGGCGCGCGACGCCGGCGGCGCCGGGCCCGCCGGCGCGGTCGAAGGCCTCGAGCGCGGCCGCGTGCACCGCCTCCTCCTCGAACTCGAAGCCGTGCGAGCCGATGTGGCGCATCATCCCGACGACCGCCTTGGCCTGGCCGTCGCGCGTCTTCGCCGGCGGCGCGGCGAGGCGCAGCCAGGTGGAGGGAGCGGGGCGGCCGACCCGCGGCGCCCCGGTGGTCGACATGATCGAGGTGAGCGAGAGGACCCGGCCGGGCTCCCGCGCCGCCACGCCCTGCGCGATCATCGCGCCCATCGACATGCCGACCAGGTGCGCGCGCTCGATCGCGAGCGCGTCGAGGAGGCCGACCGTGTCGGCGCACATCGCGCCGAGGTCGTACTGCGCGTTGGAGAAGCGGCGGGCGAGGAACTGCAGCGCGGTGGGCGGCGGGCAGGAGGCGCGGCCCGAGCGGCCGACGTCGCGGTTGTCGCAGCGGATCACCCGGAAGCCGCGCGCGAGGAGGTCGTCGCGGAGGTCCGCCGGCCAGGCGTTCAGCTGCTGGCCGAGCCCGGCGAGCAGGAGGAGCGGCGGCCCGGCCGGGTCACCCTCGGCGACGAAGCAGAGCTCCATCCCGCCGCCGACGTCGACCACTCGCTCGACCGGCGTCGCGGCCGGACTGCCCGTTGCCTCTGCCCCCGCCTCCGCCGTTGCCACCGCATCTGCCGCCATCGCCGCCTCCTCGCCTTCCGCCTGATAGCTTTCCGCCCTGGTACTCGTCAGTACCGCACGTTTCACGCCAGCCTAGCGCACCGAACCGAGACCGATGCCCGCAACCATCCCACCGCTCGCCGGCCGCACCGCCGTGATCACCGGCGCCGCCTCCGGCATCGGCCGCGCCCTGGCGGTCCGCCTCGCCGCCCACGGCTGCCCGGTGGTGCTGGCCGACGTCGACGAGGCAGGGCTCGAGGAGACCGCCGCGCTCGTCGCGACGCCGACCTTCGCCCGTCCGCTCGACGTCTCCGACCGCGGCGCCCAGCTCGCCTTCGCCGCCGAGGCGGCCGAGTGGGCGCCCGCGCCGATCGGGGCGGTCTTCAACAACGCCGGCGTCGCCCTCGCCGCCAACGTCGCCGACTCCTCGACCGAGGACGAGGAATGGCTGCGGCGGATCAACTTCGAGGGCGTCGTCCACGGCACCCACGCCTGGCTGCCGGTCCTGCTCGAGCAGCGCGCGGGCGCGATCGTCAACACCTCGAGCGTCTTCGGCCTCGCCGGGATCCCAGGCCAGAGCGCCTACTGCGCCTCGAAGTTCGCCGTCCGCGGCTTCACCGAGAGCCTGCGCCACGAGCTGGTCGGCAGCGGCGTCCGCGCGATCACCGTGCACCCCGGCGGCGTGCGCACCAACATCGCCCGCAACGGCCGGCTCAACTCCGACCCGAAAGGCCTCGGGCGCAGCAAGGAGGAAATGGCGGACGAGTTCGACGCGATCGTCCGCACCAGCCCCGAGCGCGCCGCCGAGGTGATCCACCGCGGCGTCGATGGCGGCCGCGCCCGGATCCTGATCGGCGCCGACGCCCACGTCTTCGACCTACTGACGCGGATCACCCCGACGCACTACTTCCGCGTCCTCAGCGCCCTCGAAGGCGCGCTCACCCGCCGCGCCGCGCGCCGCTAGCCCGCCGGCGCCCTGCCGAGCCCAGTACGCCTGAGTGATCCGCATCACCTCGTGAGCGGCGCCCGCCGCATAGCCTGGAAACAGTGACCCTGACGCTGAAGACCTTCCGCTACATCGCGCTGATCGAGGCGACCACCTTCCTCGCCCTCCTCGTCGCCACGGTGATCAAACACAGCGACGGTGGGGCGACCGGGGTCTCGATCCTCGGCCCGGTCCACGGGGCCCTCTTCATCGCCTACGTGGTCAACGTCTTCGCGATCCGCACGGCAGAGCACTGGAGCACGAAGGTCACCTGCTGGATCCTGCTCGGCGCGGTCCTCCCCTTCGGCGGCTACGTCGTCGATTGGTGGCTGGCGCGCGAGCGCCGCGTCGCGGCCTAGCGTCGAACTTGCTTGAGGTTCCCCTGGTGGGGGCCGGACATCCAGTCCACCTCGAGGCGCGCGTCGACCGGTTCGTCCCCGCGCCGTAGCGCCTCGACGTAGGCGCGGTCGGCGGCGAGGCGGGCGGCGATCTCGGGCCCTTCGGCGACGGCGCCGTGGCCGGGGACCGCCACGTCGACCCGATCGATGACCTCGGCGAGCCGGTCGAGCGCCGTCTCGTAGGCGCCGATCTGGTCCTCCTGCCGGGAGTCGAAGAGCGGGATCAGGACGTCGGAGAGCATGTCGCCCGCGAGCAGGACGCCGCGGTCGGCGAGCAGGATCGCGGCGTGGCCGACGGCGTGCGCTCGGTGCTCGATGATCTCGCCCGGCAGCGGCCCCCCGTCCGCGGGCAGCGGCTCGACGATCGCGACCAGCTCGAGCGGGACGCCCGTCGCTTCCTCCGCTGCCGCCGCCCGCGCCCGCTCGCGGTTCGCATTGGCAACCTCCGCGCAGGCGGCGGTGCCGTAGCGGGGCACCTCGCCGAACCGGGGATGCCAGAGCAGGTGGTCCCAGTGGGGATGGGTGCAGAAACCGGCGACCACCGGGATGCCGAGCCCCTCTACGTCATCGGCGAGCCCCTCCAGCTCGGCGCCCTCGATGCCGGGGTCGACCACGATCAGCCCCTCGTCCCCGCGCACCACGGTCGAGTTCGTCCAGACCCAGCCGCTCTGCCGCACCCAGACGCCGTCGCCCACCTCGGTCAGCATCGACCCACGATCTCAGACGCGGGAGCTTCGGTCCCCGAGGGGGATGAAGCGCAGGGCGACGCGCAGCTCGAGCTGGCGCTCGGTCAGGGGCCGGCCGAGCAGGGATTCGGCGCGGCGGACGCGGTAGGCGACGGTGTTGGCGTGGATGCCGAGGCGGCGGCCGGCGTGGACGAAGCTGGAGCCCTCCTCGAGGAAGATCGCCACGGTCGAGGCGAGCCGGACCGTCGCGTCGTCGCCGCCGGCCAGCGGGCCGAGCTCCCGGGCGGCGAAGTGGCGGGCGGCCTCGGGGTTGTCGGCGAGCAGCGCCTCCAGCGCCAGGTCCGGGTAGGCGGCGACCGCGCCGTCGCCATCTCCCCGCAGGCGGGCGACGCGGCGCGCCAGGAGCGCCTCGCGGTGGCTCGAGACGAAGCCCTCGACCCCCGCCGCCGGCGTCCCGGCCGCGACCGAGAGGCCGTGCACCCCGCGCGGGGGAGGCGCAGGCGGGCCAGCTCGGGCTCGCTCTGGCGCCCGGCCCAGCAGGTGAGGTGGCCGCCCTCGGCGACGGTCAGCGGCGCTCCCGCGCCGAGCGACTTGGCGACCGTGACCGCGGCGCGCTCCATCTCCGCGAACAGCTCGCCCGCGTCTCCGGGTCGCTCGCCGATCCCCTCGCTCCAGATGACGAAGCCGACGTGGAAGCGCTCGAGCTCGTAGCCCAGCCGCAGGCTGACCGCGGCGGCGTCGACCGGGCCGCCGCCGAGCAGCGCCCGCACCTCGGCCGCCCGGACCGCGGTCGCGCCGCGCACCCATTGGGTGTGCTCGCTCATGTAGACGTCGGTGAGCCGGCGCTCGATCGCCTCGACCCAGGCGAAGATCCAGGCGTTGATGAACGCCATCGCCTCGGCCAGGAGGTCGGCATCGTCGGTGGCCGTGCGCAGCCGCTCCAGGATGATCCCGGAGAAGGTGCTCTGGCCGGTGCGGTAGGCGCGCTGCATCAGGCTCAGCTCGAGGCCGCGGACGACGTACTCCTTCGCGTAGCCGACCGCCTCCGCCGGCGGGACCGCCGACCCGGGGTCATCGCCTTCGCGCATCATCGTCACGATCACCCCGAGGTTGGCGCGGGCGGCCTGCAGCGTCCACGGCCGCAGGTCGTCATCGAGTTCGACCAGGTGCTCGTGGATCGTGTCGGCGAGCGTCGCCGCGATCTCGTCGAGCTCACGGCTGAGCGTCTCGACCAGCGTGCCGATCTCGCCGCGGCTCGTCGCGGGCGGCAAAAGGCTCCCCATGCCCAATTCCATTGCACCAATCTAGATTCTTTGTGTCCGGACCACAAACGATCGGCCTCAAAAGACGATGACGTTTCCGACCCGGGCGCCTACTGTGGTCCAACGGCTGTCCGGGGGGCGGCCAAAGCGGAGCTGCTCGCCCGCTGGGTGGCAGGGCGGGCAGCTCCCTCTTTCTTGGCAGGTTGCGGCGCGCCGCCCCGGCGCGACTTTTGGCTCTCGCGGATTACCGTTACTCGAGTGAGGACGACCGGACGGATCTCGCTCGGCTGGGTGTGCGCCTGCGCGGCGCTGGTGCTCGGCGTGGGTGTCGCCTTGGCCTCGCCGCCGCGCATCGACGGCGGCTTCGGCGTGGACGCTCGCTCATCGGAGCCCGACGGCGAACTCAGCAGCGGTCAGGCCAAGAGGGCTCTGACGGAGCTTCCATACGACTATCGATTTCGTCGAGTGCCGCTGCCGAAGGGTGCCTCTGCCGCATTTGCGGGCACCGTCACCGGGGCGGATAAAACGCAGTTTCAGTTCGGAGTTGCGCTCGGAGCGAGTGCCGACCCGGTCGCGCTTCCGCGGTCCGGAACGGGGCACGCAACGTTTATGCCGTCTGCGGACTTCACCTACACCACCGATGTGATCATCGAAACCCGACCGAACGAATACCACTATGCGCCAAATCTGCGCACGATGAAGCAGCTGAACCTTGCGGTGAGGATGGAGGCGAACATGGAGAGGGCCCTGTGTCTCGCAGCTACCGGAAAGCAGTGCGGAATATGAGTTCCCCTCGGCGTTTCAGCCCACCTAGCCCGGGTCGACCCCGACGGTCCGTAGGGCGGTGGGGATCGCTACCGGATGGCCGTCCGGATCGAGGTGCTCGAGGACGGAGAGCGCCGAGCGGGCCAGGTGAACGGCGAGAAGTCTGCCGGCCGTCTGCGGCTCTTGGTCGCGGCAGGCCTTGAGGATCGCCTCGTGCTCGGCGTCTCCCGTCGACCAGCCGTAGGGACGCTCACCGAGCACGGACATGAGGCGGTAACGGTAGGAGCGCGCCATCATCAGGCCGATCTGCCGGCGCAGCGCCGGGCCGCAGCCGCTGACTAGGCGGGTGTGGAAGGAGGAGTGGGCAAGCTCCCAGGCATCGATGCGCTCGACCCGCCCCGCCCCGCGCATCGCCTCCAGGTCCTCGGCGAGCGCGTCGAGGTCGCCTTTGGTCTGGGTCGGGACCGTGATCGCGATCGCCGCCGCCTCGAGCAGGATGCGGCTGCAGTAGACGGCGTCGAGGTCGTCGGGATCGAAGGCGGGCACCCGCGGGCGCTGGTTGTGGCGGGCTTCGACCAGGCCCTCGACCGCGAGCTGGCGCAGCGCCTCGCGGACCGGGGTGGTGCTGACCCCGGTCATCTCGGCGAGCCTCACCTGTGAGAGTTCGCTGCCCGGCGGGATCTCCCCGGTCACGATCAGCTGGCGCAGGCGCTCGGTGGCGACCGCGACCGCGTCGCGGCGCCGGCCTTTGCCGAGGGCGGCACCCGCCGCCGATCGCCGCGGCTTTGCCGTCATCCCGACGTGCCCCCGTCCGCCGGTGCTTCGTCGGCAGGGGGATCGACGACGAGGACGACGCGGCCGAAGACGTCGCGGCCCGCCGCCGCCTCATGGGCGGCCGCGGCCTCGTCGAGGGGGAAGCGGGCGGAGACCGGGGGCGGCTCGATCCGGCGCTCGGCGACCAGCCGCCAGACGTCGCGGATCATCGCCCGGCTGGCGGCGCGCTCGCCGAGAATCCCCAGGTGCTTGCGGTAGAGGACCCGCATGTCGACCTCGACCACGCCGCCGCCGTGCGCACCGCAGGTGACCAGCCGGCCGTAGTGGCGCAGCGCCGCGAGCGAGCCGCCGAAGAGCTCGGGCGAGGAGATGTTCTCGAAGACGATGTCGGCGCCCTTGCCGTCGCGGGTCAGCGCCCGCGCCCGCTCCGACCAGTCGGGCCGGGAGTAGTCGACGAGCGCCTCGATGCCGAACTCGCCCCGCAGCCGCTCCAGCTTCCACTCGGCCCCCGCCGCCGCGATTACCCGCGCCCCCAGCGCCTTGGCGATCAGCACCCCGGCGATGCCGAGGCCGCCCGCCGCGGCCATCACCAGCACGTCTTGACCCGGCTGGAGCCCGCCGGCCTCGACCAGGAGGTTCCAGGCCACCGGATAGTTGACCGCCATCGCCGCGGCCTGCTCGAAGTCGACGTGGTTGGGGATCCGCACCACGCTCCGCTCCGGCACGGCGACCAGCTCGGCGGCGCCGCCGTCACGGTGGACCCCGAGCGCTTCGTGGTGCTCGCAGGCGTGCTCGCGTCCGGCGCGGCACATCTCACACTCGCCGCAGAAGAGGTTGCTGGTCGCGGCGACCCGGTCCCCGGGCACGAACCCGGTCACCTCGGCGCCCACTGCGACGACGACGCCCGCCGGGTCGGAGCCGAGGACGCGGGGGAGGGTGACGTTGAAGTTGGCGCCGCGGCGGCGCACCTCGACATCGAGGGTGCGGCCGACGGTCACCGCGCGGACCGCGATCAGGACCTCGTCCAGGGCGGGCTCGGGGGCCGGCCAGTCGAGGTACTCGAGAACCTCGGGCCCGCCGAACTCCCGGATGACGAGCGCCTTCACCGGCCAAAGTCTATAGACTTGCGCGCTGATGACCGAGTTCGCCGTGGGAAGCGTGGGAGGAGCGGAGGCAAGCCGCGCGGTGGCGATCGCCCGCGAGCAGGTCTTCGAGCTGCCGGACGCCCCCGCGATGGGCGATCTCCTCGCCGACTGGGACGCCTGGATGGAGCGGATCGCGACCGCGATCGATGACGGTTCGCTCGCCGCGGGAGCCGAGCTCACCGGGGTCGAGCTGGCCGCGCCGCTGCCGACGCCGCGGAACCTCTACATGGCCGGCGCCAACTACGCCGACCACGCCCGGGAGATGCGCAAACTCCCGGCCGACGCGCCGATCGAGCCCTCCCCGCACGGCCCCTTCTTCTTCCTCAAGCCGACCACCACGGTGGTCGGGCCCGGCGCCGACGTGGTGATCCCGGCCGGCGATCGACAAACTCGACTGGGAGGTCGAGCTGGCCGCGGTGATCGGACGCGAGGCGCGTGACCTCGACCCCGCCGACGCCCTCTCCTGCGTCGCCGGCTACATGGTGCTGAACGACGTCTCCGCCCGCGACAACTTCAAACGCGGGCCGGAGAGCGAGCCGCCGATGACCTTCGACTGGTTCGGCCAGAAGGGCTGGGCGACCACCTGCCCGACCGGGCCCTGGATCGTGCCCGCCCGCTTCCTTCCCGATCCCGCCGACCTGCAGATGACGCTGAGCGTCAACGGCGAGGTCGAGCAGAGCTCCTCGACCGCGGCGATGATCTTCGATCTGCCGTCCCAGATCGCCTACCTGAGCCGCGTCGTGCCGTTGCTGCCGGGTGACGTGATCGCGACCGGCACCCCCGCCGGGGTCGGCATGGGCAAGGGCCGCTTCCTCGCCGCCGGCGACGAGATGGTGGCGGCGATCGAGGGCCTCGGCGAGCTCCGCAATCCGGTCGTCGGGGAAGCCCGATGAGCCGCTTCGAAGCCGAGTTCCTGCAGAGCATGTCGGCGGTCGACGCGGCGATCGAGGCGCAGGACGACCCGCACCGCCGGGCGATCCTCGAGAACTACCGCCGGCACGTCTACCTCGAGGTCTCCGGGCGCTTCGACGACATCCTCTCGCCGGAGATGACGGTCGAGCAGCCGCATTACCGGATCTCCTGGGCGGGAAAGGTGACCGTCCTCGACGGCATCGACGAGGTGCGCTCCTTCTACGAGAACCTCGGCCACGCCGACGCGGTCCTCTGGAACACCGACGAGAGCGTCGCCGTCGCCGACTGGGGCTTCGCCGCCGAGCTGACCCTGCACCAGCTGCTCAGTGGCGAGGCGCTCGTCGCCGACGGCGAGGAGGTCGACGATCCCGGCGCGAGCTACCACCTGTGGAGCCGCCAGGCCTTCATCTGGCCCTACGACGAGCGCGCCCGCCTCAAGGGCGAGCACATCTACGAGGACGTCTCCACCCGCCGCTTCGAGAAGGTGGCGCCGGAGGACGTGATCACGCCGCAGCGGGCCGCCGAGCTGTTCGCGCCGCACCTCGCATGAGCGCCGACCGACCGAGCGTCGCGGTGATCGGGGCGGGCGGCGTGATGGGGCTGCCGATCGCCCGCAACCTCGCCCGCGCGGGCTTCCCGGTGCGGGCCTGGAACCGGACCGCGGCCAAGCTCGAGCCGCTCGCCGGCGAGGCCGGGGTGGAGGCCTTCGACGAGCCGGCCGCGGCGGCTGCCGGGGCCGACGTCGTCATCTCGCTGCTCAGCGACGCCGCCGTCACCCTCGACGCGATGTCCTTCCTGGGCGACGCCGGGGACGGCGCCGCCGCGCCCGCCGCGGACGCGATCTGGGTCCAGTCGGCGACGATCGGGATCGAGGGCACCGAGCGTTGCGCGGCGCTCGCGGCGAGCGCCGGGGTCGGCTTCGTCGACGCGCCGCTGCTCGGCACCAAGGAGCCGGCGGAGGCGGCCAAACTGGTCGTCCTGGCCGCCGGGGCGCAGGAGCTCGCGCCGCGGCTCGCGCCGCTCTTCGAGGCGATCGGCCGGCGGACCATCTGGCTCGCCGACGAGGCCGGTGCGGCCAGCCGGCTGAAGCTGGCGCTCAACACCTGGATCCTCTCGCTGGCCGAGGCGAGCGCCGAGACGCTGGCCCTCGCCGGCGGGCTCGGCGTCGATCCCGAGCAGCTCTTCGACGCGCTGACCGGCACGCCGCTCGACTCGCCCTACCTGCGCGGCAAAGGCGCGGCGATGCTGGCCGGGAACTTCGAGCCGACCCTGAGCCTGACCCTGGCCGCCAAGGACGCGGGTCTCGCCGCCGAGGCGGGGCGCGCCGCCGGGCTCGACCTGCCGCTGGTCGAGGCGATCCGCGGTCGGCTCGAGGAGGCGGCTCGCGAGCACGGCGAGGCGGACGTCGGCGCCACCTACCTGCTCGCCCTGGGCGAGTCCGCCAGACCTGTAGCGTCGAAAGAGAAAGGGAGCTGAAGATGCCCTCCAGCCTGATCAAGCGGATGGCCCACGTCGGCCTGCACGTCCCCGATGTCGAGGCCTCGGTGGGCTGGGCGACGACGGTGATGGGATTACGGGAGGTGGACCGGGCCGACGGCGTCGTCTACCTGACCGACTGCGACTGCCACCACTCCCTGCAGTTCTACGAGTCCGACCGCTCGGCGCTCGACCACATCGCGATGGAGGCCCACGACGAGGCGGCGCTCGAGGAGCTGCGCCGGCGGCTCGACGAGGCCGGGATCGAGATCGTCGCCGACACGCCGCAGGAGCTCGGGATCGAGCGGGCGATCCGCTTCCTCGGCCCGGACGGGCACGTGTTCGAGGTCTTCACCGGGATGGAGGAGGCGGGCCCGGTCCACACCGGCGCCGGCGTGCAGCCGCGCAAGTTCGGCCATCCGACCCTGACCTGCCCGGACACCGGGCCGACCCGGCGCCTCTTCGAAGAGGTGCTCGAGTTCCGGCTCTCGGACGAGATCGGCGACGGCGTCCTCGCCTTTTTGCGCTGCCATCCCGAGCACCACGGGCTCGGCCTGCAGAAAGGCGAGCCGGGCTTGAACCACTACGCCTGGGAAGTCGAGAGCCTCTCGGAGCTCGGCCGGCTCGGCGAAACGCTGGCCCGCAACGGCGGTCGCTTCATCTGGGGGCCGGGTCGCCACGGCGCCGGCGAGAACCTCTTCACCTACCACTTCGACCCGGCGGGCTGCGTGGTCGAGTACTACGCCGACATGTACAAGATCCTGGACGAGCGGACCTTCGAGCCGGGGCACTGGAGCCTCGACGACCATCAGGGACAGAACCTCTGGGGGCCGACGACGCCGCACGAGCTGATGGTCGCCTCGACCCCGCTCGCCGCCGCCCCGGTGAGCGTCGAGCAGTGAGCGCGACGCCTTCCTCCGGGCGCACGTCGCCGGACGAGATCACGGCGGCGGTGGTCGAGCGCTTCGAGGCCTGCGGCGACCCGCGGCTGCGGGAGATCATGCAGAGCCTGGCCAGGCACCTGCACGGCTTCGCCAAGGAGGTCGGCCTGACCGAGGCGGAGTGGCAGGTGGCGATCGACACCCTGACCGCCACCGGCCACATCACCGACGAGCGCCGCCAGGAGTTCATCCTCTGGTCGGACTCGATGGGCTTCTCGATGCTGGTCGACGCGCTCGCCAACCAGCTGCCCGAGGGGGCGACCGAGTCGACCGTGCTCGGCCCCTTCTACGTCCCCGGCTCGCCGCTGCGCGACAACGGCGACGACATCGCCGAGGAAGAGGCCGGCGTGCCGGCCTGGGTCTACGGCCGCATCCTCTCGACCGACGGCACGCCGCTCGACGCCGAGCTCGACGTCTGGCAGAACGGCGACAACCGCCTCTACGCGATGCAGGACCCCGATGCCCCCGAGGACCATCTGCGCGGCCGCTTCCGGACCCGGCAGGACGGCAGCTTCGCCTTCCTCGCGGTGCGCCCGGTCGCCTACCCGATCCCCGACGACGGCCCGGTCGGCAAGATGCTGGAAGCGACCGGCAGGCATCCCTGGCGCCCCGCCCACATCCACATGATCGCCCGCGCCCCCGGCCACCGCACGGTCACCACCCACATCTTCGACGAGGAGAGCGAGTACCTCGACTCCGACGCGGTCTTCGCGGTCAAGCCCTCGCTGGTGCGCCGCTTCGAGCCGCGCTCGGCCGACGACCCGGAGACGCCCGCGGGAGTCGACCGCGACTGGGTCTCGCTCGAGTGCGACATCGTCCTCACCCCCTCCGCGGAGGCCGGCGAGCCGGTCGACCGCGGCCGCACCCACTAGGAGGTTCTCGCGCTAGCCTCCGGCGCCTGGTCCGAGCGGGCCGGGCTCAGGCGGCGGGCGGGTCCCACTCGACCAGCAGCGAGTGGAGGGGGAGCACGGTCATCGCCGGCGAGTAGGTCAGCTCCTGGCCGGGGACGACGCGGATGTCGGGGATGCGGGTGAGCAGGCGCTCCATCCCGATCCGGCCGCCGAGCCGGGCGAGCGGCGCGCCCATGCACTTGTGGCGGCCGCGGCCGAGGCTCAGGTGCTTGTCGGCGTTCTCGCGGCGGACGTCGAAGCGACGCGGGTCGGGGAAGTGCTCCTCGTCGTGGCCGGCGGAGATGTAGACGAGCCAGACCATCGCCCGGGCCGGGATCTCGACCCCGCCGAGCTCGACCTCGCGGGTGGTGATGCGGAAGGCTCCCGGGGCGGTGCCGCGCCGGCGCAGCGCCTCGTCGACCGCGTTCGCCATCAGCGACATGTCCTCGAGCACGGCGGCGCGCTGGTCGGGGGCGGCGTCGAAGAGCATCGTCATCTGGCCCATCAGGTTGGCGGTGGTGTCGTTGCCGGCGGCGATCAGCTCGGTGACGTGGGTGACGATGCGATTGGTCGGCAGCGCCGGGTTGCCCTCGTCGTCGGTCGCCTGCACCATCGCCGTGATCATGTCGTCGCGCGGGTTCGCCCGCCGCTCTTCGACCAGCGCGGTGTAGTAGGCGCGGCCTTCGGCGATCGAGAGCCAGTGGCCGCGGGCCTCGTCCTCGCTCATCGGCTTCGGCGGGCCCTTGTCCTCGGCGTCGGCGTCGGCCGGGGACATCAGCGCGAACATCGCCTCCGACCAGGCGCGGAAGCGGGGGATGTCCTCCTCCGGCAGCCCGAGCATGCCGACGATGACGCGCAGCGTGTACGGGTAGCAGTAGTCGCTGATCAGGTCGCACTCGCCGCGCTCGATCATCCCGTCGATCAGCTCGTCGGCGATCCGCCGCATCGGCTCCTCGAGCTGGTCGACCCGGCCGCGGGTGAAGGCCTTGTTGGCGTTCTTGCGGGAGACGGTGTGGACCGGCGGGTCGAGGCCGATGAAGGCTTCGTCCATCAGGTCGGCGGGCACCTGCGCGGCGATGTCGGCGGGCGGCGGGACGGCGCCGATCGCCCGCGAGGAGAAGGTCTCGAAGTCACCGACCGCGGTGACGATGTCGTCGTAGCGGGTGACCACCCAGAGGTTCAGCGGCTCGTAGAAGAAGACCGGGTTCTCGCGCCGCGCCCGCTCGAGGACGGGGTAGGGGTCGGCGAGGAACTCCTGCGAGAGCGGGTCGAAACCCGGCATGGTCGGCACTGATCCCTCCATCTGAGACAAGCTTATTCAATAGGATGAATAGGAGGCAAGTGGGGGAGCTTCCACGGCTCCGAATATCCTCGTCCTGAAGATGGCAGCGGCGCACTCAACCCTGGCGGAGTCACGCGTCTCCCGCGCGGAGGCGGTCGCGCGCGCGATCGAGACCGAAATCATGGACGAGGCGGTCGCCCCCGGTGTGCGGATCGGCAAGAAGACCGAGCTGCGCGAGCGCTTCGAGGTGGCGCTGGGGACGGTCAACGAGGCGGTGCGGCTGCTGGAAATGCGCGGGCTGGTCACGGTCCGGCCCGGTCCCGGCGGCGGGGTCTTCGTCGCCGAGGGCTCGGCGCGGATGGCGCTCAGCCACTCGACCCTCCGCTTCCGCGGGGGATCCGGCGGCTTCCTCGAAGCGCTCGAGGTCCGCGACGCGCTCGATCCGCTGATCTGCCGCGAGGCCGCCCGCCATCACGACGCCGGGGACATCACCGCGCTGAGCCGGATCCTCGACCAGATGGAAGGGCGGGTCGACGACCCGCGCGACTACCTGCGCCTCAACTACCGCCTCCACCGCCGGATCGCCAAGCTCTGCACCAACAAGGCCCTGCACGGCATCTACGTGATGCTGCTCGACTCGATGGAGAAGAGCCTCGAAGCGGCCGCCGTCGACGACTTCGACACCGCCGGCCACCTCGCCGACCATCGCGAGCTGATCGCCGCGATCGACGCCGGCGAGGGCAAGCGGCTGGAGGCGGCGATCGCCCGCCAGTCGCCGAGCTACGGACGCGTCTGAGCTAGCGCCCGAACCACTCGTCGGGCAGGGCGCGGATCGTCGCCAGGACGGTCTCGCTGTGGCGCCGCGACTCCTGCGCCGCCCGCCGCGCGTCGCCGGCGAGGATCGCCTCGCCCAGCGCCAGGTGCTGGTCGAGCAGTCGTTCGGTGTCGCCGGCGCTCGCCAGGTGGAGGAAGACGCCGGCGTGGGTCTCCAGGTTGCGCAAGACCCCCGCCAGCGCGACGTTGCCGGAGAGCCGGTTGATCAGCTCGTGGAACTCGCCGTTGGCCTCGGTGTAGGCGGCGATCCCGGCGCCCCGCAACGACTCCTGGCGGCGCAGCTCGTCTCGCATCGCCGCCTCGCCATCGCCCGAGCCGACCTGCTTCGCGGCGAGTCCGGCGGCGTCGGCGCCGAGGCGGGCCCGCAGCCAGAAGAGGTCCTCGAGCTCCTTGCGCTCCATCCGCCGCACGCTGGCGCCGCGGTTCGGCTCGATCGAGACGAGCCCTTCGCTCTGCAGCCGGGCGAAGGCCTCGCGCACGGGGCCGCGGCTGACCCCGAGCCGGCGGGTCAGCTCGGCCTCGACCAGCCGCTGCCCGGGGGCGAGGCGCCCGGCGCGGATGTCGCCGCGGAGGCGCTCGGCGATCCGCTCGGAGGTCGCCCCGGGGGGGCGGCCGGTGCCGGCCGGTGGTCTTGTCGCGGTCGCTGCCATCCCGGTTTCAGCCTACAAGATTGTCCTACGATATTGTGCGCGTCCCGCCAACGGGAATGGCGCCGCAGCCCACCCAACTTGAGGAGGACAGATGACCAGATCGTTCGAGAAGACGCCGCCGCTGGAGATCGCCGACGACCAGCCGGTCGCCAGCGAGCATGCGGGCGGCACCCCGGAGGGGATCGCTCCTGGCTACCACCTCGGCTCGGGCGAGGGCCCGGCGATCTGGTTCCAGGGCGGGATCATCACGATGAAGGCCCGCCAGTACGACACCGACGGCCAGTTCGGGCTGACCGAGTGGTACGGGCCGCGCGGGATGGTGGCGCCGGGCCACGTCCACGAGCACGAGGCCGAGGGCTTCTACATCGTCGACGGCAACCTCGACATCGGCGTCGGCGACGCCGTCTACCACGCCACTCCCGGCGACTACATCTACGTGCCGAAGCAGACCGTGCACGACTGGATCGTCACCTCGGCCAGCTGCAAATTCCTCGTCTTCATCATCCCCGGCGGCTTCGAGCACTTCTTCGAGGAGCTCGCCGAGCCCGCCCTGGCGGCGACCTACCCCTACACCGAGCACCGCCAGCCGCCGCTGGAGGAAATCGAAAGCGTCGGCGCCAAGTACGGCTGGAGCAAAGGCCACGGGCCGCTGGAGACGTCCTCGAGCGCGCCGGAAACGGTGGGCCGCCTGGAGCGCGAGGGGTGAGCGACTGGAGCGCCGAGGAGCTGGGGCCGGAGGACGCGCCGCTGCTGGTGGCGACGATCCACGGTGGCTTCTGGCGCTCCCGGGTCGACGCCTCGAGCATCGCCCCGCTGGCGGCGGCGCTCGCCGCGGCCGGCCACCGGGTCTGGAACCTCGAGTACCCGCGGGTCGGGGAAGGGGGCGGCGGCTGGCCGGGGACGGCGGAGGCGGTGGCGGACGCGCTCGACGCGCTCCTGACGGCGGCGGCCGGGCGCCCGGTCGCCGTGCTCGGCCACTCGGCCGGCGGTCACCTGGCGCTGTGGGCGTCGCGCGGCCGCCCGGTCGCCGCGGTCCTCGCCCTGGCGCCGGTCTGCGACCTGCCCGCCGCCCAGCGCGAGGGCCTCGGCGAGGGCGCGGTCGAGGAGTTCATCGGCGCGCCCCCCGAGGCGGCGGCGGAGGCCTACCTCGAGGCGAGCCCGGGGGCGCGGCTCCCGCTCGGCGTCCCGGCGCTCCTCGTCCACGGCGACGCCGACCAGCGGGTGCCGATCTCCCAGAGCCGCACCTACGCCGAGGCGGCGCGGGCCGCGGGCGACGAGGTCGAGCTGATCGAGCTCGCGGGCGCCGACCACATGGCGCTGATCGACCCCGACGGCCCGGCCCGGCCGGCGATCGACGCGCGACTCGCCGCGCTGCGTGGTTAGAAACTTCGGCCCTGGCGAAGAAAGTAACCGCGCAGCGCGGCGCCCGTGGTTCAAGGACCTGGTTCTACAAATCTGGCCATCCCTATGTAAAATGTAGCCACGATGGAGCGAGCTACCGTAGGCATCCGCGAACTGAAGGATCGGGCCAGCGCGATCATCGACCGGGTCGAGGAAGGCGAGGCGATCACGGTCACCAAGCACGGTCGTCCCGTGGCACAGATCGTCTCGGCCGCGACTCCGGCGCATCTCGCCGCCTTGATCGTCGATGGCAGCGTGCGGCCGGCAGAGGGCCCGCGCTACCTGCCGGCCAAGCCCGCCAAGCTCCGGGGGAGCGGTAAAAGCGCCGCCGACTACGTCTCCGAGGGTCGGCGCTGAGCCTTTATCTCGATACCAGCGCGCTGATCAAGCTGTTGGTCGATGAGCCGGGATCCGAGGAGGCGGTGAGCGCCTACAGCGACGCCGACGGCATCCGGAGCACGGCTATCGCGCACGTCGAGGCAACCGCCGCTCTGGCTCGGATGCGCAAGGGAGGTCGCCTGACCTCGGCGCAACTCGATCGGGCACTGGTCGATCTGGAGAAAGTCTGGCGCGGCATCTTCAGCCACGCCGTCAACGATGCCCTTCTCATGAGCGCGGCCGAGAGCGCCCGGCGGCATGCGTTGCGTGCCTACGATGCCGTTCATCTGGGGGGAGCGCTCGCGTTCGCCGCGGGTGAGGAACTGGAATTCGCCTGCTGGGACAAGGAGCTCCGTGAGGCGGCCCGCAAGCATGGCCTCGCGTTGGTCCCGGCGGCTCTCTGATCGGCTCAGACTCGCTCGAGGCCGACGTAGTTCTCGGCCAGGGTGCGGGCCGCGGCCTCCGAGGAGCAGACGTAGGCGAGGCGGGCCTCCTGCAGGTGGCGCCCGTAGCCGTCCGGGTCGGTGGGATCGAGATGGAGCATCGTCGTCATCCAGTAGGAGAAGTCCTGGGCTCGCCAGACCCGGCGCAGCGCCGTCTCCGAGTAGGCGTCGAGCGGGCCGTCGTCGCCGCGCAGGAGGGAGGCGGAGATCGCCTCGGCGAGCAGGCGGGCGTCGGCGGCGGCGAGGTTCAGGCCCTTGGCCCCCGTCGGCGGCACGATGTGGGCGGCGTCGCCGGCCAGCAGGAGGCGGCCGTGGCGCAGCGGCCAGGCGACGAAGCTGCGCATCTGGGTGATCGACTTCTCCGCCACCGGGCCCTCGGTGAGGCTCCAGCCGTCGGTCGCCAGGCGGGCCGCCAGCTCCTCCCAGATCCGCGCGTCGGGCCAGTCCTCGATCCGCTCGTCCGGGTCGACCTGGAGGTAGAGGCGGCCGACCTCGGGCGAGCGCATGCTGTGCAGGGCGAAGCCGCGCGGGCTGTGGCAGTAGATCAGCTCCTCGCAGGAGGGCGGCGCCTCGGCCAGGATCCCGAGCCAGGCGTAGGGGTACTCGCGGCCCGCCGTCCTCAGCGCTCCCTCGGGCACCGCGTCGCGGCCGATCCCGTGGAAGCCGTCGCAGGCGGCGACCAGCTCCGCGCGGAGCTCGATCTCGCCCGCCGGCCCGCGCGCGGTGACGGTCGGGCGCTCCTCGCCCAAGCCCTCGATCGCGACCGCCTCGGTCTCGAAGTGGAGCGGCCCGCCGTCGTCCAGGCGCGCGGCGACCAGGTCGCGGACGATCTCGGTCTGGGCGTAGACGGTGACCGTGCGCCCGCCGGTCAGCTCGTCCATCGCGATCCGGTGGCCCTGGCCGGCGAAGCGCAGCTCGATGCCGCCGTGGACGAGGCCCTCGCGTCGCAGCCGCTCGTCGACGCCGAGCTCGGCCAGCAGGTCGACGGTGCCCTGCTCGATCAGCCCGGCCCGCTGGCGCGCCTCGACGTGGGCGCGGGTCTGCGACTCGAGCACGACGTTGTCGATCCCGGCCAGGTCGAGGCTCCGCCCGAGCAGCAGCCCCGCCGGCCCGGCGCCGATGATCGCGACCCTGGTGTCGATCCGCTCGCCGCTCACGGCGACGACTCTAGACCGGCATCATCAGGGGCATGAGCGAGGCTCCCCACTGCGTCTGCGGCTGCGGCCGCGAGGTTCCGCGCCGCTCCGAGCAGGCCAACGTCCTGGCGATCCGGCTGATCCCCGAGCTGATGCTCTGGGATCGCCACCGGCTCGACCTGCGGGGCGGCCAGGTCCCGCCGTCCTCGCCGGTCACGGCGGAGAAACTCGACGCCTTCCTCGCCACCGGCGGCGAGCACTACCGGGCCGCGGTCGACACGGTCCACGCCGGAGCGCTCTCCGGCCCCGCCTTCGGCTTCGAGGTCAACAACTGGCTGCGCTACTCGCGCAAATCCCGCCGCAAGCTCCACAAGCTGGCCCCCGAGGCGATCGTCGGCGACCGCACCCCGGGCCTCGGTGAGGAGGAGCAGGCGCAGCTCGATCGCGAGCACCCGGAGCAGAGCTACACCGGCGCCGAAGGCGGCGAGGGCGGCTAGCGCGAGGGCGCCGAGGGCTCGCTCGGCGTCGAGCGGCTCCCACCAGAGGTCGGCGCCCACCTCGCGGGCGATGATGCCCGCGGCGACGTAGCCGGCTCCGCCGGAGATGCCGCCGTTGGGGTGGGTGGCGGAGCCCGCCATGTAGAGGCCCTCGATCGGGGTGCGGTAGCCGAAGTGGTCGTGCATCACCTGGCCCGCGTCGAGGGAGCCCATGAAGATGTCGCCGCGGCGCATGTTGATCAGCTCTTTGGCGTACTCGTAGGCGGTGTAGGTGTGGCGGGCGAGGATGTTGTCCTCGGTCAGGTTGGGGGCGTAGGCGCGCCACTTGTCGAGGATCGCGTCGGCGAACTCCTCGCGGCGGGCGTTCAGGTTCTCGGGGTCGCCGTCCGGTTCGAAGGGGACCACGTGCCAGGCGTAGGCGGTGTGGAAGCCGGGCGGCGCCTGCGAGGGATCGAGCTGGGTGAGGGCGCCGCCGCCGAACTGGATCTGGCTCGGGAAGCGGCCGGCGACGACGTCGGCGTGGGCGGCCTCGAGCCCCGCGATCGACTCCGAGCCGACGTTGTACTTGAGCGCCCGGTTCACGTTCGGGTCGAAGTCGGCCGAGCTGTAGCGGGGCGGCTCGCGCAGCGCCAGGTGGAGGCCGTAGAGCGTCCACGGCGTGCCGCGGAAGTCGGCGACCTTCTCGCGGTAGGCCGCCGGGAGGTCGGTCGGGTCGACCATCTCCTCGAAGGTCTGGGCGACGTCGACGGTGGAGGCGACGAAGCGGCTCGCCTTCAGCTTGCGGCCGTCGGCGAGCTCGACCCCGGTCGCGCGGCCGCCCTCGACCACGATCCGCTCGACGTGGGCCTGGTTGATGAAGGTGCCGCCCGCCGCGATGAAGGTCTCCATCAGGCCGCGGGCGAGGTTCCAGCTGCCGCCCTGGCAGAGTTCGTAGCCGGTGGCGAGGTCGAAGGCGCGGATCAGCGAGCCGACCGGGCTGTGCTCGGCCAGCGTCTCGTGCAGGACGGTGCCGAACAGCGAGAGCTTGAAGAGGAAGAGCACCTTCACCCGCTCGTCCTCGAAGAGCTCGTCGACCGCCTCGTCCGGCTGGCGCCGGGTCAGCTCGAGGAAGTCGCGGCCGACCTGGCTGCGTCCCAGGACCTCGGCCCGCAGCTCCTCGGAAAGCGGCTCCGAGTAGCGCTCGACCAGGAAGACCTCGCGGGTCATCTCCTCCGCCCGCGCGTTCCATTCGCGGAAGGTGTCGGCGTCGCGCTTGGAGAAGCGGGCGATGCTCGCCACCGTCTCCTCGAGGTCGCGCGAGAAGACCAGCGCCGAACCGTCGGCGTGCGGCTGGGCGAACTCGTAGGTGGGGACGATGTAGGGGACCTTGGCGTCGAGGCCGAGGTCGCGGTACCAGGGCGTCCCGGTGATCGAGAAGTGGTTGATCGAGTGGAGGTTGTGGTAGAAGCCGGGCAGGGTCGACTCCTCGGTCATCAGGCCGCCGCCGTAGCCGAGCCGCCGCTCGACCAACGCCACCTTGAGCCCGGCGCGGGCCATGTAGGAGGCCAGGATCAGGCCGTGCTGGCCGGACCCGATGACGATCCCGTCGAACTCGCCGCTCGCCGCGGCCATCAGATCACGAAGCGGTCGAGGACGGACGGGGCGAACAGCTCCTCCGGCTCCAGCAGCCGCTTCGCCGCGCCCTGCTCGTGCAGCATCGAGAGGAACGCCTCCAGCGCGACCCGGTTCGGCTCAAGGCCGTAGGGCCAGAAGTCCTCGCCCATCAGCTTCTCCGCGGCCTGCGCGTTGGCGAAGCTCCAGGGCACCGGGTAGCGCGGCGTGTTCGGGTCGATCGCCCGCTCGAGGCCGCGCCGCTTGGCCTCGAGGAAGGCCTCGAAGAGGTTCATCGCGATCCACGGATGGCGCTCGACCGCGTCGGCGCGGAGCGCGATCAGGTGCATCGGCGGGAAGATCCCGGTCGCCTCGAAATACTCTTCCTCGACCGCGCGGTAGTCGCTGAAGAGGCGGACGACCTTGCCGCTGCGGCTCTCGAACTCGGCCGGCGGGTGGGGGCAGATCAGGGCGGCGATCTCGCCGTCGAGCAGCAGCTCGTTGAGGCTGCGCTCGCTCTCGTAGGTGACGTCGAACTCGGGCGGCAGGTCGAGCGCGATGCCCTCGACCCGGCCCGGCTCGTTGGTGCCGCCGCGCACCCAGCTGACGCCGGTCAGGTCGACGCCGTAGGAGTGCTGCAGGAGGCCGCGCGCCCAGACGGTCGCGGTCTGCGTCCACTCGGGCACGCCGATCCGCTGGCCGGCGAGCGCCGCGGGGTCGTCGATCGGCCCGTCGGCGCGGACGAAGATCGCCGAGTGGCGGAAGGCGCGCGAGGGGAAGACCGGGATCGCGGTGATCGTGTCGTCGCCGCCGGCCCGCAGCGAGCAGTACTTCGCCATCGACATCTCCGAGACGTCCCACTCGCGGTGGCGGGCGAAGCGCCAGAAGATCTCCTCCACCGAGAGGGTCAGGCAGGTGAGGTCGATGCCCTCGACCGGGACCCTTCCGGTGACCAGGTCGCGGACGTGGTCGTAGTCGTTGATCGCGAGCGTCAGGTGGACGTTCTCGCGGCTGCTGATCGGTGCACTCGCTCATCTCACTCCTCCTCGTTCAGACGATCGTGGCGATCTGGCCGCCGTCGACGCGGAAGTCCGAGCCGGTGATCTGTTTGGCCAGGTCGGAGGCGAGGAAGCAGACCATCGCGGCGACGTCGGCGGGCTCGCCGATCTTGCCGAGCGGCATGTTCCGCACCTCTTTGACGAAGTGGTCGATCCCTTCCTCCAGCTCCATGCCCCATTCTTTGGAGAGTTTGTCGACCACGCCACCCGGGCCCCAGGCGGGGGTGCGGATCGGGCCGGGGGTGACCGAGTTGCAGCGCACGCCCTGGCGGCTGAACTCGTTGGCCAGCAGCTTGGTGAGCGCGTGGAGGGAGGCCTTCAGCACCGCGTAGTCGGTGAAGACCGGCGCCGGCTGCAGGGCGGACTCCGAGGCGGTGGTGATGATCGCGCCGCCGCCCGCCTCGATCATCGCCGGGATCGCCGCCCGCGAGGCCCGCACGGCGCTCATCATGTTGACCTGGAAGATCAGCTCCCAGCCGTCGTCGTCGACGCTGAGGAAGCCGTCGCGGGGGATGCAGATGCCGACGTTGTTGGCGAGGATGTCGATCGCGCCGAGCTCGCGGCGGGTCGTCGCGACCGCCTCCTCGGGGCCGCCGGCGACGCCGAGGTCGACCTCGAGGCCGATGATCGCGCCGTCGTCGCGCGCCGCTTCGGCGCCGCTCGGGTCGAGGTCGGCGACCACCACGCGGGCGCCGCACTCGGCCAGCCCTTCGGCGATCCCGAGGCCGATCCCCTGGCCGCCGCCGGTGACCAGCGCCGCCTTGCCGCTGAGGTCGATCTTCACGCGCTCTCCTCTTCCGGGGCGGCGGCGCGACCGGCGCGCAGCGGCCCCTCGTCGATGTAGACCTTCATCCGTCTGATCAGCCCGTCTTCACGATCGAGGATCGTGAAGGTTTCGATCCGCACCTCGGAGCCGTCGTTCATCGCGTAGGTGACGTCGAAGGCGATCAGCGTCCGGTGCCCCTGCTGCCAGACTTCGACGAAGCGGTGGGTCGAGTGCTTGAAGGGGGCGTGGACGTCGGCCAGGGTGGCGCCGACCTCCTCCTTGCCGACCGCGACCGGCCGGTTGCCGAAGCGCACTTCGATGTCCTCGGCGAGGTGCTCGCCGACCCAGGCGAAGTCGTTGGCGTCGACGTGCTCGTAGTGCTCGTGCAGCCAGCGTTCGGCGGCCGGGTTCACGATGCCGTCCCCGCGGTCGGGGCCAGCGTGCCGAAGGCCCGGTTGCGGTAGAGCAGCGGGTCGCCGGGGGCGCTCTCGGCGTGCTCGACCAGGCCGTAGGCGACCAGGTGGTCGCCGCCCTCGACCAGCCGGTCGAGTCGACAGGCGAGCCAGGTCGCGGCCCCCGCCAGCCGCGGGACGCCGAGGTGGAGATCCCACTCGACGCCGTCGAACTTGTCGGCGCCCTTGCGGGCGAACTGCCGCGCCAGCGCGTCCTGGTCGTGGGCGAGCACGTTGACGCCGAAGCGCTCCGATTCGGAGACCATCGCCAGCAGGTCGGAGCCGCGGTCGAGCGAGACCAGCACCATCGGCGGATCCAGGGAGAGCGAGCAGAAGGCGCTCACCGTGGTCCCGTGGGGCCGGTCGTGATGGTGGCTGGTGACGACCGAGACCGGCGTGCAGACCGCGGCCAGGGCGGCGACGAACTCGTCCCTACCGACCATCGGTCAGGCCGCGACGCCGCCCGCGACCGGGGCGCGGACGCCGGCTTCGACCAGGCGCGGGATGATCGCGGACTCCAGCTGCTCGAGGCCCTCGTCGAAGTCGGGCCAGGAGAAGGCGACGCCGTCGAGGCCCGCCTCGTGCAGGTCGACGATCTGCTGCGCCACCTGGTCGGGGGTGCCGACCAGCGGCAGGGCCCAGAGGCCGGCGATCGTGCCCTCGAGGATCTTCTCCATTTTGAGGCTCTCCCAGTCGGCGCTCTGCGAGTTCGGCATGTTGAGGCGGACGATGTTTTTCGCCCCCTCGAGGTCGGCGACCTGCTTGTGGACCCGGTCGTACTCGGCCTTCGCCTCGGCCTCGGTGTCGCGGCAGACGATGTGGGCGCGGCCGAAGACGCGGATCTCACGGTCGTATTTGTCGCGGGCCAGCGACTTGATTTCGGCGACCTGCGCGGGGGCGGTCTCGAGCGTGGTCAGCCCGGCGAAGATCAGGTCGGAGTGTTTGGCGGCGAACTCGCGGCCGGCGGCGCTGGTGCCGGCGTTCATGATCACCGGGTAGGGCTTCTGCAGCGGCTTCGGCTCGGAGAAACCGCCCGGCATCTTGAAGTACTCGCCGTCGAAGTCCTGTTCCCCCTCGACCGTCCAGAGCTGCTTGATCACCTGCGCCCACTCGTCGGCGACCTGGTAGCGCTCGTCGTGCTCGCGCTGGGTCATGCCGAACATCGACATCTCCTCCGGGTTCCAGCCGGCGACGATGTTGAGGCCGACGCGGCCGCCCGAGATGTGGTCGGCGGTCGCCATCATCTTCGCCGCCAGCGCCGGGTGGACGATCGGCACGTGGACGGTGCAGAAGATCTGGGCGCGCTCGGTGGCGCTGAGCAGGCCGGTCGCCCAGGTGAAGGTCTCAAACGACTTGTCGCCGAGGTTGGCCTCGCCGCCGTAGCCCCGCCAGCGGGCGATCGGGACGATCGCGTCGATGCCGATCCGGTCGGCCCACTTGGCGTAGCGGAGGTTCTCCTCCCAGGTCCCTTGGACCATCTCGTCGATCGGCGAGAGGGTGACGCCGCCGCGCATGTTGATGCCGAAGATCCCCAGCTTCAGCTGGTTCTCGTCGTCGAGTACGGGGGTCTTGCTCTTGTCGACCGATTCGCTCATCTCACGCTCCAGGTTCCAGGCTTGGCAACAGACGCCGCGCGTCCCAGGCCGCGGCAGGCGACTAAGAGTAACACCGATTCAATATGTGGAATTAGGAGAAGCGCGATTAAGCAAAGCGCGAATCGAGCGCGGCGCGGGTCGTCTCGCCGAGGCGGCGGCCGAGCTCGCCCGCGGGCAGCGCGCCGAGCTCGTCGGAGAAGACCTCGGGGCCGGTCAGCGCCGGCACCTTGTCGGCGACCACGGCGAGGAAGCGCCCGAGGTCGAGCCCGCCCTCGCCGGGGAGGAGCCGACCGTGCAGGGACTCGTGCGCGGGGTCGGCCGGGAACTCGGCCGGCGCGTCCTCGATCTGCAGGCCGAAGATGCGGTCGGCGGGCAGCTCCTCGAGCAGCTCGAAGCTCGAGTCGGAGCGGAAGAAATGCCAGGTGTCGAGCAGGACGCCGCCGTTGGGGCGGTCGGCCGCGCGGACGATCTCCCAGGCGGCGGTGAGGTCGTGGATGCCGGTGCCGGGGATGAACTCGAGCTGCAGGCGCAGGCCGTGCTCGGCGGCCTGGTCGCAGAGCGCCGCGAAGGCGGGACCGCCGACCTCGGCCGAGACCGGCGGGTCATACAGGGCGAGGACGCTGATCAGGTCGGCGCCGAAGGCGACCGCCATCGCGAACACCTCGTCGGGCCCGAGGTCGCCGTGGGCGGGGTCGTCGGCCGGCAGGTCGCCGGGCGAGCTCCAGGTCGGCAGCCAGCGGGCGAGCGGGTCGATCACCGCGACGCGGACGCCGGCGTCCTCGAAGCGGGCGCGCAGCTCCGCGTCGGTGATGCCTTCGCGGCGGGCGCGGTGGACCTCGTAGGGGAAGAGCGAGGTCGAGTCGAAGCCGCCCGCGTGCGCGGCCTCGATCCGCTGGTCGAAGTCGAGGCGCTGGACGCTGCCCGCCCAGAGGCAGAGGCCGCCGTCGGCAAGGCTCATCGCGGCGGCCTCCGGGCGATCAGCGGGCGCAGCCGCGCGGCGTCGCCAGCGGTGGGGCGGGAGGCGCGGTCGCGCAGCTCCGCGACCAGGGCGTCGAGCTCGGCCGCCGCTCCCTCGGTCGGCTCGCCTTCGGCGAAGTCGGCCGAGGTGAGGTAGCCCGCGACGGGCAGGACGTCGGCGCCGAAGAAGGAGAGGACGTCGCGCAGGTGGCGCTCGGCGCCGAGGTAATGGTGCTGGGAGGCGCCCATCGCGACGATCGCCACCGGCTTGCGCTCGAGCGCCTCGACCGGGACGTGGTCGAGCAGGTTCTTCAGCACGCCGGTCAGCGAGCCGCGGTAGACCGGGGTGGCCAGCAGCACCGCGTCGGCGCCGGCGATCTGGTCGAGCACGGCGGCGGTGTCGTCGGCGAGCTCGGCCGAGGGGCGGCCGTCGGCGGGGTCGATGGTCAGCTCGGCGAGGTCGATCAGGTCGACGTCGGCACCGGCGGCGGAGGCACGGTCGAGCGCCGCGGCGACCGCCCGCCGCAGCCGCCCCGGCGGGGTGGCGCTGCCGACGATCGCGACCAGCCCGCTCACGGGCGGGTCCCGGCGTAGGCGGCGGCGAGGATCGCGCGCACGTCGTCGGCACCGACCGGGCGCGGGTTGTCGGCGGGGACGGCGGCGACGATCTGGTCGACCACCTGCTCGGCGCCGTCGGCGGGCATCCCGATCGCCGCCAGCGAGACCGGCACGCCGAGCGAGCCGGCGAGGTCGAAGAGGGCGGCCGCGGCAGAGGCCGGGGCGGCGGCGAGCGCGTCGGCGACGCGGTCCATCGCCGCCGGCGCGGCGGGCTGCTGGAAGGCGACGACGTGGGGGAGGACGACGCTGTGGGTCTCGGCGTGGGGCAGGTCGAAGGCGCCGCCGAGCGCGTGGCAGATCTTGTGGTGGAGGCCGGAGCCGGCGACCGCGAAGGCCGAGCCCGCCAGGTAGGCGCCGTAGAGCGCCTCGGAGCGGGCGCCGATGTCGTCCGGGGCGGCGACGGCGCCGGGCAGCGCCCGCGCCAGCGCCTCGATCGACTCCAGCGCGATCACCGAGGTGACCGGGTTGCGGCCCGGCGCGTAGAGCGCCTCGACCGAGTGGGCGAGCGCGTTCATGCCGCTGGCGGCGGTGATCGCGGCGGGCAGGCTGGTGGTCAGCTCGGGGTCGTAGACGACCAGGCGCGGCAGCACCGCGAGGTCGCGGCCGGTCGTCTTCACGCCGCCCTCGGTCGAGCCCCAGACCGGGGTCATCTCGGAGCCCGCGTAGGTGGTCGGGACGGCGACGATCGGCAGCCCGGTGGCCAGCGCGACCGCCTTCGCGGTGCCGGTGGTGGAGCCGCCGCCGACCGAGAGCACCGCGTCGGCGCCGGCGGCGCGGGCGGCGGCCACCGCGGCCGCGCCGACCTCGACCGGGACGTGCGGGCGGACCCGTCGAAGCGGCCGACGACCCGCTCGCCGAGCGGCGCCGCCAGCTCCTCGGCCAGCGCCGCCTCGGGTCCCGCGGCGATCAGCAGCAGCCGCTCGAAGCCGAGGGCGGCGACCGCGTCGGCGAGCTCGGTCCGCGCGCTGCCGGGGCCGAAGACGACGCGGCCGGGCAGCGCCTCGTAGGTGAACCCGCGGGACTCGATGGTGCTCGCGTCGGCGCTCATCCGAAGTTGACGTTGACGTTCTTGGTCTGGGTGTAGGAGAGGAGTTCGTCGAGCGACTCCTCGCGGCCGATCCCCGAGTCCTTGAAGCCGCCGTAGGGCGTCCCGGGGAAATGTTTGGAGGAGTCGTTGACCCAGACGTAGCCGGCTTCGACGTCGCGGGCGAAGCGGTGGGCGACGCCGAGGTCGCGGGTGAAGACCGCGGCGGTCAGGCCGTAGGAGACCTGGTTGGCGATCTCCACCGCGCGGTCGTAGGCCGAGAACGGCATCGCCGCCAGGACCGGGCCGAAGATCTCCTCGTTGGCGAGCCGCGAGTCGGGGCCGACGTTGTCGAAGAGGGTGGGGCGGAGGAAGAGGCCGCCGGGCGCGTCGTCGACCTCGACCGGGCCGCCGCCGGCGACCACCCGCGAGCCCTCGTCGCGGCCGATCTTCAGGTAGTCGACGACCTTGTCGTACTGGCGCCGGTTGACGATCGCGCCGGTTTCGGTCGCCTCGTCGGTGGGCGGGCCGGAGCGCAGCGACTCCATCCGCGCGGCGAGCCGTTCGACCAGCTCGTCGTGCAGCGAGTCGTGGACGAGGAGGCGCGAGGTCGAGCCGCAGGACTGGCCCTGCCAGGTGAAGTTCATCCCCCGCAGGGCGCCGTCGACGGCGGCGTCGAGGTCGGCGTCCTCGAAGATCACGATCGGGTTCTTGCCGCCGAGCTCGAGCGTCACCGTCTTCACCACCTCGGTGGCGGCGCGCTGCTGGATCATCCGGCCGACCTCGGCCGAGCCGATGAAGGCGATGCGGCGGACCCGCGGGTGGGTGACGAGCGCGTCGCCGGCCTCGCCGCCGAAGCCGCTGACCATGTTGAGGACGCCCGGCGGGATGAAGTCGGCGCAGAGTTCGGCCAGCCGCAGGGCCGAGAGCGAGGTGTTCTCGGAGGGCTTCATCACCAGCGTGTTGCCGGCGATCAGCGGTGCCGCCAGGCGGCTGGCGGCGAACATCAGCGGGTGGTTGAAGGGGATGATCCGGCCGACCACGCCGTAGGGCTGGCGCAGCGTGTAGTTGAGCCGGCCGTCGTCGCCGGGGATCGTCTCGCCGCGGACCTGCAGGGCGAGGCCGGCGAAGTAGCGCAGGTGGGCGGCGGCGATCCGCGAGTCGTTGCGCATCTCGCGGATCGGGCTGCCGTTGTCGACGACGTCGAGCATCGCCAGCTCCTCGGCGTGCTCCTCGACCACGTCGGCGATCTGGCGGACGACGGCGGCGCGCTCGAGCGGCGAGGCGGAGCGCCAGGCGGGCAGCGCCGCCTCGGCCGCGGCGACCGCGTCGGCGACGTCCTCGGCGTCGCCCTTCGGCACCCGGGCGATCGCCTCACCGGTCGCGGGGTCGATCGCGTCGAAGGTCTCGCCGCTGCGGGCGCGCTTCGCCTCACCGCCGATCAGCATCGTGGGCTCGTCGACGAGGACCCCGTTTCCGGCTCCGTTCACCTTTGACTTCCTCCTTCACCCTGGCGAGAAAAAGTTCGCCATCCGGACTTTAATCCGCTGGCCGAACCGGACCATACACCCGGTAAGAACCGGGCGCGAGAGCTCAGATGCTCATGCCGCCGTCGACGGCGACCGTGGCCCCGGTCATGAAGGCGCTCTCGTCGCTCGCCAGGAAGGTGGCGACGGCGGCGATCTCCGCCGCGGTGGCGTGGCGGCCGAGCGGGATGAAGCCGTCGAAGGCCTCTTTCGCCTGCGCCCGAGGCGCGCCGATCACCTGCTCCTCGACCACCTCCTGGAACTCGTTGCCGACCGGCCCGGGGTGGAGCGAGTTGACCCGGATCCCGCGCGGCGCCATCTCCTTCGCGGCGGTTCGCATCAGCCCGACCAGCGCGTGCTTGGAGGTCGCGTAGGCGGTGATCCCGGGGTCGGAGGTGAGGCCGACGACGCTGGAGTTGACGATCGCCGAGCCGCCCCGCTCCATCGCCGCGAGCGCGTACTTGAGGAGGAGGAAGGAGCCGACCACGTTGACCTCGAGCACCTGCGCGAGCACCTCGCGGCGGAACTCGGTCATCGGCGCGACCTCGCCGAAGATCCCGGCGTTGGCGAAGGCGACGTCGAGCTTGCCGAAGCGATCGACCGCGAGCTCGACCGCGGCCCGGACCTGGTCCTCGTCGGTGACGTCGCACTCGATCCCGACCGCGCGCTCGGCGTCGAGCCCGGCCGCGGCGGCGGCCACCGCCTCGCCGTCGCGGTCGGCGAGCACCACGCGGGCGCCCTCGGCGACGAAGGCGCGGGCGCTGGCCAGGCCGATCGAGCCGGCGCCGCCGCTGATCACCGCCACCTTGTCCTCGAGCCGCTTCATCCGATCTCGTTCTCCGCCAGTATCGCCTCTGCGCGCGCCCGGCCGGCCTCCGAGAAGGGCGCCAGCGGCGGCCGCGGGTCGCCGCAGGAAATCAGGCCGAGCCGCTCCATCGTCCACTTCGCCGGGGTCGGGTTGGTCTCCAGGAAGGCGAGCTCGACCAGCGGGTGGAGCTCGTAGTGGAGCTCCCGCGCCCGCGCCTGGTCGCCCTCCGTGAAGGCGTCGTAGAGCTCGGCCACCGGCCGCGGGGCGAAGTTGGCGACGCAGCTGAGGTGGCCGGCGCCGCCGATCGTCAGCATCGGATAGCAGAGCAGCTCGATCCCGGAGTAGGCGAGGAAATCGCGGCCGGTCTCGTCGAGGACGTAGGAGACGTGCTCGAAGTCCCGCGTCGTCTCCTTGATCCCGACGATGTTGTCGAAGTCGCGGGCGAGCCTGCCGACGGTCGCCGGGGCGATGTCGACGGCGGCGCGGATCGGCACGTTGTAGACGATCAGCGGCAGGTCGGGGAACTGCTCGGCGAGCGCCGCGTACCAGCGGTAGAGGCCCTCCTGGGTCGGCCGCGCGTAGGGCGGCGTGACGATCAGCACCGCGTCGGCGCCGAGCCGCTCGGCCGCCGCGGTCAGCTCGACCGTCTCGTCCATGCGGGCGGCGCCGGTCCCGGGGAGGAAGGGGACGCGGTCGTCGATCGCCGTCGCCGCGGCCTCCATCACCGCGATCCGCTCGTCGGTCGTCTGCACGGTCGGCTCGCCGGTCGAGCCGCCGACCGAGATGCCGTGGGTGCCGCGCTCGAGCTGCCACTCGACCAGGCGGGGGATCGCCTCCAGGTCGAGCGCGCCGTCGGCGTCGAAAGGGGTGACCAGCGGCGCGATCGAGCCGCGGATCTGACTGGGGTCGGAACGGAACCTCACTTGCCTTCTCCTCTTCGCCGGTCTCGCCAGCGTTCGAATTCCTCCCGGCGCTCCTCGCCGAGCGGGTAGATGCCGCGGACGCTCTCGCCCGCCTCGACCCGCTCCAGCGCCCACGCCTCGCGCTCCTCCTGGGCGAGCGCGTCGTGGGCCACCTCCTCGGCCATCGCCGCGGGGACGACGAGGACGCCGTCGCCGTCGCCGACGATCACGTCGCCCGGCATCACCAGGGCGCCGCCGCAGGCGATCGGCACGTTGGTCTCGAGCGGGAAGTGGCGCAGGCCGAGCACCGCGGCGTGGCGCGAGCGGTGGTAGGTCGGGATGTCGAGCGCGGCGACCGCGTCGGCGTCGCGGAGGCCGCCGTCGGTGACGATGCCGGTGGCGCCGCGGACCATCGCCCGGGTCGCGAGGATGTCGCCGATCGTCCCGGCGCCCTCGACTTCGCGGGCGTCCATCACCAGGACCTCGCCCGGGCCGATCGTCTCGACCGCCCGCTTCTGCGCGTTCAGCTCGGCGGTGTCGGCGTCGCGCACGTCCTCGCGCAGGGGGACGTAGCGCAGCGTGTAGGCGTAGCCGAGCAGCCGCGCCTCGGGACGGGTCGAGGTCAGCCCGGCGACGAAGCTGTCGCGGATGCCGCGTTTTTTCAGCTGCACGGTGAGGGTCGCGGTCGAGACCTCGCGCAGGGCGCGCTCGGCGGCGGCGGAGAGGGTGACCGGACGGGGTGCGCCGGCGTTGGTCGCTTCGGCGCGGGCGGCGGCGCTGGCTTTCGGCATCGCCCCGGTCGGCGCCAGCTCCGGCCCCTCGACGATCGGGTTGGTCAGCCTGCCGACGCCCTCGAGTTCGACTTCGACCGTGTCGCCGGGCTCGACCGGGCGGCTGCCCGCCGGGGTGCCGGTGATGATCACGTCGCCGCGCTCCAGGGTCATCGTCCGCGAGAGGTCGGCGATGATCCGGGCGAAGGGGAAGATCATCCCGGCGCTGCCGTCTTCCTGGGCCAGCTCGCCGTTGACGAAGGTGCGCAGCACGAGGTTCTCGAGGTCGACCTCGTCCGGCGTCGCCAGCCGCGGGCCGAGCGGGGTGAAGCCGTCCTGGCCTTTCGCCAGCACGTTCGAGCCGCGGTCGGCCCAGCGCAGGTCGTAGACGCCGAAGTCGTTGGCGGCGGTGACCGCGGCGACGTGCTCGAGCGCCTCCTCCTCGGCGACGCGGCGGGCCGGGGTGCCGATCACGAGCGCGATCTCGCCCTCGAAGTTGAGCAGCTCGCAGCCGCGCGGCCGCTCCACCGGGTCGCCGTCGCCGGCCAGCGAGGAGGGCGGCTTGAAGAAGTAGGAGGGATGCGACGGGAACCGGCCGCGCTGCTCGGCCCGGCTGCGGTAGCTGAGGTGGACGGCGATCACCTTCGACGGCGACAGGCCGAGCGGTCGCCGCGGCCCAGCCTCCCGATCTCCCTCCGCGCCCACGACCCTCCCCTTCGTTGCTGACTCGATCTAAAAACATATAGGATCTTGCGCGACGCGGGAAGGGCCGCGACGACCGAGGGGAGAGAGATGAGCGCCACCAGCACCACCGAAGCCGAGCGCGACGACGCCACCGCGCGCCGCTCCCGCGCCCGCGCCGCGGTCGGTCCCCAGCGCCACTACATCGACGGCGAGTTCCGCGAGTCGGCCTCCGGCGAGACCTTCGAGACCCTCGACCCGACCACCGGCGAGGTCCTCGCCGCCGCCCCGTCCGGCGGCCCGGCCGAGATCGACGCCGCCGTCACCGCGGCCCGCCGCGCCTTCGAGGAGGGCTCCTGGTCGCGCCTCCCGGCCGCCGAGCGGGCCGCGGGCCTGCGGCGGATCGCGGCGCTGGTGCGTCGCGACGCCGAGGACTTCGTCGACCTCGAGTGCCTCGACATCGGCATGCCGATCGCCCAGATGCGCGGCCTCGCGGCGCGGGCGGCGCGCAACTTCGAGTACTTCGCCGGCGTGGTCGAGGAGCTCGAGGGCCGCGCCCACCGGGTCGGCGACGACTTCCTCAACTACACGATCCACAAGCCGGTCGGCGTCGCCGGGCTGATCATGCCCTGGAACGCGCCGCTGATGCTCTCGACCTGGCGGATCGCGCCCTGCCTGGCGGCGGGCAACACGATCGTCCTGAAGCCCGCCGAGTGGTCGCCGCTGACCGCGACCCGGCTGGCGCGGCTGCTCGACGAGGCGGAGCTGCCGCCCGGCACCTTCAACCTCGTCCACGGCTTCGGCGAGACCGCCGGCGCCGCGCTGACCGCCCACCCCGAGGTCGACCTGATCTGCTTCACCGGCGAGTCGGCGACCGGGCAGGAGATCATGCGCTCCGGTGCCGCGACGCTGAAGCGGACCTCGTTCGAGCTCGGCGGCAAGTCGCCGGTGGTCGTCTTCGCCGACTCGGACTTCGAGCGCGCCGTCGACGCCGTCGTCGCCCAGATCTTCACCATGAACGGCCAGCGCTGCACGGCCGGCTCGCGGCTCCTGGTCGAGCGCGAGATGTACGAGCCGCTGGTCGAGGCGATCGCCGCGCGCGCCCGCGGTATCCGCCTCGGCGACCCGTTCGACCCGGCGACCGAGCTCGGCCCGCTGATCGGCCCCGAGCACCGCGGGCGGGTCGGCGAGTACCTCGACTCGGCCCGCGCCGACGGCGCCCGCACTCTCGCCGGCGGCGCGACCCCCGACGGCCTCGGCCCCAACTACCTCGAGGCGACCGTGATCGCCGACGTCGAGGAGGGGATGAAGGTCTTCCAGGAGGAGATCTTCGGCCCGGTCCTCGTCGCCACCCCGTTCGACGGCGAAGCCGAGGCGATCCGCCTCGCCAACGCCACCCGCTACGGCCTCGCCGCCTACGTCTGGACCCAGGATCTCGGCCGCGCCCTGCGCGTCTCGCAGGCGATCGACACCGGCATGTGCTGGATCAACTCCCAGAACGTGCGCGACCTGCGGATGCCCTTCGGCGGCGTCAAGGACAGCGGCATCGGCCGCGAGGGCGGCGAGTACAGCTTCGAGTTCTACTGCGAGCTGGAGACGATCCACGTCGCCCTGCGCGAGCACCGCATCCCGCGGCTCGGGCTCGGCGGATGAGCTAACTTTTGTCCGGGTTACGAATGGGAGTACGCATGGCGAACAACGGCGGTTACCGAATCGGCGTCGACATCGGCGGCACCTTCACCGACTGCGTCGTGATCGACGCGGCGGGCGAGCGCACCGTCGCCAAGTCGCTGACCACCTACGACGGCTTCGAGAACGGCGTGCTGGCGGCGCTCGAGGTGGCGGCCGAGGAGCTCGGGATCGAGCGCGGCGAGCTGCTCGCGCGGACCGACAGCTTCGTCCACGGCACCACCGTCGCGACCAACGCGCTGCTCACCCGCAACGGCGTGCGCACCGGCCTGATCACCACCCGCGGCCACGAGGACACGCTGATCATCGGCAAGGTCTTCGCCAAGCGGGCGGGCCTCGCCGAGCGCGACATCGTCCACTCCTCGCAGCTCCACAAGCCGGAGCCGATCGTGCCGCCGGAGCTGATCCGCGGCGTCTCCGAGCGGGTCGACGTCGACGGCGACGTGGTCGTGCCGCTGAACGAGGAGGAGGCGGTCGCGGCGATCGACTCGCTGGTCGCCGAGGGGGTCGAGTCGATCGCGGTCACGCTGCTCTGGTCCTTCGTCAACGACGACCACGAGCGGCGGCTGGCGGAGCTGCTCGACGAGCGCGCGCCGGGCGTCTTCCAGTCGATCTCCTCGCGCCTCGCGCCGGTCCTCGGCGAGTACGAGCGGACCGCGACGACGGCGCTGAATGCCTACGTCGGGCCGAAGGTGGCCAGCTACCTGGAGGGTCTCGAGTCGAGCCTGCGCGAGCTCGGCCTGCGCCAGCCCTTGATGGTGATGCAGGCGAGCGGCGGCCTGACCTCGGTCGGCGATGCCTCCGGCAAGCCGATCGTCACCCTCGACTCCGGCCCGACCGGCGGCATCCTCGGGGCCGGCTACCTGGGCGAGCTCTACGGCGAGCCGAACGTGATCTGCACCGACGTCGGCGGCACCTCCTTCGAGGTCGGCCTGATCCTCGACGGCGAGATCCCGCTCGACCCCGACCCGGTCGTCTCCCAGTACTCGATCCGCTTCCCCAAGATCAGCGTGCGCTCGATCGGCGCGGGCGGCGGCAGCATCGCCTGGATCGACTCGGGCGGCCTCCTGCGGGTCGGCCCGCAGAGCGCCGGCTCGACCCCGGGCCCCGCCTGTTACGGGCGCGGCGGCACCCAGCCGACCGTCACCGACGCCGACCTGGCGCTCGGCTACCTCGACGGCGACGCCTTCCTCGGCGGCCGGATGAAGCTCGACCGCGACCTCGCGATGCAGGCGCTGGCGACGGTCGGCGAGCGGCTCTCGATGGAGCCCGAGGAAGTGGCGATCGGCATCTTCCGGATCATCAACGCCCACATGGCGGACCTGATCCGCAAGGCGACGATCGAGCAGGGCCACGACCCGCGCGAGTGCGTGCTGATCGCCTACGGCGGCGCCGGCCCGACCCACGCCGCCTTCTACGGCCGCGACATCGGCTCCAAGTCGATCACCGTGCTGCCCCGCTCGACCGCCTTCTCGGCCGAGGGGATGCTGACCTGCGACGTCGTCCACACGGCGCTCGGCGCCCGCTACCTGGCGGCGCCGTTCGCGCCCGCCGACCTCGCGCAGCTCGGCACCGACCTCGATCGGCTCGCCGAGCAGGTGCTCGGCCAGTTCGAGCGCGAGGGGATCGATCCGGCCGCGGTCGAGCTGACCCGCGAGGTCGCCGTCCGCTACCGCCGCCAGGCCCACAACCTGAACGCCGAGGTCGACCCGGGGCCGCTCGACGAGGGCACCGCGGCGCGGATCCAGGAGCGCTTCGAGTCCCGCTACGTCGCCGTCTACGGCGAGGGGGCGCTGCTGCGCGGCGCGCCGATCGAGCTCGAGGCGCAGAGCGTCACCGGCCGGCTGCCGGTCGAGCCGCCGCCGCTGGCCGCCGCCGAGCTGCACGAAGGCGACGGCTCGGCCGCGATCCGCGGCGAGCGGCTCGCCTACTCCGGCGAGGGCTTCGTCCTCACCCCGGTCCTCGACGGCTCGCGGCTGCGGGCGGGCGAAACGGTGGCGGGCCCGGCGATCGTCGAGCGGATGGGCGACAGCGTCGTGATCCCGGACGGATTCGAGGCGGCGGTCGACGAGTACCTGAGCATGAACCTGCGCGCCACCGATCGCTCCGAGCCACGGCTCGAGGCTGCCGGGGCGACCCGATGACGACGGAAGGAACGGCGGCGATGACGACGGAGACGACGCTCGACCCGGTCACCTTCGAGGTGATCCGGCACCGGCTCTGGGCGATCAACGACGAGCAGGCGATGATCGCCGCGCGGATGTCGGGGTCGCCGGTGATCTACGAGGTCTACGACTTCAACGCCGGCATCCTCACCCCCGACGGCCACGGCCTGGTCGCCGGGATCTACATCCTCCACCACGCCGCGACGATCGACTTCTTCGTCCAGAAAATCCTCGCCGAATGGCCGCGCGAGGACATCCGCGAGGGCGACATGTTCTTCACCAACGACCCCTGGTACGGGGCGCTCCACTCCAACGACGGGGTGCTGGTGACGCCGATCTTCTGGGAAGGGGAGATCGTCTGCTGGTCCGGCCTGGCGATGCACGACGAGGACGTCGGCAGCCCGGTGCCGGGCAGCTTCGTCGTCGGCGCCCGCGACCGCTACGGCGAGGCGCCGCTCTACCCGACCGTGAAGATGGTCGAGGGCTTCGAGCTGCGGCGCGACATCGAGTCGGTCTTCCTGCGCAACTCGCGCACCCCCGACCACAACGCGCTCAACCTGCGCGGGCGGATGGCCTCGCTCGCGGTCACCCATCGGCGCATCCACGAGCTGATCGAGGACTACGGGATCGAGACCTTCCGCGCCGCCTGCGGCGAGACCCTCGAGTACGTCGAGGACGTCGTCCGCGGCCGCCTGCGCGAGATGCCCGACGGGGCCTGGTTCCACCGCATCCACCTCGACCACAACGGCAACGAGAACGAGCTCTACCCGATCTGCTGCCGGCTCTCCAAGCAGGGCGACCGGCTGATCGTCGACTTCACCGGCACCGCCGAGCAGGCCCCGGGGGCGGTCAACTGCGCCCGCGCCGCGCTCGAGGGGGCGGTGATCGGGGTCTTCCTGATGTTCCTCTGCTACGACCTGCCCTGGTCGGTCGGGCGCGGCCCACCGGATCGTCGAGATCGTCTCCGAGGAGGGGACGATCAACAACGCGCTGCCGCCCGCGGCGACCAGCATGGCGTCGATCTCGGGGACCCTCGCCACCCAGGCGGCCGTCGCCAACGCCTTCGCCAAGATGCTGCTCGCCTCCGAGCGCTTCCGCGGCGAGGCGCAGGCGGACTGGTCCTCGATCCCCAACTGCCTGGTGCTGGCGGGGCTCGACCGGCGCGGCGAGCCGTTCGCCACCGTCGACATGAACAACTGCGGCGGCGGCGCCGGGGCGCGTACCTTCGCCGACGGGATCGACACCGGCGGCATCTTCCACTCGATGGGGTCGACGATCCCCAACGTCGAGACGATGGAGAGCCGCACGCCGGAGCTCGCCGTGTTCCGCCGCCAGCGCGCCGACTCGGCGGGCAACGGCCGCTTCCGCGGCGGCGCCGGCCTCGAGCTGCTGCTCGCCCCGCACAAGAACCCGGCGCCGGTCGACCACATCACGATCTCGGCCTTCGCCAGCCAGCCCGACAACTGCGGGATCGCCGGCGGCCTGCCCGCGGCGGTCAACTCCAACGTCGTCCTGCGCGGGACCGACCTGCCGGAGCTCTTCGCCGCCGGGCACGTGCCGCGCGAAGCCGCGGAAATCGCCGGCGAGCGCGAGGTGATCGCGGCCAAGGCCCGCTCCGAGGTGGCCGGCGGCGACGCCCACCTCTACCTGCAGACCGGCGGCGGCGGTTACGGCGACCCGCTGCGGCGCGACCCCGAGGCGGTACTGGTGGACCTGCGCCACGGCCTGGTGTCGGCGGCGGTGGCGGGCGATGTCTACGGCGTCGTCCTCGCCGGCGACGCGGTCGACGCGGCGGCCACCGAGTCGCGCCGCGAGGAGATCCGGCGCGCGCGGATCGCCGGCTCGCGCCCGGTCCGCGAGGGCGCGGGAGAGCTGGCCAAGGCCGAGGGCGGCGAGCCGATGCACCCGGTCGCCGACACGGTCGAGGCGGTGCGGGTGGACGGCGAGGAGCTGATCCGCTGCACCGTCTGCGCGACCCGGCTGGGCGGCTACGAAGACGACTACAAGGCGGCGACGCTGTGGCGGGAGCTGCCGTTCACGGAGCTCAGCGAGCTGAACGCGGTCGCCCCGGAGACGTCGCTGCGCGCCCGCGAGTTCTGCTGCCCGGGCTGCGGCACGCTGGTCGCGGTCGACATCGCCGCGGTCGGCGAGCCGCCCCTGGCGGAGTGCGCCTTCGGCAGCGGCGAGGCGGTGCCGGTGGGCGGCTTCATGCGACTTGGGAACGACGAGGAGGAGGTTGGATGAGCACCGACGAGACGATTCTCGATCGCCTGGCGATCCGCGAGGTGGTCGAGAACTGGAGCATCTACCGCGACAACCGCGAATGGGAGCGCTTCCTCACCGTCTGGCACGACGACGGCGTGATGATGACCACCTGGGGCGGCAAGGCGACCCCGCAGCAGTTCGTCGAAGCGGCGACCAAAGGCTTCGCCAAGGGCGATCGGATGCTCCACATCGTCGGCGGGGTCACCTCGCTGGTCGAGGGTGACCGCGGCTTCGCGATGTCGAAGCTGCGGATCCAGCAGCGCGGCCCGGTCGAGGGCGTCGACTGCGACGTCGTCTGTATCGGCGTCAACTACGACTTCATGGAGAAGCGCGACGGCCGCTGGGGATTGGTGCTGCGCCAGCCGGTCTACGAGCGCGACTTCATCGACCCGGTGGACCCCAACCAGGAGGTCAGCTGGACCCGGAGATCATGGAGCGCCGGCCCGACGGCTACCAGCGGCTCGCCTACCTGCAGGAGGGGCTCGGCTACACGATCAAGCCGGACATGCCGACGGAGGTCGGGTCCGAGCGCGAGGCGCTGAACGCCGCCCGCGAGGCCTGGCTGCAGGGCGAGCCGCTCGCCTGGCCGCAGGGCTGAGGTGGGCGGGATGCCGACCGCGGTGGGCACCGAGCTCGCCGACAAGCTGGCGATCGCCGAGCTGGTGCGGATGGAGCGCTACTGGCGCGACACCGCGCAGTGGGATCGGCTGGCCGCCGCCTACACGCCGGACTCGCGCGTGCGCACCACCTGGTTCGACGGCTCCGGGCCGGACTTCGCCGAGGCCTCGCGCGACATGGCCGCCCGGGGCCGGCTCAGCCGCCACCTGATCACGCCGACCTACATCCAGGTCGACGGCGACCGCGCCCTCACCGACAGCTACGGCGAGATCCACAACCGCGAACGGGTCGCCGAGGTCGAGGTCGACATCCTCATGTACTGCCGCTTCTTCTCGCGGGTCGCGCGCACGGAGGAGGGCTGGCGGCTGGCCAGCTTCGACGGCATCTACCTGAAGGACCAGCTGACCCCGGTCGACCCGGGCGCCGAGCTGCCGCTCGACTGGGCCGAGGTGGAGCGCTTCCCGCGCCCCTCCTACCGGGTCTGGGCCTACACGCTTTCGTTGAAGGGGTACGAGATCGGCACCGAGGAGCTCGCCGAGGATCGGCCGGAGCAGATCGAGGAGTTCATGCGCGCCGCCGAGGAGTGGCTGCACGAGGGGAACTAGTTCGGGGAACCGGGAAGGGAGCAGTGGGATGGGAAGTCTGCGTCACATCGAGCCGGAGGCGGCGGAGCGGATCAGGGTGCTCTGCGACACGATCGTGCCGGGGTCGGCGGCGGTCGGCCCGGAGGTCTACGTCGACGCGCTGATCGACGAGATGCCGGAGCCCGAGCGGCCGGCGGCGCTCGCCGACCTCGAGCAGGCCGCGGCGGCGGCCGAGCGGGGGGAGCTCGCCGCGCTGGCCGGCACGCCCGCCTTCGAACGGGCGCGGGTGATGGCGGCCGAGGCCTACTACTCGGACTTCGTCGCGGTCGAGGCGCCCGGGCCGGGCGCCTACCGGCGGATCGGGTTCACCTTCCCGCTCGCCGACAAGGTGCGCAAGGACTGGTCGTTCATGGGGATCGACGGGGAGGAAAACTGATGGACCACTTCGAGGTGATCGTCGTCGGCTCCGGCGCCGGCGGTGGCGTGATCGCCGGCGAACTCGCCGAACGCGGCCACTCGGTGCTGCTGCTGGAGGCCGGCGCCTACAACACCGCCGCCGACTTCAGCCGCTGGGAGGCCCACGCCAACCGCCAGCTCTTCTACCCGCTCGGCCAGGCGCTGCCGGCGAGCGGCGAGGGGCGGCCGATGGACACCCTGCGCGCCCGCACCGTCGGCGGCGGCACCACGATCAACACCAAGGTGGCGCTGCGCGCCGACCGCACCGACTTCGAGAAATGGCACGCCGCTGCCGGCCTGACGGGGGAGGGCGGCGAACCGATCGCGGCGGCCGACCTTGCTCCCTACTACGAGCGGATGGAACTCGCCCTCGACGTGCGCACGCGCGACGACTGGCGGCCCTTCGTCAACGTCGCCGAGAACGGCTTCAAGGCGCTCGGCTACGGGCTGACCGCGGTCGAGTCGGCCACCGACTTCAACTGCATGAGCTGCGGCTCCTGCATCCAGGGCTGCCCGACCAACGCCGGCAAGTCGACCCTCAACACCTTCATCAACCGGGCGCTGGCGCGGCGCACGCTCGAGCTGCGGGCCGGCTGCGAGGTGACCCGGGTCGTGATCGAGGACGGCGTCGACGGCCCGGAGGCGACCGGGGTCGAGTACGTCGACGCGCTCGGCGACGAGCACCGCGCGGCCGGCGACGCGGTCGTCGTCGCCTGCGGCACCCTCGGCACGCCGCCGCTCCTGCTGCGCTCGGGGATCGTCGAGGCGGCGGGCGGCTCGCCCTCGGCCCGCCAGATCGGCCGCAACCTCGGCTTCCACCCGGTGCGCCTCGTCTTCGGGCTCTTCGACGAGGTCCAGGACGCCCACCGCGCCTACCCGATCACCGCCCACTGCATGGACTTCCAGGACGACGCGAAGGGCGGCTACGTGCTCGAGGCGAGCACGATCATGGACCCGATCGCCTTCGCCGCCTCGGTCTGCGGCGAGGACGGCGAGCCGCTCTGGGGCGAGGCCCTGGTCGAGGTGATGGATTCCTACCGCCACTGGAACGGCGTCCTGGCGATGGTCAACGACGAGAACAACGGCACCGTGATGCCGGGGCCCGACGGCGACGACCTCGTCACCTACGACTGGAACGAGCGCGAGCGCGAGCGGCTGGACAAGGCCTTCGGCTTCGCCCGCGAAGTGCTCGAGGCGGCGGGAGCCAAGCGCGTCCTCCACACCCAGCCCTTCTCCACCCACCTGCAGGGCAGCTGCCGGATGGGCTCCGACCCGGAGCGCTCCGCGGTCGACGCCAACGCCGAGTCACACGACGTCCGCCGCCTCTTCGTCGGCGACGGCTCGGTCGTCCCCCACACCCTCTCGGTCAACCCGATGCTGACCTTCCAGGCCCTGGCCCTGCGCCTCGCCGACTACCTGGCAAGCGGCAACCACGGCTACTTCGCCGCCGCCTCCGAGCCCGCCCCCGCTGCGGCCTGAGCCCGCGCGCTTACTCAGGGGCCGAGAAGGGCGGCCGGGACGACGGCGATCCCGTCGGGGCGGCGATAGGCGAAGCGGCCGGTCGTGATGATCACCGAATCGAGGAGATCAGAGCCGATCTGCTCGCCGAGCCAGCGGAGATGATTCCCCGAGCTCTCGTCGGGGACGCTCGCCAGCTTGACCTCGATCGCGACCACCCGACCGTCTCCCCGCTCGACGATCAGGTCGACCTCGTGGGCGCCGCCATGGGTGCGGAGATGGCCCACGGTCGCCTCGGCCATCTGCGCGTACACCCGTACGGACTGGGTCACCAATGACTCGAACAGGGCGCCGAGCAGGGGTCCGTCGCGCGGGATATGTGGCCTGACGTCTACTCCGTCCAGCAGCTTGTCGCGGTTGACGTCAAGCAACCGCGCCGCCAAGGCCGGGTCGGCGAGATGGTGCTTCGGTGGCGAGCCTAGGCGCCGAATCTGGTTGGCGGAGGGAATCCAGGCGGGAACCGGGTCGAGGATGAAGAGCCTCTCCAGGACATCGCGGAAAGGCTGAACCGTCGTCTTCGCCGGCCTCTCCTTCGCACCGGGCGTCGACGCGTCACGGATCTTCTCGAAAGAGGTCGAGGTCGAGGTGGCGGCGGCATATGCGGTGAGCCAACGCTTCAACGCCGTCGGATTACGGAGGTGGTGGCCGAGCTCAGGAAAGTCACGATCGACGATGCGGTTGAGATATCCATCGAGCCAGGCTCGAAGGGACCTGTCGCTTCGGGCTCTGGCTGCCGGAAATCCAGAACGCAGGATCTCTTCGGTGTACTGCTCGAGGTCGACGTCGGTCTCTCCGTCGAGTTGAGGCTCCTCTCCTTTGAGCAGCGTCGCCAGGCTCACGTGGTGGGAGCCGAGGCGCTCGGCAAGCGAAAGTGGACGCATCCGCAGACTGACGATTCGGCCGGCGCCGGAGTGCGTTCCGGGTCGTGCGGGCGAGCTCGATCCCGTGAGCAGGAACTGGCCCGGAGGGGCACCCGCATCGACGGCGCGCCGGACCCTGTCCCAGAGGGCCGGAAGGAGCTGCCACTCGTCCAGCAGGATCGGCGGGTTCCCGGTCAGCGCAAAGTCGAGGTCTGCCGCGAGGATGTCGAATTGGTTTGGCTCGTCAAGCTCACGGACGGTTCCGGCGCGCCTGGCCGCGGTGACCGTCTTGCCGACGGCCTTGGCTCCTTCGATGGCGATCGCTGGTAGATCGCCGACCAACAGGTCGAGCTCATCGTCCAGGACACGCGGTAGGTACGGATCCTTATTCACCGACGCAAGCTACCATCTCGCCACTCGCAAAGCTACCATTTCGCAACGCTTTACACTTCTGTTTCGCAAGCCCTTCAGTTCGGTGCGCCGGGCGGTGACCCCGAGCGCCGACTCTGAATGGAGGCAGGCGCAGGGGTGGCTCCAACTCGGCCGAGCTGATCCCACTCGCCGCTCGACTTGATCGCAGCGACCTCTCGGTCTACGGCACCGGCTGCCTGAACGACGTTCGGCGCGGTCCCAGATCGGGTCGTCGCGGCCGTACCAGCGGCTCGACGGTGAGGACGAGGACGTGCCCATCCGCCCCTACCAGCACGACTGACCTGTCTTCGGCGGCTGCTTCCTCGATGTCGGTCCCGGTCAATTTGTCGACATCGAGGAACGTGGCTCGCTGTGGATACGGCGTGTCTTCTTCGAGTGCCAACTCGATCGCTTCGTCGAAGACCTCGCCGTGCCTCGACTGCTGTTGCTCGCTCATCCCGCGAGCGTAACCCTGTGAAAAACCTCAGCGGACCGCGTTCCGCGACCGGTCGAGTAGCGGTGCATCTGTGACGGCGGGCCGGGTCACGGCCGCCGCTTCTCGGTCCAGGCCTGGCGGAAGGCGGTGACGTTGCAGTAGATGAAGGTGACGATGAGCATCGCTCCGCCGATCGTCAGGGCCATGCGGTCCTCGGCGGCGTTGAAGATCGGCAGCTCGCGCCGCCCGAACGCTTTGACGATCATTTCGGTCGCGCCGGGGACGAACAAAATCGTCAGCGCCAACCCCACCGCCTCGACGACATCGCTCCCGGTGATGCCACGCGACCTGAACGCCCGGATCAGAAGATAGGCACCGGGGATCAGGACACCGAAAGCCAGTGCGGCGCGCAATACGTCGGACATGGGAGGGGCGCTAGCGCCGAGGGTGAATTTGTTTTCGGGAAAGACGGCCCGTCGCCCCGAGCCGCAGTCCGATGCCGACGAAGAGACCGATCGACCGCCCCGACGGGACCCGCGAGAATCGCCCCGCCGGTCGCGGCACCGGCGAGCACCGAGAACCATTGGGCGAAGTCGGAAAGGAGCATGGTCGGCGACGCTAGCGCGCCCCGGCGGATCCGCCAAGCAAAGTTACAAAATTGGTACAGACTCGCCCTAAGCCGCGTATTCGCGGCGCAGGCGGGCCTTGTCTAGCTTGCCGACCGAGGTGCGGGGGAGGTCGGGGACTATCTCGATCCGCTCGGGGAGCCACCAGCGGGGGACCGCGGCGGCCAGTTCGGTGCGCAGGGCGGCGGGGTCGGGGCTCGCGCCCGGCGCGGCGGTGAGGAGGGCGAGGGGGCGCTCGCCCCACTCGGCGTCGGCGATCGCGATCACCGCCGCCTCGGCGACGCCCGGGGCAGGCGCAGAGGTGGCCCTCCAGCTCGGCCGAGCTGATCCACTCTCCCCCCGACTTGATCAGGTCCTTGGCGCGGTCGACGATGCGGACGGCGCCGTCGGCGGCGATCCGGGCGAGGTCGCCGGTGCGCAGCCAGCCATCGTCGAAGGCGGCCGCCTGGGCCTCGTCGTCGGCGTCGAGGTAGGAAGACGCCACCCAGAGGCCGCGCGCCTCGAGCTCGCCGACCGCGGTGTCGTCCCAGGGCAGCTCGGCGCCGTCCTCGCCGACGATCCGCAGCTCCACCCCGGCGATCGGGATGCCCTGGTCGATCGCCGCCGCTCAGGTCGGCGCCGGGGTGGAGGACGCCGCCGGTGCCCGACCCGGCCTCGGTCATCCCCCAGGTCGGGACGAAGTCGATCCCGGCCTCGAGGTAGCGCGCGACCAGGGCCGGGGGAGACGGCGAGCCGCCGGCGAGGACGCGCCGCAGCGAGGAGAGGTCGCGGTCGCCGTCGAGCTCGGCGGCGAGGCGGACGAAGAAGGTCGGCACGCCCGCCACCAGGGTCGCCCGCTCGGACTCGACCAGGGCGGCGATCGCCGCCGGCGAGGTGTCGGCGCCCGCCAGCACCAGCGGGCAGGGGGCGAGCGCGGTCGAGTAGGGCATCCCCCAGCCCATCAGGTGGAACATCGGGGTCAGCGGCAGCGCCACCTCGGCGCGGGAGACGCCGTGGGCGTCGATCGCGAGCGCGCCGAGCGCGTGCAGGACGACCGAGCGGTGCGAGTAGACGACGCCCTTCGGCCGGCCGGTGGTGCCGGTCGTGTGGCAGACGCAGACCGCCGCCCGCTCGTCCGGCTCGGGCAGCTCCCAGAGCGGCTCCGCCGCGGCGAGCAGCTCCTCGTAGCGCGGCCGATCGGCGAAGGCGGCGGCCGGCTCGACCCCGTCGTCCATCACCACCACCTCGCGGAACGGCAGGCGCGCCGCGTGCTCGGCCAGCAACGGCGTCAGCGAGGCGTCGACGAAGAGCACCTCGTCGCCGGTCCGCCGCGCCATCTCCAGCAGGTCCTCGGGCCGCAGCCGCGCGTTCAGGGTGTGGAGGACGCGGTCGGAACAGGGCACGCCGTAGAAGAGCTCGAGGTGGCGGTGGCTGTTCCAGGCGAGCGTCGCGACCCGACCGCGCCGGGGCACGCCGAGCCCGTCGAGCGCGCCCGCCAGCCGCCGCGCGCGCTCGCCGATCTCCCCCCAGGTATGGCGGACGACCCCGCCCGGCCCGGCCGAGGCCACGGTCACCTCGCGCCCGACCGTCTCCAGCCGGCGCAGGACGAGCGCCAGGCTCAGCGCCGGTTCCTGCATCAGCCCGTCCACGTCGCCCTCAGCGCTCGTAGCCCTGCAGGCCCGGGCGGATCTTCTTCTCGTCGAGGAACTGCTTCATCCCCTGCTCGCGACCGTGCTCGGGGTCGAGGAACTGGGACTGCTCGAGTTTCGCGTAGAGGTAGTCCTCGGCGACGTCCCAGCTCATCTCGCGGCAGTTGCGGAAGCCGATCTTCGCCGCCCGCAGCACCACCGGGTTCTTGCCCAGGAGCTCGCGGGCCAGCTCCTCGGTCACCTCGCGCAGGCGCTCGCGCGGCACGCTTTCGTTGACCAGCCCCATCGTCGCCGCCTTCTGCCCGTCGAAGGTGCGCCCGGTCATGATGTACATCAGCGCGTCGCGGCTGCCGACCGTGTCGGCGAGGCAGCGCGAGACGACGCTGCCGGGCGGGATCCCCCAGTTGATCTCGGAGAGGCCGAAGGTCGCCTCGTCGGCGGCGATCGCCAGGTCGCAGCCGACCAGGGGGATGAAGGCGCCGCCGAAGCACCAGCCGTTGACCATCGCGACCGTCGGCTTGGCGAAGCTCCGCAGCCGGCGGAACTGCCAGGTGCCGTTGTCCCAGCGGACCTTGCGCTGCACGTGTTCGGGGGCGCCGTCGACCTCGCGGAAGTACTCCTTCAGGTCCATCCCGGCCGAGAACGACTCGCCCGCCCCGGTCAGCACCAGCACCCCGACCTCGTCGTCGGCGTCGAGCGCCTCGAGCACGTCGAACATCTCCCGGTTCAGGGTCGGGCTCATCGCGTTGCGTTTGTCGGGCCGGTTCAGCGTCACCCAGGCGAGCCCCTCGTCGACCTCCACCGCGACCGTCTCCCAGCGTCCCTCGTAGTCCATCTCCAGCCTTTCCTCGTGGTCTCAGAGTTCGAGCGAGCGGCCGACGATCTCGCGCATGATCTCGTTGGTGCCGCCGTAGATGCGCGGCGCGCGGGCGTCGACCCAGGCGCGGCCGATCGGGTACTCGCTCATGTAGCCGTAGCCGCCGTGCAGCTGCAGGCAGCGGTCGAGGACCTGACCCTGCAGCTCGCTGCAGCGCCACTTGGCGATCGCCGCGTCCTCGGCGCTCAGCTCGCCCTGCAGCAGCTCCTCGGTCGCGCGGTCGAGGAAGGCCTGGCCGAACTCGAGGTCGGCGAGGCACTCGGCGAGCTGGAAGCGGGTGTTCTGGAAGCTCGCGACCGGTTTGCCGAAGGCCTGGCGCTCGCGCACGTAGGCGACCGTCTGGTCGAACCCGGCGCGGGCGCCGGCCTGGGTGGCGACGGCGATCGAGAGGCGCTCGCGGGCCAGGTTGGAGACCAGGTAGCCGAACCCGGCGCCCTCCTCGCCGAGCAGGTTGGCGGCGGGGACGCGGACGTCGTCGAAGAAGAGCTCGGCGGTGTCCTGGGCGTGCTGGCCGATCTTCTCCAGGTTGCGGCCGCGCTCGAAGCCGGGCATCCCCCGTTCGACGATCAGCAGGCTGAGGCCGCGGTGGCGCTCGCCCGGGTCGGTCTTCGCGGCGACGATCACCAGGTCGGCGTTGATCCCGTTGGTGATGAAGGTCTTGCCGCCGTTGAGGACGTAGTCGTCGCCGTCGCGCAGCGCCGTCGTCTGGATCCCGGCGAGGTCGGAGCCGGTGGCGGGCTCGGTCATCCCGATCGCCAGGATCGATTCGCCGGCGGCGACGCCGGGCAGCCAGCGCTCGCGCTGCTCCTCGCTCGCGTAGCGGAGCAGGTACGGGAGGCAGACGTCGTTGTGGAGCGTGAGGCCGTAGCCGAAGCCGTTCACCTGGGCCAGGCCCGCCTCTTCGTTCAGCACGATGTTGAAGCGGAAGTCGTCGACCCCGGCGCCGCCGTAGGCCTCCGGGACCGCCATCGAGACGAAGCCGTGCTCGGCCGCCTGCGCGTAGAGCTCGCGCGGCACGATCCCGGCCCGTTCCCACTCCTCGTGGTGGGGGACCGCCTCGGCGGCGAGGAAGCGGCGGAAGCTCTGGCGGAACTGCTCCTGCTCGTCGGTGAAGAGGCGGCGGCGCATCGGGTCAGGCCTCCGGCGCGCCCACCGGCGCGTCGTCGTTCGGGCGGTCGGTGGACGGGGAGCGGTCGAGCAGCAGGACCCGCAGCGGCGAGCCGGTGCCGCCGGCGATCTTCAGCGGCAGCGCCGCGATCAGCCCGGTCGGGGCGACCTCGGCGAGCCCGCGCAGCCCCTCGACGACGAGGATGCCGCGCGGCAGGAACCAGGTGCTGTGGCCGGGGCCGTGGCCGATCTCGCCGTCGGCGCAGGGGACGTCGCAGCCGGCGGTGTCGGAGGCGACGGCGGCGACCTCCGCCTCGGCGAGCCAGCGGCAGGCGTCCTCGTCGAGGCCCGGCTCGTTGGCGCCCCAGTAGCCGGGCTCGGCCCCGGGCTCGCCCGGCCAGTGGCGGTCCCAGCCGAACTCGACGATCGCCACGTCGCCCGGCTCGAGCTCGATCCCCGCCCGCTCGCCCGCCGCCCGCAGCGCCGCGACGCCGAGCATCTCGCCGCCCGCCGCGTCGGCGCCGGAGAGGTCGAATTTCTTGTAGGGCCGCAGGAAGAGGGCGTCGGCGGGCAGCAGCTCCACCGTGGCGCCGTCGGGATCGAAATGGAAGGGGGCGTCGACGTGGCTGCCGGTGTGCTCGGCGATCGTCAGCTGGTTGGAGGCGGCGCCGTGGACCTCGTGGCGGAGGACCGGCTCGATCGTCGGCGCGCCGTGGGCGACGAAGGTCGGCATCCCGGGCTCGATCAGCGGCGAGGCGTCGTGGACGCGGAAGCCGGCGAGCGCCGTGCGCAGGGCCGCGATCGCGGCAGCCGTGTCGGTTCGCTCCTCCATCCGCGCCGCATCTTGGGACCCGCCCGCGGCGCCGGCAAGCGCCGCGTTCCGCTCAGTGGGACGACGCCGCCGACCGCGGTCGACCTGCGTTCACCTATCGCTAACTCAGGTCGACCGCGGTGGGGGTGAGCAGCGGCATGATCTCCCGCTCGACCTCGAGCACGCCCTCGCGGGTGAGGGCGGGCGGGAACCAGAGCGAGACGTTGCCGAGCCCGGCCGCCGCCAGCGCCTCGAGCCGCGCGGCGATCTCGGCCGCGGTCCCGGTCAGGGTCGTCATCCGGACGATCTCCTCGGTCAGCACCTCGGCCTCGCCCGGCCGCAGGTGGGAGAGGTGGCCGCGGTGGGTCTCCTGGTGGCGGTCCGCGGCGGCGACCGGGTGGCGGTCGATCACCTCGCGGCGGTAGACCTCGAGCCGCTCGCGGATCGGCGGCGGCAGGTGCTCGCCGACCTCCGGCCGGTCGGCCCAGGAGTGGAAGGGCATCATCGCGTAGGCGCCGACCCGCTCGAGCACCCGCGGGCTGGTCGCCGACTCGCCCTCGCCCAGCACGCAGAGCGTGTTCGACCACATCGTCGCCGCCGGGTCGAACTCGCGCCCGGCGTCCGCGGCGGCCTCCCGCACCCGCGCCAGCGAGGCGGCGAACACCTGGTCGGAGTCGGCCATCACGTCGGAGTACTGCAGCGTCGTGATCCAGCCGTCGCCGACCTCGCCGGCGGTGGCGAGCGCGCGCGGCCCGTCGGCGGCGAGGTAGATCGGGATCGGCGGGTCGGTCGTGACGTAGTCGCCCTCGTGGCCGAAGCGGATGTTGCGGGTGCCGACCGGATCCTTAAAGGCGACCGCCGCACCGGCGAGGAGGCCGCGGCATTCCTCCGCGTAGCGGCGCAGCCGCCGCACCGGCAGGGCGGGGAGGCCGAAGGTGTTGCGCGAGGTGTAGCCGGTGCCGATGCCGAGGAACGTGCGCCCGGGCGCCAGGCGGTTGATCGTCGCGATCCCCTGCGCGGCGATCGGCGCGATCCGGTTGCTCGGCACGGCGAGGAAGGTGCCGAGCCGCATCGACTCGGTCGCCTGCGCGGCGAGCGCCATCACGGCGAAGGTCTCGCCGCCGAGCAGCGGCGAGTCGACGAATCCCGCGCTGGTGAAGCCGTGGCCCTCGGCGAAGGCGGCGTCGTCCCAGCAGTCGTGGTAGCCCATCAGGCCGAGTCCGAAGTCCATCAGGCCGCCGCCGCCTCTTCCTCGGTTGCCGCCGTCCCCAGCGCCGCGCCGAGGTCGCGCGCCGCCGCCAGCAGCGGTCCCTTGACCCGGGCGAGGCCGCGCTCGCCACGCGAGCCGATCAGGGCGAGGGCGGCGACCGTCCCGCCGGCACCGCGCACCGGCGCGGCGACCGCGACCGTGCCGAGGCGCCACTCCTCGCGCGAGATCGCGGGCTCGCCGGCGGCGACCGGGCGACCTGCGCCCGCAGCGCCTCGCGGGTGGCGACGGTGCGGGTGGTGAAGCGGCGCAGCGGCAGGGTCGCGATCAGCTCCTCGCGGCGGACCGGATCCTGACCGCCGATCAGCGCCTTGCCGAGCGCCGTCGCGTGCAGCGGCAGCGTCGCGCCGATCAGCTTCGGCATCGCCGGCTTCGGGCCGAAGACCTCGTCGACCAGGAGCGCCCGGCCGCCGCGCAGGACCGAGAGGTTGGCGACCCAGCCGGTGCGGGCGACCAGCTCGTGCAGGTAGGGCATCGCCACCACCCGCAGCCGGCGCAGCCGCGGGTTGAGGCTGCCGAGGGCGAACAGGTGGGTGCCGACCTCGTAGCCCAGCGCCGTCGGCCTCGAGCGCCCCGAGCCGCACGAGCTGGCCGCAGATCCGGTGCAGCGAGGACTTCGGCAGGCCGGTCTCGGCGGCCAGCTCGGCGAGCCCGAGCGGGCGTCCGGCGGCGGCGCAGATCTCGACGATCGCGAAGATCCGGTCGGCCATCGCCGCCGGGGCGCCGTCGTCGCCCGCCGTCACGCCGGCACCGCTCCGCCCGCGAGCGCCGCCTTCGCCGCGGCCGAGTCGACCACGTCGGCGTACTTCAGCGCCAGGTCGGAGAGCGCCACCTCGTGCGAGATCGAGCGAGCGGTCGCCGACCGCGTCGGCGACGACGATCGTGCGCAGCCCGTAGGAGCAGGCGTCGACCGCGGTGGCGCGGACGCAGCCGCTGGTGCTGGCGCCGACGATCAGCAGGGTGTCGATGCCGCGGTGGACGAGCCGGGTGACCAGGTCGGTGCCGAAGAAGCAGGACGGATAGGTCTTGGTGAAGACGGTGTCGTCGACGCAGGAGCCGAGCCGCGGGTCGAGCTCGACCGCGCGGGTGCCGGGGACGAGCAGGTCGTTGGCGGGGATCTTGCGGCTCCAGCCGCCCGCCTCGGCGACCGGGACGCTGAAGAAGATCGGGGCGCCCGCCGGGCGGGCGGCGGCGACCAGCTCGGCCGAGCGCCTGACCACCAGGTCGAGGTCCGAGCCGAGCGGCGAGTCGGGCTCGGTGAAGGCGCGGACCAGGTCGACGACGAGCAGGGCGGAGCGCCGGCCCGGCCCGCTCGCCGCGCCGATCCCGTCGGCGGCGAGGCGGGCGCGCTCGGCGGCGAGGCGCTCGCGCACGCTCGGCGGCGAATCGGTCCTCGCCGTCGCGGTTGCCGCCGCCGATCAACTGGCGCCCCCGTCGACCAGTTCCCAGCCGATCGGCTCGACCGGGGCCTCGCGGTAGGCGCGCGACCACTCCGCCTCGCCGTGCAGGTCGGTCGGCAGCCGGCGGGCGGGGAGCGCGACCTCGATCCGCCGCGGCGCGAACGGCCAGGGCGCGAGCGTGGCGACGCCGGGTCCGGGGACGTCGAGCCGCAGGTCGATCCGCTCGCCGAGCTTCGCCGTCGGCACCGCGGGCAGGAGGCGCGGCGCGACCGGCTGCTCCACCGTCGCCAGGGTCGCGGGCAGAGCGGCAGCGGCTCGGCGTCGGGCGCGGTCGGCGCTTCGGGGTCGAGCAGCGAGAGGGCGAGCGAGATCAGGTCGAGCGCCTGCAGCACCTCGTAGGCGTGCCAGGCGTCGGCCTCGAACTCCGAGCGCGGGCCGATGAAGTCCCAGGCGGAGCGGAGGGCGGCCACCCGCCGCACCTCGCGCTCGGCGACGACCTCGGCGGCGAGCGGGTGGGGGACCGGGCCGCCGCCCGACTGCAGGCCCCAGCGGGCCGAGTAGAGGCCGGTCCAGTGCATGTCGGCGAGCGCCCCGGCGAGGATGTCGCGCTCGTAGATCGAGTCGACGCCGCGGCCGTAGGGGGGCGCCGAGCGCTCCAGCGGCACCTCGAGGAAGTGGGCCGGGCGGTCGGCGTCGGGGTTGTGGAAGGGGAGGTCGTCAAGCTCGCGCCAGCCGTCGTCGTGGTGGGTGGCGGCGATCGCCAGCGCCGCGGCCATCGTCGGGGCCGCGAAGGCGTCGCTGCCCCAGTGGGCGGCCAGCTCACCGGCGAGGACACCGTGGTCGGCGTGCCCGACCAGGGTCCAGCCGGCCGGGCGCAGACTCACCAGCAAGGTCGGACTCCTCCTCTTCGAGCCACCACGCAGCGACCATAACCGATGTGCGCTGATCGAACAATGCGGCGCTCTGCGAACTTTCTGCCCGGAGCCGTTCCGGATCGATACGATCTCGCTTCGTGGACGAAATTGTCGACAATCCTCTCCGCGTCGCCGTGCTCGGCCTCGGCGAGGCGGGATCGGCGATCGCCGCCGACCTGCTCGCCGCGGGCGCCGAGGTGAGCGGCTGGGACCCGGCCGGCGAGCCCGGTCTCGACGGCCTTCGCTTCGCCGCCGACAACGCCGCCGCGGTCGCCGACGCGAGCGTCGTGCTGAGCGTCAACTGGGCCTCGGTCGCGGTCGAGGTCGGCGCCGAGGTTGCCGGCGCGCTGGCGCCCGAGGCGGTCTTCGCCGACCTCAACACGGCGGCGCCCGAGCGCAAGCGGCAGGTGGCCGCCGAGGTCGAGCGGGCCGGCGCCCGCTTCGTCGACGTCGCCCTGCTCTCGCCGGTCCCCGGACGCGGGCTCGCCACCCCGGCCTTCGCCTCCGGCTCCGGGGCCGAGGCGTTGGTCGCCGCGTTGGCACCGCTCGGGGCCGAGGTCGAGGTGCTCGGCCCGGCGGCCGGCGAAGCGGCGGAGCGCAAGCTGCTGCGCAGCGTCTTCGTCAAGGGGATGGCGATCGCCGCCCTGGAGAGCATCGAAGCGGCGCGCGCGGCGGGCCGTGAGGAGTGGCTGCGCGAGCACCTCGCGGCGACGATCGAAGGCGCCGACGCGGCCTTCCTCGAGCGCCTCGTCGCCGGCAGCCGTCCGCACGCGAAACGCCGCGGCGAGGAGATGGCCGCGGCGGCGGAGATGCTGGCCTCGCTCGGCACCCCCTCGCCGATCTCGCGGGCCGCCGGGGAGTGGTACGAGCAACTCGATAAGGAGGGCGCCGATGCCCGGTGAAGACGGATACCTGCAAGCTGCGCGAGGCGATCGTCGGCGGCCGCCTGCAGCCCAACCAGCGGTTGGTCGAGACCGACCTGAGCGACGAGCTCGGGGTCGGCCGCTCGGCGATCCGGACCGCGCTCGCCCGCCTCGACCAGGAGGGGCTGGTCGAACACGAGCGCAACCGCGGCGCCCGGGTGCGCCTGGTCGAGGAGGACGAGGCGGTCGAGATCCTCGAGGCGCGCAGCGCCCTGGAGGGGCTCGCCGCGCGCCACGCCGCGCTCGCCCGCAGCGAGGAGGACGTCGCCGCCCTGCGCGAGATCCTCGCCCAGATGCAGGAGCTGCTCGGTACCGGCGACCTGCTCGCCGCCTCCGACCGCAACGCCCTGCTCCACCGCCGGATCGTCGCCGCCTCCGGCCACGCCACCGCGGCGCGGCTGATCTCCGGCCTCAACTCGCAGCTGGTCCGCTTCCAGTACCGCACGATCATGCTGCCGGGGCGCCGCGACCGCTCCTACGCCGAGCACGAGGCGATCGTCGAGGCGATCGTCGCCCGCGACGCCGACGCCGCCGAGGCGGCGATGCGCCGGCACCTTTCGCACGTTGCCGAGGCGCTGCGAGGCGCCGGGGAGGAGGAGAGATGAGCGAGGACCGACGCTGGCAGGAGCTGGCCGAGCTGGGCTCGGCGACCGTGTATGAGGCGGGCGGCCGCGGCGGCTTCGTCGACGCCGACCTGGTCCAGGTGCTGCCCGGCTCGCGGGTCGCCGGGCCGGCGCGGACCGTCCGCTGCGCCCAGGACGACAACCTGATGGTGCACGCGGTGATGGCGCAGGCGCAGCCCGGCGAGGTGCTGGTCCTGACCATGCCCGAGCCGCGCCCGATCGCCCTGGTCGGCGACCTGCTGGCGACCCAGGCGCGCGAACGCGGCGTCGCCGCGCTGCTGATCGACGCCTCGGTGCGCGACGTCGAGGAGCTGCGCGAGATGGGCCTGCCGATCTGGGCCCGCTGGGTGCGGGTGCACGGCGCCGCCAAGGGGACGATGGGTCAGATCGGCGAGCCGGTCGAGGTCGGCGGCGCGACGATCCGCCAGGGCGACGCGGTCGTCCTCGACGCCGACGGCGTCGCCGTGGTCGAGGCGGAGCGGATCGACGAGGTGCTCGAGGCCTCGCACCAGCGCGAGGAGCGCGAGCGGGTGAAGCGTGCCCGCCTCAACGGACGGCGCCCTCTCCTGGGAGATCGACGGCCTGCGCGAGCGCTTCGAGGCGCGGGCGTGACCCGTCCCGTCGGCGACCTTGCCCACATCGGCCACGCCGAGCTGCTGACGCCGACCCCGGAGGAGAGCCTGCGCTTCTTCGTCGACATGTTCGGGATGGAGGTCGAGGCGAGCGAGGGCCAGTCGGTCTTCCTGCGCGGCTTCGGCGACTACGCCCGCTACAGCCTGAAGCTGACCGAGGCGCCGCTGCCGGGGCTCGGCCACGTCGCGATCCGCGCCTGGGACGAGGAGTCGCTGCGGCGGCGGGTCGCCGCGATCGAGGCGAGCGGCCGCGGCGAGGGCTGGATCGACGGTGACCTCGGCCACGGCCCCGCCTACCGCTTCACCGACCCCGACGGCCACCGCTTCGAGCTCTACTACGAGCAGGAGCGCTACGTCGCGCCGCCCGAGCTGCGTCCGGCGCTGAAGAACGTCCCCGGGCGCTTCACCGGCCGCGGCGCGGCGGTCAAACGCTTCGACCACGTCAACCTGCTTGACGGTCGACGTCGCCGCCAACCGGCGCTTCGCCGAAGAGGCGCTCGGCTACCGCCTCTACGAGCGGATCGAGCGCGACGACGGCAGCGAGATGGGCGCCTGGCTCAGCCTCTCGATCGCCGCCCACGAGCTGATCTACGTCGCCGATCACCACCGGGTCGGCGGCCGCCTCCACCACCTCGCCTTCTGGGTCGACACCCGCGAGGAACTGCTGCGCGCCGCCGACCTCTTCCTCGACGCCGACGTGCCGATCGAGGCCGCCCCCTCCAAGCACGCGGTCGCCAACGGCTTCTTCCTCTACGTCTTCGAGCCCGGCGGCAACCGGGTCGAGGTGACCTCGGGCGGCTACTTCGTCTACGACCCCGACTACGAGCCGATCGTCTGGACCGAGGCCGAGCGCCGCCGCGGCCAGGCCTGGGGGGTGAAGACGGTCGAGACCTTCCACACCTACGGCACCCCCGACGTCAGCGGCGAGCCGACCGGCCCGCCGATCCCGCCGACCAGCGAGATCCCCGCGACGCCCGCGACGACGCCGCCGCACGGCGTCGACTGAGCCGCCGGGTCAGTCGGAGGCGGCGGTGAGGCGCTCGAGCTCGGCGTCGCTCAGCTCGAGCTCGGCGGCGGCGATCAGCGGCCCCAGCTGCTCGGTGTTGCGGGCGCTGGCGATCGGGGCGAGCACGGTCGGCCGGGCGCGCAGCCAGGCGAGGGCGACGGCGGCAGGCTCGACCGAGTGGGCGGCGGCGACCTCGTCGAGCGCGTCGAGCACCTTCGGCCCGCGCTCCTCCTCGAGGTACTTGCTCGCCTGCCCGGCGCGCGGGCTGTCGACCTCGCCGCCGCCCGGGCGGTACTTGCCGGTGAGGAAGCCTTTGGCGAGGCCCCAGTAGGGGAAGACGGCGAGGTCCTGCTCGAGGGCGAGATCCTGGAGGGGGCCCTCGAAGGCTTCCGCGCTCGACCAGGCTGTAGTGCGGTTGCAGGGCGACGTAGCGGGGCAGGCCCTCCGCCTCGGCGACGCGCAGCGCCTCGGCGAGTCGCTCGGGGCTGTAGTTGGAGGCGGCGATGTAGCGGACCTTGCCCGCCTCGATCAGCTCGCCGAAGGTCCCGAGGACCTCCGCCAGCGGCACGCTCGGGTCGTCCTCGTGGGCGTAGTAGAGGTCGATGCGATCGGTGCCCATGCGGCGCAGCGACGCGTCACAGGCGGCGCGGACGTTGTCCGGCGCCAGGCCTTTGAATTCCGGGTGTTTGGCGACCTTGGTCGCGATCACCGTGCGCTCGCGGGCGCCGGGGCGGGCGGCCAGCCACTCGCCGATCATCGACTCCGACTCGCCGCCGGAGTTCTCCGGGGCGAAGGCGCTGTAGCTGTCGGCCGAGTCGACGAAGTTGCCGCCCGCGTCGAGGTAGGCGTCGAGCACGGCGAAGGAGTCGTCGCGGTCGGCGGTCCAGCCGAAGACGTTGCCGCCGAGGCAGATTCCGGAGACGTCAAGGTCAGTGTTGGGGATGCGTTCCATCGCAAAACCCTATACGAAATCCTGTAGATTCTTCGATCGTGTGGGAGGAGCGGAGCATCGGCGGCGGGTCCGCCGATTTCATCGTCGTGGGCGCCGGCTCGGCCGGTGCCGCGCTCGCCTACCGGCTGATCGAGCGGGGCGCGACGGTGTTGCTGCTGGAGGCGGGCGGCCCGGCCGACAACCCGGCGATCCACGACCCGGCGCGCTCGCACGAGCTCTGGGACACGGCCGAGGACTGGGGCTTCCGCACCGTCCCCCAGGCGGCCTGCGCCGACCGCGAGCTGCACCTGCCGCGCGGCCGCGTGCTCGGCGGCTCGAGCAGCCTGAACGCGATGATCTACGTGCGCGGGGCGGCCGCCGACTACGACGCCTGGGCCTACGGCGGCGCCGACGGCTGGACCTGGGAGGACGTCCTGCCCGCCTTCCTGCGGCTGGAAGACTTCCGCGGCGAGAGCGGCGCCGAGCGGGGCACGGGCGGGCCGGTCACGGTGATCTCCGGCTACGAGCCGGACCCGATCCACCGGGCGATCGCCGCCGCCGCGGTCGAGACCGGGATCCCGTTCAACCCCGACTACAACGGGGGCACCCTGGACGGCGTCTCCTTCACCGAGCTGACGATCCGCGACGGGCGCCGGCACGGCACCGCCGAGGCCTACCTGGCGGCGCTCGCCGGGGAGCCGCGGCTGACCGTGAGGACCGGCGCCGAGGCGACCCGCCTGCTGCTCGAGGGCGAGCGCTGCGTCGGGGTCGAGTGGCGCGCGACGGCAGGCTCGAGCGGGCGAGCGCGGGCGAGGTGATCGTCGCCGCCGGGGCGATCGGCTCGCCGCACCTCCTGCTGCGCTCCGGGATCGGCCCGGAGGCGGAGCTGCTCGCCGCCGGGGTCGAGCCGCTGCACGACCTGCCCGGGGTCGGCCGCAACCTCCACGACCACCTGCTGGCGCCGGTGATCTTCGCCGCCGAGCGCGATCTGGGGCCGCCGGCGCCGGGCCTGCCGCAGCCGCAGAGCCACCTGTTCTGGCGCAGCCGCCCGGGCCTCACCGTCCCCGACACGCAGCCGATCCACTTCAACGTGCCGCTGTACGAGCCGTGGATGGAAGGCCCCGAGAACGGCTTCTCGCTGATGGCGGGGATGATCCGCCCGCTCAGCCGCGGCACCGTCACGCTGGCCGGCCCCGACCCGACCGCGGCCCCGCTGATCGATCTCGCGGCGCTCACCTGCGAGGCCGATCTCGAGGCCCTGGAGGCCGCGGTCGCCCTCTGTCGGGAGATCGGCGCGGCGCCGGCGCTGGCCGAGTGGGGCGCCCGCGAGCTCTACCCCGGGCCGGCGATCGCCGATGCGGCGGCGCTGCGCGACTACGTCCGCCACACCGCGGTCACCTACCACCACCAGGTCGGCACCTGCAAGATGGGCCGCGACGAGCTGGCCGTCGTCGACCCGACCCTGCGCGTCCACGGGATCGAGGGCCTGCGGGTCGCCGACGCCTCGGTGATGCCGACCGTGATCTCCGGCAACACCAACGCGGCCGCGATCATGATCGGCGAGCGCGCCGCCGACTTCATCGCCCCGGTGCGCTCGCCGGTGCCGGCGTGAGCGTCCTCGTCACCGGCGCCGCCGGGGTGATCGGCGGGGTCGTCGTGCGCGGCCTGCTCGAGCGCGGCGAGGCGGTGGTCGCGATGACCCGCGACGGCTCCCCGGGCGCGCTCGGCGACCTGGCCGGCGAGGTCGAGATCGTCGCCGGCGAGCTCGGTGACCGCGAGCGCCTCGTCGCGCTCTGCGCCACCCCGGGGCTCGCCACCGTCGTCCACCTGGCCGCCTTCCTGCCCGCCCGCTCGCAGGCCGATCCGGTGACCGCGACCGCGGTCAACGTGCTCGGCACCGCGGCGCTCTTCGAGGCCGCCGCCGCGGGCGGGGTCGGCCGCTTCGTCTACGCCGGCTCGAAGTCGGCCTACGGGCCGATGCCGGAGGGGGAGGCGGTGCGCGAGGACCGTCCCGCCCGCCCGCGCGACGTCTACGGCGCCACCAAGTACGCGGGCGAGGTGCTGATCGGCGCCGCCGCGGCGCGGGCCGGCGCGCCCGCGGCCACCAGCCTGCGCTTCGCCACGATCTACGGTCCCGGCAAGGCCGACCGCCACGCCGGCGCCGCCCTGACCAGCCGGCTGATCGCCGACGCCCTGGCGGGCCGGCCGGTGCGGATCGAGGCGGGCGGCGACCAGGTCGACGACCTGATCTACGTCGCCGACGCCGCCGCCGGGGTGGTCGCCGCGGCGCTCCACCCGGGCGACCTGGCGCCGCTCTACAACCTCTCGACCGGGGTCGGGATCAGCCTGCGCGATTTCGCCGCGGGCGTCGCCGCGGCGATCCCCGGCGCCGAGATCGAGGTCGGCCCGGGACTCGAGTACATGGGCCCGGACTTCGTCTACGGCGTCATGGACCCGTCGCTGGCGCGCGGCCGACCTCGGCTTCGAGGCGGAGGCCGACCCGACCGTCAACGCGCGCCGCTTCGCCGCCGACTCAGCCGTCTGAAGCCTGCGCGGCGCGGACCCGGTCGCCGTGCGTCTTCAGGTCCATCCCCAGCACTTCCCAACGACCCAGCTGGTGGATCAGGAAGTAGTTGCAGCCGCGCTTGCCGAGCTCGCCGACCTCGCCGTCGAGGACCAGCTGCACCTCCTCCTCGGAGAGCGGCGGCTCGGCGGCCCGGATCGCCGCCTCGGCTTCCTCGCGGGTGCCGTTCAGCTGCTCGCGCAGCCGCGGCTCGTGGACGACCCGATGGCAGAGCTTGTTGACCGCGTAGACGCTCATGCCGCCACCCGGTCGATCGGCCAGGCCGCGTAGGAGTGGCCGAACTGCGGTTGGGTCTCGATCACCTCGGGCGGCGCCGGGTCGATCATCCCCAGCATCGCGATCCAGTCGAGGATCTCGCCGCCCGCGTTGCCGGCCTCGCGCAGCTGGTCGTCGGTGGACTCGGCGACCAGGGTCTCGAAGTCACCCGCCCGCAGCAGCTCGACCACGCGCTCGGTCCACTGCGGCGCCGGCACCCCGACGTGGGCGTCGGGGAAGAGGCGCGGGCCGCCGATCTCGACCGAGAAGCTGCCGCTGGCGATCACCGCGATCCGCTGCGGGCCCTCGCTGCGGGCGGCGAGCGCCGCGCGGATCGTCCGCCCCAGCTCGTAGCAGCGGCGGGCCGAGGCGATCGGCCGCAAAAAGGCGGAGATGAAGAGCGGCACCAGGGGGATCGGCTCGCCCGGCCAGACGAAGCCGAGCGGCGCGATCACGGTGTGGTCGAATTCGAGCTCCTGCAGCATCGCCACGTCGAATTCGGCGTCGACCAGCGACTGGTCGAGATAACGGGCGAGGGCCGCGTCGAGCGGCAGCTCGCGGCGGGCGATCTCCGGGTAATCGCTCGGCCCGGCGGCCGCCTCGGCGACGCCGATCGCGAACAGTGGGACCGTCTCGAAGAACATGTTGTAGTGGTCGGAGGTGATGAAGATCAGCGCCTCCGGCTCGACCGCCGCCAGCCGCTCGGCGACCTCGCCGTAGTAGCGGTCGATCTCCGGCCCGAGCGGGTGCCCGTCGGCCGACCAGGCGGGGAAGTGCGGGTTGTGGGGCAGCCCGAAGGCGCCGACGATCTCGGCCATCTCAGCTCCTCCTCGGGTCAGGCATGGACGGCGCCCCCGTCGACCGGGATCGTCTGCCCGGTGATGAAGCTCGCCGCGTCGGAGGCGAGGAAGGAGACGAGCCCGGCGACGTCCTCGGGCTCCTGGGTGCGGGGGATCGCCTGCTCCTCGATGACCTTCTCGAACAGGCCGAGCTCCTCGTGGGGCCCGGTCACGGTGGTCCCCTGGGTGCGGGTGAGGCTCGGCGCGTAGGCGTTGATCGTCACCCCGTCGGCGCCGATTTCCCCGGCCAGGCTGCGGAGGAAGCCGACCACCGCGCCTTTGCTGGCGACGTAGGGGGTGAGGCCGGGGAGGCCGCTGTAGACGCCGTTGCTGGCGGCGCAGACGATCCGCCCCCAGCCCGCCTCGCGCATCGGCGGCAGGAACGCCTTGGTCAGGTGGAAGAGCGAGTCGACGTTCACCGACATCACCGCCCGCCACTGCTCCCAGGTCCAGTCCTCGAACTTGGCGATCGGGTAGATCGCCGGCATTGGCAGACCAGCACGTCGCAGCGGCCGAAGCGCTCGCGGACGGCGGCGGCGAACTTGTCGACGTCGGCCCCGTCGCTGATGTCGCAGCGCTGGGCGAAGCCCTCGCTGCCCGCTGCCTCGACCGCGGCGACGGTCTCCTCGGCGGGCGCCAGATCGGCGATCGCGATCCGCAGGCCGTCGGCCGCGAGACGGCCCGCCAGGGCCTGCCCGATACCCGCCGCGGCGCCGGTCACGACGGCGACCCGGCCGTCTGCGCTCTGCTCGCTCAACGTGTTCCCATCCTCTTCTCCTTCGTTCCCTGGACGCCTGGAAGGGCGCTAATCATGCATAATTAATAGTGGTTTATCAAGGCGATGTCCTCCCCCCCTGAAGAACACCTCCGCGTGCCTGCCCCGAGCGAGCCGAAGCTCGAGTGGTGGAGCGACGCGATCGCCCTGATGCTGCGCCGGCTCGGCTATCGCAAGCTCGCCCTCAACCCCGGCGCCAGCTTCCGCGGCCTGCACGACAGCCTCGTCAACGAGCTCGGCGACGCCGACCCGGAGATGGTCCTCTGCCTGCACGAGGAGCACGCCGTCGCCGTCGCCCACGGCTACGCCAAGGTGACCGGCGAGCCGATGGCGGTGGCCCTGCACACCAACGTCGGCCTGATGCACGCGACGATGGCGATCTTCAACGCCTTCTGCGATCGGGTGCCGATGGTGATCGTCGGCGCCACCGGCCCCTTCGCCGCCGATCGCCGCCGACCCTGGATCGAGTGGATCCACACCTCCGCCGACCAGGGCGCGCTGATCCGGCCCTTCATCAAGTGGGACGACAGCCCCGCCTCCGGCCCGGCCGCCCTCGAATCCCTCGCCCGCGCCGACGCGGTGACGCGGGCGAAGCCGTCGGCGCCCACCTACGTCTGCTTCGACACCGGCGTGCTCGAGAGCGAGGCGCCCGCCGAGGTCAGCTTCCCCGATCTCGAACGACTCCGCCCGCCCGCGCCGCCCGCGCCCGGGGCGACCGAGGTGGCCCGCGCCGCGGAGCTCCTCGGCGCCGCCGAGCGGCCACTCCTCCTGGTCGGCCGGGTGGGCGGGGGAGAGGCCGGCTGGCGGGCCCGGGTCGAGCTGGCCGAGCGCCTCGGCGCCGCCGTCCTCACCGATCTGAAGGTGGCGGCGGGCTTCCCCACCGACCACCCCGCGGTCGCCGCCGTCCCGGGCACCTTCCTGACGCCCTCGGGGCGTGAGCTGATCGCCGCCGCCGACGCGATCCTGGCGCTCGACTGGGTCGACCTCGCGGGCACCCTGCGCCAGGCTCTCGGCGAGGCGCCGCCGGCGGCGAAGATCGTCTCCGCCACCCTGGACGACGCCCTCCACAACGGCTGGAGCAAGGACCACTTCGCCCAGCCGCCGGTCGACCTGCCGATCGCCGCCGACCCCGACCTGCTGGTCGCGGCCCTGCTCGAGCGAGCAGGCGACCCGGCTCCGGCCCGCGCCGACTGGCCGCCGGCCCTCGCCGCCGCCGCGCCGACCGAGCCCGCCGCGGGCGCGATCGGCATGCGCGCGCTCGCCGCCGCGCTGGAGCGGGCGCTCGGCGACGCCCCCGCCTGCGCCGTGCGCCTGCCGCTGGGTTGGGACGGAGCCGACCTGCGGGCCGCCGGGCCGCTCGACTACCTCGGCCAGGACGGCGGCGCCGGGCTCGGCTCCGGGCCCGGGATGGCGGTCGGCGCGGCGCTCGCCCTGGCCGAGGCCGAGCCGGACCGGCTGGCCGTCGCGGTGCTCGGCGACGGCGACTTCCTGATGGGCTGCCAGGCGCTCTGGACCGCGGCGCGCCACCGCCTGCCGCTGCTCGTCGTCGTCGCCAACAACCGCTCCTTCTTCAACGACGAGGTCCACCAGGAACGGATGGCGGTGGCCCGCGACCGGGCGGTCGAGAACCGCTCCGTCGGGATCGCGATCGACGACCCCGACCCCGATCTGGCGGCGCTCGCCCGCTCGCTCGGGCTGGCCGGGCACGGGCCGGTGCACGACCCCGCCGCGCTCGAGGAGACGCTGGCCCGCGCCGCCGCCGAGGCCCGCGCCGGCGCCGCGGTCGTGGTCGACGTCCGGATCGACACCGCCGGCTACCCGGGGACCCCGGTCCCCCGTAAGGAGAATTGATGGACGCACCGCTGCAGGATCAGGTCGTCGCGATCACCGGCGCCTCCTCGGGGATCGGCGAGGCGACCGCCCTGGCGCTCGCCGGGGCCGGCGCGAAGGTGGCACTGGCGGCCCGCCGCGCCGAGCGGCTGGAGGAGATCGTCGCGCGGATCGAGGCGGCCGGGGGAGAGGCGCTGGCGATCCCCACCGACGTCGCCGACGAGGAGCAGGCGAACGCCTTCGTCGCGGGCGCCGCCGCGCACTTCGGCCGGCTCGACGCGCTGGTCAACAACGCCGGGGTGATGCAGCTCGGCCCGATCGAGGGGGCGCCGACCGAGGAGTGGCGGCGGATGATCGACGTCAACGTCTTCGGCGTCCTCTACTGCACCCACGCGGCGCTGCCGATCCTGCGCGCGGCCGGCGGCGGGCACATCGTCAACGTCAGCTCGGTCGGCGGCAAGGTGGTGGGCACCTACTCCGGCGTCTACAGCCTGACCAAGTTCGGCCTCGGTGCCTTCACCGAGGCGCTGCGCCAGGAGTCGATCGAGGCCGGCACCCGCGTCACCCTCGTCGTCCCCGGCTCGACCGCGACCGAGCTGCGCACCCACACCCGCGAGGAGGTGCTCGCCGAGACCAAAAAAGCCTTCGCCGGGGTGACCCCGCTCGACCCGGCCGACATCGCCGCGGCGATCCTCGCCGCCCTGGTCCAGCCCGCCAACGTCAGCATCAGCGAGATCGTCGTCCGCCCTTCCCGCCAGGGCATGTAAGGGCCGCGTGGGCGCCGCCGTCGGTTCGCCCGCGCAGGTAGCCGAACGCCGCGGCGACGATCGCCGTCGCCTCACCCTGCTCCTCATCGTCGGTGCGCTCAGCGGGCTGGCGCCGATGTCGATCGACTTCTACCTGCCGGCGCTGCCCCACCTGACCACCGACCTCGGCGCCGACACCTCGACCGGGCAGCTCACCCTCACCGCCTGCCTGCTGGGGATCGCGCTCGTGCAGGTGGTCGCCGGGTCGCTCAGCGACACGCTCGGCCGGCGGCGCCTCGTCCTCATCGGCCTCGCCGCCTACGGGTCGGTCTCGGCGCTCTGCGCGGTGGCGCCCAGCATCTGGGTGCTGCTCGGCCTGCGCTTCGCCCAGGGCTGCGCCTGCGGGATCGGCTTCGTCGTCGCCCGGGCGATCGTCCGCGACGTCTACAGCGGCGACCAGGCGGCCCGCATCTTCGCCCTGCTCGTCCTGGTCAGCGGCGTCGCGCCGGTGCTGGCGCCGGTCGTCGGCGCCCAGGTGCTGCTGCTGACCAGCTGGCGCGGGATCTTCGTCGTCCTCGCCGCGCTCGGCGCCGTCCTCCTCGCGACGGCCGCCCTGCGCCTCCCCGAGACGCTGCCCGCCCACCTCCGTCACGAGCCCGGCCTGGGCGCCAAGCTGCGGGTCTTCGGCGCCCTCCTCACCGACCGCCGCTTCGTCCCCTTCGCGGTCTCCGGCGGCCTCTCCTTCGCGGCGATGTTCGCCTACATCTCCGGCTCGCCGTTCGTGCTCGAGAACATCTACGGCGTCTCGCCGCAGCTCTACGGCGTCGCCTTCGGCGTCAACTCGGCCGGGATCGTCGCCGCCTCCCAGGTGAGCCGGCGGATGGTCGGCCGCACCGGGCCGGCGCCGCTGCTCCGCTTCGGGGTGACGGCGATGGCGATCGGCGGGGCCGGCCTGCTGGCGACGGTGCTGCTCGGGCTCGGCCTGGTGCCGCTGCTCCTCTTCCTGCTCGCGACGATCTCCAGCGTCGGCCTGATCCAGCCGAACGCGACGGCGCTGGCGATGGCCCACCAGCAGCACGCGGCCGGCAGCGCCTCGGCCCTCTTCGGCCTCGGCCAGTTCGGCGTCGGCGCCGCGGCGGCTCCCCTGGTCGGCATCGCCGGCTCCCACACCGCGGTGCCGATGGCGGTGACGATCGCGGTCTGCGGCGTCGGCTCGCTGATCGTCCTCCGCGCCTTCACCAGCCTGAGCCCAAGCGCCCCCCGCGAGGCGGGCGCCTGAGTGAGGGTTCAGGCCGTTGGCGCCCGGGGACGGGTGAGGGTTCGGGCCGTTGCGGCCGGTGACGGTGGCCCGGGCGTCTCGGAGGCGACCCGGGCAGGCTGAGGCCGCCTCCGAGACGCCCGGGTGCGGAGGATTGCGGGGGTTCGTGGGAGCGCTGCGGGAGTTCCACCGGGGAGTCGGGAGGGTTTCTCAGCGGACTGCGCGCTTCGTCACCGTTACAAAGACGCTGAGTGACTTCACCACACCATGGTGGGGTCAATTCACTCAGCGCGTCTGGGACTCCCTAAGAACTCCGACGGATCACGCGTACTTCGTGACGTTCCCGCAGTCTCTCCCACGCCTTCCCATCGCCTTCCGCCCGTCTCCCCGGCAATTCCCGCACGGAATCCGCACCCTCACCTCCCCCGCAGACCCGGCCATTTCGGAGGCGGCCTCAGCCTGCCAGGGCGGCCTCCGAGATGGCCGCGTCCCTTCCTCGTCCCCCAGTGACCCCGAGGAACTAGTCGCGCGCGGCGGCGAGCAGGTCGCGCAGGTCGGACTCTTCCGCCGGGCGCAGGTTGTTCGCCGTGAACGGGTTCTGCAGGGCCGCCGCGACCATCGAGGCGGCGCCCTCGTCGCCGAGCTCCTCCGGCCGGAAGCGGGCGCTCGAAGCCGACCTCCTCCAGCAGCGCGGGCAGGTGCTCGATCTCGCGTCGCGCCGGATCGGCGAGCGCCGGCTCGTTGAAGGCGGCGACGTGGGGGAGGAGGACGCCGTTCTGGTAGCCGTGGGGAAGGTGGACGTCGGGGGCCGAGGTGAGGGCGTGGATCAGCGCCAGCCGCGCGTTGCCGCCCGCCAGGTTGGCCATCGCGCTCGCCTCGATCAAGGTCTGCAGCGCCGCGTCCTCGTGCTCGAGCGCCGCCGGCAGCGAGGCGCGGATCAGCGGCGCGGCGGCCAGCGCCATCGCGTCGGTGAAGCGCGAGGCGCCGCGCGCCCAGAGCGCCTCGTAGGCGTGGCTGAGGGCGTCGAGGGCGGCGAAGAGGAGCGGGTCGCGGGGGAGGCAGCGCAGCAGCGTGCCGTCGAGCAGGGCGACCTCGGGCTCGTAGCCCTCGCCGCGGATCACCAGGTGCTGGTCGAGCCGCTCGTCGTGGAGGACGACGACGGTCGAGACCTCGCTGCCCGAGCCCGCGGTGGTCGGCACGGCGACGGTCGGGGCGGGGTCGTGGGGCAGGTTGCCGACGCCCGCGTAGGCCTCCAGCGGGCCGTCGTTGCGCAGCCGGATCGCCACCGCCTTGGCGGCGCAGAGGGCGCTGCCGCCGCCGACCGCGAGGACGGAGTCGGCGCCCGCCGCGACCGCCGCCGCGGCCAGGCGTTCGGCGGTGCCGATGTCGGGATCGACCCCGACCGGGTCGCAGAGGTGCAGCTCGACCTCGCCGGCCGCGGCGAGGACCGGCTCGAGCAGGCCCGCCGCGGCGAAGCCCGCGTCGAAGACGACGGCGACCTTGCGCGCCCCGAGCGCCGCCAGCTCGTCGGCCAGCCGCGCCTCGACGCAGCCGAGCCCGGCGACGATCTGCGTCCCGGCGCGGAACCGGCGCGGCGGGACGCCTGCGTCGACGCGCCTCGCTCAACTGGCCGCGGTGGGGGCGGACTGCGAGGTGTTCATCACCTCGAGCAGCCGGTGCTGTTCGAGCGAGTCTTTGCTCATCTCGGCGCTGACCCGCCCCTCGAAGAAGACGGCGACCCGGTCGCAGACTTCGACGATCTCGTCGATGTCGGTCGAGGCGAGCAGGACGATCGCCCCGGCGTCGGCGGCGGCGCGGATCAGGCGGTGCATTTCCGCCTTGGCGCCGATGTCGACCCCGCGGGTCGGGTCGTCGAGCAGCAGCAGGGTGGGTTCGGCGTCGAGCCACTTGGCGAAGACCAGCTTCTGCTGGTTGCCGCCCGAGAGCATGCCGGCGTTGGTGTCGATCGAGGGCGCCTTGACGCCGAGCCGCTCGACCATCTCGCTGGCGTGGCGCCGCAGCGCCCCGCGGCGGACCACCGGGCCTTCGCCGGCCAGCGCCACCGCCCTGACCTGGGCGATGTTCTCCCAGATCGACTTGTCGAGCATCAGGCCGAAGCGGCGCCGGTCACCGGTCACCATCGCGACCCCGGAGCCGACCGCGCCGCGCATCGTCCGCCGCAGCTTGTGGCCGCCGGGCAGCGTCACGCTGCCTTCCTTGAGCCGGCGCTGGCCGCTGATCAGCTCGAGCACCGCCAGGTGCCCGGAGCCCGCCAGCCCCGCCAGCCCGACCACTTCGCCGGGTTTGGCGCGCAGGTCGACCTCGATCAGCGAGCCTTCGACGCCCGCCCCCTCGAGCAGCAGTTCGTCCTTCTCGCCGCCCGACTGGATCTTCCCGGCGAGCTCCTTGCTCAGCTCGGCGTCGCCCTCGACCCCGGTCGACTGGACCTTTTTGTCGCCGAGCATCGCGGCGACGATCGCGCTGACGCTGAGCTCCGAGCGGGGCTGGCCTTCGAGCACCGGACGGCCGTCGCGCAGCACGGTGATGTCGTCGCAGAGGGCCATCACCTCCTCGAGGATGTGGGAGACGAAGACCACCGCGACCTGCCGTTCGCGCAGCACTTTCAGCACGCTGAGCAGGGTTTCGACGCCGGAGGACTCGAGCGCCGAGGTCGGCTCGTCGAGGATCAGGACGCGCGGTTCGGTGACCAGCGCCTTGGCGATCTCGACCAGCTGCCGTTCGGCCAGCGAGAGCGTCTCGACCCGCTGGCGCATGCCGACGTCGAGGCCGAGGTCCTTGAGCACCGGCTTCGCCCGCGCTTCCATCGCGCGGCGGTTGATGAACGGGCCGCGCTTCTCCTCGCGCATCGGGAAGAGGTTGCTGAGCACGTCGAGGTCCGGGAAGAGGCTGAGCTCCTGCGACACCGCGGCGACCCCGTGCCGGGCGGCGTCGGCGCTGTTCGAGAAGGAGACCTCCTCGCCGTCCAGCCGCAGCGTGCCGCTGTCCGGGCTGACCGCGCCGATGATGATCTTGACCAACGTCGACTTGCCTGCCCCGTTCTCACCGAGCAGGGCGTGCACCGAGCCGGCGCGAACCGTGAGGTTCGCGCCGGCCAGCGCCTGCACGCCGCCGTAGGACTTCTTGATGTCCTCGACTACGAGCATCTGACCTAGTTGAGATCCGAGATCGGTTTCACGTATTTGCTCGGATCTTTGAGCTGTTCTTCGGCGATCGGTTCGAAGAATTCAGCTCGGTTCGCCTGGCTTTCCTCGCGTTTGATGATTTCCGCGACGTTCGCTTTGTTGACGATGCCGGAACCCGGATTCCACCAACCCTTGGGGATTTCTTTCCCTTCCTTCGCGTGCTGGGCGAGCAGCGAGGCCGAGATGTACCCCTTCATGAAGTGGTACGGATCACCGAGGGCGTAGACGTAGCCGTTCTGCACCGCTTCGAGCGCGATCGGGTCGACGTCACACGCTCCGACGAGGAATTTTTCGCCGGTCGTTTTCTGGATCTTGTACAGCGAGACAGCGTCCTGATCGCCCGGCGCCAGGTAGGCGACGGCACCCGGATGCGCCTTCACCAGGTTGTTCCAGTTGTTGTAATTTTCGGTCGGCTCGGACCCGACGTTGAACGGTCCGACGAGCTTCAGGTTGGGACGTTCTTTCTTCAGGACGTTTTCCATACCTTGGATCCGGAGTTCGAGCAACACGAGCCCGGGGATGTCGTTGCCGAAGACGATTTCGCCGGTCGCGTTCGCCGGGATTTCTTTCAGCATTTCTTTGGCGAGGATTTCGCCGACTTCGGTGTTGCTGTTGCCGACGAACGTTTCGACGCCACTGCCTTCGGGCGGCGGCGAGTCCATCGTGATCACCGGGATGCCTTCTTCGGTCGCCTGCTGGTACGGGCGGACGAAGTCTTCCGGCGCCGTGGTCGCGATCGTGATCCCGTCCTGGGAGGTGTGCGTCGCCGCCTGGAACTGGCCGACCTCCTGGGTCGGGTTGACACCGTTCGGGGCCGAGGCGTTGATGTTCACGCCTTCGTGTTCAGCCGCGGCTTCGGCTCCGTAGGTCATCTCCTGGAACGCGTTCTGCGTGGTGGTGGCACTGACCACGGCGATGTTGATTTCGCTGCCGCTCTTCGTGCTGCCACCTTCTTCGGTGCTGCCGCCTCCGCCCGTGCTGGACGAGGACGAGGAACTGCTCGACCCGCAAGCGCTGAGTACCAGCGCCAGCAGCAGTGCCGCGGCGCCGACCAACGCCAACACGGACCTCCTGCGATTGCTTCCCAATTGCCGGTTAGGCATTTAGTTTCTCTCCTCTCTGATACAGGACATGCTGCTGGCGCGGCACCACCCAAATCGGTGCCGCGCGTTGGGGTAAGTGGTTGTGTCGCTCGGGTGCGGTTCGCCCGCCTCGGCGGTCGTCATAGGCCCAGCCCGCCCCGCTGGGCGCTGCGCCGGCCGCGCAGGCGGACGATGCTGTCGAGCGAGACGGCGACGAGGATCACCGCGCCGGTCGCGAACGCGCTCCAGTTCTGCGGCACGTTGAAGTAGACGAGGCCGCTCGAGACCTCGGTGAGGAGGATCGCGCCGATCATCGCCCCGACCACGGTGGCGTTGCCGCCGCGCAGCGAGGTGCCGCCGATCACCGCGGCGGCGATCGCCTCGAATTCGAAGCCGCTGCCGATGTTCGGTTCGCCCGACTCGAAGAAGGCGAGCCCGAAGATGCCCGCGATGCCCGCGAGGATCCCCATCATCACCAGCGCCTGGACCCGCACCCGCGGGATCGAGATGCCGGAGAAGGTCGCCGCCTCGGGGTTGGAGCCGATCGCCCGCACCCGGTAGCCGAACGGGGTGAGCCGCAGGATCGCGGTCATCACGATCGCGATCAGGATCATGCCCCAGACGCTGACCGGGATGCCGAACTGTTTGCCGCCGAGGAAGGTGAAGAAGGAGTTGCCGAAGGGCAGTTTCGTCACCTGCTGGCCGTGGCTGAGCGCGAGCGCCAGGCCGCGGTACATCGAGAGCGTCGCCAGGGTGGCGACGATCGCCGGGATCGCGATCACCTGGACGAGCACCGCGTTGACGAGGCCCATGCCGCCCGCGCAGGCGATCCCGATCAGGGCCGCGATCCACGGGTTCATCCCTCCCTGCATGAGCAGGGCGGCGATGATCAGGGTCAGGCCGAAGATCGAGCCGACCGAGAGGTCGATCTCGCGCATCGCCAGCAGGAACGCCATCCCCGAGGCGAGGATCGCGACGTAGACCGACTGCTGCAGGACGTCGCGGATCTGCGAGGAGGAGAGGAAGTCCGGATGCAGGATGCCGATGAAGGCGCCGAGCACGAGCGTCGCGACGAGGACGCTCAGGCATTCGACCCGCAGGAAGCGGCTCAGCCAGTAGCGAGCCGGGCTGGGGGCGCCGGAGCTGCCCTCTCCCGAGGTCGAACCACCACCGGAGACGGTGCCCGGACCGGGGACGGCCGCGACCGGTTGCTCAGATCCGCTGGCCGCGCTCACGACGCGCTCCTCTCGGGGTTGCTGCGGTGCATCTCTCTCCTCTCGCGGGTCGACGCGACGGCCGGTCGGCGCCGGTTGCGTGCGGTGGCCCATACGTCGTGTGGCACATGTCGTCTCATTCCCTCGGACCGCTGAAGCGGACTCCGCGACAAGCTCCCGTGATGCTCACTTGTTCGCATCGCGCACTTCCATCCACGATCCGTACCGCATACCTTCCTTAACCTCCAGCTACTTGTCAAGGACGGATTTAGAGGGCGACCTCGACGGGATCGTCCGCGGTCGGACTATAGATCCGATCAAATAACGAATATGTTTCCCCCGACCGGATCCTGGGAGGGAGGAGAGCAAGTTGAGTGGTGGGGAGCGAGAGCCGAGCAAGCAGGAACGGACCTACACGGTCCTCAAGGAGCGCATCCTGGACGGCACGTACGGGCCTGGGTACCGCCTCGTGATCGATGCGATCGCGCGCGAGCTGGAGGTCAGCCCGATGCCGGTGCGCGAGGCGATCCGCCGCCTCGAGGCGGAGGGATGGGTGATCTACCGGGCCAACCAGGGCGCCCAGGTGGCGCCGGTCGACACCGGCTCCTGGAAAGAGGTGATGGTGACGCTGGCCCTGCTCGAGGGCTACGCGACCGCCGCCGCCGCGCCGGAGATGCGCGCCGCCGACACCAAGCGGCTGCGGGCGATCAACAAGAAGATGCGGGGCGCGATCGAGCGGCTCGACCTGATGCAGGTCTCCCGCTTCAACCACGAGTTCCACGCGGTGATCTACGACCGCTGCCCGAACACCTACCTGCGGCGCGAGCTGACCGAGACGAACGAGCGACTCAACACGCTGCGGGCGACGGTCTTCCTCTACATCCCGACCCGCGGCAACGAATCCGCGAACGAGCACGAGGCGATCGCCGAGCTGATCGAGGAGGGAGCCGACCCGGCGCGGATCGAGCGCGACGCCCGTCGCCACAAGCTGCGCACGGTCGAGGCCTACGAGACGCGGCTGGCCGAAGCCGGCCAGCCGGCCCCGGTCGGCGGGGGGAGGGCGTCGTGAGCGCCCCGACCCGGGTCGAGGCGCTGCTCGCCGAGACGGTGCGGCCCGACTTCGACATCCTGCGCTGCGCGCACGCCGAGCTGCTGGTCACCGACCTCGAGGCCTCGGAGCGCTTCTACGTCGACCTGCTCGGCCTGATCGTCACCGAGCGCACCGACGATGCCCTCTACCTGCGCGGCTGGGAGGAGCGCCTCCACCACTGCCTCGTCCTGCGCCAGGCACCGCGGGCGGCGGTCGGCCACCTCGCCTTCCGGGTCCGTGAACCGGCCGACCTGGGTCGCCTCGAGGAGGAGTTCCGCGGCCGCGGCGAGGAGCCCGTCTGGGTCGACGGCGAGCGCGGCCAGGGCCCCGGCCTGCGGGTCGCCGATCCGCTCGGCTACCCGCTCGAGTTCTTCCACGAGATGGAGCCCGCGCAGCAGCAGATGCAGCGCTTCGACATCCACCGCGGCGCCCCGGTGATGCGGATCGACCACTTCAACCTGCACGTGCCGGAGGTCGAACGGGCGGCCCGCTTCTGGCTCGGCCTCGGCTTCCGCTGCACCGAGTACATCTCCACCGACGGCGAGGACGAGCGGCTTTCCGGCGCCTGGCTGATGCGCAAGCAGACCGTCCACGACGTCGCCCTGACCGCCGGGCGCGGGCCGCGCCTGCACCACGTCGGGATGTGGGTGTCGGAGCCCGCGGGCGTCCTCCACGCCTGCGACCAGCTCGCCGCCGCGGGTCACGCCGACGCGATCGAGCGGGGCCCGGGGAGGCACGGCGTGAGCAACGCCTTCTTCGTCTACCTGCGCGACCCCGACGGGCACCGGATCGAGCTCTACGCCTGCGACTACTACACCGGCGACCCCGACCTGGTGCCGCTGCGGTGGAGCGTCAACGACGAGCGCTGCCGCAGCTTCTGGGGCACGCGGGCGCCGGACAGCTGGTACGAGGAGTCCTCGCTGGTGCTGGGGATGGATGGGCAGCCGCTGGAGCTGCGGAACGCAAATGTGGACGAGCGCACGGAGATGATGGCCTGATGGCAACTGACGCAACGACGACCCCCGACCTCGACCTCGGCCCGACCGGCCTGCTGATCGACGGCACCTGGCGCGAGGCGGCCGGCGAGGCGACGATCGAGGTGATCGCGCCGGCCAGCGAGCAGACCCTGGCCCACGTCGCCGCGGGCGACGCCGCCGACATCGACGCCGCGGTCGCCGCGGCGCGGGCGCAGCTCGACGGCGAGTGGTCCCGCCTCACCCCGGCCGAGCGCGGCACCCTGCTCTTCCGGCTCGCCGACCTGGTCGAACGCGAGTCCGAGCGGTTCGCCCGGATCGAAGCCGTCGACGTCGGCAAGCCGGTGTTCGACGCCCGCGTCGTCGACGTCCCCGGCACGGTCGACACGCTCCGCCACTTCGCCGGCTGGGCCGACAAGATCGACGGCCGCGCGGTCGAGGCGCTGCCCCACATCGGCCGCCCCCGCCACTCCTACACGCGGCGCGAGCCGATCGGCGTGGTCGCCGCGATCACCCCCTGGAACTCGCCGCTGATGATCGCCGCCTGGAAGCTGGCGCCGGCCCTGGCGGCGGGCTGCACCGTCGTCGTCAAGCCGCCGGAGGACGCGCCGCTGACCACGCTCCTGCTCGCCGACCTGTTCGCCGAGGCGGGCTTCCCGGGCGGCGTCGTCAACGTCGTCTGCGGCCTCGGCGAGACCGCGGGCGCGGCGCTGGTCCGCCATCCCGGGGTCGACAAGATCAGCTTCACCGGCTCGCCCGAGGTCGGCCGCGAGATCGCGATCGAGGCGGCCCGGCAGCTGCGCCCGGTGACGCTCGAGCTGGGCGGCAAGTCGCCGCAGGTGATCCTCGCCGACGCCGACATCGAGGCGGCGGTCGCCGGCACCGCGATGGGCCTGTTCGCCAACCAGGGCGAGATCTGCGCCGCGGGCACCCGCATCCTCACCGCCCGCGAGCACTACGACGACGTCGTCGCCGGGCTCGCCGAGGCGGCGGCGGCGGTGCGCCTCGGCGATCCGCTCGACGAAGAGGCGACGATGGGCGCCCTGATCAACCGCGCCCAGCTCGACCGGGTGAGCGGCTACATCGAGGCGGGGCAGGAGGAGGGCGCGCGGCTGGTCGCCGGCGGCGGCCGTCCCGACCGGCCCGGCTTCTTCGTCGAGCCGACGGTCTTCGCCGACGGCAACAACACGATGAAGATCGCCCGCGAGGAGATCTTCGGCCCGGTCGGCCTGGTGATGCCGTTCGAGGACCTCGAGGAGGCGGCCCGGCTCGCCAACCAGACGACCTACGGCCTCGCCGCCTTCATCTGGACCCGCGACGTCTCCGCCGCCCACCTGCTGGCCTCCAAATTGGAGGCCGGGACGGTCTGGATCAACGGCTTCGGCGCCCCCGACCCGCGCCTGCCCTGGGGCGGGCGCAAGACCAGCGGCCTGGGCAGCGAGCTGAGCTTCTCCGGGATCGAGGAGAACACGGTCGAGAAGACCGTGACGATGGTGCTCTAGGCGCGGACGGCCGGCGGCGGGTAGCCGCCGGCCGATGACGATTTCAGGCCGCGGTCTCCGCGCCGTCGATGGTGAAGACGCCGCCGCAGGCGTAGGGCGCCTCGTCGCTGAGCAGCCAGGCGACCAGCGCCGCGACCTCCTCCGGCCGGCCGACCCGGCCGATCGGCAGCGCCGCGGAGACCCCCGACTTTGACCTCGTCCGAGAGCCGGTCGAAGAGCGGCGTGTCGACCGGGCCGGGGACCACCGCGTTGACGCGGATGCCGGAGCGCGCGTTCTCGACCGCGGCGTTGCGGGTGAGGGCCAGCACCGCCGCCTTGGTCGCGGCGTACTGGCCCATGCCCGGGCACCGCGTGGAGGGCGGTGCCGGAGGCGGTGTTGACGATCGCCGCCGGCGGTGCCGTGGGCGCTCGCGTCGCGGAGCATCTCGCGCAGCACCAGGTAGACGCCGCGCACGTTGACCGCCAGCAGCCGGTCGAGCTGGTCGACGCTGCTCTCCACGAGCGGCGCCGAGTCGCCCTCGATCCCGGCGTTGTTGTGGAGGGCGTCGATCGTCCCGAAGCGCTCCCGCACCGCGGCGAAGGCGGCGGCGACTTCCTCCTCGGAGGAGACGTCGGCGCGCAGCCCGATGCTCTCGCCGCCGAGCTCGGCCGCGGCCCGCTCGGCCGCCTCGCCGTCGATGTCGAGGAGCGCCACCCGGGCGCCCTCCGCGACCAGCCGCTCGGCGGTGGCGAGCCCGATCCCGGACGCCCCTCCGGTGACGATCGTCGCCTTGCCCTCGAGTCCCTTCAGTGCCATCTCTCCTCTTTCCCTTGGTTCAAGCTTTCGCGGCGATCGCCGCCGCCGCCGTGCGGACCGTCTCGGCACCCGCCCGCAGCGCCGCCGACTCCTCCGGCTCCAGATCCCACTCGGGCAGCTCGGCGACGCCGCCGCGGCCGAGCCGCACCGGCACGCCCAGCGAGGCGCCCTCGATCCCGTACTCGCCCTCGAGCACCACCGAGGCGGGCCAGAGCTCACCCGAGTCGGCGCGGATCGCCTCCACCATCCGCGCCAGGCCGAGGCCGCTGGTCCAGGTCGAGGAGCGGCCCGAGTCGAGGGCGACGTGGCGGGTGTACCAGGAGCGGATGAACTCGATCACCCGCTCGCGCTGGTCGGCGTCGAGCGCGACCGGCTCGCCGTCGACCAACACGCGCTCGAAGAGGGCGACGCTCTCGTCGCCGTGCTCGCCGATCACCCAGGCCTCGACCCGGCCCGGCTCGACGCCGAGCTCGGCGCCGATCGCGGTGCGCAGCCGCAGCGAGTCGTTCAGCGTGTAGCCGAGCAGGCGCTCGCGCGGGATCGCGCTCCGCTCGCGCGCCCAGGTGCAGAGCGGGTCGACCGGATTGGTGACCAGGATCAGGATCCCCGGCCAGCCCGCCGGCAGCTGGTCGAGCAGGCCGCCGACGATCGCCGCGTTGTCGGCGAGGTAGACCATCCGCGAGGTGTTGACGGTGAGCGGTGCCGCCCCGGCGGCGATCACCAGGTCGGCCGTCGGCCAGCTCGCCCTCGGCGCCCGCCCGCACCGAGCCGCTCGCACCCTGCTCGAGCACCTGCTCGAAGTCCATCGCGTGCGAGGTGATCATGTTCGGGCGGTTGTCGAACAGCAGCACCTCATAAGGGTGCTCGGCGAGGAGCAGGTTGAAGGCGACCGAGGAGCCGACCCCGCCGGCGCCCCCGGTGATCGCGACCTTCACGCGGGGGGCTCGAGTTCGACCTGCAGGACCATCGGGCCGTCGCGGCCGGGGAGGGTCGGCAGCAGCTCGTCGAGGGCGGCGATCAGCTCGTCGTGGTCGCCGACCCGCCGCGCCGGGCAGCCGAAGCCCGCCGCCAGGGTGGCGACGTCGACGGTGCCGAAGCCGGGCCAGGCGCCGGGGCCGCCCGCCCGCGCGGCGAGCCCGTCCATCACCGCGTAGCGGCGGTTGGCCATCACCAGCGCCAGCAGCGGCACGCCGTAGTTGGCGGCGCTCCAGAGCGTCTGGATCGTGTAGAGCGAGGCGCCGTCGCCGAGCACCGCGACGACCGGGCGGTCGTCGAGCGCCATCGCCAGGCCGGTGGCCCCGGCGAGGCCGAAGCCGAGCGCCCCGTTGGCGCCGCTGATGAAGCCCATCGGCGCCCGCGCCGGGATCCGCCGCATCAGCTCCGGCCGGCTCGAGGGGCTCTCCTCCATCAGCACGACGTTCTCCGGCAGCCGGTCGCGCAGGGCGACGAAGACGTGGCCGGGAAGGAGCGGCTCGCCGGCGGCGGGCGGCGCCGGGTCGGCGGGCGGCTGGTGCGAGGCCGGGTCGGGGCCGTCGCGCTGCTCCAGCCGGGCGGCGATCCGGCTGCAGGCGAGGCCGGGGGAGGCGAGCAGGGCCAGCTCGGCGTCGGAGCGGTTGGCCTCCTCGACCACGTCGGTGATCACCGCGACCTTCGAGTCCGGGCCGACCATCTCGCCCGGGTCATATATGTAGAGCAGGAAGGCGGCGGTGCCGACCGCGATCACCAGGTCGTGGTCGCCGAGCGCCTCGCGCAGGCCCTTGCGGCTCCAGTGCAGGATCCCGGCGAAGAGCGGGTGGTCCTGGGGGAAGCCGGCGCGGCTGCCGAACTCCTGCATCCAGACCGGCGCCCGCAGCTTCTCCGCCAGCGCCACGCCGCCCGCCCAGCCGGCCTCGTCGTCGGCTCCGGCGCCGACCACGATCGCCGGCGAGGACGCCGCTTCGATCAGCGCCGCCATCTCCTCGACGTCGGCGTCGGCGACCGCCGGGGCGGCCAGCACCTTGGTCGGCGAGCCGGGCGCGACGTGCTCGTCGGCGGGCTTCTCCCAGTCGCCCATCGGGGCGACCACGAGGGCCGGCCCGCGCTGCTGGCGCGCCTCGTGCCAGGCGCGGGCGATCGCGCCGGGCAGGTCCTGCGGGGTCGGCGGGAAGTTGGACCAGACCGGGTACTCGCCCGCCAGCTTCTCCAGCGCGCGGCCGGTGAGGAAGGGGGACATGGCGAGCTGGCGCCGGTCCTGCTGGCCGACCACGATCACCAGCGGCGCCCGGTTGTCGCGGGCGCCGGCGATCGCGTTGACCGCGTTGCCGAGCCCCGGCGCGGTGTGGAGGTTGACGAAGGCCGGCTCGCCGGTCCCCAGCGCGTAGCCGCTCGCCATCCCGACCACGCCGCCCTCGTGCAGGCCGAGGACGAACTCGAATTCGTCGGGCAGCCCGGTCAGGAAGGGGATCTCGGTCGAGCCCGGGTTGCCGAAGATCTTCGTCATCCCGCGCTCGCGCATCACGTCGAGCACGGCGTCCCGCACGGTCCGCGTCCCGGTCTCGCTCATCTCACTCACTTGCCCTCCGCGTTTGGTGTGCAATATTGTTGACAATATGGTCGACCCTATCCCTTCGGCGCGCGCCCGAGAGGTGCTGCGCGGGGCCTACGACACGCACGTCCACATCGCTCCCGACGTGGTCGAGCGCAAGATCGACGACCTCGGCCTGGCCCGCCGCATGCGCGAGCTCGACATGGCCGGCTTCTGCATGAAGTCCCACTACACCTCCACCGCCGAGCGGGCGGCCACGGTGCGCGCCGCGGCCCCCGGGATCGACGCGCTCGGCTCGATCGTCCTCAACCGCGCGGTCGGCGGGATGAACCCGCTGGCGGTCGAGGTCGCCGGGCGCGAGGGGGCGAGGATCGTCTGGCTGCCGACCGTCGACTCGGTCAACGAGTCGCACGAGCGCGACCACGCGGGCGCGGGCGGCAAAGTCCCGGTCTGGGTGAAGCTGCAGCTGGAGCTGCGCGAGCAGGGGATCGAGATCCCGCCGGTGCCGGTGCTGGGCGAGGACGGCAAGCCGCTGCCGGAGACCCTGGAAGTGCTCGCGGTCGTCGCCCGCCACCAGATGGTGCTGGCCACCGGGCACCTCAGCGGCGCCGAGATCTTCGCGATGGTCGACGCCGCCGTCGCGGCGGGGATCGAGACGATCGTCGTCACCCACCCCGAGTTCCCCTCGCAGGACCTCGGGATCGCCGAGCAGCGCGAGCTGGCGGCGCGCGGCGCGTTGCTCGAGCGCTGCTTCACCACCCCGCACACCGGCAAAGTCAGCTGGGAGCGCTGGCTGGAGGCGATCCGCGCCACCGGCCCCGAGAACTCGGTCCTCTCGACCGACCTCGGGCAGATGTTCAACCCCGCCGTCGAGGACGGCATGGGCTTCATGGTCGACCGCCTGCTCGACGCGGGCTTCGAGGAGAAGGAGATCAAGACGATGGCAGTGACCAACACGCGGCGGGTGGCGGGGCGATGACCGGGGCTGACGGCACGCCGCCGAAGATGCTCGCGGTCGGCGCCCACGCGGCCGACTTCCTCTGGCGCGCCGGGGGCACCCTGGCGGCGACCGCCGCGGCCGGCGGCGAGGCCCACGTGCTGGCGCTCTCTTATGGAGAGCGCGGCGAGTCGGGGGAGCTCTGGAAAGAGGAGGGCCAGACGATCGAGCGGGTCAAAGAGATCCGCCACGGCGAGGCCGAGCGGGCCGCCGCCGTGCTCGGCGCCGATTTCCGCTGCCTCGACCTCGGCGACTATCCGCTCGAGGTCTCCGGCGACGGCCTCGCCGCGCTGGTCGACGTGATCCGCGAGCTGGGCCCGGACGTGATCGTCACCCACACCGACCGCGACCCCTTCAACCCCGACCACCCGGTCGCCTTCGCCGCGGTCGAACGGGCGCGCGCCCTGGCCGCCGGGGCCGGCGTCTCCAGCGCCTTCAAGACGGTGAAGCCGCCGCGCCTCTTCCTCTTCGAGCCGCACCAGCCGGAGCTCTGCAACTTCACCCCGACCACCTTCGTCGACATCACCGCGGTGATGGACCGCAAGGTCGCGGCGATGGCGGAGATGAAGGCGCAGTCCTACCTCGCCACCTATTACACCGAGCGGGCGGGCCACCGCGGCAACCACGCGCGGCGCATCTCCGGCAACCAGGAGGTCCGCCAGGCCGAGGCCTTCATGCGGATCACGCCGGAGGTCGGCGACTTCCTCTAGGCGCCCGCTCGCGGGGAGCATCTGCCCGCCCGATCAGATCGGGTACTCGCGGGCGATGCTCTGCACGGTCATCCAGCGCAGGTCGCTGAACTCGCCCACCGCGGCGGAGCCGCCGAACCGTCCCCAGCCGCTGTCCTTGACGCCGCCGAAGGGCATCTGCGGCTCGTCGTGGACGGTGGCGTCGTTGATGTGGCAGATGCCGCTCTGGATCCGCTGGGCCAGTTCGAGCGCCCGCGGGACGTCGCGGCTGAAGACCGCGGCGGAGAGGCCGTACTCGGTGTCGTTGGCGGTGCGGATCGCCTCGTCCTCGTCGGCGACCGGGATCACCGAGACGACCGGCCCGAACGACTCCTCCGAGTAGATCCGCATCTCCGGGGTGACGCCGTAGAGCACGGTCGGGCGGTAGCAGGGCCCGACGGCCTCGCCGCCGCTCATCACCTCGGCGCCTTTTGCCTTCGCGTCGGCGACCAGTTCCTCGATTTTCGCCAGCGAGGCGGAGGTGACCAGCGGCCCGATCTGGGTGGATTCCTCGCGCGGGTCGCCGACCACCAGTTCGTCGGCGCGGGCGCCGAGCTGCGTCGCGAAGTCCTCGGCGACGGCCTTGTCGGCGACGATCCGCTCGGTCGACATGCAGATCTGCCCCTGGTGCATGAAGGCGCCGAACTTGGCGGCGGCGACGGCGCGGTCGAGGTCGGCATCGGCGAGGACCAGGAAGGGGGCCTTGCCGCCGAGCTCGAGCAGCACCGGCTTCAGGTGGCGGCCCGCGGTCTCGGCGATGATCCGCCCGACCCGGGTCGAGCCGGTGAAGTTGATCCGGCGGGTGCCGGGGTGGGCGATCAGCGCCTCGACCACCTCGGGGGCGTCGGCGGCATCGTGGGAGATGTAGTTGACGACGCCGTCGGGCAGGCCGGCGTCGACCAGTGCCCGGGCGATCCCGGCGTGGGTCCGCGGGCACTGCTCGGAGGCCTTCAGCACGACGGTGTTGCCGTAGGCGAGCGGGGTGGCGACGGCGCGGGTGCCGAGGATGATCGGCCCGTTCCAGGGAGCCATCCCGACCACCACGCCGGCGGGCACGCGCACCGCCATCGCCAGCTTGCCGGGGACGTCGGAGGGGATCACCTCGCCGACCAGGGCGTAGGTCTGGGCGGCCGCCTCGCGCAGCATGCCGGCGGCGAGGTGGGTGTTGAACATGCCCCAGCCGAAGGTCGAGCCGGTCTCTTCGGTCATCACCGCGGACAGCTCGGGCCCGCGTTCCTCGAGCAGCTGGGCGGCGGCGGCGAGCAGCTCGCGGCGCCTGCCGGGGGAGGTCGCCGCCCACGCGGGGAAGGCGGCGGCGGCCGCGTCTACCGCGGCGCGCGCGTCGTCGGCGCTCGCCGACGGCGGCCGAGCCGACCACCTCGCCGGTGAAGGGGTTGACGTTGTCGAAGCTCCGTCCCGAGCTCGCCGCGGCCCAACTGCCGCCGATCAACAGGTCCTGACGCTCCGCCTGGACGGTTGCCATCTCTCCTCCTTAGCCCTTCCCCATGGTCTGCTTTGTGCGCATCGCGGACAAATATCCGCACAGCGAAACTAGAGTTTCGGGTGCCGTTCCGCCTTTGTCAAGGACGGGAGGCCTGCTCAGACGGCTGCCGAGGCGCCGCTGCGGGCGTCCGCTTCGATCGCCCGCGCGGTGGCCTCCACCTTGGGCAGGAAGTCGTCGCGCAGTTCCTCCATCGAGGCGCGGCTGGCGTGGACCGAGATGTTGAGCGCCGCCGTCTCGCCCTTGGAGTCGACGATCGGCACCGCCGCCGAGCGCAGGCCCTCCTCCAGCTCCTGGTCGACCATCGCGAAACCTTGCTCGGCCGCTCGGTCGAGCGCCTTGCGGAGCTTCGCCTTGCTGGTCACCGTGTGGGAGGTGAGCTTGCTCAGCTTGATCCGGCTCAGGCGCTCTTCGCGCTCCTCGGCCGGAAGCTGGGCCAGCAGGACCCTGCCCATCGAGGTCGCGTAGGCCGGCAGGCGGGTCCCCACCGCGAGGGTGATCGTCATGATCCGCCGGGTCGGGACGCGGACCACGTAGACGACGTCGAGGTCGTCGAGGACCGAGATCGAAGACGACTCTTTGACCTGGCGGACGAGGGTCTCCATATGCGGTTGGGCGATCTCGGCGAAGCTCAGGCCGGAGAGGTAGGCGTAGCCGAGGTCGAGGACCCGCGGCCGCAGGGAGAAGCGACCGTCCTCGTACCTCACGTAGCCCAGCTCGACCAGGGTGAGGAGGAAGCGTCGGGCCGCGGCGCGGGTCAGGCCGGTCTCGGCGGCGACCTCGCTGAGCCGCATCTCGCTCTGTTCGGAGTTGAACGCGCGGAGGACGGACAGGCCGCGCTCCAGCGACTGGACGTAATCGTGGCGGCTCAGGGTGGGGGTCTTGTTCTCAGGCATACGACAGGTTGTGCGTAATCCGGACAATATCGTCACCGCAGGCTGCCTGTGAACCTCTCGGCGGATAGTGCTTTGACGACCGCGAACCATGCGCTAGGGTTCGCGATGTGCCCAGTTGTTCTCATAGCGCACTCGGGTTGATGCGGGGAGAACGGTCGATCGGCGGTGTCACGCAAGCGCACCGGCGGTCGGAGTCCTTGTCGTGACCGAGATCCTGACCCTCGCCGAGGGCGTCGCCGGTCTGATCGCCGATGGCGACACCGTGGCGCTCGAGGGCTTCACCCACCTGATCCCCTTCGCCGCCGGCCACGAGATCATCCGCCAGGGCCGCACCGACCTGACCCTGGTCCGGATGACGCCGGACCTGCTCTACGACCAGATGATCGGCATGGGGGTCGCGAAGGGACTGGTCTTCTCCTACGGCGGCAACCCGGGGGTCGGCTCGCTGCACCGCTTCCGCGACGCGATCGAGAACGGCTGGCCGCGGCCGCTGGAGATCGAAGAGCACAGCCACGCCGGGATGGCGAACCGCTTCGCCGCCGCCGCCGCGGGCCTGCCGATGGCGATCATGCGCGGCTACGTCGGCACCGACCTGATGGCGCGCACGCGGGTCGAGGAGATCGAGTGCCCGTTCACCGGCGAGAAGCTGGTCGCGGTCCCGACGCTCGACCTCGACGTCGCGATCGTCCACGCCCAGGAGGCGGACCGGGCGGGCAACGTGCAGCTCTGGGGGATCCCCGGCGTGCAGAAGGAGGCGGTGCTGGGCGCCAAGCGCAGCCTGGTCACGGTCGAGCGGATCGTCGAGCAGCTCGAGCCGCGCCCCGGCGGCGTCGTCATCCCCGGCTGGGCGATCGACGCGGTGGCCGAGGCGCCGGGCGGCTCGCGGCCCTCCTACAGCCTCGGGATCACCGTCCGCGACAACGACTTCTACAAGTTCTGGGACGGCCTCAGCCGCGACCGCGACGCCTTCCGTGCCTGGATGGAGGAGAACGTCCTGGCCGCCGAGGTCGAGGCGCGATGACGATCTCCCGCAAGCCTCCCGAGGCGCCCCGCCAGCGCCAGCGAGGTGCAGACGGTGGTCGCGGCGCGGCTCCTGCGCGAGGCGCGCTCGGTCTTCATCGGCGTCGGCCGGCCGAGCACCGCGGCGATCCTGGCGCGGATGCTCTACAACCCGGAGCTGGTGCTCGTCTACGAGTCGGGGACGATCGGCGCCAAGCCCTACCGGATCCCGCTCTCGATCGGTGACGGCGAACTTGCCGAGACCGCCGAAGCGGTCGTCTCGGTGCCGGAGATGTTCAACTACTGGATCGGACCGGGGCGGATCGACGTCGCCTTCCTCGGCGCCGCCCAGGTCGATCGCTATGCGAACCTGAACTCCACCGTGATCGGCGACTACGACCATCCGAAGACGCGCCTGCCGGGCGCGGGCGGTGCGCCGGAGATCGCCGCCGGCTGCGGCGAGGTCGTGGTCGTCGCCCCGCACTCGACCCGGACCTTCGTGCCCCGCCTCGACTTCCGCACCACGGTCGGCTTCGGCGACGGGCCCGGTGACCGCGAGCGCCTCGGCTTCCGCGGCCGCGGCCCGACCGCGGTGATCACCGACCTCGGCGTGCTCGAGCCCGACCCCGAGACCAAGGAGCTGACCTTGACCCGACTGCACCCCGGCGTGGAGCTCGACGCCGTCCACGAGGCGACCGGCTGGGACCTGGCGGTCGCCGCCGAGCCGGACCGCACCGAGGAGCCCGACGCCGATGAGCTCGAGGCCCTGCGGGAGCTGCTCTCGCGATGAGCGCCGCCTACGTATATGAGGCGGTGCGCTCGCCCTTCGGCCGTTACGGCGGCGCGCTGGCGAAGACCCGGCCCGACGACCTCGCCGCCGAGACGCTGAAGGCGCTGCTCGACGCGCGCCCCCGGGCTCGACGTCGAGCGGATCGACGACGTGATCCTCGGCAACGCCAACGGCGCCGGCGAGGACAACCGCGACGTCGCCCGCATGGCGGTGCTGCTCGCGGGCCTGCCGACCTCGCGTCCCCGGCGCCACCGTCAACCGCCTCTGCGGATCGAGCCTCGAGGCGACGATCCAGGCGGCCCGGGCGATCGAGACCGGCGACGCCGAGGTCATGGTCGCGGGCGGGGTCGAGTCGATGAGCCGCGCCCCCTGGGTGCTGCTGAAGCCCGAGCGCGCCTTCCCGGCCGGCCACGAGCAGCTCTGGTCGACGACGCTCGGCTGGCGCATGGTCAATCCCGAGATGCCCGGCGAGTGGACGATCAGCCTCGGCGAATCGGCGGAGAAACTCGCCGACATCTACGAGATCTCCCGCGACGCGCAGGACGAGTTCGCCCTGCGCAGCCACACCCTCGCCGCGGCGGCCTGGGACGAGGGCCGCTTCCCCGAGGTGGTCCCGGTCCCCGGCGTCGACCTCGAGCGCGACGAGGGCATCCGTCCCGACTCCTCGCTGGAGAAGCTCGGCAAGTTGAAGCCCGCCTTCGTCAAGGACGGCACGGTGACCGCCGGCAACTCCTCGCCGCTGAACGACGGCGCCTCGATGCTGCTGCTCGGCTCCGAGGCGGCGGGCGAGCGGATCGGCAGCGACCCCCTGGCGCGGATCGTCTCCCGCGGCGTCCACGGGGTCGACCCCGACGTCTTCGGCATCGCCCCGGTCGAGGCGGCGAATAAGGCGCTCGCCAAGGCCGGGATCGGCTGGGAGGACGTCGACGCGGTCGAGCTGAACGAGGCGTTCGCCTCGCAGAGCCTCGCCTGCCTCAAGGGCTGGCCCGAGCTCGACCCGGACAAGGTCAACATGAGCGGCGGCGCGATCGCGCTCGGCCACCCGCTCGGCGCCTCCGGCGGGCGCGTCGTCGGCCGCGTGATCCAGGAGCTGAAGCAGCGCGGCGGGCGCTACGGCGTCGCCTCGCTCTGCATCGGCGTCGGCCAGGGCCTGGCGCTGGTCGTCGACGCCCAGGGATAGGAGAGGAAGCGATGGCGATCAAGCACCGTTACGAAGTCCCGCGCGAGCCCAAGCTCGGCGAGGACGTCCTGCTCTGGACCGGGCCGGACGAGGGCCTGGTCAAAGCCGGCTACCGGCGCGACCACGAGAAGGTCGACCCGCCGCACGACTGGCCGGGCTACCGCGGCACGATCTCCCGCCATCCGAAACGACCGCTGGTGCCGATCCCCGATCAGCTGACCGAGATCACCGGGCCGCTGCTCGGCGAAGACCGGATCGGCGAGGTCGACAACGACCTCACGGTCGGGCTCGGCGGCGAGCCGCAGGGGCAGAAAATGATCCTCCACGGGCGGGTCCTCGACGGCAACGGGCGACCGCTCCGCGGGACCTTGGTGGAGATCTGGCAGGCGAACGCCTCGGGCCGTTACTGGCACGCCTGGGACAGCCACCCGGCGCCGCTCGATCCGCTACTTCGAGGGCGTCGGCCGCTGCCTCACCGACGACGAGGGCCGCTACCGCTTCATCACGATCAAACCGGGCTCCTATCCGTGGGGGAACCACTTCAACGCCTGGCGTCCCGCCCACATCCACATCTCGCTCTTCGGCCGCGCCTTCACCCAGCGGCTGGTCACCCAGATGTACTTCCCCGGCGACCCGATGTTCGACCACGACCCGATCTTCAACTCGGTCCGCGACCCGGCCGACCGGGCGCGGATGGTCAGCGCCTTCGACTGGGAGGCGACGACGCCGGAATGGGCGCTCGGGTTCAAGTTCGACATCGTCCTGCGCGGCCGCGAAGCGACGCCCTTCGAGGAGCCGCACGCGTGAGCGGATCGACGCCGGAGGGGGCGCTGCCGCCGACTCCCTCGCAGACGGTCGGCCCGTTCTTCAGCTTCGGCCTCGAATGGGAGGACGGCCCGTTCGTCGTGCCGGAGGGCACCGAGGGCGCGATCCGGATCGAGGGCCGGCTGCTCGACGGGCTCGGGCACCCGATCCCGGACGGGCTGATCGAGACCTGGCAGGCCGACCCGGAGGGGCGCTTCGCCCATCCCGACGATCCGCGCGGCGCGGTCGAGTGGGACGGCTTCCGCGGCTTCGCCCGCTGCCCGACCGACGGCGAGGGCCGCTGGTCGATCCTGACCCTGAAGCCGGGGCCGATCCCGGGGCCGGGCGACACGGTGCAGGCGCCGCACCTCGCGGTCAGCGTCTTCTCCCGCGGCCTGCTTGCGCGGCTGGTCACCCGCATCTACTTCGGCGACGAGGAGGAGGCCGAACGCGGCCGATCCGGTGCTGCGCAGCCTGCGCGGCGGCGACGCGGAGCGGGCGACCTTGATCGCCGCATCGGTGGAGGGGGGATATCGTCACGACATCCACCTGCAGGGCCCCGATGAGACTGTTTTCTTCGCCATCTGAGGTCGGCGAGCGGGCGGGCGAGCGCGCCTGGCTGGCGGCGATGCTCGACTTCGAGGGCGCGCTCGCGGGCGCGCTGGCCGACGTCGGGCTGGCGCCGGCGGCGGCGGCCGAGGAGATCGCGGCGCTCTGCGCGGTCGGCGACACGGAGTCGGCCGGGGTCGGGCACGACTGGGACCTCGACGCGCTCGGCGAGGGGACGGCGCGCGACGGGACCCCGGTCCCGGCGCTGCTGGCCCAGCTGCGGCCGCATCTCTCCGACGAGGCCAAGGCGGTGCTCCACCGGGGCGCGACCAGCCAGGACGTCGTCGACACGGCGGCGATGCTGGTCGCGAAGCGGGCGCTCGAGCCGCTGCTCGCCGACCTGCATGCGGCGGGCGATGCGGCGGCGGCGCTGGCGGATGAGGCACCGCGCCGACCTGGCGGTGGGGCGGACCCTGCTCCAGCAGGCCTCCCCGATCACCTTCGGCCTGCGGGCGGCGAACTGGCTCGGCGGGCTCGACGACGCGGCGGCGCGGTTGGCGACGGTGCGCGACGAGCGCCTCGCGCTGCAGCTCGGCGGCGCGGTCGGGACCCTGGCGGCGCTCGGCGGGGAGCCGGCGGTGCCGAGCGACGCGCTCGGGGCGCTCGGCGCGGTCGAGGCCGCGGCGGGCGGCGAGGGCTTGGCGGTGGCCGAGGCACTTGCCTACCGGCTCGGGCTCCCGGCTCCGCCGATGCCCTGGCAGTCGAACCGGTCGCGGATGGTCGAGCTCGCGGCGGCGCTCGGGCAGGCGGCGGGCGCGGCGGGCAAGGTCGGCGTCGACGTCGTCCTCCTCGCCCAGACCGAGGTCGGCGAGGTCGCCGAGGGCGGGGAGGGGGCGGCTCCTCGACCCTGCCGCAGAAGCGCAACCCGGTGGCGGCGGTGACCGCGGTCGCGGCCGCGCGCCGCACGCCGGGCCTGGTGTCGACGATGTTCGCCGCGATGCCGGGTGAGCAGGAGCGCGCCGCGGGCGCCTGGCAGGCCGAGGCCGAGACCCTGTCGGAGCTGCTGCGCCTGAGCGGCGAAGGAGTCGCCGCGATCCGCCGCTGCCTCGAGGGCCTCGAGGTCTACCCCGACCGGATGCGCGAGAACCTCGACGCTGACCGACGGCCTGGTGATGGCCGAGTCGCTGGCGAGCGCGCTCGGCGCGAAGCTCGGCCGGGCGCGCGCCCAGGAGCTGGTCGGCGACGCGGCGCGCCGGGCCGGCGACGAGGACGTCTCGCTCGCCGCAGCCGCGACCGCGACCCCGGAGATCCTCGAAGCCCTCGGCGAGGACGGCATCGCCGCCGCCCTCGACCCCGCCGCCTACCTCGGCTCGACCGAGGCGATCATCGACCGCGCCCTCGCCGCCCACCGGGCTGGCACGAGTGGAGGCCCGTCATGGTCCGCCGCCCGTCACCCACCATCGCCGCCGTCATGACCTCGCCCGCCGCCACCGCTGCACGACGGCTCCGCTTGACCGTCGCCCTCAACCACCGGGTCGAAGGGCCGGCCGAGGCGCCGGTCCTGGTCCTCCTCAACTCGCTCGGGACCGACCTGGGGATGTGGGAGCGCGCAGGCGGCGGCGCTCCGCGACGAGCTCCGCCTCGTCCGCGTCGACACCCGCGGCCACGGCGGCTCGCCGGTGCCCAACGCGCCCTGGACTCTCGCCGACCTCGGCGGCGACGTGCTCGCGCTGCTCGACTCGCTCGGGATCGAGAAGGCGAGCTTCGCCGGCGTCTCGCTCGGCGGGGCGACCGCGGTCTGGATCGCCGCCCACGCTCCCGAGCGGGTCGAGCGCCTCTTCGCCTGCTTCACCTCCGCCTGGTTCGGGGGGCCCGATCCCTGGCTCGCGCGCGCCGCCACCGTCCGCGCCGAGGGAGTCGAGGCGGTCGCCGACGCGGTCCTCGACCGCTGGTTCACCGACCAGGTCGACCCCGACCTGCGGGCGCGGATGCGGGCGATGATCGTCGCCACCCCGCCGGAGGGGTACGCGGCGGCGACCGAGGTCGTCGCCCACCTCGACCTCCGCGAGGATCTCGGCCGGATCACCGCGCCGACCCTGGTCATCTCCGGCAGCGAGGACCCCGCCTGCCCGCCGGAGGTCGGCCGCGCCCTCGCCGCCGGCATCCCCGGCGCCGAGTTCGTCGAGGTCGAGGGCGTCGCCCACCTGGGCAGCGTCGAGCGCCCCGAAGCCGTCACCGACCTGATCCGCGACCGCCTACTGAAGGAGACGCGATGACCGACCAAGACCACGATGTTGATGGGCCGAAAAACGCTGATATAGAGGACTTTTCGGCCCATCAACGCGAGCAGGGGATGAAGGTGCGGCGGGAAGTGCTCGGCGACGCTCACGTCGACCGCGCCGAGGCGGGGAAGAACGAGTTCACCGACGACTTCCAGGACTTCATCACCCGCTACGCCTGGGGCGACGTCTGGTCCCGGCCCGGCCTCGACCGGCGCAGCCGCAGCGTCGCCACCCTCGCCGCGCTGGTCGCCCTCGGCGCCGAGAACGAGATCCCCCTGCACGTCCGCGCCGCCCTGCGCAACGGCCTCTCCGCCGACGAGATCAAAGAGACGATCCTCCACACCGCGATCTACGCCGGCGTCCCCCGCGCCAACTCCGCCTTCGCGATCGCCCAGCAGGTGCTCGCCGAAGATCCACCCAGCTGACGACGAGTGCTGGGGGAGTGACCTGCTCAGCTACGGCATGCTGGATCGGCCGGCTGCGCCGAAGGAGATGAACCGCGCACTGCTGTCGAGCCTCCTCCTCTACCACGCGGTTCTGCCCCGATATACGGGGATTCGGGCACACACATCGGAAGTAGTTTCCACTCCGCGCAAGGTGCGGTTCAAACTATTTGTCGAGAAAACTGATCGTCATTGCGGCCTTGGGAAATGGCACCGGGCGCTCGTTCACAGACGGTGGAGATATCCCGGCACGGCAAGCGGGGTGCAGCTTCTCCGCGCTAAGAGTCGTGATGATTCCGAGTCGTGCGCCGGTCGCCGCGAACCTGAGCTACGCCTGCCTCGAGAGTGCCGGGTCGGGCGAGGTCACTTCGACGGTGATCGCGTCCCGCACCCTTTGCTCGAGGTCGTCGAGCTCAGCCACGGTTGCGGCGTCGATGAAGAAGGTCACCGCTCGGTCGCCCGCTTCCTCAAGCGCGCCGAGATAGTCGCCGCGGTCCCGCAGCACCAGTACCGCGCGCAGCGCAGGGGGCCCGTCGGCGGGTCCGGGGACGGGGTCCGGCCAGCGCCCGTTCTCGCCGACCCAGGCCGGCTCGACCCCGAGCCGCGCGACGGTCACCTCGTCCAGGTAGCCCTCGTCGTGCTTGAGATAGACCTGCCGCGCGAGGCGACGCGGCGGAGGGTACTCGGCACTTTCGCCCATCGCTAGGGCGATGATCGCGGGCTCCATCGGCTGGCCGGTGGCGAACTCGTAGAGGTAGAGGAGGCCACCGCCGGCGTCGCGCGCGGCGACCTCCATCAGGTAGATCGCGCCGTCGGCGGTGCGGCGTAACTCGGCGTGCGCCGGGCCGTCGGCGAAGGCGAGCCGGCGAAGGATCGCCGCGTTGGCGGCGAGCAGATCGCGGTGGGTGGGGTCGCTGGCGTCGCCTACCGTGTGGCTCATCTCGACGAAGCGGTCGCTGGTGTCGGCGTTGGTCTCCTTGCTCGTCACCGAGGCGAAGATCACCTCACCCGCCTGCACCAAGCTCTCGACCGAGTACTCGGGGCCTTCGACCCGCTCCTCGACCAGTAGCGCTTCGTCGTCCCCGTAGCCCTCGATCTCGCTCGCCAGCGCCGCCGCGTCGGCGGCCGCGCGGACCCCCGAGCTGGCGCTCCGCCCCGAGGGCTTGATCACGACCGGGAAGCGCAGGCCCAGGGCCGGCTCGAGGCGGCGCTCCGCCGGCGGGAGCAGCCGGGTCGGCGGGCTCCAGTCGGAAAGGTACCAGCGCTGCAAGTACTTGCTGCGGCAGACGCGGCTGGCCCGCAGCCCCGGCGAGCGCAGCCCCACCGCGTCCGCGATCAATCCGGCTGGCTCGACCAGCATCTCGCCGATCGCCTGCACGCCGACGAGCTCGTACTCGCCCCGCCAGGCGAAGGCGGCGGCCATCACCGCGGCGGTCACACCGCCCTCGGCCGCGGTCGAGCCCTCGAGCACCACGGCGTCGGCGAGGAGCGCTGCCGGATGGGAGGGATCGGCGCGGCAGGCGGCGACCTCGTCGGGGTGGACCGCGGCGGTGATCAAAAGGATCTTCAGCCCACGGCGGTGGAGGTCTTCGAGGTAGCGGGGACTGCGACCGACCACTCCGAATCGGCCCAGCAGAAGGAACGCTCCCGGACTGCCCGTCACGGCGCCGACATTAGCAGTATTAGCCCTATTCGTTCAAGAGTTGTTAGTTTGATCAGGACCTGAACACTCAGGACTTGATGAGATCGACCTAACCCTGACAGGAGGCCCAGTGTGGTCATCGTGCATGCAGTCGGACCCTTCGGCGCCGAGGAGATCCAGCCGCCTAGGGACCTCGTCCACGAGCTTGGGGAGCGCGGGCTCGTCGGGGTGCAGACGGATGTCCCGCCGACCAGCGAGGAGGCGGCACTGGAAGAGATACCGCGACTGATCGCCGAGCACAGGCCGTCTGCGTGGATCGGTGTCGGTTTCGCCGGCAACCGGGTGTCGCTGAGCCTCGAGGCGGTCGCGGTCAACCTCCGCGTCTGGGCCGCCGACGACACCCAGCCTGAAGGCCCCGGCGAGGACACCCAGGCCCGGCTCACCGACGGCCCCGACGCCTACATGACGACGCTGCCGGCCGACGATGTCCTCGACGCCTGGCAGGAGCACGGCGTGCCCGGCTACCTCTCGCTTATCGCCGGGAGCTATAGCGGCAACCGGTCCTTTTACGCCGCCGCCCACGCGGTCGCCGAGTCCGGCCTCGACTGCAAGGTCGGGTTCCTGAACCTACCGCGGGTCCCCGAGATGCTGACCGAGCCGAAGGCGCAGGCGTCGGTGGCGAGGGAGCTGCAGTTGCAAGGGCTCATCGATCTGGCCACCGCCGCCCAGGTCCACGCTGACTCGGTCGGACCGTACCTGAGGAGCGCGTTGTGAGCGTCGTCGCGTGTATCTAATCAGGTACTTTCATTGTAAATAGAAACTGCTTCTGCTAAAACAAAAAAAATTGCGGTAAACAGAAACTTCTGGGCAACGATCAGCGGCGAGCGGGGCCGCGCAGGGGAAGGAGTGCTTTGAAGGTCATCGTGCTTGGTTATGGGCCTTGGCGTCACTACAAGACGACGCCCTCGGAGCGGTTCATCCATGAGCTGGACGAACGGGCGCTGCCCGGCATCGTCACGGGCTGGTTGCCGACCTCGAAGGAGGAGGCGTTCCGTGACGTCCCCGGCCTGATCACCGAGCATCGGCCAGACGCCTGGATCGGCGTCGGCACCCACTTCGGCGCGCTCGCGGCACTGATCTTCGACATCGTCGCGCTCAACATCGCGAGCTGGCCGGCGGGCATCCCCGACGAGGACGGCTCCTTCGTCGTCCGCGAGCGGATATCCGCCGACGGCCCGGCGGCGCACCTGACGAACTTCCCCGTCGACGAGATCCTGGAGGCGTGGAAGAGCGCTGGCATCCCGCGCTACATGTCTCGCGACGGCACCAGCTACCTCTGCAACATGGCCTACTACCTGGCCGCGCAGACCGCGCAGGAGCTCGCGCTCGACTGCAAGGTCGGGTTCCTCCACATCCCCTGGTACCCCGACCAGGTCTTCGACCCGAGTCGACAGCGCTCGATGGCAGGCGATCTGATGACCAAGGGGTTCGACCAGGTCCTCGCCGCGCTGGAGGCCGACAGCCGACTTCCCCGGCAGCCCGGCGAAGCAGCCGCGTCGCTCGCGTAACTCACCGTTTCAACCATCAAACAATTAGGAGAGATCGAATGCAACCGCGCCTCAGTCGACTATCAGAAGTCCTCGGCGACCCCCTCTTCGACAGCATCCTCTGGGGTGACGAGTACGACATGGACGGACTTGATCCGGAGCTGCGGCAACGGATCGAGGCGGGTCACTACGAACGAATCGTGTTCTACGGGATGGGCTGCTCGTCGGTGGTCTCCGACGTGGTCAAGGGTTTCTTCCTGGTCGAAGGGATCCCGATCCAGGTCGACGTGATCAACGACTACCAGTTCGAGTGGTTCGTCAACCCGGCGGTGCTCGCCGACGACCGCACGCTGGTGATCATCGTCTGTTACAGCGGTTGGTCGGTCGAGCCCTGCCTCTTCTACGACAAAATGAAGGCGCTTACGGACAACGAGAACCTGATCGTCTTGTCCGGCGGCGGCAAGATCGCCGGGATGTGCCAGGAGGACGGCACCTCCCTGATCCAGTACCAGATGCGCCACGCCGATCGTGAGTATCCGCTGTACCACGTGCAGCAGTTCTTCTCGATCTTCCTCAACCTGTTCCACAAGTTGGGGATCACCAGCTCCACCTACGAGGAGCGACTGCAGAACTCGGTCGCCTACCTCAAGGGGGCGTTCGACGACGAGCTGCTGCAACGGGCCGAGGACACCGCGGCGAAGCTGCTCGGGAGCAGGATCGTGTTGCTCGGCACCGCTGACTGGTACGTGACGCTGCTGAAGCAGACGACGATGTTCTTCAACGAGATCGCGATGGTGCCGACGCACCGAAACCTGCTCCACGAGTTCAGTCATACCGAGGTGGCGACCTACTCGGACCCGACCGAGAAGCAGGCGATCGTGATCCTCAGCGACACCGCCGCCGACGACTACACGAAGGCGAAGATCCAGACCCTGCACGACCTGTTCGGCGACAAGAGCGTCGAGGCGAACCGCAACATCGAGATCGTCGAGGTGAACCTCGACCAGGACGACTTCCTGAAGAAGTTCTACTTCGGGCACTTCTTCATGGTCCAGGTCGCCTACGCGCTCGGCCGGATGGCCGAAGTCGAGGGGCGCGATCTGATCTCGATCGCGGCGAAAAACCCCTGGTGGAGCCAGCGGGCGATCGACGACTTCCCTGTCTGCGTCGACATTCCGGCCGAGTTGGGCGAGGCCGAACGGGCGGTCGAGCCGGCGTCGCGTGGTTGAGGGCCCGTCGGCCCTCAACCCGCTGAGCGTGGTGACGGGGGGCAGTCGCGGCATCGGGCTCTGCCTGGTTCAGAAGCTGCTGCGGGAAACCGATGTGCTGAACATCTCCCGCGGCAGCGCGCCGAAGCAGGAGGTGCCCGACGGCCGCGTGCTGCACGAGCTGAGTGTCGACCTCGGCGACATCGAGGTCGCCGAAGCGGACCTGGAGAGGTGGCTCGACCGCTTCCCCCACTACGAGGTGGTGACCCTCGTCCACAACGCGGCGACGCTCAACCTGCGGCCGCTGCACGAGGCGTCGCGGGCCGACATCCACAACTCGCTCAAGGTCAACGTGGTCTCGCCGGTGCGGCTGACGTCGAAGCTCCTCGGTGGCCGCCGGTTCGCCGGCGACGGCGCCAAGGTCTGTTACGTCGTCTCCTCGCTCGGCCGGGCGCACGAGGACCTCACCTTCGCCGGGATCGGCCTCTACAGCATGACCAAGGCGGCGCTCGATAAGGCTGCCGCGGTGCAAGCCCGCGAGCTCGCGTCGGTGGCGCCGGGGATCCGCGTGCTGCGGGTCCACCCCGGCATTGTCGACACCGAGATGCAGCGCGAGCTGCGCGGTACCGAGACGCTCGACGAACGCTTCAAGGTGAAGACCGCCGGGCTGCCCGACTACGAGCCCGGTGAGTGGCGCCGGCGGGCGCCGGCTGAGAACATGCGGACGATCTCAGCTGACTTCGCGGCGGAGTTCGTGTTATGGGCGCTGCGCGACGCGGCCGGTGCCGAGGAGTACGACTTCTACAACACCACCCGCTTCCACGAAGACCGTTATGAGTGAGAGCGGTCGATCGGGGCGCGGATCATGAGTCACCTCGTCTTCGTCGAGTCGTCGGGCTCCGGCGTCAACGCGATCGCCTACGCCAAGGCCGCCGGTCACACCGTCAGCTACCTCTACTCGCCAGAGTTCGACTTCACCGCGCCCCAGGGACAGCGGGAGCTGGCTCGCCGGCTCGCCGACCACGCGGTCGAGGTGAAAGGCGAGCGCGGGCCGTGTGGCTGGCCCACCGACGATCTGCTCGCCGCGCTCGATGTCGCCGGTGTCCCCTTGGCGGAGGTGGACGGGGTGCTCTCGACGCTCGCCTTCTGCGCCTTCGACGCCGCCGAGCTGGCCGTCGGGCTGCGCGCCCGCGGGACCTCGCCGGCGGCCGTCGCCACCGCCCGCGACAAGGCCGCCTGCCGGCGTGCGATGAGCGCGGCGGGCCTGCCCAGCGTGCGCTTCGCCGTCGCCCGGACGGAGGCCGAGGCCCTCGCCGCCGCCGCCGACGTCGGCTACCCCTTGATCGTCAAGCCGGTCCGCGGCGTCGCCAAGAGCCTGACCGCGATCGCCAGCGGGCCGGCCGATGTCGGCACCTACTTCGAGGACCTGGGCGAAGCCAGCGCGGCGCTGCACGGTGGGCTTGCGACGCACCTCGATGACCGCTACCTGCTCGAGGAGTACGCGGTCGGCCCGCAGTTCGCGGTCGAGGTCGCCGCCAACGCCGGCGGCACCGCCGCGCTGGTCGTCTCGGCGCAGAAGAAGTCGGCGCGGACGAGCCTGCTGGAGATGGGCTACACGGTGCCGAGCGGCCTCGGCCCCGAGCGGCAGCGAGAGCTCGGCGCCTACGCCGAGGACGTCTGCCGCACGATCGGGCTCGACCTCGGGATCTTCCACGTCGAGGTGATCCTCACCGAGCGCGGCCCGCGGCTGGTCGAGGTGAACCCGCGGATCGCCGGCGGGGGACTGCCGCAGACGATCGGCGCTGTCGCCGACCGCGAACCCTTCGCCGTGCTGGTCGACATCTACGCGGGCGACGACGAGCCGCCGGCCCCGCTGGCGATCAGCAGCGCCTGCTCACACTCGGTGCTCGGCGCCGTCGCCGCGACGACGGTCCGCGACGACGTGACCGAGGACTGGCTCGAGGAGTTCACCGGGCGGATCCACTCGGGCTGGACCCGCGTCGGCCCCGGTTCCCGGGTGCCGGAGATGCGAGGGAACTTCGACCCGCTCGGGCTGATCAGAACCGTCGGCCTCGACCCGGCCGAGGCGGAAGGGCTTTGCCAGACGGTGAAGGCGGATGTGAGCGAGCGGCTGGGCGTCGCGCTAATCGACGAAGTCGGCAACCGATAAGGAGGACCAACATGTTCGAGATCTCAGACCAGCGTTACTCCTTGGCCGAGCTCTGCCGCGTGGCGGACGAGAAGCCCGAGTTGTCACTGTCACCCGATGTCCGTCGGCGGATCGGCGAGTGCGCCGACTTCATCGAGCGGATCTCGACCGAGGACCGCCACATCTACGGTGTCAACACCGGTTTCGGGCCGCTCTGCGAGACCCGGGTCGAACCGAGCCAGATGTCGGAGCTGCAACGCCGGCACCTGCTTTCGCACGCCTGCGGGGTCGGCCCGACGGTGCCGGAGCGGCTTTCGCGGCTGGTCATGTTGGTCAAGCTCCTCACCTTCCGGGCGGGGCGCTCGGGGATCACGCCGGAGTCGGTCGACCGCCTGCTCGAGCTGTGGAACAACGACCTAATCCCGGCGATCCCGAAGAAGGGGACGGTGGGCGCCAGCGGTGACCTGGCACCACTGGCGCACATGGCGCTGCCGCTGATTGGCTTCGGCGAGGTCCACTCGCCGGGCGGGATCATCTCCGGCTCCGAGGCGCTGGAGCAGCTGGGCCGCGAGCCGATCCGCCTGCGGCCGAAGGAGGGATTGGCGCTGACCAATGGTGTCCAGTACATCAACGCCTGCGCCGCCGAGCTGGTCGAGGCGACGCGAGAGCTGATCGCCGCCGCCGATGTGATCGCAGCGCTCAGCATGCAGGGCTTCAGCTGCGCCGAGACCTTCTACGCGCCGCTCCTGCACACCACCTCACTGCACCCGGAGCGGATGCGGATCGCCGAGAACCTGACCCGCCTCCTCGCCGGCAGCAACCACTACTCGTTGCCCGGGTGCAATCCGGCAAAAGAGGACCCGTACTCGTTCCGCTGCGTGCCCCAGGTCCACGCTGCCGTCCGACAGGGCCACGGCTTCGTCGCGGGGATCATCGAGCAGGAGTGCAACAGCGTCTCCGACAACCCACTGTTCTTCGCCGAGACGAACGAGGTGTTGCTCGGCGGCAGCCTCCACGGTGAGTCGACCGCTATCGCGATGGACCAGCTGGCGATCGCGATGTGTGAGCTCGCCAACATCTCCGAGCGCCGCACCTACCAGTTGCTCTCCGGCCAGCACGGGCTGCCCGACTTCCTCGCGCCACAGCCGGGCCTCGACTCGGGGCTGATGATTCCGCAGTACACCTCGGCGGCGCTGGTCACCGAAAACAAGGTCTTCGCCACCCCGTCCAGCATCGACACGATCCCTACCTCGCAGCTGCAGGAGGACCATGTCAGCATGGGCGGCTCCTCGGTCTTCAAGCTGCAGAAGGTGGTCGCCAACTGCCGCCAGATCCTCGCGATCGAGCTGCTGACCGCGGTCCAGGCCTGCGACCTCGCCGAGGGGCTGGTGCTCTCGCCGGAGACGCAGACGGTGCACGACCAGTTTCGCGAGCGGGTTCCCTTCCTCGAGCAGGATCGCTTCCAGGCCCCCGACCTCGAGGCCGCGCGCGAGTTCCTCACCGAGCACGCCCCCGAGTGGGCGACTCGCGGCAGTTGACCGCGACCGGCCGACGGGTCAGGTCGTCGGCGGCCCGTCGGCCGGATCGTCGAGCCAGACCGACCGGGTGAGCACGGTCGTCTCGCCGTTGGCGACGACGATGTACCTGAGGTAGTGGATGTCGCTGGCGATGCCACCGTGGGGAAACCGACCTTCGAAATCGATCGCGACCCGCTCGCCGGGAGCGATCATGACGCGCGTCGAGCGGCCGAACTCGACTTCGTGGAGGAGGCCGTTGCGGGCCACCGCACCGACGCCGCAGCGAAATGGGAAGGACAGCTCGTTGCGGAGCGTCAAAGTCTGGGTGAACGGCTCGCCCCGGTGAACGATCCGGTCGCCGTCGATCTCCCAGGAGAACTGGTCGACGTATGGCCCGGCCCGTACCTCGGTGCACCGGGGGCAGTGGTCGAGCCGCTGGACGAGCGGCAGCACCGGGCTCTCGTAGACGAGGCGCATCATCTCCGGCGACCCGCAGACTTGGCATCTGACCTTCCCGTCCTCGCGCATCCGAAAGGCCTTCGACCAACCGTCGACGAAGCTTTGAAAGCTGCTCTCCGCCTGCATCCGCCAGTGTTCGAGCAGGTCGTCCTGCAGCGCCTCGAGCCGACCGAGGAGCCCGGCGTAGGCGTCGCGGTGCGCCGGGCTCGCCGCCGGGTCGGTCGCCACGGCTTCGGGCCGGCTCCACATCTCGAGGAGCTCGGCTTCGAGCGGCGCGACCTCCGCTCGGAGGTCCGGGCCGGAGAGCAGGTGGGCGCGGCCGAGGGCCGCCAAGGCCGACGCGGTCACCTCGCTCGGCGGCAGCTCGAGCCCGGCGAAGGCGTGACCCTGATCGAGGGCAGCGGACTCCCGTCGGTGAGTCGCAGGCCCGCGTCGCCGATCAGCGCCAGGTCTCCGCAACTGCCTGGCGTGCTCGCGATGACATCGTTCATCACGACCAGGGCCTCGCCCAGCGTGTGACCCGAGCCGACCAGGGCGGGCAAGAGCTGCCCCAGCGACTCCAGGCCTTCGCGCAGCCACACCGAGCCGAAGTAGGCGACCGCCTCGCCGTCCAAAGCCGCGAGGGGCAGCGAAACCCGCTCGGAGAACTCGCCTCGCGACACCCGCAGCCCACGGCAGGAGTTGACGAACACCACCCGGGCGCGAAGGTCGCTGATCGGGAGCAGCCGCGGCTCGCGCCAGCCGTAGCGGAAGCAACCCATGCCGTGCTGGCAGCAGGTCGGGTGCCCGGTGGTGATCGGCCCGTGGTCGTCACGCGCCCGGCCGCAGATCAAGCCGTCGTCGAGCAGGACGCCGCACTCGCGTCCGTGGGTGGCGATGCAGAAGACATCGGACCCGGCCTTGGTCCACTCGCGCAGGTCGGCGAGCGTCAGCTCGGTCTCCCCACCGATCGTGGTCAGCCGGTCGCCCCCGGCGCCGGGTTCGAGCGCGATCGAGCGCAGCTCTGCCGGCGTCGTTACGGTCACCGTCTTCCAGATCAGCCTGGTCAGCGCCGCCTCGTCCCTGGCGGTGAAGATCGACACCGGCCGGTCGGCGGGCAGACGGGCGAGCAGCTCGGGGGTCACCAAGGCGCTTGGCAGGACCACCGTCGTCGGATCGTCGCCGGCCCCCGACGTCGCGTCGTCGGTCGACGCGGCTCGACGGAAGGCGCGGCCGGTAAGCCGTGCCAGCAGCTCTGCGTAGTCGGCGAACGGCGATCCCGCCGGGGCCACCACCTCGCCGTCGAGCGCGAAGGAGGCGGTGGGTGCCCGCGCGTCGTCCTGCGAGATGTCGACGGATCGGTCGAGGACGACGGGGACGGTGAGGTCGTCGTCTTCAACCGACAGCGCCCGGGTGAGCCGCCGCGCCCCCTCGGCATCGGAAACCGCCCGGAGGCGAAACGACTTCGCCTCCGTCCTCACCCGACCATGTCTCTGGCGGCCGCGCCGGGGTAGACGATCGGGAACACGTTCTCTTCGCGCGCGACGGCAATGTCGACCAGGACCGGGCCATCCGTCGCGAGCGCCGCGCGCAGGTCGTCGACCAGGGTCGTCTTGTCGTCGAGCCGCACGCCGGCGATGCCGTAGGCGGTGGCGAGCTTGACGAAGTCGGGAGTCTGTCCGAGGTCGACGTGGGAATACCGACGCTCCCAGATCTGCTCCTGCTGCTGGCGGACCATGCCGAGGAAGCCGTTGTTCAGGAGCATGATCTTGACCGGGATCTGGTTCTCGGCGACCGTCGCCAGCTCCTGCGCGTTCATCTGGAAAGAGCCGTCGCCGGTGATGCAGACCACGGTCTCGTCGGGGCAGCCCAGTGCCGCCCCCATCGCGGCGGGAAAGCCGAAGCCCATCGTCCCAAGCCCGCCGCTGTTCAACCACCGCCGCGGCTTGGCGAAGTGGTAGTACTGCGCCGCCCACATCTGGTGCTGGCCGACGTCGGAGGTGACGATCGCGTCGCCTTCGGTCGCTTCGTAGATCGCTTCGATCGCACGCTGCGGTTTGATCTCGGCGTCGGCGGATTCGTCGTAGCGCAGCGGGTGCTTCTCCTGCCAGCCGCCGATGTGTTGCCACCACTCGTCCAGCCGCGACGGGTCGGTATCGAGGGCGCGGTATTCGATCAGCAGCCGGTGGAGAACGTTCTTGGCGTCGCCGACGATCGGGATGTGTGCTGGCACGTTCTTCGAGATCTCTGCCGGGTCGATATCGATGTGGATGAACTTGGCGTGCGGCGCGAACTCGGAGAGCTTGCCGGTGATGCGGTCGTCGAAGCGCGCCCCGACCGCGCAGATCAGGTCGGCCTGGTCCATCGCGTAGTTCGCCGCGCGGGTGCCGTGCATGCCGAGCATGCCGAGCCACTGCTCGTGCGGCGCCGGGAACCCACCCAGGCCGTTCAGCGTGCAGGTAACCGGGAAGCGATCGGCAGTGCACAACGCGGTCAGCTCGGCGCCGGCGCCGGCGCTGACCACGCCGCCGCCGGCGTAGATCACCGGCCGCCGCGCCGCGGCCAGCGCCCTCGCCGCCTGGCGGATCTGGTTGCGGTTGCCGTCGATGGTCGGCTGGTAGCCAGGCAGCTGGATGTCGTTCACCGGCTCGTACTTGATCTCCGCCCGCGAGAGGTCCATCGGGATGTCGACCAGTACGGGCCCCGGTCGGCCGGTGCCGGCAATGTGGAAAGCCTCGTGGATCGCCCGCGGGATCTCCGCGGCGTGCTGGATCAGGAAGGAGTGCTTGACGATCGGCATCGTGATGCCGAGCATGTCCGCCTCCTGGAACCCGTCGGTGCCGAGCAGCTCGGTGCGCACCTGACCGGTGATGAAGACGACCGGAACCGAGTCCATCATCGCGTCGCAGATCGGGGTGACCAGGTTGGTCGCGCCCGGCCCGGAGGTGGCGAACGCGACGCCGACCTTGCCGGTCGCCTTAGCGTACCCCTCGGCCGCGTGCCCACCGCCGGCCTCGTGGCGGACCAGAATGTGATGGATACCCGCATCGACGAAGGCGTCGTAGGTGGGCAGGTTGGCGCCGCCGGGAAGTCCAAAGACGACGTCGGCACCCTCCGCCTTCAGGCACTCCATCAGGGCATCAACCGCTCGCATACGCCGGGCCTCCTTTCGGATTCAATTCTGGGGTAGTCGCCATCTAGCGACTGCCTATAATGTTACTGAACGGATGAACGAACTCTACTCATTCAGGCACCGACTCAGCAAATCTGCGCCGACCGATCGTCGGACCCGGTTTGGCACCGATGGCTGACCGGGAGGCACTCGCGGCGGCCTGGTCGGAGCTGCTCGGGATCGAAGTCGATGACGACGTCGACTTCTTCGAGGCTGGCGGTCACTCGCTGTTGGCGACGCAGCTGACCGGGCGGGTCAAGCGGGATGTTGGGCTCCCGGTCCGAGTGAACCTGCTCTTCGAAAATCCCAGGTTCGGCGACTACGTCGACGCGGTGGCGATCGCCGACGAGGCGTGAGTCGGAAGACCCTGAACCAGGTATTCGCGCGCACCGTCGCGGACGCGCCCGAGGCCGTCGCCGTCCTCGACGGCGCTCGTACGCTCAACTACGCGGAGCTCGACGCCTGGTCGACGGCGATCGCCGCCCGTCTGGTGGCGGCGGGCGTGGGCCGGGGGGCCAGGGTAGGGCTGACGGTGGACCGGGGCGTGATGGCGGTGTCGGCATCCTCGGGATCCTCCGGGCGGGCGCCTGCTACGTGCCCCTCGATCCGCACTATCCGGCGGAGCGCCTTCGCCTTCTCTGCGAGGACTCCGCTCCGGCGATGGTGATCACCGACGGCTCGGGCGCGCCCCCCGAGGGGGTGCCCTGCATCGAGCTCGCCCCGCAGCCAGAGGCAGAAGCCGGGGTTCCGCCGCCGGACCGCGAGGTGCGACCCGAGGACGCCGCCTACGTGATCTACACCTCCGGCTCCACCGGCGGCCCCAAGGGCGTGGTGGTCCGCACCGCAACGTCGCCGCCTCCTCGAGCGCCTGCGCCCGCTGTTCGACTTCACCAGCGACGACGTGTGGACGCTCTTCCACTCCTACTCCTTCGACTTCTCGGTCTGGGAGATCTGGGGCGCGCTGCTGCACGGCGGCAGCCTGGTCGTCGGTGCCGCCGGACGCCGCCGCTCGCCGGAGGCGACGCTGCGAACTCCTGCGCGGCGAGCGGCGTCACCGTCCTCAACCAGGTGCCGTCGGTCTTCCGCTACCTCTCTCGGGCCGAGCACTCCGGCGTGCTGCCCCGGCTCGCGCTGCGCTACGTGATCTTCGGCGGCGAGTCTGGTCGACATCCGCGATCGCCGAGGCTGGCGCACGGCGCCCGCCGACCGAGCGGTTCGTCAACATGTACGGCATCACCGAGGCCACCGTCTTCGTCACCCACAAGGTGCTCGAGCCCGCTGACCTCGTCTCGCGGTCCGCGTCGCCGATCGGACGGCCACTGCCCCACCTCGAGATCCACCTGCTGGATGAAAGTGGGCAGGCGGTCGGGGGCGAGGAGACCGGGGAGATGTGGGTCTCGGGCGGGGGCGTGGCGGCCGGCTATCTGAACCAGCCCGACCTCACCGCGGAGCGCTTCGTCCAGTTGTCGCTGCCGGAGGCCGGCGAGGTGCGCTGCTACCGGACCGGCGACCTGGCGCGCCGACGAGCCGACGGGGAGTTCGAGTACGTCGGCCGCGCCGACGACCAGGTCAAGGTGCGTGGTTTCCGGATCGAGCTAGGCGAGATCGAGCACGCGCTCGGCAGTCTCCCCGGGGTCGCGGAGGCGTCGGTCGTCGTCCTCGACGCCCCGGCCGGCCCTCTTCTGGCGGCGGTGGTGGTACGCGCCGCGGACGGCGAGGAGCCGTCGTCGCGGGAGGTCTGCGACCACGTCGCCGCCCTGCTGCCGGCCCATATGGTCCCGAGCCGGATCCTCTTCGCCGACTCGTTGCCCCTGGCACCGAGCGGGAAGCTCGACCGCCGTGAGACGGCGCGGCTCGCGGACCGTTTGAGCAGCGCCCGCTGAACCGCCGTCCCGACCTCGACCGGGAATCCGGTCAGTCCTCCTCTGGCGCGATCAGGATCGGCGGCGGAAGCGCCATCTCGTCGCCGACCTCCTCGTCGGCGCGCGATTCGAGCCGCCGCACGCTCGGCACCAGGAGCGCGGCGCACTGGGTGCAGACGAGGAGGGCGCACATCACGAGCAGGAGCTCCGAGTTGCCGACCCGTGCGGCCAGGGCGCCGACGAGTGCGTAGCCGATCGGCTGCAGCGCCAGTGAGCCGAACCAGTCGTAGGCGGCTACCCGCGCCATCGCCTGGGCGGGCACGTGCTCCTGGAAGGTGGTCCCGTAGAGGATCGCCGTGATGCTGAGGGCACCCCCGGCGAACAGCGCCCCGGCCGCGACCACGAAGGCGCTGACTTCGGCCGCGAGGAGGATCAGCGGAAGGACGAAGACGAGGATGACGGCCTGGCTGACGAGCAGCTTGTGGCGGGTCCGGATCGCCATCCCGATGATGCTGCCGACGATCGTCCCGGCACCGAAGACCGCGACGATCAGCACCCAGGCCCCGGACCCGCCGAGGGACTCGCGGGCGACGGTCGGACCCAGGACGAGGAAGCCGGGGACGAAGATCGCGTTGGTGAAGGCGGAGGCGGCGACGCAGACCCAGAGCCAGGTGCGGGAAGAGAACTCGGTCCAGCCCTCGCGCAGGTCTTCGATGAAGGAGCTGCCGGCGGCCTCGCGCACGCTCTTGGCGGCGATCCGCAGCAGGAAGAATCCGCTGACGCCGAAGGTGGCGGCGTCGACGATGATCGCCACCCCGGGGGTGCTGATCGCGAGCAGGAGCCCGACGATCAGCGGGCCGATGACCACCCCGGAGGATTTGGAGAAGGTTAGGAGCGCGTTCGCGCTCTGCAACTCCCCCTTATCGACGACAATCGGGACCAGCGCGTTGGAGGCGGGGTTGAAGACCGCGGTGCCGAGACCCTCGGTGGCGTAGAGGACGGCCAGCTCCCAGACCTGAGCATGGCCGGTGACCAGCAGCACGCCCATCAGGCCCATCGTCGCCATGCGGCCGAAGTCGGCGACCAGCATCGCCCGGCGGGGTGACATCCGGTCGGCGATGACACCGCCGAATAGCAGGAAGGCGACGATCACCAGGCTGCGCGCGGAGAGGACGATGCCGAGGTCCGTCGCCGATCCGGTCAGGTCGAGAACGGCGAAGGCGAGGGCGACGGGGGCGAGACCGTCCCCGACGAGGGAGACGGTCCTGGCGATGAACAGCAGTCGGAAATTCGGCTGGGCGAGGAGGGTGAGTCGTTGACGGATGGCGGCTAGACTACCAAGCTACTTGATTACTCGATTGACTCTCAAGTGGCGAAAAGTCGCTCATTCGATCGGCGCGGGACGGAGGGCATCGTGAGCGAAGACGCCGTCGAGGGCTCCTTCGTCGTCGTCCGCAACCAGGAAGGTCATTACTCGATCTGGTCCGCGGAGCTGAGGCTTCCCGCCGGCTGGAGCCGGGTCGGCGACGAGGGTAGCCGCGAGGACTGTCTCGAGTTCATCGAGACGGCCTGGGACGATCCGATCCTCGGCGCCGGGCCCACGGGCCCGCGGTAGCCGATCGCCGTGGGCGCGCTCGAGGGGGTCGATATCTGGTGGGCGCCGGCCGCCGCCGGGCTCGGCTGGGCCGAGGCGGTGCTGACGCCGGACGAGTGCCTGCGGGCCGAGCGGATGGTGCCGGACGCGGCCGAGCGCTTCGTCCATTCACGCGGCCTCTTGCGTCACGTGCTCGCGCTCTACCGCGGCACGGATCCGTCCCGGCTTCGGATCTCCGCCCGCTGCCGGCACTGCGGCGACAAGGCGCACGGCAAGCCGTTCCTGGTCGACGGCGGCCCCCAGTTCAGCCTTTCCCGCAGCGGTGGTGGCGCCCTGCTCGCGGTCGCCGATCGGCCGGTGGGCGTCGACCTCGAGTCCCGCTCCCGGGCGGTCGCGGGCGACTCCTTCGCCGCGACCTTCCTCGGCTCCCGCGAGCTGGCCGAGGCTCCACGCGTCGGCCGCTGGTCCTACGTGCTCGATGCGTGGACGCGGAAGGAGGCCTACCTAAAGGGGGTCGGCATCGGGCTCGCGATCGACCCACGGACCGTCGAACTGCGCGACTCCGGGGTCGATGGTTGGCTGCGCGCGCATGCCGCGGCCGCTCCCGCCAACACCGCCTGGTGGCTACGCCCGTTCGAGCCCGCGCCGGGCTTCGCCGCCGCCCTCGCCGTCGATCGGCGGGTCGCCGACGTGCGCCATCACGATTTCGATCCGGCGCGCTTCGCCGATCGTCAGCGCCGCACGGCGAGGAGCCGGAGGCGCTCGGTGTCGGCCAGCAAGGGCGGGGTCTCGGTCGCCTCGTCGACCAGGACCTGAGTCGCGGCGGCCCCCAGCTCCCGCTCCAGATCCCGGCGTCGTTCGAGGATCCCCTGGTAGACGGCCAGCTGCGGGGCGCGCCAGTCGCCGGCCACAAACCGGTCGTCGGTGTCGAAGCAGGCGCCGTCGAGGAGGCCTTCGTAGCTGAGGTAGGACGGCTCCCAGGTGGTGATGATCAGCCGCGCGCCGCTCGGCAGCAAGCGGGCCACCTCGGAGAGCGCGGCGACCTTGTCGACGACCATCCAGAGGGAGTCGAAGGCGACCGCTCCATCGAGCTGGGTGGTGAGTCCGGTGGCCGCGCAGCTCGCGGCGACGAAGTAGGCGTCCGCGGCGCCGCGATCTGCCGCGCGCCGGCGGGCGGCGGCGACCGCCTCGGGCGCGATGTCGACGCCGAGGACGGCGGCGCCGGTCCGCCGGGCGATCCAGAGGCCGCCGCCGCCGCCGCCGCAGCCGACATCGAGGAACCTGTCGCCGGGTCCTACCCCGAGGTGCTCGGTCGCGTACTCGAAGTCGGAGCGGGTCGCGAACCCGAAGGACTCCGCCTCGGGCGCGAACTCGCTGCCGTAGGCCGCCTCCCAGATCGCGGTCAGCGTCTCGCTGTCGCCGCCGGCGAAGAGGGCGCGGTAGCGGGATTCGTCGCCCTCGTCCCGCGGTGGAGGTGCGGCCCAATCGCCGAAGGCGCCGCCCGATCCGAACTCGAAGTCGGAGCTCATACCGGTAGTCGTCTCGACATTAGAATGTAGAAAAGACTACCAACCAATTGAAAGACCTTTACGACTTTGACTTCTCAGGAGCAGGGGCTGTTCCTCGATCATCTCGAGCGGCAGATAGAGGCGCGACCGGCGGCGGCCGCGGCGCGGTTCGGCGACGCGGAGATGTCCTACCTCGAGCTGGATCGGGCATCTTCGGCGCTCGCTGCGGAGCTTGTCGAAGCGGGGGTGGGGGTCGACTCGCTGGTCCCGGTCCTGGTCGGCCGCTCATTGTGGCTGCCGGTCGCGATCCTCGGCATCCTCCGCGCGGGCGGCGCATACGTCGCGATCGACAGGCGCTGGCCCGCGGCCAGGCTTCGCGAGGTGTTTGCCCAGGTGCGCGCCGACGTCGCCGTCGTCGACGCCGAGCACGCGGCCCTCGTGCCGTCCGGGTCACGCACGGTCCTGGTCGAGGACCGACGTCCCCACCGCGCCGCGCCGCCTCGGCGCCCCGCGGCCGGGGACGCCGCCTACGTGATGTTCACCTCGGGCTCGACCGGCACGCCGAAGGGGATCGTGGTCGAACACGGTGCGCTCGCCGCCTTCCTCGACTGGGCACGGCGCTACTTCGAGCTCGATCCCGACAGCAGGGTTATCCAGTTCTCGCGCCTGACCTTCGACGCTTCGGTGTGGGAGCTGTTCGGGGCGCTGAGCGCAGGGGGGACCCTGGTCTTGGTGCCGGAGGAGGTGGCCGAGAGCCCGCCGCTCCTGAGCGAGGCTCTGGGCAGGTATCGGATCACCCACTGCGACATCGTCCCCAGCGTGCTCGCCTTGCTGGAGCCCGGGCGGGCGCCGGATCTGCGCCAGTGCATGAGCGGTGGCGAACGCATCGTCGGCGAGCTGGTCGACCGCTGGGCCGCGCCGGGGAGGACCTTCGTCAACGGCTACGGGCCGGCGGAGGCGACCGTCGTCAGCGTCGCCTCCCGCCCTCGGGCGGGCACCGCGCCGGTGCCGATCGGGGAGCCGATCGACGGGGTCGGCGTGCACCTCCTCGACGAGGCGTTGTCGCCGGTGCCGCCGGGCGCGACCGGAGAGGTGTTCCTCACCGGCGCGACGTTGGCGCGCGGATACGTCGGCATGCCGCGGGAGACCGCCGAACGGTTCCTGCCCGACCCCTTCAGCGGCCGGCCCGGAGCGCGCATGTACCGGACCGGGGATCTGGCGCGGCGTGGGGAGGACGGCGCGTTCTTCTTCGTCGGTCGGCGCGACAACCAGGTGAAGATCGCCGGCCAGCGGGTCGAGCCGGAGGAAGCGGAGGCCGCGCTGCTCGCGATCCCGGAGGTGGTCGACGGCGCCGTGGTCGTTTTCGCCCGTGACGACCGCCCGCGGTTGGCCGCCTTCTTCGTCGGCGACATCGCGGTCGAGGTCGTCGTCCGCGAATGCCAGGCCCGCCTGCCGGCCCACGTCGTCCCAGGCCACATCGAGGCGCTGGCCGAGCTGCCCCTGGGGCCGACCGGAAAGATCGACCGGCGGGCGCTCGCCGACCTCGCCGGCTCGGGGTCCGGCGACGCGACCGCCGGCGAGGGGGGAGGGGAGCACGTCTTCCTCAGAGCGGTCGCGCAGGTTCTCGGCAGCTCGCCGCCCGGCGGGCGCTCCTTCGTCGATGCGGGTGGCGACTCGCTCGACGCGATGCGGCTGATCTCACGCCTGCCTCCCGACGTCGGACGGCGGCTGACGGTCCGCGGGATCCTGCAGGCCGGCTCGCTCGACGAGATCGTCGCCTCGCTCGACGCGGCCACCGACGGCGGCGCGGGTCTGCCCGCGATCGAGCCTGGCGCGGTCGAGCCGTGGCCGCTCTCGCAGAGCCAGCTCGGGTTGCTGCTCGCCCACGGCCTCGACCCGGATCGGCCGACCTACAACGTCTCGGTCCTGCTTCGACTGGATGGGCCCCTCGAGCGCCAGGCGTTGGCCGAGGCGGTGCGGCGACTCACCTCGCGCCAGCAGACCTTGTCGCGGAGGGTCGCGCTCGACCAGCTCGCCGCCGTGAAAGGCCTTGGCGCCGCGGCGGCGGTCGAGCTGCGACAGGTGGCGGCCGCCGACCGGGCCTCCGCCGAGGCGATGCTGCGCGCCGAGGCACAGAGCCCGTTCGATCTCGAGGAGGAACAGCCGGCACGGTTCCTCCTGGCGACGGTCGCGGCCGAGTCGCATCTGCTTCTGATCAGCGCCCACCACCTGGCGGTCGACGGCTGGTCGGTCTCCGTCCTCTTGGAGAACCTGGCCCAGCACTACGCCGACGTCCTCGAGGGGACGGATCTGGTGCCGCTGCCACAGCTCAGCTTCGGCGACTACGCGGTCTGGGATTCACGGCTGCTCGGCGCCGAGGGGACCGCCGCGGACATCGAGGCGTGGCAGCGCCGCCTCGATCCCTACCCCCGCCGGCTGCGTATCGCCCCGGACGAACCGCCGGACGACCGGCGCGTTCCCCCGGGCACCCGAGAAGGGGTCGAGCTGGGCCTTCCGCCCGAGGTCGTGCGCGCGGTGCAGGCCCTCGCCGCGGCGGCCAAGGTGTCGCCGTTCATGGTTCTGCTGGCCGCTTTCTCGAGGGTCGTCGGGAGCCGCTCCGGCCTCGATCGCTTCCTCGTCGGTTGCCCGATGTCGACCCGCTTCGACTGGCGCCTCGAAGAAGGTGGTGGGCAACCTCATCAACCTCCTGCCGATCCCGATCGAGCTAGGCGACGAAGCGGAATTCACCGCCGACCTGCGGCGCGTGAGCGAGTCCGCCCACGAGTCCTATCGCCTCCGCCACGTCCCCCTCGGCGAGATCGTCAAAGGCATGGCCCTGCCCGCCACCGAGCGTTGGCGCCCGCTCATCCAGGTCGTCTTCCAGATCGAGGACCCGCTCCGCCTCCCCACCTTCGCCGACCTGACCGTCGATCTCGAAGAAATCCGCCCCACCTCGATCGGGCACGACCTCGAGTTCCGCCTGGCTCCATCCCCCGCCGGCCTGGCGGGAGGAATCGATTTCGACGCCTCGATCTACTCCCCCCGTGAGATCACCACCATCGCCGCCGACTTCAAGTCCGCCGTCGAGAACGCCTGCACCTCCGGATATCGCTAGCGGGCTCCGCCGAAAAGCCGCACTATCCAGAGCGCCGTTGCGCTTCAAGGGAAGTTCTGATTGGCGTAGTCGACGGCCGCTTTAAGCCCGCTGTCGGCGCCGCCCATGCCTGTAGCCCCTGCGCTCCACCGCGCCGCCGGCTTCTGAGCTGAAGATGTACACCCAGCGTCGCCACTCCGTCGTCACCTTCTCGTCCAGCCGGGCGCGCGAAGCGACCCGGTTCAGGGCGCGTGCTAGCTCGCGCAGCTCCTCGTCGCAGTAGGTGCGCAGGCGGTCAACGGCGCAAAACAGGCCCGCGCTCACCACGGGACCCGCCACTCGTCGAGGCCTTCGAGTTCCTTCAGCAGCCGCCGGGCTCGGCCGCCGCGTCGCCTTCGCGGGCGGCGCGCTCGGCCGCGCACCACTGTCCCGTCCGGCGAGCACGGGAACGACAGTCGGCCAGGTTCATTGTCCAGTCGTGGAGTCGGTCCAGCTCACCGAGATCAAGCAGCGCGTAGGCCCCCGCTGCGGCGGCCACCGATTGCCCGCCTTCCGGCGCAGCAACTCCTCCGCCTGCCGGTCCACCGAGCCCGCCACGGCCACAAGAACAGCCGAAAACGCATAGTCACATAGTCGGGCGGATGTGCTCGGATTACGGTCGGATATTTACGGAGTGCCCGATCGCTTTCCGGAGTGATTACCGACCTCACCGCCAAAAACCCGTATATTTGCAGGGATTTCCACTGGAGCGAGGGCGGATTCGAACCGCCGACCTCCTGGGGGTGCGATGCAAGGCGTTCGGTCAGCACGGTCCAGTTTCCTCAAACCGTGCGATTTGCAGGGTAAAAGCTAAACCACGTTCAGCCGCCAGACTGGCCGATATTCTCGGCGGATATGCGCGGATATACACGCGGATATGCGGCGATTCGGGCACGAATGGCCATTAGTGCCCAATGTGGCCGGAACCGGTTCGAATTACTTGCCGTGGAAACTGCCTATGCCCAGCTCCGATGCAGCCACCCACAGGTCCGGGGCTCGCTAACAGCCGGGAGCCAACCAGTCCGACGCCTGTCCGCCTCTATGTAGCCTGGTCCGGGCGCCCGCGCGGGCGAGGCCTCACGTGTCGCGCAGCGTCAGCCCAGTGAGGCCATCGCGTCGAGCGCTGGCCCGGTCCCCCACCCGCAAAGCCGATGGTGAAGCTGAAGCGCCGTCGTCTCGGTAAGGCCGGAGATGAGGTCGAGGACCACCCGCGCCCGGGATGCGGCGTCTTGCGTCCGACTGTCAAGACGCTCCCGGGCGCCCGGCGGGAAGAGATGGTGGTTCCCGATCTGCCGATCGGGGGAACTCGCCCGGTAATAGCAATCGAAGAGCTCGCCGATTACCTGGCGCTGTCCTCGCTGGACAACGGCCATCCCCGGTCGGTGGATGACGTAGACACGGACGAGCATCTTCAGGGCGGCGACCTTCCGCTCCGCCTCAGGATCGATCTGCAGTTTTACCTCGCCAGTGACGGCGTCCTCCGAGACCATGAACGCCTCGGGAAACTCGGTGATGAGCTTGCTGCCGAATTCGCGCAGGTCCGCGCGGGCCGAGGTCGTGTGGGTGTACGGCTCTTCAGGGCCATCCGCTCGACATGGTCACCTGGATCGTTTCCGCTAGCTCGTCGATGGAGTAGCGCAGGGAACGCGCGAACGTCCTCATTCTTCAGTTCCTGCAGTCGAGCCCTCTGAAGCGCTTGATCTCGGCGCTATCCGGGTCGCGCAGCCGATCGAGCGGGACGAGGGCAGCGCGAAAGAAGTCGTCGACGTCGCATGCGCAGGCGTAGGTGAGGTCGTCCGCCGGTGCAGCATCTCTGCCCCAGGCTCTTCTCCGGGAGATCGTCGTCTGTTTCTGCGGGCCAACGGTCTCGCGCGAAGTCGAAGCTTTCTTGTCGTCCTCGTAGTACCCCCACTTTTTGGTAGCCGCGCTTTCCGGCCGGGTGGGATCGTGGGGCCGATGCTTTCACGGATACTTCAGGATTGACCCGAGCATCTCGCGGGTGAGGTCCAGTCCCTGGTCCACGCTGCGGACGGCGAGTCGGGCGACGATCCGAAAGCTCTGCGCGTTTCCCTCGAAGCCGTCCTCGACGTGCTCCTTCGCCCTGTCGTTCAGGACCTCCTCCGCTATGTGCCCGAACGGAGGATGGCCGAGATCGTGTGCGAGGCATGCCGCTTCGACGGCGTCGGGGCCGACGCCGCGGACCACGTCAGCGGCCTTGCCGGCGATGTCGCCGCTCTCGATCAGACTGTGGAGTCGCTCGACGTTTCGGCGGCCGACCTGCGCCACCTTCAGTGAGTGGCCCAAACGGTTGTGGAAGATGTGCCCGAGCTCAGGCGCCGTGACCTGGGTGATGTAGGCAAGGCGCTGCAAGGCCGAGCTGTAGAGGATCCGGTCCCGGTCGCGCTTCTGAGGGGTGCGGAGGCTACGAGCGGGATCCTCCGCTTGGCGTCTGGGCCAGCCCAGAGACGGTCCGCGCGGAGCGTCTTCCAGTCCGCCGGTGGAGCCTGAATTACACGATCCACTAATGGGAACGCTACTGGTGCAAACGGATGCGGTCGCCCTGCTGCTCGAAGACACGGCCGCAAGGAGTCTCCGGAAGGCTATGTTCATCGCGCCGGCGCTCCAGCCGTTACGGGCACGGTCCTTCAGTTCGTATGCGTGCCACCAGTCGTCGGGTCCGCGCTCGCTGGCCCTCTCGACCAAGGCTTTCCTGGCTTCCTCGATCTCCTCGGCCAGCCGCTCGGAAGTGGCGTCTACGCTCATCGAAGCCTCCATCGTCCAGAACCTAGTCCATCGTCGAGCTGAGACATCGTGCCGCGATCCGCAGAACAAGCAAACTGCGACGGATCGCCGCCCCACCGGAAAGTCTCCCGCAGCTTTCTTCGAGTTTCGGTGATGACCGGAATTATGACCGCCTGTGAGGACGGAAAAACCGCTCTCTCAAAGGATAAAAGGCCCACTGGCAGTTATGGTGGTTCACCAGAATGGTCGACGAGCGACAGCAGCCAGGAGAGGTCTGGGTACGCGAGAGTCGCATCACGGTCGGACGTGCCTTGGCAGTGAGCCAGCCGGCCAGCGCGACGGAGATCGCGACCCGGGCTCGGAAGGATCCCTCGAACACGAAGAAGGTCGTCGACGCCCTCGTCGAGGCTGGCGCCCTGACGGTGGTCGAGCCGCCGGCACCGTCCGGCGAAAGGACCGGCCGGCCGCCCGAACGTCTCTACGACTTCGCTCCGGGTGAGCGTGAACGATTCCTACACCTCTTCGGCGGGCCGGACCCGATGCAGCTGAGCGCGGGCCAGCACCTCGTCTTCGTCGAGGTCGGCTCGCTCGCGGACGATGTCCTCGGGATTCTGTCCCGACCCGAGCTCGTCGCGCGCGCGGCGTGGTCCGCGCTGTGCGACGGCAGACGCCAGGAGCTGACATCGGCTTCGACGGTGATCAAGCCGTCGAGGGTTCGATGGATTTGATGGCCGCTCTCGGCGGCCAAGGTAGCGGCGACGAGGGCCGCGGTATCCAAAGTAGACACCACCACCGAGCTGGTCCGGTGGGCCATAACGCCCGGGCGGCCCGGCCCGGCGGTCGCTCCTCGTGACCTTCTGGTGGTTCCAGGAGGTCGGGCCGCTCCCTGCGGGGCGCCAGGAGGTCGGCGAGTGAAGTTTGCCCGCCCATAGTGCGGTTCGAAATCGGACGCCTTTGTGCATGACCTCGCTTCGGAAAATACTTATTACCGGCACGACGCTTGTCTGTTTCTCTCAGTTGACCTCGACACCTTTTCTCCCAAAACGCAGGCTCCGCTATCAACCTGGTCCGTACCGTCGAGCCTTCCGTGCTTTCTCGGAAGTGGACTCGGGGTCGGCCAGTACCAAGAGATCAACCGTCTTCGTCAGCCGCGGTCCACGATGAGCCCTGCCGCCTCAGCCGACGCCCATGCTCAAGGTCTCGTTAGGCGCTCGCCTTCGTGACGGCAAACCAGTTCACCGGTGAAGCAGACGGTTAAGCCGGCGAAGGAGTTCTTCGCTGTCGCGACGTCTCCGCCGGATTGCCCCGTGCGTCGCGGAGGCGGTCATCGAGATCATCGATTTCCAGAGCTACTGCGACCGCCTGCAGGTCCCGGCGCTCGCGAAAGGTGACCTCGCCGTCGCGCTTCGCAAGGGCAATGAGATGGTCCACATAATCACTGTGCACACGCTCGACCGCGGGCCGGGGGAGACCGAGGAGGGAAGCGGTCGCGTGCAGGTCGCTACTCTCAGTCGAGTCAAGTCGTCGATCCTCGATCGCGCGCTCGACACCTCGAGGTACGCAGTCGCGTTGCCACCGCTCTCATCGGGGCCTTGATCTCGTTGGTTGAGGTCACTCTCACCGATGAGAGGTCCGGATTGCGCGATGAGTTCACCGAGTGAAGAGGCTTTCGCCGGGGCAACGGCCCGGCGTGGCACGCGGCCGCTCGATCGCCGTCGGTTGGCCAGTCTGCGGCCGGACGCAGCGTTCCGCGGACGAGCGCGGCGACCCCATTGCCGTAGCGCTCGAGGTATTCGGCGAAGATCGCCGCTGCGGCTTCGGCGTCGTCGAGGGCGGTATGGCTGCCCTCGCTGTCCAGGCCGAGCGAGGCGCGGCAGTCCTTGAGCCGACGTCGAACTCCGCCGATCCCGATCCGCGAGGCAAGCTCCATCGTGCATATGACCGGCAGGGGGGTAACGTCGATTCCGCATCGGGCCAGTTCGCTCTCGAGGAATGCGCGGTCGAAGCGAGCGTTGTGGGCGACGATCACGCGCCCGCGTAGCCGGTCGGTGACCTCGCCCAACACCTGATCGAAGCTTGGCGCGAGAGTCAGATCCTGAGCGCTGATCCCGTGGACCGCGCTCGCGTCGAGGTTTCGTTGGGGCTTAAGCAGCGTAGACAAGCATCCGATGATCGCGCCGCGCTCGTCGACCTCGAGCAGGGCCAACTCGACGATCTGGTGGCCTCCGTTCGGATGCAACCCGGTCGTCTCGCAATCGAGCACGACGAACCGGTGTGAGCCCAGCGTCACGGCCCCGTTGGTCGGCTCGTCGGCCTTTGCCTCGCTCCGGCTGTTGCCGATAGACGCGGCCTCCACTTGCTCCGTCACGAGTTCAGCGACTGCGGCCTTTGCTCCAACGACGTCAGTCGGGCGACGGCGCAATCGCGGAACAGCAGATCAGGGTCGAGAAGATGGTGATGCTTCTCGGTTGCGAGGTTTTCGACCGTGGCCGCAAGCCAGAGGGAGTCAGGATCGGCGTCGGTTCCAAAGGTGTCGAGCAAGAGCCGACGGAGCTCCAGCGGCGCAAGCTTGTGGATGACGAGCGCTAGCCCCTGCATCTCGACGTGATGTCCTGCGGCTCGGATTCCGAGTGCCAAGGTGGCACTGACACGATCGCCTTTCCACGGGAAGTAGGCGGAGCCGCGCTCGAACGGGATGATCTGATGTCGACTGAGGCCGAGAGAACCGAAACCGCTCTCGCCTGGGCGAGCAACGCTCTTGCCTTCGAGTCGAGGAAGACCGGGACGGTCTCGCGTTCATAGATGTCGCGCATGCGACGACGGATCTCGTCATGGAGCTCTCCGGCCTCGCCGAAGAATCGGGGGACCTTGCCGCCTGCCGCCCGGACGACGCTGATGACGCGTCGGTCGTCGTCGATCGAAACGATCTTCCAGGGCGCCACCGAAGATCAGATAGGAGTCTTCGCGCAGGGGGGAGGAGACGGGCATTGAGCCGAGCTCGACGCCGTCGGCAACGAGGCGGTACTCCTCGGAAGTGGTGAACGCCGCGTAGAAGCTGTAGTGGCCGACGATCTGCTCCCCGCGCGGCGCAAGGATCGACTCTCCGTCGCCGGCCTGCTGGATCACGTCTCGCGCTCCGAGTCCTTTCAGTAGGACTGCGAAATCCTCACGGCCGAGCTCGAACGGTCCGCTCCCGCAGAGCGCCGTCCAAATCTCCTCGGCCCGGGCGCCGCCCAGTTGCGCGATGACCGAGAGCACTTGCTGGACCAGGGTCGAGAGAGTGAGCGCCCGTCCATCGGCGGCTCGAACCAGCCGTCGATCAATGCCTCGACCAGCGCGATCGATTGCACCAGCCCTTCGCGGAGTTCATCACCGGCCGCCGCCCCGGGTTCAAGTCCGCTCTCGGTGACATACATCCGTAGTACCGAGGGGTCCTCAGGGCGTCGGCCACTGCGGCCGAGCCGTTGACGGAGCGCCGCCGCCGAGAACGGAGCGTCGATCTGGCCGACGCAGGTGACACTCCCGACATCGATCCCGAGCTCGAGCGTCGAGGTGCAGATCGCCGTCGTCGGCCGGGTGGGGTCGCGCAGCCGCTCCTCGACTTCCTCTCTAGGGCCTTCGAGAGGCTGCCGTGGTGAGGGAAGAACTCCGTCGGCACCCGCTCGGCTTCGCAGCGACGCCGCAGCAGGTCGGCGAATTCCTCCACGCCCTTGCGCGAGTTGGCAAAGACGAGGTTGTCGGCGCCGCGGAGATTCGCGTAGATGTGGTCGGCGATGGCGAGACGGTCGCCATCGACGGGAAGGTCGTCCGGCGTCGGCTCAATCCCACTGGGGGGTGGCTCGGCGACGTAGCCGCGCAACTGGACCATCAGCGTGCGTGCATCGTCCGTCGACTCGATGATGTCGACCTCGGCGCCGTGTCCCGGTCGCAGAAAATCGGCCGCGGGTGCCATCTCGCCGAGCGTCGCGCTCAGCCCGATTCGCATCGCGCGAATCTTGCCCGCGCACTCGATCCTGTGCAGCAAGGACTGCATCTGCCGCCCGCGCTCGGACCCGATGAACGCATGGAGCTCGTCGATGACGACGTACCGCAGCGCGCCGAAGATCGCGGGGACGCTCGAGCCGTGATTGACAAAGATCGACTCAAGCGACTCAGGAGTGATGAGAAGGATTCCGCTGGGGTGCGCGAGGAGCTTTCGCTTCGGCTCGGCGCCGATGTCGCCGTGCCAGCTGGTGAGCGCGACACCACACGCCTCGCACAGCAAGTCGAGGCGCTGGTGCTGGTCGTTGATCAGAGCCTTCAACGGGGCTATGTAGAGAGCGCCGACCCCGGTCTCAGTCGGCGCCCGTCGGAGACTCGTCAGGATCGGAAGGAACGCCGCCTCCGTCTTTCCCGCCGCGGTCGCGGCGGCGACAATCAGATCCTGCGAGCGGTCGAGGACCGGAGTGATCGAGCGCTTCTGAATCCCTCGCAGCTCATTCCACTGCTGTTTGTAGATCCAGTGCTGGACCTTCTCGTCGAGAAGCTCAAACGAAGATGCGGCCTCAGAGCTTGAAGGCGGCGAGCTCATCGTCGGCGTCCCCCGGTTCGTCGAGCTCAAGCGGCACGAGGTCCGGATTCTGCTCCCGATCCAGCTCCAGTCCGCCGACCAGGTCGCTCCAGCTCACCTGCGGATTCTGTTCGAGCGCCGCCAGCATGTTGACGAAGGCCTTCACACTGCTGCGGGGGGTGCGGAAGTGGGCGTCGCCGATCTTCTGGGAGCAGTGCTCCATGAAGGCTTCGATTCCCTCGTCGGGAACCAGGTAGGCGTCCTCGACTCCCGCAGCCTGGACGTTCCTGATGTTCTGGAGCAGGACGAAAAGATCCTCGGGGCTGAGGTTCGCCAGACGTAGGACTGGTCCCTTGTAGTCGACCACCCCATCGCGGGCGAACTGGTTCTCGGCGAGGCGGCTCTGCAGGGCCTCATAGCTGTAGAGACCCTTGCGGGGGTCCATCAGGAAGTCGGGAGTGCCGCCGAGCAGGAAGCCGATGCCGCTGCCCCCGGTAAAGGTGTCGTTCAGGATTCGCAGGATCTGCTCGTAGTTCGAGCGGCGCGCTTGCGCGTTCGGGAGCTTGAAGAGGTTGACCAACTCGTCCAGGCAGACGAAGAGGCCGGCGTAGTCCGCCAAGCGGACGAAGCGCGCCAGCAGCTTCAGCTGGTCATACACGCTCGCGTCGCTGACGATCGTGCGGACACCTAGCGCGGCGCGCGCGTCGGTCTTCGTGGCATATTCACCTCGTAGCCACCGGATCGCCGCCGCCTGGAGCTCCTCATTGCCACTCTCCTGTCCGCTGCAGTAGCTGGAGATGACGCCCGCGAAGTCGTACCCGCCCACCATCTCAGTGAGGTCGGCGAGTCGTTCGTTGATGACGCTCTCGGAGCTGACGCCGCGTTTCTGCGCGTCACCTTGTGCCGTGGCGATGAAGCGCTCGACGATGCTCGGCAGCGCGCCGCCCTCCGGCTTTGAGCGGGTTGCCAGGTTTCGCATCAACTCGGCGTATAGGGAGCGGGCCTGCCCACCGGTCGCGTGGAGGCGACGGTCGGGGGTCAGGTCGGCGTTCGCCGTGACCAGGCGTTTCTCCATCGCCACCGAGCGGATCAACTGCAGGAAGAAGGTCTTGCCGGAGCCGTATTCGCCAATCACGAAGCGGATCGCGGAGCCACCCTCGGCGATGCGGTCGATGTCTTCCACGAGTGCGGCGAGCTCCCTCGCTCTGCCGACCTGAATGTGTTGCTGTCCGATTCGCGGCACGACGCCCGCCCCGAGCGAGTGAAGGATCGCGTCTCTTTCCCTCGGCCTGATCTTTTCGCCTGGGCTCACGCCAACATCTCCTTTGCGACTTCGGAATCGATTTCGATCGGTTGATCGCCTTCGCTGAACGGACTCCCGCACAGCTCGAATGCGGCTTCGTTCACGGACTCGAGCGCGCCGTCGACCATCACTTCATGGCGCGCCGCAAGCTCCTCGATCTCTTCCCGCGACCATGACTCGCGCTCGGCGAGCGCGAGCGCAAAAGCGCGCTCCGTCGCCGAGAGGCCGCGGGTGCTGACCTCATTCGCGCTCGACTCGTCGGTCGATTGCTCCGCGTCACCCGTCTCCGGGGCTTCGCTCTCATCCGCCTCGGTGAAGATGCCGGACAGGAGGGTAGAGACGGCTGCGGTTTCCTCGATCTTGGCGTCGATCGCCGCCCGGTCGAGGCCGCGTCGCACCTCCGTCGAGCCACTTTGGGGGATGGGCTCGCCTGATTCCGCCGCCGGGCCGTTGCGGACCACCACCGGCCCGTCGCCGGCGCTTGCCGCGTGGAGCTCGGAGTAGACGCTCTCCGGGTCCAGCTCAAGAAGCTTGAAGATCTTCTGCAAGGTCCTCACCTCCTCGGGATCGATCTGCCCGTCGGCGGCGGCGAGGGCCACGACGCTCCGGGCGATCGCCTGCCGCTCTGCGTTGCTCAGCGCAGCGCCGTACTCGCCCAGACTGGGGAGGCGCAACTGGGAGCGGGTCAACCAGTTCCCGTGTGCTCGCAACCGTGCCTGCTCGCCTGGATAAAGCTCGTCGACGGCGAGGATGTGGGTCTCAGGAGTGCCTCCTCCTCCGCGCTGACGGTGCCGTCGGCCTTGGCGACCGCCGCCATCAGGTGAAGCAATCGGCAGGCGACCGCGTAGGCGGGGGAGGGGGCGCTCGGGTCTCCGGCCAGCAGCGGAAAGAGCACCGCGGGCATCTCGCGTTTCAGGTTGGGGCTGCCGAAGCGAGGGTCAGGCTCGATGCCGTACCCCAGCTTTTCGAGCAGCTGGCAGAGAAGCACCGCCTCTCTCTTGCCAAGCTTGGCAGCCCCTGGTTCCCAGAGGTCGATCAGATCGTTCGCTGCGATCACCCAGGGCTCCTCGCCCACCCCGGCCCTCGTCAGCACCTCACGCAGTGAGACGACCGTGGGATCGTCGGCGTCGGCCAGCAGGGGCGCCGGCAGGAGAGCGGTGCCTTTGAAGCCCTCACCCTCCGGGTGGCGGCCAGCCAGCGGCTGTAAGCAGCCAGTTCATCGCTGCAGTCCCGGCCGAGGCGCGCAACGGCTCGATCAGTTGTGCGGAGGAACAGATGTCCGGGACCGAGGTGCGCCGGCCGGCTTCGTCGAGTCCTTGGCTGGCAGCCCGGTAGCTGAGTCGGAGCGGTGCACCCTCCGGTAGCGCCAGACCGTCGCCAAACCGCTCGCGGTAGCGAATCGAGAACAGGCGGGCGAACTCATCCGGGCAGCGCTCGGCTGGCGTGCGCAGGTAGGCCTCCGGACTGGTCAAGATCCAACTCTTTGCGAGCTCGGCTGGCAGGCGCAGGCGGGCAGCAGCCAGTTCGCCGATCATGATCCGCAGCGTCAACGGCACCTCCCAGCCACTTTTCTCGGTGGGCGGCTCGACCTTGCGGGTTCCGGCGAGGAGATCCTCGGCGGCGAGGAAGTCGAGCAGCGCCTCGAGGTAGTGGGCGAACGATCCGTGGCCCTGATCGTCCTCTCCTTCGCCTTCCAGGCGCTCGACTCGCGGACGAGGGCGCCGCGTTCGGCTCTTGCGTTGTCGTCGGACTTCGGATCGACGAGCAGTCGCCGCTCCAGGCCATAGAAGTAGACGAAGAGCTGGGTCTGATCGGCCTCGGCCCGGCGACGCGGTCCTGCGAGCCAGCGGAGATAGGCGCCTCGCTGCGCTGGGCTCAGGGACTGATAGGAAGACCAGTAGCCCGAGTCTCCCGCTTGGCCGGCTCCGACCTCGAGGCTCGGGTCGATGAGGGCGGGCTCACTGATGTAGTGCTTGTCGGCTCCTCGCAGATTTTCTCCGAGGAAGACGAGGCCACCTGAGATTGACTGTCCGCCAATTTCGATCGTCTTGCCAGGCGGGACCCAACACTGAGATGCTGTCTGATCCGGACCACGGTTGGCTTCGGGGGTGAATACCTCGTCGAGGTCGATGGGGATCGACAGTCGGGAAACCTCGCCACCGATGTCCACGGTCAGCTCATAAGAAGGGCGCGAGCTGGGCTTCGGAGCAAGCGGCGGCGGCAGCGTCCGAGACGATCTGCGGCCAGCACGTATTCGGTCGAACAGTCCCATCCTCGGCTCTCCCTGCTTCGAAGATCTAGTCACCGGTACGCGAAGAGTCTATGTATTCGCAGTTGTTGTGTTTATTCGGTACGGTCCCGCCGGTCCAGGCGACGACGGGCATGTCTTCGCACGATCGAAGGAGGGGTGGTGCAGCTACTCGACGGCGACGCGCTGGTCCTCTCTGCTTCCGACCTGGCCAGTCATCTTGCCGCCCGCACCTAGTCCAGCAAAAGCTGGCGGCGGTCCGTGGCCGACGCGGAAAACTGCCGGCGGGAACCGACCCACACGCAGCGCTGATCCAGGCGCGCGGGGAAGCACACGAGGCCGAGCAGTTGGCGAAACTGCGGGCCGACGCACCGCGGTTCGTCGATCTTTCGACCCTGCCGCCCGCCGTCGATCGGGCGGCGTGGAGGCAGGGGCCACCGCGACTCGCGAGGCTATGCAGGACGGCGCCGATCTGATCTACCAAGCGCCACTATTCGACGGTCAATGGCGAGGCATCGTCGATTTCTTGCGCCGAATTCCCGGTGAGTCCGCATTCGGTGACTACGCCTATGAGGTGCTGGACACGAAGCTGGCCCGCCAGGTCAAGCCGCACTTCGTCCATCAGCTCTGCCTCTACTCCGAGCTGCTCGCCGCGGTCCAAGGCACGACCCCGAGGTGCGCGCACATCATCCGCGGTGATGGCACATCCGTTCCCGTCGACCTTCGCCGCCACGCGGCCCTGCACCGGCATGTGGTCACTCAGCTCGGGAAGGTGATCGGTTGGCCGCCGCGCGAGACTTATCCGGAGCCGGTCGCCCACTGTGACATCTGTGATCTTTCCGCAGAGTGCCGAAAGCGTCTCGTGGACGACGACCACCTGAGCCTGGTAGCCACGGCTCGGCGAGAAAATCGGGAGGATCTGGTCGATGACGGGATCTCAACCGTCGTCGCCTTGTCCGAGGCAATGCCCGCGAAAGCGCCGGCTCAACTAGGCCTCGAACGGTTCGAATACCTGCGGCGGCAGGCCGGACTGCAGGTCGAGTCGCGGACCACAGGCAAACCCACTCACCTCAACCTGAAACCGATGGCGGGGTCGGGCTACGCCCTTCTGCCTGAACCGAGCGTAGGTGACCTCTACTTTGACCTGGAGGGAGACCCGTACGTCGGTGATGAAGGGATCGAGTACCTATGGGGTTGGTGGACCGATGACAAGTACGAGCATCGGTGGGCACATGATCCGGCCACCGAGAAGCTCGCCCTCGAGGAATTCGTCGATCGAGTGGTAGGGCTGCGCGCCACATATCCGGAGATGCGCGTTTTCCACTACGCACCGCACGAGAGGGCGAAGCTGCGTTCACTGGCCATGTCCTACGCCACTCGGGAGGTCGAGGTGGACGGCCTCCTCCGAGGCGAAGTGCTGGTGGACTTGTTCGCGGTGGTGCGCCAAGGCATCCAGATCGGAGAGGAGGCCTACTCCTTGAAGGCGCTGGAGCGCCAGCACGACTTCGTCCGGCTGGAGAAGGGCGTGCGCGAGGGCGGCGGCTCGATCGTCGTCTACGAGCAGTGGCTGCAAACCGACGAGGCGGAGCTGCTGGAGTCGATCCGCGCCTACAACGAGGAGGACTGCCGCTCCACCGAGTCGCTCCGCAAGTGGCTGGAAGGGTCGATGCGGCCGGAGGCAGAGGCCGAGTTCGGGGTGAAATTCTTGGAGCTCGCGCCGGAGGAAGAAGAAGAAAGGGGTCCGCCCGATTGGATGGACGACGTGCTCCGCCTGATCGGGCGCTTGGCCGAGCCACGCGCCGGCGACTCCGCCGACCCGCAGGCGTCCGTCGAGCGCGAGTTGTTGGGGAACCTGCTGCTCTATCACTACCGAGAGAGCAAGCCAGGCTGGTGGCACTACTTCGATCTGCGGGGCAAATCTCCGACGGACCTGGTCGAAGATCGCGACGCGGTCGGCGAACTCGAGCTCTGTCACGACATCGTGCCGACCGAGTGGAAGCGATCTCTCGACTACACCTTCACCTTCCCGGCGCAGGAGACTCGCCTCAAACCGGGCGACGCCGAAGATCCGATCACCGGCGAAAGCTGCACGGTGGTCTCCGTCACCACCGATCGGATCGTCCTCCGGCGGGGTAAGGCGAAGCCGCCGCCCGCGCCGGTGGCCTTGATATCGGGGTCTCCGATCAACATCGGGGTCCTGCGCGAGGCACTGGTCGACCTTGCAGAGCGGGTGCTAGACGACGATCGCGCGACTTCACCGCCGCCCTCGAACTGTTGCGCCGGGGCCATCCTCGTTCGTCGGCGCCACTCGCCGAGGACCCCGAGGAGCTCATCGAGGCGGTGCTCGGTCTCGACCGATCGATCCTGCCCGTCCAGGGTCCGCCCGGGACCGGCAAGACCTTTCGCGCGGCCCGGGTGGTCGTGACGGCCCTCGCCGCGGGAAAGCGGGTGGGTATCACGGCGCCGAGTCACGCGGCGATCCAGAACGTCCTTGATGCCGTGGAGGAGTTCGCCCACGAGCAGGACCACAGATTCTCGGCGATCTACAAGTCCGGGGACGGCGGTTACGACGGGCCGCATGGCATGGTCGAGGTCGCGAAAGACAACAAGGAAGTCACCGAAGACCTCCAACTAGTCGCCGGGACGGCCTGGCTATTCGCCCGCTCCGAGCATCGAAATGCCTTCGACCTGGTCCTCGTCGATGAGGCCGGGCAGTTCCCTCTCGCCAGTGCGGTGGCGGTGGCGATGGCCGCCGAGAACATGATGCTTCTGGGCGATCCTCAGCAGCTACCTCAGGTGACGCAGGCGGACCACCCCGACGGGTCGGGCGCCTCGGTCCTCGAGCACCTCCTTGACGGTGGACAGACGATCGCCCCCGATCGGGGCGTGCTGCTCACTACGAGCTGGAGGATGCATCCGGGCATCTGCAGCTTCATATCCGAGCGGAGTTACGACGAGCGTCTCGGGTCGCTGCCGGACTGCGCTCGCCGCAAGGTCGACGCACCGGGCTCGATCACCGGGGTGGGCCTACGGACGTTGGCGATCGAGCACCAGGGTCGCAGCCAGGCAAGCCCGGAGGAGGCGGGTGCGATCGCCGCGGCCTGCGCCGAGCTGCTCTCCGGGTCGACCGTCACCGACGCCAAGGGGGTGAAGCGTGCGCTGGTGTCGAAAGACATATTGGTCGTCGCCCCCTACAACCTCGCCGTCCGAGAGATCGAGTCGCTCGTGCCACCCGGGGTCCGGGTCGGCACCGTGGATCGCTTCCAAGGTCAGGAGGCCCCAATCGTCTTCTACGCAATGACCTGCTCGGCCGGTGAAGACGTTCCCCGCGGGATGGAGTTCCTGTTCGACGCCCATCGTTTCAACGTCGCGATCTCAAGGGCGCAATGCCTCGCCGTGTTGGTCCATAGCCCCCGCCTGCTCGATGCAGGCTGCCGCACCCTGCGAGCGATGGAGCTGGTCGACGGCGTCTGTCGCTTCGTCGAGCTCGCGGAGTAAGCCGATCGAATGTACCGCCGCGTCATAGGCCGAGATGCCATCGGTCAGCTGACGGCGAAGGTCTGCTCGCGAAGACCCAGGGCGGTGGCGGCGTAGATCTCGAAGACGGCCGCCAGGCGATCCTCGGTGATCTCGACGATCTGTAAGTCCATCGCGCGAACCAGATCGCATTGGCGACGAAACTCCTCCTTGAACTCCGGGTCCTCGCAGTTGGCTTTTCGGGTCCCGGCAAGCGGCAGTCCTTTGTGCCGGAAGTGCCTGACGGTCCGGGAATAGGCATAGGTCCCTTCGCTGTGCCGCGGTCGGACGTGACCCTGGAGGCGGGTGCGAAAGCTGGAGAAGCCCTTTCCGGCGCGCCGTGATCGCTCGGTCAGCCCGACCCGGCCGACGTAGCGTGCCCTGCCCCGAACGGAGAACAGGTATACGCCATAGCGCACAGCTTTGGGAGGAAGCCCCCGACCCTCACCCAGTCCGTAGACCTCGGAGCTCAAGAGCCTCGTCAGCAGGGTCGGGAGCTGCCGCGTGATCTCGATGCTCCACCTTTCCTCGCGGTCGATCGCCATCAGGCTCACGTCCATGCCGCGGCGATGTCGATGTTCTGGGGGGGCCCGACCATCCGACCGACGGCGTCGGTGACCGGCCGGCGTCGTCGTGGAAGTTGTACCCGACCGGCGGATGTTCCCATGGCTCGTTGGCGCAGATCCATCGGGTGGTCGAGCGCGCCGCTCCAGGCCCGAACCTCCCCGACACCGCGATCGCCTCTACTGCGCTTCCAGCCACTCGATCAGATCCTCGATCGGGATCTCCTTCGGACTTTTCCTGGTCCGCGCCTTGCTCCAACGCAGCTTGGCCCGGCCGAATCGCAGCGTGCCCACATGTTTGCTGTCGCTCGACTTGGCGATATGGAGGGTGATCCCGTTGTTGCCGAGCTCGGCGTCGATGTCCTCTGCCCTTACCTTCATCGTTCTCCTTCATTTCGGGTATAGCGGTCAGCAGCGAGCAGGTACAACAGGTTGCCGATATGGGTGGGCGGTCGCCCTCGGCCCGCCCGGCCGAACGCCTTTAGGTACTGACTTCGTTTGCGCTGATTCGCGTCAACATTTGGGAAATTACGTAGTATCCCCAAAACGTCGTGCCGCCTAACTCGGATAACTAGGGATTATCGGTGGCAGGGCTGTGGCCACGTTCGGATGATCGCGATTGCTCGGCTGGTGACTGACCATGGCATGTGGAAACAACAAGGCGACCCGGAGCATGGTGGTGTCGATGGGCGGGTTGATCGCAGTGGCCGCCATGGTCGACTCCGCCCCCTCCAAGCAGGCCGCGCTGCGGCAACTTGTGGCGCGGCAGGCGGGGCCATATGCACTCGACAAGAGTCGCGTGGTGTGGCACATCGTGGAGCGGCGCGAGTCCTACGTGAACGTTGACGGGGTGGAACGAGCGAAAACCCGGGGTAACGCAGAGCGGGACAAGCATGTGCACATCATCAGAGGCGCCAAGAACGATCCGGACCTCGTCCTCGTCCAGCAGACCGAGAAAAAAGCAGAGGTCTAATCGGGAGGGGATCTACTTTTTCCATAACCCGTCGGAGGCACGGATCAGGGAGGCGGGGCAGGAGATGGCCCGCAGTCTGCGGAGAAGGAAAGGCAAGGGTGGCTGAGGATCCCGCGGTCATCCGATCGCTCGCCACGGTCTATGCCAGCGAATGGTCGGAGCCGGTGGCGGAGCTGCTGTTCGCGCCGGAAGGGTTCGGCACCGTCTTCACCCTCGACGACGCGGACGAACTGGTCGCGCCTTACCTGGACGAGGCACTGGCCGAGGCCCTGCTGCCTCTTTGCCTGGTGGACGAGGGGTCCATCGCCTGCGTCGCGATCGGCGACGAGATCGAGGGGTTGGGAGCCCGGGTCGGTCGTCCGCCTGCACCTCGACGGCGAGGTCGCCCCGGAGGACCAGCTGCGCCTCCTCGACGTCGACCCCGTCCTCTACACCAGCTCGCTGGAGATGGAGTTGGCGGCTCGGAAGGAAGGGTTCGATCGCGTGCTCGACGTGATCGGCCCCGCTTACGAGGAGAACTATCTGGAGGAGGAGAAGCGACCGCGGGACTTCATCGTCCGGCCGGTGCGGATCGCCTGCCAGAACGTGATCGTCGCCCTCGGCGCGATCGCGCAAGACAGCAATTTCGACGGTCTCTCCGTGCCTGCCTGGCAGACCTGCGAGGTCCCGCACGTCGCCGCGCACGAGGCGAACCGGGCGCTGGCCGCGCTGACCCTTGCCGATGCCTTCAAGAACGGCGGGACGATGGAGATCCGCTTCGACCGACGGGTCGAAGTCGCCCGCGGCGAGGAGGTGCTGACCTACCCCGGGCACCCCGAGGGGGCCGTCCCGGCGAGCCTGTGCCGCTTCGGGCGCACGGTCGGCGTCGCGCTCGGCGCGGCGGATCCCGGCTCGATCTCCCCGACCGAGGCGCGCGACCTCTTCCTCGCGATCACCCCGATGCCTCCGTCGCTGCGCGCGCGGGTCGTCGATGCGACCGAGCGGCGCGGCGTCACCCCGGAGCGGGTCTGCTTCACCCTGCTCTCCCAGGTCTGGCGCGAGCTCGAGCTCGACTTCCTCCTGGCGTGCTCGGCCCGGGCCGGCTCGATCCTCGAGGGCGGCGCGGACTGGCGCTCGCGTAGCGCCCGCCAGGCCGAGATGGAGGTTTGCCGAGCGGCGCTGATGACTGGGATGCTCCACCGGCGGATGAACGGGCAGGACTCGGCGGGCGCCGAGGACGGCGCAAGGGTGGTGGAGGACACCTCGCGAGGGATCGGGTGCGAGGTCCTCGCCGAGCTCGGCGCGGTCGCCTTCGACGGCCTGGAGGGCGACGAGCCGCTGCCGTGGGGCGGGCAGGGCGCGGCTGGCGCCTCGGCCCTGACGGTGTTCCCGCGGAACTTCATCGACGCCGACACGGTCCGCGAGGTGAACCGGATGGGGGCGGAGGGACGCGCCGTCGCCGTCGCCGTTCCGCGGGACGCCGACGTCGAGGACGTGGGCCTCGAGGTCCCGGTGCTGCACTGCCCTGACCGGATCGCGGACCTCGACAAGCAGGCCGAGGACCGGCTCCTGACCGCGAGGATCTCGCGCTCGTGAGCGTCGAGCGGTCGATCCTCGTCACGCTGCCGCGGACCGCCGCGATCGGCGAGCTCCTTGAGGACATCGTCTCCGCCGCCGAGCGCGCCGAGGGAGCCGACCCCGGCGAGCGTGTCGACGTGCTCCGTTACGAGGGCCTCTCCGTGCAGCTGGAGTCGGTCGCCCACCGGGCGATGGCGGCAGGCGCTGAGCATCGGATCGTGCCGGAGCCGTTCCTCGCCGACCCCGGCTTCTGCTTCGAGGCGGCCGAGGTGCGCCGTGATCCGGTACGCCTCGCCGCGCGTCTGCCCGCCTCGCTCGCTGGCATGGTCGAGGGCTGGGACGGGACGGCGTCGCGGTCGAACTGCGGGTGCCGTTCGGCGTCGGCGCCGCGGAGCCGACCGAGGACGTTGGCCCGGCGCTCCGGCCCGCCGAGGCCTGGCAGGCCGAAGGTGACGCCGCCGGCAGCAGGGCGATCGAGCAGCGCTTCCGCCGCCGGCTCGAGGCGCTTGTTGCCCCCGGTGCCGATGCGGGCGAGCCCGGCCGCGACCGGGCGATCAACCCCGCCGGCGTCCACAACCGGATCATCACCCAGGTGCTCCGCGAGTTCGTCGCCGGCGCGTCGGCGAGCCGCCTCGAAGTGCCGGTCGTCTACCGCGACGGCTCCGAGGCCGAGAACCCGTTCCCGCTGCGCTGCCTCGAACTTGGCGACGAGCTGCCCGTCGGCGTCGACCAGGAGCTGCACCTGGCGCTGCTCTCGATCCGGCACACGGAGATGGACCCGGTCGTCGACGGGGCCTGGCTCCGCAACGCCGAGGTATCGCGGCCACGCCCCGCGGCGCTCACCGACGACTTCGTCTACGCGACGAGCATACCCAGCTGCGGGCGCTCACCGACGAAGGTCGCCGCCGTGTCACGCTCCACATCTACCAGACCGGTCTGGAGACGGCCGTCGTCGGCTTCTACCGCGCGGTCGTCGCGTTCGCGCTCGAGCACCCCGGCTCGGTCGCGGTCGTGCCGATGTTCTTCACCTCGCCAAGGGTCGAGCCGGGGTCGAGGAAGAGGCCCGCTTCGAGCCGGGCCTGCCGTGGGCCGTGGGAGGCACGCGGTGACGGTGGAGGGCGGATCGGCCGGCCCACGGGGGACCTCGCGACCCCTGATGCGGACCGCAGAATGCAAGGACTGCGCGCGGGAAGTGCGGGCGGGCAAACGCGAGTTGGGGACCCAGTTCTTCCAGTACCCCGAGTCATGGGCGCTCGGCCAGCTCGAACGCGGCGGCTCGCGCACCGACCGCTGCCGCGAGCACCGCGAGAAGCACCGGCGCAACACCGCCGGGCTGGCCGTCGCCTACATCGATCTGGAGACCGTCGGCGAGGTCGCCGATCGCGAGAACCCGTCCGGTCCCCTCGGCGGCCTCGGCCCGCTGCCGGACGTCCACAAGTCGCCGACACCTCCGGCGTCGACCTCGGCAAATTCGGCTTCGGGATGGACGAAAGCCACATCCGGAAGATGCTGGACAGCCTCGCCGACCCCGAGCGCCGGGTGCTGATCGTGAAGGCCGGGACCGGGACCGGCAAGTCGACCTACATGCCCTACCGGCTGCTCGACCCACCCGACGGCTGCTTCCGCCTCGCCGACCTCGGCCCGATCATCGTCACCGAGCCGCGGGTGCAGGCCACGGTCGGGGTGGCGGACTTCGTCGGCCGGGTGATGTCGGGGGCGGGGGGCGTGGGGCCCGGCTATCCGGTCGGCTACCAGGTGAGCGGCGACCGCCAGCACGACCCGGCGTGCCAACTGGTCTTCGTCACCGACGGGACGATGATCAACTGGCTGCGCGAGGGCCGGCTCAGTCAGATCGGGACCGTCATCGTCGACGAGGCGCACGAGCGCAGCACCAACATCGACTTCATCCTCGGCTACCTGAAACGCGAACTGCCGCGCTACCCACACCTGCGGGTGATCGTCACCTCGGCGACCTTCAACGCCGACTTCTACCAGCAGTTCTTCGGCGGCCGGCCAAGGCCGGGAAGATCGAGGTGCCAGCGGTGAAGACGATCGGCGACGGCGGCCGCTGTTCCCGGAACTCGACACCGTTCCCGTCGGAGGCCCGACCTGCGCGAGCGCTGGGAGAAGATCCTGCCCGAACTACCGCTCGCCGAGGCGCTCGACGAGGAGCGCCTGGTCGCGAACGCCTGGCCGCCGAGGCCGCCCCGCTGAAGGACGACGAGGTGGGGAGCCCGCCGTCGACGAGGGCCACATAGAGGACCTGCACGAGACGACCGAGAGCTGCTGCCGCTGCGCTGCCATGATCCGCTCCCGGCCCACCAATGGAAGACGAAGATGCCGGAGACGCTCGGGCGCTCGTGGTGAAACTGGCCAAGGGCCTCGATCGGGCCGGGATCTACGGCGACATCCTCGGCTTCCTGCCGACGACCAAGAGCATCGAGGAGGCCTGCGAGATCGTCCGCGCCGGGGTCGGCGACCGGGCGGACGTCTACGCGCTGATCTCCTCGCTCCCGGCCGAGGAAAAGGCGCTGGCGCTGGAAGCGCGGAAGATGGGCGACCGGCGGAAGATCGTCATCTCGACCAACCTCGCCGAGACCTCGCTGACGGTCGAGGGGGTCCGCTTCGTCGTCGACAGCGGGCTCATCGCCCAGTCGGAGTGGAACCCGGAGGTGGCCCAGGGCGGCGTCCGCACCAAGGCCCACAGCCAGGCCGGCATCCGCCAGCGCTGGGGACGGGTGGGACGCAAGGCGCCGGGTTGGGTCTTCCCCCTCTACACCAAGGCCCAGCTGGTCGACCTGGCCGAGGACACCGATCCCGGCTCGACCCGCGACAACCTCAAGCAGATGGTGATGACGGCGAAGCTCGGCGGCGTCGACGACGTCCTCGACTTCCCCTGGCCGGCGGGCTTCGAGCCCGAGCCGCCGGTGGTCCTCGACGAAAAAGCGCTGACGGCGCAGGAAAAGTTCAAGGAAGAGCTCGGGCGGGCGAACGAGGCGCTGCGGTCCGGCGGCGCGGTCGACGAACGGGGCCATCCGACCTCGTTCGGGAAAGAGCTGAGCCGCTTCTCGGCGCTGGCTCGGCGGCCTGCGCGGTGGCGATCATGTACGCCGACCGGCTCGGCTGCGTGCCGGAGGTGGCGATGATCCTGGAACTCCTCCACGAGCGCGCGCTGACCGGCCCGAAGGCGCTGCTGCTCGACCGGCCGGACTGGCCCGATGAGTGGCGCTTCGAGGCGGCGGAGCGCCACCGGGCGATGGGGACCGGGTGCGAAGACGACGCCGAGCTGGTCCTCCAGATCGCCGCCGGCTGGGAACGGGCCGACCCCGAACGGCGGCCGCCGTGGGAACTGTCCCCGGCCCGCACCGCGTGGGCCCGCAAGTGGTGGTCGGGGACGAGGTCCTGCGCAGGCCGCCGAGGAGCGGCGGGCGATCCTCGCGGCGCTCTCGCCGGCGATGAAGGAAGAGGTCAAGCGGTTCGTCGAGCCCGCCCTGCTGCGCCGGGCGCGCGGCGCGATCACCCACGCGATGCCGGACCTCGAGCACCGGCTGGTGCGGCCCGACGTCTACCGCGCCGTCGACGCGGCCGAGGAGGAGGACGGGCTCGCGGCGCCGGAGGGGTCCTCGGTCCTCGTCGCTCTGCCGGAGCGGGTGATCCCCCTGACCCGTCGCCATCCCACCGGCCAGGACATGGCGAGGATCTCGAACCTGATGACGGTCGAGCCGTGGGCGGTCCCGGACCCGGCGGAGGCGATGCGCCCGACCGGGCCTGAGGACGCGATGCGGCTCCTCGGCCTCTCGGCGGAGCACGGGCGGGCCGACGCGACCAAGGACACGCTCGGCGCGACGATCGAAGCTTGGCCGGCGGGGGCAGGGTCCGTTCCGTCTTCTCCGACATGGCCGGCGGGCGGATCGTCGAGGTGGCCGGGTGGCTGGAGCCGAGCCTCGCCCCCGCGGCGGCGGAGGATGTCGACGGCACCGTGGCCGAGGACCAGGAGGAGGGGGAGGAGACGGCGACGCTCGAGGACGCGGCGCCGGAGCGCGACACCTCCTGGCCGAAGCCGAACGAGGAGGAGGGGACCGCGAGTTGCAGGCGCGGATCGAGGTGCTCGACTCGCGCGAGATCGAGGCCGCGGAGGCCGCGTGCAACGCCTGTCGGAGGTGCCTGGCCGGTGAGCCGGAGCACTGTGAGAGCCCGCTGCGGGTCGACGAAGACGTCGCCACCGACGTCCTCGCGCGCTGGCGCGAGCGCGCCTCGCTCGGGATCGACGTCTCGACCCCGCTCGTCAAGCTCGTCGGCAACGGGCTGGCCGACGGCGAGTGGTTCGAGGTCGTCGGCTACCGCGTCTCAGCGGCCGGCGAGCAAGCGGTGGAGCTACGCCGGACTGGCGGCGCGGGCGCGATGACACCGGTCCCGCCGAGCACCCGGACCTGGAGCCGGGCGGGGACGTCGAGGTCATCGTCGGCCCCCTTGTAGCCGACCATCGTGACCCGCTGCTGATCCTCGACCGGGCCGATGGCAAGGGTCGCTTCCTCCTGCGGGAGCCGCCGATCTCGATCCAGAGGCAGGAAGAAAACGACCAGCTCGCGAACTCCCTGGTGCGCCAGCACCAAGGTCTCCTGGCGGAGCTGACGAAGGGCGCGGCGCTGACCGTGACCGCGATCCCGCGCGAGGAGCCGGGCTGCTTCACCGTCACTCTGCTCAAGCTTCTGCGCGAGCAGCTGGAGCGCGGCAGCGAGGGGGTCACGAAGTGGCTCCCGGTCACCGTAGGGGGGGCGGCGAGATCAAGGTGCCTTTCTACCCCGCGATGGTGGTGTCCGATCCGGATCGCAACGGCTACGTGGGGATTGAGCTCGTGGTCCAGGACGAGGAGACGGGGATCGTCCACGGGGCGTCGTTCCTCGCCGGTGAGTCGAACGGGGTCGAGGCACCGCCGCGGGGCGCCGCGGTGCTCGTCCCGCTGCGGCGCGGCAATGCGTCGCTCTCGCTGCAGGGGGTGGTGCTCGAGCGCGTGCGGAGATCGCCGGGGACGACGAGCGGACCGTGCGCGTCGCCCTCGGCGAGGAGGACAGGAAGTGGACGGCGAGGCCCCGACGGTGGGGTCCGCGGACACCAGGCTCACCTCCGGCCGGCCGGTTCCGAGGGAGATCGTGGAGCGCCTGGCCGAGCTGGATTCCGATCCGGCCTGGGTGAGCTCGGTGTGGAAGTTCTGGTGTCGGAGCCGGCACCTGCGCACCGATCGCCAGGAGCCCTACCGGTTGGGGACGGGGAGCGAGCCGGCCGCCGCGAGCGGCCCGACCCTCGAGGAGGCCGAAGGCCTGTACCCGCCGGGGAGCGTCATCCCGGCGTCCGTGAGCCGGGTGCTCGCGGACGGCGGTCGCGCCTGGCTGTCCCTGGCCGACGGCGTCGAGGGCACGCTCGTCCGCCAGGCGGTCGGGAGCGGCGGGGTGCTGACTCTGGCGAGCGTCCTCACTCCCGAGATGGAGCTCGACGCGAAGGTCGTGGGGGTCGGCCTCCACCGCGACAAGGTCCAGGTCCAGCTGAGCCTTCCCGATGCCGAGGTCCCGCCGCTGACCGACCAGCTTGCCGCGCTCGGGATCGTCCCGGGCCACCAGCTTTCGGGCCGGCTCAGCAACGTCAATCCCACCCTCGGCCTGTTCGTCGAAATCGCCCCGAAGCTCAGCGGCCTTGCCCACTTGAGCGGGCTCCCGGGACGTTCGGTCGAGGGGTTCGAGGTAGGCGCGATGCTCGACGTCGAGATCTCCAAGGTCGCGGAGAACCCCCGGAAGCCGGGCAGCGCGAATATCAGCCTCCGCCTGATCGGAGTGGCCTGAGCAGGCAGCCGGTGACCTGGGTTGCGGTTGGCTCAGCGAGGGCTGTCTAGGCTGTTGGTGAGCTCGCCAGGTTCGAGGCCGAGACCTTGCGCCAGTTTCATGATCGTCGTCAATCGAGGCTCGCGGCCGCCGCGCTCGATCCGGCCGATGCTCGTCAGGTGGATACCGGAGGTGTGGGCCAGACCGTCCTGCGAGAGGCCTTCCCTGGCACGAAGCTCACGGATTCGCCGGCCGAAGGCCTTGCTGGCCCGATCGGGGTCTTCGTAGATCGGTACGGCCATCGGAGGAGCGTTGCCGTTAGAGGCCGATTGGACCAGAGCGTAATGGTCGTATACCATTTGGCCTAGAGCGTACTGGCCTTTGCCCTTCGTGCTGAGGCGGTGGTTCAACCGGGGGTGCCGATCTTTGCGAGAAAGGTGCGAGAACAACGTCCTCGAGCGGCCGTATGGCGGCACGAAGGTGTTCGCCCTGAGGTTCCGCGCCTACGGCAGGCGGCGATACCTGACGCTGGGCACGCCGGAGGAGGGCTGGACCCGGAGGCGCGGCGAAGAAGAGATGGAGGTGATCCGCGCGGAAGTCGAGCGCGGTACCTGGGTGCCGCCGGCGCCGCGGCACCGGGCGGCCTTCGATGATCGCGGTCGCGGCGAGGACGCCGCGCCGTTCGGATCGTTCGCCAGGTCGCAGGTCAGGGAGCGCCGAAGAGAAGTCAGGCCCGCGACCTCCGGATACTGGGATTGGGCACTCGGACATCTGCTCCCCTTCTTCGCGGACTGGCCGCTGACGAAGATCGACGTCTGGGCCGTCGACGCCTACCGACTCCACAAGCTCGAGGAGTCCGATGACCGCCGCCGTCGCCTCGCCGAGGGCAGGCCGCGCAGCGACGCGCTCGGCCGTCCGGTGCGACCGCTCTCGGCAGGCTCGATCAACAAGACGATCGAGGTGCTGCGCTGGCTCCTCTCCTTTGCGGTCGAATACGGGTGGATCGGCGACAACCCGGCCGCCGGTCGGCGCCGCCGGATCAAGGTCGACAGATCTCCGCCACCACATCTCGGGTCGGCGGGGCAGATCGCCGCTGTGCTCGACGCAGCCGCCGCTCTCGATGCCGACCCGGGCTGGTTGATCGACGACCGCCACCCCGTCGTCGCCACGCTCGTCCTCTCCGGTCTCCGCGTCCATGAGCTCGCCGCCCTCAACTGGGGAGACCTCGACTTCGCGACCTCGACGATCCACGTCCGGCACTCGAAGACGCCGGCGGGGATCCGTGAGTCAAGATGCTCTCGGCCCTGCGGGATCGCCTCCTTCTTCACCGCGGTCGCCGCGGCCAACTCGGTTCGCGCGAGCTGGTCTTCACGACGAGCAGGGGTGGAGCACGGACCAAGGACAACGTCCGCCTGCGGGTCCTCCGGCCGGTCCTGGCCCGCGCCGACGAGGTACTCGAGGCGCGCGGCCAGGCAGCGTTGCCGCCGGGGATCACCCCGCACTCGCTCCGCCACACCTTCACCTCCCTCCTCTTCGCGATCGGCGAGGACCCCGTCTCGGTGATGAGGCAGCTTGGTCATACCGATCCGGCCTTCACCCTCCGGGCCTACGCTCACTCCATGAGCCGGGATGCCGGAGAGCGCGAGCGGCTACGCACGCTTGCCGAAGGCCTTGCGAAGGGCGGCGAGGGAGATCTCGACCGAAGTCGCCGCACCTCCCGTACCGGGGTCGAATGGATGGCCTTGCAACTGGGATCGAAACCCACTTCAGCGAAGTTCCTCAGCTGAGGAGGGGGCCACTTTGGGTGCTCGGCGCCCTGTATGTCCGAACACCTAAGTCCCGACGGAATCAGGAGGCGCCGAAACAGGCAGAAGTGCACAGTCAGATAGTCCGGCGGATAGGTTCGGATTACGGTCGGATAGGCACGGAGTGCCTGTCACTTTCCGAGGCAACTACCGGCGAGGCCGCCAAAAACAGCATACTTGCAGGGAAATCTTATGGAGCTAGGCGGATTCGAACCGCCGACCTCCTGGGTGCGATCCAGGCGCTCTGCCAGCTGAGCTATAGCCCCGAAATGCCCGATTTGCAGGGATAAGCTGCTTCGGATCGGGTGGTACCAGGGGCGGAGTGTAGCGGGGATGTACGTAGATCTACTTGGGATGCTCGCCACTCGGGCAAACGCCCTGGCGATTTGGCTGAGGCGAGTCCCGCCGCACGTGGCTGCGGTCGGCTTAGCGCTCGCCTCGCGTCAAGGGCAACCGGCGACGCCCGACGGGGAACAGCGGAAGCTTATGCCGTTGACGAGGAGCGTTTCTTCACCGGGGGTGGCGGGCAGCTGGACGTCGCCGTTGTGGAGGATTTCGACGCGCACCGGGACGGTTCCGTGGAGGAAGCCGAACTCGATGGCGCCCTGTTTCGGGCGGTAGCCGGGAGGTAGGTTGAAGATGAACGCATTTGCTCCTTCGCAGGGAGCTGCGAGGCCTTCGAGGTGTACGATCCGGACTGGTCACGTAAGTAGCCGAAGTATCCCGGCCCGGCGATCCAGTGAGGGGTCAGGTTTTCTTCGCAGTCGTATGGCGACAGGGGTTCGTGAAGCGAAGCGCCGCCGGACTGGGCGAATTCGGAGGCGCTGAGGCCGTCGAGGAGTTCAGCGTCGAGCCCAGAGCCTTCGCCGTCCACCTGCTTCACCTTTTCGAGCACCTGTAGTGGCGTGTCTGGAGAGCCGGCCGGCCCCACTTCGCCCCTCGTGCCTTGCGGACCCGCGGATCCGCGTTCGCCGGCCGGACCGGCGGCGCCAGGTGCTCCCGTCAGCGTCTCCTTCGCCGTGGCGCTGAGCTTCGCCGGGGTGACGGCAGCCGCCTTCAGCTGGTTGGTGCCGACACTGTCCTTCGGCAGCTGGGTCGCGGCGTAGGCACCCCCGCCCAGCGTCAGGAAGACGGCGATGGTCGCCATCACGTTCGCGTAGGTGAATCCGGGCAGCTTCACCCCCCGTGCATCGGCCGTGTTTACCGTCGCCCGAGCCATGCACTCAATCGTGCGACGCGGGAGGGGCTGAACGCCACCCCGCCCGACCCGGTCTCGCCAAGCCCTAAGGTCAGGCGACGAGATTGATCAAGTGGGGTGGGCACCACCACCGAGGACAGGAGAAGGTCTTGAAGATCGGCATCATCGGAGCGGGGAAGATCGGCGGGAGCCTGACGCGGTTGTTGCGGGAGCTCGGGCACGAGGTGCTGGTCTCCAACTCTCGGGATCCCGAGACGCTTGCCGAGCTTGCCGAGGAGACCGGGGCGACCGCCGTGTGGGCGGCTGAGGCGCCCGTCGACGCCGACCTGGTGATCGTCAGCATCCCGCAGAAGAACGTGCCCGACCTGGCGGAGGGGATCGTCGGGACCGCGAAGGCCGGGGCTCCGGTGATCGAGACCAACAACTACTACCCCCAGCAGCGGGACGGGCGGATCGACGCGATCGAGGAGGGGATGCCGGAGAGCGTCTGGGTCTCCGAGCAGCTCGGCGCGCCCGTGTTCAAGGTCTTCAACGGGATCTTCTGGAAGCACCTGCTCGAGCGGGGCGTGCCGGCGGGGACGGAGGGCCGGATCGCGCTGCCGATCGCCGGCGACGACGAGGCGAACAAGAAGATCGTCTCCGACCTCGTCGACCAGCTCGGCTTCGATCCCGTCGACGCCGGGCCGCTCGTCGGAGTCTTGGCGCCAGCAGCCCGACACCCCCGTCTACGGCAAAGACCTCGACGCCGAGGCCACCAAGCGGGCCCTGGCCGAGGCCTCGCCCGAGCGGCCCGAGGGGTTCCGCGCCGCTGCCTAGCGACGCGGGCCGCCCGGCGCCCGCTTGCGTCGGAGCCGGCCGCGCCGGGTAAGGCGCACCGATGGCCAAACCGACCCACCGCGACGGCTTCGTCGCCGTCCGCGGAGCCGAGGAGCACAACCTGCGCGACGTCGACGTCGACGCGCCCCGCGACGCGCTCGTGGTGTTCACCGGCGTCTCCGGCTCGGGCAAGTCCTCGCTCGCCTTCGGGACGATCTACGCGGAGGCGCAGCGGCGCTACTTCGAGTCGGTGACGCCCTACGCGCGGCGGCTGCTCGACCAGCAGGACGCGCCGAAGGTCGGCGACATCACCGGCCTGCCGCCCGCGATCGCCCTGCAGCAGCGGCGCGGCGGGGCGACCTCGCGCTCCAGCGTCGGCACCGTGACGACGCTCTCGAACTCCCTGCGCATGCTGTTCTCCCGGGCCGGGACGTATCCGCCGGAGGCCGAGGAGGTGATGGACTCCGACTGGTTCTCGCCGAACACCGCGGTCGGCGCCTGCCGCGAGTGCGGCGGGCTCGGCACCGTGCACCACATAAGTGAGGAGACGCTCGTCCCCGATCCCTCGCTGACGATCCGCGAACGCGCGGTCGCCGCCTGGCCGGGCGCCTGGCAGGGCCAGAACCTGCGCGACATCCTGGTCACGCTCGGCTACGACATCGACAAGCCGTGGCGCAAGCTCAGCCGCAAGGACCGCAACTGGATCCTCTTCACCGACGAGCAGCCGACCGTCGAAGTCCACCCCGACCGCGCCGAAGTCGACGCCGACTACTACTACAACGGCACCTTCTCGAGCGCCGAACGGCACATCCGCCACACGCTGGCGAACTCGCAGAGCGCGGCGATGCGCAAGCGCGCGCTGGAGTACGTCGAGACCGCGCCGTGCCCCGTGTGCCACGGCAAGCGGCTGCGGCCCGAGGCGCTCGCGGTGACCTTCGCCGGCCACGACATCGCCGAGCTCTCGGAGCTTCCGCTCGGCACCCTGGCCGAGCTGCTGCGCCCGGCCGCCGAGCTCGAGGACCCCGAGCCCGCCTACCTCTCGGCGATCTCCGGCGAGCGGACCGAGGTGGCGAAGATGATCGCCACCGACCTGCGCGAGCGCATCACCGTCCTGCTCGAGCTCGGCCTCGGCTACCTCGGGCTGAGCCGGACGACGACGACGCTCTCGCCCGGGGAGATGCAGCGGCTGCGGCTGGCGACGCAGCTGCGCTCGGGGCTCTTCGGCGTGCTCTACGTCCTCGACGAGCCCTCGGCCGGCCTGCACCCCGCCGACGCCGAGCCGCTGATGCTGGTGCTGCGGCGGCTGAAGGAGGCCGGCAACTCGCTGTTCGTGGTCGAGCACGACATGGACGTCGCCCGCCAGGCCGACTGGATCGTCGACGTCGGCCCCGAGGCGGGCGAGCACGGCGGCGAGGTGCTCTACAGCGGCGCGGTCGAGGGCCTCGCCGAGGTCGAGCGCTCGATCACCCGCCGCTACCTCTTCCCCGACGCCGATTCGGAGCCGGAGCGGACCCCGCGCGAGCCCGAAGCCTGGCTGGAGCTCCGCAACGTCACCCGCCACAACCTCGACGGCCTCGAGGCGCGGTTCCCGCTCGGCGTCCTCACCGCGGTGACCGGCGTCTCGGGCTCCGGCAAGTCGACGCTGGTGACCCAGGTGCTCGCCGACCTCGTCGCCGCTGCGGCGGGGGCGCCCGCGGCGGAGGAGGAGGACGCGGACGCCGCCGAGACCGAGGACGCCGCCGCCGGGGTCGAGGCGGACGGGCTCGACGCTGTCACCCGGCTCGTCACCGTCGACCAGAAGCCGATCGGGCGCACGCCGCGCTCCAACCTCGCCACCTACACCGGGATGTTCGACGCGGTGCGCAAGCTGTTCGCCGCCACCCCGGCGGCGCGCAAGCGGGGCTGGGGACCGGGCCGCTTCTCCTTCAACGTCGCGGGCGGCCGCTGCGAGACCTGCCAGGGGGAGGGCTTCGTCGCGGTCGAGCTGCTCTTCCTCCCCGGCACCTACGGACCCTGCCCGACCTGCGGCGGCGCCCGCTACAACCCGGAGACGCTCGCCGTCACCTACCGCGAGCGGAGCGTCGCCGACGTCCTGCGGATGACCGTCGACGAGGCCGCCGAGTTCCTCGACGACGTCCCCGCCGCCGCCCGCAGCCTCGCCACCCTGCGCGAGGTCGGCCTCGGCTACCTGCGCCTCGGCCAGCCGGCGACCGAGCTCTCCGGCGGCGAGGCCCAGCGGATCAAGCTGGCGACCGAGCTGCAGCGCGCCCGCCGCGGCCACACCCTCTACCTCCTCGACGAGCCGACCACCGGCCTGCATCCCGCCGACGTCGAGCTGCTGATCGCCCAGCTCCACCGCCTCGTCGACGCGGGCGGCACGGTCGTCGTGGTCGAGCACGACCTCGACCTGATCGCCTCCGCCGACTGGACGATCGAGCTCGGGCCGGGGGGAGGAGACGCGGGCGGCCGGATCGTCGCCACCGGCACCCCGGCGGAGCTCGCCGCGGCGGCGGAGAGCCGCACGGGCCCCTACCTCGCCCGGCGCGCCCTGCCGATCGGCTCCGCCGCCTAGCTGTAGCTCATCTCCACGTTGTTCATCCGGGCCTCGCGCAAGCCGAGGGGCTGTCTTACCCGGGCCGGGTGGGGTAGAAGAGGGCATGGACGGGAGCGCAGCGCACCGGGTGGTGATCGTCGGCGGCGGCTTCGGCGGCCTGAACGCGGCTCGCGGCCTGCGCGAGGCGCCGGTCGAGGTGACCCTGGTCGACCGGCAGAACTTCCACCTCTTCCAGCCGCTCGCCTACCAGGTGGCGACCGGCGCGCTGTCCAGCGCCGAAGTCGCGGCGCCGCTGCGCGCGGTGCTGAAGCGCCAGGCGAACGCCCGGGTCGTGCTGGCGAACGTGGTCGGCTTCGACCTCGGGGCGCGTGAGGTGGTGCTCGGCGACCTCCCCGACGGCGAGGCCGAGCGCCGCCTTCCCTACGACACGCTGGTCGTCGCGGGCGGCTCCAACTACTCCTACTTCGGCCACGAGGACTGGCGCGAGTTCGCGCCGGAGCTGAAGTCGATCGGCGGCGCGCTGGAAATCCGCAGCAGGCTGCTCTCCGCCTTCGAGGCGGCCGAGCTCGAGCCCGACCCCGAGCGCCGCCGCGCCTGGCTGACCTTCGCCGTCATCGGCGCCGGGCCGACCGGGGTGGAGATGGCCGGGCAGATCGCCGAGCTGGCGCGCGACACGCTGCGCGGCAACTTCCGCGCCACCGCGCCGGAGAGCGCCCGGATCGTGCTGCTCGACGGCGCCGAGCGGGTGCTGCCCGCGTTCCCGAAGGGCCTCTCGCGCCACGCCGCGCACGCCCTCGAAGCCCTCGGGGTGGAGCCGCTGCCCGGTCGGATGGTGGTCGACCTCGACGCCGAGTCGGTCTCCTGGGAAGAGCAGGGCGAGCGGGCGGACGCGGCTGCCCGCCCGCACCGTGGTCTGGGCGGCCGGGGTGACGGCCTCACGGCTGGCGACGTTGCTCGGCGAGGCGGCGGGGGCGGAGGTCGACAAAGCCGGCCGGGTCGCGGTCGGTCCGGACCTGACCGTCGCCGGGCACCCGGAGGTGCTCGCCCTCGGCGACATGGTGAGCGTCACCGGCGCCGACGGCCGGCCGTCGGAGCTGCCGGGGCTGGCGCCGGTCGCGATCCAGCAGGGCCACTACGTCGCCAAGGCGATCGCCGCCCGCCTCACCGGTGCCGAGCCGCGCCCGTTCCATTACCTCGACAAGGGCAACCTGGCGACGATCGGGCGCTCGAAGGCGGTCGCCGACCTGCGCGGCATCCACCTCTGGGGACTGCCCGCCTGGCTCGCCTGGCTGACCGTCCACATCTACTACCTGATCGGCTTCCAGAACCGCCTGTTGGTGCTGCTGCGCTGGACCGGGAGCTTCCTCAGCCGCGGCCGCGGCGCCCGCCTGATCGGCCTCGGCGCGAAGATCCCGGATCGCTGAGGCGCCCGATGCCGCGACTCTGCTTTGCTCCCTGTTGGCAGGCCCGAACGGCCGACGGTCGAAGAGCAAGGAAAGAAGGATTGCGATGAGTTCAGGTGCGGTGGTCGAGTCGATCGACCCGGCTAACGGCGAGAAGTTCGAGACGTACGAGGTCTTCGACGACGCGCAGATCGACGGTGCCCTCGACACCGCCCACGCCGCCTTCCGGCGCTACCGGACCAGCCCCTGGTCCGAGCGCGCGGAGCTGATGAACGGCGTGGCGCGCGAGCTGCGGGCGCTGGGCGAGGAGCTGGCGACGACGGTCAGCCGCGAGATGGGCAAGCCGATCAAGGAAGCCGAAGCCGAAGTCGAGAAGTGCGCCTGGGCGGCCGAGCACTACGCCGAGCACGGCGAGGAGTTCCTCGCCGCCGAACCGATCGACACCGGCGACGGCCGGCGGGTCGTCGTCCACAAGCGCCCGCTCGGCGTGATCCTGGCGATCATGCCCTGGAACTACCCGCTCTGGCAGCTGATGCGGGCGGCGGCGCCGATCGTCTCGGCGGGCAACGGCATGGTGCTGAAGCACGCCTCCAACGTGACCGGCTGCGCCCTGCTGCTGGAGCAGGTCTTCGAGCGGGCGGGCGCGGAGGGCCTCTTCAAGGCGATCATCGTCTCCGGCCGCAAGGCCTCGGAGCTGGTCGGCGACCGGCGCATCGCCGGCGTCACCCTGACCGGCTCCGACGCCGCCGGGGTCAGCGTCGGCGAAGCGGCCGGCAAGGCGATCAAGCCGGTGGTGCTGGAGCTCGGCGGCTCGGATCCGTTCATCGTCCTCGGCGACGCGAACCTGGAGAAAGCGGTCGAGGTCGCGGTCACCGCGCGCTTCCAGAACACCGGCCAGAGCTGCATCGCGGCGAAGCGGTTCATCGTCGTCGAGTCGGCCGCGGCGGAGTTCGAAGAGCGCTTCGCCGCCGCCGCCAAGGACCTGCGCCGCGGCGCCCCGGTCGACCCGGAGACGCAGCTCGGCCCGATGGCCCGCGAGGACCTGCGCGACGAGCTCGCCGGGATCGTCGACGCCTCGGTCGCCGCCGGTGCCACGGTGCTCACCGGCGGCAAGGCCCCCGACGAGAAGGGCGCCTGGTACGAGCCGACCGTGGTCTCCGCCGCCGCGGGCTCCGACGCCCCGGTGCTGCGCGAAGAGACCTTCGGCCCGGTCGCCGCGGTGGTCCGCGTCGCCGACGAGAAGGAGGCGATCGCCCTCGCCAACGACTCGCAGTTCGGCCTCGGCTCGAGCCTCTGGACCCAGGACCTGGAGCGGGCCGAGAAGCTCGCCGCCGACATCGAGGCGGGGATGGTCTTCGTCAACGCGATGACCGCCTCCGACCCGCGGATTCCCTTCGGCGGGGTGAAGCGCTCCGGCGTCGGCCGCGAGCTCGGCGGCGAATTCGGCATGCGCGCCTTCATCAACCTGCAGGCCGTGGCGCTGACCGAGGTCTAGCCGGTCGACGCTGCAGCGATTTAGGTCGCTCTGGCGACCAAGATCGCTGCAGCGCTAGGCGGCGCCCTTCGGCGGGGCGCCGCCCGCGGCGAGGCGCATCAGGTCCGATCCGAGGTCGATCCCAACCTCAGCCCCGCCCGCGCTGCCGTAGGAGTGCTGGTAGCTGCCCCACGACTGCTCGCGGATCTGCTCGGCGAGCTTGCTCTCCATCAGCAGCCCGAGCTCCAGCGCGGCGCGCTCGATCCGTGCCTCGAGCGCCGTGTCGGCCCAGTCCTCGGTGGCGGCGAAGAGCGCGGTCGGGATGGTGAGCGCGCGCATGTAGGCGAAGAGCGAGCGCATCGCCTCGTCGACCACCAGCGCGTGGCGGGCGGTGCCCGCGGTCGCCGCCGGCGCGATCGGCTTGGCGATCAGCAGGTCGTTGTCGAGCAGGTCGAAGAAGGACTTGAAGAGGCCGCTGACACCGGCCTTGTAGATCGGCGTGGCGGCGATGATGCCGTCGGCCTCGGCGAGCTTCTCGATCGCCGCTTTCAGGCCCGGACCGTTGACCTGGGAGACGAGCCCGGCGGCGATCTCGTTGGCGAGCGTGCGCAGCTCGATCGTCGCGACGGTGATCTCGACCCCGCGCTCGCGCGCCCCGGCGACGGTCCGCGCCGCCAGTCGGTCGGCGAGCATCGCGGTCGAGGAGGGGTCGCTCGCGCCCGCGCTGACGACGACCAGCTTCAGCGGGGCGCTCATGCTCGGCCTCCGGCCGCGGACGGCTCGCGCTCGTCCGCCAGCTTGCGGCACAGATCGCGCAGCTGGACCATCTCGTCCTCGTCGAGCGCCGACTTCATCCGCCGCGCCACCCCGAGCGCGTGCGGGCGCCCGGTCCGGCGCTGCTGGGCGCGGCCCTCCGCGGTCAGGCTGAGGCGGACCGAGCGGCCGTCGCCGGCGTCGGCCTCGCGCCGCACCAGGCCGCGCTCGACCAGCCGGTCGACCATCCGCGAGAGCGCGGGCTGGCTCAGCAGCACGCGCCGGTTCAGCTCCCCGAGGCGGATCGGCTCGCGGCACTTGGAGAGCGTGTAGAGCACGTCGTACTCGCGGATCGAGACCTCGCTCCAGACGTCTTCCTCGCCGAGCCGGCGCATGATCTCGGCGTGCGCGGTGAGCAGCGCTTCCCAGGCGTCGTTGGCGAGGCGGGAGCGGCCCGGCATCAGCTCGCCACCCCCTCGGCGACCGCCGCCACCTCGGCGCTGTCCTGGTAGGGCGAGGGGCCGGCCAGGTTGTCGCCGCGATTGGCGTTCGGGCGCGGCTGGCGCGCCTGCCCGTCGCCGTACTTCTCGGCGACGAGGCTCGCGTGGGTCGGCGCTTCGGCGCGGGCGTCGGGGGCGCGCAGGTTCTCGAACTCCTTGCGCAGCACCGGCACCACCTCGCCGCCGAGCAGCTCCAGCTGCTCGAGCACGATCTCCAGCGGCAGCCCGGCGTGGTCCATCAGGAAGAGCTGGCGCTGGTAGTCGCCGAAGTGCTCGCGGAAGGTCAGCGTCTTCTCGATCACCTCCTGGGGCGAGCCGACGACCAGCGGGGTCGCCTCGGTGAAGTCCTCCATCGACGGGCCGTGTCCATATACGGGGGCGTTGTCGAAGTAGGGCCGGAACTGTCGCTTCGCGTCCTGCGAGTTCTTCGCGATGAAGGCCTGGCCGCCGAGCCCGACGACCGCCTCCGCCTCGGTCCCATGCCCGTAATGCGCGTAGCGCTGGCGGTAGAAGCCGATCAGCCGTTCGTAGTGCTCGGCCGGCCAGAAGATGTTGTTGGCGAAGAAGCCGTTGCCGTAGTAGGCGGCCTGCTCGGCGATCTCCGGGGTGCGGATCGAGCCGTGCCAGACGAAGGGCGGCACGTCATCGAGCGGGCGCGGGGTGGAGGTGAAGCCGCTCAGCGGGGTGCGGAAGTGCCCCTCCCAGTCGACCACGTCCTCGCGCCAGAGGCGGTGCAGGAGGTTGTAGTTCTCCAGCGCCAGGGGCAGCGACTGGTTGATCTCCTGGCCGAACCAGGGGTAGACCGGGGCGGTGTTGCCGCGGCCCAGCATCAGGTCCATGCGGCCCTTCGAGAGGTGCTGGAGCATCGCGTACTCCTCGGCGATGCGGACCGGGTCGTTGGTCGTGATCAGCGTCGTCGCCGTGGTCAGGATCAGCCGCTCGGTGGCGGCGGCGATGTAGGCGAGGAGGGTGGTCGGCGAGGAGGAGAAGAAGGGCGGGTTGTGGTGCTCGCCGATCGCGAACACGTCGAGGCCGACCTCCTCGGCCTTCTTCGCGATCTGCACCGCCGCGTCGATCCGCTCGGCCTCGCTGGGGGTCTGCCCCGTGACCGGGTTCTGGGTGATATCCGAGACCGAGAAGATTCCGAACTGCATCGCGCTGCCCTCCTGAGTTACATGCATTTGCATATATCTTAGCGCAGGGCGGCCGCCGATCCAAGCGGGGAGGATGGATCGCGTGCGGCCGGGTAGGTTTCCGGGCGTGCCGGAGGAGGACCCCAAGCGCCTGCGCCGCTTCAGCGTCGCCCTGCTCGGCGGCCTGCGGCTGCAGGGCAAGCCGCGGCTCGGCGACCGCCTGGTGCGGATCGCGGTGATCGGCGGGATGGACCTCGACCTGTCCGGGGCCGAGTTCGTCGGCGGCAGGCTGACGATCGTCAAGGTCTCCCTGATCGGCGGCCTCGAGGCGCGCGTCCCCGCGAACGCCCGGATCACCGTCCACTGCTTCGCGATCGGCGGCCGCTCGATCGAGCGCGGGCCGGGCGACGATGCCGCCGCCGGCCCGGAGATCTCGATCTGGTCGTTCGGGATCCTCGGCGGCACCAAGGTGCGCCGCGTCGGCGGCGCCTGAATCCGTCGCGCCGCCTGACGCCGCCGCGCAGCCTTGGCGCCGCGCCGCTTTAGGCGAGCCGCGCGGTGAGGGTGATCTCCGGCACCCCGGCGAGGGCGCGGGAGACGGGGCACTGCTCCTTCGCCTCTTCGGCGGTGGCGATGAAGTCGGACTCCTCGATCCCCGGCACGCTGCCGACCACGTCGAGCTCGATCTTGGCGATCGTCGGGGCGCCGTCGATGAAGCGCACGGTCACCTCGGCCTCGGCCTTGACCGAATCGGGCGGGTTGCCGCCTTCGGCGAGCGCGTTGCTGAGCGCCATCGAGAAGCAGGCCGCGTGCGCGGCGCCGATCAGCTCCTCGGGATTGGTCCCCTCGCCCTCCTCGAAGCGCGAGGCGAAGGAGTACTGGCCCGTGAAGACCCCGTCGCCGACGACGACCTCGCCGCTCCCTCCTTTGAGGTCGCCCTTCCACTCCGCGCTACCTTTGCGAGCCGCCATCCGTCCATCCTCTCGTCGCTGACCTGGGTACCTGACAGCTACCACGGTGGGAGGAGGGCGAAACGGGGGCTGGGAAGTCCTGCCCAGCGCGGCGCACGGGCAGGTAATAGCGCCTAGTCTTTGGAACCTTCCCCAAGGAACGCCACGATGAGCATTCTTGACGACGCAATTCGCGAGCACCTCGAACTGAAGCGCGCCCACGGCGCCGACGCGGGCGAGCTCAAAAAACTCGAGGACGAGGCCTTCGGCCCGCCCCAGCGGCCCGACCAGGCCGATCCCTTCAACGAGGCCCCGACCGAGTTCCTGGTCGCGCCGCCCGACGCCGCGGCCGACGTGCCCGAGGTCGCCGACCCGGGTGCGCGCAGCGGCCGTCGCCCCGACATCGCCGATCTGCAGGAGGCACCGCCCGCCTCGCCGGCGCCGGAGGAGGGCGAGGCGCCGATCGACGAGGCCGCGCCGCCGGCCGCCGAGGCGCCGCTGTTCGCCGCCGAGGAAGAGCTTTCCCCGGCCCCCGACGCGCCGCCGCCGAGCCCGACCGAGGCCGCCGAGGTGCCGCTGCCGCCCCCGGCGGACGAGGCTCCGGCCCCGCCGACCGACGAGGAGCACCCGGTCGGCGAGCACGAGATCGTCCCGGACGCCGGCCCCGACACCGACGAGCGCCACGCGATCGTCGACCAGCCGACCCAGATGTTCGACGTGCAGGCGCAGATGGAGGCCGAGGCCGCCGCCGCGCCGGTCGAGCAGGAGAGCCCCTCCGACGAGGAGCTGGTCGACGCCGCCCAGGCCGAGCCGCAGGCGTCGGCGCCCGCCCCCGAGGAGCCCGCCGGCCCGCCGACCGAGATCCACGAGCAGCCGCCGCTCGACATCCGCGGCCCCGACGCCGAGGTGGCGGGCCACCCGCCGACCGAGGAAGAGTCGGCCGAATACGACTTCTTCAACGAACAGCGGCTCTCCGACGAGCTCGACCAGGCGCTCGAGGCGCCGCTGCCGCCGACCGACGAGCACGTGGCGATGCCGCAGTACGGGGACGCGCCGCCCGCCCAGCCGGGCATCTTCGACTTCGAGAGCACCCCGGAGCCCTACGAGGAGGACCCCTCCGAGGAAGTCCTGCGCCGCCACGACGCGCCGGAGCCGCCGTCGGAGGAGTACGAGCAGCCCGCCGAGGAGCCCGAGCCGCCGGCGGAGGAGCCCCCGCGCGCCGCGGCCGAGCCCGACTCCGAGGACGTCGAGGTCGCCTACGACCCGGACACCGGCCACGAGGACGTGCTCGAAGACACGCCGCGCTTCCTCGAGGACGCGCCGGAGGACGACGACCTCTGGTTCGAGCAGAAGCCGCCGAAGGATTTCGACCTCGACTGAGCGGGTCACCCGCCCCGCCCGATAATTTGGTCGCGTGTCTGCGGGGGCCGCGATCGAAGCGCAGGGGCTGACCAAGTCCTACGGCGACGTGCGGGCGCTCGACGGCGTCGACCTGACCGCGCCGACCGGCACCGTGCTCGGGCTGCTCGGCCCGAACGGGGCGGGGAAGACGACCGCGGTCCGCATCCTCACCACGCTGCTGCCCGCCGACGGGGGCAGCGCCCGGGTGGCGGGGCTCGACGTCGCCACCGAGGCGGCGGAGCTGCGCGGCCGGATCGGCCTCGCCGGCCAGTACGCGGCGGTGGACGAGAACCTGACCGGGTTCGAGAACCTGCAGATGGTCGGCCAGCTCTACCACCTGCCGAAGGGCGAACCGAAGGTGCGGGCGACGGAGCTGCTGGAGCGCTTCGACCTCGCCGAGGCGGGCGGCCGGCTGGTCCGCACCTACTCCGGCGGGATGCGGCGCCGGCTCGACCTCGCCGCGGCGCTGGTGGCGCGGCCGCCGGTGCTCTTCCTCGACGAGCCGACGACCGGGCTCGACCCGCGCAGCCGGGCGGGGCTGTGGGAGACGATCGAAGGCCGGGTCGCGGACGGGACCACGGTCCTGCTCACCACCCAGTACCTCGACGAGGCGGACCGGCTCGCCGACCGGATCTCGGTGATCGACCACGGCCAGGTGATCGCCGAGGGCTCTTCCGACGAGCTGAAGGATCAGGTCGGCGGCGAGAGCCTCGAGGTGACGCTGGAATCGGCCGACGAGGCGGAGGCGGCGGTCGCGGCGCTGGCCGAGGTGGCGTCGCAGCGGCCGGAGCTCGACGGGGTGGTGCTGCGGGTGCCGATCGCCGAGCGCAAGGGGATGATCGCGGCGGCGGTGCAGCGGCTGAACGAGGCCGGGGTGGGGATCGACGACATCGCGATGCGCCGGCCGACCCTCGACGACGTCTTCCTCAAGCTGACCGGCCACGCGGCCGAGGACCCCGAGGGGGAGGAGGAGTGATGGGCTTCCGCGGCGCGGTCTCCGACACCCTGGTGCTGTCGAGACGCAACTTCAAGCGCATCGTCCGGGCGCCCGACCTGCTGCTCGCCTTCACCGTGCAGCCGATCATGTTCGTGCTGCTCTTCGCCTACGTCTTCGGCGGCGCGATCCCGACCCCCGGCCACAGCTACATCGACTTCCTGATCCCCGGGATCCTCGTGCAGACGATGTCGTTCGGCGGCTTCGTCACCGCGATGGGGATCGCCGAGGATCTGCGCAAAGGGCTGATCGACCGCTTCCGCTCGCTGCCGATGGCCCGCTCCGCCGTCCTCACCGGCCGCACCCTCTCCGACATCGCCACCAACGCGGTCTCGATCACGGTGATGCTGATCGTCGGCGTGATCATCGGCTTCGGCTTCTCCAGCCCCTTCCTCCACGTCGTCCTCGGGATCCTGATCCTGCTGCTCTTCGGCTACGCCTTCTCCTGGGTCTTCGCCTTCATCGGCCTCACCTCGTCCTCGCCGGAGGCGGCCCAGAGCCTCGGCTTCATCCTGATCTTCCCCCTCACCTTCATCAGCTCCGCCTTCGTCCCGCCGGAAACGATGCCCGGCGCCCTGCAGTGGTTCGCCGAATGGAATCCCTTCTCGATCACGGTCAACGCGATCCGCGCCCTCTTCATCGGCGACCCGGCCGGCAACACCGTCTGGGGAGCGATCGCCTGGTCCCTGGGCATAGCCACCGTCTTCGCCTTCCTCGCCGTGGCGAAATACAAACGCGCCGTAGTCCGCTGAATTGGCGCGTCGCGCTCCGATCGCCTTTCGTCACGAAGATGGAGCCAGCCGGATTCGAACCGGCGACATCCACGTTGCAAACGTGGCGCTCTGCCAACTGAGCTATGGCCCCTCCGCCCGATTGTAAGGGGCATCCTCCGACTCGTCGCCTAGGTTTTCCCCTTGCCATTCGAGGGCTCATATCTGTGGCGGCTGCGGCAGAAGATCGGGCATGACCTCGTCCTCATGCCGGGGGCGGCGGTGGCGGCGCAGCGGCCGGACGGGCAGGTGCTGTTCGCGCTCCGCGGCGACGACGGCACCTGGTGCCTGCCGGGGGGCGCCGCCGAGGAGGGCGGCAGCTTCGCCCGCACCGCGGTCGCCGAGCTGCGCGAGGAGACCGGGCTCACGGTCGAGGCCGCCGACCTGATCCCGATCGCCTGCTTCTCCGACGCCGAGCGCCACACGCTCCACTACCCGAGCGGCGACGTCGCCCATTACTTCTCGCTGCTCTTCCTCGCTCGGCAGTGGGAGGGGGAGCCGAAGCCCGACGGCGAGGAGACCACCGACCTGCGCTTCGCCGATCCGACCGACCTGCCGCAACCCTTCGAGGCCTCGACCGAGCGTGCGGTCGAACTGCTGCTCGGCTACCTGCGCTCCGGCGTCTTCCAGGTCGGCTGACGCGGTGCCGTTCGAGGGCTCTTATCTCTGGCGGCTGCGGCAGAAGGTCGGCTCCGACCTCGTCCTGATCCCCGGTGCGATGGTCTTCCTCGTCGCCGACGACGGCTCCGTCCTCTTCACCCGCCGCGCCGACAACGGCACCTGGTGCCTGCCCGCGGGCGGGGCGGAGGAGGGCGGCAACTTCGCCCGGACCGCGGTGACCGAGCTGCGCGAGGAGACCGGCGTCGACGTCGACCCCGCCGACCTGATCGGCTTCGGCACCCTCTCGGAGGCCGAGCTCCACACCGTCACCTATCCCGGCGGGGACGTCAGCCACAACTTCGCGATGCTTTTCCTCTCCCGCCGCTGGACCGGCGACCCCCGCCCCGACGGGGTCGAGACCACCGAGATGCTCTGGGCCGACCCGGCCTCGCCGCCGACCCCGCTCGACCCGCCCGCCGTCCACGCCCTGGCGCTCTTCCTCGCCTACCTCGCGACCGGCGAGTTCCAGGTCAGCTGAGGCCGTCGCGCCGCGGTGCGAAGAGGCGGCGCTAGGACGCCAGCAGGCTGTCGGCGCGCTTGCCGACCGGCAGGTTCTGGTCGGCGTGGTAGCTCGAGCGGACCAGGGGGCCGGCGGCGACCGACTCGAAGCCGAGGTCGTAGGCGGCCTTCTCGAGCGCCTCGAACTCGTCGGGGTGCCAGTAGCGGACGACGGGGAGGTGGTTCTCGGTCGGGCGGAGGTACTGGCCGACGGTAAGGACCTGGACGCGGTGCTCGCGGAGGAGGCCGAAGGTCTCGACCATCTCCTCGAAGGACTCGCCGAGGCCGACCATCAGGCCCGACTTGGTGACGACGTCGTCGCCGCCCATCTCCTTCGCCATCCGCAGGACGCGGGCCGAGCGGGCGAACTGGGAGCCGCGGCGGGCGATCGGATAGAGGCGCGGCACCGTCTCCACGTTGTGGTTGAAGACGTCGGGCTTCTCGTGGATGACCTTCGCCAGCGGCATCTCCTGGCCGCGGAAGTCGGGGGTGAGGATCTCGACCTTGCAGTCGGGGGCCAGCATCCGGATCGAGCGGACGACGCCGACGAAGGCGCTCGCCCCGTAGTCGGGGAGGTCGTCGCGGTCGACCGAGGTGACGACGGCGTGGCGGAGGCCCATCGTCTTCACCTGGTTGGCGACGCGGAGCGGCTCGAGCGGGTCGTTCCAGGTCGGCTTGCCCGTCTGCACGTTGCAGAAGCCGCAGCGGCGGGTGCAGACGTCGCCGAGGATCATGAAGGTCGCCGTGCCGCGCTCCCAGCACTCGCCGACGTTCGGGCAGTTGGCCTCCTCGCAGACGGTGTGGAGGTTGTCGCTGCCGATCTTCTCCTTCAGGCGGCGGTAGTTCGGGCCGCCCGGGGCCGGCACTTTCAGCCACGGCGGCTTGCGGGCGCGCTTGAACGGGATCGACCCGTCGGCCTGCGCGGTGCCGCCCGGCTTGGCCCGCGAGCGGGTGACGTGGACGCGCTCGGTCGGGGCGCCGGCCGCGGGCGCGCTCTGCTGATCTGGGACGACGGTGTCGCTCATCGCTCTCCACCGAGCGTAGCGGGCGCCGCCTCCAGGCCCAGCTGGGCAGCGCTCGCGGCTTGTGGCTCGCGATCAAAGACCTCGCCGAAGTGGCGCGCGACCGTGTCGCCGTAGGCGGCGACGGTCGCGTCCCGCCCGCCCTCGCGGGAGATCGAGGTCATCGAGACGCCTTCGATCCCGCACGGCACCACCCACTCGAAGGGCTGCAGATCGTTGTCGACGTTTACCGCCAGCCCGTGGGTGGTGATCCCCTTGCTGACGTGGACGCCGATCGAGCCGATCTTCTTCGCCGCGCCCGCCAGGCCGGGCACCGGCGCCGGTCCCTCGGTCCAGACCCCGGTCAGCCCCTTGATCGTCTGCGCGCCGACGCCGTGCTCGGCCAGCGAGCCGATCATCACCCGCTCCAGCCCGCGCACGTACGCGTGGACGTCGTCGCCGAGCGGCCGCAGGTCGACGATCGGGTAGGCGACCAGCTGCCCCGGCCCGTGGTAGGTGACGAGCCCGCCGCGGTCGGTGTCGAGGACTTCGATCCCCTGCCGTTCGTACCACTCGGCCCCCATCGGCAGCTCCTCCGCCTTGGTGCGGCGCCCGCGCGAGTAGACCGGCGGGTGCTCGAGCAGCATCAGCACGTCGGGAATCTCACCCGCGCCGCGCCGCTCCGCCAGGCGCAGTTGCATGTCCCAGGCGTCCCGATAGGGGACCGTGCCGGCGCGGAAGAGCAGGAGGTCGTTGCTCACATAAAGAATTGTCTCAGGGTGCGCCCATATGCTGTGAATCCCCGCATGGTCCAGTCGAAGGCGCTCCGCCCCGAATGGCTGCCGGCGGTCGCGCTCAGCGCGATCCTCGCGGCCCTGATGTTGGTGTGGGACCCACGGGTCGGCGATCTCGCCGCCCAGGTCTTTCACACCGAGCTCTTCCAGCACGCCGGCCTGGCGATCTGGAACGGCTCCTGGTACGGCGGCCACTACACGCTCAACTACAGCGTCCTGTTCCCGCCCGCGGCGGCGCTGCTCGGCCCGCAGGTGGTGGGGATGCTGTCGGTGGTCGCCTCCTCCTACCTCTTCGACCGCCTCGTCCGCGACCACTGGGGGACTGAGGCGCGCTGGGCGACGCTCTGGTTCGCGGCGGGCGTCGTCACCCTGCTCGCCGACGGTCAGCTGACCTTCGCGCTCGGCGTGGCGCTGGGGCTGGGGTCGCTGCGCTCGCTGCAGATGGGGAGGTCGACGCTGGCGATCCTCGCCGCCGCGGCCTGCCCGCTGGCGAGCCCAGTCGCGGGAGCCTTCCTCGCCGGCGTCCTCGCCGCCGGGGCCTGGGAATGGCGCGAGCGCCTCAACCGCACCGCCCTCGCCGCCGCCGCCCTCGCCTTCGTCCTGACCGTGGTGCCGAACCTCGCCTTCCCCGAACCGGGCCGCTTCCCCTTCGCCACCTCGTCCTTCATCTCGATCCCGCTCTGGTGCGGGGCGGCGCTCTTCCTCACCTGGAGGCTGGACGGCGAGGCGCGGCTGCGGCGGATCGTCCTCGGCTACCTGGTCGCCGGGACCGCGGTCTTCCTCCTGCCCAACGCGCTCGGTGGTAACGCGGTGCGCCTCGGCGCCCTCTTCGGCGGCCCGCTGCTGGCGGCGGTCCTGCTCTCCCACCGGCCCCTTGCGGTCGGCGGCGGCGCACCCACGTTCGGTGCCGGCGGCGCGGCGGCTGCGTCCGGCCCGCGACTGGCATCGCCGATCGGTGGTGACGGCGCCCCTGCGTCCGGCGCCGGCCTGGTCCCGCCCGTCCGCTGGGTGCCGCGCTGGTTCTACACCGCGGTCCTCGTCATCACCCTGGCGGCCAGCCTCTACTGGCAGTTCACCGCCAGCGTCACCCAGGTCGCCCGCGCCGTCGGCGACCCCTCCACCTCGGCTTCCTACTTCCAGCCCGCGGCGCGCTGGCTGATGGACCACGGCGCCCGAGGGACCCGGATCGAGGTGCCGCCGACCGCGAACCACTGGGAGTCGGCCTACCTGGCGCCGAAGTTCGAGCTCGCCCGCGGCTGGCTGCGCCAGCTCGACACCGCCCGTGACGACATCTTCTACCAGGAAGGCGCCCTCACCCGGCGCAGCTACGGCCGCTGGCTGCGCGGCAACGCGATCTCCTACGTCGCCCTGCCCGACGCGCCCCTCGACTACTCCTCGATCGCGGAGGCGCAGCTGATCCTCGCGGCGCCGCCCTACCTCAAGGAGCGCTTCCACGACGAACACTGGCGCATCTACGAAGTGCAGAAGCCGAAGCCGATGATCGAGCCCCTCGGCAACGGCAGCGCCAACACCGTCCGCGTCGGTCCCCAGGGCTTCGCCCTCGACGTGACGTCACCGGGCGAATTCCTCGTCCGCGTCAGCTTCACCCCCTACTGGTCGATCGGCCGCGGCGCCGGCTGTCTCCTCCGCCGCGGCGACTGGACCGTAGCCCGCACCGCCCACACCGGCATCTTCAGCGTCGACGCCGACTTCTCGATCGACGGCGCCTGGAACGCGATGACCGGCGCCGGCAAGACCTGCTGACCCACCGTCAGGTCGGATACGAAACTGACACACCGCGTTCTTGCTGTCTAGGCGTGGGAGTGCCAAGTTCGCTTGGCCCGGAGACCAGAAATCCGGGCCTCGGGGTGGGCTTGGGTTCTTTCAGGCACCCTCCGAGTGAAACTGACTGACAGGAGTGGAGAAATGAAGCTGAAGAAATTCGGCACGGTCCTGCTCGCGGTTTTCGCCCTCAGCGCGATCACCGCATCCAGTGCCTTCGCCGCAAACGAATACAACGGGGAAATCGGCAGCTCTTGGTACACCGGCGCTTCCCCAGGGAAAAAGCTGGCGGAAGGTGAAACCAAAGCCGTCACGGCGGAAATCACCGGTGAAAAAGCCTCTTTGGAATCGACCATCGCCGGCACGCCGATCGACTTCACATGGAAAGGGTGGGAGCTCACAGAATCGATCCTTCGCAACGAGAACCTCGGTACGAGGTGGAGCGCGACAACAGCCGACATCTGGACGTTCAAAGGATTCTCCGTGAGCCTGCCTGTCCACTGCACGGTTCCGGAACTCCTCACGACCAAACCTCTCACGGGAACGGTCGCGATGAATAAATCCGGCACGGTGACGACAGTGAAATTCGCGCCGAAAGAAGGCACTACCATCGCGGCCTTCGAAATCTCAGGCACGGAATGCGCGATCGCAGGCACCTACAAACTCACTGGTGCCGTCTACGCGCAGGCCACGAACGCCACAGGCGTGTTCGCCGCCAGCCAGGGTCTCACTTTCAGCAAAGCGATCCAGGAATCGGCCGGGGAAGCTAAATCGCTGAAACTCGGCGAAAACGCTGCCTTCGTTACCGGCGGTTTCAAATTCGCCATCGGCGGAACTGAATTCGCGGCGAAGGAAAATTAGGTGAGGAAGAGTTCAAGGTGACCGCGTGTAGTAAGGGAGCTGGGCACTGCCCAGCTCCCTTCACGGTCCTACCAGCGCGACACACCTGTGAGTACGAATCTGCATTAAGTCGCCGCCCAGACGCCTCAATGCAGACGCTCAGAATCCCCGGATGCTCAGAGCGCCAGCGCCAGCGGCTCCTCGAGCAGGGAGCGGATCCGGGCGAGGAACTCGGCGGCCGGGGCGCCGTAGAGGATCCGGTGGTCGCAGGCCAAGGTGACGCCGAGCATGTGGGCGGTGGTGATCGATCCCCTGCGGACCACCGGCTTCTCGGCGATCGCGCCGACGGCGAGGATCGCGGCCTGCGGGGCGTTGATCACCGCGGAGAAGTTCGTCACCCCGTACATGCCGAGGTTCGAGACCGTGAAGGTGCCGCCGGAGAGCTCGGGCGGGGTTATGGAGCCGTCGCGGACCTTGGCGGCGAGCGAACGGGCATCGGATGCGATCTCCCGCAGTCCCTTTTTGTCCGCGTCGAAGACGGTCGGGACGACCAAAGCGTCCTGGGCGGCGACGGCCACGCCGACGTTCACCCGCGAATACAACTCGAAGCGCCCGTCCTTGTAGGCGCCGTTGGCCTGTGGGAACGCCTTCAGCGCCAGCGCGCACGCCTTCACGACCATGTCGTTGAAGGAGGGCACCACCTCGCCCTCCGCGCTCATCGCCTTGATCCGACCCCGGGCCACCACCGCGGCGCTCATGTCTATCTCGGTCTGCAGGTAGAAGTGGGGCGCCGTCGCCTTCGACTCCGACATCCGTCGCGCGACCACTTGTTGCAGGCGACTGGGCTCCACCACCGTGGTCCGACCCTTCGCCGTCTCCGGAGCGGCGCCAGTAGTCCCCTCCTCATCCACCCCCTTGATTGCAATTGGGGGGGTGGATGAGGAGGGGACCCCGGGACGCGCCGGAGAGTCCGCCGACTCACCATCCCTCGCCGTCCCGGAGCCCGCCGTTCCCGGACCCGCGCCCTCCACATCAGCCTTCACGATGCGCCCACCTGGGCCGGTCCCTTTTAGTCCCGCCAAGTCGACGCCGCTGTCCTTCGCGATCCGCCGGGCCAGCGGCGAGGCCTTGACCCGTCCCTCGCTGATCGCCGATTCGCCCGACGCCGCGGCTGGCACCGTAGGGGGAACCGTTGCCGAGGAAGCTTCAGCTACCGCAGGAAATGGTGGGTCCCCTGCGGTGACAGGACCCGCGGCCTGCGAGTCCGGTCCCTCAGGGTTCTCCGCCTGCGCTGATCCCTCCGCATCCTTCGGCGGCGCCTCAGCCGCGTCGCCCACTACCGCGATCGGCGATCCGATCGCCAGCGTCTCGCCCTCCTGGGCCAGGATCTCGGTCAGGGTCCCGGCGACGTCGGACTCGTAGGCCATGTTCGCCTTGTCGGTCTCGACTTCGACCAGCTCGTCGCCGACGGCGACCTCATCCCCGACCTGCTTCAGCCACTTGAGGATGACGCCCTCCTCCATCGAGTCGGAGAGGCGGGGCATGACGATCTCCGCCATCAGGCCCGCGCCCCCTCGAGGGTCGCCAGCGCGGCGCTGACGATGTGCTCCTGGTGCGGGATCGCCGCCTGCTCGAGGCGTTTGGAGTACGGCATGTGGACGTCGGCGCCGGTCACCCGCTGGGGCGGCGCGTCGAGGTGGTCGAAGGCCTGCTCGGTGATCAGCGCCGAGAGGTTGGCGCCGACGCCGCCGTGCGGCCAGCCCTCCTCGACGATCACGGCGTGGTTGGTCTTCGCCACCGAGTCGAGGATCGAGTCGAGGTCCAGCGGGCGCAGGGTGCGCGGGTCGATCACCTCGGCCGAGACGCCGTGCTCGCTCTCCAGCGTGGCCGCCGCTTCCATCGCCACGTTCGCCATCTTCAGGATGCCGACGATCGTCACGTCGGTGCCCTCGCGGCGCACCTTCGCCTCGCCGAACGGCACCAGTGTGTCGGGGTCCTCGTCGACCTCGCCTTTGATCCCGTAAAGGCTCTCGTGCTCGATGAAGACGACCGGGTTGTCGTCGCGGATCGCCGACTTCAGCAGGCCCTTGGCGTCGCCGGGGGTCGACGGGCAGGCGACCAGCAGCCCAGGCACCTGGAGGTAGAGGGCCTCGAAGCTGTGCGAGTGGGTCGGCCCGAGCTGGTGCCCGCCGCCGCCCGGCATCCGGATCACCATCGGCACCTTCGCCTGGCCGTTGAACATGTAGGGGATCGCCGCGGCGTGATTGACGATCTGGTCGAGCGCCAGCAGGCTGAAGTTCACCGTCATCAGCTCGACGATCGGCCGCAGCCCGTTCATCGCCGCGCCGACCCCGGCGCCGACGATCGTGTTCTCGGAGATCGGCGTGTCGCGGACGCGGCGCTCGCCGAACTCTTCCAGCAGCCCGTCGGTCACCTTGAAGGCGCCGCGGAAGACGCCGACGTCCTCGCCCATCACGAACACCGCCTCGTCGCGGCGCATCTCCTCCGCCATCGCGTCGCGCAGCGCCTCGCGCATCCGCAGCTCGGCCATCAGCGGCGATCCTGTCGGCGGTCGGTTCCGGGGACGGCGGCGAAATCGGCCATCAGTCTTCGCGCTCCTCGGTGTCGTCGACCTCGGCGGCGGGTGCCTCGGGATCGCCATCGCCGCGCTCGGCGCCGAACCGCTCCGCCTGATCGCCTGCCGCCAGGTCGGCGTCGCCGCCGACCCGCGAGGCGGTCCCGTCCTGCGCGTCGCCGTGGACCGCCGGGTTCGGCCGCTCGCCCTCCTCCTCGACCTCGGCGTAGGCGGCGCCGGCCTCGGCCAGCTCGCGCGCCCGCTCGGGCATGTCGGCCTCGTGCTCGCCGCGGTGCGTCTCCGGGCTGCGCTCGTCGACCGCGTACCAGCCGCCCGGATAGTCGGTCAGCGCGTAGAGGCTCTCGTACATCGTGTCGAGCGCCGGTTCGGGCGACGCGTCGGCGTATTCGACCGCCGCGAGCACCGCCACCTCGGCCGCGTCGCGCGCCTGGCCGACCTCCCGTTCGCCCAGCACCCCCTCCTCGACACAGCGCCGCGCGAAGCTCTCGATCGGGTCTTTCTCCCGCCACTCCTCGACCTCCTCGCGCTCCCGGTACACCTCCGGGTCGGCGGCGGAGTGGCCGCGGTAGCGGTAGGTGACGACCTCGATCAGCGTCGGCCGTTCTTCCTCGCGCGCCTTCTTCAGGCCCTTGCCGACCGCCTTGCGCACCGCGAGCACGTCCATCCCGTCGATCCGCGTCCCGGGGATGCCGTAGCCCTCGGCCTTCTTCGAGAGGTCGGTCTGGGCGGAGTGCCGCTCGATCGCCGTCCCCATCCCGTAGAGGTTGTTCTCGACCAGGAAGACGACGGGCAGCGTCCACAGCGCCGCCAGGTTCATCGTCTCGCCGAAGTTGCCGGTGTTGGAGGCGCCGTCGCCGAACATGCAGACGGTCACCGCGTCTTCGCCTTTGTACTGGGAGGCGAGGGCGAGGCCCGCGGCGATCGGCAGGTTGCCGCCGACGATCCCGTAGCCGCCCATGAAGCGCCGCGCGTTGTCGAAGATGTGCATCGAGCCGCCGCGCCCGCCGCTGGTGCCGTCGACCCGGCCGAAGATCTCCGCCATCACCGCGTTCGGCTCGGTGCCGCGGGCGATCGCGTGGCCGTGGGTGCGGTAGGTGCCGATCAGGAAGTCTTCGTCGCGCATCACCGAGGTGGTGCCGACGATCGTCGCCTCCTCGCCGATCGCGAGGTGGAGGAAGCCGCCCGCTTTGGCCCGCTGATACTGGCGCCCCGCCTCCTCCTCGAAGCGCCGGATCAGGGCCATGCGCGCGAGCAGTTCGTAACAGGTCGCGGCATCGGGGAGGCTGGGCACAGCCTCAGGTTAGCCGGCCGCGCCCGGTGGGTCGCGGCGCGGTCGTCCTAAAGCACCTATACCGCCTCTTAGGTCGACCGCGGGGCGGGAGGCGCCTCTTAGGTCGACCGCGAATCGCGGGTCAGGCGACGCTCGCCGCCTCGACTGCCTCCTCGAGGCGATCGTCTCCCCAGAAGACCTCGTCGCCGACCCGCACGCTGGGGACGCCGAAGACGCCCGCGGCGGCGGCCGTGTCGGTCGCCTCGCGCAGCCCGTCCTTGACGATCGACGGTCTTCACCGCCGCTTCCAGCGCCCGCGGGTGGAGCTCGCAGGCTGCCGCGGCGATCAGCACGTTGTCCGGGATCGTCAGGTCTTTGCCCGCCGCGAACTGCTGGCGGAAGGCGGCGAGGCTGAAGGAGACGGCCCGGCCGGTCTGCTTCGCGAAGGTGGCGACCCGCATCGCGTTCAGCATTTCCCCGGGCCAGGGGTCGGGCCAGATGAGCGGCGGCAGCCCGTAGGCGGCGGCCCGCTCCTCGATCTCGGCGATGCCCTCGGCGCGCGCCTCGGTCAGCGCCCAGGACCCGCGGTCGAAGTGGCGGAAGAGCCCGCCGAGCAGGATCGGCTGCCACTCCGGCTGCTCCAACTCGGCGGCGGTGAAGAGCCCCGAGATCCGCTCCGCCGAGAGGTAGGCGTACGGCGATCCGAGGTCGTAATAGAAGACTGCGCGCTCCACGACGCGATTATCGCGGCCCGTGTCGTTCCGCTGTTCCTTATGCCGGAATACCGGGGTTAAGGAACAGCGGAAGGCCGCTCAGGCGTGGATCGCCCAGCCGTCGACCGCGCGGGCGGCGTCGAGGACCGCCTCGCTGACCGTCGGGTGCGGGTGCACGATCCGGGCCAGCTCCTGGGCGCCGCCCTCGAGCGCCATCGCGGCGACCAGCTCGGCGATCATGTCGCAGGCCCTGTTGCCGACGATGTGGGCGCCGAGGATCTCGCCGTATTTGGCGTCGACGACGAGCTTGACGATGCCGTCTTTGTCGTCGTAGACGGTGCCGGCACCCTCGCCGGAGATTTTCTGTTTGCCGATCTTCACCTCGTGGCCGGCCTCCTTGGCGGCCGCCTCGGTGAGCCCGACGCTCGCCACCTGCGGGTGGGTGAAGGTGGCGCCGACCAGCAGGTCCTGGTTGACCGGCTCGGTCTCGACCCCGGCCGCGGTCTCGACCGCGACGACGCCCTCCTCCTCGGCCTTGTGGGCGAGGGCCTTTTTGTTGACCAGGTCGCCGATCGCGAAGACCTTCGAGTTGGTGGTCCGGCCGTAGGGGTCGACCTTGATCTTGCGACCGCCCTCGTCGAGCTCCACGCCCGCCGCCTCCAGCCCGAGCGCCTCGGTGTCGGCGACGCGCCCGCCGGCGACGCAGAGGTAGTCGACCTCGGCGCTCTTGTCGCCGTAGGTGAACTTGACCGAGTCACTGCCGACCTCGACGTTCTCCACCGGCGCCCCGGTCGAGATCTCGATCCCCTGTTTCTTGAAGACGCGTTCGACGACTTTGGCGATGTCCTTGTCCTCGGCGGGGAGGATCTGGGGGAGCATCTCGATCAGGATCACCTCGGTGCCGAGGCGGGCGTAGGCGGAGGCGATCTCCGAGCCCGACGCACCGGCGCCGACGACCGCGATCTTCTTCGGCTGCTCGGCCAGCGACCAGGCGCCCCAAGTGTCGACGACGCGGCCGCCGAACTCGACGCCCGGGATCGGCAGCGCCACCGAACCGGTCGCCAGCACCACGGCCTTGGCCTCGTAGGTCTTGCCGCCCACGGAGACGTTGCCGTCGGCGGTCAGCGAGCCCTCGCCCTCGATCTTGGTGATCTTGCCCTTGTCCCAGAGGAACTCGACCCCGCCGGAGAGCGAGGCGGAGACTTTCGCCCGGCGCGCCTGCAGGGCGTCCCAGTCGATCGACAGGTCGCCGACGATGCCGAGCTCGGCACCATTGCGCGCGTCGTCATAAAGCTCCGCCGACCGCAGGATCGTCTTCGCCGGGATGCAGGCGTAGTTGAGGCAGCGGCCGCCGGCTTTGTCGCGCTCGACGACGGCGGTCTTCTGTCCAAGTTGGGCGGCGCGAATCGCGGCGACGTAACCGCCCGGGCCACCCCCGATCACGATGACATCAAAGCTCTCTGGCATAAGAAATTGAGCCTATAGAAGGGCATGTGCCGGCTACTTGCTCGTATACAAGACCCCCCGATCGGGGAAGTTCGCGCGGTCCCGACGCGCTACTGCGGCGGTGCCCGGTCGGGCATCTGGATCCGGGCCATCGCCTTCACCATCAACCAGAAGAGCGTGCCGGAGACGGCGAGCAGGGCGACCGTCACCGCGAAGCCGGACACCGAGTTCGCTTCCACCAGCAGCGCGTAGACCGCGGCGAAGATGAGGAAGACGAGCACCGCCTGGAAGCAGACCACCGCCCAGTAGCGCGCCCGCCACATCCCCCAGGCGAGGACGCCGGTGATCAGCGTCGGGCCGAGCGCGGCGGTGAGGGAGGGGTGCGAGTCGTTCACCTTCACCCCGGCGGCCCAGGTGATCAGGATCGAGGCGGCGATCAGGCCGGAGAGGACGGCGCCGACGGTGACGACGGGCGGGCGCTCGCCGGGGGCCAGCGGCGCCAGCGACTCGCGGGTCGCCTGGTTGCGCACCTCGGCCTTGGCGTAGCCCGCTTCCATCCGCTCGCGCGGGGAGGGCCGGGGGGCGGCGGCGAGCGATCCGTTCGTCGCGTCCGCGCTCTCGCCGTCGGTCGCGACGCCGCCGCGCTCCTTGCGCTTGCGCCGCTCCTCAGCCACCCGGCGCGACGCCCCTCCGCGACCCCTCGACGTCGAAGGCGCGACGCAGCGCTTCCGCCGCCACTTCGGGGTGGGGAGCGTCGCGGATCGCCCGCACCACGCACATCCGCTCGGCGCCCGCGGCGACCACCTGGCCGGCGTTCAGCGGCCCGATCCCGCCGATCGCGAAGAACGGCTTCTTCGCCATCCCCGCCGCGTGGGTCACCAGCTCGAGGCCGACCGCGGGGCGGCCCGGTTTGGTCGGCGTCTCCCAGACCGGCCCGACCGCGAAGTAGTCGATGTCGCGCTCCCCGGCCGCCGCGATCTGCTCCTCGGAGTGGGTCGACTGGCCGATGATCGCGTCCCTGCCGAGCGTCGCCCGCGCCTCGTCGACCGAGGCGTCGTCCTGCCCCACGTGCACCCCGTCGGCGTTCACGATCCGTGCCAGGTCAGGGTCGTCATTGACGATGAAGAGCGCCGAGTAGTTGTCGGCCATGCGCCGGAAGGTCGACGCCGCGCGTTCGATCTCCGCCCGCCCGAGCTGCTTCTCGCGCAGCTGGATGACGTCGACGCCGCCGCCCAGCGCCGCCCGCAGCAGCGGTTCGGGATCGGCCCCGTGCGGCCGCGCATCGCAGACGAAGTAGAGGCGGGCCGTGCGCAGGCGCTCGCGCCGAAGTGGTCCTTGACCCTCTGGGGGGAGAAGCTCACCCCCCGATTATGGCCCGCGGCGCCATCCGGGTACCATCGAGAGCGAACGGGAGCCCATGCAGGAGGGCTGAGAGGGTGGCAACGAGGCCACCGACCGTCTGACCTGATCCGGGTAATGCCGGCGGAGGCAATGGAGTGAGTGGCAAGAGCGGTTCCCAAAGTAATGGCTTCGATGCGGTGTTCGTCGGCGGCGGCGTGATCGGCCTCGCCAGTGCCTGGCGCGCGGCGCGGGGAGGGGCGCGGGTCTGTGTGCTGGAGCGGGCCGAGCCGCCCGCCGGGGCGACCAACGTCGCCGCCGGGATGCTGGCGCCGGTCGGCGAGCTCTCCTTCGGCGAGCCCGACCTGCTGGCGATGATGCTGGCCGCGGCGGAGCTGTGGCCGGATTTCGTCGCCGAGCTGGAGGCGGCGAGCGGGGAGGGGACCGGCTACCAGCGCAACGGCGCGCTGGTGCTGGCGCTCGACCGCGACGAGGCCGGCGAGCTCCGCCGCCGACACGAGCTGCAGCAGGAGCTCGGCCTGGAGACCGAGTGGCTGACCCCGCGCCGCTGCCGCGAGCTCGAGCCGGGCCTGGCGACCAACTTCGTCGGCGGCGTCCACGCTCCGGGCGATGCTTCGGTCGATCCGCGCCGTCTGGCGCTGGCCCTGGCCACGGCGCTGCGCGAGGCGGGCGGCGAACTCCGCACCGGCACCGAGGTGGTCGACGGCCTCTGGAACGGCGAGCGCCTGGTCGGCGTCCGGACGGCGCTCTCGAGCGCCCACACCAGGGCGGCGGCCCAGAACGGCGCGGGCGGCCACGACGCCTCCGACCCCTCGACCGAGCCTGTAGACCTTGGTAGCCCTGTGGGCGACCAACCTCTACAGGCTGACGTGCACGCCGCCGGCGTCGACCCGTCCGCGCGAACTCGTCATGGCGACGACTTAATGCAGACGCTCGATGTCCACGCCGACGCGGTCGTCCTCTGCAACGGGGCGTGGGCGGGGCAGACGGACTGGCTGCCGGAGGAGGCGCGGCCGCCGGTGCGGCCGGTGAAGGGCGAGGTGATCGAACTGCGGGTCCGCGAGGGCGAGCCGCCCGCTGCCGGTCGCAACATCGCCTCCGAGCGCATCTACCTGGTGCCGCGCGACGACGGCCGGCTGATCGTCGGCGCGACCCAGGAAGAGCGCGGCTTCGACGTCACCGTCACCGCGGGAGGCGTCCACGAGCTGCTGCGCGAGGCCTACCGCGTCCTTCCCGACGTCGCCGAGATGGAACTGGCCGGGACGATCGCCGGGCTGCGGCCGGGCTCGCCGGACAACCTGCCGATCGTGGGACGCGGCGCGGTCGAGGGCCTGGTCCTCGCCACCGGCCACTTCCGCAACGGGATCCTGCTGGCGCCGATCACCGCCGATGCCGTCGCCGCGATCCTGGCCGGCAACGAGCCGCCCGCCGCGATGGCGAAGGCCGACCCATCCCGCCCGGCGATCACCGGCCGCAAGGTCGCCGACCACGCTCGCCCAGCCGCCGGCGAACCGGGGCCCCTTCCTTTTGTCGCCCAGAGGGCGACAAAAGACAGAGACCCCCAGGAGGTCACGCGATGAGGATCGAGCTGAACGGGGAGATGGTGGAGCTCGCGGACTCCGCGACGCTCGCCGAGGCGGCGCGCGCCGCCGGGGCGCCGGAGTCGGCCCGCGGGATCGCGATCGCGCTCGACGGCGAGGTCGTGCCGCACTCCCGGTGGGAGTCGACGCCGCTCATCGACGGCGCCGCGGTCGAGGTGCTCGCCGCGATCCAGGGCGGCGCCGAGACCTGGACGCTCGGCGACCGCGAGTGGTCCTCCCGCCTGATCGCCGGCACCGGCGGCTTCCGCTCGCTCGACCAGATGGCCGACGCGCTCACCGCCGCCGGCACCGAGATCGTCACCGTCGCCCTGCGCCGCATCGACCCCAGCGCGGGCGGCTCGGTCCTCGAGGTGCTCGACCGCCTCGGCCTCTTCGTCCTCCCCAACACCGCCGGCTGTTACACCGCCCGCGACGCGGTCCGCACCGCGAAGCTCGCCCGCGAGGCCTTCCAGACCGACTGGGTGAAGCTCGAGGTGATCGGCGACGACCGCACCCTCTTCCCCGACGCGGTCGAGCTCGTCGACGCCGCCGAGCAGCTGGTCGCCGACGGCTTCACCGTCCTCCCGTACACCAACGACGACCCGATCCTCGCCCGCCGCCTCGAGGCGGTCGGCTGCGTCGCGGTGATGCCGCTCGGCTCGCCGATCGGCTCCGGCGCCGGCATCCGCAACCCGTACAACATCGCGATCATCACCGAGCGCGCCGAGGTCCCGGTGATCCTCGACGCCGGCATCGGCACCGCCTCCGACGCCGCCCTCGCCCTGGAGCTCGGCTGCTCCGCCGTCCTCGCCGCCAGCGCCATCTTCGGCGCCGCCGAGCCGACCGCGATGGCCCGCGCCCTCCGCGCCGCGGTCGAAGCCGGCTACCTCGCCCGATCCGCCGGCCGCATCCCCCAGCGCACCTACGCCGAGCCCTCCACCGCCTACGAGGGCATCCCCGATCTCTCTTGATGTCCTGACCGATCGACCCGATCCCCCCGCCGCCGTCTACGATGGGCGCTCGCCCCTGTAGCTCAGCTGGTTAGAGCGGCGGCCTTTTAAGCCGCGCGGCGCGGGTTCGAGTCCCGCCGGGGGCATCCAGAATCGTGATCGGATCCGCCGTTCCCACAGTTCCTCTTCGGCGCCCGTTCCCGCTCTCGTGGCCCTACGCGGCGGTACTGCTGCTGGGCGTGGTCTTCGTCCTCGACGCCGTCTGGTCGGCGACGCTCGCCGGCAGCGGGGCGCTCCTGAACGCGGTCATGGACGAGCCGGCTCATCTGGCGACCTGCGGGATCTGCCTGCTCGCGCTCGCCGCCGTGCGCCGGCGGCCTCCCGCCATCCCCTTCATCGTGGCCGCCCTGGTCGGCTCGACCGCGATCGATCTCGATCACGTCCCCGCCTTCCTCGGTTCGCACGCGCTCACCGAAGGCACCTCGCGGCCCTACGCCCATTCGCTCCTGACGCTGGCGCTGCTCCTGATCCTCGCCGTGGCCTGGCGTCGGCAGGTCGGGCGACTGATCTTCCTCGGACTCGCCTTCGGCGTCTCGACCCATCTTCTCCGCGATGCCGGGACGGGGAACGGGGTGCCCCTGCTGTGGCCGTTCGCCGACGGGTCGGCCCAGATTCCCTACCTCGTCTACGCCGCGATCCTCTGCGGGCTCGCCGCGATCAGCGTGTGGGCGCCGGAGGGGCGCGCCCGCCCGCGCCCGGGAGTCAGTCCGGGTTGAGCTCGGCGAGGGTGAAGTCGGGGGCGACGCCGAGCTCGCGATCCATCCGGTCGCTGAGGATCTCGTAGCGTCGAAGCGCGGCGTCGCGGCGTCCTTCTTCGAGGTGCAGGGCGATCAGCGCGCGGTGGACCTTGGTGTCCAAGGGCCAGAGCGCGACGGCTCGTTCGAGGTAGGTCCCGACCGTGTCGAGCTCCCCGCGACCGCGGAAGTGCTGGACGAGCCAGACCAGCGAGTCGTAGGCAAGCCCCCGCAGCCGCTCGCGTTCGTGGGAGATCCAGGGGCTGTAGGGATCGTCGGAGAAGAGGTCGCCGCGATACAGGTCGAGCGCCTTTTCGAGGGCGTCGGCGGCCGCCTGGCGCTCGGTCGGCGTCTGCGAGGGGCCGCGCAGCCCGACCGCGACGCTCGCTTCGAATTCCTCGACATCGAAGGACACCCGCGGGTCGAGCAGATAGGTGCTGCCGACCGAGGTGAGGAACGACGAGCGACCCCGTTTCGCGCGGCCCGGCTCGAGGCGATCGCGAAGCACGTGGATCAGGTGGCGGGTCCGGTTGCGGCCGGTGTCCCCCGGCACGCCGGGGCTGAGGGCCTCGACTATTTCGTCGACGTGGACCGGGCGGCGGCGCTGGCAGACCAGGTAGCGCAGCAGCTCACCCGGCCGCTGCAGCAGCCAATCGCCGCCGACGTCGACGCCGGCGATCTCCACCCGGGTGCGGCCGAGCCCGTTGATCCGCAGCTGCGAACCGTTCATCCAATGCCCCGAGGTACGCCGGCGGCGATCGCCGACCGCCCCACGGCGCAGGTGGATCACCAGGCGTGAGCCGTCGATCGTGGCCTTCGAGGCCGTCACCCAGACGGCGAGGCGTGGATTCTCCGGCGGCAGGTCGAGTCGGATCTCCGGCAGCGGCCCGGCCGATTCGGCGGCGAGTTCGGAGATGCAGCGGTCGGCCAGGCCGGTCGCTCGCCGGCAGCCGAGGACATCGCAGCACCGCAGTCCCTCCGGGGCGGCGGCGCCGGCCTCGGCGAGGATCTGTGTGGCGGCCGGATTGGCGGAAAGCAGCAGCCGGTCGGAGGCCGCCACGAGCAGGCCAAACGGCATGGCTCCCACCGCCTCTTCCACCAAGGCCGGAACCACTTTCTCATCGGGAACTACCCTGCCAATCGCCATCGCTTCGATCCCTCCCAAGATCGATTGCCGGATAGACGGCGCCACTGTCCAGGATGGGCAGCGGAATATTCATCGGGGTCCGCGCGAGGCTACCCGAACCAAATGCGCAAAAAAACTTCTTGTTTATCTCTGCACAAATCTGCACAAATTCGTGGCTAATTCACCTATTTCCGAGCTAACCCGGTACTGATCGCCGACAAAGCGTCACCCTCTAAACCCCTCGACGTTGAGACGAACGTCCGAGGAAGGGAGTGGCACCGTGGCGCAGGAGTCGACTTACGAGGTCCGGTCAGATTCGGCCACGGCGGTGATCGACGCGGGACCGCAGGTGGCGAATCCGGCACTCGCCGCGGCGACCGTGACCGTCATCGTCCCGGCGCTCGACGAGGCCGACAACCTTCCTCACGTCCTGCCGAAGATCCCCGCCTGGGTCCACGAGGTGATCCTCGTCGACGACCACTCGACCGATGACACGGTGAAGGTCGCCCGGGAATTGATGCCGGACATCGTGATCGTCCCCAACCGGCGACCGAGGGGCAAGGGGAACGCCCTCCAGTCCGGGTACGAGGCGGCGACCGGCGACATCCTCGATCCAGATCGACGCCGACGGCTCCGAGGACCCGGCCGAGATCCACGCCTTCGTCGGCGTCCTCCTGGCCGGCGCCGACTTCGCCAAGGGCTCGCGGTTCATCCCCGGCGGCGGCACCTCGGACATGACCCTGCTGCGCCGTTCCGGCAACAAAGCCTTCGTGCTGATGGTCAGGGCACTCTTCGGCTACCGCTTCACCGACCTCTGCTACGGCTACAACGCCTTCTGGGCCCGGGTCGTGCCGGACCTCGAAATCGACGCCGACGGCTTCGAGATCGAGACGATGCTGAACCTGCGCGCCGCCCGCCGCGGCCTCAAGATCGCCGAGGTCCCGAGCTTCGAGGCCGACCGCATCCATGGGGTCGGCCGGCTCGACACCTTCCCGGACGGCTGGCGGGTCCTGAAGACGATCGGCCGCGAGCGCCTCGACACCTGGCGCGAGAGCCGCGCCGGCTGAGTCGGGGGGAAGACGATGAGCATCTCAGCGCCGCTCGAGGCATCGACGGAGAACGCGACCAAGAAGGTCCTCGCGGTGATCGGCACGCGGCCGGAAGCGATCAAGGTGATCCCGGTCGTCCGCGCGCTGGCCCAGACCGAGGGGATCGAGGTGCGGACCTGCGTCACCGGCCAGCACCGGGAGATGCTCGACCAGATGCTGCGGACCTTCGACCTGGTGCCCGACCACGACCTCGACGTCATGGTCCACGGCCAGTCGACGACCCAGATCACCCGGGCCGTGATGGACGGGATGGAGCGCGTCATCCGTGCCGAGCGGCCCGACTGGGTGCTGGTGCAGGGCGACACGACCACCGCGATGGCGTCCGCGATCGCCGCCTTCCACGAGCGCGTCCACGTCGGCCACATCGAGGCGGGCCTGCGGACCGGCCTGCTGCACTCGCCCTTCCCGGAGGAGGGCAACCGCAAGCTGGCCGCCGCGATCACCGAGCTCCACTTCGCCCCGACCGAGTGGGCGGCCGAGAACCTGCACCGCGAGGGGATCCGTTCGACCTCCGTGATCGTCACCGGCAACACGGTCATCGACGCCCTGCTTCAGACCCAGAACACGCCGTTCGATCCCGGGGCCGTCGGCCTCGGCGGCCTCGTCGACGACGACGCCCGGCACATGGTCCTCGTCACCGCGCACCGGCGGGAGAACTTCGGCACCCCGATCGAGCGCATCTGCCACGCGGTGGGCGCGGTCGCCGATCGGCACCCAGACGTCAGGTTCGTCTGCCCGGTCCACCTCAACCCGACCGTGCGGGCACCGTTCTTCCGCATCCTCGCCAGGCGGGAGAACGTCGACCTGCTGCCGCCGCTGAACTACCGGGCGATGGTCTGGGCGCTGCACTCCTGCAGCTTCGTGCTCACCGATTCCGGCGGGTTGCAGGAGGAGGCCGCCGGCCTCGGCAAGCCGGTGCTGGTCCTGCGCGACTCGACCGAGCGCCCCGAGGGCGTCGGCGCCGGGGTCGCGAAACTCGTCGGCACCGCCACGGCGGACATCGAGGCGGCGGTCGAGGAGCTGATCGGCGATCAGGACCTCTACCGCTGGATGGCCTCCCGCCCCAATCCGTACGGGGACGGCCGCGCCGGCGAGCGGATTGCCGCGTCGATCATGGCCCACCCGACGGCCCAGCTGCCCGAGGACGTGAAGCCGTCCGCCGTCGAGCCGCCCGCCGTGCTCGACCCGGTGGAGTTCTCCGCCCCGGAGCCGGAGCAGGCCCCCTTTGTGAACCCGCTTACCAATGAGATGCGAGGGAGACGATGAACACCAGCACCACGCCCACCACCTCGGGGCGGTCCGCGAGCTCGATCGCCAGGCTCGAGTCCCTCCGTCACGCGCTCCGCGGTTGGCTCGGCTCGGGCCCGATCGAGTCCTCAACCGGCGCCTACTTCGCCTGGATCGAAGAGGGGTCGGGACGAGCCGCGTTCGAATACCCCGAGATCACGGGCTACGCCCTCACCTACCTCATCGGTCGTCCCGAGGATTCCCGGGAAGAGCTCTCGCGCGCCAGCCGCGCCGCGGATTGGCTGGTCGACCGGCTCGACCGCGGCGACCGCTCGGCCCGCGACGGTTGGGACGACGGGACCCACTACACCTTCGACCTCGGCATGATCTCGACCGGCCTGCTTCTCTTCGGCGAGCACTGCGAGAGCGAGCGCCACCTGCAGGCGGGACTCGATCTGGCGCGCGCCTTCGGCGAGGAGATCGAAGCCACCGGGACCCTCGCGGCGATCCCCTCGGGATCGCCGGCCACCGCGCGGCAAGGGTGGTCGACGGAAGGCGAGGCGCACATGCTGAAGCTGACCCAGTGCCTGCTGCTCGCCGACCGGCAGGGACTCGCGGGCGCCCGCGACGCGGCCGCGAAGCTGGTCGAAGGCGCCGCGCGACTGCAGCGCGACGACGGTTCCTTCGAGACTCAGCCGGGCGACTCGCCGACGATGCTCCATCCCCACGCCTACGCGCTCGAGGGCCTCTGGATGTACGCCCAGGCCACCGGCGACGCCGCCGCGCTCGCCCGCGTCGAGGCCGGCCTCGACTTCGCCTGGGGATGCCGGCTGGAGCAGGGCGGTTTCCCCCGCCACGCTCCCGGTGAGTCGCCCGCGATCGAACAGGGGGACGTCACCTCGCAGACGATCCGCATCGCCGCGGCGCTGGGCGCGCGCCCCGAGGGCTACGAGGACGCTCTCCGCCGCCTCTCGGAATTCGCCCGCCCGGCACCCGGTGGCGAGGCGCTCGTCTACCAGCCCCAGGTCAACGACACGCATCACAATGCCTGGGTGACGATGTTCGGCGTGCAGGCCCTCGACTGGGCGGCCGAAGGCGCCGGCGGCTGGGAAACCTTGGTCTGATGAGCGGCGTCGATGCCGCCACCCGCGATGCGACGACGACGCCAGGCGCCGGGCGAGAGCCCGACGCCCGCCACAAGGTCTGCGTCGTCGGCTCGGGCCCGCATTTCCTCAGCGGGATCAGCTACTACACGAACAAGCTGGTCAACGAGCTGGGGCGGCGGCACCGCGTCTCGGCGATCCTGATGCGGACGCTGCTGCCGACGCGGCTCTACCCGGGCCGCGAGCGGGTCGGCGCGGAACTGACCAACTTCACCTACCCCGAGGGGTCGCGGGTCTTCGATGGCATCGACTGGTGGTGGGGGAGGGGGATCGCCCGCGCCCTGCGGCTGCTGTCGGCGGAGCGTCCCGACTTCCTCGTCCTCCAATGGTGGAGCGGCACCGTCCTTCACACCTATCTGCTGCTGGCGGCGTTCGCGCGGCTGCGCGGGGCGCGCGTCGTCCTCGAGTTCCACGAGGTGCTGGACACGGCGGAGGACGCGATCCCCGCCGCCCGCCGCTACGTCGGGACGCTGCTGCCGCTGCTGCTGCGGATGACCGACGGCTTCGTCGTCCACACCGAGTTCGATCGCGCGGCCCTGCAGGAGACCTACGGGCTCGGCGACCGTCCGGTGGCGCTGATCCCGCACGGGCCCTACGACCAGTACGCGTCCGCCGCGGGCGAGCCTGCCGCGACGCAAGCCGCCGACCCCGATCCCGACGATCGGTTCGACCTTCTCTACTTCGGCGTGATCCGGCCCTTCAAGGGAGTCGAGGACCTGATCGAGGCGTTCGACGGCCTCGACGCGGAGGAGGCCGCCAAGTATCGGCTGACCGTCGTCGGCGAGACCTGGGAAGGCTGCACCGAGCCGGCGGCGATGATCGCCCGGAGCCCGCACCGCGCCTCGATCGAGTTCGTCAACCGCTACGTCACCGACGCCGAGGTGGCGGGCTTCTTCGACCGCGCCGACGCCGTCGTCCTGCCCTACCACCGCTCCTCGGCGAGCGGGCCGCTGCAGCTGGCGATGGCCCACGGGCTGCCGGTCGTCGTCACCGCGGTCGGCGGGCTGATCGAGGCGGTGCGCGGCTACGAGGGCGCGATCTCGGTGCCGCCGCGCGATCCGCGGGCACTCCGGACGGCCTTCGCCGAGGCGCGCGGGCTGCGCGGCGTCCGCTTCGCCGACGTCCACAGCTGGGAGCGGACGCTCGACCGCTACGGGGACCTCTTCGCGACGATCGTGGCGGCGAGGAGGGGCGCCCGGTGATCGCTCTGAAGACCAAGAGGGAGGTGCCGACGGCGGTCGACTTCGAGCCGATCGCGACCGTCGAGGTCGAGCTCGCCGAGCCGCTGGCCGACCTGGATCCCGGGACGGCGCCCGGCGGCGGGGCCTATCCGTTGGCGCTGGTGTTCGTGCGGCTCCACGGGGCGCCGGTCGGCCTGGTGAAGCTGCGGCTGGACGGCGGGCGCCTCGACGCCGACGCCCTCGCCGCGGCCCTCTGGCCGGAGGTTCGCGACGCTGTCGAGCGGCACCTGGCTGCGGACGGGCTGGGCCCCGCGGGCACGCTCACCCCGGTTGGGCTGGGGAGCGAGGGGACGCCGCGCTGCCTGTCCGAGCGCGAGAGCTTCCTGCAGGATCCGCCGCCGCTCACGGTCCTGATCCCCTCGCGCGAGCGGGCCGAGCGCCTGCGCCGCTGCCTCGAGTCCATCTTCGCCTCCCGCTACCCGGCCGAGCGCCTCACGGTGCTCGTCGTCGACAACGCCCCGCGGACCGACGGGACCCGCGAGCTGGTCGAGGAGTTGGCCGCCGCCGGACGGCCGATCGTCTACGCCCGCGAGGACGCGCCCGGCAGTGCCAGCGCCCGCAACCGCGGCCTCGCCCTGGTCGAGACCGACCTCGTCGCGATGACCGACGACGACACCCTCGTCGACCCTTACTGGCTCTGCGAAGTCGCGCGTGCCTTCGCCGCCGATCCTGCCGTCGACTGCGTCACCGGGCTGCTCGTCCCGGCCGAGCTCGACTCCGCCCCCCAGGTCTGGTTCGAGCAGTACGGCGGTTTCACCCGCGGCTTCGAGCCGCGCCGTTTCGACCTCGGCGCGAACCGGCCCGCCGAACCGCTCTTCCCCTGGACCGCGGGCGCCTTCGGGACCGGCAACAACTTCTCTTTCCGGACCGCGGCCCTGCGCGCGATCGGCGGCTTCGACCCGGCGCTCGGCAACGGCACCCCGGCCCTCGGCGGCGTCGACAGCGAGGCGCTCCTGCGCACCGTCCTCAGCGGCCAGACGATCCTCTACGAGCCGCGCGCCGTCGTCCACCACGCCCACCGGCCCGACTACGCCGCGCTGCGCCGCCAGGTCTACTCCTACGGCGTCGGCCTCAGCGCCTACTACCTGAAGACGCTGCTCGACCGCCCCGCCCTCGCCCTCGACTTCCTCGCCAAGATCCCGGCGGGCCTGCGCTTCCTCCTCAGCTCCGAGTCGGACCTCAACGAGTCGAAGCTGGAGGACTATCCGTCCGAGCTGAACCGGCTCGAGCGCCGCGGGATCCTGGTCGGGCCGTGGGCCTACGCGAAGAGCCGCCGCCGCTACGGCCCCCACCGGGTGCCGCTGGCGCCCGCGGCGCCGCGGGCCGAGGAGCTGACGGCCACCCGATGAGCACGATCCTGTCCGACACCGAGATGCTGGACGCGCTCGATCCGTTCCTGGGCGATGCCGAGGTCGAACGGCGCGAGCCGAGCCGGCTCCTGCCGCTGCTGGTGGTCTCGGCGCTCGGGGTCCTCGTCGTCGCCCTCGCCTTCGCCGCCGGCCGCGCGGGCGACTCCTGGGCGCCCGCCGTCTTCTGGGCCGGGATGGTCGCCCTGGTCGCGCCGATCGCCTTCCGCCTGCTCGGCGGCAGCGCCGGCTACGGCGAGCGGCTCGGCCTCGTCCTCTTGCTCGGGGTGGCGCTCTACCTGGTGATGATCATGTACAGCCCGACCGGGTTCAAGCTCCACGACGAGCTCGGACAGCTGCGCTCGACCGAGTCTCTCCTGAGCACCGGAAAGCTGTACGGGCAGAACCCGATCGTCGGCACCTACGCGTACTTCCCGGGGCTGCACGCGGTCACCGCGGCGCTTGCCTCGATCAGCGGCGTCAGCATCTTCACCACCGGGCTGATCGTGATCGGGGTCGCCCGGGCGATCCTGATGGTGACGATCTTCGCGCTGCTCGAGCGCCTCACCGGCTCGGCGCGGATCGCCGGGATCGGCGCGCTGATCTATGCCGCCAACCCGAACTTCCTCATCTTCGACGCCCAGTACAGCTACGAGTCGCTGGCCGTGCCGCTGGCGACCGCGACGCTGCTCACCACCGCCTGGGCGGCGCGGCGCGGGCCTGGGCGCTCGCTCGCGATCCTGCTCTCCCTGCTGCTTGGCGGGGCCGTGGTCGTCACCCACCACATGACGTCCTATGCCCTGGTCGGCGCGCTGGTCGGCTGGGCGCTCTTCGCGACGGTGCGGAACCCGCGCCGCGAACGGGGTGGGACGGTCGCCTTCATCGCCGCCGCCGTCGCCGCGATGGCGGCGGCATGGCTCCTCGTCGCCGGGCACGCCGTCAACCACGAGCTCGGGCCGGTGGCGGGCGAAGCTGCCGAAAGCCTCTGGAACCTCGTCTCCGGCTCGTCCGACGCGAAGGCCCCTTTCTCGGCCGCCAAGGGTTACTCCGACCCGCTCTACATCAAAGTGCTTGGCATCGCCTCGGTTGCGCTGCTACTGCTGGCGCTGCCCTGGGCGCTCTACGCCACCTGGCGCCGGCGCGGCCGCCACCCGGCGCTCTCGATGCTCGCCGTCGCCGCGTTGATCTATCCGGCGACCTTGGTGCTGAGGTTGACCGCGGCCGGAACCGAGACCTCGAACCGCGCCTCGGAGTTTGTCTTCCTCGGCCTGGGTGCGGCGATCGGCATCGCCTTTTTGCGTTGGCTCGCCGTGCCGATCGACAGCGGCGCGGCCCGTCTGCGTCTGCGCCTCGCCGCGACCGCCGCAGGCTGCGTCGTCGTCCTCGGCGGGATAACCGTCGGTCAGAGCTCGACCACGCTCCTGCCCGGCCCTTACGTCGTCGGCGCCGATGCCCGCTCGATCACCGCGGAAGGAGTGGCCGCGGCGCGCTGGGCTCGTAAGACCCTGCCGCCCGACGGCCGCATGCTGACCGACTCGGCCAACAAAGGCCTGATGGCGGCGATCGGCCTGCAGGATCCCCAGGGCGGGGCGGCGCTCGGCGAACCGCTCGGGACCATCATCACCGCGCCGACGCTCAGTCCCAAGGTGGAAGCGATGATCGCCTACGACAAGCTCGAATACGTCGTCGTCGACATGCGCCTGACCCGAGACCTTCCTCGTTCGGGCCACTATTTCGATTCCGGCGACCCAGGTGGCTATACGCGGCCTCTGGCTGCCGGGGCACTGGCGAAGTTCTCCCGCAGCGGGAAGCTCGACAAGATCTATTCGAGCGGGAACATCCGCGTCTTCAAGGTCGTGGCGTCTTCGTGACCGGGTTCGATCGACAGTCGAAGACGGTGATGGCGATCGCCGTGGCGACGCTGGTGGTCGGCGGCGTGGCACTGGCACGGATCGGCGGTCCGGGCGTCGGGCTTCTCTGCGCTTCCCTCCTCGTCTTCGTACTGCCGGGCCTGGCGGTCGCCTTCGCCAACCCGGTCCGGGTCCGGGTCGGCGAGCGCCACGCCGTTGCGGTGGCGTTCGGTATCGCCGCCACCATCCTCCTCACCGTCGGCGTCGCGGCGGTCGGCATGCGTCTCGAATCGACCCTTTGGATCCTGCTCCTGATGTGCGTCAGCCTCGGAGCGTGCGTGGCGACCTTTGCGCTCTTTCCCGAACATCGGCCCCCCGGGACGATCGACGACCACCCCTCGCCGCCGCCGAACCGGCGCCCTCATGCCGTCCGCGACCTTGCGCTGGGCGCGCTCGCCGTCTGCCTGCTCGCCGCGGCCGCCGTGGTGACCCTGACCAGTAATCAGGACCAGGTCGAACGCGAACCCTTCACCCAGCTATGGGTCGTGCCGCGGGTCGGCGAAAGCGATGCGGCGACGGTCGGGCTCCGCAACAGGGAATCGCGGAGTCGCAGCTTCACGGTGAAGGCACTCGACCGCGAAGGGGAGATCAAGACCTGGACCGGGCTTGAGCTCGCCCCTGGGGAAACCTGGTCGGGGCGGGTCCCGGCACCGCTCGGCGGCGGCCGCGTCCGCATCGTCGCCAGCGACAGCGACCACGTCTCCCACTCCGTCGACCTCACCCTCGAATGAGCGAGCCCACTCCCGATCCGGCGTCGTTCGAGTTGGACGAGATCCGCACCCGCGCCAGCGCCGGGGCGCTGAAGCTCGGCATTCGCAACGTCGCCATACGCGCCCTCGGCTTGATCGGCACGATCGTCCTCGCCCGGCTGCTCAAGCCCGCCGACTTCGGCCTCGTCGCGCTCGGGCTCTCGCTGCAGCTGATCGGCAACGTCCTCGCCACCGGGGGCCTCGGCGCCGAGTTGATCCGGCGCGAGCAGCCCCCCAGGCCGCTCGAGCTGCGCTGTGTCCTCGGCTACCAGCTCTCGGCCGGCTTGCTCGTCGCCGCGATCGCGATCGCGATCGCGGCCTTGGTCGGCGGCTCGACCGTCTTCTTCGTCCTGATCGCACTGTCGATTCCCGTCGGGACCCTCAATACCCCCGGCTGGATCGTCCTCTCGCGCGATCTCGACTGGGACCTGATCGCGCTCTCGGAGGTCGTCGGCACGCTCGTCTTCAACCTGTTTGCCGTCGCCCTCGTCATCGCCGGCCTCGGTGTCGAGGCGGTGGGGGTCGCGGTGCTGGCCCAGACCGTGGTCACCGTCACCCTGTTGAACCGTCGCGGCCCGATCGGGCTGGTACGCCCCAGCGTCGATCGGGGAACGATCGGCCCGCTGCTCCGCTTCGGCCTCGCCTTTCAGGCCGTCTCCTTGCTCGAACGTGGTCGAGACCAAGCCGTCAACATCCTCACCGCGGCTGTCGGTGGGCTGGCACTCCTCGGCGTCTGGTCGGCGGCGTACCGGATCTTCCTCTCGATCGCCCTGGTCTTCGAAGCTCTCTGGCAGGTCTCGTTCCCGGCGATGGCGCGGATGCTCGAGGCCGGCCAGGACGCGCGCGCCCTGGTCGAGGGGGTGCTCCGCATCAACAGCACCGCCTTCGGCTTCCCGGCCGTCGCCGTCGCCGGTACCGCGCCCGCCCTGGTGCCGGTGCTCTTCGGGTCGGGCTTCGCCGGTGCCGTGGACGTCCTCCCCTGGGGCGCGGCGGCGCTGCTCCTCACCGGCCCAACGGTCACCGCCGGGATGAGCTTCATCAAAGCCCGCGGTGACAGCCGCGGAATGGTCGAGTCCTACGTCGTCCAGACCATCGTCTGGCTGGCCTCCGCCGCCGCGCTGATCCCGTTGTTCGGCGCGCAAGGAGTGGGGATGGCGATGTTCCTCGCCGCGCTGGCGCTGGTCGCGGCGATCTCCCGGGCGGCACGGCGCTATGTCGAGATCAGGATCCTGGCGGTCGTCTGGGCGCCGTTCGTTGCGGTCGCGGTCGGGGCCACGGCGGGCTGGGTTGTCGCGGCCTCGATCCACTCACATCTGCTCGGCCTCATCCTTTCCATGGTGGTCTGTGAGCTGTTCTACGTCTGCCTCTTGATGGTGCTGCGGCGGGGCGATCTTGAGTCGCTCCTGAGGACTTTGCAAGGGGCGGTCGAGAGCGCCTTCCCGCGGTTTCCGCAGATCCGCCGACTCGGCCTCCCGAGAGCGAGCTGATGCGGCCGATCTTCTTCATCGTCGGGGCTCCCAAGGCCGGCACCAGTTCGATGGCGCATTACCTCCGCCAGCATCCGGACCTGTTCCTGCCCGACCGCAAGGACGTGCCGTTCTTCGGCAGCGACCTCGATTACCGGAGCCCGCGACCCTCGCCGGCCGAGTATCGGGCGCAGTTCGACGCCGCGGACGAAGGCGCCCTCGCCGGTGACGCCTGCGTCTCCTATCTGCAGTCGCGCGAGGCAGCGGCGGAGATCGCCGAGTTCGAGCCGGCGGCGAGGATCGTGATCATGTTGCGCGAGCCGGTCGCGGCGATGGCCTCGATGCATCGCCACCTGCTCTACCTACGGGGCGAGGACATCGAGAGCTTCGCCGACGCGCTCGCGGCGGAACCCGAGCGCGCCGCGGGGCGCCGCATCCCACGGGGGACCCGCCTCGTGGGGAACCTCCAGTATCGCGACGTCTTCACCTACGCGCCGAAGGTGCGCAGGTTCCTCGAATCCTTCGAACCCGAGCAGATCCTGGTGCTCCTCTTCGACGAGCTCCGCTCGGACCCGATCGGGACGGCGCGCCGGACCTATGAGTTCCTCGGCGTCGATCCAAGCTTCGAGCCGAGCGCGGACGTGGTCAACGCGAGAAAGGCGACGCGATTCGGCCGGCTCCAGTCGTTTGCCATGAGCCCACCCGAGCCCTTGCTCGAGGCCTTCAACCGCCTGACCCCGAGTTCATGGCACGGACGCCTGATGCCCCTTCTGACCCGGCTGAACACCAAGGCCGTGAGCGGCGATGACATGGATCCCGATCTGAGGCGCGCGCTCGAGCTGGAGACGGCCTCCGACCTTGCCGAGCTGGCCGAGCTAATCGGCCGCGACCTCTCGGGCCGGCGGCCCTCCGATGGAGGGACGGTCGAGCAGCAGAGCGAGGATCTCGGCCAACCGTTGCCGCATGGCCTCGGGTGAGTAGGCCTTCAGTTGGGCCCGGGCCGCGAGGCTGAAGTCGTCTCGCTCCGCATCGTCCCAGTCGAGTGCCGATCGAAGTGCCACGGCAAGCGCCGTTGCGCTCCTGTCCTCGGCGACCAACGCGGGCGAGAGCTCCCGTGCGAGGCGCAGCGCCTCGAACGGGCCCGCCGAGGGAGTGGTCACCAGGGGCGTCCCGGCGGCAAGGGCCTGCAGTTGAGCGATCCCGAAGTCCTCGAATCGGGAGGCGGCGAGGTAGGCCGACGCCGTCGCGACCTGCTCGCCGAAATCTCGTTCCGCCAGATTCCCGAGCCAGGTGACCGAAGCGGGGGCGACGACTCCGCGCGCTTCGAGGAAGCGCTCGCCTCGCCCGCGGTCGATGCCGGCGACGAGGAGGCGCGCACCCGACGGCTTGACCCGATCCCAAGCCTCGACCATCGTGTCGAGCCCCTTCTTCTCCGGGTTGCCGGCGTAACAGACGACGTCCCGGCTTCGCTCGCGGCGCTCGTCTTTCCCGATCTCCACCGGGGTCGGGAGCGGCATCTCGGCCAGGTCCTCGCGGCCGGCGATGGTGACGAGCGCCCGCGGCACCAGGACCTTGGCGGCGGCGAGGGCCCGCCGCTCGAGTGGGCGCTGAAGAAGGCCGCGCCAGCCCGGCCGGTTCTCCCGGGCGAGGGCGTCGTAGCGGATACCCGCCCGGCGAAGGCGGGACCGCGGTTCGAAAAGGGTGGCGATGCTCGTCATGTAGATCAGCGCTTTCGGTCGCACCTGCCGACACGCTCGCTCGGTGGCGATCCGGATCGCGAGCGCCTCGGAGAGGTCGACGAGCGGAAGCGCGAAGCGCAGCCGGCGAGTCCACGCATAGCTCGGGTGCGTCGCGACCGCGCTCACGCCGAGGTCCCGCAAGGCGGCGAGAAGCTCTGCCTCCCCTCGTCGGTGCCCGGCAGTCTGAGAAACGCACACCACCATGACGTCGACTTCGCGAAGATCCGAACCCGGCACAGGTGCAGACTATCTCCGTGAGCGCACAAGCCGGCTTCATGCGAATCCTCCTGATCAGCGACTCTTATCCGCCTCTCGTCGGCGGCGCCACGCGCGCCGCCAAGCAGCTGGCCGACGCGATGGCCGAGCGCGGGCACGCGGTGGAGGTGATCACCGTCGCCCAGCCGGGCACCGCGGAGCGCGAGCTGGAAGGGGCCGTGGCGATCAACCGGGTGAGGTCGATGACCCAGCGCGTCCCGGCGCTCTCCGAAGACGCCTACCGGGAAAACGCGCCGCCCTATCCCGACCCCGAGCTGGTGGTACGGATCCGCCGCATCGTCGATCGCTTCCGCCCTGATGTCGTCCATTCCTACGGTTGGCTCACCCCTTCGGCGGCCGCTGCCCTCGCCGGGCGCCAGGTGCCGATGCTGCTGTCGATTCGCGACTACGGCAACTTCTGCGCCCTGCGGACCCTCTTCAGGCAAGGCGAGCCATGCAGCGGTCCGGCGCCGCGCAAGTGCCTGGCCTGCGCCGGTTCTCACTACGGACGATTGAAGGGGACCGTGGCGACGATCGGCGTGCTCGGGTCACGGGGGTTGATCCGCCGGCGGGTCCGCGGCCTCCATAGCTGCAGCGGCTTCGCGCAGGAGATGGCCCATCGCTTTCTCGTCGACCCCGGTGCGGCGGGACTGCCCGACGTCGACCTGCCGGACTGGCGGGACGCGGAATCACCGGACCAGCCGACCGACCCCGAGATCCTCGCCGCGCTCCCCGAGCAGCCGTTCATCCTCTTCGTCGGAGCGCTGCGGCGGATCAAGGGCCTGGAGCAGCTCTTCGCCGCGCACGCTTCGCTCGAGGAGCCGCCGCCGCTGGTCCTGATCGGCGGTCTGGCACCGGACACGCCGCCGATCCCGCCTGGCGTCACGGTGCTCAGCGAGGTCCCGCACCCGACCGTGATGGCTGCCTGGGACCGGGCGCTCTTCGGAGTCTTCCCCTCGGTCCTCCCGGAGCCGTTGGGCAACGTCATCCATGAGGCGATGAGCCGTGGGAGGGCAGTGATCGGCACCAAGCCCGGGGGCCACGGCGAGATGATCGCCGACGGCGAGAACGGCCTGCTGGTCGCGAGCGGCGACGTTCCCGCGCTGGCGGACGCGATGAGGACGCTGATCGCGGATCCCGAGTTGCGCACACGCATGGGCGGACGGGGCAGGGAAATCGCCGAGCGCTTCACCGCCGAGGCGGTGGTCCCGCAGTTCGAGCGTCTCTACCGCGAGGTGATCGCCGCGGCCTAGTGCGACCGCAGCGTGCCGAGCGCTACCCGCCTGGCGAGCTTGGCGCCGTCGGGGCTGAAGAGGCGGACGTAAAGGTGGGCGGTGTGGCCCGGCGACGAGCCTTCGGAACGGACCCACACCCGCAGGCGCCCGTGGCGGCTGCCCGGCTTTATCCGGACCTGCCCGTGCGGGTGGCGAACCTTGCGACCGTGTGCTCGGCGGACGGCGAACTTCACCGCGATCGGTTTCTGGGACGCGCTCGAGAGCGTGATCGGGAAGGTGACCGGTTGGAATTCCGAGCCGGTCACCCGGGTGCTGGTGTTGCCGACGCTCAGCAGCGGCGTCGGCAGTGCGGGCAGGACAGCGGGAAGGGTGGGCGCGCCGAGCAGTTCACCGAGGGCTCCGCCGAAGAGCGGTGCCGCGGCGAGTTCGCGGAAAGCGAGGTCGCTGGCCGGCGAGGAGTCGATGCGCCAGTCGGTTTCCTTGATCCGGTCGAACCAGACGAGGGCCCTGACCCGCGGCATCTGCGTCGGCAGGACGGAAAGGATTTCGCGGATCCAGGCGGCCTTGTCGCCCCCCGACTCCGGCGAGGCCGTCTCCGAGATCATCATCGGCTTGCCGGTCAGTTCGGTCATCGCCTTGTAGCTCGGCCCGAAGACTTCGGCGAAGCTGCGCCAGCCCGAGGGCCTCATCCCGCTCCAGTTGTAGCCGTCGAGGGAGACGAAGTCGACCCATTCGTCGCCCGGGTAGTAGGGCTGGAAGGGTTCGGTGCCACCCAACCCATAGACGTTGGGGGACCACACCCAGCGGACGTTCGTCGCCCCTTCTTCGCGGAAGATCGAGACCACGTGGCGCCACATCGCGATGTAGTCGGCCGGGGTGTTGCCGGGGATCGCGCCCCACTGGTACCAGCCGCCGTTCATCTCGTGGGCGAAGCGCAGCAGGAAGGGCTGGCCGTAGGCGGCCGCCTCGCGGGCGGCGCGCCGGACGTAGGAGTCGTAGGCGCCGGCGGCGATCCGGGCGGGGCTGTAGCTCGGCTGCCCGGTCGGTTCGCCGGTGTCGAGGTCGGGTTCCCAGGTGATCATCGGGATCGCCCCGCGGGCGACGATCGGGCCGACGAAGCGCGGGTTCAGGAGCGCCGTGCTCCAGCCTTCGTTCCAGTCTTGGTAATACATCGCGATCTTCGGCATCACGCCGGCGCGGGCGGCGAAGGCGTCAAGCGCGGCCCCGGAGTTTTCGGTGATGCCGGTGGTGTTGGCGCCGAGCACGACCGGGGCGGCGTGGGCCCGGGACGCGCGCGCGAATCCGCCCGTCGCCAGCAGCGCCAGAAGGCAGAGCAGCAGGGTGTATTGACCGAATCGGGGGGACGCGCGCATCGCAAGTCTGAATCGACCGGTGAGCGACGAGCATGTGGTTCAGAAGCCTTACTGGACGAACGACCTAGCCGCTCGCGGGGGACATAACGCCGTGTTTGGCCGCGGTCAGGGGCCCAGCAGCGTCTGCAGGGTGCCGGTGAAGAGCGGCGAAGAGGCCATGCTGCGGAAGGCCGACAGCGAGCCGGGGGAGGAGTCGATCCTCCAGTCGCGCTCCTTGATCCGGTCGAACCAGACGATCGCCCGGATGCGTGGCATCCGCTTTTCCACGGCCTGGCGCATCCCGTCGATCCAATCCGCCTTGTTGCCGCCGCGTTCGGCCGAGGCGGTCTCGGAGACGATCACCGGCTTCCCGCTCAGGTGGGCCAGGGCCGCGTAGCTGCCCGCGAACAGCCCGACGAAGCTCTGCCAGATGGTTCTCGGGGAGCGACCCCAGTTGTAACCGTCCAGTCCGGCCAGATCGACCCAGGCGTCGCCGGGATAGAAGGGGGCGAACGGATGGACGGTGTTGTGGCCGTAGATGTTCGGCGACCACACCCAGCGGACGTCGTCGGCGCCGGCGCGGCGGAAGATGCGGACGACGTGCCGCCACATGAGGATGAACTCGTGCGGCGTGTTCCCGTGGACACCGGCTCCGTAGCTGAACCAGGAGCCGTTCATCTCCGGCGCGAGGTTGATCAGCAGCGGCTTTTCGAGCGCCGCCGCCTCGGCCGCCGCCCGCCTGATGTAGGGATCGAAGGCGCCGGCCACGATCCGGCGCAGCCGGTAGTCGGGCTGGTCGCGAAGATCGTGCGTGGTGCGAAACGGCGTCCACGAGATCATCGGGACCACCCCCCGCGCGTAGATCGGATCGACCACGTTCGGGTCGACCAATGCCGTGCTCCAGTTCGGGTCCCAGTCCTGGTAATACATCGCGATCTTCGGCTGGATCCCGGCCTCGGCCTGGAACCGTTCGATCGCGCCCTCAGGGTGCACCGTGAGATCACCCGCGTTGAAGCCGAGCGCGACCGGAGCCCGTCCCTCCGCCGCCGGTGCCAGAACGGCGCAGCCGAGAGCGACGATCGCCAAAATCACGACCAGCACCCGTCTGCCGGACTACGTCCCCCACCCGGTGATCGTACCCGCGAGTAGCCGAGCTAAGCTCGGCGGTGGCGCCGAGCTCGCTCGCTACCGGCGGGGAGCGAGCGCGCTACTTGCCCTTGCCGGCGTCCTTGGGCTGCGCGCCCTTGCCCTTGCCGGCGTGCCCGGAGATCCCGCTGCCGAGCTCCTTGTAGGGGAGGAGGCGGGTCTTCGCCTTGCGCAGCGCCTTGAACTTCGCCTTGCCCGGCGCTCCCCGTTCGCCGCCGACGCCGAGGGCGATCACTTCGACCGTGCCGGCTTCGGTGACCGGGACGTTCTTCACCTTGGCGCCCGTGCGGTTCGGCCTTCACCTGCAGCCGGTGGACGGCGCCGCCGCTCGGGTCGGTGACCACCGTGTAGCCCTGCGCGTACGGTGACTTCTGCCAGGTGACGGCGAGGCCGCTGCCGTGGCGGACCACGCGGACGCCGGCGACGCGGCCGACCTTCGGCGGCGGCGGTGCCTTGAAGTGGGCGAGGGTCTGGATCGCGCCCGGGAGGCCGTCGACTTCGACCTGGGCGGCGACCGAGCGCTTGCCCGCCGGGCCGTAGGCCGGTTCGAAGGCGATCGGTTCCTTTGCCGCCGCTGACCTTCTTCAGCAGCGTCCAGGTGGATTTGCCGCGCTCGTAGAAGTTGACCGTCTGGCCCGCGGCGTGGCCGGCGTCGTAGTGGAGGACGAGATGGCGGCCGCTGCCGGTGACCGAGGCGGTGACTTTCGCCTGCGGTTCGTAGTGGGTTTCCATCACGTTGCCGACCGCCGGCGAACCCGGCTGCGGGGTCACCTTGTAGGTCCCCGGCTTGGCGCCTTCGATCGTGATCCAGGTGCGGTCGTATTTTTCGTAGGAGATCAGGCCGAGGACGCCGCTGTGCCGCATCAGGTTGGGCTGGCTGGTCAGCTGTTCGCCGCCGGGGCCGCTCACGGTGACGGCAGGCGCGCCGCCGCTGCCGGTCAGCTCGATCGTCTTGTCTTCCTCGCCCGGTTTCACCGTGAACACCATCGGTTCGACGCTCGAGGCGTGGGCCGCTCCGCGGGCGGCGCCGGAGAACGGCCGGGCGCGCACGTTGGCCTCCCAGAAGCGGCTCGGCTTGCAGCCGTCGCCGAGGGCGCCGGCGAAGAATTCCGGGATCGGGCTCGAGTAGAGGAGGCCGACGCCGGGGGTCCAGGCACCGTTGCCGATGTCGAAGCAGACCGAGATGCCGCGGCTCGAGATGTGGCCTTCGCCGCCGGCGCAGAGGCCGACGTGCTCGACTTCGATCCCGCCCGCCAGGCAGATCTCACCCTTCACCCCGGCGTTGAACTTGCGGGTCGCGGTGTCCAGTTCGAACGACCCCGACGCCTGCACGGTGAAGAGGAAGGTCTGCAGGTGGGCCGAGCCCTTCGCCGCGATGTAGTCGGGGTAGTTGTAGAGGAGGTAGGCGCTGCCGAGTTCGAGGCTGACGTCTTCGGTCGGTTCGACCTCGACCTTGCCGCCGATCGCCACCGTGGTCGATTCGAAGGACTGCCCGGCCAGCATCGGGAAGGCGCCGCCGGCGTCCCCGGCGACGAATTGGTACGGATTGGACTGCGAGGCGAACGCCGCCAGGAAGCCGCCGGTCGCGTGGACGATTTCGCCGGAGCGGATTTCGGCGTGGCCTTCGAAGACGACCGGATCGCGCAGCTTGATCCCGAAGCCGACTTTGTTCAGGGTCACGCCGGGGAAGATCTCCGGGGCCGGGATGAAGGAGGGCGCGGTGCCGAATTCGATTTCCGCCCCGGCCTCGTCGAATTCACCGGCGCAGAAGGCGATCCCGTTGCGGCGCGGTTCGGGCGCCATCCGCACGCCACCGCCGCCCTCGCCGGGGACGAAGAACACTTCCGCGGTCGCCTTCCACCACTTGCGCGGGCAGCCTTCGCTCGGTTCGCCTTCGTCCTTGTAGGTGAAGTCGACGTTGGCGATTTCGACCGGGCCGAGGAACGCTTCGCTGACGTGGATGTTCAGTTCGCCCAGGTAGGTGCCGCGTTTGTTGTCGGCGTTCAATTCGACCCGCGAGGTGGGGTTGAAGCCGGCCTCGCCCTGCAGCTCTTCCGGCAGCGAGAGGTTGAGCTTCAGCGCCGTGGTGCGGTTTTCGTTTTTCTTCTGCAGGTTGATTTCGATCTGGCCGTTGATCGGGAAGCCGCCGATGTCCTTGAACGCCTGCGAGGTGTCGAAGGAGAAGAGCTTGATCTTTTCGCTGCCGTCGGTGAAGTGGAGGATGTTGCTGGACAGATCGAGGTTGACCTGCCCGGTCGGCTGCACCGGGATCCGGCCGAGGCTGGCGCCTTCGTAGTACATCGAGCAGTGCGAGCAGATCACCCGCTTGATCGCCGGGAAGACGACGACCGAGGCGCCCCCGGACGGTTCGATGATCAGCCCGTTCAGCTTCACCGTCTTCGGCGAGGCGAACGGCTGGATCGCCGGGCGAGCTGCGGAAGGCGGCGGCGGTTGCGCTCTTGCAGGTCGGGTCTTCGAACCGGCACGGCAGCTGGCCGTCGTGTTCGATGAAGAAGTTTTCGGCGGTGTACTCGCTCGCCACCGCCTGCTCGGATTTCGGGATTTCGGTGACCGGGTTGATTTTGCGGAAGCAGCCTTCGGCTTCGGCGATCCCGAAGACGACCTGGCTGTCCGGCACGCATTCGCTGTTCTTCAGCGCTTCGGTGAGGAGCGCCAGGCTGGAGCTGCCGGTGGCGATGTCGGGTATCCAGCTCGGCCGTTTGAGGGTGCCCGAGGCGGCCGGGGTGGTGATCGTGGTCGTGGTCGACGCGGTCGCGCCGCCGGTGCCGATCGCCGTCGCGGTGACCTGATGGGTGCCGCTGCCCAGGTTGAGGCCGACGTAGGTGGCGGAGGGGTTGAGGTTGAAGACGCTGGTGCCGTCGACCTTGAGTTTGGTGCCGAGGAGCGAGCCGGTGGTGCCGACTTTCAGCACCGAGTAGCCGGTGTTGGCGGGGACGGCCGGTTTGCTCAAGGAGACGGAGACCGGGACCGGGGTGGGCCCGATCGGGATCGGGGTGGGGGCAGGGGCGTTTGCGTCGGGCACGAGGTCGGGGGCGGCGGGCCCCGGCGCTGCCGCGAGGCGGCCCAGCTCGGCCGGCGAGAGCGCCCGGTTGTAGACCCGCACCTCGTCGATGTCGCCGGGGAAGTCCGGGCTGCCGGAGCAGAGTGCCTGCGGCGGGTAGCCGTCGACGTAGAAGGGGGAGTCGGTGATCGGCGCCCCGTAGTTGATCCCGGAGGCCGGCATCGCCGGGCCGATCTGGTTGCCGTCGACGTAGAAGCGCAAGTTCGTACCGTCGAAGGTCCCCGCCACCAGGTGCCATTTGCCATCGAACACGGACGCTTCGGGGGCGGCTTCGGAGAGGACCGGGACCGCTTCCGGGCCCGGCTGGCGGACGTAGAAGTGAAGGCCGGGGTCGGCGTTGTAGCCCGTGTAGAGGGCATAGGAGGAGCCGTTGCAGGAGGGGCCGTCGTCACCGCGCCCGGCGATGTAACGGAGCACCCCCGGGTTGCCGCTCTGCTTGATCCAGGCCAACAGGGTGAGCTGCGGCGGCGCCAGCAGGGGTGAGTTCACCTGCAGATTGGTCGCGTTGGACGGCGACAGGTAGCCGCCGAACTTGCCTTCGGTGGTGTCGAAGTGCATCGAGCCCGGGGTGGCTTCGAGGGCGAGCCCGTCACCGGAGGTGTCACCGGTGTATTCGACGCCGCCGGAAACATAGGATTCGTTAAGCGGGTACTGGGCGATCAACGGCGCGGCCGCCTCGGCAGCCGCGGTGGTGCAGGCGAATGCCGCCACAAGGCAGCAGATCCCCAGAATCGCCCTCATCGTTCCTCCTGTCGTCCGGTGTGCTGCCGAGCGATCCTTCAGAGGAACGATCAGGTTCGCAATGTGGTCCCACCGAAGGGTTTTGCCCGAATTCCCGCCTTTCAGGCACGAATTTCGGCCTAGGATGCGGTGGGTGGAAAGTGTCCGGGGCTTCGATCGCGACGTGGGTGGAGAGCTGTTCGAGCGCGAGGGCGAGCTCGAGGCGATCGAGGAGTTCCTCGAGCCCGGTGCCGACGGCGGCGCCTCGCTGCTGATCGAAGGGCCCCCGGGCGTCGGCAAGACCAGCCTGCTGCGGCGGCTCAGCCGGCGCGCGGACGAGCGGGGCTTCCGCGTGCTGAGCGGAAGCGGCTCGGAGATCGACCGGGACTTCGGCTTCGGCGTCGTGCGCCAGCTGTTCGGGCCGGCGCTGCGCCGGCTCACCCCCGGCGAACGCGCCACGCTCTTCGCCGGCCCGGCGGCACTCGCGGCGGCGATCTTCGGCATGGGCGACCCGGGGACCCTCGACGTCAGCCCCGCCGAGGCCTCGCTCTACGGGCTCTTCTGGCTGCTCGCGGCGCTGGTCGAGGCCGGGCCGATCGTGATCGCGATCGACGACGCGCACTGGTCCGACCCCGCCTCGCTGCGCTTCCTCCACTACGTCGGCAGCCGCCGCGGCGACCTGCCCATCCACTTCGCGATCGCCACCCGCCCCGACGAACCCGGGCCGGGGGCCGAGCTCCTGCGCGAGACGGCGGCCGAGCTCGGGGCCCGGACGCTGGTGCCCTCGCTGCTCAGCGAGGACGGCACCGCGGCGCTGGTCGAGTCCCGCCTCGGCCACGCCGCGCCGGCGGCCGTGCGCCACGCCTGCCATCAGGCGACCGGCGGCAACCCGCTGCTGATCGAGGAGGTGCTTGCCGAGGTCGGCCCGGCGCCGGGCGAGGGCGCCGGCCTCGAGGCGGGCTCGATCGCCGAGGTCGGCCCGCGGCGGATCGCCGAGGGGGTGCTGAAGCGGGCGCGCGGGCTCGACCCCGAGGCGCCCGCGGTGGTCCGCGCCGTCGCCGTGCTCGGCGACGCCTCCAACCTCGCCGCCGTCAGCGCGCTGGCCGCGGTCGAGCGCGAGCGGGCGATCGCGATCGTCGACCTCCTGGTCGCGGCGGAGATCCTCGCCGGAGACGACGCCCGCGGCTTCGTCCACCCGGTCTTCCGCACCGCCGTCCACGAAGCGATCCCCTCGGCCGCCCGCGCCGCCGCCCACGCCCGCGCCGCCGACCTCCTGCAGGAGGGAGGCAGCGACGTCGAGGAGGTCGCCGCCCACCTCCTCCTCTGCGAGCCCGGCGCCGCGACGCACGCGGTCGCGGCCCTCGACGCGGCGGCGCGGAACGCCGACGGGCGCGGCGCCCCGGAGAGCGCCGCCACCTACCTGCGCCGGGCGCTCGCCGAGCTGCCCGCCGAGGACCCGCGCCGCGGTGACCTGCTGCGGCGGCTCGGCCGCGCCGAGATGGTGCTCCGCGACCCCGCCTCGATCGGCCACCTGCAGGAAGCCGCCGGGCTGGTCGCCGACCGCGAGGTGGCCCTGCACATCTCGCTCGAGCTGGGCGAGGTGCTGGCGATCGCCGGGCTCTGGGAGGCGGCGGTGGCGACGGTCGACGACGCCCTCGCCCGCTTCGGCGGCTCCGAGCTGCCGGGGGCGCTCGACCTCGAGGCGATGCGCGCCGCCTACCGCGGCTACGACCCGGCCTGGGCCGAGGAGTACGCCGCCGAGGCGCCGCGCCTCCTGCGGATCGTCGAGGGCCGCGACGACGAGGACTCGGCGCGCCTGCGCTGGGTGCTGGCCGCGATCGGCGCGATCCAGGACATGCCGCGCGAGGAGATCCTCGGGCTGATCGCCCCGGCGACGCAGCGCTGGAGCATCGCCCACGACGGCCGCGAGAGCTCGATCGTCGCCCAGGCGGCCTCGACCCTGGTGATGGTCGACGACCTCGACGGGGCCGCCGAGGTCGCCGCGGCGCTGGGCGCGGAGGGCCGCGAGCGGGGGTCGCTGCTGGCGATGATCTCGGCCGCCGGATACGCCGCGGCGATCGACGCCGGGCGCGGCCTCCTGCCCTCCTCGGAGGCCAACCTGCGGGTCGCGATCGAGCTGATCGAAGGCAACGAGCTGAGCCTGATGGCGCTGACCACCGTCCTCCACCACTGCATCGACACGCTGGCCGAGCGCCGCGAGCTGGAGCCGCTCGGGCAGATGGTCGAGGGGGTCGAGCTGCCGCCGTCGTTCGCCGAGACGATGAGCGGCGCGATCTTCTACGAAGTCCGCGGCGCGCTGCGGCTGGCCCGCGGCGACCGGGCGGGAGCGGCCACCGACCTGCGCGCGGCGGAGCGCCTCCTGCGCCCGCTGAAGGCGGGCCCGCGGTTGGGGCCGTGGCGCTCGCGACTCGCCCTGGCGCTCGGGCCGGACGAGCGTGACGAGGCGCTCGCCCTGGTCGGCGAGGAGCTCGAGCTCGCCGCCGCGATCGACTCGCCGCGGGCGCTCGGGGTCGCCCTCCGCGCGCTCGGCACACTGCGCGGCGGGGAGGAGGGGATCGCCGAGCTGCGCCGCTCGGCCGACACCCTCGCCGCCTGCCCGTCGCCGCTCGAGCGGGCCCGTTCCCTGGCCGAGCTGGGCGCCGCCCTGCGCCGCGGCAACAGCCGCAACGAGGCGCGCGAGTGCCTGCGTGAGGCGGCCGACCTGGCGCAGCTCTGCGGCGCCGAGCGCCTCGAGGCGGCGGTCGCCGAGGAGCTCCTGATCGCGGGCGCCAAACCGCGCCGCCGCCGCATCTCCGGCCCCGACTCGCTGACCCCGGCCGAGCGCCGGGTCGGCGACCGCCGCCGCCGCCGGCGCCACCAACCGCGAGATCGCCCAGAACCTCTTCGTCAGCCTGCGCACGGTCGAGATGCACCTGACCAACACCTACCGCAAGCTCGGCGCCTCCTCCCGCGGCGACCTGGCGACCGCGCTTCCCGGGTCGGAGGCGTGAGCGGGAGAGTCGATACGGTGCGCCGCGCATGGCCGAGCGCCCGACCCTTCTGATCGTCATCGCCAGCACCCGCCCGGTCCGGGTCGGGCTGCCGATCGCCGAGTGGTTCGAGGGGCGGGCCGTCGCCCACGGCGGGTTCGAGATCGAGGTCGCCGACCTCGCCGCGATCGACCTGCCGCTGATGAACGAGACCAAGCATCCGCGCCGCCGCGAATACGAGCACCAGCACACCAAGGACTGGAGCGCCCGGGTCGAGGCCGCCGACGCGTTCGTCTTCGTCCACCCCGAGTACAACCACGGGATCACGGCGCCGCTGAAGAACGCGCTCGACTACCTGAGCCAGGAGTGGGCCTACAAGCCGCTCGGCCTGGTCTCCTACGGCAGCGTCTCGGCGGGCACCCGCGCCGCCCAGATGATCAAGCAGGTGGCGGTCTACCTGAAGCTGTTCACGGTCGCCGAGGCCGTCTCGATCCCCTTCGTCAGCCGGCGCATCGGCGAGGACGGCGCGTTCGTCCCGGACGAGATGGTCGAGAAGGCCGCCGACGGGATGCTCACCGAGATGGTTCGCCTCGAGGCCGCCCTGCGGTCCCTGCGCTCGGGCTGAGCCAGGCCCCGAGCCGAGCGGTCCTCGGCCTCAGCCGCCGCCGCGCTCCAGCGTGGTGACCACCGGCAGGGCATCTTTCAGCAGCCGCACCAGCTCGGCGTGGCGCTCCTCGCCGAGGGCCCCGGCGAGCTCGCGGTCGAAGGCCTCCTTGCGCTCGTTCGCCTCGGCCAGCGCCGCCTCGCCCGCCGCGGTGATGAAGAGCCGCACGCCGCGGCCGCGGGCACTGCCGCTGCGCTCGATGAAGCCCGCCTTCTCGAGCCGGGTGACGACCTGGCTGACCGCCTGCGGGCTGACCGGCAGCCGCCGCGAGATGTCGGCGATCGAGGTGCCGGGATCGCTGCGGATCGCTTCCAGCATCCCCGCCGAGCGGGGCGTGCAGTCGGTCCGCGCGAGCGCCGCCTCGCTCATCAGGCTGACCCGCGCGCCGACCTCCCAGAGCAGGTGGCCCAGGTATTCGCGGTCGGGGATCTCGTCAGGTGCCATCGGGGGATCGTAGTCGGCGCGGTCGGCGGGCGGACAAGGCCTCACCAAGTGCTTGACAAGTATTTCACAAGGCCTTGTGATACTGTCTCGCGCCATGCCTCAGACCGGACAGACCCAGACCGCCCAGACCAACAACGGGAACGGGATCGCGCCGCACGCCTGGTGGACGCTCGTCGCCGTCTCCCTCGGCACCTTCATGCTGCTGCTCGACATCACGATCGTCGTCGTCGCCCTCCCGGACATCCAGAAAGCCCTCGGCGCCGGCTTCTCCGACGTCCAGTGGACCGTCGACGCCTACTCGCTCTCGCTCGCCTCGCTGCTGCTCGCCTCGGGCTCGGTGGCCGACCTCTTCGGCCGCCGCATCGTCTTCGCCTGGGGGCTCGTCATCTTCACCACCGCTTCCCTGCTCTGCGGCCTCGCCCAGTCGCCGGACATGCTGATCGCCTTCCGCGCCCTGCAGGGGATCGGCGGGGCGACGATCTTCGCCACCTCGCTGGCGCTCCTCGCCCAGACCTTCCAGGGCAAAGCGCGCGGCGTCGCCTTCGGCGTCTGGGGCGCCGTCGTCTCGCTCAGCACCGCGATGGGCCCGCTGCTCGGCGGCCTCCTCACCACCGGCATCGGCTGGCGCTGGATCTTCTTCGTCAACATCCCGATCGGCGTGCTCGCCGTCTTCGTCACCCTCCGCTACGTGCAGGAGTCGAAGCCGCCGCAGGCGCGGCGCGTCGACTTCGCCGGCTTCGCGGTCTTCACCACCGGCCTGGTCGCGCTCGTCTACGGGCTGATCCGCGCCAACGAGCACGGCTGGACGAACACCGTCTCGGTCGTCGCCTGGATCCTCGCCGCGGTCCTCCTCGCCTCGTTCCCGCTGGTCGAGCGGAAGGTGAAGCAGCCGATGTTCGACTTCTCCCTCTTCCGCAAACCGACCTTCGTCGGCGGCTCGATCGCCGCCTTCGCGATGAACGGCTCGCTCTTCGCGATGCTCCTCTACTTCACCCTCTACCTGCAGGAAGTGCTCGGCTACTCCGCCCTGCAGACCGGCCTGCGGCTGGCGATCATCACCGGCGCGACGCTCTTCACCGCGATCCCGGCGGGCCGCCTCTCGGCCCACGTGCCGGTGCGCTGGCTGATCGGGCCGGGCCTCCTGATGGTCGGCGCCGGGCTGCTCCTGATGCGCGGCCTCGACGCGGGCTCCGACTGGACCCACCTGATCCCCGGCTTCCTCGTCGCCGGCCTCGGCAGCGGCCTGGTCAACCCGCCGCTCGCCTCGACCGCGGTCGGCGTGGTCGAGCCGCGCCAGGCGGGGATGGCCTCGGGGATCAACAGCACCTTCCGCCAGGTCGGGATCGCGACCAGCGTCGCCGCCCTCGGCTCGATCCTCGCCACCCACACCGCGGGCACCACCGGGGCGGCCGCCCGCGGCGCCTTCGTCAGCGGGCTGAACGAGCTGCTGCTGATCGCCGGGGTGCTGGCCCTGGTCGGCGGCGTCGCCTCGCTGGTCCTGATCCGGCCGCAGGACTTCATCGTCCACGAGCCGGAGGCGGGAGGGCCGCCCGCGGGCGCCGAGCCCGCCCCGCGCGAGACGGAGACCGCCACCGCCTGATCGGGCGGTATCGCTGGCGCCCGGTTTTCCGCCGCCGTAACGTGACGAGCACATGGTCGGGATCGCGAGGAGCGACCATCGGCCGACTCGCCGGACCCCCGGTAACCCTCGCGAAAGGAGCACCACCATGCCTTACGTCACCACCGATGACGGTGTCGAGATCTTCTACAAGGACTGGGGGCAGGGACAGCCGATCGTCTTCAGCCACGGTTGGCCGCTCTCGGCCGACGACTGGGACAACCAGATGCTGTTCTTCCTCGGGCATGGCTACCGGGTGATCGCCGCCGACCGCCGCGGCCACGGGCGCTCGACCCAGGTCGGCGACGGCCACGACATGGACCACTACGCGGCCGACCTGGCGGCGGTGACCGAGCACCTCGACCTCCACGACGCGATCCACGTCGGCCACTCGACCGGCGGCGGCGAGGTCGTCCACTACGTCGCCCGCCACGAAGACCGGGTGTCGAAGGCGGCCCTGATCAGCGCCGTGCCGCCGCTGATGGTGCAGACCGACGCCAACCCGGAGGGGCTGCCGAAAAGCGTCTTCGACGGCCTCCAGGCGGAACTCGCCGCGAGCCGCTCGGACTTCTACCGGGCGCTGCCGACCGGCCCGTTCTACAACTTCGACAAACAGCCGGACCGCTCCTCGGAGGCGATCATCGAGAACTGGTGGCGCCAGGGAATGATGGGCGGCGCCAAAGCCCATTACGACGGCATCGTCGCCTTCTCGCAGACGGACTTCACCGAGGACCTGAAGAAGATCCAGGTGCCGGTGCTGGTGATGCACTCAGAAGACGACCAGATCGTCCCCTACGTGGCCGCCGGCCCGAAATCGGCCGCGCTCCTGGCGAACGGGACCCTGAAGACCTACCAGGGCTTCCCCCACGGCATGCCGACCACCGAGCACGAGACGATCAACGCCGACCTGCTCGAGTTCCTCCAGTCCTGAGCACCCGCGGCCGGCCGGCCTAGCGGTCCTGGAGGGCGACCAGGGCGCCGACGGTCTCGCGCATCTGCGCGACGGCCGCGGCGCCCACCGCCTCCTCCAGCTCGCGGTCGATCCGGTCGCTCGCGGCCCAGCCGATGTCGGCCGCCTCGCGCCCCCGCGCGGTCAGCTCGAGCGTCAGCCGGCGCCGGTCCTCCGGGTCGGTGCCGCGCTCGACGTAGCCGCGGATCACCAACGTGTCGACCAGTTTGCTCGCCGCCTGCTTGGAGATCCCGAAGTCCTTGGCGACGTTGCCGACGCTCCCCACCGACCCGCCGTTCCGCCGGATCCCGCCGAGCAGCCGCGGCCCCAGCCGGGGAATGTCGTCGAACCCGGCCTCCGCATACCCCTCGCGAATCGCCCGCCCGTAGGTCATCCGCCCCGCATGGAGCAGCACCGGCAGGACCAGCTCCTCGTACCAGCGCTCGTTGTTCTCCTCGGCCATCTCGCTCCTCTCGTCGTGGGGAAGAGCAGACTACCGTCAACCAAGTTGACGGTCAACTAGCGGGACGAGCTAGTGGCGGAAGTGGCGGTGGCGGGTGAAGACCATCGCCACGCCGAGGGCGTCGCAGGCGGCGACTACCTCCTCGTCGCGGATCGAGCCGCCGGGCTGGATCACCGCGGTGACGCCGGCCTGGATGCCGAGCTCGGGGCCGTCGGCGAAGGGGAAGTAGGCGTCGGAGGCGAGGGCGGAATCGGCCAGCAGGTCCGCCGCCTCCTCGCCGCGCGCCTCGCGGCACTTCTCGACCGCCAGGCGGACCGAGTCGACGCGGCTCATCTGGCCGGCGCCGATGCCGAGGGTGGCGCCGTCCTTGGCGATCACGATCGCGTTCGAGCGCACCCGCCGGCAGACGGTCCAGGCGAAGAGCATGTCGTCCCACTGCTGCTCGGTCGGCTTGGTCTGGGTGACCGCCTCCATCGAGGAGCGCGGGTCGGGGCTGTCGTCGAGCTCCTGGATCAGCACGCCGCCCTGCACGCGCTTGTAGTCGCGCTCGGACGCGTCGGGTCGCCGCGGCTCCTCTTCGGAGAGGATCCGGATCGGCTCCTTCTGCTGCAGGATCTCCAGCGCCTCGTCGTCGTAGCCGGGGGCGATCACGACCTCGACGAAGGTCGCGTGCAGTTCCTCGGCGATCTCCTTGTCGATCGGCCGGTTGAAGGCGAGCACGCCGCCGTAGGCGGACATCGGGTCGCAGGCGCGGGCCTTGCGGTGCGCCTCGCCGAGGTCGCCGCCGATCGCCACCCCGCAGGGGTTGTTGTGCTTGACGATCACGCAGGCGGGCGGCTCGAAGTCGGCGCAGAGCGAGCGCGCCGCGTCGAGGTCGAGCACGTTGTTGAAGGAGAGCGCCTTGCCGTGCAGCTTCTGCACCCGGGAGAGGACGTGGCTGCGGGCGCTCGCGTCGGTGTAGAGCGCCGCGCGCTGGTGCGGGTTCTCGCCGTAGGAGAGGTCGAGCACCTTCTCGTAGGCGATCGCCAGGTGTTCGGGGAAGTCCTCGTAGGACATCGAGAACCAGCGGCTGATCGCGGCGTCGTAGCGGGCGGTCTGGGCGAAGGCCTCGTTGGCGAGCCAGTGCCGGGTCGTCGCCGACAGCTCGGCGCCGCCGCTCTCCTCCAGCTCGGCGACCACCGCGTCGTAGGCCTCCGGCTTCACCACCACCGCGACCCCTTCGTGGTTCTTCGCCGCCGCCCGGATCATCGTCGGCCCGCCGATGTCGATGTTCTCGATCGCGGTCCGCGCGTCGACGTCGGGGTCGGCGACGGTCTGCTCGAAGGGGTAGAGGTTGACCGCGACCAGGTCGATCGGCTCGATCGCCTCCGCCGCCAGCGTGTCCATGTGGGCGGGGTCGTCGCGCCGCGCCAGGAGCGCCGCGTGGAGCCGCGGGTGGAGCGTCTTCACCCGGCCGTCGAGGATCTCTTCCTGGCCGGTGAACTCGGAGACGTCGGTGACCTCGAGCCCGGCCTCGCGCAGCGCCGTCGCGGTGCCGCCGGTGGAGAGGATCTCGACCCCGAGCGCGGCCAGCGCCCGGGCGAAGTCGGCGACCCCGGTCTTGTCGGAGACCGAGATCAGCGCCCGGCGGACGCGGATCGCGCCGGCGTCGCCCCCGGCGCCGTCGAGCTCGCTGTTGGTGTCCGCGGTGGTATCGCTCATCGGTCGGCGGCCTCGGAAGGATCGCCGGCGCCGATCCTAGCTTCGCCCCGCGCCAGCATGCGTATCGCCTCCGGATAGAGCTCGTGCTCGACCGCATGGAGCGCGTTTTCGAGCTCCTCGCGATCGCGCGCCGGCGGCACCGGGACCTCGCGCTGGAGGATCGGCGGGCCGGTGTCGACTCCCTCGTCGACGAAGTGGACGGTCACCCCGGTGACGTCGACGCCCGCCTCGAGCGCCTGGCCGATCGCGTCGAGCCCGGGGAAGGCGGGCAGCAGGGCGGGGTGCACGTTGACGATCCGGTCGCGGAAGCGGCCGACGAACTCCGGGCTCAGCAGCTGCATGTAGCCGGCGAGGACGATGAGATCGGGCTCGAGGCCCTCGACCCAGTCGCCCATCGCGCCGTCGCGGGCGACCCGGTCGGCGAACTCCGCCCGCGGGAAGACCGAGGTCGGCACCTCGGCCTCGCGCGCCCGGCGCAGCGCCCGCGCCTCGCGCTTGTCGGAGCCGACGCCGACGACGGCGATCCCGTCGCGCCCGTGCAGCGAGTCGAGGATCGCCTGCAGGTTGGTGCCGTTGCCGGAGGCGAGCACGACGATGCGGTATCCGCTCACCCCCCGATCTTTGCGCAGACGCGCGTCAGGCGAGGGCCGGGTCCGGCTCGGCGGAGCGGCGCGCGGAGGTTCCAGCCCGCGGTGACGGCGCAGGCGAGGCAGACGAGGGCGACGATCGCCAGCAGCGCGACGTAGGAGGCGACGCCGGCGAGGGCGGCGAGGAGCACCGGCAGGGTGAAGCCGACGTAGGTGAGCGAGCAGTAGATGCCGGTCATCCCGGCGAGGTCGTCGGGGCCGGCCATCCGCTGCACCTCGATCAGGCCGGAGACGATCGAGATGCCGTAGCCGACGCCCATCACCAGGGCGATCACCACCGCGAGGGCTGGGGAGAGGACCGCCGCCTCGACCGCGCAGAGGGCGACGCCGAGGCAGGTGAGCCCGAGCCCGAGCACCAGCTGGCGGTCGCCGGTGGCGGCGGCGATCCGGCCGACCAGCGGCTGGGTCAGCGCCCCGGTGCCGAGCGCGACCACGGTCAGCAGGGTGGCGAAGGCGACGCGGTCTTCACCGACCTGCGAGCCGACCAGGGCCGGGGTGACGACGTAGGCGATCGCCAGCGCCCCGAACGCCCACGGCGCACTGGGGACGACGACGCGGAAGAAGCGGGCGCGGGAGGCGAGCGGGATCCGCAGGTCCCGGCCAAGCCCGCGCAGCGTGGCGCCGAACGACGCGTTGGTGGGCCGAAAACTCAAGCCAGAGTTGAGTTTTCGGCCCATCAACACCGGGGCCACCGTCTCCGGCGCCCAGCGCAGCGGGATCGCGGCGGCGAGCAGCAGGGCCACCTGCACCAGGTAGGGGAGGACGGTCGGGGCCGGGGCCCACTGGGCGAGCGCGCCGGAGACCCCGGCGCCGATCCCGAAGCCCGCGGTCAGCGCCAGCGAGGCGCGGCGCGCGCCCGAGGCCCCGCCGGGCTCGTCATACGGGGGCCGCGAGAGCTCCTCGATCCAGGCGGTCCCGGCGACCATCGCCACCGCGACGCTCACCCCGATGACCAGCCGGCCGGCGCAGAGCCAGTAGGCGCTCGACGCGCCCGCGGCGAGCACCAAGCTGCCGACCGCGCTCATCGCGATCCCGGCCGTCATCACCCGCTTGCGCCCGTGCCGGTCGGCCAGCGGGCCGCCGATCAGGAACCCGGGCACCAGCCCGAGGATGTAGAAGGCGAGGAAGAGGTCGACCTCGACCGAGCTGTAGCCGTCGACCTGCCGGTACATCAGCAGCAGCGGCGTGAAGTGGTTGCCGCCCCAGGCGAGCAGCGCGGTGGCGGGCGCGACCAGCAGCCAGGGACGGCCCTGGCGCCCGTTCACCGGCGGGCGCCGGCGAGGTGCTGGTCGAGGCTCGCGGCGAAGCCCGTCGCGTCGCCGGCCAGGACCCGCTCGACCAGCTCGCCGTGCTCGGCGGCGAGCCGCGCGGACACGTCGGGTATCTGGGCGGCGGTGTGCCAGTAGCGCAGCAGGCGCGGACCGGTCTGGACGAAGAGGGCGGTGGCGATCGAGTTGCCGCCGGCGGCGACGATCGCCTCGTGCAGTCCGCGGTCGGAGCGGGCGAAGTCGAGCGTCTCGGTGGCCGCCACCTGCGCCGCGATGTGGCCGCGCAGGGTCGACTCGAGGCCGTCGGGGACGCCGCGCGCGGCCATCCACTCGACCGCGCTCTTCTCGAACATCGAGCGCACCTGGAGCAGCTGGTCGACTTCGTCCTGGGAGGGAGCGGTGACGACGGCGCCGCGCTTCGGATAGAGCTCCAGCAGGCCCTCGGTGCTGAGCCGCAGGAAGGCCTCGCGGACGGGCGTGCGGCTCATCCCGATCGCCTCGGCGACCTCGCCCTCGGTGAGCAGCGTCCCGGCCGGGGCCGACCCGGCGGCGATCGCGTCGAGGACAGCGTGGTAGGCGCGGTCGGCCGCGGGGCCCTCGAGGGTGAGGACGCGCTCGAAGGAGGGGTGGGGCGTGAAGCTCATCGCGGACAGTGTTGCATTTAAGCTTGAATGCAACAGTGCGGGGCGTCACATAGCACTGAACATCCCCGCGCCTGTGGGCACGGTGAGGCGTTAGACGCGGATAAACGGCGCGGGCCGTCCTCGCGCTACGGGGTCGCGGCGGGGATCACGGCGATCTCCTCGAGCGCGTACTTGCCGTTCGCGTCCTCGGGGTCGCCCAGCGGGTAGTGGCCGCTGAAGCAGGCGTCGCAGTGGTCGTCGGGGCCGCCGCCGATCGCCTCGTAGACGCCGTCCATCGAGAGGTAGGCGAGGCTGTCGGCGTCGAGCTCGTCGGCGATCTCCTCGATCGAGCGACCGTGGGCGATCATCTCCTCGCGGGTCGACATGTCGACGCCGTAGTGGCAGGGGTTGCGGATCGGCGGCGCCGAGATCCGCAGGTGCACCTCGCGCGCCCCGGCGTCGCGCAGCATCCCGACGATCTGCCGGGTGGTGTTGCCGCGCACGATCGAGTCGTCGACGACGACGAGGCGCTGGCCGGCGACGATCTCCGGCAGCGGGTTGAACTTGAGGCGCAGCCCGTGCTTGCGCAGCTCCTGGCCGGGCTGGATGAAGGTGCGGGCGACGTAGCGGTTCTTGATCAGGCCGTCGTCACGCGGGATCCCCGAGGCCCGCGCGAAGCCCGCCGCCGCCGGGTTGCCCGAGTCCGGCACCGCGATCACCAGGTCGGCTTCGACCGGCGACTCGCGCCAGAGGATCTCGCCCATCCGCCCGCGCGACTGCTGCAGGACGTTGCCCTCCATGCGGCTGTCGGGGCGGGAGAAGTAGATGTGCTCGAAGACGCAGGTCGCGCGCCGCTCGCCCTTCACCACCTGCCGCGTCTCCAGGCCGCCCTCGGTCAGGGAGACCAGCTCGCCCGGGTGCACCTCGCGCATCAGTTCGGCGCCGATGATGTCGAAGGCGCAGCTCTCCGAGGCGACGACGAAGCGGTCGCCGAGCCGGCCGAGGCTGAGCGGCCGGATCCCGTGCGGGTCGCGGAAGGCGACGATCGCGTGCTTGGTCATCACCACGGTCGAGTAGGCGCCCTCGAGCCGCGGCATCACGTCTTCGACCGCGTCCTCGATCAGCTTGCCGTCGTGGGAGGAGAGGAGCGCGGCGATGATCTCCGAGTCGGAGGTGCCGCGGAAGTCGATCCCGCGCTGCTTCAGCTCACCCCAGAGCTCGACCGCGTTGGTCAGGTTGCCGTTGTGGGCGAGCGCCACCTCGCGGCCGTCGTCGCGCCAGACCGGCTGCGCGTTCTCCCAGGAGCCGCCGCCGGTGGTCGAGTAACGGACGTGGCCGATCGCCATGTCGCCCTCGAGCGCCCGCAGCTTCTCCTCGTCGAAGACCTGGGACACCAGCCCGGCGTCGCGCATGGTGGTGATGTGGCCGCCCTCGCAGGTGGCGATCCCGGCCGACTCCTGGCCGCGGTGCTGCAGCGCGTAGAGGCTGAAGTAGGCAAGGCGGGAGACGTCGTGGCCGGGCGCGTAGACGCCGAACACGCCGCACTCGTCGCGAGGTCCATCGCGGTCATCCGGGAACCGCTCAAAGGTGGTCAAGAAGCGCGCTTTCCTCGCAAGATAGAAACGACGTGACGCGCAGGCGGATCACCATCAATCGCCTACCAGCGGAGGGTAGCAGCGGGCGGGGCCGCGCTTTGGCTACGCGATTTCCGCGTAGTCGGGCTTTTTTCATGCTTGTCGGGGGATGCGGACGCAGGTATGACTGCCGTCTCGTGTCCGTCCGTGCCCTCGCTGGAGGAGTGATGCGCCGTGCCCTGGTGGCGGCGGCGCTGGTCGCGTCCGCGTTCCTGGTGGCCGCGGGGACGGCGAGCGCCGACACGCCGTTCGGCGGCAACCCGAACGGAACGGTCACGCCCGGGCGTCACCTGCGAAAGCGGCGGGCCGCCCTACTTCCTCGGCGCCCCGACCTGCACCTGGTTCTGGAGCCGCGCCGGCGCCGGCAGTGACTTCGCGCCGCTCCCGGTCACCGGTGGCTCGGCCGACGATCACCGGCGTCACCCTGCCGGCGATGCCGAACCCGGGGACGATGCAGGTGGTCGATCCTCACCGCGGCGCTCTCGGCGACCAACGAACCCTCGAAACCGCAGTTCATCTGCTGCCAGATCAAAACGCTGGGGCCGACCTTCACCGTCCCCGCCAACCAGGTGACGACGGTGCCGCAGAGCCTCGCCGTCTCCGCCACCAAGGAGGCGAACCTCGAACACCCCGGGGAAACCTCCACCGGCGACATCGCCGCGATCTCGGTCCTCACCCCGGGCGCCTCGATGCCCCGTCCGCTACACCGGAACCAGACGGACGATCGCCGCCGGCGGTGACATCGAGGTCGACGAAGCCTACTTCCCGGCTCCGACCGCGACCAGCGGCGAGTTCACGCCAGGCCGCCGACCCGGCCGGCTTCGAAGTGATGGCGCAGTACAACCTCGGCGCCGACGCCGGGCGGCCCCCGCTCCCGGCCCGGCCCCGCGCCCACCCCCGGCCCGGCGGCGAAGGGCGGGGTCAAGCTCGCCGGCAAGGCCTTCCAGCCGGGCGGCGACGGCAAGACCCTGGGGCTCGGCAAGGCGACCAACCCGCCGACCGCGGCGACGACGCAGACGCTGACCCTGCCGACCGGCGCCGCCCGCGCCTCGGCCGCCGGCGGCAAGGCGAAGGTGCCGGTGGTCCTCGGCAAAGGCAAGACGACGGTCCCGGCCGGCAAGTCGGCGCCGATCAGGCTGACCCTCAACTCGAAGGCCCGCGCCAAGCTGGCCAAAGGTCACCCGCTGAAGGCGACCCTCACCATCGTCGCAACCAACGCCCAGGGCGAATCGCAGACCGTGACCAAGAGCGTCACGGTCAAGCCGCGGCCCCGCCGCTAGATCCGCTCGCCGCTCTCCGGGTCGAAGAGGTGCAGTTTGCGGGTGTCGGCCCAGAGCTGGGCTTTCTCCTTGCGCCGCACTTTGGAGGTCGGCTCGAGGCGGGCGACGATCTGCTCCTGGCCCTCGCGCAGCCCGGCGGCGCCGGTCTCGGCGAGGCGCTCGCCGACCAGGTCGGCCAGCAGGTCCGACTGGACCCCTTCCGACTCGATGTGGAAGTAGGCGTAGAGGTCGGAGCCGAGCGACTCGACCAGGTCGATCTCGGCCTCGAAGGTGATCCCGCGTTCGCCTTTGACCGCGTCCTGGACGATCTCCGCGTCCTCGAAGTTCTCCGGCCGGATCCCGGCGACGACCTTGCCCGAGGGGACCGAGTCGAGGCCCTCGACCTGGGCCGGGTCGACCTCGCCGATCGGCAGCTTGATCTTGCCGTCGACGATCTCGGCGGGCATGAAGTTCATCGCCGGCGAGCCGATGAAGCCGGCGACGAAGAGGTTCTTCGGCCGCGTGTAGAGCTCTTCCGGCGAGCCGACCTGCTGCAGCTCGCCCGTCCGCATCACCGCGACCCGGTCGCCGAGCGTCATCGCCTCGGTCTGGTCGTGGGTGACGTAGATCATCGTCGTTTCCAGGTCCGACTGGAGGCGCGCGACCTCGGTCCGCATCTGCACCCGCAGCTTCGCGTCGAGGTTGGAGAGCGGCTCGTCCATGAGGAAGACTTTCGGGTCGCGGACGATCGCCCGCCCCATCGCCACCCGCTGGCGCTGGCCGCCGGAGAGGTTGGCCGGCTTGCGGTCGAGGTGCTGGGTCAGGTCGAGCGTCTCGGCCGCCTCCTCGACCTTGCGGTCGATCTCGGCCTTGTCGACGCCGGCGAGGCTGAGCGCGAAGCCCATGTTCTCGCGCACGGTCATGTGCGGGTAGAGCGCGTAGTTCTGGAAGACCATCGCGATGTCGCGGTCCTTCGGCGAGCGGTCGTTCATCACCTCGTCGTCGATCTTCAGCTCGCCGCTGGAGATGTCCTCGAGCCCGGCGATCATCCGCAGCGCCGTCGACTTGCCGCAGCCGGACGGGCCGACGAGGATCACGAACTCGCCGTCGGCGATGTCGAGGTTCAGATCCTTGACGGCTTCGTAGCCGTCATCGAACACCTTGGTCACTCCATCGAGGACTATCTCTGCCATTGCGTAGCTCCTATCCCTTGACGGCGCCGGCGGTCAGCCCGGAGACGATGCGGCGTTGGAAGATGAGGACGAAGACGATGATCGGGATCGTCACCACGATCGCCGCGGCGGCGATCGACCCGGTCGGTTCGGTGAAGGTGGATTCGCCGGTGAAGAAGGCGAGCGCCGCGGGAACGGTGCGCGAGTTGTCCGACGAGGTCAGCGAGATCGCGTAGACGAAGTCGTTCCAGCAGAAGATGAAGACGAGGATCGCGGCGGTGAAGACGCCGGGCGCGGCGAGCGGCAGGATCACCTTGCGGAACGCCTGCCAGGGGGTGGCGCCGTCGACCTGGGCGGCCTGCTCGAGGTCCCAGGGGATCTCGCGGAAGAACGCCACCAGCACGTACACCGCCAAAGGCAGCGAGAAGGTGAGGTAGGGGATGATCAGCCCTAGGTAGGTGTCGTAGATGCCGAGCGCCCGCCACATGTCGAAGAGCGGGCCGACGGTGGAGATCGGCGGGAACATCGCGATCGCCAGGGCCAGCGCCAGGATCAGCCGCTTGCCGGGGAATTCGAGCCGCGCGATCGCGTAGGCGGTGAAGGAGGCGAGGATGATCGCCACCACGGTGGTGATCAGCGCGATCGCGATCGAGTTGATCAGCGGCCGCAGGAACGGCCCGCTCCAGCCGCCTTCGAACAGCGACTTGTAGTTGTCGAAGGAGAAGCTGGCGGGGATCAGGCGCCCGTCGGTGATCTCGCTCGGCGGCTTCAGCGAGATCGAGAGCAGCCACAGCACCGGCACCAGGGCGAAGATCAGCACCAGCGTGATCGCGATCGTCCACAGCGAGATTTGGCGGGCCCCGACCTTCATCTCAGCCGCCCGGCCTTCCTTCTTCGACCTTGACGCCGAAGCCTTTGATGAAGAGGAAGGCGATCAGCACCACGCCGAGGAAGATCAGCACCGAGATCGCCGAGCCGAGCCCCAGGTTCAGCCGGTTGATCAGCTGGTTGAAGCCGAGGATCGAGACCGATTCGGTGTTCTGCGCGCCGCGGGTCATGATGAAGATCGAGTCGAAGACGCGCGAGGCCTCGAGCGTGCGGAAGAGGACCGCGACGAGGATCGCCGGTTTCATCAGCGGCAGGGTGATCTTGCGGAAGCGTTGCCAGGCGGAGGCGCCGTCGACCCGCGCCGCCTCGTAGAGCTCGTTCGGGATCGTCACCAGGCCGGCGAGCAGGAGCAGCGCCATGAACGGCGTCGTTTTCCAGATCTCGGCCATGATGATCACGGCGAGCGAGGAGATGTGGCCGCCGAACCAGTTTTTTTCGTCGGCGATGAAGGGCAGGTTGTCGACGAAGCCCGATTCGCTGGCGAAGGCGAACTGCCAGGCGAAGGCGGCGACCACGGTGATGATCCCGTAGGGGATCAGGACGACGGTGCGGACGACGCCGCGGCCGAAGATCGCCCGGTGCATGATCAGGGCGATCGCCATCCCCAGCACCAGCTCGAGCGAGACCGAGATCACCATGATCAGCAACGTGTTGAACACGTCGAGCCACCACAGTTCGGAGCTCAGCACCGTGCCGTAGTTGGTGAGGCCGATGAATTCGTTCTGTTCGGGGAAGCGCAGGTCGAGCTTCTGCAGCGAGAGGACGAAGGCGTAGATGATCGGATACGCGGTGACGGCGAGCATCACCACGACCGCCGGCGCGCAGAGCATCCAGGCGAGTTTGCGTTCCGAGCTGGTGCGGGAGCTCTTCTTCCGCGGCTTCGCCGGCGGGGTCTGGGCGCTTGCCTCCATCAGAGGAGCCCTTCCCGCTTGACGGCCTCTTCGAGGTCTTCCTTCAGTTCTTCGTACTTACCTTCCTCGCCTTCGGCGGGGATGCTTTCCGGTGGGTGGAGGGCGCGCTGGATTCCCGAGGTGACGTCCTGGTAGGCGGGGGTGACCGGCCGCGGGCCCGCCGCTTCGACCGATTCGCGGACCAGCTGGGCGAAGCCCGGGTAGGCCTTCTGCACCGTCTTCTTGGCGTAGAGGTTTTCGTGCGACGGCGGCAGGCCGTCGAGTTCGACCGCGGTTTCCTCGCTCTTTTCGCCGGAGAGGCAGAGCGCCGCTTCGAAGGCGTCTTTCTTATGGCCCGAGTAGGCGCTGACCGCGAGGTTGAAGCCGCCGAGCGGCGGTTTCGCCGGGTTCGAGTTCACTTTCGGGAAGAACGCCGCACCCATTTTTTCGTTGATTTCCGGCGCGTTTTCCTTGGCGCTGGCGAAGGCGAAGGTGTAGTTGGTCATGAACGCCGCTTCGCCCGCCTCGAAGGCGAGCCGGGCGCTGTCCTCGTTGGAGGTCGGCAGGTTCGGCGAGGCGGCCGAGGAGTGGGCGAGCTTGCCGATCACTTCCAGCGCTTCTTCGGTCGGCTTCTGTTCGAGTTCGACTTCTTCGGGGCCGGAGAGGATCGAGGTGCCGGCGCTTTCGATCAGCGCGTTGACCCAGACCGTGTAGCCCTCGTAGCGTTCGCCCTGCACCTGGATCTTGCCCGCTTCCGGCAGCGCTTCGGCCATTTCGATCATTTCGGCCCAGGTTTCCGGCGGCTTCGGGACCAGGTCTTTGCGGTACCAGAGCAGCTGCGTGTTGGTGTTGAACGGCGCCGCGTACAGTTCGTTTTCGAAGGTCGCGGTCCGCAGCACGCTCTTGAAGACGTTCTTCGACGCTTCTTCTTTCTCTTTGCCCTGCCACGGTTCGATCCAGCCCGCGTTGGCGAATTCGCTGGTCAGGATGACGTCGAGGCCGATGATGTCGATCGAGGAGTCCTCCGCCCCGAGGCGGCGGACCAGCTGTTCGCGCGACTGGCTGGCGTCGTTGGGCAGCAGTTCCGGCTTGATCGTGTATTTGCCGTCCGCTTCCTTGGTGCAGCGTTCGGCGGTCGCTTCGATCGTGCCGCCGGGCTGGATCGCGACGAAGAAGGTCAGCTGCGGCGGCCCGCCGCTCGATCCCCCGCAGGCGCTCAGCACCACGCCCGCGAGGACGGCGGCAAGGACCGCCGCCAAGGCATGCTTCGCCCGACGAGTTTCGAGTCTCTCTCCCATAGACGGACCCCGGCTCCCAAGCCGACGTTCCGATCAAGAAGTGCCCGCCGCGCGGTGCGGCTAAACAGCGGCTAGGGAGATTCCCAGCCGTCTTCGATGTGCGGCAGGAGGTAGGTCTGCAGGTCGGCGTCGGTGCCGGGAACCGCTTTTCCGTTGACGATGGCGCCCGGTTCGTCGAAGTGCGTGCCGGGTCGCTTGACCAGCGTGATCGGGAAGCCCGCGGATTTCACCGCGGCGACCTCCGTTTCGACGTTTTCCAGTTCGTAGGTTTCGTCCTGTTCGTGGGCGAGGTGGACGATGTGGAACTTTGGTCGTCGCCGCGGCAAGCGATTCTTCTTCCGTCGATTCGGTCTGTTCGAACGGGGCGCTGTTCTCGATCAGCAGTCCGGCGAAGGTCGAGGAGTGGCGGAACCCGGTCCGGTAGGCGAGGTCGCCGCCGGAGGAGTAGCCGCCGAGGATCACCCGGTGGGGGTCGACGTTGAAGTGGGTCTCGAAGTCGGCGAGCGCCGCCATCACCAGCCGTTCGGATCCGGCAAGCGGGTTCCAGCAGCCGCCGTCGCGGCCGCCGAGCGAGAGCGCCAGCCAGCCTTGCCCCGGCTTCTTCGGCGTACGAGCCGACGTTGCACGCGTCGCCTTCGGCTTCGCCGCCGCAGCCGTGCACCCAGATCAGCAGCGGCATCGAGGTGCTCGGGTTGTAGGAGGCCGGGACGAAGCCGAAGTATTCGACCCCGCACCGCACGACGTGGAACGGTTTCTCGACCGGGTAGGCGATCGGGCCGGTGGACGGCACGCAGACGCGGACCGGTCAGGAGCGGGCGTGGGCGCGGGTTCGGTGGCCGGCGCGTTCGGCGACGGTGGCTTTCTTCTGCGTTCTCGCGCGCCGCGCTGAAGCCGCCGATCGCGCTGCAGCCGCCGGCGCAGACGACCACCGACCAGTGGCCCGATTTGACGCTGCCGGGGATCGCCGCCTGGATCCCGAGGTGCTGCTTGGCGCCCGGGGCGAGGGCGTGCACTTTGGCGTGGGCGACGGTCAGCTTCGGCGTCTTGCCGTGCTTTTTCGGGCCGAGGACCTTGATCGCCGCGGTCAACGCCGGCGAGGTGGTCGCGCCTTCGTTCTTCACCGTGAAGCCGCCGCGCAGTTTGCCGCCTGCCACGTGAGCCGACCCCGTCACCTTCAGATCGGGCCCCGACCCGGCCGCACCGGCGCTCGCGGCGCCGGCGATGACCGCGAGGGCGAGGACCGTGAGAGCGAGGACGAGGCGCCGCACAGGGCGGCACCTTAATGGTCAGCGGCGCTTCAGGCGACCGCTTCGGCGCGCGCGTCGAGCGAGCGCCAGGCCTCGGTCGCGTCGACCAGGCCGATGATCAGGCTGCGGTCGCCGGCGGCGAGCTCGATCGTGGTGCCGCCGACGTCGCCGATCACCATCGCGCCCAGGGCCTCCAGCTCGGCCCGCTCGCCGCTGAGGACGAAGCCGCCGGTCCCCTCGCCGAAGAGCGCCTCCTCGGGCGAGCAGCCGCGCTCGCGCAGGTGCTGGAGGTCGGCGCGGCAGCCGAGCCCGCCGGCGATCGCCGACTCGGCCAGGGCGCAGGCGAGGCCGCCGTCGGAGACGTCGTGGGCGGAGGCGACGCGTCCGGCGCGGACGGCGTCGCGCACCGTCGCGCAGGCGGCGGCGACCGCGGCGACGTCGGGCTCCGGCAGGCCCGGCGCCAGTTCGCCGCGCAGCTTCGCCAGCTCCGATCCGTGCGGGGTGGGGGTGAAGGGGCCGAGCAGGGCGATCGAGTCGCCCGCCTTGGCGAAGCCCATCGGCGCGGTGCGCGCCGGGTCCGGCAGCTCGCCGACCATCGAGACCACCGGGGTCGGGTAGATCGGCCCGTCCGGCCCCTCGTTGTAGAGGGAGACGTTGCCGCCGACGACCGGCACCCCGAGCTCCTCGCAGACCGCGGCGAGGCCGCTGATCGCGCGGTCGAGCTGCCAGGCGGGGACCGGCTTCTCCGGGTTGCCGAAGTTCAGGCAGTTGGTCAGGCCGAGCGGCTCGGCGCCGACGCAGGCGAGGTTCTGGGCGCACTCGAGCACCGCCTCGACCGTGCCGTTGAACGGCTCGCAGGCGACCCGCCGGCCGTTGCCGTCGATCGAGACCGCGATCGCGTTGCCGGACTCGGGCAGCTGCAGGACCGCCGCGTCGGCGGCCTCCGGGCGGCGCACCGTGCGCGAGCCGACCAGCGAGTCGTACTGCTGGAAGATCCACTGCTTCGAGGCGATGCTGGGGGCGGCGAGGAGCGCCAGCAGGGTCGAGGCGGAGTCGGCGCTCGGGGCGACCGTCTCGCGGTTGCCGTAGATCCACTTCTCCGGCGCCGCCGGCTCGAGGTCGTACAGCGGGCAGCCGTCGACCAGCGCCTCGACCGGCATGTCGCCGACGACCTCGCCGGCCTTGAGGATGCGGACGTGGCCGGAATCGGTGACCACGCCGATCTCCGCCGACCCGGTCTGCCACTTGTCGCAGACCGCGACCACCTCGGCGACGCGCGCCGGCTCGACCACCGCCAGCATCCGCTCCTGCGACTCGCTCACCATGATCTCGAAGGGCTCCATGTCGGCCTCGCGCAGCGGCACCTTCGCCACGTCGATGTCGATCCCGACCCCGCCCGCGGAGGCCATCTCGCCCGCCGAGGAGGTGAGGCCGGCGGCGCCGAGATCCTGCAGCGAGACCAGCAGGCCCTTCTCCAGCAGCTCGAGGCAGCACTCCATCACCTTCGACTCCTCGAAGGGGTCGCCGACCTGGACGGTCGGGCGCTTCGCGTCGTCGCCCTCGCCGAGCTCGGCCGAGGCCAGCACCGAGGCGCCGCCGATCCCGTCGCGCCCGGTCGTCGCCCCCATCAGCACCACCGTGTTGCCGACCCCGGCGGCGGCGGCGCGGATCATCTCCTCGGTCTTGGCGAAGCCGATGCACATCGCGTTGACCAGGCAGTTGTGCTCGTAGGGCTCCTCGAAGTAGATCTCGCCGCCGATGTTCGGCACGCCGATCGAGTTGCCGTAGTGGCCGATCCCGCGCACCGCGCCGTCGAGCAGGTGGCGCGAGCGGACCGAGTCGAGCTCACCGAAGCGGAGGCTGTCGAGGACGGCGATCGGGCGGGCGCCGATCGCGAAGACGTCGCGGAGGATCCCGCCGACCCCGGTCGCCGCGCCCTGGAACGGTTCGACCGCGCTCGGGTGGTTGTGGGACTCGACCTTGAAGGCGACCGCGTAGCCGGAGCCGACGTCGACGGCGCCGGCGTTCTCGCCCGGCCCCATGACCACGCGCGGGCCCTCGGTCGGCAGCTTGCCGAGCAGCTTGCGCGAGTGCTTGTAGGCGCAGTGCTCGGACCAGAGCAGGGAGAACATCGCCAGCTCGACCGTGTTCGGCTCGCGCCCCATCTTCTCGACGATCAGCTCGTACTCGGAGTCGGTGAGGCCGAGCTCGCGGTGGGCGGCGGTGTCGCTCACGCGGCGAACCCTTCCAGCGCTTCGAAGACCTGGCGGCCGTCGGTCGAGCCGGTCAGCGGATCGACCGCGTGCTCGGGATGCGGCATCAGCCCGACCACGTTGCCGCGCTCGTTGCGCACCCCGGCGATGTCGCGGACCGAGCCGTTGGAGTTGTGCCCGTCGGCGTAGCGGTAGGCAACCTGCCCGTTCGCCTCGAGCCGGTCGAGCATCTCGGGCGGCGCGTAGTACCGCCCTTCCCCATGCTTGATCGGAATCGACAGCACCTGTTGATGGGCCGAAAACCCGTCAGATAGTCCGGTTTTCGGCCCATCAACATCGGGGCCCGGGAGGGCGAGGAGGTCGGCCTGCTTGCAGACGAAGCGGAGCTCGGCGTTGCGCAGGAGGGCGCCGGGGAGGAGGCCCGCCTCGCAGAGCACCTGGAAGCCGTTGCAGATCCCCAGCACCGGGCCGCCCGCCGCGGCCAGCTCGGCGACCGCCTCCATCGCCGGCGAGAAGCGGGCGATCGCGCCGGCGCGCAGGTAGTCGCCGTAGGAGAAGCCGCCGGGGACGACGATCCCGTCGACGCCCGTGAGGTCGCGGTCTTCGTGCCAGATCAGCCGCGCCTCGCCGCCGACCACTTCGCAGGCGTTCAGCGCATCGCGCTCGTCGCAGGAACCGGGAAATTGAAGGACGCCCCAGATCACAGGGGCTGGATCTCGTAGTCCTCGATCAGGGGATTGGCGAGCAGCTTCTCGCAGAGCTCGCCGAGCTGGTCCAGGTCATCGGCCTCCAGCTCGACCATCCGCCCGACGTGGACGTGCCCGATGCCCTCGAAGCCGAGCGCCGGCAGCGCCCGCTCGACCGCCTTGCCCTGCGGGTCGAGGATCCCCTCCTTGGGCCGGATCAGGACCCGGGCCCTCAGAAGCTCTGCCCCGTGATCCGCTCGTAGGCCTCGACGTATTTGGCCCGCGTCTGCTCGACCACGTCCGCCGGCAGCTCCGGCGCGGGCGGCTTTTTGTCCCAGCCCTGGGCGGTCGCCCAGTCGCGCACGTACTGCTTGTCGAAGGAGGGCGGGGTCTTGCCGGGTTCCCAGCTGTCGGCCGGCCAGAAGCGCGAGGAGTCCGGGGTCAGCACCTCGTCGCCGAGGACGATCTCGGCGCCGGCGTCCTTGCCGAACTCGAACTTGGTGTCGGCGAGCAGGATCCCGTGCTTGGCCGCCTGTTCGGCGCCGCGCTTGTAGACCTCGATCGAGACCCGGGAGAGCTCTTCCAGCAGCGCCCGGTCGCCGATGATCTCGGCGGCGCGGTCGAAGTCGACGTTCTCGTCGTGGTCGCCGATCTCGGCCTTGGTCGAGGGGGTGAAGATCGGCTCCGGCAGCTTGTCGGACTCGAGCAGGTTCGGCGGCAGCTCGATCCCGCAGACCGCGCCGCCTTCCTTGTATTCCTTCCAGCCCGAGCCGGTCAGGTAGCCGCGGACGATGCACTCGACCGGGTACATCTCCAGCCGTTTCACCCGCATCGCCCGGTCGACGACGTCCTCGGGCACGTCCTCGGAGATGAAGTGGTTGGGGACGATGTCCTCGGTCAACCCGAACCAGAACACCGACATCCGGTTCAGCACCTTGCCCTTGTCGGGGATCGGCGTCGGCATCACCACGTCGTAGGTGGAGATGCGGTCCGAGGCGACCATCAGCAGGTCGTCTTCCATCTCGTAGATCTCGCGGACCTTGCCGCTGGACAGGAGCTTCAAGTCACTTACTGGGGTCATATTTTGACTCTAGCCAAACGGTGAGATGATCGACCGATGCCGCTGCCGCCCGAACCGCCGCAAAGTGCGCTGATGCAGACGCTGGCCTGGGTCTTCCGGCCGCTCGCCTTCATGGCGCAGAACCGGGAGCGCTTCGGCGACGCGTTCAGCGTCCGGTTCGTCGGCTTCGAGCGGCCGATGGTGCTGATCTCCGACCCGGTCGCGGTCAAGGCCCTATATACGGAGCGCCGCAACGGGCTGCCGCCGGGGCGGAGCTTCTCGCTCGAACCGATCCTCGGCGCCCGCTCGGTCCTGCTGCTCGAGGGCACCGAGCACATCGCCCGCCGCCGGCTGATGCTGCCCGCCTTCCACGGCGAGCGGATGCGGTCGTACGAGTCGGTGGTCGAGGAGATCGTCACCGCCGAGATCGACTCCTGGCCGCTCGGGCGCGAGTTCCCGATCCACGGCCGGATGCAGGCGGTGACGCTGGAGGTGATCCTGCGCGCCGTCTTCGGGGTCAGCGACGGGCCGCGGCTCGACCGCCTGCGGATGCTGCTCCGCGACCTCCTGGTCGAGACCGGCTCGGCCCGCCTGCAGCTGACCAGCCTGGTGGCGCGACGCCGGGGCCGCGACCCGCTGGCGGCGGTGCGGCCGCGGCTCGCCCAGGTCGACGAGGCGCTCTTCGCCGAGATCGCCGAGCACCGGCTGCGGCCCGACCTGGAGGAGCGCGACGACATCCTCTCGATGCTGATGACGGCGACCTTCGAGGACGGCACCGCGATGGACGACAAAGAGCTCCGCGACCAGCTGATGACGCTGCTGCTCGCCGGCCACGAGACGACGGCGACGGCGCTCGCCTGGACCTTCGACCTGCTGCTCCGCCACCCGGTCGAGCTGGGCCGCCTGCGCGGCTCGCTCGAAGCGGGCGAAGACGCCTACCTGAAGGCGACGATCGCCGAGTCGCTGCGACTGCGGCCGGTGATCCCGCTGGCCGGCCGGCGGCTCGCCGAGGACCTCGTCACCGACGACCTCCACCTGCCCGCCGGCACCGACGTCACCGCCTCGATCTGGCTCACCCACACCCGGCCCGACATCTACCCGGAGCCGTTCGCCTTCCGCCCCGAGCGCTTCCTCGAGGCGGCGCCCGAGACCTACGCCTGGATCCCCTACGGCGGCGGCGTCCGCCGCTGCCTCGGCGCCGCCTTCGCCGAGTTCGAGATGCGGATCGTCCTGCGCGAGGTGCTCACCCGCTGCGAGCTGCGCAAGGTCGACCCGCGCCCCGAGCGCACCGGCCGCCGCAACATCACCTTCTCCCCCCGCGCCGGCACCCCGGTGGTGGTCGAGTCGCGCGACCCGCCGCGAGCGCGCGCTGACGCCAGCCTCCGTCGCCGCCTGACATCTGCGCCAAAACCGGCACGCAAAAGTAACTTTTCGCGCGCCACCTATTGCAACTAGTTGTCTACGTTGGTAACCATGGAGACGATGACGGAGACCGACGGACAACTGGCCACCCTGGAGACGAAAGTCGACGTGGGCTTCGCCCGGCTGGAAGGACGCAGCGACGCCGAATCAGCCCGCAACCAGGAGCGCTTCGCCCGGATCGACGAACGATTCGACGACGCCGACCGCCGGTTCAAAGAAGCCGACCGGCGCATGGACGGATTCGAGGTCACCATGCAGGCAGGCTTCGATCGCATGGATGCAAGGTTCGATCGCATGGAGGCGGAGTTCGAACGCGTCGACGAGAGGTTCGACCGCGTGGATCAGAAGTTCGACGCGGTCGAACGTCAAATTTGAAGGGCTGCACCAGTTGGCGATCAAGATCGGCGGCGGCCTTATCGGGACCCTGATCGTCGCGCTGGTGACGGTGCTCGCCACGCACTAGGAGCGCGGAGGCGGGGTGCTCCTTCGCCCATTTGGCGATCGCGCCGGAGCCGGAGACCACGTCGCCGTCGTCGAGGACGAGGATCGGGACCTCGTCGGTGCCGCTCAGCTTGCGGACCTCGGCGCGGTCGTCCTTGCGCTTGCCCCAGGTCCAGACCGCGAGCCGGTAGCCGCCGACGGTCTTGATCTCGTACTGATAGCCGGCGGCGTCGAGGGCGTTGCCCGCTTTCGCGCACGGATGGGCGAAGCCGGGGCCGACGGTCTTCTGGCCACAGGTGTAGAGGATCATGCCTCGCACCCTAGCCGTCAGACCGTCGGCCCGCTGTCGCCTTGCCTACTTCTTGATCAAGGTGACCGTGGTGGTCGCCTTCTGCTTCTTACCGCCGGATCCGGTGAACGTGATCGTCACCTTCACCGTCACCTTGCCCGTGGTGTCGAGCGTCTTCAGGGCCTTGCCCTTCGCCGCGATCAACACCTGGACCTGACCGGGTGCCGTGGCATGCCCGGTCACCTTCTTGATCTCGGGCCCGGTGACCACCAGCGAACCCGGGCTCGGGATCAGGACGCTCAGTCGCGCCGTGCCCTTGCTCGTGTTCTTGGTCACCCTGCCGGTCGAGACCGGTGACTTGCCTTCTTCCGCCAATTTCTTGGCTTCTTTGGCTTCCGCGGCGGCTGCTTCGGCCTTCGCTTCGGCCGCCTTCAGGGCGTCTTCGCCCGCTTTCGTGGTCGCGGCCTTTTCTTCCGCTTCCTTGGCCGCGGCCTTTTCGCCTTCTTTGGCCCCGACTTCGGCGGCCGACGTCACCACGGGGACCGTGATGGCGCTGGTCACGACGTGCCCGCCGCTGTCGGTGATCGTCGCTTCGAGCTGAACCGACGTGCCGATCTCCGCCGCCGTCGGCGTCCAGGTGAACGCGTAGGGAGCGAGGACCTTGCTTTCGACCGCGACTCCGTTCGCCTTGAGGCTCACGGACCTGATGCCGTAGTCGTCTTCGGTGAACACCACCGGTTCGACCGTCACGCCCGCTTCGACTGCTTCGCCGCTGCCGGGGTTGACGATCTCACCGACCGGTGCCAGGTCGGGCTGGGTACCGATGACCGGATCGGCCGGAGCCGTGGTCAGCACCGGGGTGTAGAGCACCGACGGGGCCGGGGTGGTGGCCGCGTCGTTGCCCGAGATGCCCTCTTCGTAGGTGTACGTGAACGTCGCCGGGGTGGTCGGCGGCGTCACTTCGTGCGGCGTCACCACCGTCGGGCCGACGATCGGCGTCCCGGCACTGCCCCAATAGTCATTGGTGGCGGTGGCCGGAGCCGCTTCACGCACGGTTTCGCCGTCGGCTTTGGCGTTGTAGAGGCCGTAGCCGTTGCCGATGATCCGCGACCCGGTGAGCGTGAAGCCACCGTTCAGCGTTTCGGCGTCGGCCAGCAGCACGCCGGCCGTTTTTTTCGGTTCCGTCGCCGAGCGGTTGTTGGCGATCAAGCTGCCGCTGATGTGGGCGACGGCCCCATCGGCGACTTTGATCCCGCTCTGGATGACGGTGGCCGCGGCACCGGTGGCCGAACCTTCGATCACCGTGTTCTTGACGTAGCCGACCTGCTTCATGCCCGACCGTTCCGCATTGGTGGCCGTGCCGTCCGCTTTGCCTTTCGAATCGTCGAAGAGCACGCCACCACCGGTGGTGTAGCCCTTGATCTTGCTGTTTTCGATCGTCACCTGACGTTCCGCCGCACCGGGTCCTTCACCGATCTGCGAGTTCGTCATGACCACGCCCCAACTGTTTCCGTTGGCGGCTTTGATCGTGCCGATTTCACTGTTGGCGATCCGGCCCGAGGCGTTGAAGAAGGCGACGCCCGCTTCAGCCGTGGTGGAACCGGATTCGATTTTCACGCCCGAGATGTCGACGTACTCCTCGTCGTATTCGGTCGAGCCGAGCGACTGACGGGACACGGTGATGACGTTGCCGCCACCGTCGCGCAGGGTGCCGGTGAGGCCACCCAGGGTGGTCAGGGTCGTGGCCGGCTTGATCGTGACCTTGTTGGCGCCGGCGCCGATGATCTTCAACGGCTTGGTGATGGTCAGGCCGTCTTTCTCGTTTTCCGCGAGCACCGGGTTCAATTCGCTGTTCACCGGCGTCGAGGATTCGTAGTAGACGCCCGGGCACACGACGATCGTGTCCCACGGGTTCGCGTATTCGACCGCTTCCTGGATGTGTTCGAACTCAGCGTTCGGGCACTGGACGCCGTCGTCGTCGACGGTCCACACGTTGGCCCCCGGGACCGTGGTCACGTTGGGGATTTCGTATTCGCCGTTGGCGCGTTTGTAGGTGCTGATTTCCGTGACCGGGTTGGGCCCGCTCGCCGGTTCGCCTTCACCGGGTCCTGCGTTCGGTTCGGTCGAATCGAGGAGGACGTTCGAGAAGCCGGTGGCCGGCTGCTCGAAGCGCACGTCGGCCAGCTGGATCGAACCGCTGGTCGGCATGTTCGGGTTGCCCTTTTCGCCGAAGCGGAGTTCCAGCTTCCGCAGCGAGGCCAGGTTCACACCCTGAGCCGCGAATTCCGCAAGCGGTACACGGAGGTCGCGGAGCATGACGTGGACCCGGTCCGAGGTCGACCCGAGGGTCTGCTGCGTGGCGGTGCCGAAGTCGGGGTCAGCCGCTTCGACCGTGCCTTCGTGCCCTTCCGCGTCGGTGACCGCGATGGTCCAGTTCTGCGGGGCGTACTCGGGGTTCCACAGGCCTTCTTCACCGCGCGACGGATTGCGCGGGTCGAAGAAGTTGACCGCGGTTGCCATGTACAGGGCCTTGTAGTTGCTGACGTTGCCGTCGGTGGCCGGGATGTTCAGACCGAGGTCGGCCGGTTCTTCCCAGGCGATCGCCAGCTGGCGACCGTAGGACCCGTTCACCGGGGCATTTTCTCGCGGCGCGGCGGTTGATTCCGCACCTGGGGTTTCGAGCGCTCCCTGGCCACCGAGCGTGTGCGCAGCGGGCTGCGGGCACGACTTGGAGGCGGTCGGGAATTCGCCTTCTTTCAACTGGCCGGGTTCGCCCTGATGCGGGTCGGGGTCACACCAGTCGATCCCGTTCGTGGTCATCGCCGGCCGCGGCTGGACGCCGCCGCTTTTCGGGTACGGGTTGGCGAAGCCTGAGGCCTGGATCTTCGTCCCCAGGGCGTCGAGCGTGGTCGGGTGTTCGGTGTCGGGACGGAGGACGTCCTCGCGTTCGGCCGGCGGTGCCGTGTAACTGTCGGCGACGCGGTCGATGCAGGGGATCCGTTGCCCGGCGATGCTGGTCGGACATGCCGACTGGGGAATCGACGGATCGCCTTCGGCCGCGAGTTCACCGGTCAGATACGGTTCGAACGCGCCCTCACCGCCGACGTAGCGACGGAAGAAGGCGGACACCGTGGCCAGGCCCATCTTCTCCTGGTCACCCATCAGGGCGGGGTCACCCGACATCCGGGTGTTCACCGACGGGTCGAGCTTGGTGATCCCTTCGGGGAATCCGGGTGCGACTTTTCCGTTGCCCCAACGGTAGGGCTTTTCTTCGCCTTTGACCGCCTCGAAGTAGGGGCCGGCTTCGCCGGAGAGGCGGATGTTGTGGGGGTCTTCGAGGTTCGGCTGGGGGCCGACGTAGGCGGTGCTGCTGGAGGGGATTTCTTCGCCGTAGACGGTTTCCATGAAGCCGTTGGCTTCGGTTCCGACCTGGCCTTTGTCGCCTTTGGCGTCGGGACCACAAGCCGCGTCTTTCTGGCTCGAGTCGTCGCCGTCGGCCTGCCAGACGGTGTTGTAGGCGTCGTGGTTGCCGCCCACCTGCACCACCTGGAACCGCGGGTAGGGATCGTTGCTCTCGTACTGGCTGCGTTCGTAGAGACGGGCGCCCTGGAGGTTCGAGACGTCACCGTCGCAGCTGCCGAACACGGTCATGTACGGGACGCCGTAGGGGGCGTGCCGTTCGTAGTCGACCGGCGCGATCGAGACCACCGCGCGGAGCGGGAAGCGTTCCCCGGCCGGCAGCGTCTGGTTGTAGAGGACGAAGCTGGCGACCGCGTCGCCACCGCGCGAGTGGCCCATCAGGCCGATCCGCGTCATGTCGACTTTGCCGACCAGCTGCGAGCCGATCGTCGCGCCTTCCGCCGTCAGCGGGCCTTCGTCGGCCGCTTTGATCTTGTCCAGCATCGCCAAGATCAGCAGGCGACGGGCGTGCATGCCCTTGCCGAGGCTGTCCTGGCGCGACATCAGCTGGTCCTGGTCGAGGGAGACGACCGTGTATCCCCAGCTGGCGAGGTTTTTCGCCATGTAGGCGTAGCCCTCGTCGTTGCGCTTGAAGATCGTGCAGTTCGGGGCCGTGCCCGAATCGCATTCGCCGTGGTTGCCGTGCACGAACAGGAGCAGCGGCGATTTGCCGGGGTAGTTTTCCGGCTGCCACATGCTGCCGCGAACCTGCAGCGTGATCGACGAGTTCGCACCCGTCGCCGCGCCGCCTTTGCTGTTCGGTTCCTGCAGCGTCGTTTCGCCGAAGACGACCGGATTGGTTTCTTTCGGGACGTACTGCCCGTATGCGAGGGGGTCCGGCAGTTGGCTGTAGGAGATCGTCGATGAGGACGACGACGCGCCGCTTGCCGTGGCGGCGAGCGCCACCGCGCCGAGCAGGCACAGGCCCGCCAGGAGTGGCAGCAGCTTTCTGGTCAGTGATGCTGGGATCAAGAGTTTCTCCGATTGGAAAAAGGGGTTTCTGGCACTGCGGGCCGCCGAGACGACACGCAGGGCATCGGAACCTAGGCAGCCCTTGAGGGCCACAAGCTGTCCCGCCGTCCAGGGTTCGGAAGCGCCGTTTTGTCCCGTTGTCCAGACGGACGTCCGAATACACAGAGCGCCGTCTCGTTCTATGTACGGGGCGGATAAAGCGGGTGGGAGCCGCGTTATCCGCGCAGGCGAAAGGGCACATCGGCCCGCCGCCGCGAGTGTCCCTGACTACTGCAGCGCTTCGAGCCGCTCGAAGATCTGCGGCAGGTGCGTCAGGTAGGCGCCGTAGTCGAAGACCGCGTCGAGATCGAGCTGCGGCGCCGCCACGGCGAGCAGGTCGCGGAACTCGGTCCCCGTGTCCCAGGCCTTCTGGGCGTTCTCCTGGACCACCCGGTAGGCGTCGTCGCGGGTCATCCCCGACTCGACCAGGGCGGTCAGCGCGCGCTGGCTGAAGAGCGCCCCGTGGGTGATGTTCAGGTTGGCGAGCATCCGCTCGCGGTGCAGGGTCATCCCCGCCGCGACGCCGGTCGCGAGGCCCTGCATGTAGTCGAGCAGGATCGTCGAGTCGGGCAGGATCACCCGCTCGGCGCCGGAGTGGGAGATGTCGCGCTCGTGCCAGAGGGCGACGTCCTCGAAGCCGGTCTGGGCGTAGCCGCGCAGGACCCGGGCGAGGCCGGTGACCCGCTCGGTGCGGATCGGGTTGCGCTTGTGGGGCATCGCCGAGGAGCCCTTCTGGCCCTCACGGAACGGCTCCTCGACCTCGCGCACCTCGGTTTTCTGCAGGTTGCGGACCTCGGTGGCGAAGCGCTCGAGGCCCGCGCCGGCGAGGGCGATCGCCGCGGTCAGCTCGGCGTGGCGGTCGCGCGGGATCACCTGGGTGGCGACGTCCTCGCGCCGCAGCCCGAGCACCTCCATCACCCGCGCCTCGACCGCCGGCGGCACCGAGGCGTAGGTGCCGACCGCGCCGGAGAGCTTGCCGTAGGCGAGCTGCTCGAAGGCGGCCTCGAGGCGGTGCAGGTTGCGGTCGGCCTCGAAGGCGAAGCCCGCCAGCCGCAGCCCGAAGGTGGTCGGCTCGGCGTGGACGCCGTGGGTGCGGCCGACGCAGAGCGTGTCGCGCTCTTCCAGGGCCCGGGCGATCAGCGCGTCGCGGTACTCGCGCGCGCCGGCGACCAGGATCGCGCCCGCCCGCCGTAGCTGCAACGCCAGCGCCGTGTCGAGCACGTCGGAGGAGGTCAGCCCGTAGTGGATCCAGCGGGCGCCCTGGTCGCCGACCGAGGCGGCGACCACGTCGACGAAGGCGGCGACGTCGTGGTCGGTGATCTTCTCCCGCTCGTCGACCGCCTCGACCGTGAAGGCAGCGCGCTCGCGTGCCGCGGTCGCGACCTCGGCCGGGACGACGCCCTCCGCCGCCCACGCCTCGGTGGCGGCCAGCTCGACTTCGAGCCAGGTCTCCAGCTTCGCCTGCTGGGTCCAGACGGCCCCGATCTCGGGGCGGGTGTAACGCGGGATCACGTCGTCGTGCCCCTTCGGCCCCTAGGCGTTGATGATCCGGGCGGCGAGCACGCCCGCGTTTTTGGCGCCGTCGATCGCCACGCAGGCGACCGGGATCCCGGGCGGCATCTGCACCGCGGAGAGCAGCGCGTCGAGCCCGCCGAGGCTCTTGCCGAGGATCGGCACGCCGATCACCGGCAGATCGGTCTGGGCGGCGGCGACGCCGGGCAGGGCGGCGCTCATCCCGGCCCCGGCGATGATCACCTTCAGCCCGCGCGCCCGGGCGGTGGTGCAGAACTCATGCACCTTGTCCGGATCGCGGTGCGCGCTCATCACGTGGATTTCCGACTGGATGCCCTGTTCGGTGAGGTATTTCTCCGCCGGAAGCATCTTCTCCATGTCGTTTTTCGAGCCCATGATGATTCCGACCAGGGTGCCCGTGGCGGCGAAGTCCTCCTCGATCTGCTCCAGCTGTGCCTCGGCCTGGGGGTCGGGCAGCTCGGCGGTCGTCGTCTCGGGCTGGGGCTGATTCGGATCGGCGATGTCGCTCATCGTGGTGCGTTCCTCTCGGGTGATGTGGTTGATGACCTGGGGTGGGTGGCCTGGGTGGATGGCCGGTTGATGACCTGGGGTCAGGGACTGGAAACTCGGTCGACCGCGCGGGCGGCGATGTCGGTGCGGACCTGCATACCCTCAAACGAGATCCGGCTAGCAGCATCGTACGCACGCTCCCGCGCGGCGGCCGGGTCGGGGCCGAGCCCGGTGACGTTGAGGACGCGGCCACCGGCGGTGACGATCTCGCCGTCGCGCTCGGCCGTGCCCGCGTGGGTCACCTCGGCCAGCTCCGCCGCCGCGTCGAGGCCGTGGATCACGTCGCCCTTCGAGGAGCTTTCCGGGTAGCCGGCCGAGGCCAGCACCACGGTCACCGCCCAGTCATCGTCGAAGTCGGCGCGCATCCCGGCGAGGCCGCCCGGCTCGCGGGCGGCGCGGAAGAGGTCGACGAGATCGGAGCGCAGCCGCGGCAGCACCGCCTGCGTCTCGGGGTCGCCGAAGCGGGCGTTGAACTCGATCACCTTGGGGCCGTCGGCGCAGATCATCAGCCCCGCGTAGAGCACGCCGTGGAAGGGGGTGCCGCGCGCGGCCATCGCCGCGACCACCGGCCGGTGCACCCGCTCGACGATCTCCTCGACCGCCGCCGCGTCGAACCCCGGCACCGGCGAGTAGCTGCCCATGCCGCCGGTGTTCGGCCCCTCGTCGCCGTCGCCGATCCGCTTGTAGTCCTGGGCGGGGGAGAGGGGCACGACGTTCTCGCCGTCGCAGAGCGCCAGCAGCGAGAGCTCTTCGCCCTCGAGGAACTCCTCCATCACCACCGCGGTGGCGCCGAAGCGCTGTTCGGTGAAGTAGACGTCGAGCGCGCTGCGCGCCTCGGCCTCGTCGGTGCAGAGGATCACGCCCTTGCCCGCGGCGAGGCCGTCGGCCTTCAGCACGGTCGGGTAGTCGGTCGCGGCCAGCGCGGCGACGGCCTCCTCATGCGAGCGGAGGAGGACGTGGGAGGCGGTCGGGATCCCGGCCTCCTGCATCAGCTCCTTGGCGAAGGCCTTCGAGCCCTCCAGCTCGGCCGCCGCCCGGGTCGGGCCGAAGGCGGGGATGCCGGCGGCCTCGAGCGCGTCGACGGCGCCGACCACCAGCGCCGCCTCCGGGCCGATCACCGCCAGGTCGACGGCGCGCTCGGTCGCCAGCGCGACGATCGCCTCGACGTCGTCGGCGGCGACCGCGGGGAAGACCTCGGCGTCGGCGGCGATGCCGGCGTTACCGGGCGCGCAGAGGATCTCCGGCGCCGCGGCCGAGCGCGCCAGCGCACGCACGATCGCGTGCTCGCGACCGCCGCCCCCGACTACAAGCGCCCTCAATCGGAAAGGCCCGCGACGGGCATCGCGGTCAGCGTCCGGCTGCTCATCGTCCCGCGCGAGCCGAGCTCGACCGAGATCTTCGCCATCGTCTTCTCATCCGGCGCCTCGATCACGGTGACGAAGTCGTACTCGCCGAGCGTCGCGTACTGGGTGACGACCTTGCCACCCATCTGTTCGACCTCCTGGTTCACCTCGGTGACCCGGGTCGGGTTGTTCTTCAGCGTCCGCAGTCCCTCGGCGGTCAGGTTGGTCAGCATCAAGTAAGTCGGCATTGGCTCCTCCTCGTCGAATCCTAGTGCCCCACAATCGTTCCGTGGTTCCTTTTCCCCGTCAGCGGGGGATTACGAACCGCGCAAGGACGGAAGGCTCAGTATCCGGCGGGGTGCCGGACGACGAACCCTTCCGGGTACGGCGGTTCGGCGTGCCAGCGCGGGCCGGTCCCGTTCGCGTCGCCGACCGTGTCCCAGCGGAGGCCGGCGATCACCACGTAGGCGTGGGTGGCGTTGGCGTAGATCGTGATCCACTTGCCCGGGCCCGGTTCGCCATAGGTCGCCAGCGAGCCCGAGGTGAGCGGCGTGTCGAGCAGCCCGGCGCCGTAGAGGGCGAAGCTGACCGCGCCGGAGCAGTCGTAGCCGTAGGAGTAGAAGGAGGCGTGGCCGCCGCCCCAGACGTAGGGGGTGGTGGCGATCGAGTTGGCGGCCGCGATCGCCGCCTTCACCGGGGCGGGCGCGGCGCTCGGCGCGGCGGCGAGGCCGTTCGGCTGCAGCACCGCTTCGGCGCCCTGCACGGTCGTTTCGGCGGCCAGCGGGGAGACCCGCCACTGCACCGTGGAGACCTTGCAGCCGCCTTCGATCTGTTCGGCCTCCTGGAGCACCTCCTGCACGTACCACTCGGCCTGGTTGTGGGCGAAGACGCCGGCTTCGAGCGAGCCCTTCGACCAGATCTCGCGCGCCAGCGTCGCCGCCGAGTCGAAGACGTCGGCGTGTTCGATGTGCCCGTCGCCGTCACCGTCGACCCGGTACTTGCGCCCACTCGCTCGCTTCGAGGCCGAGCGGCCCCGCTTCTTCGAGTTCCGCCTTCGACATCCCGTGGCCGAAGTTCGACTCGAGGCGGGCGATCGCGGCCAGGGCCCAGACGCCGCGCTTGCCCAGTTCGTAGCGGGCGGCGGCGTCCTCGAAGGCTTCCAGGTATTCGGCCGGGATCTGTTTCTTCCAGGCGGCGGCGGGGTCGCAGCGCAGGACTTCGATCTGCGGCGTCAGGCCGGCCTGGGTGAAGGCCGCGTCGCCGACTTCGGCGGCGTAACAGCCGGCGTCGGCGAGCACCTCGGAGACGTACCAGTCGGCGTGGTTGTAGGCGTAGATCGCGCCGTAGGTGTCGGCGGGCATGCCAGCGGCGGAGAGGTAGCGGGCGGCGGCGAAGATCGCGTCTTCGGGGTTGCTCGGGTCGGCGATCCCGTCGCCGTTGGCGTCGACTCCCCATTCCGCCCAGGTCGAGGGCATGAACTGCATCCAGCCCTCGGCGCCGGCCGAGGAGGGCCCCATGTTGGTGCCGAAGCCGGTCTCGACCGCGTTGATGCCGGCCAGGATCGCCGGGCCCTGGGAGCCGAGCCCATACTGGGCGGAGGCGCGCTGGTAGATCGGGATCGAGGATCGGCGGCACCGCGGCGGCGGCGCAGGTCGAGGCCGAGAGCGAGGGGATCTGGAAGGCGGGCGCGGCTTTGTCGATGCCCGCTTCTTTGCCCACCCGTTCGGCGGCTTCGTCAGCTTCCTGTTCGGTTTCCGCTTCGGCGACTTCTTCTTCGCCTTTGGTGAGCTGTTCACTGATCCCGGATTCGGAGGTGTTTCCGCCGGAGGCCTGCGGGATCGTCGGGTGGCGGATCACTTCCGGCGCGAGCGGCGCGTTTTCGGTGACGCCGGATTCGTCGGTCGCCCCCGATTCGGAGCTGCCCTGCGATTCGCCGCCTTCGGCCCCGCCGGTCGTGCCGGCAGCTTCGGTCGCGGGGGCCAGCGGGCTGTTCTGGATCGGCGCTTCGAGCGAGGAGCCTTGGACCGGCTGGCCGCTTTCGGCCGCCGCGGCGGCGCCGATCGGCAGGGCGAGGGCGGCGGTGAGGACGCTTGCGGCGGCGACCGCGCGGAGCTTGCGGGGGAGGGGGATCATCGACTCAGCCGAGGACGTTGGTGACTTGCCACTTCTTGCCCGGCCCCTGTTCCATCGCCAGGCGCAGCTCCGAGGCCACGCCGACCCGCAGCAGCGAGACGCTGACTTCGTAGACGGAGCCCTTGGACGGCCCGGCGACGACGGTCACGACCTTCGCCTGCGGCACCTTGACCGCGGCGGGCTGGCGCGGTGGCCGCCGAAGGAGGGCCTTGGAGAGCTGCTTGGTGCTCGTGTGGCGGAAGTTGCTGCGGACCTTGGCGTCGACGCCGCCGGTCTCGTAGACGACGAACGCCTCGGCGAAGTGGCGCGCCACCCGCTTCGCCGCCTTCGGCGCGGGCGGGCCGCTCAGCTCGGTTTCGTCGGCGCCGGCGGTCGAGTTGGCCGCGCCGGTCACGCCCTGGGTGGCGCCGGACGCGTTGTCGTTCGACAGCACTTCGGCCTGGGCGGTGGCCGATGCCGTCGCCTCGGGGGTCGCGCCGATCTTCGCGGTCGAGGCGGGCGCGTCACCGGCGCCGCGGGGGGCGGCTTCGGTCTCGTCGGCGCCGCGTTCGGCGTTGATGCCGCCGGTCGCGCCGCTCACCGCTTCCTTGCCGACCGCCTTGCCGCTGCCGACCCCGGACCGTACGTCCTGGGCGGCGGAGAAGTTGGGGGTCGCGCCGTGCAGCGTCGGGCCGCTCGGCTTCGCGGGCTGCTGCTTCTGCGGCTTCGACGGCCGGGGCGACCTTGGTCACTGCCGGGCCGCGCTCGGGGATCACGAAGGCCTCGGTGGTCCCGCCGCCGGAGCCCGAGCCGCCGCCCGCGATCAGCAGTGCCGCGACCACGCCGGCGACGGCGATCCCGCCGCCACCGAAGACGCCGATCTGGCCACGGGGGCCGAGCTCGTCGAGCCCGTCCCGAGCCGGCCAGACGATCCGCTCGCGCAGGAACCAGGCAGCGTCGCCACCCGCCTCGCGGACCCGGGAGCCCGCGTTCTCACCGACCTCGAGCACCCGACCGCCGGCACCGCGCACGCGCTCGCCGCCCGTATGGGCCATGCCAACGCCTGCCCGCAGGCGTCCGGTGCCTTTGGGGCGCGCGTTGATCGGTTGCCGATCTCGATCCCGCTCGTCCATGTTGTTCTCAGAGTGTAAGCGCACGTTCTGAGAAGAAGTTTCGGCACCAGAGGCGGGTTTTATAAGTGCAGACGCCAAAATTTCAACGTCCAGGCCTCATTCACGTCTTTGTTACGCGAAGAGTGGGGGAGGGATGGGGCGCCTGCGGCTGGGAAGGGATGGGGCGTGGGCGGCCGACGCAGGGGCGGGCGGCGGACGCCGAGGGATGCGGCGCATCGGCCGACGCACGGGCAGGTGGCGGACGGCCAAAGGACGCGGCCGTCTCGGCCACGGCCCGGGCAGGCTGTGGCCGTGGCCGAGACGGCCGGGTGTGCGGGAAGAGGTGCGGGAGACGCCGGGAAGGCTTGAGGGAGACGGGCGACGGGCGTCACAAGTACGGGACGTTCGTAACGAAGCCGCGCGCAACTCCACGTCCCTTCATGGGGTCCCAGCGCCCTGCACGGATAACCCGTGCCCTGGCCCGGGTGATTCATGCAGCGTCGATCGGCGCCGATCCGGGAGGTCCGAATGCGCGATGCGGCACTTTATGTCGCTATAGCGACATATATCGCTGCATCGCGTGGGCGAGCGTCACGGACCCATAACGATCCTCCCGGAAGGCACACGGACCCGTGCCAATCCACCCGAAAGGCTTACGTCCCGGGACGGCCCGACCCCGGCCACCGCGGCTTGAGCCCTTGCCCGTCCGGGCCGCAGGGGCATGGGCCCTTGCCCGTCCCGGCCGTAGGGACTTGAGCCCTTGCCCGTCCCTGGCCGCAGGAGTCCCGGACTCGCCCGCCCGCCCGCGTCTACGCCGCAGCCGGGCTCGCCGCCGAGGCGCGCTCGAAGGTGAGCGCGCCTTCGGCGGCGTCGATGCGGACGGTGTCGCCCTCGCTGAACTCGCCCTCGAGGATCTTCAGCGCCAGTTTGTCGACCAGCTGCTTCTGGATCACCCGGCGCAGGGGGCGCGCTCCGTAGACGGGGTCGTAGCCGAGGTTGCCGAGCAGGGTGCGGGCGTCGTCGGAGAGCTCGATCGCGATCCCGCGCTCCGCCACCCGGCCGACCAGCTGCGTCACCTGGAGCTCGACGATGCGGCCGATGTCGGCCTTCGAGAGACGGTGGAAGATCACCGTGTCGTCGATCCGGTTGAGGAACTCCGGCTTGAAGGTCGCCGCCAACACCTCTTCGATCGCGGCGCGGATGCCCTCGTCGACCTGGTCGCCGACGATCCGGTCGGAGCCGACGTTCGAGGTCATGATCAGCACCGTGTTGGTGAAGCTGACCGTGCGGCCCTGGCCGTCGGTGAGCCGGCCGTCGTCCATGATCTGCAGCAGCGTGTTGAAGACGTCCGGGTGCGCCTTCTCGATCTCGTCGAGCAGCACCACCGCGTAGGGCCGGCGGCGGACCGCCTCGGTCAGCTGGCCGCCCTCCTCGTAGCCGACGTAACCGGGAGGCGCGCCGACCAGCCGCGACACCGTGTGCTTCTCCATGTACTCGGACATGTCGAGCCGCACGATCGCCGACTCGGAGTCGAACATGAACTCGGCCAGCGCCTTCGCCAACTCGGTCTTGCCGACCCCGGTCGGGCCGAGGAAGAGGAACGAGCCGATCGGCCGGTTCGGATCCGACAGCCCGGCGCGCGAGCGCCGCAGCGCGTTCGCCACCGCCTCGATCGCCTCCTGCTGACCGATCACCCGGTCGTGCAGGCGGTCCTCCATCTGGATCAGCTTCTGCACCTCGCCCTCGAGCAGCCGGCTGACCGGGATCCCGGTCCATTTGCCGACCACCTCGGCGACGTCCTCGTCGGTCACCACGTCGGCGAGCATCGTGCCGCCGTCGCCCGCGTGCAGCTCGGCGAGCCGCGCCTCGGCGTCTTTGACCTGGGCTTCCAATTCCGGGATCAGGCCGAATTTCAGTTCGGCCGCCCGCTGCAGGTCGGTCTCCCGTTCGGCCTGCTCGACTTCCAGTCGCGCTTCCTCGAGTTCGGCGTTGGCGACCTTCATCGCCTCGATCGGCTCTTTCTCGTTTTCCCAACGGGCGCGCAGCTCGGTCTCCTGCTCGCGCAGGTTGGCGAGGTCTTCGCGCAGCGCTTCGAGTCGCGCCTTCGAGGCGTCGTCGGTCTCCTTGGAGAGCGCCATCTCCTCGATCTCCAGCTGCTGGATCCGGCGGGCGACCTCGTCGATCTCGGTCGGCACCGAGTCGATCTCGATCTTCAGCCGCGAGGCGGCCTCGTCGATCAGGTCGATCGCCTTGTCCGGCAGGAAGCGGTCGGCGATGTAGCGCTCCGAGAGCGTCGCCGCGGCGACGATCGCCGAGTCGGCGATCCGCACCCCGTGGTGATTTTCGTAGCGGCCCTTCAGCCCGCGGAGGATCGCGATCGTGTCCTGCATGTCGGGCTCGCCGACGATCACCGGCTGGAAGCGACGCTCCAGCGCCGCGTCCTTCTCGATGTGCTTGCGGTACTCGTCGAGCGTCGTCGCGCCGACCGCGCGCAGCTCCCCGCGCGCCAGCATCGGCTTCAGCAGGTTGGCCGCGTCGACCGCCCCTTCGGCGGCGCCGGCCCCGACGATGGTGTGGAGCTCGTCGAGGAAGAGGACGATCTGGCCCTCCGCTTCCTGCACCTCGTTGAGCACGGCTTTCAGCCGCTCCTCGAACTCACCGCGGTATTTCGAGCCCGCCAGCAGCGAGCCGATATCGAGCGCGATCACGCGCCGGTCGCGGAGGCTCTCCGGCACATCGCCGTCGACGATCCGCTGCGCGAGCCCCTCGACGATCGCGGTCTTGCCGACGCCGGGGTCGCCGATCAGCACCGGGTTGTTCTTCGTGCGGCGGGAGAGGACCTGGATCACGCGGCGGATCTCCTCGTCGCGCCCGATCACCGGGTCGAGCTTGCCCGCGCGCGCGTCGGCGGTCAGGTCGCGGCCGAATTTCTCCAGCGCCTGGGAGGTCGACTCCGGGTTCGCGGTCGTCACCGGGTTGGGACGGACCTGCGCCACCGCGGCGTCGAGCTCCTCCCGCGAGGGCAGGATCTCGCCCGCGGTCGGGTCCTCGGTCAACGCCCGCAGCAGGTGGTCGGTCGAGATCAGGCTAGACCCGTCGCGCCCCATTTCGCGCTCGGCGACGCGCAGGGTCGCGGCCAGCCCGCTCGACAGCCGCGGCTCTTCGCCCTCGCCGCCGAGTTTCGGCAGCTGCGCGACGGCCTCCGAGGCGCGCGCGGCGATCGTCGCGGTGTCGGCGCCGACCCGCTGCAGGATCGGGACGACCAGGCCCTCGGGCTGGTCGAGCAGCGACACCAGCAGGTGGGCCGGGGCCGCCTCGGGGTTGCGATGGCTGCGCGCCAGCTCCAGCGTCGCCGCGATCGCTTCCTGGGATTTCTGGGTGAACTTGTCGGGTTGCATCAGAGCTCGTTCCTTCCTTCCAGCTCTCGCACTCTCTCTCTCAGTTTCTGCACCTGCTCTTCCAGCGCCAGCACCGTCTCGACCCCGACCAGGTTCAGGCCCTGGTGGGTCATCTCCTGGATCCGGCGCAGCCGTTCGACGTCGCGCCGGCTGTAGAGCCGGGTGTTTTTCGGCGAGCGCTTGGGGGTGATCAGGCCGCGCGTCTCGTAGATCCGCAGGGTCTGCGGGTGCATCTCGGCGAGTTCCGCGGCGACCGAGATCATGAAGACCCCCTGCTCGTCGTCGAAGGTGGCCTTCACGTTCGTCACCTGCCTGCGGTAGGTCGCCATCAGACCCCTGCCTTCCGCAGTAGGTCGGCGCGCGGGTCGTGCCCGTTCAGCGCCGTGGCCAGCTCGTCGATTGCCTTCTGCTGCTCCTCGTTCAGATCTTTGGGGACCTCGATCTCGAGCCGGTAGCGGATGTCACCGCGGTCCCCGCCTTTGCCCTTCGGGGCGCCCTCGCCGCGCAGGCGCTGGATCGCCCCGTGCTTGGTCCCGGGCGCGACCTTGATCTTTTTCGTCCCCTCGAGCGTCGGCACCTCGATCGTGCCGCCCTGCACCGCCTCCGGGATCGAGATCGGCACCGTCACCTCGAGGTTGCCGTCGTCGAGCCGTCGGAACACCGGCGACGCGGCCACCCGCGTGGTCACGTAGAGGTCGCCGTACGGGCCGCCGCGCGGACCCGCCTCGCCCTTGCCGGCCAGTCGGATGCGCGTGCCGTCTTTGACCCCGGCCGGGATGTTCGCCCGGATCCGCTTGTTCTGCTGGGTGAGGCCGGAGCCGCCGCAGGTGGGGCAGGGGTCCTCGATGATCTCGCCGGCGCCGCCGCACTGCGGGCAGGGCTGGCTGATCGAGAAGAAGCCCTGGTTCTGCGGGTCGATGCCGCGGCCTTCGCAGCGCGGGCAGGTGATCGGCGAGGTGCCGGGCGCGGCGCCCGAGCCGTGGCAGGTCTCGCAACGGTCGGCCTTCGGCACGGTGACGCTGATCTGGGTGCCGTTGATCGCTTCGTCGAAGCTCAGGCTGACCTCGGTCTCGAGGTCCCGCCCGCGGACCGCCCGCGGTTTCGCCCGGCCGCCCCCGCCGCGGTTGAAGATGCCGCCGAGGATGTCGCCGAAGTCGCCGCCGAAGCTGCCCGCCTGGGCGCCGCCCCCACCGAAGGGGTTGCCGCCACCGAACGGGTTGCCGCCCGCGCCGAAGCCGCCGAAGGTCGGCCCCGCGTCGTACTCCTTGCGCTTCTCGGGGTCGGAGAGGACGTCGTGCGCGGCCGAGACCTCCTTGAACTTTTCCTCGGCCGCTTTGTCGTCCGGGTTCCGGTCAGGGTGGTACTGGCGCGCCAGCTTGCGGTACGCCTTCTTGATCTCGTCCTCGCTCGCGTCCTTGCTGACGCCGAGGGTCTTGTAGAGCTCGTCTGCCACTGCTTCTCCTATGCGGCCACCACGACCATCGCGGGGCGGATCAGGTGCCCCTCGAAGCGGTAGCCCTTCTGCATCACCTCGACCACGACGCCCGCCTCGGTCCCCTCGACCTGCACGGTCGAGAGCGCTTCGGCGAAGTTCGGGTCGAACTTCTCGCCTTTGGGATCGACCACTTCGACCCCGCTGCGCCCGAGCGTCTCCCGCAGGTTGCGGAAGACGAGGAGCACCCCGTGGGCGAGCGGGTCATCCGCATCGCCCTCGGGGTCGAGCCCGGCGGCCTGCAGCGCCCGCTCGAGGTCGTCGAGGACCGGGACGACGCCGCGCGCCACCTCGGCCTTCCCGCGCAGCGCCGCGGCCTGAACCTCGGCCGCCATCCGCTTGCGGTAGTTCTCGAAGTCGGCCTGCGCCCGCCGGGCGAGGTCGAGGTACTCGTCCCGTTTCGCCTCGGCCTCGGCGAGGAGCTGGGCGAGATCCTGCTGGACCTCGCCCTCGCTGTCGGCCACCGACTCCTGGGCCTCGGTTTGGGTGGGCTCGGCGGCGTGGTCGTCCTGTAACGACCGCGGCCGAACCGTCGGGCCGGACGGATTCTTCGGGTCGAACCCTTCGCCGGTGTGCATCTATTTCTCCTCGTCGACCACTTCGGCGTCGACGACTTCCTCGTCGTCCGCCGTCGCGCCGTTCTCGGTCGAGCCGTCGGCCGGGGCCTCGGACTGGGCCTGCGCGTAGAGCGCTTCGGAGGCTTTGGTCATCACCGCGGTCAGCGCCTCGGTCTTGCCTTTGACCTCCTCCAGCGAGCCGGAGTCGAGAACCTCGCGGACCTCTTTGACGGCCGCGTCGATCTGGTCCTTGGTGCCCTGGTCGAGTTTGTCGCCCGCGTCACTCACGGTTTTCTCCGCCTGGTAGGCCGCGTTCTCGGCGATGTTCCGGGCCTCGGCCAGGTCACGCTGCTTGCGGTCCTCCTCGGCGTGCGACTCGGCGTCGGACACCATGCTCGAGATTTCCTCGTCGGAGAGCCCGGAGCCGGATTTGATCTCGATCTTCTGCTCGGTCCCGGTGCCTTTGTCCTTCGCCGTCACCGAGATGATCCCGTTGGCGTCGATGTCGAAGGTGACCTCGATCTGCGGGATGCCGCGCGGCGCCGGCGGGATGCCGGTGAGCTGGAATTTGCCCAGGCTCTTGTTGCCCGTGGCCATCTCGCGCTCGCCCTGCAGCACGTGGATCTCCACCGAGGGCTGGTTGTCGTCGGCGGTCGAGAAGACCTCCGACTTCTTCGTCGGGATCGTCGTGTTGCGCTCGATCAGCTTCGTCATCACGCCGCCTTTGGTCTCGATGCCGAGGGTCAGCGGGGTGACGTCGAGCAGCAGCACGTCCTTGACGTCGCCGGCCAGCACGCCTGCCTGGATGCCGGCGCCGACGGCGACGACCTCGTCCGGGTTGACGCCCTGGTGGGGCTCCTTGCCGGTCAGCTCTTTGACCTTCTCGCGGACCGCGGGCGAGCGGGTCATCCCGCCGACCAGGACCACGTGGTCGATCGACGCATCGGCGTCTTTCAGAGCCTGTTTCACCGGCCCGACCGTGCGGTCGAGCAGGTCACCGGTCAGCTCGGTCAGCTTCGACCGGGTGAGCTTCAGGTCGAGGTGCTTCGGCTGCCCCTCGACGGCGGTGATGAACGGCAGGTTGATCTGCGTCTCCTGGGTCGAGGAGAGCTCGATCTTCGCCTTCTCGGCAGCCTCGTAGAGACGCTGCAGCGAGTTTTTGTCGGCCGCGAGGTCGACGCCCTGGTCGCGTTTGAACTCGGCGACCAGCCACTCGACGATCGCTTTGTCCCAGTTGTCGCCACCGAGGTGGTTGTCACCGGCGGTCGCTTTCACCTCGAAGACGCCGTCGCCGATTTCCAGCACGGAGACGTCGAAGGTGCCGCCGCCCAGGTCGAACACGAGGATCGTCTGGTCGGCTTTCTCTTTGTCGAGCCCGTAGGCCAGGGCGGCCGCGGTCGGCTCGTTGATGATGCGCTTGACCTCGAGGCCGGCGATCTTGCCGGCGTCGGTGGTGGCCTGGCGCTGGTCGTCGTTGAAGTACGCGGGGACCGTGATGACCGCGCTGTCGACCGGCTCGCCGAGCTTCGCTTCGGCGTCGGCCTTCAGCTTCTGCAGGATCATCGCGCTGATCTCCGGCGGGCTGTACTGCTTGCCGCGCACGTCGACGCGCACGTCGCCGTTCGGACCTGCCTCGATCGAGTAGGGGACGATCGTCTCCTCCTCTTTCACTTCGGACTCCTTGCGTCCCATGAAGCGCTTGATCGAGAAGATCGTGTTCTCGGGATTCATCACCGCCTGGCGTTTGGCGACCGTTCCGACCAGCCGCTCACCGCTCTCGGTGAAGGCGACTACGGACGGAGTGGTGCGACCACCCTCGGCGTTCTCGAGAACGGTCGGCTCCCCGCCCTCCATGACGGCGACGCAGGAATTGGTCGTTCCCAGGTCGATTCCGATCGTTTTTGCCACTTTTGCTGCTCCCTCCAGGAGTTTCGTTATATAAGCCTAAGAAATCTAAGTGGCAGTATGGCAGATAATTTGGGAGGACTCAAGGGCGTTCACGAAGTTGTCACGTCCCGTTAAGTTGAGACCGGGCAACGGGGCGGGAGGCCTCGCAAAAAGGCGGTCGTCACCGCCGACCAGGAAACCCGGCTCGGCAGAGCCGCACATCAGGAGGAGAAGTCTTGAACCACGCCCATCTGCGCCCGCGCCTTGCCGTGCCGGTGCTGCTCGGTGCCGCCTTGCTGGCCGCGCTGGTGCTGGTCGTCGCCGGGAGCGCGACGGCGAAGCCGACGAAGGCCGCGCCGCCGCCGACCGAAGTGAAGGTGATGACCCGCAACGTCTACCTCGGCGCCGACCTCGGCCCGGCGATCGAAGCGAAGGGCGTCAGCGCCTTCACCGAGGCGACCGGCGAAGTCCTCCGCCAGGTCACCGCCAACGACTTCCCGGTGCGGGCCAAGGGCCTCGCCCAGGAGATCATCAAGAAGGACCCCGACCTGGTCGGCCTGCAGGAGGTCGCCGAGTGGCGCACCGGCCCGCCCAGCCTCGAACCGCTGCTCGGCGGCTCGCCGCCGAAGGCGACCACGGTCCGTTACGACTACCTCACCGAACTGCTGAAGGAACTCAACAAGGGCAAGGCCCGCTACCGCGCGGTCGTCGTCAATCCCGAGTTCGACTTCGAAGCGCCCGGCGACGAGAACGGCGTCCCCGGCGACGGCCCCAACCAGCTGATCGCCAACGCCGAGATCAACGGCCGGCTGACGATGCGCGACGTGATCCTCGCCAAGGTCGGTGCCGAAGTGAAGGTCTCCCAGTCCGCAGAAGGGCCACTTCAAGAGCCTCTACTCGGTCGAACTCTCCGGCGCCAAGGTGACCGTGATCCGCGGCTGGGCCTCGGTCGACGCGAGCGTCCGTGGCTCGGCCCCGTTCCACTTCGTCGACACCCACCTCGAATCGTTCGACCCGCAGACCGTGGTGCCGAGCATCCGCGCCCAGCAGGCGGCCGAACTGGTGGCCCCGAGCGGTCCGCTCACCAACCCGCTGCCGACGATCCTGGTCGGTGACCTCAACTCGGACACCAAGACCCCGATCCTGCCCGGCGACGGCCAGGCCTACGAAACGCTGGTCAAGGCGGGGATGCGCGAACGCAGCACCTACAAGCCGCTCGGCTGCTGCCTCGCCACGCCGCTCCTGCCGGTCGGCGACGGCGGTGCCGTCTCCCAGCTCGACCACAAGGTCGACCACATCATGACCCGCGACCCCAAGCAGGTGAAGGAGGTCAACTCCTCGGTAACCGGCCGCAGTCCCCAGAACGGCTTCTGGGACTCAGACCACGCCGGTCTCTTCAGCACCCTGAAGATCTACTGAAGCACGGAGGGCTCGGGCCTACCGATTGGGAACGGTGGGCCCGGGCGTCTCGGAGGCGACCCGGGCTGAGGCCACCTCCGTCACTCTCGAGACGGCGCAAACGGTGGTCCGGGTCGCGCTGTGGAGCTTTAGTCGCGCATAGAGCTACTTTCTCTCCACAGCAAAGGCCTGACCAATGGGGCGAATGTGACGTCTCATGAAGAAGCGTGGAGGCCAAAGCATCTCCCGCACTTCTCTGCGCGCTTTGTCGCGAGACCTGCACAGAACCCGCGCCCTTACCTCTCCCCACAGACCCGGCCATCTCGGAGGCGGCCTCAGCCTGCCCTGGTCGCCGCCGAGATGGCCGCGTCCCTCCCGTCCCAGCACGGCGCCGATCGGCGCGCGGGGCTTAGCCCTCGCCGGCGGTGGCGGCGACGAATTCGGCGACTTCCTGCTGCTGCGTTTCGTTCAGGATCGCCGGGGGCATGCGGCCGGGGGTGTTGCTGTCGACGCCTTCCTTCTGGGCGTTGAGGACGCGGCCTTCGACGCCTTTGATGGTCTTCGCGTTGCCTTCGGTCGGCCCGGTCGGGGCCAGCAGTTCGTCGAGGTTCGGGCCGTAGTTGCCGTCGGTGCCCGCCGCGTAGAGCGTGTGGCAGGTGCCGCAGTTGGTCTCGAAGAGGGCCTGGCCCGCCTTCAGGTGCGCCGGGACCTTCTCCGCACCGGTGTTGGCATCGCCGCTGCCACGGAAGGCCAGCCACGGGATGACCACCGCGAGGACGAAGAGGAGAACGGCGAACGTGTAGAAGGTGCGTTTGCTCATGGAGAGGCGGCGCGGATACTAACTCCCGGCTCCCCCAGAGGGAGGCCCGCCGCTAGCCGGCGATCAACTCGCGGTGGTCGAGGTCCCGATACCAAGGGCACATCCGGCGCAGCTCGCACTCGCCACAGCGGGGTTTCGGGCGGCAGACCGTGCGCCCGTGGCGGATCAGGTTGATGTGCAGCTCGTAGGCGTCTTCGGGCGGCACGACCGCCAGCATCTCGTCGTGGGCGCGCTCCAGCGAGGCCTTCGCCGGGAAGAGCCCGAGCCGGCCGCCGACCCGGTGGATGTGGACGTCGACCGGGATCTCCGGCAGTCCCCAGCTGAAGATCAGCACGCAGGCGGCGGTTTTCCGCCCCACTCCGGGCAGGCTGAGGAGGTACTCGCGGGACTCCTCGATCGGCGCGTCCTCGGTCCAGTCGAGGCTCGGCTCCGGCCCGAGCTCACGCAGGATCGCCTGGATCCGCGGCGCCTTCTGCTGCGCCAGGCCGCCCGGCCGGATCGCGTCCTCGACCTCGCCGACGGGCGCGTCGCGCACCTCGTCCCAGGTCGGGAAGCGCTCCTTCAGCAATCCGAAGGCCCGGCCGCTGTTGCGGTCGTTGGTGTGCTGGGAGAGGATCGTCAGCACGAGGTCGTCGATCGGCCGCCGGTTCGGCTCGTTGACCGGCGTCCCGTACATCTCCCGCAGCCGTTCCCGCAGCGCCCGCACGCGCCGCCGGTCCGGGCGTCGCCAGGGAGTCTCTTCGCGCTTCTTGGGGGAGGTCGTGGCCATCGTCAGGGCATTTCTAAAGGCAGGATTACAATCGAGGGCTGATGTCGAGTCCTTCGCGCGCCTTCGCCGCCGCTACCGCCTGGATGCCCAAGGGATGGGGCGACGCGGGGCGCCAGCTCGCGATCCTCGTCGGCGTCGACCTGATCTACGACCTCGGCCGCGGGGTGGCCGACTCGAGTCGCGCCGTGGCGATCCATCACGGCTCCCAGGTGATCGACTTCGAGCGCTCGACCCACACGCTGTTCGAGCCCGACCTGCAGAAGTTCTTCCTCCCGGCCCACTGGACCATCGATGTCGCCAACTTCCTCTATCTGAATGCCCAGTTCACGATCGCGCTCGGCTTCCTCATCTGGCTCTACCTCTTCCGCAACGAGTCGTATTACTTCGTCCGCAACATGTTCGTGGTGTCGATGTGCCTGGCCTTGATCGGCTACGTCGGCTTCCCGACCGCGCCACCTCGCTTGTTCCCCAGCGACGGCTTCGTAGACACGGTGACGAAATATTCCTCGGTCAACAGCCATTCGTCGATCGCCAAGATCTTCATCAACCCCTACGCGGCGGTGCCGAGCATGCACTGCGCCTTTGCCCTGATGATCGGCGGCTCCGGCTTCCTCGTCTGCCGCCACTGGTGGGCAAAAGCCTTCTGGGCCGCCTGGCCGATCCTGATCGCCTGGGTGGTGATCGTCACCGCCAACCACTATTGGGTCGACTGGATCCTCGGCTGGCTGGTCGCGCTGACCTCCTTCGCGATCGCCAAAGGGGCGCTGGCGCGCTGGAAACCGGAGGCCTGGGACTGGCACACGCGGGCCAGCCGCGCCGGGCCGCAGGAGGTCGAGGCCTAGGCCGGTCTGTCGATGGGCCGAAAACTCCAGATATAGAGGAGTTTTCGGCCCATCAACCTCGGGGGGCGTGCCGGGGCATGCCGGCACGGCGCCCTCGGACCCTCTAGCCTCATACCGAGATGGCAACGGCGCCCCCCAGGGCCCCTGGCGGCGGAAGCAACGGCCGCCCGGCCCCGCCCCGCAACAGCCAGGAGCTGCGCACCTACGCCCGCGACCGCCTGATCGAGTCGCGGCTGACCCCGAACGCGATCTCGCTGGTGGGCTTCTTCGGCAACCTGGTCGCCGCCTTCCTCGTCACCCAGCGCCTCTTCTTCCTCGCCGGGATCGCCTTCGTCCTCGGCTCGGTGATGGACACGATGGACGGCCGCTACTCGCGGATGTCCGGCAAGGGGACGTTGTTCGGCGCCTTCCTCGACTCGACCCTGGACCGGGTCGAGGAGGGGATCGTGATCGCCGCCGTGGCCGGTTACTTCGCCTCCCGCGGTGAAGATTTCGCCGCCGCGATCTGCGTCGTCGCCGTGCTCGGCTCGCTGATGGTCTCCTACACCCGTGCCCGCGCCGAGGCGCTCGGGGTCGAGTGCAAGGTCGGCATCGCCACCCGCCCGGTCCGCGTGGTGATACTTTCGATCGGCCTGATCTTCGCCAAGGGCGCCGGGATCGGGAACTTCGAACTCCTCGCTCCGGCGATCTACGTGCTCGCCGGGTTGACCATCTTCACGGTCTTCCAGCGGGTCTGGCACGTGCGGAACGAACTCAACAAGATGGACGCCGCGGCGTCCGATCGCGACGAGGACGGCGCCGAGGCCCTGTAACCAGCAAAGCCACCGGGTGTCCTTTCCCATTCAGCGCGATCCCCAGCAGGAGGAACAAAAGACTTATGAGTGAGAGCAACGGAACGAACGGCGGCGAGGCGAAAGTCAAGGTCGCGATCGTCGGGGTCGGCAACTGCGCCAACTCCTTCATCCAGGGCGTCCACTACTACAAGGACGCCGACCCGGCCGAGGAAGTCCCCGGCCTCATGCACGTCGAACTGGGCGGGTACCACATCCGCGACGTCGAATTCGTCGCCGCCTTCGACATCGACAAGGAGAAGGTCGGCAAAGACCTCTCCGAGGCGATCTGGTCGGGGCAGAACGACACGATCAAGTTCGCCGACGTGCCGCACGTCGGCGTCACCGTGCAGCGCGGGATGACCCACGACGGCCTCGGCAAGTACCTGAAAGAGAAAATCACCAAGGCGCCGGGTGAAACCGTCGACGTGGTCCAGGTGCTCAAAGACTCGAAGGCCGACGTCGTCGTCTGCTACCTGCCGGTCGGCTCCGAGGACGCGACCAAGTGGTACGTCGAACAGGCGATCAAAGCCGGTGTCGGCGTGGTCAACTGCCTGCCGGTGTTCATCGCCCGCGAGGACTACTGGGACAAACAGTTCGAGAAAGCCGGTCTGCCGATCATCGGCGACGACATCAAGAGCCAGGTCGGCGCGACGATCGTCCATCGCCAGCTCGCCCGCCTGTTCCATGACCGCGGCGTGCGCCTCGAGCGGACCTCGCAGCTGAACGTCGGCGGCAACATGGACTTCTACAACATGCTCGAGCGCGAGCGGCTGGACTCGAAGAAGATCTCGAAGACCAACGCCGTCACCTCGATCATGGGGCACGACCTGCCGCCGGAGAACGTCCACGTCGGCCCCTCCGACTACGTGCCGTGGCTGACCGACCGCAAGTGGGCCCACATCCGGCTCGAGGGCAAAGCCTTCGGTGACGTGCCGCTGACCGCCGAGCTGAAGCTCGAGGTCTGGGACTCGCCGAACTCGGCCGGCGTCGTGATCGACGCGGTGCGGCTGATCAAGCTGGCCCTCAACAACGGCATCTCGGGGCAGCTCGACGGGCCGTCCAGCTACCTGATGAAGAGCCCGCACTCGCAGCGTCCGGACGACGAAGCGCGGGAGCTGACCGAGGAATTCATCGAGGTCAACGCCCGCGGGGCGCGGACCGCGGCGGCCGAAGAGATTCCCGGCTCGGTCGACTAGCTCGACCGACAAGAAGCCTAATAAGAGCCCGCTTCGGCGGGCTCTTATTCTTTGCGCCACGTGCCCTCGCCAGAGAAACTGACGATCGCCCAGGTCTCGCCGCATCGGCGGACGACCCGGAAGCCGGTCAACGAGTTCGTGGGGCGCCTCTCCGAGGAGCTGACGCGGCGCGGGCACACGGTCGTGCGGATCGGCAGCGCCGAGCCGGTCAAGCGGCCGCTCACGGCGCAGCCGTTCGACATCGTCCACGTGCACGAGCCGTTCGCGCCGAGCGTCTCGGCGGCGGCGCTGCGGCATTCGCTCTCGCTCAACGTCGCCACCTTCCACGCCCCGCAGGAGCGGGTCCTCTCGACCTCGGTGGCGCGGCCGCTGGTGGAGATCTTCTTCGGCCGGATCGACGCCCGCACGGTGACCAGCGCGGCGACCGGCAAGCTGCTCGAGAGCTATTTCCCCGCCGACTATCAGCTGGTCGAGCCGGCGGCCGGATGGGCGGCCGGGCCCGGGGTCACCCCGACCGGTGGCAGCCGCGACTGGGCCGCGGTGGCCGACGACTTCGAAGTGGTCTACCGGCGCCTCCTCGCCCGCCGCCACGATCCGACCGGGGACCCGAAGCTGCGGGCGACGCTGGCGAGACGGCCGCTGATCGAGGTGGATCTGCACATGCACACCGACCACTCCGGCGACTGCGCGACGCCGGTCGAGGTGCTGCTGCAGACGGCCCGCGACCGCGGCCTCGGGGCGATCGCGATCACCGACCACAACGAGGTGAGCGGGGCGCTCGAGGCGGCCGCGGTCGCCGAGTCGATGCCCGACCTGAAGGTGATCGTCGCCGAGGAGGTGATGACCGGCGGGCAGGGCGAGGTGATCGGGCTCTTCCTCAAGGAGAAGATCCCCAAGGGCCTCTCGATGGCGGAGACGATCGCCGCGATCCGCGAGCAGGGCGGCCTGGTCTACGTGCCGCACCCGTTCGATCGCCTGCACTCGGTCCCCGACTACGAGCACCTGCTGGACATCGTCGAGGAAGTCGACCTGCTCGAGGTCTTCAACCCGCGGGTGGCGCTGACCGCCTTCAACGAGGAGGCGGTGCGGTTCGCGGGCAAGTACCGGATCATCCCGGCGGCGGGGTCCGATTCGCACGTCGCCCAGGGTCTCGGGAGCGTGCGCCAGCGGATCCATGACTTCGACGGGCCGGCCGAGTTCCTCGAGGCGATGCGGGACGCCGACATCACCCGCAAGCACAAGAACCTGGTCTACGTGCAGACGCTGAAGTTCCTGCAGACGACGGGGCGGCCGAAGGCGCCGAAACGGCGCGTCAGCAACCCGAAACCGGCCCGTGGCGGGCGTCCGCGGAGGCCCCCGACGGGGCGGCGGTCGGCCGGCAAGTCCTGATGCACCCGATTCGTCGCGAAGGAGGCGCGCCGACCCCGTCAAAGAGGTCCGGGCAGATGCACTCCACCGACGACGAGATCCGCGAGAAGTATCTAGAGAGGGCGATCCGCGAGCTCAACCAGATGAGCCGCGAAATCCTCGAGTGCCCCTACTGCCCGCGCGGCAAGCTGATGCCGGTGCTCGGCTCCGGCCACCCGCAGGCGGACGTGCTGATGCTGAAGCACTCGCCGCTGGCGGCGGAGATCGAGGAGGGCGTCGCCTTCTACGGCCGGGCGGGCAACGCGCTGATGAAATCCTTCAAACGGCTGGGGATCGACCCGCTGGTCGTCTACGGCACCCTCTGCGTGAAGTGCCCGGTGGCGGAGCCCGACCTGGCGCCGCAGGAGTGCGTGGCGCGGCTGATCGAGGAGATCGCGATCGTGCAGCCGAAGATCGTCGTCGTCATGGGCGAGCCCAGCCTCCGCGTCCTGAACGGGCTGCAGGTGCCGCTTTCGCGTCAGATCGAGCCGCGCATGGGCGAGATCCAGGCATTCACCCCGACGATCGACGCCCTCTACGTCCCGGACATCGACGAAAGCCTCGACGAAGAGGGCGCCAAGCAGCGCTTCTGGCGGGCCTTCCGCATGCTCGGCACCTGGTACGAGGACCTGCCGCCGTATTGAGCGCGGCCTGGCGCGGACGCGCTAGGCGAAATCTTCGATCGCGGCCGTTTCGGACTCCGAGACGTCCGCGGCCGCGTTTGCCGGTGACGCGCTGCCGCCGGCGCCGCTGGGTGCCACCCGCTCGAAGAGCGCCACGCACTCGATGTGCGGGGTCTGGGGGAACATGTCGACCGGGCGGACGCGGCGGAGCTTGTAGCCGGCTTCCTCGAGCTGTTTGGCGTTCGGGGCCAGGGTGGTCGGGTTGCAGGAGACGTAGACGATCTTCTGCGCCTCGCACTCGATCACCCGGCGGACGATTTTCTGCGAGAGGCCGGCGCGCGGCGGGTCGACGACGACCACGTCGGGTTTGCCCGCCTTCTCGACCAGCGGCCGCACCCCGGTCCGCGCGTTGCCGGCGACGAACTTGGCGTTCTCGATCCCGTTGCGTTTGGCGTTCCGCTCGGCGTCTTCGATCGCCTCGGGGACGATCTCGAGGCCCCAGACCTCGCCCGCGTCGCGGGCCATCGTCAGCCCGATCGTGCCGATCCCGCAGAAGAGGTCGAAGACGCGCTCGCTGCCGGTGAGGCCGGCGAACTCGGTCGCCACCGCGTAGAGGCGCTCGGCCATCTCGGTGTTGGTCTGGAAGAAGGCGCCGTGGGTCATCTCGAACTTGAGGCCGCAGAGCTCCTCGTGCAGGCGTTCTTCGCCGAGCGCCCCGGTCGGGCCCTCGGTGCTGCCGGAGTCGCCCTCGATCGTCGTGTGGAGGTCGACCGGGGGGCGGGGCAGGCGCGCCGCGGTGGTCACCAGGCGGGTCTGGATCTGGCCGGTCCGCTTGCCCTCGCGGACGACGAGGTTGCGCAGCACGCCGCGCTTCGCCTCCGCGTCATAGGCCGAGAGGTCCTCCATCCGCGCCCATTCGCGCACCCCGTTGCGGGCCGCGTTGCCGGGTTCTGACGCCAGCTTGCAGTCGTCGACGTCGACGATCAGGTCCCAGCGCCCGCGGGCATGGAAGCCGAGCGCGACGCCCTCGTCGGCGGTGCCGACCGCGCCCGCGCCGAACGAGTACTCGAGCTTGTTGCGGTAGCGCCACTGGTCGAGCGCCGGGACGATCTCCTCCATCTCGAAGCCATCGAGCCCGCCGATCCGCCGCAGCGAGTCCTCCACCTGGGCCTGCTTTTCGGCCAGCTGGCGCTCGTAGGGGAGGCCCTGCCAGGGAGCGCCCGGGCAGGGCTCGCCGCCGTGCGTGCAGCGGTCGGGGACGCGGTCGGCGCCGGCCCGCAACAGCTCGATCGTGCGCGCCTCGGCGAAGCGCTTCTTGCCTTTCGTCACCTCGGCAAGGACCCGGTCACCCGGCAGCCCGCCCGCGACGAAGACGACGAAGCCCTCGGCGCGCGCCACGCCGCGACCGCCGAAGGCGAGCGAGTCGATCTCGACCTCGAGCCGCTCGCCTTTGCGCGGCGCCCTCTTGGGCGCCTCGGTTTCCGTCGCGCCCTCCACCTAGGGGAGTTTCCTGCGTGCCTGGCGGACCAGTTTCTCCAGCTCGGAGAGCAGCGAGTCGGTCTGTTTGCGGCCGCGTTTCAGCAGCTCGCCGATCATCTTCTCGGCGTCGCCGTGGGTCATCCGGCCGCGCTTCACCGCGTCGTCGACGACCTCCTGGATCCGGTCGCGACTGAGCGTGACGCTGTGCTCGAGCGAGTCGCGGAACTGGGCGATCGATTTGTCGAGGCCGACGGTCGGGCGCGACGATTTTTTCGTGCTGCCTTTCGACGACGAGCTCGAGGTTGACGTCGAGGTCGAGCCGGTGGTCGAACTTGAGGTCGAGCCGGATTTTTTCGGCGCCGCTTTTTTCGCGCTCGCTTTGGCTTTCGGTTTCGCCGATTTTTTGGCGGCGGATTTGGCCGTGCTTTTGGCCGCAGCTTTTTTTGGTTTCGCTTTGGCTTTTTTCGCCGCAGGTTTTTTGGTGCTGCCCGCTTTTTTCGGAGCCTGTTTTTTGTCCGCGTTTGCTTTGTCGTCAGCCATCAACGCCCCCTCGTTTGTGCACGATTGCCGGGTCGGAGTTGTCTACCCATGCGCCGAATATCTCAATTTGCGAGGACCGGCGGGTCCTCTCTCGAGAAATGCGCCTCCACCGGGGCGTGATCTGAGAGGCGCAGGGCCTTGCCGTCGAGGCGCAGCTCGCGGCGCTCCGGCGGCCACTGGGCGGGTGCGGCGACGACGTCGAGGCCGCGCACCAGCACGTGGTCGATCGCCTTCGGGCCGGTGGTCGGGGAAGCGAGGCCGAACTCCGCCGCGAGGCGGGCGAAGAGCTCCGGGTCCTCGGCCGGGCGCAGGTTGAGGTCGCCGCCGAAGATCAGCGGCGCGTCGCGGGCCCAACCGCTCGCCGCTTCGGCGGCAAGCAGGACGTCGGCGACCGCCAGCTTCGGCACGTCGTTGGTCGCGTGGAGGTTGGCGACGCAGACCCCGGATGCCGTCCGGGTGAAGGCCATCGCGCGGCGCTCCGGCTCGCCCGCGTGGATCTCCAGCTCGCGCATCTCGGCGATCCCGCCGAGCTTCCCCGGCACCCGCACCAGGGTCGTGTTCGAGCCGCCCTCGTTCGATGCCAGCAGGTCCGGGTTCTGCCGCGCCAGCGCCGCCCGCCAGAAGCCGAGCTCGTTGCGGGAGGTGAAGACCCGGTGGTACTCGGCGCCGCTCGCCCGCGCCAGCGGCGCGGCGAAGCGCGGCGGGCACTCCTGCAGCATCGCCAGGTCCCAGGCCGCGGAGGAGAGGAGCGTCGCGAACTCGGGGGTGAGGTCGCGGTTGACCTGGACGTGGGTCTCGTTCGACTCGTCGAGCCGCAGGAGCCGGGAGCGCCAGCTGCGCAGCTCCGGGTCGGGCGGGAAGTCGCGGCCGTGGAAGAGGTTCCAGCAGAGGACGGTCAGCTCCATCGGTCGCCCCCCCAGGTCACGGCGGGGCGGGCGGTTTCCGGGAGGGCGGTGGCGGGCGGCACGTCCGTAGTATCGGCGCCTTGGCAAAGCGAGACTTCCTCACCGGCGAAGAGCTGGGCGCTTTCGAGCTCGAGCGCCTGCTCGACCGTGCCGCCGACCTCAAAGCCGGCCGCGACCCGTCGCGCAAAGGCGGCCGGCTCGGCGCCGAGTCGCTCGCGGGCCGCTCCGTCGCCCTCGTCTTCGAGCGGCCCTCGACCCGCACGCGGATCTCCTTCGACGTCGGCGTCTTCGAGCTCGGCGCCCACCCGGTGGTGCTGCGCGGCGACGAAATGCAGCTGTCGCGCGGCGAGTCGATCGCCGACACCGCCCGCGTCCTCTCGCGCATGGTCGACGCGGTGGTGATCCGCTCCGGGTCCCACCAGCGGGTGGTCGAGCTGGCCGCCGCCGCCGACGTACCGGTGGTCAACGCGCTCACCCCGCTCCACCATCCCTGCCAGGCGATCGCCGACCTGCTCACCCTGCGCGAGCGCTTCGGCGACCTCGCCGGCCTGCGCCTCGCCTACGTCGGCGACGGCAACAACGTGGCCCGCTCGCTGGCGGTGCTGGGGGAGCTCGCCGGGGTCGAAGTCGTCGTCGCCGCGCCCGCCGACTACCAGCTGGAGGAGGCGCACGGGGTGAAGCTGACCGGCGATCCGCGCGCCGCCGCCGAACACGCCGACGCCCTCTACACCGACGTCTGGGTCAGCATGGGGGACGAAGACGAGGACCGTCGGCGCAAGGACCTCGCCCCGTTCCGGCTCGACGCCGACCTGGTCGCCGCGGCCAAGGACTCCGCGATCGTCCTCCACTGCCTGCCCGCCCATCCCGGCGACGAGATCACCGCCGAGGCGCTCTACGGGCCGCAGTCGGCGGTCTTCGACCAGGCGGAGAACCGCCTGCACTCGCAGAAGGCGCTGCTCGAGTTCCTGCTCGCGGGCTGAGCGGGGCGGGCGCGCCCGCTCGCCTACCCGGCGGGCGGACCTCCCGCCCACCTGAAAAGGTAGGCGCGTGTACCCGGAGATCCACCTCGGCCCGGCCACCCTGCAGACCTTCGGCATCTGCTTCGCGCTCGCCTTCCTCGCTGCCGGCTCCCTGGTCTGGAAGCGCTTCGGCGAGCTCGGCAAGCCGCCCGACTGGGGCTACGAGATGGGGTTCGCGGCGCTGGTCGGCGGCCTCGTCGGCTCCCGCGTCTACTTCCTCGTGCAGAACTACTCCGAGGTGAAGAGCGACCTCCTCGGCAACCTCTTCAGCGGCTCCGGGCTGGTCTGGTACGGGGGCGCGATCGGCGGTGCCCTGGCGGTGATCGCCTGGGCCTGGCGGCGGGACTTCCTCAACCTGACCCTGCTCGACGTGGCCGCCCCGGCGCTGGCGCTCGGCTACGCGCTCGGCCGCTGCGGGTGTCAGCTCTCCGGCGACGGCGACTACGGCAAGCCCTGGAACGGGCCGTGGGCGATGGCCTATCCGAACGGCACCGAACCGACCAAGGTGACGGTGCAGCCGACCCCGGTCTACGAGACGCTGGCGATGGGCCTCGGCGCCTGGATCCTCTGGCAGCTGCGCGATCGGGTGCGGCCCGGCTGCCTCTTCGCGCTCTATCTGATGTACGCCGGGACGGAGCGTTTCCTGGTCGAGTTCCTGCGCCGCAACACGCGCGACGCGTTGGGGCTGACCACCGCGCAGCTGGAGAGCCTCGCGATGCTGATCGTCGGGGCGATCTGGATCGCTATCGTGGTGCATCGCCACGGTGGCATCGGCCGCGGGGTTTCTTCGCTCCCCAGGCGGAATCTCGCTAGCATGTAGTGGCATACGCAAGAGTTTTGGAGCGGTCAACCAACGAGAGGATAGGGCGGGGAATGGCGCCTGTAGACACTGAGAAGCAGGACGGACCTTCGGCGCGCACGATCAGCGCCCTGGTCGACGATGCGGCGGAGCGGTTCGCGGCGGCTGGGATCGACACGCCGCGCGAAGACGCCGTGGCGATCGTCGCCGATGCCCTGGGAGTAGACCCCAAAGACCTCTCGGTGGACAGTGCCGACGCCGTCTCGGCGGAGGTCGCCGAGGACATCGAGAACAAGGTGAAGCGTCGCCTCGAACGTGATCCGCTCGCCTACGTGCTCGGCCGGGCGCCGTTCCGCAACCTCGAGATCGCCGTCGACGAGCGCGTGCTGTGGCCGCGCAAGGAGACCGAGCTGCTGGTCGAGGTGGGGACCAAACTTCCGCAGGGCGCCCGCGTCCACGAGGTCGGCACCGGTTCCGGGGCGATCGCCCTGGCGCTGATGTCGGAGCGTCCCGACCTCGTGATCACCGGGTCGGACCTCTCGCCGGAGGCAGTCGAAGCGGCGCGCGAGAACGCCGAGCGCCTCGGCCTCGACTTCGAGGTGACGGTCGCCAAGGGTTACCCGGACGACCTCGGCGAGGTCGACATGGTGATCGCCAACCTTCCCTACGTCACCGACGACACCATCTTCGAGCGCTCGCCGGAGATCCAGCACGAGCCGCGCATCGCGGTCACCGCCGACTGCGGCGAGGACGGGCTGGGAGTGATCCGCGGCTTGATCGCGGAAACGCCGTCGGGCACCTTGATGGCGATGGAGCACGACACCCACCACGGCCCGGCGATGCAGGAACTGCTGAACGAGGCGGAAACCCTGCGCGACTACGAAGGCAACGAGCGGGTCAGCGTCGGCAAGGCGCCGTGACGGAGGATTCGTCGGGTCAGGCCGCGGCGGAGGACGTCGCGGCTGAGGGCGCGGCCGCGGAGGCGGGCGCGTCGGAGGCGGAGCGCGCGGCGAGTGGCGACCGCACGACCTCCTGGTCCGGCGAGGACAAGCGGCGGGCGCGGGTCGAGCGCCTGAAAGCGGAAGGGGTTAATCCCTACCCGCACAGCTTCCTGCCGCGCGACCACGCGGCCGACATCCAGGCCGAGCACGATCCGCATGCCCTCGAGGAGGGTGAGCACGCCGACTTCCACTACCGGGTGATGGGCCGGGTGACCGGCAAGCGCGGCCACGGCAAAGTCGTCTTCTTCGACATCCGCGACGTCAGCGGCACGATCCAGGCCTACGCCCGCCGCGACAAGCTCGGCGAGGAGGCCTTCGAGCGGATCGAAGAACTAGACATCGCCGACATCGTCGGGGTCGAGGGCGTCCTCTACGTGACCAAACGCGAAGAACTGGCGATCAGCGTCGAGACCTGCACGCTGCTGGCGCCGGCGCTGAAAGACCCGCCCGACCTCTTCCACGGGATCAAAGACCCGGAGGTGCGATACCGGCAGCGCGAGCTCGACCTGATCGCCAACGAAGGGTCACGGGAGATCTTCAAGAAGCGCTCGGAGCTGACCTTCGCGATCCGCGACTACATGCACGGGCACGGCTGGACCGAGCTCGAAACGCCGATCCTGCAGCGGCTCACCGGCGGCGCCGCGGCGCGGCCGTTCGTCACCCACCACAACGCGCTCGATCGCGACCTCTTCCTGCGCACGGCGACCGAGCTCTACCTGAAGCGGGCGATCGTCGGCGGCTTCGAGGACGTCTACGAGTTCGGCAAGTTCTTCCGCAACGAGGGGATGTCGCCGAACCACAATCCCGAGTTCACGATGCTCGAGATGTTCGTCGGCGGCGCCGACTGGATCGGGGTGATGGAGTTCCAGGAGAACCTCGTCTCGACCGTGGTCGAGAAGGTGATGGGGACGACGGTGGTCGAGCGCGACGGGGTCGAGATCGACTTCAAGGCGCCTTGGCCGCGGGTCATCCTGCGCGACGAGATCCTCAAGGAGACCGGCGTCGACATCTACCAGGCGAGCCGCGACGAGCTGGCCGAGGTGGCCGGCGAGGACGCCGCGCCCGATGACGATTGGGCCGGCCTCGTCGACACCCTGCAGGGCAAGGTGGTCGAGCCGAAGCTGATCCAGCCGACCTTCATCACCGTCTTGCCGATCGACATCTGGCCGCTGGTCAAGCATCACCCGGCCGATCCGAAGGTGTGCGAGGCGTTCGACGGGATCGTCGCCGGCCTCGAGATCCTCGGCGGCGGGACCGACATCAACGATCCGGTGGAACAGCGCGAGCGGTTCGTCGGCCAGCGCGAACGGCAGGAGAGCGGGGCGGAGGCGGATCCGCACCCGACCGATGAAGAGTTCGTGCGGGCGCTCGAATACGGGATGCCGCCGGCGAGCGGCGTCGGCCTCGGGATCGACCGCCTGCTGATGATCATGACCGGGGCGAAAACGCTGCGGGATGTGATCATCTATCCGGCGATGCGAGAGCCTGGAGCCCAATGACACTGCGCGAGGCCGCACCGTCGGCTTCGCGTCGTGCAGAGCACTGCCGCTTCGCCGCCGGCACACCCTCGCTTGGTCCTTGGGCCCCAGGGGTGCTGGTCATCCTCGTGGGTTTCGCCCTCGCCATCGCGCCGGGCGCGTCCGGCGCTGCGTCGCATCCGTGGCACCCCGACATGCGGGCCGCGCGGCGCTACGCGCGCCATCGCGAGGGGGACATCGCCTTCGCGGTGATCGACCAGCGCGGGCACTTCTACGGCTACCGGGCGGCGACCACGGCGCCGGCGGCGAGCGTCTTCAAGGTGATGCTGCTGGCCTCGTTCCTGCGGATGCGCGGCGGCCACCGGTTGTCGCGGCGGGATCGCGACCTGCTGGCGCCGATGATCCGCGTCTCCGACAGCGTGGCGGCGACGACCGTGCGGGACATGGTCGGGCGGCGGCGGATCGAGCGGCTGGCCCGCGTCGCCGGCATGCGTGACTTCGAGTACCGGTGGGTGTGGGGCGAAAGCCGCACCAGCCCGCGTGACCAGGTCCGCTTCATGGATCACCTGATGTCGTTCATCCCGGGGGATCACCGGGCCTACGCGAGGTACCTGCTCTCGCACGTCGTCCGCTCGCAGCGCTGGGGCATCGGGCGGGTCGTGCCGTGCGGGTGGCGGCTCTACCTGAAGGGCGGGTGGGGGAGCGGCAGCGGCCGGGTCGACCACCAGGTGGCGCTGCTGCGGCGCGGGCGGGAACGCATCGCCCTGGCGTTGTTCACCCAGTTCGACCCTGACCACGCCTACGGCAAACGCACGCTCCGCGGCCTGGCGGCCCGCCTCCTCGTCGGCCTCAGGGCCGTAGGACCAAGCGAGGGCGTGCCGGCGGCGAAGCGGCAGTGCTCCGCATGACGCGCAGCCGACGGTGCGGCTGCGCGCCGCGTCAGACGGCTCTGCAGGAGGCCGCCGTCGATCGGGATCGTCGTTCCGTTGATGTAGGCGGCGCGGTCGGAGGCGAGGAAGGCGACCAGGTCGCCGAACTCCTCCGGGAGGCCGAGGCGGCCCGCCGGCACGGTCTCGCGCCCGTTCTGTTCGGCTTTCTCCATCGACCCGGCGTTTTCCGCCAGCCGGTCGGTGGCGAATTTGCCGGTCGCGATCGTGTTCACCGTGATCCCGTCGGCGGCGACCTCGCGCGAGAGGGTCTTCAGGAAGCCGATCGCGGCGAGCCGGTTGGCGTTCGAGAGCGTCAGGTTGGCGACCGGCTCGACGGTCGAGTTGGAGCCGACGTTGACGATCCGTCCCCAGCCCCGCTCGCGCATCGGCGGCAGCACGCCCTCGACCAGCACCCGCACGCCGAGCACCAGCGAGCGGAACGCCGCTTCCCACTCCTCGATCGAGTTGTCGAGCGCGGTGCCCTGCGGCGGCCCGCCGGTATTCGTCACCAGGATCTCGATCGGCCCGAGCGCCGCTTCCACCTCGCCGGGCAGCGCGGCGATCCGCTCGAGGTCGCCGGCGTCGGCGACGAAGGCCGTCACGTTCCCGTCGATCTCTTCGACCACGGCGTCGAGTCGCTCGCGGCTGCGGCTGGCGATCGCGACGTGGGCGCCCTCGGCGGCGAGGGCGGTGGCGATGCCGCGGCCGAGGCCCTTGCTCGCGCCCATGACCAGGGCGACGCGTCCCTCGATTCCCAGGTCCATGGGGGCAGCCTACGGAGCGAGCCGCTCGAGCACCGCACCGTCGGCGGCGACCGCGAGGACGGTGGGGACGACGGCGATGCCGTACTTGCGGGCGAGGTCGGGCCGCGCGCGCACGTCGAGGACGACGAGCGGCGCCTCGTCGGCGGAGAGCCGCCGCTCCCACTCCTGGCACTCGGAGCAGAGGGGGTGGGTGAACTCGACGTACGTGCGTCCGCCGGCGCCGACGCCCGGCAGGTCGGCGGTGTCGATGCGGTCGTGGTGGCGCGGGGAGATGCCGCGGAGGCGGGCGGTGAGCCGGTAGATCTCGCAGCCGGTGCAGAAGTTGGTGGTGACGGCGAGCAGCGCCAGGGCGGCGACGATCGCCCCGAGCACGGTGCCGACGATGGGCGCCCCGGCCCACCAGGCGATGGCGGCGGCGCCGAGGAAGGCGGCGCCCATCCGGTTGGCGAGGCGCGGGGGCCGAGAGTCCTCCAGCTCCCCCTCGCCGAGCCGCGGTTGGATGAGGGTGAAGTAGGCGACGCACGACAGACACCACCGTCTGCCGAGCAGCAGCCCCATCGCCAGCTGCACCGACATCAGGGCCCAGAGGAGGGGCCAGCCGAGCACGCACCCCGGCGAGCGCAACGACCGCCACGACGCCCTGGTTGAACCGAGGAGCCCGCGCGTCGATGACATCGGTGTCGCGCCAAGGATCGGCGGTCCGGCCCTTCGGAATGCCCTCAGTTGCAGCCATCCTTTCCCGAGCGTAGCGCCCAACAACCCCCGCCCCAGCACCAGCCGACCCCCCGCGACGCTCAAACTCCGCTGTGCGGCTATCGTTCCCTCTCTTGCGCCCGTAGCTCAGTGGTCAACGGGTCCCTCCGGGGGCCCAAAGAGCGTCGGTCTTTCAAGCCGAAGGTCGCCAGTTCGAATCTGGTCGGGCGCATCGCACGTTCCTGGGCGACCACGTCGATCTCGCCCTGGCGGTCCCGGAGGAAGGTGCTGTAGACCACCACCTCGCATTCGCGGATGCAGCGCATGGAGGCGCCGACGATGCTCTCTCCGATGTCCATAGCTATCCGTGACAATCAGCGAGGAGGTGCGGCGACCCAGGTCGGGCGCCCTACGTTGACCGGCAGGACTGGGCAGAAGTGCGCGGCGGACCGATCACGGCGACGAGCCACGCTGCTGGTTGTTTCCGTGAGGAAGAAGCGGTCCGGAGCAGGGAAGACCGGCCGCGCCTGTCCACCCTCAACCGGTGAAACGGGGCGACCGGCCCAGTCGGCGGGGTGGGCCGGTATGCAATCCATAGAATGGTCAGATATGGGCCAGCCGATAATCGCTCTAGGCGGAGACATTGAGTGGCTCCCCCATAGGGGCGGTGCGAGGTGGAGATCGAAATGCGGGCCGTTGGCGCGGAGCCCCGGTTCAGGACCGACGGATACGGCGGAGGCTTGATCTCTGGTTCCCGCCGCGCAGCCCACGTTGCATGTCTGGCTGGGTGCGGAACCTGGAAGGTGGGCATTCGAATTCGCAGAGTTCTCCTGTGACGCCAAGGCACATAGGGTTCGGGATTGTGATTACTGATGCACTTCCCGGAATCCGCCTCGCGCTCGGCGTGGCGCGTCTCGGCGAGTTGGATCTGCGGGGTTGGTGGCGCGCCCACGGCCTCGACGATACGGGCAAATACGTGCTTTCAGGCATCTTCCCCCGCACCTGGCGCGCAGCCGCTCTGGAGTTGGATCTGGCGGCGGCAACGCGAGTCCATCGGGAGATGCTCGGTCGGCCTTCGGCGCTGCACCTCTATTCGGACCTGATTCCGTACGCTCGGTGGGCCAAGGGCTGGCTAGCCGAGCAGAAGACGGAGGCGGGGGAGGCGGAACTGCTTCAGGGCTTCGGTCAGTGGAACGTCGAGACGGCAACCACGACGCTTCGCGATTGGTGTGCAGACTTCAAGGTGGTTGAGGGAGAGCGCATCGGCAAGGGGTTGTTGCTTGGCCGGTTGCAGAGTGACGAACTCGTGGATCCGCAGAAAACTCTGTTGGTCGCCGGGCAGCTGTGTGCCGCATATCTCGACCAGGACGAAGAACTGCAAGTCCCGTATTTCGATCTGGCGCAGTGAACGTCTTCACTGCCAACATTCAGAAGGGCGGCGCCCTGCTCGATGATGCACGCAGGCTTGTCGAGGTGTGGGACCTCGACCATGGGTCGAGTTGGAACCTAGAGCGAATTGCCGACGGCAATCTGCTCGCGAAGAGGTCTCGGGCCAGAGGCGAGGATGTCCTGCGGCGCGTCCTCGTCCCGCGCCTCGTCGAACCGGGCCCCCAGGTCATCGAGGCGTTGAAGCGACTGCTCCCCTCGCCCCGCTCCTTCGTCGAGGCGTACTACCTGGAGGCAACTCGCGACGACGCGCTCCTCGCCGCTTTTGCCGAGGGCCCTCTGTTCACCTGGTGGGAGCAGGGACGCATCGGAATAGACCCGGCGGAGGTCCGCGGTTGGCTCGGGGGGCTCGCTGATGAAGGGAAGACGCCGCAGTGGTCGGAGGCGATTCGAATCCGAGTCGCGAGGGGCCTCCTGGCCGGCCTTCGGGATTTCGGAGTCGTAACGGGCGCGACGCGAAAGGAAATCGCATCTCCCTCGCTGAGTCTTCTGGGCTTCGGATATGTGGCGTTTCGGCTTCACGAACTCGGCGCGTCCTCGCGAGCACTCGTCGATAATGCCGTCTGGCGTCGCTGGCTTCTTGACCGGGACCGCGTGGCCGAGCTCTTCAACCAAGCCGCGCGACTCGGGCTTCTGCATTTCTCCGCGGCCGGCAGCGCCGTTCGCGTGGATTGGCAGCAGGACACGCTGTCTGGGGCGGTGATCGCACTTGCGTGAGGAGCTTGCTGGCATCGGCAAGCGAGTCGTCGCCTTTCACGAACGCGGAGGCGAGCCGCCGTACGTCCTTTACGTCTATCCGCCTTCGGACGAGTGGTCGGTGCGGCGGGATCTGAAGGATCTTCGACTCTGGCTCGAAGCGCCCGACCAAGGCATCCGATGCGCGGCAATCTCGCTTGCCGACCTTTTCTGGCAGGCACTTAAAGACGAGGGATGGATCGACGAGCTCATTGAGCAGGAGCGTGATGCTGCGGGTGATGAGTCGCAGCTACAAGACGTATATCGAGCGGTCGGCGAGATTCTCCGTGTCCCGCCTGCGCTTCCTGAGCGGGTAGTCGCCGCGGTCGCGGAACATGAAGGCGAGCGCGCAGCGATCTTCCTCTACCGCGCTGGCGCCCTCTATCCCGCCTACCGGACTTCGACTCTCGTGGACGAGATCAGGAGTCAGGTGCAGCTACCGCTCACCTTGCTCTACCCGGGCGGAGTCGTGGGCGACTATGGCCTGAGGTTCATGGACCGGAGTGATCCGGCGTACGGCTATCGGGCACTGATCGTGCCGAGAGGAGGGCGGCTGTGAAGATCAGGGATCTCTTTCGCGGAGACATCGATCGAACGATCGAGGCCGTGATCCACGTCGACCTCGCGGACGAGGAGGTCGTTGCCCGGGAGATCGGGGAGTACGTGGTCACCGAGAACATCCGCCTGCATCTGGAGGAACTCGTCGAGGGATACGCCGAGACCGCACGCGACCCTAACGAGAGGACGAACGTCTGGGTCAGTGGCTTCTTTGGTTCGGGGAAGAGCTCGTTCGCGAAGGCCGTCGGCTACGCCCTCTCCAATCCGATCATCGAGGATCGGACCGCAACCGACCGTCTGCTCCCGCGTGCCAACTCGCACAAGCTCGAGGCCCTGCTGAACAGCGCCCACACGCTTGCGCCGGCGCTTTCCGTGTTCATCGACTTAGCTAGCGGCCGCGACATGCTGCGCGAGGGCGAGAGCCTCGTGTTTCCCATCTACCGCGCGCTGCTCAAGACGCTGGGCTACTCGACCAATGAGGTGCTGGCCGAGCTCGAGTTCACGCTCCAGGACCCGGCAGACGACAGATTGAGCGCATTCGAAGACGCCGTCCTCATCGCCACCGACGGCAAGCCATGGAAACAGGTGCGAGACGTAGCGCTGGCAAAGAACTACGCCAGTCGCGCACTCCACATCGTCGATCCATCCAATTTCCCGAACGTCGATTCCTGGGCCAAGGCCGCGAGTCCCCCCAGCATCGACCACAACTGGCTCGCTGAGCGTTCTCTCGCGATGCTCAGCCGGCGCGGCGACGGCACGAAGCGAATCGTCTTCATCGTCGACGAGGTCGGGCAGTACGTTGCTCGGAGCATCCCTCGGATGTTCGACCTCCAAGGCTTGGCCGAGGCGTTCCAGAAGAGGCGTGGGCCACTCTGGCTGGTGGTGACCTCACAGGAGAAGCTTGGCGACGTGGTCGACAGCTTGGAGTCGCGCCAGGTGGAGTACGCGCGCGTCCAGGACCGGTTCCCTATGCGCTTCGACCTCCTTCCCACCGATATCTACGAGGTGGCGAGCCGACGGGTACTGGAGAAGACGGAGACTGGCGAAGCAGCGGTTACGGAGGCACTGACCGCCCACCGCCATCAGCTCAACGCGAACGCTCGTTTGGATTCCCCGACGCGCGGCGCGGACATCGCGGAGGGGGAGTTTGTTCGGCTCTATCCGTTCTTGCCGTACCAAGTGCAATTGTTGATCGACGCCGTTTCGGCGCGGCGGGCTCAGGGCGGTGGCTCGCCGATGCTGGGTGGTGCAAATAGAACGATCATCAAGCTGGCGCAGCAGATCCTGGCCGAGCCAACGGATGGGATCGGCGACGAGAACGTCGGCGCCCTCGTCACTCTGGACAGAGCAGCTCGGCTCCTCGAAGAGGCGATTCCGACCTCCTGGCGGCATGAGATCGATCAGGTCGCGGAGAAGTACGGCGAAGGCAAGACCGAGACACAGGTCATGCAGGCGGTGGCGTTGTGCTCTGGCGTACCAGCGCTCCCCCTGAGCGGCGACAACCTCGCGGTACTGCTCCACGACCAGATCGCGAGCGATAACCGTCGGGCGGAGGTCGCCGACGCACTCGGCCGCCTCGAGGCCGACGATCGGCTCCGAGTCGGAGCAAACGGCTACGAGATCCAATCCCCGGAGCAGAAGGATTGGGAGAAGGCGCGGCGGGGGAAGGAACCGCGGCCAGCAGATGAGATCAGAATCCGAAAGGCCTTGCTGCGTCAGGCGCTTTCCGGCCTCAGCGTCACCAAGGGCAGATCATTTAAGCCCGAACTCTGGATCGAAGGAGAGAAGGTCTCCGACGGCGACATCGCCCTGCATATCGAGCCGGCGGACGACGACCGTTTGGACCAACTGCGTGGTCTATCACGCGAGGATGCTGCCAAGAGCCGGATCACCTGGACCTACAGCGGGGCGCAAGACACCGATGAGGCAATTGTCGAGTGGCATCGCAGTTCCGAGATGATCAAGGCAAAAGACACCCCGTCCAGGACCGCGGGCGAGGCTGAGCTGCTGGGCGAGGAGCGTCAGCGCTTGACCCATGTCGAACGTCAGCTGAACGAGCGGCTCGCCCGTGATCTCACCGCCGGGAAAGTGATCTTCCGCGGCCTCATCGACGACGCTCCAAGTGGGTCACTCACTGCATCGGCACAAGGGATCCTGGGCGAGCGGATCGATGAGATCTACGACCAGCTGAGCGGATTCGCCGTTCAGCTATCCAAAAAAGATGTGATGACGGTTCTCCGAACCGACGATCTCGCCACCGTAAACGAGCAGTTGACCGAGGCTGGCATCGGCCTCGTCCGACTGACGCCTGAGGGCCACCAGATCGCCACCGGGACCGGGCCACTCGCGGACACCATGACTCTCATCAAAGGCGAGATGACTTTTGGTCACGTCGTCAATGGCGCACTGTTGGAGCGGCGCCTCGCCGAACCGCCAAGGGGGGCACCGCTGGAGGTGGTGCAAGCTCTAGTCGCGGCGGGATTACGAAGCGGCCTCTTGGAGGCCACGTACCAGGGCGCAAAGATCAGCAACCCAGCCGACCACCGGCTTGAGCGTGTGCTCGGCAGGATCAATGAGTTCCGTGCTGCGTCCTTCGCGCCGCCCTCTGCCGGGCCCGACGTCGAGACCAGAGTGACCCTCGCCGGGGAGCTGGGCCAGCTTACGGGCACGAAACCTCCGATCGACACGGCCGGTCTCGCGGCTAAGCTGCGCGCCTATTTCGCTGCCGATTCCAAAGCGTGCACGAGAGTCTCAGCTGCGCTCACCGGCGCCGACGTGCCGGTGCCCGACGCAGTCACGCGCCTGCAGAACATCGTCGAGTCCTTTCGAGACGGCAGCGATGTCGATGTAGTCAGCGACGCCGCGCATGCGTGGGCTGACCTCAATGCCGACCACCTCGCCATTCAGAGGCTGTCGGCTGAGCTCGACGACGATCTCCCGCTCCTGCGGGCGGCGCGCGATCAGGTGCGGGCAGGCGCCGCCGGACTGTCCGATGACGTGTCCCATGTTCTCGCCGACCTGGCGGGGCTTCTCCAAGCTGGCGACTTTCTGACCCACCGCGGGGAGATCAAGGAGCAAACGAAGGCGATCGAAGCGGCGCGCCGCGACGCGGCTCTTGAGGCAGCCGGTGTGCTTACGGAGAAGCTCGCAATCTCCATCGACACCATCAAGTCGCGGTTTGCCGGCCTCGACGCGAGCAAGGTCGACGAAGCGCTGCGGCCGGTTGAGGCACTGAGGCCTCCGCCGGAGCCGGCCGACGTGCCGCTAAGCGACCTGCTTGGCCGGGCCGAGCTGGTCGATTCCCGAGCTGCGATTGCCGTTCGCTTGTTGGAGGAGATCCAGGCCGCAGGTAACCTCGCGCGCCTGAGCATCGCCGAGCTGGTCAGCGATCCGATCACCAACGAAGAAGAGCTCGAGGTCGCGCTCGTGCGAATCCGCCAGGCTGTGATCGACGAGCTGGGCGATGGGAAGCAGGTGTGGTTGAAGTGACGGTCGCGACGATCCCTCCCGGGCTCGACGAAGGACAGCGGGCCAATCTTCGAGCGGTTCGTCACCCGCGCGCGAGTGCTGTTAGAAGATGACTTCACGGCCCAGGCGGAGGGTCGGTTTGGGATCCATCGGGATGGCCGCGTCGAGGAGGAGAGCGCTCTTACCGAACAGGGCGAGACGCGGGCCATCCGCCGGGATCTGGTGGAGATCGCAGAGCACCTGCGGACGCTTGGCGAATCGCCGGAAGGCGCCGTCGGCAGGTTGCTGAGGGAGGCAGCGTTCACTCATCTCAACCGACTGGTCGCGATTCGGATCGCGGAGGGGCTCGAGATGCTGCCGGAGTCGCTCGCAAGGGGCCGAAAATCGCGTGGCTTCATGGAGCTCGGGGAGGTGATGCCGATCCTCGCCGATGGCTACTGGCAGTATCTGAGGCTATGTGGTGACGAGCTCGCGCCAGACGTTCCGGCGCTCTTCGATCCTCGCAACCCGCTGCTTCTCATGGAGCCGAGGAGAGCGACGCTCGACGACCTCGTCGACCTCCTGGCAGCCCCTGAGCTCGCTGACATCTGGCTGGCCCCGGACGCTCTGGGATGGACGTACCAGTTCTTCAACACCGGATCGGAGCGACGCAAGATGCGAGACGAGTCTGGTGCCCCCCGCAACTCGCGTGAGCTCGCCGTCCGGAACCAGTTCTTCACCCCTCGCTACGTAGTCGACTTCCTGGTCCAGAACACCCTGGGCCGACGGTTGATCGAGAACGACCCAGCATGTCCAATGCTGTCGGAGTTCCCCCTCCTCGTCGATCCCCCCAGCGAGCAGGGTGCTCCCCTCGACCTCGAGGAAATTGCGATCCTCGACCCGGCCTGTGGGAGCGGACATTTCCTGCTCGGCTGCTACGACGTGCTGGAGCGGGCTTGGGAGCTTCAGGGTGTGCCGCCAAAAGAGTCGGCGCCGTCGATCGTCGCGGCGCTCTGGGGCGTAGACATCGACCCCCGCTGTGCCCAGGTCGCATCGGCGGCGATCGCACTGCGTGCTCGCCGGCACTGCAAGGATCTCCCCCTATCGAAGAGCAATGTCGTGACCGCCCGCAGCCTTCCCGGCGATGCGCAGGAACTGAGTGCCGAGGTCGGCTCAGGCATTCGGCACCGATCACTGGTCGATCGCATCGGCCAGATCCTGGCTGCGGCGCCGTTGCTGGGGCCGCTGCTCAAGGTAGAGGTGGAGCTCGATAGGGAGATCCGGGAGGCGCCATTCGGGGAGTCGGAAACGCTCCCCCTCGCCGAGGACGCTTTCGACCAGGTGGAGGCTGAGCTCTTGGGGGACCTACAGGCAATTGCCGACCGAGCGTCGTCCTCCGTTGCCCAGCGGCTGCTAGCGGCCGAGGCAGACGATGCGCTTCGGTTCGTCGATGCAATGCGCAAGCGCTACGACGTCGTTCTAATGAATCCGCCGTTTGGCGAGCCGATCGCGGAGACGAAGAGCTATCTGCGGGGTGCGTACCCCTGGCTGCCGACCAAGGATTCGAACATCCTCGCCGCTTTCGTCGGGCGCGGCGTCGAACTGTGCCGTCGCGACGGCTACGTCGGAGCGCTCACTTCGAGGGCCGGGATGTACCTCAGTACTTTCGAGGCCTGGCGACGGCAGGTTCTCCTCCAGAACAGGTTGCAGGCAGTGGCCGACCTGGGCTTAGGAGTGATGGAGCAGGCCCTGGTCGAGGCGGCCGCGTACACGATCGGGCCCGGAGATCCCTCTGCGGACGATCAGGCCACGTTCGCGAACATGTTGAAGGAGGCCGACCGAGAGGGTGGGCTGCGTGCTGCAATCGCGGCCGACCGTGCGGGATCCATCGACCCCCGTCTTTCGAGGGTTCGGCTGGAGGATTTCGACGCGATCCCAGGCGCCCCGCTTGCGTATTGGATGCATCCCTCCCTGCGTCGTCTGTTCACGGACCTCCCGAGGCTCGAGGGCCATGGCGGGATTGCCAGGCAGGGACTGGCGACCGGGGACGACTTCAGGTTCGTTCGAGCGTACTGGGAGGTCGATCCTGGTCGAATCGGTCGTTCGACGGCCGACCTGTCGGAGGGTGCTCGCTGGGTCCCATTTGCAAAGGGAGGCGAATACAGTCCTTACTGGGCCGATATCCACCTCGTCGTCGACTTTGGCGACGATGGGCGATTGCTCCGGAGTTCCGGAGGTTCGAGGGTCCAGAACACCCAGTACTACTTCGAGGGCGGACTGACCTGGCCATTGAGAACGGCAAGTGGCTTCAGTCCAAGGATCCTGCCGTCTGGGGGCATCTTCGGGCACAAGGGACCCGCGGTGATCTCCGCCGAGCCGTTGCTAGCACTGGCCTGGCTCACCAGCCGGCCGGCGGCGTACCTGCTCGGCGCAAGCCAGCCGGCGGGCGACGAGACCAGCGCCGGGGGAGCCTCGAAGTCTTACGAGGTGGGACTGGTTCAGAACCTTCCGTGGCCGGGAGCGGCGCTGGATGCAAGCGCGAGAGAGGGCATCGTCGGCCACGCCACCGAGATGGCGAAGCGGCGCCGGCGGCAGGATCTGCTCGACGAGACGACGCGCGGGTTTGTGGCCCCGCCACTTCCTTCTCACGGCCGCTCTCTGTCCGCGACCGCGCTCCGACGACACAAGTCCGCGAACCAGGCGGCGCTCGATTCGATCGCCGACTCGGCGGCTGTCGAGGCCTGCTTCACCGAGCAGATCGGATTGGGGGTGGAGGCGGTACAGGAGCTGGACGGGGCGCTCGGCTTTCATCCGAGCGCTTATCCGCGCGATGTGGCGTTGGATGACGCGGAGTTCGCTCGCCTTTTCGAGCTGCCAATGGAGCAGTTGATCGAGGAGATAATTGGCCAGCGAGGAGGCGGGCGAGCAGTCGCCACGATGACCTTTGTCGCCGATCGCCGCATCGAGGTCCTCGCCCATGCCTTTGAATGTCATCCGTCCGTAGTGGAGGACGCTCGTGAGCGGCTCGGTCTGCTGCCCCCGGGAGGGTCGCGGCGCACGGCCGAGGATCTGCTCTCATACCTCTTTGGCATCGCTGTCGGTCGTTGGGACGCCCGTGTCGCGCTCGATCCGGACAAGGCCTCCGGGCTATCGGAGCTCTTCTGTCCACCCGCCCTCCGCCCTCCCGGCATGCTGAGCGACAGCGAAGCGCTCTCCGCCCGCGACGCATCATCGAACTACCCTCTCGGAATTCCTCCGTCGCGCCTACTGATCGACGAGGTCGGACACGATTGGGATGTCGAGGGGGCGGTCCTCGCCGCCGCTCGAGTGGTACTCGACAGTCCTGAGGACTCGATCGAGGAAGCGCTGGCCGCGGTCGGGAGCAGGACGCTCCGCGATTTCCTACGCCGAAAATTCTTCAAAGAGCATCTCTCGCGATACTCGAAAAGTCGTCGTAAGGCCCCCATCTACTGGCAGCTCACGATCCCAGCGCGGAAGTGGGGAGCCTGGCTCTACGCACCCAGTTTCACTCGCGAGACTCTCTATGCGGTGGTGCGGGAGGCGGCCCGGCGCGAGCGGCTCGGGTCGGAGGCGATCGCCCGTATCGAAAGGAGCAGGACGGATGCGAGCGAGGAGCGCTCTGCGAGAAAGGTCGCCGCTGAGCTGCACGCCGAGCAGGAACTCCGGGAGGAAGTGGCCCGGTTTAAGGCGGAGGTGGAAAGGATCGCCGAGCTCGGATGGGAGCCCGATCTAGACGACGGCATCCTCCTTTGCGCGGCCCCGCTCGCCGATCTGTTTCCCGCCTGGCCGAAGGCCAAGCAAGCGCGGGAAGAATTGCGAGAAGGTCGCCATACATGGGCAAGCGTGGCCAGGTGGGCGGACCGCATCTGATGAGTGCGTTAGGGGATCACCTCGCGGCAGCGCTGGGGAAGAAGGTGAGCCAGCACGGACTCGTTGTCTGGCAGGACACTGATGGCGAGTTCTCGGGCGATGCGGCCTCGTTATGCCCGCAGGACGCCTATTTTGCCGCCTACGACGGAAGCTGGTACTCACTGCGACGGGAGGTTGAGCCGTACATGGCCGGCGAGAGCCCGCCGAAGCTGGTCGTCTACGTGCATGGAGCGGCGCCGGCCAGCGATCCACTCGAAGAGATCCGGGCCGCCGGAGCCACGTTTTCTTTGCCGCTCCGGGTGCTCGTGAAGAAGGCCCTCAACGGGCAATTGAGCGACAGGCGCTTGACAGAGATCGGGAAGGCGGCAAGGACTCTGGCGGAGGCTGAGTCGGCAGTCGCGGGAGAGGCCGGAAACGTCCGGCTAATCAGCGCCCTGGGGGCAAGCGATTCGCGCACGATGATGCTCCGGGTGCTAACTGGCGAGCGCACCGCCGAGCTCGATGCTGAGGACGCGTGGAGCGCCGCGGCGGAGCTCTTGAGCGATGAGCTTGGAGGGCCCCTCAACGGGATCGGCGACGAGCTGCGAGAGGCCTGCCTGCGCCAAATGGTGCTGACCGAGATCGCCGGCGAGGGCGCGAAACTCCCTGACACCCTGATGACCGCCTGGGCTCCTGTAATCGCCGAGCAGCGCCGGCGAACGAAGGAAATGCTAATGGCATGGCAGGCCGATCCGGCGGCCCGCAGTGGGTACGGCGAGACCTCCCGCCGGGTTGACGACGCGCTCGGGCTCCGCCAAACGCTTACCTGGTCCGAGGGGCTGGCCACCAGCACAGGCAGTCGCGCGGCCGACGACGCCGTCTTCGACGAGGCCGTTCGCCGGCTCTCCGCCGGCGATCCAAATGGTGCGAGCGATCTGGCGAAGTCGCGACTCGCAATGAGCCCATGGGTGCGACCCCAGGGGCCGGCGGGTGAGGATTGGAGTCTGATTGCGGCGAACTGGCGGTCTGTGCAAGCAACCGCGGAGCTGCGCCTCTCAATCGCCGCGGCCCCCGATCTCGCCTCGCTCGACTGCGGTCAGATCTTGGACGCCTACGTTGCCGAAGGCTGGACCGTCGACCGTACCTACAGACGCTTCGAGATCGCTTGCAATGCATTGCGGGTTCATGGCGATCTGGAGTCGGCAATCGCGGAGGCGCGCGTCGCCTACGAGGAGTGGTTGGACGAATCCCTACTTGCGTTCTCCACGGCCGTCGAGCGACAGGGGTTCGAGATTGGCGGGTCGCTGCGACAGGGCAGCATTCACGCCACCTGGGTGCGGGACGCGCCAGGGCCGGTTGCATACGTCTGGGTCGACGCGCTTCGCTTCGAGCTCGGCGCCGATCTCGCCGAGGGGCTGAGCGCCGACGGGCACGAGGTGCAACTTCACTCCGCGATTGCCTCGGTGCCCACCATCACCAAGGTCGGGATGGCAAGTCTCACGCCCGATGCCGACTCCGGTCTCATGCTGACCATGTCCGACGGCGACCTCTCTGTCGCGATCGACGGCTCAGAGGTCGGCTCAGTTCCGCAGCGGATCGCACGCTTGCGAGCGTCCCACGGAGGCAAGGTTCTCGATCGGACATTGGATGTCGTCGCGGGCCAAGGCGAGCGGGAGCTGAAGCGGGACCTCGGCGACACCGACCTCCTTCTGGTGCGCTCGCAGGAGCTGGACGCAGCTGGCGAGTCGGGGATGTTGAACGCAGCATGGGCGCAGTTCACCGTTGTCCTCGAACTGCTGCGAAACCTTGTCGCGCGCCTCGGCCAAGCCGGGATCAAGCGCGTCGTGATCGCTGCGGACCACGGCTTCGTGACGCTGTCGCGGGGCATTGGCTCGCATCGCTCGATTGATCCGCCCGCCGGTGGCCTTGGGGCTCTGCACCGGCGCGACTGGGTCGGCAAGGGGGCGGCAACGACTGAGAGCACGCTGCGAACCCCGCTGTCGTCAACCGGCTTGCCGAGCGAACTCGACCTGATTGCCCCCCGCGGGCTGGCGGTGTTCAAGGCCGGTGGCGCCAAGCAGTTCTTCCACGGAGGCTTATCTCCACAGGAGGTCGTCGTCCCGGTGTTGGTGATCGACACCGAGGCGGCGCCCGCACCGACCCAGTTCCGTGTGCAAGTGTCGATTGCCGGAGGACGGATTACGACTGGTGCATTCGCTGCAACGCTGGAGTTCTCAGGGGATCTCTTCACGAGCGGGATCACCGTTCGCGTCGTGGCGCGGGGAGACGACGACGGGCGCCCGATCGCTCGCATCGTCTCCGGCGAGGGCTATGACCCCGCGACTGGGGCGGTCGAACTCCGGGCCGACGCCCCTGCGCCTATCCTCACGTTCCAAGTGACGAGCAACCTCGAGCGCGACAGAACCGTCGAGATCCAGGTGCTCGACGCCCGCACCGGCCTGCTTCTCGGTGGGACCGAAGCTGTCGTTGTCGCCCCGGTCGTGGTGGATGATCTCTGATGGAGGCTTCAGTTAGCTCGTCGATGGACGAGCTGGATCATGCGGCGAATGAGGCCTTTGCCGGAAGGGTGGTGCGGAAGGACCTGGTTCGTCAGGTCAAGGTCGGCGCGAACGTCCCGGTTTACGTCCTTGAGTTCCTGCTTGGCAAGTACTGCGCATCCGACGATCCGGCGGCGATCGCGACGGGCTTGCAGGTGGTCAACCAAACGCTGTCGGACAACTTCATCCGGCCCGACGAGGCGGAGAAATCGAAGGCACGGCTCAAGCGACAGGGCGAGCACCGACTGATCGACAAGGTCTCAGTCCGCCTCCTCGCCAGCGAAGACAAGTACTGGGCGGAGCTGGCGAACTTCGGGGACAAATTCGTTCACGTCCCAGAGGAGATCGTCTACCGCTACGACCGACTTCTCCAGGGCGGCGTCTGGTCGCAGCTCGACTTGGTCTACAACGCTGACGACGAGGAGCTACATAAGCGGCCCTTCTACATTCGGGGCCTCAAACCGATACAGGTCGCCGCCTTTTCGCTGGACGACTACGCCACCGGTAGGGAGCGCTTCAGCAGGGACGAATGGCTCGATCTGATCGTGCGGTCGATTGGGCTCAAGTCTCGTGAATTCGATCTGCGCCGAAAGCTGCTTTACCTGACCCGCCTGATTCCGCTCGCGGAGCGGAATTACAACCTCGTGGAGCTCGGGCCCTGGGGGACGGGCAAGTCGTTCGTCTATCGCGAGACGTCTCCGAACGCGATCCTCATATCGGGCGGAAAGACCACCGTGGCCCAGCTCTTCGTGCACATGGGCACGGGGCGGATGGGGCTGATCGGCACGTGGGACACCGTTGCCTTCGACGAGGTCGCGGGGATCGAGTTCAGCGATTCGAGCGTGGTCCAGATACTCAAGGACTACATGGAGTCGGGGTCGTTCGCGCGAGGGAAGGAGGAGATGCCGGCGGAGGCCTCTCTCGTCTTCCTCGGCAACACCAGCAAGCCGGCGGAGGAGCTGATTCGCACCGGGCACCTTTTTGCCGATCTGCCAAAGGCGATGATCGACCCAGCCTTCCTCGATCGCATTCACTTTTACCTGCCGGGATGGGAGACCCCGAAGATGGAGCATCGTCTCTTCACCGGCCATTATGGATTCGTCTCCGACTACCTGGCGGAGGCCGTGCGCGAGCTGCGCAAACGGAGCTACGTGCACGTTCTCGACAGTGAGTTCGAGCTAGGGGACCATCTGAGTGCCCGGGACGAGCGTGCGGTCCGAAAGACGGTGTCCGGCCTGCTGAAGATCCTCCACCCTGATGAGGGGTGGACTTCCTCTGAGCTTCGAGAGTACGTCGAGTTTGCGATCGAGGGGCGCCGCCGCGTCAAGGAGCAGCTGAAGAAGCTGGCGCCGCACGACTACGCGAAGACCGCATTCTCGTACGTCGAGCGGGCCAGCGGACGCGAGGTCATGGTTGAGGTGGCGGAGCACGATTTGCTCGAGCCGGTCAACTCGCATCCTCTCGAGGGACGCAGGCCGGACGTCGCCGAATCCACTCCGGTTCCGCAGAGCACCGAGACCTTGATCGGACTTGGAGAGAGTCTGACGGTGGAGTTCAAACGGTCGGCGCGTTGGAACGAGTCAAAAGGTGCCAAAGATCCAGCCCTCGAACTGGCAATACTGAAGACGGTCGCGGGGCTCATGAATGCTCAGGGCGGTAGTCTCTTGATCGGCGTGGGGGACGATGGCGAGGTAGTCGGCCTTGAGGCCGACTACCGAACGATCTCGAACGGAGACAGGGATCGCTACGAGAGTTGGCTGACGACTCTGTTCGAGACGAGGCTTGGAAAGCTGGCCGCGACCCAAACGACGATCACCTTCGAGGTTCTCAGCGGAGGGGACGTTTGCCGGGTGAACGTCGACCCCAGTCCGACTCCGATCTACGTCGCCAAAGGAGCATCAGCCGATCTTTACGTGAGGATCAACAACTCGACCCATCTGCTGAACACTGCTGAGGCCGTTGAGTACATCGCCAGGCATTGGCGCTGAAGCGTCCCTCCGGAGCGCCGCGCCATCCTCCTGGAGCTTGATCACCCTGAGCGGGAAGCGACCGGAGACGGTGATCGGTTCTGACTTTTCCGGGCAGCCGACGAAGTTCTGGGTGCGGCTGTGGACGTTGGTGAGGAAGAGCTTGTGGCCCTTGCCGGCGGCGAGGGTGAAGCCGCCATCGGCGTCGCCGAACTTCCAGGCGCCGGCCTTCGGCTGCGGCAGCGCGGGGCCCGCGATCGCGACCGAGTAGACCAGGAGGAGTGCCGCGACTCCGAGCACCGCGGCAAGCGCGCGACGCCGCCCGCGCGCCAGGTATCGACAGGACCAGGGCGGGACGTTTAACGGGCTCTCCTTGCCGGCGTGAGGGACCCGGGCGAACCTATTCGCCCGGGTCTGTCCTGGCAACGCAGCCGCGGTCCGCGCTGGTTCGTTCTACGCGGAATTGGCCTAGATCAGCCTTCGAAGCCGCTGGTCAAGGTAGTTATTTTGGAGAAGCCACCGACGCTGCCGCGTCGCCAAGGCCGAAGCCGTCGAGCAGGGCGTCGATCGCCAGCGCCCAGCGGCGGTCGACTGAGGCTTTGGAGGTGCCTAGGCGGCGGGAGGACTCGGCGGCGGCCAGGCCTTGGATCAGGGCGACTAGGGCGTGGGCGATGTCGACCTCGTCGCCGACTAGTTGGTTGGCTTCGATGGAGCGGCGGACCGTGGCGACTATTCGTTCGCGGACCGAGCCGCTCTTCTTGATCTCCGCGCGGCCGGGGCTGAAGTCGGTGAAGGGGCGGGAGAACATGACCTGGGCCAGCTCGGGGTTGCGGCGGACGAACTCGCGGTAGGCGGCCGCCATCGCGATCAGGTCGGCTCGAGGATCGGGGGTCTCCTCTAGCGCCGCCAGTTGAGCTCCGAGTAGGCGGAAGCCCTCGAAGAAGACCTCGCGGATCAGGCCCCCACGGTCGCCGAAGAGCTCGTACACCGCCGGCGGCGAGGTGTCCGCGGCACGGGCGATGGAGCGGGTCGTGAACCCCGCCGAGCCCTCGCGGCCGAGCACGTCGACGGCGGAGTCGAGGAGCTTGGCTCGAAGCTCCGGCGTGCGCTGCTTGGTTCGCGGCATCCTCCGAGAATAACGGACCGACGTTCCGAAACAGTGATACGGTTGCGCGCATGGCCGACCTCCTTACCTACGAGCGCGACGATCGCATCGCCCGCATCACCCTCGACGACGGCAAGGTCAACGCCCTCTCGATCCCGATGCTCCAGGAACTGCACGCCGCCCTCGACCAGGCCGAGGCCGACTCCGCGATCGTCGTCCTCGGCGGTCGCGAGGGCTACCTCTCGGCCGGCTTCGACCTCGGCGTGTTCCGCGACGAACCCGAGCGGCTGCCGGAGATGCTGCGGCTGGGCGCGACGCTCTGCGAGCGCCTGCTCGGCTTCCCGACCCCGGTGCTCGTCGCCTCCAGCGGCCACGCGATCGCCGCCGGGTCGTTCCTGCTTCTCTCCGCCGACGCCCGGATCGGCGTCGAGGGACCCTTCAAGATCGGCCTGAACGAGGTCCGGATCGGGCTGACGATGCCGCTCTTCGTGATCGAGCTCGCCCGCCACCGGCTCGCTCCGGCCCACTTCGACCGCGCCGTGATCAGCGCCGTGATGTACGAGCCGACGGATGCCGTCACGGCCGGCTTCCTCGACCTTGCCGTCCCCGCCGCCGACTTCGACGAGGCCGTCGCGGCCGGGGCGGCGGAGCTGGCGGGCCTGAACCCCGAGGCCCATGCGGCGACCAAGCTGCGTGCCCGCGCCCGCGCCCTGACGGCGCTGCGCGAGGCAATCGAGACCGAGCTGCCCGCCGCGCCATGAGCGCCGCCCGGCTCGACGTCGTCCGGCTCGCCCGGCGCCGCCGCCGGGCCCAGGACGCCGGCGGCGGCGAGGGGATCGTCTTCATCGACCAGGCCGACTGCCTGCTGCGCGCCCGCGTGCTCGCCCGGCATCCGAGCCGACGCCCGACGCTGGTCATCGTCCCCGACGCCCCCAACGCGATCGAGCACTACGACGGGCTGGTCCGGCGCCTCGGCCGGAGCGCCAACGTCGTCTGCATCGAGGCACCTGGCTCGGGCTTCTCGTTCCCCCGGCGCGACTACGACTTCTCGATCGAGCGCATCGCCGCCACGCTCGAGGCCGCCCTCACGCACCTCGACCTCGGCCCCTACGTCCTGATCGCTCCCTGCGGCGGCGCCTACCCCTCGATCCGGCTCGCCGGCGAGCGCCCCGACCTGATCGCCGGCCTCGCGATCGTCCAGGCGGCGGGCTGGGAGGAGGAGAAGCGCTGGATCAGGCGGATCGACCCCAAGCGCCAGATGTCGCGGCCGTTGCTCGGCCAGGCGATCTGCGGCCTCAACTCGCGCCGCCTTTCCGACACCTGGTACGACGCGGCGCTGGCGCCGGACACGACGAAGGAGGCGTTCAAGGCGACCAGCCGCGAGGTGCTCGGCCGCGGCGGCTGCTTCTGCCTCGCCTCGCTGATCCAGGCCAACCGCGACGCCGAGCCCGATCTGCGACCGGTCGCGCAGCCGGCCCTGATCCTCTGGGGGGTCCGGGACCGGACCCACGCCCGCACCGAGAGAAGTTCGAGTCGGGAGTTGGCGCCGGACGCGCGCTTCGTCGAGTTCGCCGGCTCCGGTCACTCCCCCGATCTCGAGGACGAAGAGCGCTTCGCCGATCTCGCTCTCGGCCTGGCAGCCGAAGCCGGGCTCTAGCGCGGCGCCCTGCTCAATCCATTCCAATGGGCGGGCCGGCTGCCGGCCTCGGCCCTCCGCGGTCCCAGCTCTCTTGAGCTTCTCTAGATGTGCGGACACGCGCTGGGGTCGGGCGCGGCGTCGACAGGGCCCAGACCCATCAGTTAATGGGAAGACGTCCCGGGTACATGCTTTCTCGACTTATAAAGCGAAAGACAGGCATGGATGACTGAGCAGAAGCAGGGGCCGGAGCAGGTCGCGGGCGGTGGAATCGGCAAAGTGGTCGGGCGCGTCAAGGAGGCGATCGGCTCGGCGATGGGCAACGACACGCTCTCCACCGAGGGCCACGCCCAGCAGGTGCAGGCCGACACCGAACGCGAGGCAGCCGAACGGGCGGAGGAGGCCGCGGCGAAGGAAGAGCAGCGCCGACCTCGCTGCCGAACGGGCGGAGACCGACGCCCGCCGCGAGCAGCTCGAGGGCGAGCTGGCGCTGGAAAGCCGCGAGGACCAGATCGAGGGCGCCGAGGGCTCCGCGGTGGATGCGGCGCATGAGCGCGCGCACGAGGAGACGATGGACGCCGAGCACAAGCGCCGCGCCGAGGAGTCCGAGGCCGACGCCAAGGAGCGGATCGCCCGCACCCGCGAGGTGAGCGAGCTCGAGGAGGCCGAGCGCCTTCGCGCCGAGGCCGAGCAGGCCGCCGCAAACGCCGCCGCGATCGATCCCGAGGAGAAGAACTGATGGGCCTGTTCAGCAAGACGACGAAGACGGTCGTCGACCGCTCGCTGAAGGTCGCCCGCCTGCCGCTCGACGGGGCGCTGAAGGTCGCGGGCGCCACCAAGTCACCCGCCAAGCTCGCCGCCGATCGGACCGAAGCCGCGGTGCGGAACGCCGCCGGGACGGTGCTGCGCAACCCGGGCCTGCAGCAGGACGCCCGCCGCCGCGAGGCCGCCACCGCCGAGCGCGAACGCGCCCTGCAGCTCGAGCAGGAAGCCGAGCGCCGCGAGCAGGAGGCACGCGAGCGCGCCGACTCCGAGCGCGCCCGCGCCGCCGAGCAACGGGCGCAGGCCGACCGCGACGCGCGCAAGCGCAAAGAGGACGCGGCGAAACGTCGCAAAGCCGATGAGGCGAAAGCCAAGAAAGCCGCGGCGGCGCAGAAAAAAGCGGTGACCGAGGCGGCGCGCAAGGCGGAGAAGGAGAAAGCGCGCAAGGCGAAAGCCGCAGAGCTCGAGAGCCTCGCCGTCAAAGAGGAGAGCCTCGCCGCGAAAGAGGAGGCGGCGAAAGTCGAGCGGGAAGCGGCCGCGGTCGCCGAGAAAGCCGCGGCGGCGAAGAAAGCGCGCAAGAAAGGCGGCTGAGCCCGCCCGGGTCGGGCGCGTCGGCGCCGGCGCTCAGACCCTGGCGGAGCCGCCCGCCGGTCGGTCCCTCTTGCCCCGACCGGCGACCGTCGCCTTGATCCTCGCGAGGACCGCCCGCAGCCTCAGCGCCGCGATCCCGCCCGCGGCCAGGAGGACCGGGCCGAAGCTGAGCGCGGTCTCCTCGACCGGGATCCCGGCGATGTGACCCAGGGGGATCAACGGCCGCTCTCCGCGTTCTCCGCCTCCGCGCCTCGCCGGCGAGCGCCCGTTCCAGGTTGTCGAAGCAGACGCTCCAGCCTTCTTCGTGGTCGCGGGCGGACTCGAGGTCGCGGAGGTTGCCGTGCGTGAACCGGACGGTGGTCCCGCCCGCCCCTTCCTCGAAGTCGATCTCGATCAGCGTCTCGCGATCGTCCCAGTCCCAGGTCCAGGTGAAGGCGAGCCGGGTGGGGCGGTCGACCTCGGTGTAGTGACCGCCGCCGCCGTGGTCCTCCCCCTTGACCGGATCGTGCATGACGACGCGGACCGCGCCGCCGATCCGCAGGTCGACCGAGGCCTCCGAGGTGGTCCAGCCACGCTGGCCATGGAACCAGCGGCGGAGCACCCGCTCGTCGGTCCAGGCGTCGAAGACCGCCTCGGCGGGCGCGTCGTAGGTGCGCTCGATGCGGATCGTCTCGGCGGTCTCCATCAGATGCTCCCCTCACCGCGCTGCGAGGCGGCCTCGGCATCGAGCGCGGCCTCGAAGACGGTCGGCTCGTCGTATTCGTCGTGGCGGTTCCACCAGGCGTAGGCCTGGGTCTGCGGATAGCCCTCCGGCGAGTCCTCCCAGATCTCCTGCCGGCCCAGCGCGGTGATGTCGAGGTAGCTCCAGGTCGTCCCCATCCCTTCGTCGCCGCGGCTGTTGACGAAGTAGGTGCGGAAGACCTCGTCGCCGTCGCGGATGAAGGCGTTGGTCCCGTGCCACTCGTCGACCCCGAAGTCGGCGTCGAAGCCGTCGGTCAGCGTGTACCAGGGAACTTCCCAGCCCATCCGCTCGCGGTAGCGCGCGATGTCCTCCTGCGGCGCCCGGGAGACGTAGACGAAGGTGGTGTCGCGGGCGTTCAGGTGGGCGAGGTGCCCGACCTGGTCGGCCCCGAGCGAGCAGCCGCGGCAGCCGCCCTCCGGCCAACCGCTCACCCCCGGCTCGAAGAAGAAGCGGTAGACGATCAGCTGGCGCCGGCCCTCGAACAGGTCGAGCAGGCCGACCGGCCCGTCGGGTCCCTCGAAGCGGTAGTCCACGTCCACCGCCTGGCGCGGCATCCGCCGGCGTTCGGCGGCGAGCGCGTCGCGGGCGCGGGTCAGCTCCTTCTCCTTGACCAGCAGCTCCTCGCGGGCGGCATCCCATTCCTGCGGTGAAACGACGGGCGGCAGGTTCATCTCTGCTCCTCCTTCAGGTGATCCTCGACGACATCGAACAGCCGCGTCCAGATGGCCCGCTGCCGGACCATCCACTCGGTCGCCTCCTCCAGCGCCGCGGTCTCGAGCGAGAGCACGTGCGTGCGGCCGTCGATCACGCGGCTGACGACGCCGGTCTCTTCGAGCACCTTCAGGTGCTTGGAGATCGCCGGCTTGGAGACGGCGAAATCGCCGGTGACTTCGCCGACCGTGGCGGGACCGACCGCGAGGCGTTCGATGATCTCGCGGCGGATCGGATGGGACAGGGCCTTGAACGGACTGTTAACCATTTGGTGAACAGTATCAGGCGGGGCGCTCAGGCCTTTCGGTTTCGCGGGTGATCTCCTCGGCCCGCTCCTGGGCGCGCTCGGCGGAAAGGCCGGGGACTTTGTCGAGGAAGTGCTCGGCGGCACCCTCGACCCGGATCACCTGCTCGATCAGCTGGGCGACCAGGACTTTCAGTTCGTCGATCTTGCGATCGGTGACGGCGAACTGCTGCTCGGTTTCGACGAGTTGGCGCTCGAGGGTGCGGGCGGAGCCCTGGACTTCCTGCAGCTCGGTCTCGATCGGGCGCACCCGGTCGAGCAGCTCGTCGAGGGTGCCCTGGGCGCGGTCGACGGTGGCGATCACCGCCGCCTCGATCTCGGGCAGGCGTTCGAGCAGGTCGGCGGCGGCCCGGAGCGCCCGCGGCGCCACCATCGGCAGGCCGAGCAGATCACGGGGGTTCGGGCTCAACGGTGGTCCTCCTGTTGTCTCGTCTGTCGGAGGCGGATCGGGCCTCGCACCTCGCCGATCTTCACCGGCTCCCCTTTCTGGGTGACCTCGATGCGGCCCGCGTCCGCCAGCTTCGCCGCCGCGTCGCGGACCGGCTCCATATAAGGACGGAAGTCGCCGGCGCCGGCGAGGGTCCGGGCCGCTTCCGAGGGGCAGATCGTCTTCTCCGGTCCGCGGGCGGCGAGCAACTCGAGGATCGCCGCGCGGGCACGCTCCTTCAGCTCGGGGTCCTTCAGATCGGGATCGGTGTCGGCCACGGAGAACCCCTACCCGCTCCGGGCGATATCCGCCGATATTCGTCCGCCGGATCGGGGGCCACCGTTTTCCAAGTACCGGAGCGTTTAGGCTGGCGCCGTCCATCAGCCGCCTCACGGGGAGAAGCAAATTGAAGTCACTCAGTAAGGGTCTTGTCACGGCGCTCTTCGCCGGCCTCCTCGCCGGGGCGGTCTTCGTCGGCACCGCCGGCGCCGCGGGAGGGACCAGTGCCCCGGTCGCGACCGGGTCCGCCGCGTGCACGGCGGCGACCAACATCGAGGCGATCATCGACGACTCGGGCTCGATGGAAATCACCGATCCCAACAAGCTGCGGGTGCAGGCGATGGACCTGCTGATCAAGACGCTGCCCACGTCGACGACTCTGGGCGGGGTGGAATTCGGGTCGGGGATCGAAGCCATACCGGGCGTCTACGAAGGCATCCCGCCCGCTTCGACGATCTTCCCGCCCGAGCCGATCGGGCCGAACGCGGCCACGATGGAAGCGGCGATGCAGGCGAACATCAACGCCGACAACGGGGCGACGGACTACAACGGCGCGTTCGCCAAGGCCGATGCCGACGATCCGACCTCGCAGGCGCGGATCTTCCTCACCGACGGCGGGCACGACGAGGGCACCTACAACGAAGCGCATCTCGCACACCCCGTCCCCACCTACGTCATCGGGTTCGGGCTCTACGGGGCCGAAGACACCGCGCGCCTCAAAAAAATCGCCACCGACACCGGCGGCCAGGTCTACGAGCTCGAAGACGACAGCGAACTGCAGGCCGTCGTCAACAAGATCGGCGCCGCGCTGACCTGCCAGACGCCGCCGCGCCAGTTCACCGACGAACTGACCCAGGGCCAGAGCAAGACCCACTCGCTCACCGTCGGCGCGAAGACCCACACCCTGCGCGTCACCCTGACCTGGTCCCACCCCGGTGACAGCTTCAAGCTCGCCGGCCTGCGGATCAAATCCCACGGCAAGATCGTCGCCGTCTCGCGGGTCAAGCCCGCCGCCAAGATCAAGGTCAGCGTGAAGGCGAAAAGCAGCACCTTCACCGTGCTGAACGTCGGCCACCTGCGACCGGGCACCCTCCTCTTCTCGGTCAAGGGCGCCAAGGTCTCCGGCGGCACCGCGAAGGTGACGACGCAGGTCGGCACCGGAAGCTAGGCCGCCGGAACCTCCCGTCTCGTCCGCCCCGGGCACGGCCCCGGGGCGGCCGTCGAGCCCGCGGCGGGCGGGACCTTCGCCACCTTCGTCGCCGCTCGGCCCGGCTTCGGCGAGCAGGGCCCAGACGAGCTCGGCCGCGGCCGAGCGGCCCTGGAGGCCGAGCACGCGGTAGCAGTGCTCGAGGTGCTTCTGCACGGTGCGGTCGCTGATCCCGAGGATCGCGCCGGCGTCGCGGTTCGAGCGGCCGCGGGCGACCAGCGCCAGCACCTGCGCCTGGCGCTCGGTCAGGCCCCGCGCCCGCAGCGCCGCGACCGCGGTGCCGTCACCGCCCGCCGGTCCCAGCGGCCGCGCCGCCAGCTCGTCGCGCAGGGCGGTGTGGTCGATCGCGTTGCGCCACGCCTGGATCAGGTAGGGCCGGGAGCGTTCGATCACCTCGCGCTCCTCGTCGGTGTAGTCGGGAGTCGGCGCGGCTGATCGCGATCGCGATCACGCGGCCCGGCGTCGCCGGCAGGGTGAACGCCATCTGGTGCTCGACCCCGATCGGCGCGTACACCTGCCGGTAGAGCTCGAGCGCGTGGAGCGCCTCCGGCGTGGTCACGTCGGAGAAGCGGTAGGGACGCCCGTCGAGCGTCTCCATGTACCTCAGCATCACCGGGTTCTGGAAGGCGAACTCGCCGAAGAGGCGGTAGAGGTGGTCCGGCAGCTCCGGCGTCACCACCGAGATCACCCGGTCGGTGTCCGGGCCGATGTCGTTGAGGGAGACGTAGTCGGAGGGGACGTTGCGCTGGATCGCCACCAGCAGGCCGTCGATCAGTTCGTCGAGGTCGAGCATCCCCTGGACCTCGCCGATCATGTCCAGCACCTTGTCGGCGACGTCGGTGATCGCGCGATGTTAGTGGTGCTTGGGGTGCCTTTTCGGCTTCGGTTTCGGCTTGGGCTTGGGCTTGGGTTTCGGCTTCGCCCGTTCGACCTTGAACTTGTAGACGAGCTGGGTGACGGCGCCACCGCCGGGGCCGAAGGCGCGCACGCGGAAGGTGTGGTTGCCGACGCCGACGCGGAACTTGCGCGGGGGCGAGCAGATCGCGCCCGGCTTCGAGTCGAGCTTGCAGCGGAACCAGAAGGGGCCGATCCCCGCGCCTTTGAAGCGGAAGGAGACGGTCGGCGCCGGGGTGCGGACGCCGAGGCGGATCTTCTGCGCCGGCGCGTGCATGAGGACGGTGGTCGGCGGCGGGGGCGGGGGCGGCGGTTCCGGCAGGCCGGTGGCGGCGGGCTGGGTGGTGGTCAGGATCTGGCCGAATTTGCCCGCCGCGACGCAGAGCGTTTCGCTCGGGCAGGAGAGGCCGAAGAGGGCGTTGGTGACGCCGTTGATCAGGTGTTCGGTGAGCCAGGTCGCCGAGCCGCCGAGCGGGTTGGTCGAGGCGGTCACTTCGCCGTTGTTGGAGGAGAGGACGCAGAGGGCGGCGGTCGGGCAGGAGGCGGCGACGATCTGGAAGCGGCGCGAGAGCGGCGCGACCGCCCAGCCCACGGTCGGGGTGGTCGTGACGAGGAAGGCGCCTTCGACCCCGGCGACGCAGAGCGTTTCGCTCTGGCAGGTCAGCCCGAGCATCGGCTGTTCGCCCGCCGGCTGGCCGACCGTGGTCCAGGACGAGGCGCCTTTCAGCGGCGCGCCGGTCGTCCAGATTTCGCCGTTGAAGCCGCTCGCCACGCAGAGCGCGCCGGTGCAGGTGACCGCGCGCAGCGGCGGCGCGCCGGGCAGCACGGAGCGGGTCCAGGCGGTCGGGCCGCCGGTCGGGTCGGTCGAGGTGACGACGACGCCGGCGCTGCCGACCAGCACGCACTGGCTTTCGCTGACGCAGCTGACGCCGAAGAGCGCCCGCACTTTCGGGATCTTGGTCGGCGTCCAGGAGGCCGGCGCCGAGGCCCGGGTTGGTGGTCGTCCAGACGCCGCCGCTGAAGTCGACGGCGACGCAGAGGGTCGGCGGTCGGGCAGGAGATCCCGCGCAGGTTGGAGGTCAGGCCTTCGGTCGGGGTGACGTGGCCGATCGCCCAGGCGGCGGCGCCCGCGGTCGGCGCGCTCGACTGGATCACCACGCCTTCCTGGCCGACCCCGACGCAGAAGCCGGTCGGTTCGCAGTGCATGCCGAAGATCGTTTCCCCGTCGCCGAGGTTGAGGTTGGTCAGCGTCCAGGGCGAGGCCTGGGCGGAGGTGGCCCCGAGCGCCCCGAAGAGGGCGAGCAGGGCGAGGAGCAGTGAGAGGCGGCGCACCCCGAAAGGTTTACCGGCCCCGGTCCTCGATCCCGGAGAAGGAATTCGACCCTGGGCGTCGACGTGCAAAATTTCGGGGCCCGGCTGGGGAGGTCGAAAACCTTCTCGTGAGCCCTTTCTCAAGGCGACCGCATGCGACGGGCCCGGCCTGGGGGGCGGGGCCGACGGCCTCGACCGTCGGGTTCGTCGCGCCGGCCGCACGGATCGGCAGGGTGGGCCTGGCGCTCGCCGCGCTCCTGCTCACGCTGGTCGCTCTCGCCCCCGCGGCCCACGCCGCCTCCGGCGGCCTCGGCGCCACCTACTCCGGCGAAACCGTCGAAACGCCCTCGATCCCGGCCTCCACCGCGGAAACCGAAACTCCCGGCGTCACGCCGAGCGGCGTCCCGATCCCCGCCCCGACCGTCCCCGGCGCCGCCGCCACCCTGGCCGGCGAACGCGCCATCGCCCCGGCCTCGGCGCCGACCGCGGTCAAGCAGGTGATCGCCGCCGCCAACCGGATCCGCGCCACTCCCTACATATGGGGCGGCGGGCACGCCCGCTGGTGGGACAAGGGCTACGACTGCTCCGGCTCGGTCTCCTACGCGCTGCACGGCGCCAAGCTGCTGGAAGCGCCGATGGTCTCCGGCTCCTTCATGACCTGGGGCGAACCGGGCCCCGGCACCTGGATCACGATCTACGCCAACAAGCAGCACGTCTACATGAGCGTCGCCGGCCTCCGCTGGGACACCGGCGGCGACCTGCCCGGCGTCACCGGGCCGCGCTGGCACACGGAACCGTTCCTCGGCAAGGGGTTCGTCGTCCGCCACCCGGTCGGCCTGTAGCGCCGCGGCCGACCCCGGCACCACCCGGCCGGGCGACCCCCCGGTAGCGCGAGCCCGGTCCGGGTAGTCCCCTCCGCGGGAGGAGAACCCGGAAAAGGAGACACATGCACTTTCGCCAACTCGGCAGCTCAGACCTCGAGGTATCGGAGATCGCCCTCGGATCCTGGCTGACCTACGCGGGCGGCATCGAGGCCGACCAGACCCGCGCCTGCACCGACGCCGCCTTCGAGGCCGGCATCAATTTCTTCGACACCGCCAACATCTACGGCCGCGGCGCCGCCGAGACCGCCTGGGGCGAGATCCTCTCCGGCCGGCCGCGCGACAGCTACATCCTGGCGACCAAGGTGTTCGGCCAGATGTCCGACGACCCGGACGATCGCGGCCTCTCCGCCGCCCAGATCGCGAAGCAGATCGACGCCTCGCTGGCCCGCCTGCAGACCGACCACGTCGACCTCTACCAGGCCCATCGCTTCGACCCGAAAGTGCCGATCGAGGAGACGATCGAGGCGCTGCAGAAAGTCGTCGCCGACGGCAAGGCGCGTTACCTCGGCTTCAGCGAGTGGACGGAGGAGCAGATCGAGGCGGCGCTGGAGATCGCCGGGCCCGACCTCTTCGTCTCCTCGCAGCCGCAGTACTCGATGCTCTGGCAGGCGCCCGAGGCCGAGGTCTTCCCGCTCAGCAAGGCGAACGGGATCTCGCAGATCGTCTGGTCGCCGCTCGCCGAGGGCGTGCTGACCGGCAAGTACAAACCGGGTGAGGCGCCGCCCGGCGACTCGCGCGCCGCGAACGAGTCGATGAACAAATTCATCGGCACGAAGCTGGACGACGCGACGCTCGAGGCGGTCCAGCGGCTGCAGCCGATCGCCGACGGCGAGGGGCTGACGATGGTCGAGCTGGCGCTCGCCTGGGTGCTGCGCCGGGGCGAGGTGGCGGCGGCGATCGTCGGCGCCTCGCGGCCCGAGCAGGTGCACGCGAACGCGAAGGCGGCCGGGGTCGAGCTCTCCGACGACGTCGTCGCGGCGATCGACGAGGCGCTCGGCGACGCCCCGGTGAAGGAGCCGACCCTGGCGCCGTTGGCCGAAGCGGGGGTCAAACACCGCTGAGCTCGCCTGGCAGAATCGTCCGCGGGCCAAGGGAAGGTCCGCGGACGAACGGGAAGGGAGGTCGGGATGAGTGAGTTGCCGGATCGGTCGGCGCCGCCGCGGATGGCGGACTACGAGCGCGAGTACGCGAGCTTCCGGCTCGAGGTGCCGGAGGTCTTCAACCCGACCGTCGACATCGTCGAGGCGTGGGCGGGGCGCGAGCCGGAGGCGCTGGCGCTGGTCTCGCTCGACGGCGCGGGCGGGGTGGTCGCCGAACAGAGCGTCGCCGACCTCGCCCGCGAATCGCGCCGCTGCGCCCGGGCGCTGGCCGCGGCCGGGATCGGCAAGGGCGACCGCGTCTTCGTGATGCTGCCGCGCGTGCCCGCCTGGTACGCGGCGGTGCTGGGGGCGATCCGGATCGGCGCCGTCGTCGCGCCCGCCCCCAACATGCTCACCCCGCGGGACATCGGCTACCGGGTGGGGACGCTCGGCGCCGCCGCCGCGATCGTCGACTCAGGTGGGGCGGAGCGGTTGGACGCGGCGCCGGAGGGGACCGACTCGCTGCGGGTGAAGATCGCCTGGGACCCGGAGCGCGTGGCCGGCGCGGCGGCCGGCGGCGAGGCTCCCGCCGCGGCCGTCGGCACGAGCGCCGCCGAGGTCGCCGGCCCGCCGCCCGGCTGGGAGGACTTCGACGCCCTCCTCGACGCGGCCGGCGACGGCGACACGCCCGCCGAGCCGACCCGGCGCGAGGACCCGATCCTGATCTTCTTCACCAGCGGCACCGTCAGCTATCCGAAGATGGTGCAGCAGTCCGCCGCCTACGGGCTCGGCCACGTCCCGACCGCGCGCTTCTGGCATGACCTGCGCCCCGGCGACCGCCACTGGACCGTCTCCGACACCGGCTGGGCGAAGGCCGCCTGGGGAGGGCTCTTCGGCCAGTGGCACGAGGGGGCGACGGTGGTCCAGGTCGCGCTCGGCAAGCCCGACGCCGACACCATCCTCGGGATCATCGCCGGGCGCCAAGGTCACCTCCTTCTGCGCCCCGCCGACCCTCTACCGCCTGCTGGTCCAGGCCGACCTCGGCGCCCACGACCTCTCCGGCCTGCGCCACTGCACCAGCGCCGGCGAGCCGCTCAACCCGGAGGTGATCCGGGCCTGGGAGGAGGGCGTCGGGCTCACCGTCTACGACGGCTACGGCCAGTCGGAGACGACGCTGATGGTCGCCAACTACCGCTGCCTGCCGGTGCGGCCGGGGTCGATGGGCAGGCCGGTGCCGGGCTGGGACGTCGACGTCTTCGGCGCGGAGGGCGAGCGCGCCCCCGACGACACGGTGGGCAACGTCGGCGTGCGGCCTCGCGGGCGGCCGCCCGGTCGGGCTCTTCGACGAATACGTCGGCGACGACGCGGCGAACGCCGAGGCGTTCCGCGACGGCAACTACTACTCCGGCGACAAGGCCTGGCGCGACGGCGATGGCTACCTCTGGTTCGAGGGCCGCGACGACGACGTGATCACCTCGGCCGCCTACCGGATCGGTCCCTTCGAGGTGGAGTCGGCGCTGGTCGAGCACGAGGCGGTGGTCGAGGCCGCGGTGGTCGGCCGCGCCGACCCGGAGCGCACCCAGGTCGTCTGCGCCTTCGTCATCCTCGCCGCCGGGCGCAAGGGAAGCGACGACCTCGCCGCCGAGCTCCAGACCCACACCCGCGAGCTGACCGCCCCGTACAAGTACCCCCGCGAGATCCACTTCGTCGACGAGCTGCCGAAAACGATCAGCGGCAAGATCCGCCGCTCACAGCTGCGCGAGGAATTGGCCGCGGGCGCGTTCGACTGACGGGGAGGGTTCGGGGGTCTCCGGCCGGGACGGGCAAGGGCTCAAGGTGTCGGCGGCGGGGTCGGGAAAGGGTCCGGGTCCCTGCGGCCGGGGAGCGGGCAAGGGTCCAAGGTGCTTGCGGCCGGACACGGGAAAGGGTCCGGGCCCCTGCGGCCGGGGTCGGGCCGTCCCGGGCGTCTCGTGGCGACCCGGGCAGGCTGAGGCCGCCACGAGACGCCCGGGACGTGAGCCTTTCGTAGGGATTGACACGGGTCCGTGCGTCTTCCGGGAGGAACGTCACGGGTCCGTGGCGCTCGCCTACGCGATCGGGCGATAAGTGTCGCCATGGCGACCACAAGTGCCGCAACGCGGATCCGGACCCCCGCCGAGCGACCGGATCCACGCGCTGAGTGAATCGACCACACCATGGTGTGGTGAATTCATGCAGCGCTGATCCAGACCCCTCCCGTGCCGGCACTGAGTGAATAACCCGTGCCATGGCACGGGTTATTCATGCAGCGCTTGGCGTCCTCCCGAGGATCCGGGGATTCGGCGCGGCTTCGTGACGAACGCCCCGTCCCTGTGGCGCCTCCCGCCCGTCCCCCGCACGCCTCCCCGGCGTCCCCCGCACCTCTCCCGCACACCCGGCCGTCTCGGCCACGGCCACAGCCTGCCCGGGCCGTGGCCGAGACGGACGCGTCCCTTGGCCGTCAGCCGCCTGGCCCTGCGTCAGTCGAGACGGCTGCGTCCCTTGGCGTCCCCGCCGGCCCCCGCGTCGGCGACCCGCGCCCCATCCCTTCCCCAGCCGCCCGCGCCCCGTCCCCTCTCCGAACCCGCTCCTAGCGCCAATTTCCTCGCCATCCGACGCAGCGCAAACGTCTCGGATCTCCTTGAAAAGAACCCTTTCGAAAGCTATCTTTCGACTGGAATGTCAGACGCTGTCGTCCAGCTGACCGACCCGCGGGCGCTGCGTGCCGTCGCCCATCCGACCCGGCTGAAGCTGCTCGGTGAGCTGCGGCGCGTCGGGCCGTTGACCGCGACGCAGGCGGGGGAGCGGATCGGCGAGTCACCGGCGGGTTGCTCGTACCACCTGCGCCAGCTCGCCAAGTACGGATTGGTCGAAGAGGCGGGCGGGGGGCGCGGCCGGGCGCGGCCTTGGCAGGCCACCGCGATGGGCCACGAATGGGCCTCGCGGGGGCCGAGCGGCGAGCCCGACGAGGCCAGCGACCTGCTGACCCGCGTGGTGGTCGAGCGCTGGTTCGAGGAGGCGCTGCATTGGGTCGAGCAGCGCGCCGAGGAGACAGAGGAGTGGGCGGAAGCCGCGGTGATCGACGAGCGGCTGCTCTACGTCACCCCGGCCGAGCTCGAAGAGCTGAACCGGCAGGTCGCCGAGCTGGTCGCGCCCTATCGGCGCCGGGTCACCGACCTCGACGCCCGTCCGGCCGGCGGGCGGGCCGTCACCTTCATCCAGCTCGGGTTCCCGATCGACGGCAACGACCCGCCGGGCGACGGGGGCAAGGCCGACTGATGCGCCGCCGGGTCCCCCGCCTGCTGCGCGTCAACCGGCCCTTCCGCGCTTACTGGACCGGACAGACCATCTCCCTCTTCGGCGACCAGATCGCGCTGCTCGCGATCCCCCTGCTCGCCGTCCTCACCCTCGACGCCGACGCCCAGCAGATGGGAATGCTCGGCGCGGTCGAGCTGGTCCCGAGCCTCTTCTTCGCCTTCGCCTTCGGCGCCTGGGCCGACCGCCGCCGCAGCCGCCGGGCGATCCTCGTCGGCGCCGACCTCGGCCGCGCCGCGATCCTCCTCGGCATCCCCCTCGCCAGCCTCCTCGGCGTGCTGACGATGCCGGTCCTCTACGTCGCCGCCTTCGGCACCGGCACCCTCGGCACCCTCTTCATGGTCTCCGAACAGACCGTCTTCACCTCGATGGTCAAACCGGCCGAGTACGTCGAGGCGAACTCGCTGCTGATCGGCAGCCGCTCGGTCTCGATCGTCGGCGGCAAGACCCTCGGCGGCCTGCTGGTCGCGGCGTTGACCGCGCCGGTGGCGATCGCCGTCGACGCCGTCACCTTCCTCTTCTCGGCGCTCTTCGTCCGCCGCGTCGACGTGCCCGAGCCGCCCGCCGCGCCGCCCGGCTCGGGCGACCTCGCCGCCGGCATCCGCTTCATCCGCCGCACCCCGCTTCTGCAGGCCTCGCTACTCGGCACCGCCACCTTCAACCTCTTCAACACCGCCTTCTGGGCGCTGCTCGTCCTCTTCGCGACGCGGGAGATGGGGCTCGGCTCGGGCGCGATCGGGATCGCCCTCGGCGTCGGCGCCCTCGGCAGCATCCTCGGCACCATCTGGGCGAAGCGGCTGAACGACCGGATCGGGCTCGGCAAGGCGCTGATCTTCTCCTTCGTGATGGCGCCGCTGCCTCTCTTGCTGGTGCCGCTCTCCTCGGGCCCGCCGACCCTCTCCTGGGTGCTCCTGACGGTCGCCGAGTTCGGCTCCGGGGTGGGGGTGATGATCCTCGAGGTCGGCCTCTTCTCCGTGCAGGCGGCGTTGATCCCGGACGCGCTGCGCTCGCGGGTCTGGGGCGCGATCCTCTTCGTCAACTGGGGGATCCGCCCGCTCGGGGCGCTCGGCGGCGGCCTGCTGGCGGGGGCGATCGGGCTGCGCTCGACGATGTGGATCGCCGCGATCGGCGGCATGGCCGGCGTCCTCTGGCTGCTGCCCTCGCGGATGTCGAAAGTGCGGGGCGTCTCCGAAGACGGCCTCGCCGTCGATCCGTCCGCGGTCGAGGCCGAGGACGCAGCGCGCGTCCCGGTCGGCGTCTAGCCGGTAGAGGTTTGTAACCCACAGGGTTACATTCGTCGGGGGTGCCGTAACAACTTTTGGACGGAGGACCTGCACAATGAGCACGTGGGTGTAATCGGCGACACCCTGTCGGAGGCGCGGACGCGTCGCGGGGTGGATCTCGAGGAGATCCAGGCGGCGACGGGGATCCGCCCCCGCTACCTGCGCGCGATCGAGCAGGAAGACTGGGACGTGCTGCCGGAGGAGTTCTACGCCCGCTCCTTCATCCGCAAGTACGCCGTGTTCCTCGGCGTCGACCCCGATCCGCTGGTCGCCGAGTACCGGAGCCAGCGAGGGACGACCGGCAGCCGCGGCGCGCCGACCTCGCCCTTCGCCGGCACGACCACCTCACGGCGGGCCGAAGCGCTGCGCCGCCGGCGCGCCCGTCAAGGCGTCTACGTCTGGCTCGGCGGCGCCGCGGCCTTGGTGGTGGTCGTGGTCGTGGCGATCCTGCTGGCCTCCGGGGGCGGCGGGGGAGGGACGAAGGAGGCGAGCGGCGGCGGATCGGGGAACGGGGGAGTCCCCAAGGCCAAAGCCCACGCCCATGTGAACGGGCCCGCGACCAAGGAAACCTCGCGTCGATTCTTCAAGCGCACGACCGTGACCCTGAAGATCGAACCGACCGCCGAAGTCTGGGCCTGCGTGCTCGACGCGAAGGGCAAGCCGCTGGTCGACGGCGCCACCCTCGCGGCCGGGGAAACCGCCGGGCCGTTCCACTCGCGCTCCTACACCGCCGCCTTCGGCAACGGTTCGGTCGAGGTCTGGATCGACGGCAAACGCGCCCGGACTCCCTCGACGTCGAGCCCGATGGGCTTCGCCGTCGACCGCCACGGCAAGCTCGACCCGCTCCCGGAAGGCAAGCGCCCGAGCTGCGAATAGCAGCACTGTTTGATCTGACGCACACCTGGCTGCTACTGTGCTGCCTTAGTGGCACAGTTGGCCGAGACCCCTGACGCGCCGAATCCCTTCGCGGTCGACCCCGCCGACGAGCTCCCGGTCGGCCTCCAGCTCTCCCTGCGCCTGCGGGCGCTGATCGCGACCGGCCGCCTCCCCGCCGGCGAGCGCCTGCCGAGCGTCCGCCGGCTGGCCGAGTGGGCGGGCGTCAACCTGAACACGGTCCGCGGCGTCTACGCCGGCCTCGAAGCGACCGGCCTCGTGGTCAGCCAGCAGGGCCGCGGCACCTTCGTCGCTGCCGACGTCAGCGCCGCGCCGGAGCTCGAGGAAATCGCCGCCGAGGCGATCCGCAAGGCCGCCGCCGCCGGCCTCGGCGCCCGCGAGCTCGCCGAGGTCGCCCTCGTCTGCGCCGGGATCCCCGGTCCTCCAGGCTCCGCCGCCGCCACCCCCGGCGGAGCCGCCACCCCACCTCCCGCGCTCGACCCGGCCGAAGCCGAAGTGATCGGCGTCCGCCGCGAGCTGCGCCGCCAGATCGGCACGCTCGAGTCAGAGCTCGGCGCCTACGCCCGCGACGTCCCGCTCGACATGCCGACCGCGCCGCGCGTCACCACCGCCCACGTGGCCGGGGTCGAGGAGCTCGAGCAGACCCGCGACACCCTCGTCGCGCAGCTGTCGGAGGCGCGCCGCGCGGCCGAGCGCCGGGCCCGCGAGGAAGCGCGGCGCCGGGTCGGCGAGGAAGCCGGTGGCGGCGCCGAGGAGGCCGGGCCGCTGGCCCGGGCGATGGGCTGGTGGCGGGCCAAGCGATAACCCGCAGTCTGGGCCGGGTGAGCCCGTTTTTCGAGGTGGTGGGGGCGATGGTGATCCTCACCGCCCGCACGATCGTGTCCGCGCTGCGGCCGCCCTACCCCTACGGCGAGGAGCTGGTCGAGCAGGTGTCCTTCACCCTCAGCCTCTGCTGGCTGCCGCTGATGATCTCCACCTTCGCCCTCAACCTCGGCGCGCCCGGGCTGCAGGCGGCGGGGCCGCTGCAGGTCTTCGGCGCCCTCGACCGGCTCGGCGGCTTCTTCGTCCTCACCGCGATCCGCTGGATCGGCCCGATCGTCACCGCGGTCGTCGTCGGCGGCGTCGCCGGCACCGCGATCACCGCCGACCTCGGCGCCCGCAAGATCCGCGAGGAGCTCGACGCCCTGCAGGTGCTCGGCGTCGACCCGATCAAGAACCTGGTCGTGCCGCGCTTCCTCGCCCTGGTCGTGGTGACGGCGCTGCTCGACGTCTTCGCGATCGTCTTCGGCCTCTTCGCCGGGATCGTCGCCGAGCTGATCTACCACCAGAGCCTCGGCGGCTTCTTCGCCACCCTCTTCCTGCAGGCCTCGGCGACCGACGTCTGGGCCTCGGTGCTGATGTGCTCGATCTTCGGCGCGATCATCGCCGTCGTCTGCTGCTTCAAGGGGATGACCGCCTCCGGCGGGGCGGCCGGGGTGGGACGCGCGGTCAACCAGGCGGTGGTGATCTCGCTGATCGGCGTCTTCGCCTTCAACTACGTCTTCACCGCGGTCCTCCTTGCCACCAGCCCGGAACTGCAGACGATCCGATGAGCCAGGGCTCGCGCGGCGACGCGTTCGCACCGCTGGGCTACCTCGAATCGTTCGGGGAGATTGCGAGGTTCGGTGGCCGCGTCATCGGGCTTGTCTGGAGCGGGCGGGCGCTGCGGTTCTTCGGCGAGGTGCTGCGGCAGTCGGGGATCCTGATCCTCGGCTCGGGGCTGATCATCTGGGGCTTCGTCTTCATCCTCGGCCTCCAGTGCGGGATCCAGGGGGCCTACTTCTTCCGCGCCCAGGGCGTGCCCTCCTACGCCGGGCTCTTCTCCGCCTTCTGTGACCTGCGCGAGGCGCTTCCTTATGCCTTCGGCTACATCCTCTCGGCCAAGGTCGGCACCGGGATCGTCGCCGAGATCGGCGCGATGCGGATCAACGAGGAGATCGACGCGCTCGAAGTGATGGGGGTGCCGCCGCTGACCTTCCTCTGCGGCTCGCGCCTGCTCGGCGCCTGGATCGCGCTGCCGTTCATCTACCTGGTCGGGATCGGCGTCATGTACCTGGCCAGCTACTTCGCCGTGGTGAGCCAGGTGGGGGACGTCTCCTCCGGCGGCTACACGCTGATCTTCTGGATGTTCCAGGACCCCACCGACCTCGTCTTCAGCCTGATCAAGGGGATGACGATGGCGACCGTGATCGTGCTGGTCGGCTGTTACTACGGCTACAACGCCTCCGGCGGCCCGGTCGGGGTCGGCACCGCGACGGCGAAGTCGATGGCCTTCAACATCGTCGCCGTCCACATCATCGGCATGGTCGGCACGCTGGTCTTCTGGGGCGCCAACCCGAGGCTGCCGATCGGGGGCTAGAGGGAGGCGGCGGGGTGTGACACTATCCGTCACGAAATTGCGGCGCGATGGTTCGGAAATGCACGGCGTCAACGACTGGGACCTGCTCTCGGCTGGGGCTGGCGCTGGTTTTCGGCGCGATCGGGCTCGACCGCGAGCGCGGCAGAAAAGCGCGGATGCGGACCTGATCTGGCGGGTCGGGCTGGCGCTCTTCATGCTGATCTCAAGTACGGCTTCTTCGACGTGCTGGCTGGCGACCGCGATCGTCTCGACCCGCCCGCGTCGCCGCCCAGATCGTCTCCGGGATCGGCTTCCTCGGCGCCGGGCTGATCTTCGTCCGCCGCGACTCGGTGCGCGGGCTGACCACCGCCGCCGGCGTCTGGCTGACCGCCGCGGTCGGCGCCGCCGCGGGCGCCTCGCTGACGGTGCTCGCGATCGCCACCACGGTCGCCTACTTCGTCACCGTCTACGTCCTCGCCCCGCTCGCCCGCCGGCTGCCCGCCTCGCCCTACGCCCCCTCCGCGGTGCGGGTCGTCTACGACGACGGCCGCGGCATCCTCCGCCGCGTGCTCCAGGCCTGCACCTCGCGTGACTTCAAGGTCGCCGACGTGAACGTCGAGCGCGGCGAGGTCGCGGGCGAGCCGGTCGCCGTCTCGCTCGAGGTCCACGGCAGCGGCTCGGTCGCCGCGCTGGCCGCCGATCTGGGCGAGATCGAGGGCGTCCACGCGGTCGCCGCGGGCGACGTCAACGAGATCTTCGACGCCTGATGAAGTACCTCGTCGACGCCTGACCGCGGGCCCCCGCCGGCCCCCGTTCAAGTTCACCTTTACCTGGGACGGGTATAAGTCACGGAGCCGACCGCCCTCGGGCCCGGCGTCCGTACTCAACGACGCGGAGGTTCGAAGGGCATGGTGGAGTCACCAGAGCAGCAGCAGAACGGCAGCGCGCGGGTCTACTGGCGCGAGTCGGTGAAGAGCTTCGAGACCCCTTCATGGGGGCGGGCGATCTTCGACCTGCTGACCTCGGCCTTCGCCTACATCGCCCTGACGGTGGTCATGTACCTGCTGGTCGACGAGCACGTCTGGCTGTCGCTGGCGCTGTCGATCCCGGCGGCCGGGTTCCTCCTGCGCACCTTCATCGTCTTCCACGACTGCGGCCACGGCTCGTTCGTGCCGAGCCAGCGCGGCAACCTCTGGATCGGCCGCTTCACCGCCCTGCTCGTCTTCCAGCCGTTCGCCAACTGGCGCCACAACCACGCCGTCCACCACGGCACCTCCGGTGACCTCGACCGCCGCGGCCAGGGCGACGTCGAGACGCTCACCGTCGCCGAGTACCAGGCGCGCGACTGGAAGGGCCGCTTCTTCTACCGCGGCTTCCGCAGCCCCTTCATCCTCTTCACGATCGGCCCGCTCTGGTCGCTGATGTTCGGCCCGCGCTTCTGGAACAAGAACATGCGCCCGCGCCAGATCCACAGCGTCTGGCTGACCAACATCGCGCTCTTCGTCCTGGTCGGCGCGACGATCGCCGTGGTCGGCCCGGTCGACTGGCTGCTGGTGCAGATGCCGACCGCGATGCTGGCCGGGATCGGCGGCGTCTTCCTCTTCTACGTCCAGCACCAGTACGAGGACGCCTACTGGGAGACGGGCGAGCAGTGGGACTACGCCGACGCCGCGCTGAAGGGCAGCTCCTACCTGAAGCTGCCGCCGCTGTTCCGCTTCTTCAGCGGCAACATCGGCCTCCACCACGTCCACCACCTGAGCTCGAAAATCCCGAACTACAACCTGCAGCGCGCCCACGAGGAGAGCCCGATCTTCGCCGACGTGCCGATCCTCACCTTCGGCGCCGGCGTGCGCTCGCTGCGCCTGAAGCTGATCGACCCCGAGGGCGGCCGCCTGCTGACCTGGCGCGAGGCCCGGCAGCTGAACCGATCGAAACCGTCAGTCGCCACCGCGCGACTCGAGGTAGAGCGCAGCTAGTTTCTTCGGCGCCTGGGCGAGCCAGGCTTCGACGATCGCTTCCTCGAGGTCATCGCGGGGGATCCGATCGAGCAGGATCAGCACGCTCAGGTGGCCGTCGAAGTGCGGCGTGGTGAAGTAGATCTCCGGTTCGCTCGCGATCAGCGCCGCCTTCGCCTCCTCGTCGGCGAGCCGGACGCCGATGATCGGCGCGTCGTCGGGCGGCGCCGCGTCGCCGAGCTGCTCCACCTCCTTCGCCCGCAGCGGCCGTTCCCAGACGACGAGTTTCTTGCGCACCTTCCAGGCCCGGTTGCCGTAGGACGGCTCCTCGACGACCTCCGGCAGGGCGAGGGCGATCGCCTCCAGGTCGGCGCGCGTCGCCACTAGGGCCGGCCCGCCTTCTCGCGCTCGCGCTCCGCCTTCGCCGCTTCCTTCGCCCGCTTCTTGTCGGCGAGCGCTTTCGCTTCCGCGTCGGCGAGGATTTTCGCCCGCCGGATCGCTTTGGTCAGCGCCTCGATGTCGTAGACGCCCTGGTGGCGGCGGCCGTTGATGAAGAAGGTCGGCGTGCCGGAGACGCCGGAGGTGTCGGCGCTCGAGACGTCCTCGTCGACCCGCTGGACGTAGACCCGCCGGCGCACCTCTTCTTCGAGTTTGTCGGCGTCGAGTTCGAGCTCGTCGGCGTAGCGGTGCACGTCGTCGAGGTCGAGTTCCCCCTGGTGGGCCATCAGCGTGTCGTGCATCGGCCAGAAGGCCCCCTGCGCCGAGGCCGCCTCGCTCGCCTCCGCCGCCAGCTGGGCGTGCGGGTGGACGTCCTGCAGCGGCAGGTGGCGGAAGACGTAGCGCAGGCCGCCCTTGTGCTCCATCCCCAGCAGTTCGCGGATCGTCGGCTCGGCGCGGCCGCAGTAGGGGCACTCGAAGTCGGCGTACTCGACCAGGGTGACGGCGCCGTTCGGGTCGCCGCGGATGTGGTCGCGCTCCGGGTCGACGTCGTCGGAGAGGTCGATGATCGAGTCGGCGGTGCGGCGCAGCTGCTCGAGCCGGCGCGACTGCGGGATCAGCATCCGGGTGCCGCGGAAGACGGTGAAGGCGATCGCCGGCGAGATCAGGCAGGCGGCGAGCACGCCGATCTTCGCTTCGTCGAGCTCGGCGCCGGTGAAGGCGAGGCTGGCGATCAAGAAGGAGACGGTGAAGCCGACGCCCGCCGCGGTGCCGGTGCCGAGCAGGCCGGGCCAGGTGATCGTCAGCTTGCCGCCGCCGACGATCTTGCGCACCGGCGCCCGCGTCGAGAGCCAGGGCAGGAGGAAGACGCCGAGCGGCTTGCCGACCACGTAGGCGGCGACGATCCCGATCGTGATCGGCGAGGAGACCGCGTCGGAGAGCAGGCCGCCGGTGATGTGGATGCCCGCGTTGGCGAGCGCGAAGAGCGGCACGATCACGTAGCTCGTCCACGGGTGGAGGGCGTACTGGATGCGCTCGTTCGGCGAGATCGCCTGGGCGAGGCTGCGGCGCGCGGTCGAGGCGAGCCCGGCGTTCGGCTGCTCGCGGAACTCGCGGGTGAGGTCGGTCGCCCGCTCGAGCTCGTGGCGCGGCGGCGGGTAGGCGCTCGTCACCAGGCCGATCGCGAGGCCGGCGATCACCGGGTCGATCCCCGACTCGTACAGCGCCACCCAGATCGCGGTGCCGACGATCACCGCCAGCGGCCCCCGCATCGTCGGCAGGAAGCGCAGCAGCCCGAGCACGGCGAAGAGGCCGACGGCGATCGCCAGCGCGGTCACGTCGATCGAGCCGGTGTAGGCGATGACGATGATCACCAGCGCGGCGAGGTCGTCGAAGACCACCAGGGTGAGGAGGAAGACGCGCAGGCGGGTGGAGCCGGTCGGCGCGACCAGGGCGAGGACGCCGAGCGCCAGCGCCGTGTCGGTCGACATCGCCACGCCCCAGCCGCTGCCGCCGTCGCCGCCCGCGTTGAAGAGCAGGTAGATGCCGACCGCCCCGGCGACGCCGCCGAGCGCCGCCAGCGCCGGATACCAGAGCCGGTTGTGCTCGCGCAGCTCGCCGAGGTCGATCTCCCGCTTCGCCTCCAGCCCGACGACGAGGAAGAAGAGCGTCATCAGCCCCTCGTTCACCCAGTGCTGCAGGTCGTTGTCGATCCCGTGCGAGCCGATCTGGATCGAGAGGTGCGTCTCCCAGAGTTCGCGGTAGCTGCCGAAGTCGACGTTCGCCCAGATCAGGGCGGCGAGGACGGCGCCGACGAGGAAGAGCGCCGAGCCGGTCTCGGTGCCGAGGAAGTCGCGCACCGGCGTCGCCAGGTTGCGCGCCCAGGCGGTCCTGCCGCCGTTCTGCGAGGCGGCCGGGGTACCGGCGGCGTCCGTCTGGGTGGGGTCCGACTCGGCCATCGAAATGCGAAGTATGTTCGGTGGGTGAAGTTGACGATCTCGGACCCCGGCCACTTCGCCCTGAAGAACGCGGTGCGCGCGGCGATCGTCGTGCCCACCGCCTTCGTCCTCGGGCTGAAGGTCTTCGACCTGCCGCAGATGGCGCTCTTCGGCGCCTTCGGCTCGATCGGGATGCTCGTCTTCGTCGATTTCGGCGGCACCACGCGGGCCCGCCTGCTCGCCTACCTCGGGCTGCTGGCCGGCGGCTGCGTGACGATCAGCCTCGGCACCCTCTGCTCCCACACCACCTGGCTGGCGGTGGCGGTGATGGCGCTGGTCGGCTTCGCGATCCTCTTCTCCGGCGTGATCGACGGCTACCTCGCCGCCGCCTCGCTGGTCCTGATCCTCACCTTCGTGATCGCCGCGATGGTGCAGGCCGACGTCGGCGAACTCCCCGACCGGCTGGCCGGGTGGGGGGTGGCGGGGGCGCTCTCGCTGACCGCGATCTTCTGCCTCTGGCCGGGCCGGCCGCCGGACCAGCTGCGGCGCGGCACCGCGGCGGCGATCGACAAGCTGGCCGAGCTGCTGGAGGCGATGGGCGCGGTCTCGCGCACGGGCGAGCGGCCGAGCGCGGTCGAGGAGGAACGGCTCGGCCAGCTCTCGATGGAGGCCTACGACGCGACCGTCGGCGCCCGCAACGCGTTCGTCGCGATCCCCCACCGGCCGAGCGGCGTCGGCGCCCGCACCGCGGCGATCGGCCGGCTGATCGACGACCTCGACTGGTTCGACACGCTGGCCCGCGAGCAGCCCGCCCCGGCGCAGGTCTCCTCCGGCTTCGCGGCCGAGCGCGACGCGGTCGAGGCGGCGGTCCCGGCGGCGCTCCGCCGCGCCGCCGAGCGCCTGCGCACCAACGATCCCGGCGACAACGGCCACGAGCTGCGCGCCCTCTCCGCGGACCACGGGGCGATCGGCCGCGCCTTCCTGGCGGAGCTGCGCGAGCACCGGGTCGAGGACGACGCGAAGCGGGTCACCGCCGAGCTGAACGAGGCCTACCGGCTGCGCGGGCTCGCCTTCGCGGCGCTGCAGATCGGCCGCCACGCGGTCCAGGCGGCGGGCGGCGAGGCGCCGCGCGAGCCGACCCTGACGATGCGCCGCACCGGGCTGCGCGAGGGCCGGCGGATCGCCGACTCGCACCGGCGGATGGGCTCGGTCTGGTTCCGCAACAGCGTCCGCGGCGCGGCCGGGCTGGCGCTCGCCGTCCTCGTCGCCAAGCTGACCAACGCGCAGAACGGCTTCTGGGTGGTGCTGGGGACGATCTCGGTGCTGCGCTCGAGCGCCCTGGCGACCGGGACCACGGTGGTCGAGGCGCTCACCGGCACCGTGATCGGGATCGTCGTCGGCGGGCTGATCGTCGCCGCGCTCGGCTCCGAGCCGGGCCTCCTCTGGGTGGTGCTGCCGTTCGCGGTCCTGCTCGGCGCCTACTCGCCGCGGGCGATCTCCTTCACCGCCGGCCAGGCCAGCTTCACGGTCGTGATCGTCATCCTCTTCAACCTGCTGAACCCGGTCGGCTGGTCGGTCGGCGTGGTGCGGATCGAGGACATCGCGATCGGCTGCGCGGTCAGCCTCGTCACCGGCTTCCTCTTCTGGCCGCGGGGGGCGGCCGACGTGCTGCGCGACTCGCTCGGCAGCGCGTACGAGACCGCGGCGCGCTACCTCGACACGACGATCGCGACGATGCTCGGGGTGCGGGCGGCGGCGCCGATCGAGCCGGCCGCGGTGGAGGCGAGCGAAGCGGCGCTGCGGCTGGACGAGACGGTGCGCGAGTACCTCGCCGAGAACGGCTCCGCCCGCCGCGACCTCGACGCGCTGGCGCGGCTGGTCGGCGGGGCGACGCGGGTGCGGCGGGTGGCGCGGCTGATGCACGACGCCTCGGGGATCGCGCCGCTGAGCCCGCTGCAGTCGCAGGCGGCCTGGGTGGCGGCGGTCTGCGGGCCCTTCGACGCCGAATGGGAGGCGCGGCGCGACTGGTTCGAGGCGTTCGGCAAGGCGATCGGGGCCGGGGAGGAGCCGCCCGCGCCGGAGCCGGCCGCGCCGCAGCCGACCGCCGGGCCGACCAGCCGGCTGAACCGCAAGATGGGGCCGATGGTGGTGCTCGACGGGGCGGGGGAGAGCGGCGTCCCGCCGGGCCTCGCGATCGCCTGGGCCGAGCGCCACCTGGAAGGCCTGCTCGCCCTCGAGCCGCCGCTCAACGAGGCCGCCCACGCGGTCCTCGACGACTTCGCCCCCCGAGTCCTCGCCGAAGCCCGTCAGGCCGAACCCGCCCCCGCATAGGGACGGTCGACGGGACGAAAACCCGTCAGATAGTCCGGTTTCCGGCCCGCCAACGATGTTGACGGGACGAAAACTCAAGACATGGTGGAGTTTTCGGCCCGTCAACCGTGAGTGCGCGGGTAACCTCGCGGCGTGATCGCGGTTTTCGACGGGCATAACGACGCGCTGACGAGCGCGGACCACGCGGACCTCGCGGGCGGGCGGGAGGGCGGGCACCTCGACCTGCCGCGGATGCGGGAGGGGGGCATGCGGGGCGGCATCTTCGCCCTCTTCACCTCCTCGCCCGGGGAGGAAGCGCCGACGGCGATCGGCCACGGCTTCGGCGCCGAGGGCGGCACATTCATCGAGCCGCTGGCCGAGCCCGTCCCGCACGAGGTCGCCGCCGCCGACGCGACCGCGGTCGCCGGGCGCCTCTTCGCGCTCGAGCGGGCGGGGGAGGTGACGGTCGCGCGGTCGATCGCCGACGTCGACGGGGCGCTCGCCGAGGGCGCGCCGCCGGTCGCCGTCCTGCACATGGAGGGCGCCGAGCCGATCGACCCCGGCCTCGAAGCGCTGCCCGCCTGGTACGCCGCCGGCCTGCGCTCGATCGGCCCGGTCTGGAGCCGCGCCAACGCCTTCGCCACCGGCGTCCAGTTCGTCTTCCCCTCCTCGCCGGACATCGGGCCGGGGCTGACCGACGCGGGCGTGGCGCTGGTGCGGGCCTGTGCCGAGATGGGGATCCTGATCGACCTCAGCCACCTGAACGAAAAGGGCTTCTGGGACGTCGCCAGGCTCGAACCCGGCCCGCTGGTCGCCAGCCACTCCGGCGCCCACGCGCTCGCCCCGGCCTCGCGCAACCTCACCGACGCCCAGCTCGACGCGATCGGCGCGACCGGCGGCCTGGTCGGGATCGTCTACGCGACCGCCTTCATCCGCGCCGACATGGCCGACGACCCCGACACGCCGCTGGCGGACATCGCCGCTCACGCGCGCCACGTCGCCGACCGGATCGGGGTCGAGCACGTCGCCCTCGGCTCCGACTTCGACGGCGCCACGATCCCCGGCCCGCTCGGCGATGTCGCCGGCCTGCCGCGGCTGCTGGACGCCCTCCGCGACGTCAGCTTCAGCGAGCCCGAGCTGGAGCAGATCGCCTGGTCGAACTGGCGCCGCGTCCTCGACGCCTGGTGGCGCTGACGGTGTTGATGGGCCGAAAACCCGTCATATAGTCCGGTTTCCGGCCCATCAACCTGGGAGCTTGGCGAGGAAGGTGAGGAGGAGGCGTTCGACCTCCTCGGGGGCGTCGGCGAAGGGCCAGTGGCCGCTGTGGGGGAGGACGTTGACCTCGGCGGCGGGGAAGAACTCGCGCTGGCGCTCGGCGTAGCTCGAGGGCAGGTAGGCGTCGCCCGCGCCCCAGATCACCAGCGCCGGCAGCTCGCCGCGCTCGCGTAGCGCCGCCAACAGCTCCGGGTCCGGGGAGCCCGGTTCGTCGGTGGCGCGGTAGAGCTTCAGCACCGCCCGTTTGGTGCGCCGGTCGTATTGGTCGTACATCCGTTCGAGGAAGGGACGGGGCAGGCCGCGTGGCTCGTCGCGGTTGACCAGGAAGCGGAAGGCGCTCCGCGTCGCCGTCCCCATGAAGAGCTCGCCGAGCACCGGCGTGCGCCAGATCCGCGCCAGCCGGTGCCACTTGTAGCCGGGCAGGATGCCGATGTCGATCAGGGTCAGGCTGTCGAGCCGGTCGGCGTGGCCCGCGATCCATTGCAGGCCGATCGGGCCGCCGAAGTCGTGCAGCACCAGGTGGACGCGCTCGACCCCGAGTGCCGTCAGCGCCGCGTCGACGAAGGCCGCGTAGCCGGGCACCGTGTGCTCGAAGCCGGGGGCGGCGATCGCCTCGCCGAAGTCGGGCAGGTCGAAGGCGAGCGCCCGCTTCCTGGTCGCGCCGACGGCGCCGACGAGCGGCTCCCAGTCGTCCGAGGAGCCCGGGTTGCCGTGCAGGAAGACGACCGCGGTGCTCGCCTCCGCCGGCCCGGCTTCGACCAGGCGCGAGGAGGCGCCGGCCACCGAGAGCGGTCGCCGGCGCACCGCGGCGCCTGCCACCTCGGTCGCCATCAGGCGTGGCTCCCGGCGCCGGTGCGCGCGAGCCTCGGCACCGATGGCGGTGCTGCCCGGCGCGCTGGGCGCCGCGCCCGCGAGCGGTCCCGGCCCGCCGCGCCTCGCTTCAGCGCGTGGCGAGCGTTGGCGGCCAGTGCAAGGGGGATGCCGGTCGGCCATCAGCTGGGTGGCGCCGATCTGCCGCGACCCGAAGCGGTCGAAGACCTTCGCCGCCCGCGGGTCGCGCGCGGCGCCGGAGAAGAGCAGTCGTTCCGGTGGCTGCATCTTCCGCCCGCTCGCGTAGTCGTGGATCATCCAGGCGTGCCCGCGCAGGTGGCGGGTGTGCTTGCGCTGGTAGCGGCGCAGGCCGGCCTCCAGCTTCGCTTCGCCGCGCAGCGCCGGGGCGACCGCGTCGGTGAGCCATCCCGCCGACTCGAAGGCCCAGCCGCAGCCGACCCCGAAGAGCGGATCGGTGGCGAGCGCGGCGTCGCCGATCAGCGCCAGGCCGGGAGCGGTCGGGGTCCGCATGCGGTTCGTCATGTCGATCTTGCCGACCACGCCGTCGTCGTCGGTGACCCGCGCGTCGCCCAGGGACGGCCCCTCCGGCACCTCGTCGAAGTAGGCGCGCAGCGCCGCCTCGGGGTCCTCCTTGAACGCCGGCAGCCGGTCCATCGTCGCCATCGCCGCGCAGAAGAGGAGGTTGTCGTCGGTGGGGAAGGCGGCCGCCCAGTTGGGGTCCATCAGCCAGATCGAGGCGGTGGTCCGGTCGCCGCGCGGCGGCGGCACGCCTTCGAAGTAGCCGCCGTAGGCGAAGCGGCCGTGCGGGTAGGTCTTCACCTTGACCCCGGAGAGCTTCGCGACCGAGGAGTCGCGGCCGTCGGCGCCGATCGTCAGCGGCGCCTCGAAGTTGGTCTCGACGCCGTCGCGGTCGCGGGCGAGGACGCCGGTGAAGGTGCCGTCCGCACGGCGCAGCTCGGTCACCGTCAGGCCGAGGTGCATCTCGACCCCCGGCGTCGCCGCGGCCATCTCGCGGACCAGCGGATCGAGCTTCTCGCGCCGCAGGTTGATCGCCAGGGCGGCGGTCTCGGCGGGCGGTTCGATCCAGCCCCACTGCGTATGGGCGCGGAAGCGCGAGCGCAGGGCGCCCGCCTCGACCATCGGCCCGACCAGGCCGAGCCGCTCCAGCGTCGGCACCGCCGAGGCCTGGATGAAGTGCGAGCAGATCCGCTTGAAGGCCGCCGGGTCGGGGCTCTTCTCGATCACCGCGACCCGGGCGCCGGCCCGGCCCAGCATCGTCGCCGCCGCGCAGCCGGCCAGGCTGCCACCTACGATCACCGCGTCATAGGACTTCGTCGTGTCCGCCATCGTCGCCTCCCGCGTCGATGCTGCTGTCATAGTTCGTCTGGAACTATACGACTCGAACCGTGAAAAGCAAGCCGATAAAACTCACCGGGACCTCGTACGCCCTGCTGGCGTTGCTCGACCGCTTCGGCGAACTGACCTCCTACGAGATCAAAGACGCGCTCGCGGCCTCGGTCGAGAACTTCTGGCCCGTCCCCCACACGACCGCCTACCAGGAGCCGGCGCGGCTCGAGTCGGGCGGCTATCCTCTCCTCGCGGCAGGAGAAAGGGGGGAGGCGCCGGCGTCGCTACGCCCTCACCGACGCGGGCCGCAAGGCGCTGCGCGAGTGGGCCGACGACCCCGTCGCGGCGCCGCCCCAGCTGCGCGACGAGCTGCTGCTGAAAATCTTCGCCGGCGCCGATCCGGAGCCGCTCCTCGCCGCCCGGGTCGACTTCTTCCGCGCCAAGGTGGAGGAACTCGAAAGCTACCTCGCGGCGGTCAAACTGGCGCCCGGCTGGAGCGGCCCGGCGACGGTCCTCCGCGGCGGCGTCCTCTACAACCGCCAGCAGATCGAGCTGATCGAGGAGATGAGGCGCGAGGAGGAGTAGGGGGTCTCTGTCCTTTGTCGCCCTGTGGGCGACAAAGGACAGAAGGGTGGCGGGTCGAAACCGTCCTCATGCGGATCGACCTCTCTGACCTGGACCGCCTCGAGGGGATCGCCGAGGCGCTCGGCCGCCTCTTCTGGTGCCTGATCGCGGTCGCCTTCCTCGCCGCGATCCTCGGCTCGGCGGGCACCGGCCTCCTCGTCCTGATCCTCGCCGGCGCCTCCTTCTGCGCCCGGGTCGGCTGCGAAGACTTCGTCCGCTCCCGCCGCGGCAGGGAGGACCGTCCCGCCGGAAGGGCAGACCGGGCCGCCGTGCACGAGGACCGGCTCGCGGAGCCCCTCCGCGCGCCGCAAGCGAAGGCCGCGGCCGAGCCGGAGCCCGAGTTCAACGTCTATCGCTCCTCGCGCCGTCCCCGCCGCACGCGGTCTGCCCAGCCCTAGGCTGGGCCGGCCTCGGGGTAGCGCGGCAGGCCGTCGTCGGGGATCGGCTCCCAGGCGGCGGCGCTCGACACCCACATGCGGTACTCGGGGCGGATGCCCGGGTCGCCGTCGATCGCGCCGAGGCGGATCACCAGCTTCTCCTCGTCCAGCGGCCCGGAGAAGACGTGGCCGCCGCACTCGCCGCAGTAGTGCTTCGGCTGGCCGCCCTCCGGCGCGTAGGTGCGGATATGCTCGGCGCCCTCGATCGCGACCGCCTCGCGGGCGACCCGGGCGTTGGCCGAGGAGGAGGTGCCGGTCCGCTTCTGGCAGCGGTGGCAGTGGCAGTAGCGGGCGAGCTCGAACGGCGCCCGCACCTCGAAGCTGATCGCCCCGCAGCCGCAGCTGCCGTGCAGCGGGGTCTCCGGCGAGGCGCTCATGCCGCCGGCGCCTCGCGCTCGCGCCGCGGTCCCCAGCCGCACCAGAGGGCGAAGAGGACGATCGAGACGAGCCCGCCCACCTCGTGGGCGCCGAGGAGCACCGCGAGGACGCTCGGCAGCCCGGCCAGGAGCGCCCCCAGCAGGGTGTCGTTGAGGTCCATCTTCAGCACCCGCGCGGTGATCGCCGCGCAGCCCAGCCAGGCGATCGGCCCGGTCAGCCAGCCCCAGGTTTCGAAGAAGCTCTTCGGCAGCGCCAGCGCCAGGATCACGAAGAGGAGCCCGACCGCGACGAGCTGCACGAGGGCGGAGCGCCAGAGCAGGGAGGTGTCCATCACCGGGGAGGCTAGCTAGCGCCACTCCGCGGCGGCCGGATCAGCAGAGGAAGCTTTCTTCGCTGCAGAGTTCTTCGGCGAAGCCGGAGTAGCTTTCGACTTCTTCTTCCAGCGCTTCGACCCGTTCTTCCAGTTCGCCGACTTCGCCGCCCGATTCGCTGCCTTCTTCGACCGCGCCGCGCAGTTCTTCGACCTCGCCTTCGAGTTCCCCGAGTTCTTCCCCGGCCGATTCGCCCGCCGGCCCCTTCGGCCCCGGCTTGCCCTTGTGCCCGCGCGGGCCCTGCTTGCCCGCCGGCCCCGACGGCCCGGTCTGCGCGAGTAGCGCCAGCCCCGACCCGATCGCCGCGCTCAGCACGCAGACGCCGATCACCAGGGCGATGAACTGGTTGCGGGGGAGGGAGATCAGTGGCTTTTGCTCGGGCGGCATCCGGACGCGAACTCTATGCGAGCCCTGGCGCCTCGCCGGCGGCGATCAGGCCGTGGCGGGCGGCGAAGAGGCTGGCCAGGGCGCGATTGCCGACGCCGAGCTTGGCGTAGATATGTTCGACGTGGGTGCCCGCGGTCTTCGGCGAGATCACCAGCTCGGCGGCGATCTCCTTGTTGGTCATCCCGCGGGCGAGCAGCCGCAGCACCTCGACCTCGCGCGTGGTCAGGTCGGCCGGCCACTGGCGCCGGCGCGGGGTCGCGTGCCCGGCGGCGGCCAGCACCGCCTCGACCGCGCCGCTGTCGAGCAGCCCCGCGGCGACCTCCTCGCGCAACCCGCCGGCCGCCTCCTCGGTGGTCTGGGCGGGCCGGTGGGGGCGCGGTTCGATCCGCGACTGGTAGCAGTCGGCGGCGGCGAGGAGGCGTCCCGAGGGGGAGACCGCGCCACCGGCGAGGCCGCGCGGGTAGCCGCTGCCATCGAGGCGCTCGTGGTGCTGGACCGCGATCGCGGCCAGCGGCGCCAGCGCGGCGGAAGAGGAGAGCATGCGCTCGCCCAGGTAGACGTGCATGCGCGCCCGCTCCAGCTCGGCCGGGCTGAGCGGGCCGGGCTTGTCCCAGACCGTGTTGGGGACGCCGAGCCGGCCGAGGTCGTGGACGAGCGCCGCCCGCCGCGCCAGCTCCGCCTCCCCGGCGCCGAGCCCGAGCCCGGGCGCCGCCGCCGCGACCAGCCTCGCCACCCCGCGCGAGTGGCCGATCGTGAACGGCGACTTGACGTCGACGAAGTCGGCCAGCGCCTCCAGCGCGGAGTCGAGCTCCTCGCCCGCGAGCGGCCGGCGCGGCGTCCGCCCGGCGGCTACCACCGCCCACGGCTCGGCCGCGTCGACCTCGGCGAAGATCTGCTCCGCCGCCCCGGCGAACGCCTCGACCAGGCCCGGGTCGAACTGCGACCCGGCGCGTTCGCGGGCGACCTCCACCGCCGCCTCGACCCCCGCCGCCCGGTGGTAGGCGGCCGCCGCGTCGGCGAGGTTGACCACCCGCGCCGTGGTCAGGATCTGCTCGCCGACGAGCCCGGCCGGCTCGCCGCGCCCGTCCCAGCGCTCGAAGCTCTGGGCGACCGTCTCGCGCACCGCCTGCTCGAGCCCGAGCCGCTCCATCAGGTCGTCGGAGGCGCGCCAGTGGGTCTCGATCATCGACGCCGCCGCCGGCATCCCCTCGGCGAGGAACGCGGGGACCATCGCGACGCGGCGGTGGAGCGGTTGCCCGGCGCCGAGGTGGCGCAGCATGAAGAGCGGCTCGGCGGTCGGGCCGGAGAAGTCGACCCGCCGCGTGTCGCCCTTCAGCGCCATCTCGTCGCCGAACCACTTGGCCTGCTCGTAGGCGTCGACGTGGCAGCCGACCCAGGCGACCAGGGAGGCGAAGACGACGGTCTCGCGGCCGGCGGCGTCGAGGCCGATCGCCCGCGCCAGCCCGCGCGCGATCAGGCACTGGCCGAGCACGTGATCCATCGGCTGGCCCATCCCCAGGTCGGCGCCGAAGGAGAGGACGCCGAGCAGCTCGGAGAGCTCGACCTCGGGGATCGCGGTGGCGCCAGCCATCGGGTGAATCTAGCCGCGCCGCGCCCAAAGATCGGGTGAACGCCCGATTGGCGGGGCGGCGGTCCGAACCTAGCCTCATCTCGTCCAGACCCGACTGTGAGCGACCCGACCCGGGTCGACGGCACCGAGGAGAGCGAGATCCGATGAGCGAGCAGCAGACCATCAACCCGAACAAGGCCCTGTGGGAGAAGGGCGACTTCACCCGCGTCGCCGCGAGCATGCGCGGCAGCGGCGAGCAGCTGGTCGCCGAGCTGGGGATCACGCCCGGCCTGCGGGTCCTCGACCTCGGCTGCGGCGACGGCACCACCGCGCTGCCCGCGGCCCGGCGCGGGGCGGTGGTCAGCGGCGTCGACATCGCCGCCAACCTGGTCGCCGCGGGCAACGCGCGGGCGGCCGCCGAGGGGCTCACCGACCTGGTCTTCGAGGAGGGCGATGCTTCCGACCTGCGCTACCTGGAGGACGGTTCCTACGACCTCGTCGTCTCGATCTTCGGCGCGATGTTCGCGCCGCGGCCCTTCGACGTCGCCAAGGAGATGGTGCGGGTGACCGCGCCGGGTGGCCGCATCGTGATGGGCAACTGGATCCCCGGCGACCCCACCCTCGTCGCGCAGATCCTGAAGATCAGCGCCGCCTACTCGCCGTCCCCGCCGGAGGGGTTCGTCAGCCCGGTCACCTGGGGCGTCGAGAACGACGTGCTCGAGCGCTTCGGCGCCGCCGGGATCCCCGCCGAGCGGATCTCCTGCACGCGGGATACCTGGCACTTCGTCCATCGCGGGCCCGCCGGCCGAGCTGCTGGAGATCTTCGGCAACTACTACGGGCCGACGATGAACGCCTACTCGGCCGCGGCCGCGGCGTCGGACGAGCGCGCCGAATCGTTCCACGCCGAGATGACCGCGCTGTTCGAGAGCCAGAACACGGCCAGCGACGGCACCACCTCGATTCCGGCGACCTACCTGCGCGTCGTCGTCGCGGCGTAGAGGGGAGACGAGCCGCGTCCTGTCGCCGTCCCGCGGCCGCTCGCGGGGGCTACCTTTCGCTGAATGAGCCCTCGCGACGTCGCCGACCCCGCGCCACTCGCCGCCGCCCTCGAGGACCTGCGGGGGCAGCTTCCGGCGGGGGTGCTGACCACCGACCCCGACCTGCTGGCCGGATATGAGGTCGACCTGACCGGGCGCTTCGGCGGGCGTGCGGTGGCGCTTGCCCGGCCGCGCGACCGCGACGAGGTGGCGGCGATCGTCGCCGCCTGCGCCGCCCATCGGCTGCCGCTGGTCCCGCAGGGCGGCAACACCGGGATGGTCGGCGGCGGGGTGCCGCGCGACGGCGAGCTGGTGCTGAGCCTGGCGCGGCTCGACTCGCTCGGCGAGGTCGACGCCGCCGCCGGCCAGATCGTCGCCGGGGCCGGGGTGAGCCTCGAACGGGTGCAGGACGCCGCGCGCCGGGCTGGCTTCGAGTTCCCGCTCGACTTCGGCTCCCGCGCCTCGGCGACCGTCGGCGGGGCGATCGCCACCGACGCCGGCGGCTCCTTGGCGCTCGCCCACGGGACGATGCGCCGGCGCGTGGTCGGGCTCGAGGCGGTGCTCGCCGACGGCACCGTGGTCGATCGCATGGGCGGCCTCTTGAAGGACAACGCCGGCTACGACCTGCCCGCGCTCCTGATCGGCTCCGAGGGGACGCTCGGCATCGTCACCGCGGCGCGCCTGCAGCTGGTGCCGGCGCAGCCGCTGCGGGTGGCGGCGCTCTTCGGCGTCGGCTCGCTTGGCGCGGGCCTCGAGCTGCTCGCCGCGATCCGTCGCGTGCCCGGCCTCGAGGCCGCCGACTTCCTCGACGCCGCCTGCATGCGCCTGGTCGGCGAGGGGCGCCAGGTCGCCAACCCGCTCGGCGCCGAGCATCCGCTCTACGTCCTCGCCCAGTGGGCGGGCGACCGCGATCCGCTCGATCAGGTCGCCGCCGCGGTCGCGGCGCTCTCGCCGGAGCCGCCGGTCGCGGTCGCCGACGGGGCCGCCGATCGTGAGCGGCTCTGGGCCTGCCGCGAGCTGATCAACGAGTCGATCCGCGACCGCGGCGTCCCCCACAAACTCGACGTCGCCGTGCCGCTCGCCGCCCTGCCCGAATTCGACCGTCGCGTCCGTGAGCTGCTCGCCGCGGTGCCCGGGGCGGAGCTCTACATATACGGGCACCTGGGCGACGGCAACGTCCACGTCAACGTGCTCGGCCCCGATCCCGAGGACGAGTCGGTCGACGCCGCAGTCCTGCGCCTCGCCGCCGAGCTCGGCGGCACGATCAGCGCCGAGCACGGCGTCGGCGTGGCGAAGACCGAGTTCCTCTCCCTCTGCCGCTCGGCCGAGGAAATCGAGGCGATGCGTCGGCTCAAGGCGGCGCTCGACCCGGCCGGAATTCTCGCCCCCGGTCGGGTACTCCCGCAGTATGGTTGAGCGATGTCGACCGAGCTCGATGGCCTGCAGATCGCCGACGCCGAGCACTGGGCCGATGGCCCGCCGCACGCGCTGTTCGCGCAGATGCGCCGCGAGTGCCCGGTCCACTGGGCGCCCGGGTTCAGCGAATTTCCCGAGGAAGACGGCTTCTGGTCGGTGACCCGGGCGGAGGACGTCCACGCGGTCAGCCGCGACTGGCAGACCTACTCCTCGGAAATCGGCGGGATGACGGCGCTGAAGAACGCGATCCTGCCGTTGGAGCTGCAGCAGGCGATGTTCATCGGCATGGACCCGCCCAAGCACGACCGGCTGAAGGCGATGTTCCAGCGTGGCTTCACGCCGAAGCGGATCGCCGAGCACGAGGATCAGATCCGCGAGATCACGCGCACGGTCCTCGATCGGCTCGAGGGCCGCGACGAGTGCGACCTCGTCGTCGACGTCGCCCAGCCGGTGGTCGCCCGGGTGATCGGCAGCTTCATGGGGATCGCGCCCGAGGAAGACGTGATGTGGGCGGAGATGATGAACGCGACGCTCGCCGCCAACGACGAGGACATGAACCCGGACGGGGTCGACTCGGTCGTCGCCGAGCTACTGCCGAAGATCTTCTCCAGCTGCGGGCGGATGATCGCCGAGCGCCGCGAGCAGCCGACCGACGACCTGACCAGCGTCCTCGTCCACGCCGAGCTCGACGGCGACATGCTCGAGGAACACGAGATCGTGATGGGCTTCTTCCTCTTGATGGCGGCCGGCAACGACTCGACCAAGGCGACCTTCTGCAGCGGCATGCGGGCGCTGATGGAAGACGACGAGCAGCGTCAGCTCCTCCTCGACGACCCGACCCTGATCCCCGACGCGGTCGAGGAGGCGCTGCGCATGTACCCGGCGTTCGCCCACTTCGGCCGCACCGCGACCGTCGACACCGAGCTGAACGGCGTGCCGATCAAAGCCGGCGACAAGGTGGTCATGTGGTACCCGTCCTCCTGCCGCGACGAGGAGCGCTACGAGGACGCCGACACCTTCGACCTCCGCCGCAAAGCCGAGCACCAGGCCTTCGGCGCCGGCGGCCGCCACTTCTGCCTCGGCGCCGCCCTCGCCCGCCTCGAGCTCCGCATCCTGATCGAGGAGACCCTGGCCCGCTACCCCACCATGCGCCTGGCCGGCCAACCCCGCCACGTCGAATCCCCCTTCGCCAACCAGCTGAAGACCCTGCCGGTCGAGCTGGCTCCCTAGGCGGGACCACCGCCTTCCCTTTACGATCGAGTCCCGCAACCCCGCGGGCGCGGGCGGTTAGCTCAGTTGGGAGAGCACTTCCCTTACAAGGAAGGGGTCACTGGTTCGAGCCCAGTACCGCCCATCGAGGAGTCGATTAGGGAGCGAACGACGGCAAGGGGGCAGCGCAACGTTCCTACCCGCTGTTGAGATCCTCTCCGGCGGAATCGAAGGCTTCCTTGCTGCGCATGTACCGCTCCTCTATCGATTGGCGAATCGACTCTCTCGGATTGCTCGGTGGAGCAGATCCTCGACGCCTTCCTCCACGCTCAGAATGACCCCCGGTCATAGATGGCCCACGGTGCCAGTGCTTCCTCACGCTGTCTGCGATTCGACTGGCGCCAGTGGGTGCTGATCGTCCTGTGCCGCTTGGCAGTCTGTTCAAGAACGTCCAGTACGTCGGCAACGAGGCGAGAACGGTCGCGTGCGGGTCGACAAACGCAAGTCTGCGGGCCGGGTGGGATCAGCTTGTGCGGGTAACGAGCGCTTTTACGGCCAGCTCAACCGATTCTTTTTCACGTATTTGCATCGTCGCGGGCTTAAGTGCGCCGTCCTCGGTGCTTTGCTTGTGCGTGCCGTCGCTAAGGCGATGGTTGGTGCGCCCGCACCCCCGGCAGACTTAGCCCTGAACAAGCAATGATGGTCTGCCGGGGGTTTTGAATTCGGGTGCAACCGTCCCACCCAGAGGGGACACGAATACTCTGCCACACGCGGACCTCGCGGCGGTGAGGCAACGGCTGAGAACCTCGGAATTCGCGCGGCCCAAACTGCCGCAATCCGAACTGTCTGAAATTTGACGCCGAACCGTTTGCAAAGCTGGTTCTGCGGCGAGACGGTCCCGAATGGGATGCCACCCAGGTGGAGGCGAACCGAGAACCGCCATAGAGGTCGTTCGGGCAGTGCTGCGCGCCGGATGCCTCGGAGCCTTTGGAGCCGCCGCGATGGCACTCCGCAAGGGATCCCAACAGGCGCAGACTGAGAACCCTTAAGGACCCGTCCGGTGTAGCACCTTAAAGCCGGGCGGGCTTTCTCAGTTTTGTGGGCGAATGGCTAATCGCGACCTTCGTGCTCGACGGCTGAATTGACTACTGCATGGGGTCAGGGGGCCGATCTAGACTCGTTGCGCATGGCGACGATCGACGTACGAGATGATCTTGGGGCAGCGGAAGCAGGGGAGACGCTTCTTTCGTTCGCAATCACCATTGCCGAGGGTGGCGACGTTCCCAAAGGCGAGTACCGGGCGGTCCACAAACGACTGTTCGAGTCGCCAACCGCTCAGCGCCTTGGGCAGAAAGGGCTTCGCAAATACGCGACCCCTGAACTTCTTTGGGGTCATCTCCGCTCCGTTGCAACGGGTTCAGGCTCATGGGCGCTTCGCCGCGAAGCTGCCCACGAGTTGATCGACCCGATTCTTGAAGCCTTCTATGCCCAGACGGAAATGCCCGCCGACGAGCTGGTGACGCTGGCCGCGACCAAACTCAACGCCGAGTCGGTGAGCGAGGCTTGGTCCCGCGCTCTGGAGCGGCGCGACATGCATCCAGACGGGGCGATCACCATGGCGCGGACCTTGCTTGAGTCCACTGTGAAGACGATCCTTGACGATCGGGAAGTTCCCTACAAATCTGACGCCGATCTACCTGCTCTTTACAAGGTGGTTGGCAAAGAGCTGAACCTGTCGGCGGGTGCCCACACCGAGGAAATGTTCAAGCAGATTCTCGGAGGCTGCAATTCGGTAGTTGTCGGATTGGGCAGCCTCCGCAACAAGGCGGGAGACGCCCACGGCGCGGGACGCAAGAGTTACCGACCGGCCCCCCGTCACGCCACGCTCGCCGTCAACCTCGCCGGGTCCATGGCGCTGTTCCTGATCCAAACCCATGAAGTCGGCGGGGCAAATTGACCACCTGGCTGGCGACAGGGACAGGATCAGGTGAAGCACACGATCGACAACCGTTGCCCGTCCTCGCGAAGCAAGCGGACCCGATCCACTTTCGCAACCGTCGCCGCCATCGAAGGCGCGGACTGAACGAGGATCAGCAGCTTGAAGCTGCGCTGTGGGGCCGCGCGCTGAAAAATCGTGAGGCGGCTATTGATGTCGGTCGCAGCAACTGCCTTGCTCTCCTCGTTCCGAATTGACTACCTCACAAGGCCGGGATTCGACACGTACGCCTTGGCCCAAGGTACGGTGCAGACCGCAGGCGTACACGATTCCCGCTGAAAGCAGACCCGACCTGATGCACCGCAAATTTGCAACCCGAGCCTTGGAGCCCCGCTATGGCTTCCCAGAGGCAGCCCAGATCGTCGGCAAGCGTCCCGACACGATCCGGCGTTGGTCGGTGGGGCACTCGCGGACGTACAAAGGCAAGCTGGCTACCGACCCGCCGCTGATCCATTGCGATGGCGACGACAAACTGCCGCTTTCCTTCCTCAACCTGCTTGAGCTTCGATTCCTAGCTGGCTACCGGGGCCGAACCTCGCTGCCCGCGATCCGCCGCGCGCTTGACTTCGCCGCACAGTCGCTGGACGTTGAAAGGCCGTTGCTCGAAGTCGATTTCAAGCAGCGTGGACGCGAGCTGTTCTTGGAGTTCGCGGAGAACGATCCCTACTTCGTCGCGGCGAGTCGCGGGGGCCAGTTCGCATGGCCCACCGAGGCCGAAGACCTTGTTGGCTCGCTTGACTACGACGAGAGCGAGCATGCCGCCTACCGCTGGTGGCCGCTAGGCAAGCAGACGCCTGTTCTGCTCGACACTCGCGTAAACGCGGGCCGCCCCTCGACCGCAGAGTCTGGGGTACGGACGATCGCCATAGCGACCCGCAAAAAGGCCGGGTGGAAACCGGCCGACATCGCGGCTGACGTCGCAGCTTCAGTCGATGAGGTTGAAGCCGCGTTGCAACTGGAAGACGTGGCCTAAGCCTCTCTCGCATGGCTTCGCCGCAACCGCTGCTTTACGTCGAGAACAACGTAGGGGTCGCCTTTACGGAGGCGTTCAACAAGTTCAGCAGCACCCACGGCTGGGGCGCACAATTTCAACATTGGGTCCACCCTGGAATGCAGCGCCCGCAAAAAGGTGACGAGTGGTGGATAGAAGACATAGCGAGTCAGGGCTACGCGCTGTTGACCTGCGACCTGGCGATCACCGAAAGCGAATCCGAGCGCGAGGCGGTCCAGCGGAGCGGGTTGCGCTTCGCCGGCTTTGCATCCGCTAGCTACGACGGCTGGACGCAAATGCGTGCGGTAGCGACTCACTGGGAGGCGCTCACCCGCGAGTTCGAGCAAGGTGGGCCGGTAATCGTGAAGCTGTACAAAGGCGCCACGCCGCCTGTGGTCGAACGCCTCTGACGGTCCTTTCCGCTGTTACGTAGAACCGATCAGCCTTACAAGGAAGGGGTCACTGGTTCTAGCCCAGTACCGCCCATCGGCTCAGATCGGATATTCGTATTGCATGCCGCTGACGATGATCGCGTTCGCGATCAGGGCCACGCTCAGGACGATCGCCAGACGTAGATCCATCGGCTTCGGCGGTTCAGCAGTAGGGCCGCGATGGCCATCGCCAGGACCGGGAGGACGAGCAGCGAGAACCATGGATGCGTGGGGTCGACGGCGCTGCAATATCCCGCTCTCGCCGTGCCTGCGGCGGGGGGTTGAAACGGCGTTGCTTCGTGGCAGTCCTGATGGATGGACACCGCGCCGATCGTCGCCGTGAGCGCCACGCCGGCGGTCGCCACGATCGCGGGCGTCCAACTCCGACGAGCGTTCGGTTCTGCGGCAGCAGCCATCTGAGCCCACGCTACCCCGCTGCCACGCCTCGCTAGGTTCCCCCGATGGCTGCCTTCACCTCACCCCTTGCCGAGTCGCTGTCCGCGGAGGCGCTCGAGCGATTCCAGCGTTACGTCCGGGTCGACACCCAGTCCCGGCGCGAACCGACCGGCAGCCCGAGCACGCCGGGCCAGCTGGACCTCGGCCGGCTGCTGGTGGCGGAGCTGGCGGAGCTCGGGATTGATGACGCGGCGCTCGACGACGACGGCTTCGTGACCGCGACGCTGCCCGCGAACGGCGAGGCGCCGATGCCGACGATCGGCCTGATCGCCCACATGGACGTCAGCCCCGATGCGCCCGCGGAGGGGGTCGAGCCGCTCGTCCATCGCGACTACGACGGCGGCGTGATCGAGCTGCCGCGGGGCGGGACCGTCCTCGACCCGGCCGCGATGCCGGCGCTTGCCGACAAGGCCGGGGAGGACATCGTCACCTCGAGCGGCGACACCCTGCTCGGCGCCGACGACAAGGCCGGGATCGCCGAGATCATGACCGCCCTCGCCCACCTCGCCGCGCACCCGGAGCTGCCGCGGCCCAACCTGCGGATCGCCTTCACGCCGGACGAGGAGATCGGCATGGGCGCGTATCGCTTCGACGTCGAGGCCTTCGGCGCCCGCTGCGCCTACACGATCGACGGCTCCACGCTGGGCGAGCTGCAGGACGAGACCTTCACCGCCGCCGAGGCGATCATCGAGATCGAGGGGGTCGACGTCCACCCAGGCTTCGCCACCGGCAAGCTGGTCAACGCCGCCCGCCTCGCCGCGCGGATCGTCGCCGAACTGCCCGCCGACGGGCTCTCGCCGGAGACGACCGCCGGCCGCGAAGGCTTCATCCACGTCTACGAGATGAGCGGCAACGCGGGGTCGGCGCAGATCCGCGCGATCGTCCGCGACTTCGACGACGACCTGCTCGATCAGCACGCGGCGCTGCTGCGCGAGATCGCCGAGCGGGTGGTGGGGGAGGAGCCGACCGCGAAGGTGACGGTCGAGGTGACGCCGCAGTATCCGAACATGCGCAGCTACCTCGAGCCCGTGCCCGAGGTGGTCGAGATCGCCGAGCGGGCACTGCGGGCCGAGGGCCTGACCCCGATCCGCAACCCGATCCGCGGCGGCACCGACGGCTCGATCCTCAGCTCGCGCGGGCCTGCCGACGCCGAACCTCTTCGCCGGCGGCCACGAGTTCCACAGCGTCCGCGAGTGGATCTCGGTGCAGGACATGGCCGCCGCCGCCGCGGTGATCGTCCACCTCGCGGGCGAGTGGGCGCGGCTCGGCGCCGGCGCCGACTGATCGACCTTTATTCGGGGTGCTCCCGACGTTCCCGGTCGCGTTCTTCTTCGTCCAGCGATTGAGCGAAGTTTCGGCCGCGGCGGTCGAGCCGATCGTGGGCCGCGACGCCGACGCCGCCGCCCATCGACAGCAGCAACAGGGCGAGCACGGCGGCGGCGATCGCGGTGATCGTGGTGCCGGTCCCGCCGCCGATGGCGACGCCGACCACGATCGCCACGATCAGCCCGCCAAGGAGACCGATCGTCACCCAGTGAAAGTGAATTCCCCGAATGCTCACCCCGTGGTCCCTTGTCCGATCGTCGGGGCGGACTCGTCCAGATGCTCGGGGAGGCCGAAGGAGGCGAAGAGGTTCGGCATGAAGGGGGCGAGGAAGTTGTGGACGCCGGTCAGCGACCGCGGCGCCCGCGCCGCTCCCTCCGGCTCCATCTCCAGCAGGGTCACCGACCAGGGGACCCAGGTGCCGGACTCGGGGTCCGGTTTGTAGCCGGCATAGGCGGGGAGGCCGTTGGCGGAGAGGGCGATCAGCTTCGAGCCGCGGCAGGCGGCGCCGGGGCCGAGCATGAAGTCGTGGACGTCGCCGGGGCCGCGGACCCAGAGGGGCAGCGGCGGCATGTCGAAGACGACGTCGTAGCGGAGCAGGGCGACGATGCGGTCGATGTCGTACTCGGCGAACGCCTCCAGGTACTGCTCGAGCAGGCGGCTCTCGTCCTCGCTCGAGGGCCGGGCCGGGGCGTCTGAGTCGGCGAGGTCGAGCTCGTCGAGGGTGGCGCGGGCGCGCTGCAGGGCGCTGTTGACCGAGGCCACCGAGGTCTCCAGCATCTCGGCGACCTCCTTGGCGCTCCAGCGCAGCACCTCGCGCAGGACGAGGACGACGCGCTGGCGCGCCGGCAGGTGCTGGAGGGCGGCGACGAAGGCGAGGCGGAGGCTCTCGCGCTCGGTCGCCCGGGCCGCCGGGTCAGCGTCGGGATCGGCGACCTGGCCGCTGGCGATCGGCAGCACCCAGGCGGCCTCCGGCAGCGGCGCGCCGAGGGGCGACTCGGCGGTGCCCGGGTCGGCGAGGTCGATCGGCCGGGCGCGGCGCTTGCGGGCGTCGATCTGGTCGAGGCAGACGTTGGTCGCGATCGAGAAGAGCCAGGACTTCAGCGCCTTCGGGTCGGCGAGGCTGTCGGAGCGGCGCCAGGCGCGCAGCAGCGTCTCCTGGGTCGCATCCTCGGCCTCGAACCCCGAGCCGAGCATTCGGTAGCAGTAGCCGGTCAGGCTCGGGCGCAGGCGCTCGAAGTCCCCCTCCAGGGCCAGCGTCCCTCCCGACCGATTAGTTCCGGACACGGCGACCGTCCTTCCTTGCAACCCAGCTACTCAACAAGACCTACTCACCAAGGAGCCATTATGTCCCGCCTTCTGTTCCTGAACCTCCCGGTCGCCGATCTGGCCGCCAGCCGCGACTTCTTCGCCCAGCTCGGCTTCGAGTTCAACGAGAAGTTCTGCGACGAGGGCGCTGCCTGCATGATCGTCTCCGAGCAGGGCTACGTGATGCTCCTGCAGCGCGAGCGCTTTGCCGAGTTCGTCACCAAGCCGCTCGCCAACTCGGCCGAAACGGCCGCCCTCACCGCCTGCGTCAGCGCCGAGAGCCGCGAGGAAGTCGACGCGCTGGCCGACGCCGCCTCGACCGCCGGCGCCGGCGACGCGAAGGGCCCGCAGGACTACGGCTTCATGTACCAGCGCAGCTTCTACGACCTCGACGGCCACCTCTGGGAGATCGCCTGGATGGATCCGGTCGCGGTCGAGAAGGGCCCGGCCGAGTTCGCCGCCGAGGCGGCCCAGGCCTAGGGCCGGGCGGCGGCTCGGCGTCGGCGCGGCCGCTCTTCGCTCGTCCTCCGCGTCCATGAGTCCCGCAAATGGGACGGCTAGTCTGCATCGTGGACAACCTGAAGATGAGTCCGAAAGCCGACAAAGAGGGGGCGCGCGACCGCAACGGCGGCATCCAGGTGATCGCCCGCGCCGGGGCCGTCCTGCGGGCGCTCTCCGGCCACCCGCAGGGAGTCAGCCTCTCGAGCCTCGCCAAGCAGGTCGACCTGCCGCGCTCGACCACCCACCGGATCGTCTCCGCCCTGCAGGAGGAGGACTTCGTGATCGGCGGCTCCGACGGTGGCCGGGTGCGGCTCGGCCCGGGCCTGGTGCGGCTGGCGGCGGCGGAGCGGCTCGACCTGCGCGCCGAGGTGCGCCCGCACATCGAAGACCTCTCCGCCCGGCTGGCCGAGACGGTCGACCTGGCGGTGCTCGACGGCGACGCCGTCCTCTTCCTCGACCAGGTGAGCGCGCCGCAGCGACTGCGCGCCGTTTCCGCGGTGGGGAGCCATTTCCCGGCCTACTGCACGGCGAACGGCAAGGCTCTCCTCGCCGAGCTGCCGCTGCGCTCGGTCCACGATCTGATGCCCGCGCGGCTGGAGCAGCGCACGCCGAACACGATCACCAGCCGCGGCGCGCTGGACAAGGAGCTGGGGCGGGTGCGCCGCGACGGCTACGCGGTCGACCGCGAGGAGCACACGCTCGGCATCTGCGCGGTCGGCGCCGTCGTCCACGACAGCTTCGGCGCCGAGATGGCGCTGACCGTGCCGCTGCCCGCGCAGCGCTTCGTCGGCCGCGAAGAGGAGATCGCCGGGGCGCTGCTGCAGACCTGCGCCGCGGTCGAGCGGGACCTCGGCTACTCCGCCGACTAGCCGATTCTCCCGCGGTGCGAGTTATCCGGCCATGCGACGGATAACTCGCACCGCAAGCCTTGACGGCCGCGGGCGCTTGCGTTAGCTTCACCGCGATCCGGGATGGGTGTCCGGATCATGGGACACGCAACGAGAGGAGCACGGATGGCCAATCGAATCCGCCGGAGTCAAGCTACGCGGCGACACGCACGAGGACCACGTCGGCGGCGAGGCCGGCCTGCAGTTCTTCGACCTCTCCCATCCCTGGGGCCACGACGCCCCCCTCTGGCCCTACTTCCCCGACGTGAAGATCGAGCGCTTCCACTACATGGCGAAGTCCGGCGTCCTCTCCCAGCAGATCACCACCTTCATGCACTGCACCACCCACACCGACGCCCCCGCGCACGTGGTCGAGGGGACCCGCTTCATGGACGAAGTGCCGCTCTCCTCCTACTTCGGCTCCGGCGTCGTCGTCTCGATCCCGAAGGAGAAGTGGGAGGTGGTCACCGCCGAGGACCTCGAGAACGCGACCCCGGAGATCCGCCCCGGCGACATCGTCATCGTCAACACCGGCTGGCACCGCTACTGGGGCGACTCGCGCAGGTACTTCGTCGAGTCCCCGGGAACGTACGACGAGGCCGGCGCCTGGCTGGCGGAGAAGGGCGTCAAGGGCTTCGGCATCGACTGCCAGGCGCTCGACCACCCGCTCGGCACGGCGATCGGCCCGCAGCCCAACGGGCCGCTGATCGACGGGGTGCTCGAGGAGTACAAGGCCCACACCGGCCGCGAGGCCGCCGAGGACTTCCCCCTCTGGGAGCCCTGCCACCGCCACCTCCTCGGCAACGGGATCGTCGGCTTCGAGAACGTCGGCGGGGAGATCGACAAGGTGACCGGCAAGCGCGTCACCTTCGCCGCCTTCCCCTGGCGCTGGACCAAGGGCGACGGCTGCATCGTGCGGCTGGTGGCGATCGTCGACCCCTCGGGCGAGTACAGGCTGGAGACGGGCGAGGCCGCCTGATGCAGGTCACCCCGATCGAGGACGCCGGCACCTACGCGGCACCGGGCCACTTCGACGTCCGCACCCTCCGCCTGCAGGGCGCCGACGCGAGCCCGGTCGAGAACTTCACCGTCGGCCTCTCGGTCTTCCTGCCCGCCGGCGGCTGCGAGATGTCGACGACGCCGCTGGAGAAGGTCTACGTCGTGGTCGAGGGCGAGGTCACGATCGTCACCGAGTCCGGCGAGGCGACGCTCGGCCCGCTCGACTCGATCTACCTCGCCCCGAACGAGGGGCGGGCGATCGAGAACCGCACCAACAGGGCGGCGACGATGCTGGTCGTGATGCCGCCGGTGCCCGCATGAGCGCTGTCGGCGGCATCGATCCCGCCAAGCTCTTCGACCTCGGCGAGCGCTCGGCGCTGGTCACCGGGGCGACCGGGGCGCTCGGCACCGCCGCCGCCCGCGGGCTCGCCGCGGCCGGGGCGAAGCTGACCCTGGCCGGCGGCAACGCCGACAAGCTCGAGGCGCTCGGCGCCGAGCTGCGCGCCGCGGGCGCCGCGGTCGAGCTGGTCGCCCGCCGCCCCGACAGCCTTGAGGACGCCGAGGCGATGGTCGCCGCCGCCACCTCCGCCCACGGCGCCCCGGAGCTGATCGTCACCGCCGCCGGCGTCAACAAGGTGGCGATGATCGAGGACCAGTCGGTCGCCGACTGGGAGGACGTGATGGACGCCAACGTGCGCGGCAGCTGGCTCGTCTGCAAGGCGGCGGCGCCGGGGCTGATCGAGCGCGGCGGCGGCAAGGTCGTGCTCGTCTCCTCGACCCGCGGTCGGCTCGGCCACCCGGCCGGCTACTCCGCCTACTGCACCTCGAAGGCCGCCGTCGACGGGCTCACCCGCACGCTCGCCTGCGAGTGGGGCAAACACGGGATCAACGTCAACGCGATCGGCCCGACCGTCTTCCGCTCCGACCTCACCGCCTGGATGTACGCCGACGAGGAACCGGGCAAGGGCGTGCGCGAGGGGATGCTGAGCCGGATCCCGCTCGGCCGCCTCGGCGAGCCGGAGGACTTCGTCGGCACGCTGCTGTTCCTGCTCGCGCCCGGCGTCGGACTTCTGCACCGGGCAGGTCCTCTACGTCGACGGCGGCTACACCGCGGGCTGAGACCGAGATGACCATGAGAACGGAGGAGAGATGGACCTAAGCGAAGCCGATCGCCTGCTCGATCCGGCGCCGATGATGATCGAGACCGGGGTGGAGCGGAACGAGTCGGGGGCGCTCCACGTCGCCGCCCGCACCGACCTGCTCGGCTGCACGGGGAAGATGTTCGAATGGTGGTTCCAGTCGGCGCCGGACACCGGCCGCTACGCCTGGTGGCACCCGCACGACCACGTCTCCTCGGAGTGGATGGAGGCGGGCCCGGGCCGTCACATCGGCTCGACCCACGTGGTCAAGGAGAGCCTCAACGGCGGCGAGGTGTTCGACCTGCAGATCCACTTCGTCGAGCCGACGGAGCTCTTCGACGCCGACGCCTGGGCCGACGCGCAGGAGAGCGGCGCCGCCTCGGTGGCGATCTGCGCGACCACCGGGATCGGCGAGGAGCCGCTGCGCGACGAGCAGGGCCGGCCCGCCAACGGGAAGATGGTCCACCTCGGCCGCGACAACGAGTTCGGGCTGGTGCTGCGCTCGAGCTTCTGGCTCGGAGGCGGCGTCGATGCGCCGGCGGCGGTGCTGGAAGAGATGCTGCCCGAGCAGATGGGCATCGACCTGATGTTCCACGCCCACACCGAGTTCAAGTACCTCTCCCACATCCTGCCCGCCCTCTACGCCGCCGAGGCAGAACCGGAGACCGCTGCGGTCCCCTGGTGAGCGACGGGCGCGGCGGAGGCTGAGCGCCTCGCCGCCGTCCTCAACGTTGGTGGGCCGAAAACCGGACCATACGGCGGGTTTTCGGCCCATCAACAAAATCCCCGCCGCCTGACACAGGGTCAGACGGCGGGGAGATGAAGGGCAAGCCACTTGGAGGCAGCCGACCCCTCGGTTTGCCGCGGCCACCCGGCAAAGTGCCGCGGACCAAAAACAATATAAAGTTGATCCACTTAGTCAAGTATGATCGTAAAGTCCGATCACCGATCGGCTAAGCCGATCGCCACATCGGCATCCCCGCTCACCGTCTGCGTTGACGTACATCTAAGTTCCTGAAAGGCTCGCCTCGCTCGTCCACTGGAGGGAGATGCTGTGAGGGGAAGTCGTGTCTTGGCTGCGCTGGCCGTTGCGATCGTGGCCGCGTCGATCCCGGCGGGCAGCGCCGCCGCCGCGTCGATCTGGACGCCGGTGGCGAGCAACACCGCGGGAACGATCTCGGCGATCGCGGCGCCGAAAGCGGGGGAGGTCGTCTTCACCACCACGGCCGGGAAGATCTTCCACAGCACCGTCGGCGGCGCGTTCGCGGAAGCGACCCTCGACCTGCCGATGACGCTCGCCTTCGATGACGTCGCGATGTCGCCCGACGGCACGGTCGGGATCGCGGTCGGCGAAGGGGGAGCGATCTACCGCTCGGGCGACTCGGGGGCGAACTGGAACCGGATCAACGGAACCGTCGTCTATGCCGGCGCGTGCGGCGGTGCCGGCCACACGTTCCTCACCGGAGACCTCTTCTCGGTGCATTTCGCCAGCAGCTCGAGCGTCATCTACGTGACCGGTGACAACGACGACGTGATCAAGTCGACCGACGGCGGAATGAGCTTCACCGACGTCAACAAGACCTCGACCAGTTGCCTCATCCACTCTACGGTCGGCGACACCGCTTGGCGGTCGGAAAGCATCGGCTACCTGCTCAGCAACGAATTCGGCGGGGTCTGGCGGACCCTCGACGGCTTCACCAGCGCGACCCAGATCGGCAGCTCGGTCAACGGGTTCGAAGGCGGCGATCGGCTCGCCCTCGACGCCGACGATCCGCTGCGGATGTGGGCGACCCACCCCGAGCCCGGCCTCTCCTACTTCAGGTACTCGGTCAACGGCGGCGTCAACTGGGAATCGCCGACCCTCACCGACGGCGCCACCAAAACCAGTTTCCTCGACCTCGCCTCCGGCATCGGCACCAACGTCGTCGCGGTCGGCGGCGGCGGCGCGATCTACACCAGCCTCGACGGGTTGGACTTCACTCCCGAGCTGGCCCCGGCCCTGGTTGCTGGGAACACCTGGGAAGCGGTTGCCTTCCAGCCCGGCTCGACCACCGCCTGGGTCGGCGGCACCAACGGCGTGCTGCTGCGGACCGACCAGTCGAACGTCCAGCCGGCCGCCCCGGTGACGCCGCCGGCGACCACCCCGCCCGCGGTGAACCTCCCGGGCCCCGCCAACCCGAAGCCGCTCGTGAGGTGCAAGGTCCCGAACCTCAAAGGCAAGTCGCTGAAGGTGGCGGCGAAAAAGCTGAAGGCCGCCCACTGCAAGCTGGGCAAGGTGACGAAGAAGAAAGGCGCGACCGTCAAAGACGGCGAAGTCGCGAAGGCGTCGGCGAAACCCGGCAAATCACTGCCCGCCGGGACGAAGATCAAGGTGACGCTGGCGCCGTGACCTCGGTGTGGAGACTTACTCGGTCATCGACCGAGTTTCGCTCCACGGGCGTTAGTTCTCGCGGCTGAAGGGGAGCTCGTTGGTCAGCCAGCCGATCAGCCCTTGCGGGTTGCGCGTCTGGGTGAGGATGCGGCCGGGGCCGGTGAACTCCATCACAAAGCCCTCGCCGCTTTTCAGCGTCTGCATGATGCCCTTGGTCACCTTGCGGGTGATGAACTCGACCGAGGGGTCGAAGGCGACCAGGTGGCCGGAGTCGAGCACCACCTTCTCGCCCGCGGCGAGCTGGAGCTGCTCGATCGCCCCGTAACAGGCGACCACGATCTTGCCGGTGCCGGAGCAGCGGACGAGGAAGCCGCCCTCGTCGCCGAAGACGTTCTTGAAGCCGCCCCACTTGGTGTCCAGCTCGATCCCGATCGAGGAGGCGAGCCAGCCGCCCTGGGTGACGTTCATGTCGCCGGCCACGTCGAGCACCGCGAGGTCACCGGGCAGGTTGGCGGCGACGTCGACCCAGCCGCCCTCCTGGGGCGCGGTCCAGGTGGTCATGAAGAGCGACTCGCCGCCGAGGATGCTGCGTTTGAGCCCCTTCATCAGGCCGCCCTGCACCTTGGCTTCCAGCTCGACCCCGACCGAGTGGGCCATCATCGCCCCGGCCTCGGCTTTCATCTGCTCGCCGCCCGCCAACGTGCAGCGGCCGACGGCGAAGGAGGGGCTGGCGCGAATCTCGACGTCCATGCGGGCGGCATCGTCGCACCTCCGCGGCGTCGGTGTGAACACCTTGGACAGGTGTCGGTCCCGGCCCCTGCGGCCGAGGACGGGAGGCGCGGGACGGAGCCGTTGCGGTTTGGCGACAGATTCGAACGGTCAGATAACTGCGTGGTTACTTATCCCCCGTATACGTGGATAAGTAACCACGCAAATTCCTGACCGTTGAGGTCCCGGCATCTCCGTCGCGAACCTCGCCCACCCCGCCAAAAGGCGCGGCTGTGGAGCCTTGGTGGCATATAGAGCCACCAAGGCTCCACACGCACCTCCGGGCCCCGCACCCTCGCCTCCCCCCACAGACCCGGCCCTCTCGGCGGCGGCCACAGCCCGCCCGGGCCGCCGCCGAGAGGGCCGCGTCCCTCCTCCGTCCTCCCCTACGGCTTCGAGGTCAGATCGAGGTAGCGGTCGGCGCGCAGGGCGAGGTGGAGGGCGAGGCGGGTCTCGCCGTCGTCGAGGTCGGCGCCGAGCGCCTCTTCGATCCGGTGCAGGCGGTGGTAGAGGGTCTGGCGCTTGATCCGGAGGTCCGCCGCGGTGTCGGCCTTGCGGCCGCAGTTGTCGCAGTAGGCGGCGAGGGTCGCGAGGAGGTCGCCGCGGCTGCGGCGGTCGCGCTCGATCAGCGGGCGCAGGCGCTGCTCGGCGAAGCCGCGCAGGTCGGGGCTGTCGCGGAGGGCGAAGAGGAAGCGGTCGGTCGAGGCGACGGTGACGTCGTGCCAGGGCTGCGCCTCCAGGGTGGCGGCGGCGGGGAGGGCGGCGACCGCGGCCGCCAGGGCCCGGCCGACCTCGGGCCAGCCGGCGCAGGCGCCGCCGACGGCGATCGTCGGGACCTCCTCGCCCAGCCGCCGGCCCGCCGCGTCGGCGGTGACCTGCGCGACCAGGTCGGCGATCCGCCCGCGCTCGCCGGCGCGCGAGATCGCCAGCACGAACAAGGACTCGCCGTGCTCGCCCGCCCCGGCGATCACCGGGATCGCGCGGCGCTCGAGCTCCTCGGCGAGGTCCGAGCGCAGGGCGTCCCAGGCCGGGTCCTCGGCCTCGCCCGCGAGGCGGGAGGGGAGCGCCAACGCCACCGGCAGCAGCGCCTCACCGCGCGGGGCGAAGCCCAGTTCGGCCGCCCGCGCGGCGATTTCCACCCCGCCCGCGCGGGTCTGGGCGAGCCCGGCGAGGAAGTCGCCGCGCCGTCGCGCCGCCAGCCCTTCCTCCTCTGACTCGCGCATCATCGCCAGCGCGATCAGCCCGACCGCGCGCTCGACCGCGACCCGGTCCTGGGCCTCGAGCGGCGAGTCGACGGCCAGCGCCACCAGCCGACCCCAACTCTCGCCGCGGCCCATCGGCACCCGCTCGGAGATCGCCTCCGGCGCGGCCGCCAGGTTGCGCTGATAGGAGCCCCAGGCGCCGAGCACGGTCTCGTCGTCGGCGACGTACCGAGCGTGGTAGGCGACGCCCTGGCCGCTGCGCTCGAGGATCACCGGGTTGCGGACGAAGACCGACAGCTCGCGCAGGATGTCCGGCACGTGGGCGCCGCCCAGCATCAGCGCGGTGAAGCGCTTGTGCAGCTCCTCGCCGCGGCGCAGCAGCTCACCGCCCTGGTCGATCAGCTCGCGGTGGACGACCTCGGTGATCTCGACGAAGCGGACCTCGCGGTGGAGGGCGATCAGGCAGAGGCCTTCCTCCTCGGCCGCCTCGATCAGCGTCGGCGGCACGGTGCGCATCGCGGTGCCGAGCTCGATCGCCAGCGCCGCGATCCCGCGCTCGGCGAGTTCGGCGACGAAGCGGCGCTGCTCGCGCGCCCCGGCCCCGATCCCCATCCCGGTCGAGAGCAGGAGCTCACCGCCCTGCAGCATCGCGGCGATGTTCGGCACCTCGCTGGCGTGCACCCAGCGGACCTCGTTCCGCAGCCCGGCCTCCCCGGCGAGCACCTCCGGTTCGGCGCGGCGGACCACCGGCTCGGCGAGCACGGCACGCACGGTCAACGGCTCAGGATTCGACCTTTCGATCGTTACAACTCTATCTGGGAGGCAAATTACCTCCCAAACGTGACACCGCGTCAACTTTGGGGTGCAGAGGCGGTCGAGCCGACCGGTTGCAATCCCGGCCCGGCCCGCCAACCTGAAGGCATGACCGACACCGACACCGCAACCGTCACCTCTTCGCCCCCCGTCGCCGCGCCGCGCGTCCTCCGCAACCACGTCGCCGGCGCCTGGCAGGAGGTCGAGGCGGTCGAGACGCTCACCGACCGCGACCCCGCCACCGGCGCCGTCCTCGCCGAGGTCCCGCTCTCCGGCGCGACCGCCGTCGCCACCGCCGCCGCGGCCGCCAAGGCCGCCCAGCGCGAGTGGCGCGAGGTCCCGCCGCAGGTGCGCGCCCGCCACCTGATGAAGCTGCGCGAGGTGCTCGACGCCCACCGCGGCGAGCTCGCCGCGCTCGTCACCCAGGACATGGGCAAGACCGCCGACGACGCGCTCGGCGAGGTCGGCCGCGGGATCGAGTCGGTCGAGGCCGCGATCGCGATCCCCCACCTCTTGAAGGGCGAGAACCTCGAAGGCGTCGCCAAGGGCGTCGACGTGGAGATGGTCCGCCAGCCGGTCGGCGTGGTCGGCGCGATCACCCCGTTCAACTTCCCGGCGATGATCCCGCTCTGGTTCCTGCCCTTCGCCGTCGGCTGCGGCAACACGTTCATCCTCAAGCCCTCCGAGCAGGACCCGCTCACCTCGGTCCGGATCTTCGAGCTGATCGAGGAGCACGAGATCTTCCCGCCCGGCGTCGTCAACCTCGTCCTCGGCGGCCGCGAGACGGTCGAGGCGCTGATCGACTCCCCGGACGTCGACGCGATCTCCTTCGTCGGCTCGGCGAAGACCGCCCGCATCGTCGCCTCCCGTGCCGCCGCCCAGGGCAAGCGCGCGCAGGCGCTCGGCGGGGCCAAGAACGCGATGGTCGCGATGCCCGACGCCGACCCGAAGGTGCTCGCCACCGGCGTCACCTCCTCGGCCTTCGGCGCCGCCGGCCAGCGCTGCCTCGCCGGCTCGCTGCTGGTCCTCGTCGGCTCGGAGGCCGAGCAGGACGCGAGCCTCGCCACCGTGGTCGAGGCGAGCCGCGCGCTCACCGTCGGCCCCGGCGGATCCGAGTCGACCGACGTCTGCCCGCTGGTCTCCGCCGACGCCCGCGACCGGGTCGCCGGGGAGATCGAGAAGGCGCTCGGCGAAGGTGCCGAGGCGGTCCTCGACGGCCGCGAGGCCCCGGCCGGCGAGGGCGGCGCCAACCTCGGCCCGACGATCCTCGACCGGGTCGCACCCGACGCGCCCGCCGCCACCGAGGAGATCTTCGGCCCGGTCCTCACCGTCGTCCGCGCCCCCGACCTCACCACCGCGATCGAGCGGGTCAACACCTCCCGCTACGGCAACGCCTCGGTGCTCTTCACGACCTCCGGCGCCGCCGCCCGCGAGTACCGCCACGGGATCGAGGCGGGGATGGTCGGGGTCAACGTCGGCGTCGCGGCGCCAATCGCCTGGTTCCCGTTCTCCGGCTGGAAGGACTCGATCGACGGCGACCTGCACGCCAACGGCACCGACGCGGTCGACTTCTACACGCGCAAGAAGGTGGTGACGTCGCGGTGGTGACCCAGGATCTGGATCAAGGCTCGTTGCTCCTCCACTTCGCCCGCAACGGGGCGTTCGGCCCCGACGGCGCCGACCTGCTGGTGCTCGAGCGCGGCGAAGGGCCCTACGTCTTCGACACCCAGGGCCGCCGCCACATCGACGGGCTCTCGAGCCTCTTCTGCTGCCAGCTCGGCTACGACTACGGCGCCGAGTTCGCCGAGGTGGCGGGCGAGCAGCTGCGGACGCTCGCCTTCAACACCAACTGGGGCACCGCGACGACGCCGGCGATCGAGCTCGCCGACCGCCTCGCCGGCCTCGCCGCCCCGGTCGTCGGCCCGGAAGCGAAGGTGTTCTTCACCTGCGGCGGCTCGGAGGCGGTCGAGTCGGCCTGGAAGCTGATCCGCCAGTACCACCTGGCCAACGGCGAAGGGCAGCGGACGAAGGCGATCGCCCGCGACGTCGCCTACCACGGCGTCACCCTCGGGGCGCTGGCGCTGACCGGGGTCGAGCGCTTCAAGACGCCGTTCGGCCCGCCCGCGATCGAGACCACCCACGTCTCCAACACGACGATCTTCCGCACCGGGCAGGCCGAGGACGAGCTCTGCGCCGACCTGCTGGGGGAGATGGAGGACGCGATCCTCGCCGCCGGCCCGGAGACCGTCGCCGCGATCTTCGCCGAGCCGCTGCAGAACGCGGGCGGCTGCATCGTCCCCCCTGCCGGCTACTGGCAGGGGCTGCGCGAGATCGCCGACCGCCACGGCGTCCTCCTGGTCGCCGACGAGGTGATCACCGGCATGGGCCGGCTCGGCCACTGGTTCGGCTCCGAGCGCTTCGACGCCCGTCCCGACATCGTCACGATCGCCAAGGGGCTCACCTCGGCGCAGGCGCCGATGGGCGCCGCGATCGTCTCCGAGCGGGTCGCCGCCCCCCTATATAAGGACAAGGCGACCGTGCTGCACGGCGTCACCTTCGGCGGCCACCCGGTCGCCGCCGCGATCGCCCTGAAGAACCTGGAGATCTTCGAACGCGACGGGGTGCTGGAGAACGTCCGCGCCCAGGAGCCGCACCTGCGCGCCCGCATGGAGGAGCTCCTCGAGCTACCGATCGTCGGCGACGTCCGCGGGCTCGGCTTCTTCTGGGCCGCCGAGCTGGTCAAGGGCGACGCCGACGCGCGCTTCGACGCCGAGGAGCGCGAGGACCTCCTGCGCGGGTTCCTCCCCGGCCGCCTGCTGGAGGCAGGGCTGATCGCCCGCGCCGACGACCGCGGCGAGCCGGTGATCCAGATCGCGCCGCCGCTGATCTGCGACCCGGGCCAACTCGACGAGGTGGTCGACGCCTTGGCGGAGGTGCTCGCCGCGGCCTGCGACCACATGGGCCTCTCCCGCCCGGTGGCAGGAGGGGCCGCGACGTGAGGGTCGGGGTCGCCGCCGAGACCAAGGTCGCCGAGGGCCGGGTGGCCCTCACACCGGCGGGGACCCGCGAACTCACGGCCCGCGGCCACGAAGTCCTGGTCGAGCGCGGCGCCGGCGCCCGCTCCGGCTTCCCCGACAGCTCCTACCGCGTCGCCGGCGCCACCTTGGTCGACACGGCGATGGTCTGGGAGCGCAGCGAGCTCCTGCTCAAGGTGAAGGAGCCGCTGCCCCACGAATACGACCTGCTGCGGCCCGACCTCACCCTCTTCACCTACCTCCACCTCGCCGCCGAGCCCGCCCTCACCGAGGCGCTCCGCAACTCCGGCATCACCGCGATCGCCTACGAGACGGTCGCCGAGGCGGACGGCTCGCTGCCGCTGCTGGCGCCGATGTCGGAGATCGCCGGCCGGCTGGCGACCCAGGTCGGCGCCTACTTCATGCTCGACCCGGTCGGCGGCTCCGGCCACCTGATCGGCGGCGCGCCCGGCGTCGCCCCGGCCCGCGTCCTGGTGATCGGCGGCGGCGCGGTCGGCACCGCGGCGGCCCGGGTGGCGATCGGGATGGGCGCCGAGGTGACCGTGCTCGACCGCGACCTGCGCCGGATCCGGCAGCTGGAGGAGCTGCTCGACGGCCGCGCCCGGGTGCTCTTCTCCGACGAGGCGACGCTGGCCGAAGAGCTGGCGACCTCGGAGCTGGCGATCGGCGCCGTGCTCGTCCCCGGTGCCCGCGCGCCGCAACTGATCGGCGAGGAGATGCTGGCCGAGATGCGCGACGGCACGGTGATCGTCGACGTCGCGATCGACCAGGGCGGCTGCTCGGTCGCCTCGCGGCCGACCACCCACGACGACCCGGTCTTCGCCGTCGACGGGATCGTCCACTACTGCGTCGCCAACATGCCGGGGGCGGTGCCGGCGACCTCGACCAAGGCGCTCACCAACTCGACCATGCCTTACGTCCTGCGGCTCGCCGACCGTGGGGTGGAGGCGGCACTGGAGACGAGCGCCGAGCTCGCCGCGGGCCTCAACGTGATCGACGGGGACGTCGTCCATCCGGCCATCGCCTCGCCCTTGGAGGTGGTGCGCATCTAGTCGGTACCACGGTTCCTGGTACTGTGGTCACCACATGAGCACTACGCAAGAAGTACCCCTCGGCCCGACCGGCTTCGACATCACCCGCGTCGGCCTCGGCGCCTGGGCGATCGGCGGGCCCTGGGAGAAAGGCTGGGGAGAGCAGGACGACGCCGAGTCGGTGGCGACGATCATGTACGCGATCGAGGCCGGCGCCAGCTGGATCGACACCGCCGCGGTCTACGGCCGCGGCCACGCCGAGACGGTGATCGGCGAGGCGCTCGCCTCGCTGCCCGAGGACGAGCGCCCGACCGTCCTCACCAAGTGTGGCCGCTTCGAAGGCCACGAACTTGGCAGCGGCAAAGTCGGCAACCCGAAGGCGATCCGCCAGGGCTGCGAAGAATCGCTCGAGCGCCTGCGCACCGATGTGCTCGACTGCCTGCAGCTCCACTGGCCGCCCGACGACGTGCCGGTCGAGCTGACCTGGCAGACGCTGGCCGAACTGAAGGAAGAGGGGAAGACGCGGAGCATCGGCGCCTCCAACTGCTCGGTCGAGCAACTCACCTCGATGCACGAGATCGCGCCGGTGGAAGTGGTGCAGCCGCCGCTGTCGCTGATCAACCGCACGGTGCTCGGCGACGTCGTCCCCTGGGCGCACGAGCACGGCGCCGCGGTGATCGTCTACTCGCCGATGCAGTCCGGCCTCCTCACCGGCAGCTACCACCAGCGGGCCGAGCTGGCCGCCGACGACTGGCGCCGCGAGAGCCCCGAGTACATGCCGCCGAAGATCGAACGGAACCTTGGCCTGGTCGAGCGCCTGCGGCCGATCGCCGACGGGCTCGGCGCCTCGGTGTCGGAGCTGGCGATCGCCTGGGTGCTGACCCGCGCCGGCGTCACCGCGGCGATCGTCGGCGCCCGCCGCCCGGATCAGGTCGACGGCTGGGTCGGCGCCGCCGACCTGGAGCTCGACGAGGCGGCCCTGGCGGCGATCGCCGCCGCGGTCGAGGGGAGCGGAGCCGGCCAGGGGCCACTGGGAGACGCGGTGTCGCGCGACCATGGTGACCTGGTGGGCGGCTAATCTATGCGCGAACTGGTTAGAGCAGTCGGTCTGATGGAAGGCGGAGGCAGTGGCGGTTGAGTCGGAGGGTCTGTCGGGTCTGGTCCCGGCGAACCTGCGGATGCGCAAGGAGAACACCGCGGAGCGGGCGGCGGCCGTCGTCCGCGACCTGATCGTGCGCGGCGAGATCTCCCCCGGACAGCCGCTGCGCGAGGTCGAGCTGGCCCCGGCCCTCGGCGTCTCCCGCAACACCATCCGCGAGGCGCTTCGCCTGCTCGCCCGCGAGGCGTTGGTGGCGCCCAGCCACCGCAACGTCTACACCGTGGTCGAGGTCTCCGCCGACGACGTCCCGGACATCTTCCGCATGCGCGGGATGATCGAGTTCACCGCCACCGAAGCGATCCAGGAAGAGGGCGCCGAGCTCGACCTCACCGAGATGAAGGCGGCGGTGGAGAAACTGAAGAAACTCGGGCCCGAGGTCGAATGGTGGGAGGTGGTCGATGCCGACCTCGCCTTCCACAAGGCCCTCGTCGCCCAGGCCCACAGCCCCCGCCTCAGCTCGATCTACACCCAGCTCGAGGGGGAGGTCCGCCTCTGCCTCAGCGTCTCCACCCAGTTCCAGGTGCCGCTCGACGAGATCGTCGCCGAGCACGTCAACTTCATCGAGCTTCTCGAAAAGCGCAAATACGAGCGCTTCGAGAAAGCCCTGCGCAAAGCGATGTCCGCGGCCTCCGGCCGCGTGGTCGGGATCCTCTCGACCGACCAGTCCGCCGCTGCGGCCTAGCCGTCGCCCTCCTCCCACGCCGGTGCGATTGAGCACACCCCGGTGTGTCCAAGTGCACCGGCGTGCGCCTGCGCGGGTTCTCGCTGGCGGGAAAAGCCCCGCTCTCGGGCGCGAGAGGGATTTGAACCGCTCTGGAAAGCCCTTTCACCGCGCGCGCTGAAGTTGTGGTCACCACATGACGTGATTTCCTAGATTCCTGTACTCTCACGCGATGGCGCCACCGACGACTGCTCCCACCGCCCAGGACAAAGCCCTCGACAGAGGCGCCGCGGGTGCGGCGGCGGCGATCGAGTTGACCGGCGTGACGAAGCGCTACGGGGAGGTGCTGGCGGTCGACGACCTCGACGTGACGATCGCCCAGGGCGAGTTCTTCGCCCTCCTCGGGCCGTCCGGCTGCGGCAAGACCTCGACCTTGAAAATGATGGCCGGCTTCGAGACTCCCGACACCGGTGAGATCCGGCTCGAGGGCGAGGTGGTGACGAACACGCCGCCCTTCCACCGCGACGTCAACCTGGTGTTCCAGGACTACGCGCTCTTCCCCCACCTGAACCTGCGCGACAACGTCGCCTTCGGCCTCAAAATCAAGGGCGTCAGCCGCGGCGAGCGGCGAAAGCGCGCCGACGAGATGCTCGAGCGGATGGCGCTCCCCGGACTGGGGGACAGGCGGATCGCCGAGATCTCCGGCGGCCAGCAGCAGCGGGTCGCGCTCGCCCGGGCGCTGATCAACCACCCGCGGGTGCTGCTCCTCGACGAGCCGCTCGGCGCCCTCGACCTGAAGCTCCGCCGCGCGATGCAGCTGGAGCTGAAGGCGATCCAGCGCGACGTCGGGATCAGCTTCGTCTACGTCACCCACGATCAGGAGGAGGCCCTCGCGATGGCCGACCGGATCGCGGTGATGAGCAACGGCAAGGCGCTCCAGATCGACGCCCCGCGGGCGATCTACGACCACCCGGCCAACCGCTTCGTCGCCGACTTCATCGGCGAGTCGAGCTTCCTCGGCGGCATCCGGGCCGGGGACGCCGGCGAGTTCGTCCGCTTCGCCCTCGCCGACGGCCAGACGGTGCTGGCCCGCGACGGTGCCGGCGTCGACGCGGCGGGCGGATCGGTGGCGATGGTCCGGCCCGAGCACACCACTCTCTTTCCCCAGGGAACTGCCGCGCCGGAGGGGGCGTGGAACCAGGTCGATGCGACCGTCGCCGAGCTCGAGTACCTGGGCTCCGACGTCCACTACTTCCTCGAGCTGCCGAACGGCGACCGCGTGCAATCGCGGATGCCGGCGGCGGCCGAGAGCTTCGAGCCGGGGCAGCGGGTGCAGATCCGCGTCCCGGCAGCGAGAACGGTCCTCGTCCAGGCGGACCAGGCCACCCCCCCGACGTCCGACATAGGAGGCATCACGCCGCATGAGAACTGAGAACAGACGCAACCGCCCGCCGGGCTCCCGGAGGGCCCTGCGCCTGTCGCTGCTGGCGCTCCTGGCGCTGGCGATGGCCGCCGTCCTGGCCGCCTGCGGCGGTGGTGGCTCCAGCAGCAGCGGCGGGGGCTCGACCAGCGCCGGCTCCGAAGAAGGCGAGGCCGTCCCCGCCTCGCTCGAAGGCGAAGCCAAAGCCTGCGGCACCCTCAACCTCTACACCTGGGAAGGCGAGGCGCCGGAAGAGCTGCTGAAGCCGTTCGAAGAACAGTCCGGCGTCAAGGTGAAGGCCACCTACATGACCTCGGCGGCCGAGGCGATCGCGAAGCTCGCGGCGGGTGGCACCAAGCAGTACGACATGGTCGTCGCCGGCTCGGAAATCTCGCAGCCGATGAAGGAAGCGGGCGTGATCAAACCGATCAACACCGCCCTGATCCCGGAATACAAGAATCTCTACAAGTTCACCGCCGAACCGTTCGAATACGAAGGCAACACCTGGGCGCTGGTTTCTGACTGGGGCGTCAACCCCTTCATCTACTCGACCGAAGTGTTGAAAAAACCGCCGACCAGCTGGGCCGACCTGTGGAACCCGGAACTCAAGGGTCAGGTCTCCCTGTGGGAAGACATCTCACTGATCTGGGTCGGCGCGTCTGCCCTCGGCATGGACAGCAATCCCGAACAGCTGTTTGAACTGAGCCAGGAACAGCTCGACGAAATCCGCGACAAAATGCTCGAACTCAAGGGCAACGTGCGGACCATGTGGTCCAGCGGCGGTGACCTGATCCAGCTCTACGCCAACAAAGAGGTCGGTGCCTCGATGGGCTGGAGCTACGTGATCAACGAACTCCTCGCCAAGAACGAACCGGTTGCCGAAGCGCACATGGAAGACATGGGTGCCCAGGCCTGGTCCGAGGGCCCGGCCCTGACCAGTGAAATCAGCCCCGACTGCGAAGCCGCGGCCTACGAATTCATGAACTACCTGATCTCACCGAAAGGTCAGCTGGCGTTGGCGGAAAGCAGTACCTACACCCCGGTGAACCCGGCCGCCAAAGGTCTGATGAGTGCCGGAACTACGAAGAAATCACCGGCATGGAACGACCCGAAAAAATTCCTCGGCAGCGCGATCTTCAAGAAAGCGCCTGCCGATCCGGAAGCGTACAACCAGACGATGCAGGAAATCATCGCCGGCCTCAGCTAGCCGACGACTGATTCAACCGTCCGCCGATGACCCTGATTCGCAGGCATAGATGGCTGCAGGCCCTGATCCTCTTCGGGCCTGCGGCCATCTGGGCGGCCTTCTTCGTCGTCTTCCCGGTGGTGGAGGCGGTGAAAATGAGCCTCTCCCAGATCCAGTACTACCACCTGGTACACGACTGGACGCTGAAAAACTTCGAACTGTTCTTCAGCAATCCGCTGTACACCGACGCGTTGGTACGTTCGATCGTGCGCGGCCTGATCGTCGCCGCGGCGGCGGTCGCGATCTCCCTGCCGCTCGCCCACTTCATCTCCTTCCGGGTGAAAAAGCACCAGTTCGTCTGGTTCGCCGGCGTCGTCGTCGCCCTCTGGCTCGGCTACCTGCTGCGGATCGTCGGCTGGCGGATCCTGCTCGGCAACGAGGGCGTCCTCAACGGCCTCCTCACCGGGGTCGGGATCCTCGACCACCCGACCAAAGTCCTCGTCTTCAACCCCTTCGCGGTGATCCTCGTCCAGGTTCACCTGGCGCTGTCCTTCACCTTCATCCCGATCTTCGTCGTCATGCAGCGGGTCCCGCACCGGCTGATGCAGGCGGCGGGCGACCTCGGCGCGAAGCGCTGGCGCCAGATCCTCGAGGTCGAGGCGCCGCTGATCGCCCCCGGCGTCGCGATCGGCTTCACCTTCGGCTTCGTCCTCTCCTTCGGCGATTACTTCGCCCCGCAGCTGGTCGGTGACCCCGGCTCGCTGGGGATCGCCAACCTCGCCTCCTCCCAGTTCGAACACGGCCTCGCCTGGCCGCTCGGCGCCGCGATCGGCGTGGTCATGATCGTCACCGTGCTGGCCGCGCTGATGCTGCCTGGCCTCCTGCTCGCGCTCTACCGCCGGGTCACCCGGATCCGTTCGCGCCGCGGCCCCGAGCCGAGCGCCGTCAACCCGGGAGCGCTCGCCCCCGAGGAGGTGCCCGCGTCATGACCCTGCGCAAACGACTCGGCTCGTTCGGCATCGGCGCCGGCATCGCCGTGATCCTGCTCTTCCTCTACCTGCCGGCGATCGTCGTCGCGATCTACTCGTTGAACAAGGGCCCGGTGATGAGCTGGCCGCCGGAACTCCTCAGCTTCCACTGGTACTCGAAAGCCTTCGCCAACCCGGCGATGACCGAAGGGCTGAAGAACTCGGTGATCGTCGCCGTGATCAGCGTCGCGATCGCGGTCGGCCTCGGCATCCCGGCCGGGCTCGGCGTCGACCGCTTCGAATTCTTCGGCAAAACCGCCTTCCAGCGACTGCTGATGCTGCCCTTCCTGATGCCGGGCCTGATCAGCGGGCTGACCCTGCTGACCGTGGTCCTCGACTTCCAGTTCGAACTCTCGCTGACGACGGTGATCATCGCCCACGCGTCGATGCTGATCGCGATCGTGGTGATCCAGATGGCGGTCGTGCTCGACCGCTGGGACCGCTCGCTGGAGCTCGCCGCCCAGGACCTCGGCGCCAACGAGATCAAGACCTTCTTCTACGTCACCTGGCCCAACATCAGGGCGGCGATCATCGGCGCCTCGCTGCTCGGGATCGCCGTCTCGCTCGACGAGACCGCCCGCACCGCCTTCGTGATCGGCGAACAGAACACCCTGCCGATCGTCGTCCTCTCCAGCCTGCGCCGGACCCTGACGCCGGAAATCAACGCGATCGGGACGGTGGTCCTGGTCATCTCCCTGATCGGCGTCCTCGTCTGGTCCAGGTTCGGCGCCGCCGACCTCGCCCGCGAGTAATTCCGGCGCCGGAACCCCTCCCGTCCACACCTGAAGCAAGCGATCTGAAAGGCATCCACAGTGCTACGCATCGGCATCGATATCGGCGGCACCTTCACCGACCTCACCGTGCTCGAAGACGACGGCAAGGCCCACCTCTGGAAGGAGCCGACGACCCCGGACGACCCGCTCCGCGCGATCGTCACCGGGCTCGAGGGGATGGCCGGCAGCCTCGACCGCACGGTCCCGGACCTGCTCGGCGAAGCCCGCCTCTTCGTCCACGGGACGACGATCGCCACCAACACCGTGATCCAGCGCAACGGCCCGCGCATCGGCCTGCTGGCGACCGCGGGCTTCCGCGACGTCCTCTACTTCCGCGACGCCTGGAAGCCGGAACGCTTCAACGTCCGCTTCGCCCCGCCGGAGCCCTTCGTCGACCGCTTCCTGCGCCTCGGCGTGACCGAGCGGGTCGACTCGGCCGGGGAGATCGTCACCGAGCTCGACGAGGACGAGGTGCGCAAGCACGCCCGTTACCTCGGCTCGCACGGGGTGGAGGCGGTCGCCGTCGCCTTCCTCTGGTCGATCATGAACCCTGACCACGAGCACCGCGCCGCCGCGATCCTGAAGGAGGAGCTGCCCGACGCCTACGTGATCTGCTCGGCCGACGTGGTGCCGGAGATCCGCGAGTGGGAGCGCACCTCGGCCGCCGTCCTCTCCGCCTACATCCTGCCCGGGATCGACGGCTACTTCCGCCGGCTGAAGGGCGAGGTCACCTCGTCCGGCCTGCAGGAGGACCCGCTGATCATGCAGCTGAACGGCGGCTGCGCGCCGATCGACGAGGTGCTGAAGCGCCCCGTCTACGCGCTCCACTCCGGCCCCGCCGCGGCGCCGGCGGCGGCGAGCTACCACGCCGGTCGCCGCGGCCTCGCCGACGTGATCACGATCGACATGGGCGGCACCAGCTTCGACGTCTGCCTCGTCCGCGACGGCGCCCCGGCCCGCTCGCGCTCGATCCGGGTCGACCAGCAGCCGGTCGGCGTCGAGGGCGTCGCCGTGCACTCGGTCGGCGCCGGCGGCGGCTCGATCGCCTACGTCGACGAGGGCGGCGCGCTCAACGTCGGCCCGCGCAGCGCCGGCTCGGTCCCCGGCCCGGCCGCCTACGGGGCGGGCGGCACCGAGCCGACCGTCACCGACGCCAACGTCGTCCTCGGTTATCTGGACCCGAAGGCGTTCCTCGGTGGTCGGCGCGAGTTGCGCGCCGACCTCGCCGAGGAGGCCGTCGCCAAGGGCGTCGGCGAGCCGCTCGGCCTCGACCCGGTGGACGCGGCGGCGGGCGTTATCCGCGTCGTCAACGCCTCGATGACCGCGGCGGTGCGCGCGGTCTCGGTCGAGCGCGGCCTCGACCCGCGCAACTTCGCCCTCGTCGTCGGCGGCGGCGCCGGCGGCCTCCACTCCTGCGGCATCGCCCGTGACCTCGGCATCCGCCAGGTCGTGATCCCGCGTGAGGCGGGGACGCTCTGCGCCTTCGGCATGACCGTCACCGACGTCCGCCACGATTACCTCGAGGCGCTCCACGCGACCAGCAAGTCGCTCGACTCGTCGACCCTCGACGCTCTCTATAAGGGGCTCGAGGAGAAAGGCCGCTCGCGCCTCTCCGAGGACGGCTTCGAGGCGGAGGAGATCGTGGTCGAGCGTTCGGTCGACGCGCGTTATCCGGGCCAGGTCTACGAGCTGACCGTGGCGATCCCCGCCGTCGACTCCTACGGGCCCGACGAGCTGGCCGAGATCGAGACCCGCTTCCACGAGGAGCACGAGCGCCAGTTCGGCTACCGCCGCGACGGCCTCGAGGTCGAGTTCCTGCACTGGCGCTCGGCGGCGATCGGCCGCATCGCCCTCGACGCCGCCCCGGCCGAGCGGGCGGAGGCGACCGAGGCGGCGACGCCGATCGGCCGCCGCACCGTCTACGTGCCCTCCGAAGGGATGGTCGAGGTGCCGATGTACAAGGTCGAGGAGCTCGCCCTCGGCACCCGCGTGGTCGGCCCGGCGATCCTCGCCGGCGACACGACGACGATCCTGCTCGACGCCGGCGACGTGCTCAGCTGCGACGAGGAGGACAGCTTCCTGATCGACGTCGCCCCGACCGGGGCGGCCAAGGCTCCGTCGACCGCCGGCGCCGGCGTGGAGGCGGGCAAATGAGTGCCCCGGAGGCCGGGGCGGCGGCGCCGGAGATCGACAACGTCACCTTCAGCGTGATGCTGCGCCGGCTGCAGTCGATCTCACGCGAGATGGCGCAGGCGCTGGAGCGCAGCGCGGTCAGCTCGATCATCGCCCTCTGCCACGACTTCTCCTGCGTCATCTACGACGCCAAGGGGCGGCAGCTCTCGGTCCACGACCCGATCCCGGTGCACGTCACCGCGATGGAGCTGCAGATCGAGGCGATCGAGGAGACCTTCGGCGCCGACGTCCACGACGGCGACGTCTTCCTCGCCAACGATCCCTACCGCGGCAACACCCACGTCGGCGACATCGTCGTCGCCCGGCCGGTCTTCGTCGACGGGATCCTCGTCTTCTGGGTGATGATCAAGGCCCACCACATCGACGTCGGCGCCTTCGAGCCGAGCTCCTGCACCACCGCCTCGCGCGACGTCTACCAGGAGGGGCTGCAGATCCCGCCGGTGCGGATCGTCGCCGCCGGCGTCCCCCGCCACGACGTGCTCGAGCTGGTCTACGCCAACGTGCGCCTGCGCGACGTGGTCGAAGGCGACCTGCTCGCCCAGATCGGCTCGGCCGAGCGCGGCCACGCGCTGATCCTCGAGTTCTGCGAGGAGTTCGGGTTGGAGCGGGCGGAAGCGTACGCCGACCAGGTGATCGCCTACGCCTCGAAACGGATGGCGACGCTGTTCCGGGCGATCCCCGACGGCTCCTACAAGGGCTACGGCTGGGTCGACTCCGACGGCTACGCGGCCAAGGACATCCCGATCGAGGTCGAGGTGACGGTCGCGGGCGAGCACGTGACCGTCGACTTCGACGCCGGCCCGCAGGCCGAGGGCGGCCTCAACGGCACCCACGCCACCTCGCTCGCCGCCGGGCGGATCCCGTTCCTCTTCCTCGCCGACCCCGACATCCCCCACAACCAGGGCTGCTTCGACCAGATCGAGGTGAAGATCCCGCGCGGGACGATCGCCGAATCGGTCCACCCGGCCTCCACCTCCTGCGCGACGATGATCCCGACCGGGATGCTCCACGACGCCATCAACAAGGCGTTGGCACCGGCGATCCCGGACCTGATCCCGGCCGGCACCGCCCGCTCCTCGACCACGCCGCAGTTCTTCGGCGTCGACGAAGTGAAGAACGAGGACTGGGGGATGATGATCTTCAACGCCTGCGGCGGGGGAGGGGCGACCAAGCAGGCCGACGGCTGGCCGCTGATGGAGACGACCGGCGCGATGGGCGGCCAGAAATGCGTCTCGATCGAGCAGATGGAGCTGCTCTACCCGGTGCGGGTCGAGCACATGGAGGTCGAGCAGGACTCGATGGGCTTCGGCACCAAGGTCGGCGGCTTCGGCGTGCGCTTCGTGCTGCGGCCGCTGAACGGGCCGATGGAATGCATCACCTTCGGCGACGGCGTCGCGAACCCGCCCCACGGCGTGCTCGGCGGCCGGCCCGCGATCGGCGGCGGCCACTTCGTCGAGGAGGCCGAGAGCGGCAACCGTCGCTACATCTCCGCCGCGGGCCGGGTGCGGGTGCCGCGTGGCGACACCTGGACCGCGGTGGCGACCGGGGGCGGCGGCTACGGCCCGCCGTTCGAGCGCGACGCCGAGCGGGTGCGGACGGAGGTGCGCGACGGGGTGATCAGCCGCGCGTCCGCGTTCGACGTCTTCGGCGTGGTCCTCGATGACGGCGAGGACCCGGAGCTGGACGTCGAGGCGACCGCGGCTCGGCGCGCCGAGCTGGCGAGCGTCGAGGTGCCGGTCGTCCTCCCCGAGGGCCCGCGCGCGGCAGCCTGGGTCGACGACAACCTGCGCGAGGGCGACGTCTACCTCGAGAACCCGACGGTCGCATGAGCACCGCCGGCCCCACCACCCTGGATCAGGTCACTTTCAGCGTGATGCTGCGACGCCTGCAGTCGATCTCCCTGGAGATGACGCAGGCGCTGGAGCGCTCCGCCTGGAGCTCGATCATCGCCCTCTGCCACGACTTCTCCTGCGTGATCTACGACGCCAAGGGTCGGCAGCTCTCCGTCCACGACCCGATCCCGGCGCTGGTCACCTCGCTGGAGCTGGTCATCGACGCGATCGAAGACTCCTTCGGCGCCGACGTCCACGACGGCGACGCGTTCCTCGCCAACGACCCCTACAAGGGCAACACCCACGTCGGCGACCTGGTCATCGCCCGCCCGGTCTTCGTCGAAGGGCGCCTCCTCTTCTGGCTGATGATCAAGGCCCACCACATGGACATCGGCGCCTTCGAGCCCGCCTCCTGCACGGCGGCCGCGCGCGACGTCTACCAGGAGGGCCTGCAGATCCCGCCGCTGCGGCTCGTCTCCGGGGGCCGCATGCATCAGGACGTGCTCGACCTGATCCTCGCCAACGTCCGGCTCGGCAACCTGGTCGAAGGCGACCTGCTGGCCCAGCTCGGCTCGGCCGAGCGCGGCCGCCGGCTGATCATCGAGTTCTGCGAGGAGTTCGGCACCGAGACGGTCGAGGCCTACGCCGAGGAGGTGATCGCCTACTCCGACCGCCGCATGGGGGCGGTGATCGAGAAGTTCCCCGACGGCACCTACCACGGCTCCGGCTGGGTCGACTCCGACGGCTACGACGCCAAGGACGTGCCGGTCGAGGTCGCGGTGACGGTAGCGGGGGACCAGGTCATCGTCGACTTCGCGGGCACCGGCGTCCAGGCCGAGGGCGGCCTCAACAGCTCGGTGGCGACGACGTTGACCGCGGGCCGCGTGCCCTTCCTCTTCTACGCCGACGCCGACATCCCCCACAACCAGGGCTGCCTCGACCACATCGAGGTGCGCGCGCCGAAAGGCTCGATCGCCGACCCCGAGTTCCCGGCCTCGACCTCCTGCGCGACGGTCGTCCCGGCAGGGATGTTCCACGACGCGATCAACAAGGCGCTCGCCGAGGCGATCCCCGACCTGGTGATGGGCGGCACCGCGCGCTGCTCCAACGTGCCCCAGTTCTTCGGCGTCGACACCGAGACCGGCGAGGACTGGGCGATGATGATCTTCAACGACTGCGGTGGCTCCGGCGCCTGCAAGGAGGCCGACGGCTGGTCGCTGCAGGAGTCGACCGCGGCGATGGGCGGCCAGAAATCGCTGCCGATCGAGCAGATGGAGCTGCTCCACCCGGTGCGGGTCGAGGAGATGGAGATCGAGCCCGACTCGATGGGCTTCGGCAACACGATCGGCGGCTTCGGCGTGCGCTTCACGATCCGCCCGCTGCACGGCTCGATGGACTGCATCACCTTCGGCGACGGTACCGCCAACCCGCCGCACGGGATCCTCGGCGGCACCCCGGCGCTCGGCGGCGGCCAGTACGTCGAGGACGCCGCGACCGGCAACCGACTGTTCGCCTCGGCCTCGGGCCGGGTGCGGATCGACGCGGGCAACACCTGGACCGGCGTCGCCTCCGGCGGCGGCGGGTACGGCTCGCCGCTCGAGCGCGACGCCGAGCGCGTTCGCGCCGAGGTGCGCGACGGCGTGATCAGCCGCGAGGCCGCCTTCGAGACCTTCGGCGTCGTCGTCACGGGCGAGGACGACCCGGCGCTCGACGCCGAGGCGACCGCCGCCCGCCGCGCCGAGCTGGCGACCCGCGAGCTGCCCCTCGTCACTCCGACCGTCCCCGACGCCTCCCCGTGGGTGCGCGACCAGCTGCGCGAGGGCGACGTCTACCTGGAAAACCCGACGGTCGAGTGATGGAGGCAACGAGTCAGATGAGCGATGTGAACGGCGCCGCGGTCGAGGCGCGCGAGGACTACGACCCGATCACCTTCAGCGTGATCCTTTCCCGCTTCGACGCGATCGTCGAGGAGATGACGCGGGTGCTGGAGAAGTCGGCCTGGACCTCGATCCTCGCCCTCGCCCACGATTACTCGTGCGCGATCTACGACGCCGTCCCGCGCCAGGTCTCGATGTACGACGCGCTGCCGATCCACACCGCCTCGCTGCACCTCGCGGTGAAGGAGATCGCCGAGTCCTTCGCCGGCGAGATCAACCCCGGCGACGTCTTCCTCTTCAACGATCCCTACTCCGGCAACACCCACGTCGGCGACTTCGTCACCGCGGCGCCGGTCTTCGCCGACGGCGAGCTCGTCTTCTGGTCGGTGACCAAGGGGCACCAGATGGACACCGGCGCCTACATCCCCAGCTCGGTGGTCGCCTCCGCCGTCGACATCTACCAGGAGGGGATCACGATCCCGCCGATGAAGATGGTCGAGGAAGGGGTGCTGCGGGTCGACTTCTTCCGCCTGTTGCTCGCGAACCTCCGCTACGCCGACCTGATCGAGGGCGACCTGCGGGCCCAGATCGGCTCGATCGAAAAGGCGCGCCAGCGGCTCGAGGAGCTGTGCGAGAGCTACGGCACCGACGTCGTGCTGCGCTACGTCGACGAGATCATCGGCTACTCCGATCGCCGCGCCGGCCAGGAAATCGCCTCGATGCCGGACGGCCGCTACGAGGCGGAAGGGTGGATCGACTCCGACGGCTTCGGCTCCGAGCACATCCGCGTCCAGGTCGCGGTGGAGATCGACGGCGACCGCGTCCGGGTCGACTACGCGGGCTCCGACCCGCAGGCGAAGGGCGGCGCCAACGGCAGCTACGCCACCTCGCAGGCGGCCGGCGCGGTGCCGTTCCTCTACTACATCGACGCCGACATTCCCCACAACCACGGGGTGATCGACCACATCGAGGTCAGCGCCGAGGAGGGGACCGTCTGCTTCGCCAAATTCCCCGCCTCGACCAGCGTCGCGACGATCGTCCCCTCCGACCTGATGCAGGACGTGGTCAACCGGGCGATGGTCGAGGCGATGCCGGAGCGGGTTCCGGCGGGCGGCGCGCGCTGCGCCAACATCCCCCAGTTCGCCGGCAACGGCGCCGACGGGCACTCGCCCTGGGGCTTCATGCTCTTCAACAACGCGGGCGCCGGCGGCGCCGCGAAAGGCAACGACGGTTGGCCCCTCTGGTACAACCAGGCCGCCCTCGGCGGGATGAAAATCCAGCCGATCGAGCAGCTCGAGCTGCTCTACCCGGTGCGGATCGAGCGCTGTGAGATCGACCCCGACTCGGTCGGCTTCGGCCAGTGGCTGGGCGGCCCCGGGAACGTCTGCGCGGTGAAGCCGCTGATCGACGAGATGGTGACGATCACCTTCGGCGACGCCGCCTCGAACCCGCCGCACGGGGCGATGGGCGGCGACCAGGGCTCCGGCGGCGGCCAGTACGTCGAGGACGAGGAGACCGGCAAGCGGCGCTTCGTCTCCTCCAGCGGCGCCTTCACCGTCGACCACACGCGCGAGGTCTACGTCGGCGTCTCGACCGGCGGCGGCGGCTGGGGCAACCCCCACGAGCGCGACCCCGAGCAGGTGCGGCTCGACGTGCGCGACGGGATCGTCAGCCGCGCGGCGGCGGCCGAGGTCTTCGGCGTCGTCCTCTCCGAGGCGGCCGACCCGGTGATCGACGCGGCGGCGACCGAGGCCCGTCGCACGGTCCTCGCGGGCACCCCGAGCAAGGTCGTCACGCCGACCGAGCCGAACGCCTCGCCCTGGTTGAAGAACCAGATGCGCGACGGCGACACCTACGAGCTCGACCCGCTGCTCTAGCGCCCGGTCGAGAAGAACCCAGATAACCCAAGGGGAGCAAGAGATGAGCTTCAGGATCGGCGTCGACATCGGCGGCACCTTCACCGACTTCACCGTCGCCCGGGAGAACGGCGAGCTCCTGCTGTGGAAGCAGGACTCGACCCCGGACGACCCGGGCCGCGCGGTGGTGCAGGGGCTGGCGGCGGTGGCCGAGCAGCTGGGCACCGACACCGCCGGCCTGCTCGGCGAGACCGAGCTCTTCGTCCACGGCACCACGGTGGCGACCAACATGCTGATCCAGCGCAACGGGCCGACGATCGGCCTGCTCTGCACCGAGGGCTTCCGCGACGTCCTCTACTTCCGCGACGGCTACAAGCCGGAGCGCTTCAACATGCACCTGCCCCATCCGCGGGAGCTGGTCGACCGCTGGCTGCGGATCGGCGTGCCTGGCCGGATGGACCCCGCGGGCGGCGAGATCGCGCCGCTCGGCGAGGACGAGATCCGCGCTGCCGCGGCGCAGTTCCGCGAGGCCGGGGTGAAGGCGGTGGCGATCGCCTTCCTCTGGTCGATGCTCTACCCCGAGCACGAGCGCGCGCGGCCGAGATCCTCGCCGCGGAGCTGCCCGGCGTCGACATCGTCTGCTCGCACCGGGTGCTGCCGGAGATCCGCGAGTGGGAGCGCACCTCCTCGACCGCGATGAGCGCCTACGTGATGCCGAAGATCCGCGAGTACCTGACCGCGCTCACGAGTCAGCTGGAGGACGGCGGCCTGCGCTCGCCGCTCCTGATCATGCAGATCAACGGCGGCTGCGCGCGGGTGCCGGAGATCCTCACCCGCCCGGTCAACATCCTCGCCTCCGGGCCGGCCGCGGCGCCCGCGGCGGCGCTCCACTTCGCCGGCTCGGTCGGCGAGGACCTGATCTCGGTCGACATGGGCGGCACCAGCCTCGACGTCTGCCTGATCGAAGGCGGCCGCGCGGCGATGAGCCGGGAGATCCAGGTCGAGGGCCAGCCGATCGGCGTGCCCGCGGTCGACGTCCACTCGATCGGTGCCGGCGGTGGCTCGATCGGCTGGGTCGACGCCGGCAACGCCCTGCGGGTCGGCCCGCGCAGCGCCGGCGCCAACCCTGGCCCGGCCTGTTACGACCAGGGCGGCACCGAACCGACGGTCACCGACGCCAACGTGGTGCTCGGCTACCTGAACCCGGAGGCCTTCCTCGGCGGCCGCCGCCGGCTGCGCGACGACCTCTCGCGCGCGGCGGTGGACAAGTTCGTCGGCGAGCCGCTCGGCCTCTCCACGGTCGAGGCGGCGGCCGGGATCGTCCGCGTCGTCAACGCCAACATGGTCGGCGCGATCCGCGCCGTCTCGGTCGACCGCGGCGTCGACCCGCGCCGCTTCACCCTCGTCTGCGCCGGCGGGGCGGGCGGCCTGCACGCCGCCGAGCTGGCCCGCGAGCTTGGGATCGAGAAGGTCTTCGTGCCGCTCGAGGCGGGCGTCTTCTGCTCCTTCGGGATGACCGTCACCGACGTCCGCCACGACCACGTCGCGGCGCTCCACACGGTCACCGACACGATCGATCTGGACCAGGTGAACGCGGCGATCGGCGAGCTCGAGGACCGCGCCCGGGCCGAGCTGACCGAGGAGGGGTTCGGCGCCGACGAGGTGACCCTGGAGCGCTCGGTCGACGCCCGCTACCCGGGCCAGGTCCACGAGATCACGGTCACCGTGCCCGCCTCGCCGACGCTCGGCGCCGCCGAGATCGAGGAGCTGGTCGCCGCCTTCCACGAGCAGCACCTCGCCCAGTTCGCCTACAACCGCACCGAGATGCCGATCGAGTGCCTGCACTGGCGGGTCGCCGCGATCGGCGCCGGCGAGTCGGTCCAGCGGCCGGAGGCCGCCGCCCGGGCGCCGGCGAGGTCGAGCCGATCAAGACCGCCCAGGCCTACTCGACCGCGGGCGGCGAGGTCACCGAGACGCCGATCTACGACGTCGCCGACCTCGGCGTCGGCGCCGCGGTCAGCGGCCCGGCGATCGTCGCCGCGCCGACCACGACGATCGTCCTCCACGCGGGCGACGTGCTCGAGCGGCCGGGCGCCGACGGGTTCCTGATCACGGTCGCGCCCGCCGCCGGCTGCGGCCGGGGGCACCCGTGCCGAGGCGGTGTCGGCGTAGGTGGCCGCGCCCGACCCGACCGACTGGGACTGGCCGGGCGGTGCCTCCGTCGCGGTCAGCCTCACCTTCGACGTCGATGCCGAGTCCGGCTGGCTCGGCGAGGGCCCGGAGTACCGGACCCGGATCACGACCCTGTCGGAGGGCGCCTACGGGGTGCGTCGCGGCGTGCCGCGGATCCTCGACCTGCTCGGCCGCCACGGTATCCCGGCGACGTTCTTCGTCCCCGGCGACACCGCCGAGCGCCATCCCGGGCTGGTCCGAGATCTGGTCGACGCCGGCCATGAGATCGGCCACCACGGCTACCTGCACCTGCGCAGCGACAGGGTCTCGGCCGAGCTGCAGCGGGAGGAGATCGAGCGCGGCTTCACGGCGCTCGGCGCCGCCGGGGCGCCGCGGCCGCGCGGCTACCGCTCTACCTCCTGGGAGCTGACCCCGGAGACCTTCGCGCTGGTCAGGGAGTTCGACTTCGCCTACGACTCCAGCTGCATGGGGGACGACCGTCCCTACCTGCAGGAGTGGGAGGGGGAGACGGTGCTGGAGCTGCCGGTGCACTGGTCGCTCGACGACTGGCCGCGTTTCGGCTGGAACCTCGACAGCGGCGGCAACGTCGGTCGGGACCGACGAGCTGATCGCCTCCTGGCGGGCCGAGTTCGACGCCGCCCGCGCCGAGCGGCGCCACGCGATCTTCACCATGCACCCCGAGGTGATCGGCCGCGCCTACCGCTTCGCCGCGCTGGAGCAGCTGGTGGCCGAGATGGCCGCCGCGGGCGACGTCTGGTTCGCCCGGCTCGACGAGGTCGCCGACCACGTCGCGCCTCTGCTGGGCTCCGGGGCACCGGCGCGGTGACCTCGCGCCTCGCCGTCACCGCCGCGACCGCCTCCGGCGACCGCGGCCGCGAGTTCGGGCGCGCCCGCGCCGATTCCGTGCGGGCGTGCTGGCGCGGCTACCTGCGCTTCTTCGAGGCGGGCGGGCTCTTCGGCCGCGAGCAGGTCGAAGGCTGGGGCGACGAGGCACTGGCCGCGACCTCGGCCTGGGCGCCGGAGCTCGGCGAGGAGATCGAGGGGATCGCGGCAGGCGCTGGGCTCACCCCCGAGGCGGTCGGCGCCCTGAACGCGCGCACCGAGCTGCTCGCCCGGGTGGCGCGGTGGCAGCGGGGCGAGTGCTCGGTGCTGGTCGCGCTGGAGGCCGAGGGCGGACCGCTCGGCGCCCAGACCTGGGACTGGCACGAGGAGCTCGCCGCCACCTGGCTCGTCTGGGGTCTCGAGACCGCGGCCGGGATGCGGGTGCAGACGCTGACCGAGGCCGGGATGCTGGCCAAGATCGGGGTCAACTCGGCCGGGATCGCGGTGCTCCTGAACGTCCTCCACCACGACGACGACGCCGCGGTGCCGCTCGCGGTGCCGATCCACGTGCTGCTGCGCCGCCTCCTGGCCGAGTCGGAGACGATCTTCGACGCGCTGCGGATCCTCGCCGCGGCGCCGGTGGCGGCGTCGAGCGCGGTCACCCTGATCGCCGCCGAAGGTGGCGAGGAGACGGCGCTGACCGCCGAGCTGCGACCCGGCGTCGAAGCCCGAATACGTCCTCCCCGACGAAGCCGGCCTGCTCGTCCACACCAACCACTTTCTCTCGCCCGCGGCGGTGCCCGGCGACCGCGAGCCGACGGTCGGCCCCGACTCGCTCTTTCGCCTCGAGCTGCTGCGCCGACGCGCGGCGCGCCTGCGCGGCGCCCGCCCCGGCCGCGACGAGATGCTCGCCCCGCTCCACAGCCACCTCGGCGGCGGCGGCGCGATCTGCTGCCACCCCGAGCCCGGCGCCGAGCTCGGCGACCGCTACGTGACCCTCGCCACCGTCCTCGTCGATCCGCTCGCCGGGCGCCTGCGCGCCTGGGAGGGCGGCCCCTGCCAATCGTCCGCCAAGGAGGCCCTCGATGTACGCACGCATTGACAACGTCGACCTGCTCTGCACCGACGTCGAGAAGATCAAGGACTTCTACCACGGCTTGCTCGGCCTGCCGCTGCACTTCCCCTACGAGCCGGGCTCGGGTTGGGTGGCGCTCGACGCCGGCAACCTCACCCTGTTCGTCTTCGAGACCACGAACGCCGACCGCGAGGAGCGCCGCACCCCGGAGAACGAGGTGAACCGACCCGGCTGGGACTCGCTCGCCTTCGAGGTCGAGGACCTCGACGCCGAGATCGAGCGGCTCGAAGGCAAGGTCGAGTGGGCGGCGGAGATCATCGAATGGCACCACCCCTCCGGTGCCTGGTACCGCTACCGGCCGATGTACGACCCGGAGGGGAACATGTTCTACGTCACCGAGCCGCATCGATGATCGAGCTGCGGAACTTCATCGACGGGGAGTCCGTCGAGCCGCTCGAGGGCGGCAGCGAAGAAGTGCTGAACCCGGCGACCGGGGAGGCGTTCGCGACCGCGCCGCTCTCCACCGCCGCCGACGTCGACCTGGCGGTGGCCGCCGCTCGGCGCGCCTTCGAGGCGCGGACCTGGTCGAAGATCCCGCCCGCCGAGCGGGCCGCGGCGCTGTTGGGGCTGGCTGACATATGTGAGGCGCACGCGGAGGAGATCGCCGACCTCGAAGCCCAGGACGCGGGCAAGCCGCGCCACCTCGTGCTCGCCGACGAGGTGCCGATCATGGCGGACGAGTTCCGCTTCTTCGCCGGCGCCGCGCGCACGCTCGAGGGCCGCGCCGCGGGCGAGTACATGGCCGACCGCACCTCGTTCGTCCGCCGCGAGCCGGTCGGCGTGATCGGCCAGATCACCCCCTGGAACTACCCGCTGATGATGATGGTCTGGAAGATCGCCCCGGCCCTGGCGGCCGGCAACACGATCGTGCTGAAGCCGGCCGAGACGACCCCGGTGGCGACCCTGCGCTTCGCCGAGTGGGCAGGAGAGGTGCTGCCGCCGGGCGTGTTCAACGTGATCGGCGGCCACGGCGACCCGGCCGGGGCGGCTCTGGTCACCCATCCCGGCGTCGACATGGTCAGCCTCACCGGCTCGCCGCAGACCGGCAAGTGGATCGCCCGGGAAGCGAGCGACTCGCTGAAGCGGGTCCATCTCGAGCTCGGCGGCAAGGCCCCGGTGATCGTCTTCGACGACGTCGAGATCGAGACCGCGCTGGCAACGATCGCAGGCGCCGGCTACTACAACGCGGGCCAGGACTGCACCGCCGCGACCCGCGTCCTTGCCACGCCGAAGGTGTACGACGAGGTCGTCGCGGGGCTCGCCGCGGAGGCCGGGAAGCTCGTCCTCGGCGACACCATGTCCGCCGACACCACCCTCGGCCCGGTCAACTCCTCCCGCCAGCGCAACCGGGTCGAGGGCTTCCTCGAACGCCGCTCGGCGGGCGCCGAGCTGGTCACCGGTGGCGGCCGCACCGAGCTGCCCGGCTACTTCCTCGAACCGACGGTGATCGCCGGGCCGGCCCAGGACGACGAGCTGATCCGGCGCGAGATCTTCGGTCCCGTCATCACCGTCCAGCAATTCGACGACGAGGCGGAGGCGATCGCCTGGGCCAACGACTCCGACTACGGCCTCGCCGCCTCCGTCTGGACCCGCGACGTCGGTCGCGCGATGCGGGTCACCAACGCGCTCGATTACGGCTGCGTCTGGATCAACGACCACCTGCCGTTCGTCTCCGAGATGCCGCATGGCGGCTTCAAGGAATCGGGCTACGGCAAGGACCTCTCGATCTACGGGCTCGAGGACTACACGCGCATCAAGCATGTGATGGTCAACCTCGACCAGGCGCCTGGATGAACGCGCTCCCAGCCGGCGGCCTCGGGTCGCCCACCTTCGCCGTCCTGGCGGCCGAGCTGCCACCGCCCCCGCTGTTGGGCGCGGCGGACGTGCGCGCGGCGATCGCGGCCGGTGCCGGGCGGCTGCCGGTGGTGATCGACGACGACCCGACCGGCACCCAGACCGTCGCCGGCGTGCCGCTGGTCTCGCGCTGGACCGTCGATGACCTGCGCTGGGGGATGACCCGGGGCGCAGCCTGCCTCTTCGTGCTCGCCAACACCCGCAGCCTCGACTCCGAGGCGGCGCGGGGGAGGGTCACCGAGATCGTCGCCGCGGTCGAGGAGGCGAGCGAGCTGGAGGGCGTCCCTTATGTGGTGATCAGCCGCAGCGACTCGACCCTGCGCGGCCACTTCCCGGCCGAGACGGACGCGATCGCCGCCGAGCTCGGACGCCTCACCGGCGAGCCGCCCGACGGCGTGATCCTCTGCCCGGCCTACGTCGAGGCCCGCCGCCTCACCCTCGGCGGGGTCCACTGGGCGGCGTCCGGGGGGGAGATGGTCCCGGTCGCCGAGACCTCCTACGCCGCCGATCGCAGCTTCGGCTACTCCTCCTCCGACCTGGCCGGCTTCGTGCGCGAGAAGTCGGGCGGAGAGATCGACGGGGACCGCATCGTGGCGCTGCCGATCGACATCGTCCGGGGCGACCCGGGGGAGTTGGCCCGGCGCCTGCTCGCGGTCGAGGGCGGCCAGGTCGTCGTGGTCGACGCCCTCTGCGACGAGGATCTGCGCGCGGTGGCGATCGCCGCGATCCGGGCCGAGGACGCGGGCAGGCGCTTCGTCTACCGCACCGGACCGAGCTTCGTCCGCGCCCGCGCCGGGCTCGACCTCGCCCCGCCTTTGGACCCCGCAGCGCTGTATCCGCGCGGCGAGCGCCAGGGCACCGAGAGCGGGCCGCCCGAGCGCACCGGATCGCGGCAGGCGCCCCGCCGTCGCGGCCTCGTGGTCGTCGGCTCGCACGTGCCGCTGACCACGCGCCAGCTCGACCGCCTGCTCGCCGACGTGCCGGCAACCGCGATCGAGGTGCCTGTCCCGGAGGTGCTCGAGCCCGGCGCCCGCGCCGAGGCGCTCGTCGCGCTCGCCGACCGCGCCGCCGCCGCGCTCGCCGGCGGCCACGCCGTCCTTTACACCTCCCGCACCCTCGCCGCCGGGGCCGACGCCGACGCCTCGCTCGACCTCGCCCGCCAGGTCTCCGCCTTCCTGGTCGAGCTGACCGCCCGCATCTACGCCGTCGCCGCGCCCGATTTCGTCGTCGCCAAGGGAGGGATCACCTCCTCCGACCTCGCCACCGAGGCGTTCGGCATCCGCCACGCCACCGTCGAGGGCTCGCTGTTGCCCGGCCTGATCTCGGTCTGGCGTGCCGAGGACGGCCCTGCCGCCGACACCCCCTACGTGGTCTTTCCGGGGAACGTCGGCGACGACGACAGCCTTTCCTACGTAATCCGAAAGCTGGAGGGGGCGGGTCGATGCTGATGCAGGGAACCGAGGAGCTGCGCGAGGCGCGAGGCGCCGGGCGCGCCCTCGCAGCCTTCTCCGTCTACAACATGGAGACGACCCAGGCGGTCGTCGCCGCGGCCGAGCGGACCGGCCTGCCGGTGCTGATCCAGGCGGGCTCGAGCGCCTTCGCCCACGCCGGCCGCGAGCCGCTGGCCTGGATCGCGCTGGAAGCCGCTACCGCCGCCTCGGTGCCGATCGGCGTCCACCTCGACCACTGCCGCGACCTCGATGAGATCGACGCCTGCCTGAAGCTCGGCTACACGTCGGTGATGTTCGACGGCTCGCGGCTGCCGTTCGAGGAGAACGTCGCCCAGACCCGAGCCGCCGCCAAGCGCGCCCACGCGGCGGGCGCCTGGGTCGAGGGCGAGCTGGGAGGCGTGCCCGGTGACGAGGACACCTCCGAGGCCGCCCTCGCGGCGGCGATGACCGACCCGGCCGAGGCCGCCGCCTTCGTCGCCGCGACCGGCGTCGACGCGCTCGCGGTGGCGGTCGGCAACGTGCACGGGCTCGCCGCCGGGGTGACCAGCATCGATCTCGATCGCCTCGGTGAGATCGCCGCCGCCGTTGGCCCGGTGCCGCTCGTCCTCCACGGTGCCAGCGGTGTCGATCGCGACGTGCTCCGCGCCGCGGCGGCGGCCGGCGTGGTCAAGTTCAACGTCAACACCGAGCTGCGCCGGGCCTTCTTCGACGCGCTCGACCGCGATCTCGCCGCCGACCGCGACGGCTACGCGCTCGCCCGCCTCCTCGATGCGGCCCGTGCCGACGTCGCCGACGTGGCAGCCGAGATCGCCGAGCTGCTCGCCGGCCGCACCGCGGCCAAGGGGGCGCGCTGATGGAGAGCGCTCGAACAGATCGGCGTCGTCGGGCTCGGCTCGATGGGCCTGCCGATGGCGACCGTGCTCGCCGCCGCCTTCACCGTGGTCGGTTTCGACCCGGCGCCCGAACGGGTCACGCTGGCGGCGAGCGGCGGCGTGGTCGGGGCGGCCGACGCGCACGGCGCCGCGGTCGGCTCCGACGTCCTCCTGCTCGCGGTCCGCGACGAGGCGCAGGCGCGCGCGGCGCTCTTCGGCCCGGGCGGCGGAGCCGACGCGCTGCGGCCGGGCAGCGTCGTCGTCGTCACCTCGACCATCGGCCGCGAGGCGGTGCTCGACCTCGGCCGCGAGCTCGCCGACCGCGGCGTCCTCACCGTCGACGCCCCGGTCAGCGGCGGCCCCGGCCGGGCGGCGTCGGGCGACCTGCTGGTGATCGTCAGCGGCTCGCCCGAGGCGCTGGCGAAGACCGAGCCGGTGATCGGCGCGGTGGCGGGCAGCGTCGAGCCGGTCGGCGAGCGGCTCGGCGACGCGCAGGCGATGAAGATCGTCAACCAGCTGCTCTGCGGCATCCACATCGCCGCAGCGGCGGAGGCGCTGGCGCTCGCCGATCAGCTCGGCCTCGACCCGGCGCGGGCGCTGGAGATCCTCGGCAAGGGGGCGGCCGCCTCGTTCATGCTCGCCGACCGCGGCAGTCGCATGGTCGAGGAAGGCCCGACCCCGGTGAAGTCGCGCATCGACATCTTCGTCAAGGACATGGGGATGGTGCTCGACGCCGCCCGCGGCGAGGTCCCGCTGCCGGTGGCCGCGTCGGCAGAGCAGCTCTACACGCTCGCCGCCCGCTCCGGCTGGGGGGCGAAGGACGACTCCGAGCTGGTCGACTTCCTCCGCGGCCGGGAGCCCGGCCCGGGCTAGGCCTCGACCCCGGCCAGGAGCAGGGCCAGCACCCGCTGGGCGACGGCGGCTCGGGCGGCGCGGTCGGGCAGGCCCTCCATCGCGCCGCGGGCCATCGCGAAGATCAGGAAGACGTCGGCGACGCTGAGGTCGGGGCGCAGGGTGCCGGCCCGCTTGGCGTCGCGCAGCGGCTGCTCGAGCAGCTCCGCGATCCGCTGCCGGTTCCGTTTCAGGTGGGTGTCGGCCTCGGCCTCGTGGCGGGCGAGGACGGCGAGGCCGTAGAGGTCGACCACCCCGTCGAAGAGGCTGCGCAGGAGGACGAAGAAGGCGTCGGGGTCGTCCGCCTCGGCGGTGGCGAGCGCCTCGAAGCGGACGATGTACTCGTCGAGGATCTCGCCGGCGAGGGCGCCGCGGTTGGGGAAGTGGCGGTAGAGCGTGCCCTGGCCGACGCCGGCGCGGCGCGCGATCTGGGACATCGCGACGTCGGCGGAGTCGGCGAAGAGCTCGCGGGCGGCGTCGAGGATCGCGGCGCGGTTGTCCCTCGCGTCGCGGCGCAGCTGGTCTGGCCGGGCGGCGAGCGGCACGGCGCCAGAGTAGCAACCGGACACCGCTGTCCGGACGTTTCGGGGGTCCTTTCCGGGTTTATGTGACCAACAAGCGGAGATGGGCTCCGCTTTCTGATATCAATCATCGAATCGCCGCGGACAACCTTGTCCGTTTACATCCCCGGACACCCTCTCTTCCCCATGGAACCCAGCCAGATGACCAGAATCCTTCCCTTTGACCGCACCCCCGTGGGCGGCCGTGACCTCGCCCTCGCGGGCGGAGGCAACTGATGCGTCAGGGACCCCTCGCGGGCCGCTACTACGCCGTCGCCGGCATGGTGCTGCTGGCGCTGATCCCCTACCTCGCGCTCTCCGCCGCGCTCGAGCCGATCTCGCCGATCATCGGCGAACAGATCCACGCCAGCGCCCAGACGATGAGCCTCGGCGCCGGCCTCGCGAACGCCGCCTACGCCTTCGGCACGGTGCTCGCGGTGATGCTCGCCCAGCACTATCCGCAGCGGCGCATGCTGCTGATCTACGCGACGGTGCTGGTGATCGGGTCGGTCCTCGCCGCCTCCGCCGGGTCGGCGCCGGTCTTCATCACCGGCCGCGTCCTGCAGGGCCTCTGCACCAGCCTGCTGCTGATCGCCGCGGTGCCGCCGCTCGCCCTCGGCTACCCGATCGCGAGGCTGAAGACGACGGCGATGATCATGAACATGTGCATCTTCGGCGCCGTCGCCCTCGGCCCGGCGGTCGGCGGCCTGCAGGCCCAGGCCGACGCCTGGCGCCCGCTCTTCTGGATCACCGCCGTGATCGCGGTCAGCGCCTTGGTGCTCGCCGTCCTCACCTTCGAGGACGCGCCGCCCGCCGACCCGACCTCGCCGCGCGATCCGCTCGCCCTGATCCTGGCCGCGGTCGGCTGCGTCGCCGCCTTCTTCGGCGCCTCGCAGTTGACCAGCCACGCCTTCCTCGACCCGATCGCGATCGTGCCGCTGATCGGCGGCCTCGCCACGATCGTGGTCCTGGTCGTCTACCAGGCGACCGCCCGCAACCCGCTGCTGACGATCCGCGACATGCTCACCTCGACGATCCCGGTGGCGGGCATCGTCCTCGCCCTGCTGGCCGCCGCCGCCTCGGTCTCGGCGACCGGGCTGACCGCCGCCGCGATGGCCGGCCAGTACAGCCCGCTGCACCTCGGCGCCCTCTACCTGCCGGAGCTCCTCGGCGCGATCATCACCGCGGTCATCCTCGGCAACGTGATCAACCGCCGCGGGCTCCAGTTCATGCCGTTCATCGGCATGTTCTTCCTCGCCGCCGGGATCCTCGTCTTCCGGATCCAGGTGCCCTCCAACGAAGGGCTGACCCTGTTCGCCTCGCTGCTCACCGGCATCGGGCTCGGCGCCACCGTCGCCCCGGCCCTCTTCGCCGCCGGCTTCGCCCTGCGGGCGACCAGCCTGCAGCGGGTGTTCGCGATCGTCGAGCTCCTGCGCGCCGTGGCGGCGTTCATGATCGCGCCGATCTTCGCCCACTTCGCCCTCAACGTCAGCGGCGGCCTGAACGAAGGCGTCGGCATCGCGCTCTGGATCGGCTTCGCCCTGGCGATCCTCGGCGCGACTATCCCGGTGGTGCTCTACTGGCTCAGCGGGGCACGGCCGGAGAAGCCGGACATCGAGGCCTTCCTCGCCGGCGAGAAGCCCGCCTACTACTCGCCGCCGCTCCTCGCCCGGGTGCGCAGTTCGCACCGCGACGACGCGGGTACCGTCACCGAGGGAGCACGCTGATGAGCGACGCGCAGACCACCACCCAGCCGACCACCGCCGAGGGCGCGCCCTGCGCCGAGGTGGGCCCGGCGATCTTCGCCTACGACGGCTCCGACCTGGCGGCCTACGCGATCGAGCAGGCCGCCCGCCAGCTCGCCCCCGGCCGCGACGCCCTGGTCGTCTGCGTCTGGCAGCCCGCCGACGTCGGCTTCGTCCCGACCAAAGGCCGCAAGCTCCATTCGGCTGCCGCCAACGAGGTCAAGGATGCGGCCCAGGAAACCGCCGAAGAGGGCGCCGACCTGGCCAACGAGGCGGGCTTCTCCGCCAAGCCCCTGACGGTCGAGGCGGCCCCCACCTGGAAGGGCCTGGTCGAGGTCGCCAAAGACCACCGCTGCGGCCTGATCGTGATCGGCTCCCACCAGCGCCACGGCCTCCTCGGCCACCTCGCCGGCTCCGTCGCCGCCGCCACCGTCGCTCACTTCGACAGCAACGTGCTGGTAATCCACCGCCCCGACTGAGCCGCCGACCGAGCCACCCGACCGCGGACCGTCGTCGGGCGATCGGGGATGACGATGCAGGTCACGTCTTCTTCGGTCGAGCACTGTCCCGGTTTCAGCACCGACCCTTCGTAGCGCTTGCCGGCCAGCCGCACGTCGGGGCGGCCGGGGAAGGAAACCTTGAGGTCGCCCAGCCAGGAGCCGGTCTGCTTGCCGGGGTCGGCGACGAAGCTCGCCGTGCCGGAGAAGGGTGCGGGCGGTTCGACCGTTGCCGCGCTCAGGTCGTGTTCGATCTCCACCGAGCCCGCCGGCCCCTTCACCTCGACCTTGCGCTCGATGCTCACCCCGCCGCGGGATTCCGTCGCGTAGGCGGTGAGGGTCCCCGCCCCGGCCGGGCTCGTCCGCTCGGCGACGAAGGAGATTCCGGAACGTTGCCGGGGGGTGAAGGCGGTGCCCCCGACCCGGGTCCCCTTTGGCGCTCCTGAGACCGGGGTCAGGTCGCACCTCCAGGGCCGCTCCCTGGTCAAGGTCCCCGGAATGCGTCGACGCAGCACCCGCGCATAGCCCCCCTCGCCGTCGAAGCGCAGCTTGCCGACGAAGGTGCCGTGTTCGATCCGGGTGCGGCGACCGGTGCAGTCCTTGAAGGGGGGGTGGAAGGTGACCCGACGGGGGACGAAGCGGAGTGAAAGGACCCCGAGGTTCCCCAACCGCGCCTTGAGCCTGCCGCCGCTGAGCGTCCCTTTGGGGAAGTACTCGGCGCTCCCGTCCCCGCGGGTCAGGTCGAGGAAGACGATCGAGTAGCTCGACGGGGTGTGGTCGCTGAACTTTTTTAGTTCGGCGGGCGAGAAGTTCACCCGACGGCCGTTGACGGACATCTCGTAGCCGTGGCCCGCCGGCGCCTTGAAAGTGGCTTCCGTGAACGCGGGGAGGGGGACGTCTTGGCGTTCGTGGAACGCTTGCTTCGGTGCCGCGTGGGCGGCGCCCGCGCCGTGGCGCGCCAGGGCGATCGTGCGCGATGGGGCGGCCGTGGCGGTCGCCGGGACCGACACCGCAATGAGGACGACGGCGATCGCGACGAGCTTTCGCATCCGCGGAAGGGTACGACCGACGGCCGGCGAGGGGAAACGCCGCGGTACGAACAAGGAATCCAAACCCAAGTTTTGCCGATGGCATCAGGCCATGAGCCGTGGGAGGCTCTCCCATTCGGAGTCCCCCTTTTCGTCTCGGAAGGAAAATATGAACCGGATGAAGTCTCGGGCGTTCGCGGGAGCGACGCCCCTTGCGGCGCTCGCCCTCCTGGTGGCGTTGGTCGTGCCGAACCTGGCCACGGCGGAAACCGCGGTGGGCACCCCACCCACGTCCGCGGTGACGACCATCGAAATCAAAATGGAAGGCAAGAAGATGGGCTTCTTCGGGCCCGGCACCGTGCACGAAGGCGAAGAGCTGAAGATCGTCAATAACACGATGCCGAGCATGGTCGGCCCGCACACCTTCTCGCTGGTCACCAAAGGCTCGCTGCCGAAGACCGCCAAACAGCGGAAGACCTGCTTCACCCCCGGCAAGATCTGCATGGGCATCGCCCACTGGTACGGCCTCAAAGGCGAAGAACTGCCGAAGGAACCGCTGGTCGAAGCGGGCCAGGAAGGCTGGGACACGATGGGCACCCCGACCAAGAAGGGCGACTCCTACTTCTTCTCCAAGAAGGGCGCCTCGGTCGAACAGGTGGTGACCGCGAAGGCCGGCACGACGCTCTACTTCATGTGCGCCGTCCACGCCTTCATGCAGGGCTCGATCAAGGTGTTGCCGGCTGTCGTCTACTGAGCCGCAGCCCGACCGTCCGTTCGCCTCGCCCCGCCTGGGGCGCCGAGCCTTCCTCGGCGCCCTGGGCGGCGGCGTGCTCGCGACCCTGGTCCCGGGCGGCGGCCTCGGCCGCGCGCTCGACTGGGTGGACGGCGCCACCGCGCAGGCCGCGGCGGTGCCGTTCCGCAACCCGCTGCCGATCCCGCCGCAGCTGACCGACGCGCGGATCGAGATCCCGATCCGCCTCGCCGAGCAGCAGATCCTGCCCGGCCGCAAGACCCAGCTCTGGACCTTCGGCGGCAGCTTCCCCGGGCCGACGATCCGCCGCCCCGCCGGCGAGCGGACCGAGGTCACCTTCCGCCACGAGCTGCCGGCCAAGGTGGGCGAACTGAGCGTCCACCTGCACGGCGCCCACAACCGCACCCAGTTCGACGGCCAGCCGGGCGGGCTGACCGTCGCCCAGCCCTTCTCCGAGTACTGCAACGTCGCGCGTGACCTCTCGCCGCGCGTCTCCGGCAACGACCTGCTGATCCGGCCGGGGGAGAGCAAACGCTACGTCTACGACCTGCGCGAGGACGGCCGTCCCGAACGCGCCGCGTTCAAGTGGTACCACGACCACCGCCTCGACCGGACCGCCCTGCACGCCTGGCACGGGATGGCGGGGATGTTCATCGTCGACGACGAGCACGAGGCCTCGCTGCCGCTGCCCGAGGGCGACCGCGACATCGCCCTGGCGATCGCCGACCGCAGCTTCGACCACCGCAACCAGCTGACCGAACCGTTCACCGACCTGCGGCCGCCCGACGACGGCGTCACCGGCGCGACCGTCCTCGTCAACGGCGCCCACCTGCCCCACCACCGGGTCGAGGCGCGCCGCCATCGCCTGCGGATCCTCAACGTCTCCCAGTTCCGCTCCTACGACCTCTACCTCTCGGGCGGCGCTCCGCTGGTCCAGATCGGCGCCGACGGCGGGCTGATGCCGCGGCCGGTGAACCGGAGCAGCATCCTGATCGGCCCGGCCGAGCGGGTCGAGGTGCTGGTCGACTTCGGCCTCTCCCGCGGCAGGACGGTCGAACTGCGCAGCACCGGGCGCCGCGGCGCCTCCGACCCTTACGGCGCCCGCTCCTACGACGGGCCGCTGATGCAGTTCCGCGTCGACTCCGGCCGGGTCGCCGACAGCACCAAGGTCCCCGCCCGCCTGCGCCCGCTGCCCGGGTGGACCCGCCACGTCAGCCATCGCCCCGACCACACCTGGAACATCACCGTCGGCGGCCTCTTCAAAACCGTCTGGGAGATCAACGGCAAGAGCTACGACCCGGCCTACGTCGACACCAAGGTGAAGCGGGGCGAGACCGTCACCTGGGAGCTCCACAACAAGACCTCGGTCGCCCACGTGATGCACCTGCACCACACCTCCTGGTACCTGCTGTCCCGCAACGGCAACCCGCCGCCGCCCTGGGAAGACTGCCTCAAGGACACCTTCTTCCTCTATCCGAACGAACGCATCCTGGTCGCCGGCCACCTCTCCGACTACGCCGGCAAATTCGTCGTTCACTGCCACATGCTGGACCACGAGGACCACGGCCTGATGAGCCAGTTCCGCGTCGTCTGAGGGGTCGGGGCCGGTGCGCGGCCGGCGACGGGTGAGGTCCCGGGACGCCGGTGCGATTAGCCCGCCTATAGCCGGGTCAAGTGCACCGGCGTCAGCCGGGCCGGGGACGGAATGGCCGGGTCGTGAGGGGAATCGCGCCCGCGCGCGGCGCCCCCCGGCTACGCCGGGGCGCGCTCGAAGCGGGCTGAGCGGAGGACGATTCGCGTCTCGGTGCCGGCGGCGCCGCCTTGGCGGATCGCGCGGACCGTCTCGTTCAGGTCCTCGGCATTGCGGCAGGCGACCCGCAGCTGGTAGTCGAAGCGGCCGGTGAGGAAGGCGAGCTCGCGGACCGAGGTGAGTTTGGCGACGCGGTGCTCGAAGTCCTCCGGGTCGGTGGCGGGGAGGAGGCGGATGTCGATGAAGGCGTCGAGCGAGCGGCCGACGCCCGCCGGGTCGATCCGCGCCGCGTAGCCGGTGATCACCCGGTCGCGCTCGAGCCGGCGGATCCGGTCGGCGGTGCCGTGGGGGCTGAGCCCGACCTCGGCGCCGATCGCGGCGAAGGAGGCCCTTCCGTTAATGGCGAGGATGCTGAGGATTCTGTCGTCGATCTCGTCCATTGCTGTGGAAACGAGGAGATTACGGCAGATCGCTTGGCGATCCGCGGCAAATGGCGCAACCTGAAGCCAGTTCACCACCGGGCCGAGCGGCCCGCCCCCCCACAAGCTGCGAAGGAGTAGACGGATGAAGATCGGCGTGCCCAGCGAGGTGAAGGTCGACGAGTACCGGGTCGCGATGACCCCGGCCGGAGTGCGGGAGCTGACCGACCGCGGGCACGAGGTCGTGATCCAGGCGGGCGCCGGGGTCGGCTCGGCGATCAGCGACACGGATTACGTCGCCCAGGGTGCCGAGATCCTCGCCGACGCCCCCGCCGTCTTCGCCGCCGCGGACACGATCGTCAAGGTGAAGGAGCCGCAGCCGCCCGAGGTGGCGATGCTGGAGCCGCGCCACACCCTCTTCACCTACCTCCACCTCGCCCCCGCCGCCGAGCTGACCCAGGGCCTGCTCGACTCCGGCGCGACCTGCATCGCCTACGAGACGATCACCGACATCAACGGCCGCCTCCCCCTGCTGGCGCCGATGAGCGAGGTCGCCGGACGGCTCGCGACCCAGGCCGGCGCCTTCATGCTCGGCCGCCCGGCGGGCGGGTCCGGCGTCCTCCTCGGCGGCGTCCCCGGCGTCGCCGCGGGCAATGTGCTGGTGATCGGCGGCGGCATCGTCGGCGCCAACGCGGCGCGGATGGCGGTCGGCCTCGGCGCCGACGTCACCGTCCTCGACCGCTCGATCGACCGCCTGCGCGAACTCGACAGCATCTTCGCCGGCACCGTCCAGACGGAGTACGCGACGGGGCTCGCGATCGAGGCGCGTCTCGCCGAGGCCGACCTGGTGATCGGCGCCGTGATGGTCAAAGGCGCGAAGGCCCCGCACGTGGTCAGCCGCGCGCAGCTCGGCCTGCTGAAGCCGCGCTCGGTCCTCGTCGATGTCTCGATCGACCAGGGCGGCTGCTTCGAGACCTCCCACGCGACCACCCACTCCGACCCGGTCTACGAGGTCGACGGGATCAGCCACTACTGCGTCGCCAACATGCCGGGCGCGGTGCCGATCACCTCGACCCGGGCGCTCACCAACGCGACCCTCCCTTATGTGGTGCGGCTGGCCGACGACGGTGCCGCCAAGGCGTTGGCCGCCGACCCCGGCTTCCTCGGCGGGCTCTCGGTCCACGCGGGCAGGCTGACCGACGCCGCGGTCGCCGCCGACCAGGGCCGCGAGTTCACCGCGCCGACCGAGGCGTTCGCCACCGCCGCGGCCGCCTGACCGCGCCCGCGGTCGTCCTGACGCACCTATAGCGCCACTTAGGTCGACCGCACTGCCGGCAGTGGTGCGTCAGGTCGACCGCGCCCCGGCCGGGTAGCGTAGTCGCATGAGCGTCGATACGGGAACCGAGAAAGAGGCCCAGCACCGGCGGCTGATGGACGGCCTCGCCGCCTCGATCCGGGAGAAAGGCCTGGCCCAGACCCAGGTCTCCGACATCGTCCGCCACGCCCACGCCTCGCGCCGCACCTTCTACAACCACTTCGACGACAAGGAAGCCTGCTTCGTCGAGCTGATGCAGACCCTCGCCGACGCCTTCCTCGAGGCGGTCGACCAGGCGATCGACCGCGAGCAGCCGATCGGGGTGCAGATCGACCAGGCGATCGACACCTACCTCGCGCTGGTCACCGGCGACCCGGCGCTGACCAACACCTTCGCCGCCCCGCACGTCGGCGAACGCACCGTGATCGCCCAGCGCGAAGGCTTCGAGCGCTACGCCGAGCTGATCGTCTCCGTGGTCGAGAGCGACTCGACCCGCGAGCCCGGGGTCGACCCGATCTCGATCGAGCGCGCCTACATGCTGGTCAGCGGCCTGCACCAGACGCTGGTGCGGGCGCTGGTCCGCGGCGAAGACCTGGACCGCGCCTCTTACGAGTTCAAGGCCGTGATCAGGTCGGCGCTGGCCGGCTCCGCCGCCGACTGATCCGCCGCGGGCCCGCCGAGCTTCCTCCGCCGCACCACCGTCATGCCGCCTTTCGAGGGGGCGAAGGCGACGCCGCGGAAGCTTTCCCGCTCGCCCTGCTCGGTCGTCGTCTGCAGCTCGAAGTTGCGCAGCAGGGTGCGCAGCACGATGTCGATCTCGAACTGGGCGAAGGCGGCGCCGATGCAGCGGCGCATGCCGCCGCCGAACGGGATCCAGGCGTAGGTGTCCGGTTTCTTGCCGACGTAGCGGTCGGGTTCGAAGCGCCGCGCGTTGGCGTGGAAGCGGTCGTCCTTATGTAGGGGGGCGATGCCGGTGACGACGCGGGAGCCGGGAGGCATCAGCCACTCGCCGACCGCGAACGGCTTCATCACCAGGCGGGCGGTGGCGTTGATCACCGGGCGCACCCGCAACACCTCCTCGGCGGTGGCGAGGCGGAGCGCGTTCTCGTCCGTGCGCGCCTCGTCTTCGAGCCGGTGGAGGATCTCGGGGTGGCGGCGCAGGCGCTCGACCGACCAGGAGAGCGCCGAAGCGGTGGTCTCGTGGCCGGCGACCAGCAGGGTGAGGAGCTCGTCGGCGACGTCGGAGTGATCGATCGCGCCGTCCTCCTCGCGGTAGCCGCGCAGCATCATCGCCAGGATGTCGATCCGCTCGTCGAGGTCGGGATCGGCGAGGTGGTCGTCGACCAGCTTGTCGACCAGCAGGCGATATTCGGCGTGCATCCGCCTCCAGCGGCCGCCGGGGCTGCGCCGTCCCCAGTCGCGGCGCAGGAACGGCGCCGTCACCAGGCGCTGGCCGATCGTCGTCATCGGCGGCAGCAGCTTCTCCAGTTCGGCCAGCTCGCGCCCCTCGGCGCCGAACACGGTGCGGAGGATGATCCGCAGGGTGATCGACTGGAACGACTCGATCGCGGCGAACTCGACCCCCTCCGGCCAGGAGCCCATCGCCCGCAGTCGGCCTCCTCTTCGATGATCGTTTCGTAGGAGCGCATCCGCTCGCCGTGGAAGGGCGGCAGCAGCATCCGCCGCTCCTTCAGGTGCTCCTCTTCGTCCATCGAGAAGAGCGAGCCGGGGCCGAGGATTTCACCGAGCGGGTTCTTGCCGCCGTGGAGGACGTCGGCTTTCGCCGTGTACACCTGTTTGACCTGGTCCGGGGTGCTGACCAGGACCATCAGGCCGAAGCCGGGCATGCGGACCGAGAAGGTGTCGCCGTAGCGGCGCTGCCATTTCTTGATCACCCGGTTGCGGAAGAGGAGGAAGGCCAGGCCGTTGAAGAGTTCGGGCGTTTTCGGGCCGTCGGGGAGGCGGTAGGTCTCGCTCATGGGCGCGATGGTACTCGCGAGTACCGGCCCGCGCAAGTCCGACCCGGCTCAGCCCTCGGCGAGGACGAAGGCCTCGAAGGCGACGTCCTCCGGCCCGACCTCGTTCATGTAGGCGCGCACCGGCCGCGCGTTACCGTCTCGATCAGGGCGCGGAGGCTCGGCGCGAGCGGCTCGTGGCGGGCGAGGCGCTCCGCCCGCATCCACTCGAAGCGCCCGCTCTCGACCGCCTCCCGCTCCGCCTCGGTGAAGACGCCTTCGAGCACGCAGACGACCACGTCCTCATGCCAGACGGTCGTCGCCGAGGTCGGCGGGCGGCCGTGTCCACGCGCGTGGGTCTCACCGATCTCTCGCGAGATCGTCTCGAGGACCGCTGGGGTGGCAAGCGGGCAGGTCTCAGGCAATGACACATCTCCGTACGCGATATCCGGCACATCGTGCTACGCCGAAGCGCGCGGCGCTGCCCAGGAAGCGAAGCGAACTTCCGCTAACTGTCCATAGAGCGCAGTAAAACCTGCGCGCTCGGTTCAGTTCCGGTAGAACACGGTCCAGATGTCCCGGTACTCGTCATTCTCGACCGCCGTGCCGGAGGTTGCCGAGGAGTTCCTCTCCGATGCCTACGTCGACGGCCGCCTCCGCCTGCCCGACCACCCGGGCTTCAGCTTCGCCAACGAGCGTTTCGACGGCGCGTCGTTCAAGCTCGACGAGATGGAGTTCGGTGCGGCCGCCTCCTTCACCTTCGAGCCGCAGGACGTCTATATCGTCAACCAGGTAGCCCGGGGGCGGGTACGCGTGCTCCAGCCGGGGGTCGACGAGATGTTCACCCGCGGTGAGGTGTCGATGGTCGGTCGGCCCGGAGTCGAGACGACCGCCAACGCCGACGGCGCCTTTCTCCAGCATCTCGTCACCCTGGAGGCCACGGCCCTGCGCGATGCCGCCGGGCTCGACGCCGATCAGAAGCCGCCGACCTTCGTCTCGATCCGACCGATCTCGGTGGCCCGGGCGGCGAGCTGGCGCCGCGCCGTCAACTACGTCGGCGCGATGCTGCGCGGAGATCCGGGGATCGCCGAGGCGCCGCTGGTGATCAGCAGCGCCAACCGGCTGCTCGCCGGGCTGATCCTCGCGACCTTCCCCAACGACGCGATCGCCTCGCCCGAGCGCCGCGACGAGCGCGACGCCCGCTCCACCACCGCCCTGCGCCGCGCGGTGGCCTTCATCGACGCGAGCGCCGACCTCGACATCGGCATCGCCGACATCGCCGCCGCGGCCGGGATGTCACGGCGGGCGATCCAACTCGCCTTCCGCCGCCACCTCGACACCACGCCGACCGACTACCTGCGCCGGGTGCGGCTGGACGGCGCCCATCGGGAGCTGCTCGGCGCCTCGCCCGGCGATCCGCTAACCGTCACCGAGGTCGCCTACCGCTGGGGGTTCTCCTCGCCGAGCCGCTTCGCCGAGCGCTACCGGGCCGCCTTCGGCCGCTCGCCGAGGGAGACGCTGCGGGGGTAGGCGAGAATGCGGGGATGGCATCGTCCTCCCCCCACGTCCGGTCGCTGCGCGAGGCCGAGCTGCAGCACGATTCAGACGCGGGCAGCATCCGCCGGCTGACCAAGGAGGGCTTCCCGATCCTCGAGCGGATCTCGATCAAGCGCCTGGTGATCGAGCCGGGCTGCCTGCGCGAACCGCACTGGCACGCCAACGCCGACGAGCTCACCTACTGCCTCTCCGGCGACCTGCTGGTCTCGGTGCTCGACAACGCCGACGTCTTCGGCGCCTTCACGATCGGCGCTGGGGAGATGTTCCACGTCGACAGCGGCTCGCTCCACCACATCGAGAACGTCGGAGACACCGCGGCCGAGCTCCTGGTCGTCTTCTCCGACGAGTCGCCGCGCGACTTCTCCATCCACGGCTCCTTCGGCGCGATGAGCGACGCGGTGCTCGGCAACGCCTACGGCCTGCCCGCGGCGGACCTGGCGAAGCTGCCGCGCGACACGAGCTCCCCGGACCTCGTCCGCCGCGTCGGCCCGGCCGAGGTTCCCGACACCGCCGGGCTTCCCGACCGGCACAAGTTCTCGGTCGAGGCGGTCGTGCCGACGCTCGACTACGCCTTCGGCAACGCGCGGCTCGCCCGGGTGCAGGTCTGGCCGGCGCTGAGGCACCTGTCGATGTACTCGCTGCGGATCGAGACCAGCGGCATGCGCGAGCCGCACTGGCACCCCGAGACGGCGGAGCTCGGCTACGTCGCCGCGGGCAGGGCGCGAATGAGCATTCTCGACCCGGACGGCAGCGTCGACATCTATTACCTGGAGGCGGGCGACGTCTACTTCGTGCCCCGCGCCTACCCGCATCAGATCGAGGTGCTCGGCGACGAACCGATCCACTTCTGCATCTTCTTCGACCAGCCGACCCCTGGCGACATCGGCTACCGCGCCGCCGCCTCGGCCTACTCGCGCGAGGTGTTCGCCGCCGTCTTCGGGGTCGCCGCGGAGGACGTGCCCGACTTCCCCTTCACCCCGGTCGACCCGCTGCTGGTCGAGCGCGTCAACCCCGTCGACCCGATCGAGGGCTGACCGCGGTCAGTGCTTCTTCGGCTTCGGCGCCTTCAGGGTGACGGGGTGGTGGGTGACCGAGGGCACCTCGCCCTTGCTGCTCAGGGTCACGGTGAAGAGGGCCTTCAGCGCGCCTTTGGCCTTCAGCAGCTGACGCACTTTCGGCGCCAGCTTGATCGTCACCGTCGCCGGCTTGCGCGGCTTCAGGTTGGCGGCGCCGTTGCCGAGCAGGACCTTGTGCGGCTTGTGGCCGCCGAGCGCGAACCGCTTCACCGTCACTCCGCCGATCGCCGCCCGGCACGCCTGGGCGGACTCGAGCCGGAAGGCGACCTTGCCGCCGGGCTCGACCTTGTAGCCGAAGTGGAGCAGCTTGATCGTCGGGCCGGCCGATTTCGGCGTGCCGCCGCCCGGCCCCGTGCCGGTCCCGGTCGCGGGGAACGTGCTGCGGCCGCCGGGCGGCAGCGTCAGCAGATGGGCGTGGACGGCGATCCCGTTCAGCGAGGCGGGCGTCCCGGAGTAGTTGCTGATCAGGTACTGGCGATCGCATGGGTCTTCTCCGGGCGCCGGCGGGTCCGGGACGAACCAGGCCCAGGCGAGGTAGCTGACCCCGTGCGCGTCGGCCCAGCTCATGTATTCGTTGTCGAAGTTGTTCGGGCCCTCCGCGCAGCCCGGTTCTTCGTAGTTGTCGGCGGCGAACTCCCCGGTGACCACCGGCACGTGGGCGGCGACCGGGGCGACCTCGCTGTTCCAGCAGCCGACGTTGTCGCATTCCTTCCCCATGTAGTTGTGGAAGGAGGCGGCCTCCTGGTTCAGCGGATCGTCGGGAGCATGTTCGACCCACTGCGAGAGGTCGTCGGCGAAGTCGAGCCCGCCGACCATCACCGGCTGGGTGGCGCCGGTGGCGCGGATCGCATCGATCAGCGGCTGCATGCCGGCGATCCGGTAGCTCGTCGTCGGATTGTCGTTTTCGTCGTAGGCCTGGGTGAAGCAGGGGAGGTTCGGCGCTCCGCCGCCCACCGGATCGGGCTTGGTCCCGGTGTCCCAGCATTCCCAGGTCACCTTGTCGGATGCGGTTTTGTCCGAGCCGGACCTTTCGTCGGTTGGGTCGTAGGGCTCGTTGAAGACGTCGAAGACGACGCCCGGGTCGCTCTTAAAGGTGGCGGCGACCGAGGTCCAGAACGCGGGCGAATGATCGAAGTCGGGCATCGGCTGCTGCTCCAGCGCGGTCTGGTTGCCGGGCGCGGTCCAGTGCAGATCGAGGATCGCGTAGATGCCGTGGGCGTTCAGGTCGGCGACGTAGTTCTCGATCTCCTGCTGGTAGCCCGCCCCGCCGTAGGGGTCACCCGCCGGGAGGTTGATGCCGAGCCAGCAGTCCTCGTTCAGCGGCATCCGCACCGCGTCCGCGTTCCAGGAGGCGATCGCCGCCGCGTCGGCAGCGTCGAAGTGCCCATCGTCGTAGGCGTAATTGTCCGCGCAGGCGTACTCGGAGCTCGTGCGGTCGACGCCGAGAAGCCGGATCGTCTGCCCTTCGCCGTTGACGAAGTGGTTGCCGACGACGCTGATCGAGAGCGGCGCGGCCGAGGCGACGGCCGCCTGCGAGAACGCGCCGACGAGCGCCAGGCAGACGATCGCCACGGCGCCGACCAAACGCCGCGGCGCCAGGAGTCGTTCGAGACGCGGGCGCTTCACGGCGACCGAGTCTGTTCGTCGGCCGGGTCGTCCGCAACGTGGTCGGACCGTAGGAATTAGCCGCGGCGGCCCCTCTGCGGCCTCCGATCCCGCGTCCCCCAGCTGGCCTACCAGTCGGTTGTTTGGCGCCTGGATGCTGGGTAAGAGGAATTCATGGAAACGTTTGCGCAGTCTCATGGAATGGCGCGGCTCCGGCTCCTCACGCTGGCTGCCGCGATGATCGCGATCGCCGCCCTGATCGTGGCGGCCCCGGCCGGAGCGGCCAAGACCGTCTACGCCAAGAAGCTGACCAGGATCCTGCCCCAGGGCAAGGAACCGGTGCTCTTCGAGGGCGGCGCCTTCGGGCCGGAAGGTGACTTCTTTTTCGCCAACGTATTCGCCAAAGCGGGCGAACCGAAAATCATCAGCCTCGACCCGAAGACGAAGGTGTCGAAGGGCATCTACACCGACAAGTCCGGCGTCTACACCTCGACCCAGTTCGACTCCAACGGCAACCTCTGGGTGACGGACTTCGGCGGCAAGATCGACAAATTGCAGCCGGACGGCTCCGGCTTCACCACCACCTACAGCGGCAAGTTCGCCGAAGCCTCCGACGACATCTCCTTCGACCAGCAGGGCAACATGTTCGTCACCGACACCGACGGCTCGCCCTGGAAACCGACCGGCGAAATCGCCCTCTTCGATCCGCAGGGCAAGAACCCGAAGACGTTCATGGGCGACCTCGCCTCGCCTAACGGGATCAGCTTCACGCCCGACTACGAACACCTCTGGGTCAGCGAATACACCGGCCAGCGCGAGGACTACCTGACGCTGAACAAAGACCACTCCGCGGTCGCCGAAGCCCAGGTCGGGATGCACGGCAGCCCCGGCATCGGCCACTTCGACTCAAACCTGGTCGACTCGGCGGGCAACATCTACCAGTGCGTCAACGAAGACGGCGAGATCCTCGTCTGGAACCCGCACGGCGAACTGCAGGAGACGGTGAAGATCAAGCAGAACCTCGGCGCGCCGGAGATGTCGGCGACGAACCTGGCGATCAAGCCGGGCACCGACACCGCCTACGTGGTGGTCGGCGGCAAAGCCGGCGGCTTCGTCTACACCTTCAAGACGCTCGCCAAGGGCTTCGCCGGCTCCAACGGCGGCTCGATGAAGTAGCGGCGGCCCGCTGGGCAATCGACCGGGGCCGGCGCACGCTGCGTCGGTCCCGACGGCGGCCCGGATGTCGCCGGCTCCGGTGCACGGGTCCCGGCCGCGGCCCAGCCGTCGCCGACTCCGACGCCCCTCGGTCCGCCATCGGCCCCGAGTACCGTCCGTGCCGATGCCCGACTGGGACGACACCGACTACGCGGACCTGGCGACCGACTACGCATCGGTGCGGCGCGCGGACCCCCGGATCGGCGCGCAGCTGGTCGCCGCGCTCGGCGACGCCCGCACGGTCCTGAACGTCGGCGCCGGAACCGGCTCCTACGAGCCGACCGACCGCCACGTCGTCGCGGTCGAGCCCTCGGCCGAGATGCGCGGGCGCCGCGATCCGGCCCTGCCACCGGCGATCGACGCCACCGCCGACGCACTTCCCTTCGACGACGACTCCTTCGAGGCCGCCCTCGCGGTTTTCACGATCCACCACTGGCCCGACCTCGACCGTGGCCTCGCCGAGGTCCGCCGCGTCACCAGCGGCCCGGTGGCGGTCATGACCGCCGACCCCGAGGCCCTCGGCGACCTCTGGCTGGCCGAGTACGCCCCCGAGTTCCACGCGACCGAGCGCAGCCGCTACCCGTCCCTGCCCCGCATCGCCGCTGCCCTGGGAAGTCTGCTCGAGGCGCGGCCGCTGCGGATCCCGCTCGACTGCACCGACGGCTTCGCCGACGCCTTCTACGGCCGCCCCGAGGCACTGCTCGACCCCGCCGTCCGCAACGCCCAGTCGGCCTGGAGCTTCGTCGACGCCGAGGCCCAGGCGCAATTCGTCGCCCGCCTCTCCGCCGACCTCGAGTCCGGCGCCTGGGACGAGCGCTTCGGCCACCTCCGCACCCAGCCCGAGTTCGAGGGCTCGATCCGCATCCTCACCGCCTGACCACGTTGATGGGCCGAAAACCGGACTATCTGACGGGTTTTCGGCCCATCAACGATGAGGCGGTGCGGCCGCGAGGTGGCGGCCGGCCTCGCGCAGGGCGGCGAGGTCTCCGGCGACGGTGATCGAGGCGATGCCGGCGCCCGTGGAGGCCGTGGGATCGAGGCCGTCCTGGCCGACCACGACGTGCAGTGGCTTGCCCGCCGCCGCACACCGGCCAGCGATCTGGCCGACGATCTTCCCTTCCAGGCTCTGCGAGTCGATCCGGCCCTCGCCGGTGATCACGAGATCTGCCGCCGCCAGCCGCTCCTCGAACCCGAGCAGATCGAGCACGAACTCGGCCCCCGGCCGCAGTTCGGCCCCGAACGCGGCCCAGAGCCCACCGGAGAGCCCCCCGGCGCATCCGGTCATCGGCAGTCCCCTGGGATCCCGCGGCAGCTCCGACGCGATCCCCTCCAAACGCTCGTCAGCCGCCCCACGGCCGCCTCATCGGCGCCCTTCTGCGGCCCAAAGACCCGCGCCGCGTCCTCGAACCGAGTCGTCACATCGCAAAGCACCACAAGGACGACATCTCCGACGCAACCACAGCTGCCACTTGTTGTGGTTGCGTCGGAGATGTCGTCTGGCCGCGCCACCAAATCCCCGCCGCCACCGTTCTGCGCGCCAAACCCGTCGCTCTCTCAGCGCCTCGATTGCTCCGGTGCCGCCGTCCGTCGTCGCACTCCCGCCCGCGGCCAGCAGCACCCGCCGCGCGCCCGCCTCGACCACCGCCGCGATCAGCTCCCCGGTCCCGAAGGTGCTCGCCGCCTCGGCGTCGCGCTCCGCCGGCGCCACCAGCGGCAGCCCCGAGGCCGCCGCCGTGTCGATCACCGCGGTCGTGCCGTCCTCCACCAAGGCGAAGCTCGCCTCGATCGGCCGCCCGAGCGGGTCGTGCGCCGCGGCCGTCCGCACCTCGCCTCCGATCGCCGCCCGCACGGTCTCCGCCGTCCCCTCGCCGCCGTCGGCCGCCGGGCACAGGTCCGCGACCCCGCCTGCTTCCTCGATCCCCGCCCCGAGCGCCGCCGCCACCTCGACCGCCGAAAAGGTCCCCTTGAACGAGTCCGGGCAGACAAGCACGCGCATCCCGCCGATCCTCCCAGGTTGATGGGCCGAAAACTCGCCTATATGTCTAGTTTTCGGCCCATCAACGGCGGGGGCCGGGGGCGCTAGGTCGGGCGGGTGAGGACGATCTGGCGCATGCCCCAGGTGATCGGGGTGGCGTCCTCGGGGGCGGTCGCGACGCGGCCGAGGCCTTTGGCGATCGAGTCGAGCTCGGTCGTCTCGTGCGCCTCGACCACTTCCCGGCGGTCGCGCCAGGCGCCGAAGTTCATCCCGAACATGCGCGCCGCGATGCCCGCGCCGGGCTGGAAGGTCGCCACCTCGCTGCTGCGCAGCGCCGGGTGGGAGCCGAGCTCGGCGTCGAGCCGCGGGCCGATCTCCAGCCGGTTGCCGTTCGCCTCGAGCATCTCCCGCTGCAGGGCGAGGTAGCGGGACAGCGCCGGCTCCTCGGTCTCGATCGACTCGACCTCCTCGATCAGCAGCACGCCGCCGGGCACCAGCCGCCCCAGCCACAGATCGACCGCGCCGAGCGGGTCGCGCAGGTGGGTGAGCAGCATCCGCACGAAGATCACGTCGGCGTCGCTCACCCGCTCGGGCAGCTCCAGCGCGTCGGCTTCGAGCACCTCGACCGTCGGGTCGCCGCCGACCCGCTTCGCGGTCGCGGCGACGTAGGCCTCGGAGAAGTCGACCGCCAGGGTGTGCCGCGGGTGCAGGGTGTCGCGCAGCAGCTCCGTCGTGTGGCCCGGCCCGCTGCCGAGGTCGACGGCGAGCGCCGGCTCGGCGGGCGCCTCCGCCCGGAGGAAGTCGCGCGTCGTGTCCTGGAAGGTGGTGCCGAGCAGCTCCAGCCGGCGTTCGGCCAGGTCGTTGTCGCCGAAGGTGTATTCATCCTGCGGCATCAGCGACCGCCTTCCGCAACGTCGGCGCCAAGTCGCCTTTGCGTCCCACCTCGACTGCTCCTAGTCCCTGCCATTCGGCCACCAACCGTAGTTCGTCGGCCAGCTCCCGTGCGACGACGCCCTCCTCGACCCCGGGCTCGGCGAAGGCGCCGACCACCCGCAGGACGCCCGCCTGGCGGTCGCTTTTCAGGTCGACCCGGGCCGCCAGCCGGTCGCCGAGCAGGAAGGGGAGGACGTAGTACCCGTAGACGCGCTTCGGCGCAGGCACGTAGATCTCGATCCGGTAGCGGAAGCCGAAGAGCCGCTCGGTGCGCTCGCGCGCCCAGACCATCGAGTCGAACGGGGTGAGCAGGGCGCGCGCGCGGATCCGCCGCGGCACGTGGAGGTCGGGCGGCGCGTAGGCGGGCGCGTCCCAGCCCTCGACCGCGGCCGGCACCAGCGCCCCGGCCTCGACCAGCTCGGCGAGGCGCGCCTTCGAGTCGGCGCGGGGGAGGCGGAAGTAATCGCCGAGGTCGGGCTCGGTCGCCACTCCGAGCCGGCGCGCCGCGAACAGCAGCAGCTCGCGCTGCGCCTCGGCCTCGCCCGGCGTCGGCATCTCCAGGATCGCCCTGGGGAGGACCCGCTCGGGGAGGTCGTAGAGGCGCTCGAAGTTGACCCGCCGCTCGGCCATCACCTCGCCCGCGAAGAAGAGGTACTCGAGCGCTTTCTTGCCGTCGTTCCAGTTCCACATCTCGCCCGCCTGGCGGACGCGCTTCGGGCCGCCGACCTCGCTCGCGCGGATCGGCCCCTGCTCGCGGACCAGCTTCAGCACCCGCTTGACCAGCGCCCGCTCCTCGCGGCCGACCCGCGCCACCCCGGCCCAGGCGAGCTTGTCCGCGCGCGCCATCCGCCAGCGCATCAACGGCTGCATGTCGATCGGGATCAGCGAGGCCTCGTGGCCCCAGTACTCGAAGAGCTCGCGGCGGTCAGCCTTGGCGTTCGCGTCGATCCCGTCCTGGTGCACGGTCAGCTGGTCGAGCGTCTCCCGCGGGTAGGGCCCGAGCCGCGAGAACAGCGGCATGTAGTGGGAGCGGCTGAAGACGTTGACCGAGTCGAGCTGGACGATCCCCAGCGCGTCGAGCGCCCGGCGGACGTGGCGCACGTCGATCCGCCCGCCCGGCCGCTTCACCGTCAGCCCCTGCGCCGCCAGGGCCGCGCGGCGCGCCTGCGCGGCGCTCAGCTCGATCTCGGGCCTGGGGACGGCGGCGGGCACGCGCCCATTCTGGCGCGGGCCCACTGCCCGCGGCGCCTCAGGGACCGGCGAGCTTGACGACCAGGGAGCCGCGGGCGGTGAGGGCCCTGGCGGCGGCGATGAAGGAGATCGTCGATTTAGGCTTCGCCTTTTCGGTCGGCTTGACCCGGAAGGCGACGGTCCACGAATGACCGGGCTGGATCGCCGGGATCCGCTGCCGGGCCGAGACCGGCCGCACCTTGAGTCCGCGCGGCAGCTTCAGGCGTAGTGAGCCCGGCTCGGTGGCGGTGCCGCCCGTATTCGTCACCTTGATCCGCACGGGGGTCCATCCGTCGACCTTCAGTTCCAGCGGTTTCGCTTTCGCGAAGGAGAACGCCGCGGGCGCTGCGGGCGTCGGCACCGGGGGCGCCGGAGGGGTGACGACCGGCGGTGGTTCCGGCGGGACGGTGAGGGGGAACACGAGCAGGTCGTGTACTTCGGGTTTTTCGGGTTGCACGGCCACGATCTCGACACAGGTGAAAAGGCCGTTCTGTGCTCGGCTGTCGGAGGCGGAAAGCGTGATCGTCGTGCCTTGGACCGAGTTCGTCGCCGGGCCGTAGTTGGGGGGAGCGGCTGGTTCCGACGGGGGTTCGCTTCGGTAGATCGAGGCCGATTCCAGTTGACCCGGATTTCCAGCTTGGTTGAAGCCGACAACCTGGAAGGTTGGATAACCGTGGCCGGCTTTTAGGTCTTCTTCCAGTCCGGCTACGGTGCAGGGCGCGTTCGAGGTCAACAGCGCCCCGCCGTACTCGACCGTGGGCGGTTTTTTTTCGGTGTTCGTCCCGAGCGCTTCTCGCAACCTCAGGGTGAACGTCGCCGCCCCAGTAGTCGAGTCGTAGAGCGCGGTGCCATGCAAGAGATCGACTTCGCCCGGGAGGGTCTGGTCCGGCGGAGAGGTGGCTTCACCGCCTTTTTTCTGGGCCGCCGCGGTCGCGGCCGATCCGAGGCTCGCGGCGAGCAGGCAGATGAGCAGAACAGGGAGAAGGAAGCGTCGGAAAGTCATCGACGCGCGAGACTAGTGTGGCTCCCGGCGGCGTACAAGGGACTTAGGTCGTGTGTCGATCTCGGTGTCTCAGCACGACCGCGCACAACCCTGGGGACGAGAGCGCACAGTTGGCCCCACGCACTCGATCGGGCGACGCCGGGCGCCTATCCTGGCACGCGATGAAGATTTCCGAAAAGTCCGTGATCCTGTCCCTGGTCGCCGCGGTCGTGGCGCTCCTCGCCTTCGCCTCCGGCGCCCAGGCGGCGACCCTGACGCTGAAGTGCAGCGGCAAGGGGCCGCAGAGCAAGGCGCAGGAATACGAGACCGCCTCGTGTGCCGTCGCCGCCGGGGAGAAGCGCAACATCGAAGGCGTTCTCAGAAACGACAAGAACAAGCCGGTCGCGGGCACGCTGATGGTGACCTTCAGCAAATGGATCCCGCAGGGCAACTCGAGCTACGCGATCACGCCGGAAAAGACGATCACGGTCAAGGCCGCCGCGAACGGCAAGTTCAAGATCCCGAACGTGACCACGAAGACGGAGGAGACCGTTTTCATCGAAGCGGTCGGCGACGGTGACCTCGAACTCTCGACCGTCGCCCAGGAAGTCAACATCCAGCGCTACGTCACTGCCACGGCGAAGAAGCTCGGCGGCGGCAAGGTGCAGGTGACGGTGAAGGGCATCGAAGGCCCGTTCAAGGTCTCGATCGAGCAGGAAGGCTATGCCGTCTCCGGCGGCGCCCCGCGCAAGGCGAACAAGGCGGGCGTCGCCGTCTTCAACCTGCACGGCGCGCGCGGCGAGTTCGGCATTTTCGTCGACGCCGGCGAATTGAGCGACCTGTACTACCTCGACACGAAGCCCTTCACGCTCTGAGCGGCGGCTTTTCCGGGTTCCTGAGCGCCGCCTCCGGGCGGCGCTTTTTCGTTGTGTGACGAGACTCCGGAGTGGAAGCTCCGCTTTAACGGAGCGCCCACTTCGTTTCGTGCTACGGTGCCCGACATGAAACGGAGCGATCACCCCCACTTCAATCCCTGGCTCGCGCTGGTCGTCGTCTGCTTCGGCCAGTTCATGGTCGTGCTCGACGCGACGATCGTGAACGTCGCGCTGCCCGCCATCCAGCTGGACCTCGGCTTCAGCGACACCTCGCTGGCCTGGGTCGTCAACGCCTACACGCTGTTCTTCGGCGGCTTCCTGCTGCTCGGCGGACGCGCCGCCGACCTGCTCGGCAGGCGCTCCCTGTTCATCGCCGGCGTCGCCGTCTTCTCCCTCGCCTCGCTGGCCAACGGCCTCGCCACCTCGGAGACGCAGCTGATCGTCGGCCGCGCGATCCAGGGCCTCGGCGGCGCGATGCTCAGCCCCGCCGCCCTCTCCGTCATCACCACCTCCTTCTCGGAGGGCGGCGAACGCACCAAAGCCCTCTCGATCTGGGCGGGCGTCGCCGCCGGCGGTGGCGCCGTCGGCCTGCTGCTCGGCGGCTTCCTGGTCGAAAGCCTCTCCTGGGAATGGATCTTCTTCGTCAACGTGCCGGTCGGCATCGGGATCATCTTCGCCGCCCTGCGGCTGGTTCCCAACACGCGATCGGAGAGCGCCCTGCGCCACTTCGACCTGCTCGGCGCGGCCACCGTCACCGGCGGCCTGGTCGCTCTCGTCTACGCGATCGTCGAGGCCGCGAGCTGGGGCTGGACCTCGGGCAAGACGCTCGGCGTCGCCGCCCTCGGCATCGCCCTGTTGGCCGCCTTCGTCGCGATCGAGAAACGCTCGGTCGCCCCGCTGGTGCGGCTGGACCTCTTCCGGCTGCGCTCGCTGGCGATCGGCAACGGCGTCTTCCTGATGGTCGCCGGCGGGCTCTTCGCGATGTTCTACTTCGCCTCGCTCTACCTGCAGAACATCCTCGGCTACTCGCCGCTGACCACCGGCCTCGCCTTCCTCCCGGTCACCCTCGGGATCGGCATCGGCGCGACGGTGGCGGAGAAACTGATCCCGCGGCTCGGCCTGCGTCCGGTGCTGCTCACCGGGATGCTGGTCGCCGCTGCCGGGCTCGCGGTCCTCGCCGCCACCACCAAGGTCGGCGGCCACTACCCCGGCATCGTCGGCGGGCTCTTCCCGATGTCGATCGGCATGGGGGTGACCTTCGTCTCCCTGACCCTGGTCGCGACCACCAACGTCGAGGAGTCCGACGCGGGCCTCGCCTCGGGGATCTTCAACACCTCGCAGCAGATCGGCGGCGCCCTCGGCCTCGCCGTCCTCTCCAGCATCGCCAACTCGAAGACCTCCAGCTTCCTCGGCGGCATCGTCGGCAAGCCGTCCTTCCTCGACCAGCAGGAAGCGCTGGTGTCGGGATTCCAGACGGCGTTCATCGTCGCTGCGGCGCTGGTCGCGGCGGGCACGGTGCTGGCGGCGCTCTTGCTGCGCCGGCGCGACGTCGCCCGGATCGAGTCGGGCGACACCGTCGCCGTCGCGGTCTAGCGCCGTGCGCGGGGACCCTGCCGAGCGGGGGCGGCCCTAGTGGTCGCCTCCGGTTCGCCGTCCACGGGGGTTACGCTTCCCTCGATGGCCACGGTCGAGAGCCCAACTGTCCTGCGCGCCGATGCGGCGCGCAACCGCGAGCGGATCGTCGCCGCCGCGATCGAGGTCTTCTCCGAGCGCGGCTACGAGGCCTCGACCGCGGAGATCGCCGCCCGCGCCGGGGTCGGCGAGGCGACCCTCTTCCGCCGCTTCCCCTCCAAGGACGATCTGATCACGGCGATCGTCCAGATGATGCTGGAGGAAGCCGCCGCGGTCGCGACCTCCTGCCTCGAGGAGGAGGACCCATGGCGGGGGGTCGAACGCTTCCTCTACGAGATGGCCGAGCGCGCCTCCCAGGACCACGGCATCTCCGACGCCAACAAGGAGCAGTGCATGGCCTCGCCGACCCTGGCCGGGGAGCGCCGCCGCGTCCTCGACCTCACCGCCAAGCTGGTCAAGCGCGCCCAGGGCGCCGGCGTCCTCCGCGACGACGTCGCCGGCCAGGACCTGATGTTCCTGATGGGCGCCGTCGCCTCGGTCAGCGAGGTCCCCTTCCCGGGCCTGCGCGCGGACCTCTGGAAGCGCTACCTCGGCATCGTCCTCGACGGCCTGCGCCCCGCCTGCGCCTCGAAGCTCCGCCCGGGGCCCCCGGCCCGCCGCCTGATCGAGCACCCCGAAGGCGAGTAGCCCACCGGTGGCGGGTGGGTAGCCTGTCGCCATGACTACTTCAGCGGAGCTTTTCGGCGACCAGCACGTCCAGCGCTACATCGAGACCGACGGCGAGGAGGGGTTCGAGTGGCGTAACGGCACCAAGATCCTGGTGCTGTTCACGAAGGGGCGGAAGTCGGGCCAGGAGCGCGCCAATGCGCTGATCTTCGAGCCCGACGGCGACGATTATCTGATCGTCGCCTCGAAGGGCGGCACCGACGCGCCGCCCGCCTGGTTCGTCAACCTCGAGGCCGACCCCGAGGCGGTCGAGGTGCAGGTCAAAGGGGACCGCTTCAAGGCCCGGCCGCGGATCGCCAATGACGAGGAGAAGCCGCGGATGTGGAAGAAGATGACCGAAGCGTGGCCCGACTACGACGGCTACCAGGAGAAAACCGACCGGGTGATCCCGATCGTCGTGCTCGAGCGCGCCTAGCGTCGGGACGCTAGGCCGCGGCGGCCGGCGGACCCAGCGCGATGATCAGTTCGGTGCCGCCCCCGTCACGATCGCGGGCGGTCAGCTGACCGCCGTGCAGCTCGGCGATCCGCGACGCGATCGACAGCCCCAGCCCGGTTCCCTCGGGGCTGCCCGAACGGAACCGCGTCACCCCGTCCCGGCCGAGCGCTCCGCCGGCGAGGCCCTGGCCGCGGTCGCGGACGACAACCGTGCCCGCCGCGACGGTCACCGTGACCGACTCCTCGCGATCGGAACCGTGGCGCAGGGCGTTGTCGAGGATGTTGCGGACCGCGACCCGGATCAGGGTCGGATCGGCGGTGACGACGACCGGCTCCGTCTCCAGCACGATCCGCCCGCCCGGATCGAGCTCGGCGGCCACGTCCTCGACCAACTGGTCGAGCCGCAGCTCGGTGGCGGCGGATGGCTCGGTTCCCGCCTCGAGCCGCGCCCAGGCGAGCAGGGCGCCGACCGTCTCGCCCATCCGGACGCTGGTCGCGCGGGCCTCCTCGATCGCCGCCGTCGCCGCCGCCGGTTCGAGCTGGGCGGCTTCGAGGACGGCTCGGATCGAGGCGATCGGGCTGCGCAGCTCATGGGCGGCGTCGGCGAACAGGGCTTCCTGCTGCGCCAGGCTCCGCGCCGCGGGCCGGAGGCTGCGACCGGCGAGCAGGTAGCCGGCGACCCCGGCCAGGAGCAGCAGGCCGCCGCAGGCGACCACGATCGTCAACACGAGTTCGCGGTGGGCGGCTTCGGTCGCGCTCAGCGAGGCGGCGGAGACGACGGCCCCCGCCGCATCGCCGTCGGGATCGCGGAAGAACGGCCCCGCCAGGAGCCGGACTCGGGTGCCGTCCCGATCGGTGACGGTGGTCGCCACCAGCCCTTCCGTCGAGGCCGCGCGCTGGGCGATCGACCACAGGTCCCGGGTCGCGACGGGCAGGCGGTTCTTGACCCCGGCGAAGATCAGGCGGGGCCGCGGGCCGGTCCCGTTGAAGACGCGGATTTCCGGCGTGCCCGCGGTGAGGTCGTCTTCGCGCAGGCCGTCGAGCCGCAGCCGCCCCCGGTTCGAGTAATAGATCAGCCGCGAGGCGCCGGTGACGCGCCGACCCATCTTCCCTTCGAGCGAGTCGATCCGCGCCTCGGAGTCCTTGTGGATCACGAGCAGGGCCAGCGCGGCGAGCCCGGCGGCCAGCGCCGCGGTGAAGAGCAGGGTCAGCGAGACGCGCAGCCGGCGCAGGCGAGAGACCGCCGGCGAGGGCGATTCTTGCTCCGGCGTACGCGCCCGCAGGCGCAGCTCAGGCATCGATCCGGTACCCGACCGCGCGCACGGTTGCGATCAACGGCGGCTCGCCGAGCTTGCGCCGCAATTGGCTCACCACGACGTCCAGGGCGTTCGACATCGGCGTCGTCAGCCGGTCCCAACAATGCTCGACCAGCTCCTCGCGACTGACCGGGCGGCCGGCGCGGGAGAGCAGCAGCTCGAGCACCGCGTACTCCTTCGCGGTCAGCGAGAGCAGGATGCCGCCGCGGCGGACCTCGCGCCGCGCGGTGTCGAGCTCGAGGTCGCCGGCGCTCATCGTCGGAGCGGCGATCGTCTCGCGACGCCGGCAGAGGCTTCGCACCCGGGCGATCAGCTCGACCATCGCGAACGGCTTGATCAGGTAGTCGTCGGCGCCCCGCTCGAAGCCTTCGACCCGGTCCCGGATCGCGTCGCGGGCGGTCAGCACGAGGACCGGCGGAGGGGTCTGGAGCCGATCTCGATCGGCCAGCAACTGCAGCCCGTCACCGCCGGGAAGCATCCGGTCGAGCACCAGGCAGTCGTAGCTGTGGGAGGCGAGCAGGCGGCGGGCGGCGGCGACGGTCGAGGCACCGTCGGAGCCGAGGCCCGCGGCGCGCAGCGAGACGACCACGCCCTGACGCAGCCCGTCGTCATCCTCGATCACGAGCACGCGCACCGGTCCCAGATTAGGCCGTGCCGGGCACCGCATCGTGAGGGTTCGATGAGGGCGGGGGCGTCAGGCGGCCTTGGGCGTCGCGCCGGCGAGGATGCTCGACCGATGAACCCAAGTCAGAGCCACACCCACCGAGACAGACGCAAACCGATCTCGACCGCCGCCCTCGTCCTCGGCGCGATCCTCGCGCTGATCGCGATCGGTCCGGTCGGATCCGCGACGGCGACCGCCAAGGCGACCTCTCCCACCTACGTCACCGGGCCTTCCTACCAGGCCGCGACTTCCTGCGCGACCTCCGGGACGAGCGCCGGCGGGCGCTGGCGGCCGGGGCCGACGACCGCCCCTTGGTACTGGCAGTTGCAGGGGGAAATCAAGACCGACGTCCCGGCCTGCGTGTACGAGACCGATGGCTTCGAAACGCCGAAGGCCACCGTCGCCACCCTCCATGCCAAGGCCGTGAAGGTGATCTGTTACCTCGACGTCGGCAGCTGGGAGGAATACCGGCCGGACGCCGGGCAGTTCCCGGAATCGGTGCTCGGCAAGCGCTACGAAGGCTATCCCGAAGAGCGCTGGCTCGACATCGCCCATTACAAGAAGTTCGCCCCGATCATGGAAAAGCGGATCTCGATGTGCGCGGAAAAGGGATTCGACGCGGTCGAGCCCGACAACATCAACGGCTGGGAAAACAAGACCGGGTTCCCCCTCACCCGCGCCGAGCAGCTCACCTACAACCGCTGGATCGCCCGCACGGTCCACAAGGCCGGCATGTCGGTGGCGCTGAAGAACGACTCACGACAGGCGAAGCAGCTGGTCGGCAACTTCGATTTCGCGGTCGTCGAGGAGTGTTTCCAGTACCACGAATGCGGTGACTTCGAGCCGTTCGTCGAAGCCGGCAAAGCGGTGTTCGAGGCCGAGTACGAACTGCCGCCGAAGAAGTTCTGCGCCAAGGCCAAGGCGCTCGACTTCGCCTCGGTCCGGATGGGAGTCGAACTGTTCGGCGAGCCCTGGAAGCCGTGTGGACGGTTGCCCTCGGGGGACTGAGCCCGCGGGCGACGATCGGCGTGGCCGGGCTGCCTAGCTCGGCGCGCCGACGTTCGCCGGCGTCTCGTCGCTGAGCAGCTCGTGGGCGAAGCGGACGACCAGGGCGCCGTCGCCGACCGCGCCCGCGACCCGGTTCGAGGCCCCGGCGCGCACGTCGCCCGCCGCGAAGACGCCCGGCCGCACCGTCTCCAGCAGGGCCGGCTCGCGATCGTTCAGCGGCCAGGCGATGTGGCCTTCGCAGCCGTGGGCGCCGTCGCCGCAGAGGAGGAAGCCGGCGTCGTCGGTGGCGAGCATCCCGTCGGAGACCTCGGTGCACGGGTCGGCGCCGATCATCACGAAGACGGCGCTGGTGTCGACGTCTTCGCGTGAGCCGTCGCTCGACTGCAGGGTGACCGACTCGACCACCGCGGTCCCGTGCAGGGCGACGACCTCGGTCTCGGTCATCACCTCGATCCGCGGCGAGCGTTCGACCCGGTCGACCAGGTAGCGGGACATCGTCGCCTTCAGCGCTTTTCCGCGCACGATCACGCGCACGCTGCGCGCCTTCCGCGACAGGCTCACCGCCGCCTGCCCGGCCGAGTTGCCGCCGCCGATCACGATCACGTCTTTGTCCCGCGCCCGCTCGCCGTCGGTGGCCATCGCCGCGTGGTAGACGCCGGCGCCGCGGAAGCGGTCGATGCCCTCGGCCCGCAGCTCGCGCCAGCGCGCCCCGGTCGCCATCACCATCGAGCGGGCGAGCACGTGCTGGCCGTCGTCGAGGTCGATCCGCACCAGGCCTTCCGGCCCGTCGGCGAGCTCGACCGCGCGGTGGTAGCTGGAGAGCGTGGCGTCGAAGCGGCGCGCCTGCAGGGTCGCTTTGCTGGTCAGCTCGCGGCCGCTGACGCCGGTCGGGAAGCCGAGGTAGTTCTCGATCCGGGTGCTCGTCCCGGCCTGGCCGCCGGGCGCCCAGGACTCGACCACCAGCGTCCGCAGCCCCTCCGAGCCGCCGTAGACCGCGGCCGCCAGCCCGGCCGGCCCGGCGCCGAGCACGACCAGGTCGAAGCGCTGCCCGTCGACCTCGGCGCGCAGCCCGAGCCCGCGCGCGACCTGGGCGGGGGAGGGGTTCCGCATCACCTGGCGAGCGTGCACCAGGACCGGCGTTTCCTCGCGCGGCACCTCGAGCCAGCGCAGCATCTCGTCGCTCTCGGGGTCGTTGTCGACGTCGTACCAGCGGACCGGCAGCAGGTTGCGCTCGAGCAGGTCGCGAACTTCGAAGGCGCGGCGCGAGGACTGCGGCGCGATCAGCCGCATCACCCCGTAGCCCTTCTCTTCGTGCCAGGCGCGCCGCGCCAGCAGGGTGCGGAAGACGCCTTCGCCGAACTCGGGCCAGTCGGCGACCATTTTGCGCAGCTTCTCGCGCGGGAAGACGAGGGCCTCGGTCTCCTCGACCGCGACCGCGGCGGTGATCGTCGGCTCGCCGGTGAAGGCGGCGATGTCGCCGATGTAGGTGCCCGCGTCGGCGGCGGCGACGTGGACGTCCTTGCCCGGCTTGCGGTCGACGAACTCGACCCGCCCGCTGAGGAGGACGTAGAACGGCGCGTCGCGCACGCCGTGCTCGTAGAGGACGTCGCCCTCGGCGAAGGCGCGGCGCTCGCCGCACTTCTTGCCCAGCCAATGGAGCTTTTTCTCCGAGAGGCGGGGGAAGACGACCTCGTCGTCGAGGTCGGGGAACGGTTCAAGACGGACGACACGAACTTCCGGCATTGGCTCAAAGCTACTCTCCCGACGACCTGATGCCCGAAAGACGATTGCTTCGACGCGACATCCGTGACCTCGGCGACACGCTCGGCCGGACGCTGGTGCGCCAGGAGGGCGAGGAGCTGCTGCAGGCGGTCGAGCGGGTGCGGCTCGCGGTGCGTGACGATCGCGCCACCGCCGCGGCCCTCCTGGCCGAGGCCGAGCCGGCCCGGGCCCGCCGCCTCGCGCGCGCCTTCACCACCTACTTCCACCTCGCCAACGTCGCCGAGCAGGTCCACCGCGGCCGCGACCTGGCAGCGCGCCGGCGGGAGTCGGGCGGCGGCTGGATCGCCGAGGCGGTCACCCGGATCGAGGCCGATGCTCCCGACGCCGAGCTCCGCGACCTCGTCTCCCGCCTCCACGTCCGCCCGGTCTTCACCGCCCATCCGACCGAGGCCGCCCGCCGCACCGTCCTCGCCAAGCTGCGCGAGCTGGCCCGCCTCCTCGACGAGCTCGAGGCCGCCGGCGACGACGAGGCGGCGACCGCGCGCACGATGGCCCGGCTGGAAGAGCTGATCGACCTGCTCTGGCAGACCGACGAGATCCGCGTCGCCCGTCCCGAGGTGCTGGACGAGGCGCGCAACGCGGTCTACTACTTCGACGAGCTGGCGGCCGGGCCGATCCCCGAAGTGCTCGAAGAGCTGGCCGCGCAGCTGGCCCGCCTCGGCCTCGAGCCGCCGCTGGAGCCGCCGCCGTTCGCGCTCGGCAGCTGGATCGGCGGCGACCGCGACGGCAACCCGACCGTCGGCCCCGATGACACCCGCGCGGTGCTGGCGCTCCAGCACGAGCACGGCGCCCGCCGCGCCGCCGCCCTGGTCGACGAGCTGCGCGGCGACCTCTCGGTCTCGACCCGGATCGCCCCGGTCACGCCCGAGCTGGAGGCCTCGCTGGCCGCCGACCTCGAGGCCCTGCCGGGGCTCGACCCGCGCTACCGGCGCCTCAACGCCGAGGAGCCCTACCGGCTGAAGCTCACCTGCGTGCGGGAGAAGCTCGCCAACTCCCGCCGCCGGTTCGCCGCCGGGGGCGCCCACGTGCCGGGCCGCGACTACCTCGACGAGCGCGAGCTGCTCGCCGAGCTGGCCCTGATCCAGGACTCGCTGGAGCGCCACCGCGGCGGCCTCGTCGCGGGCGGCCGGGTGGCGCGGGCGGTGCGGGCGATCGCCGCCACCGGCCTGCGGATGGCGACCCTCGACGTGCGCGAGGAGGCCTCGGTCCACCACGACGCGCTGGCCCAGCTGTTCGACCGGGTCGGCGAGCTGGAGCGGCCCTACGCCGAGCTGGCCCGGGAGGAGCGCCGCGAAGTGCTCTCGGCGGAGCTCGCCTCGCGCCGGCCGCTCGCCCCCCACCCGCCGCCGCTCGACGACGGCGCCGCTCGCACCTACGGCGCGTTCGTCGAGATCCGCGCTGCCCAGGAGCTCTACGGGCCGGCCTGCGTCGAGTCCTACGTGATCTCGATGTGCCGCGGGGTCGACGACGTGCTGGCGCCGGCGCTGCTCGCCCGCGAAGCGGGGCTCCTCGACCTCGCCGAGCCCGGGTTCGCCGCGATCGGCTTCGTCCCCCTGCTGGAGACCCTGGAGGAGCTGCGCCGCGCCGACGAGTTCCTCGCCGAACTGCTCGCCGACCGCAGCTACCGCCGGCTGCTGGAGCTGCGCGGCGACGTGCAGGAGGTGATGCTCGGCTACTCCGACTCGAACAAGGAGGGCGGGATCGCCGCCAGCAGCTGGCAGGTCCACCGCGCCCAGCAGCGCCTCCGCGACACCGCCGCCGAGCACGGCGTCCGCCTGCGCCTCTTCCACGGCCGCGGCGGAACCGTCGCCCGCGGCGGCGGCCCGACCCACGACGCGATCCTCGCCCAGCCGCCGGGGACGCTCGACGGCGCGATCAAGGTGACCGAGCAGGGCGAGGTGATCTCCGACAAGTACCTGCTGCCGGAGCTGGCGCGGGACAACCTCGAGCTCTCGCTCGGCGCCGCCCTGGAAGCGACGGTGCTGCACCGCCGGCCGCGGATCGACCCGCCGACCCTGGCCCGCTGGGGGGAGACGATGGACGCGGTCGAGTCGGCGGCGTTCAGCCGCTACCGCGAGCTGGTCGAGGACCCGCTCCTGCCCGATTACTTCCTCGCCTCGACCCCGGTCGAGCTGCTCGCCGAGCTCCACCTCGGCTCCCGTCCCTCGCGCCGTCCCAGCTCCGGCGCCGGCATCTCCGGCCTGCGCGCCATCCCCTGGGTCTTCGGCTGGACCCAGTCGCGGCAGATCGTCCCCGGCTGGTTCGGCGTCGGCAGCGGCCTCGCCGCCGCCCGCGCGGCCGGGCTCGACGACGAGCTGGCGGCGATGGCCGGAGGCGAGCGCGAAGGCTGGCGCTTCTTCACCACCTTCCTCTCGAACATCGAGATGACCCTGTTCAAGACCGACCTCGAGATCGGCGGCCACTACGTCGCCCGCCTCGTCCCGGCCGAGTTGGCCGGCCCCTGGGAGGCGATCCGGGCCGAGCACGAGCTGACCGTCCGCGAAGTCCTCCGCCTCACCGGCGGCGAGGAGCTCCTCGCCTCCAACCCCGACCTCGCCCGCACCCTACGCGTCCGCGACGATTATCTCGCCCCGCTCCACTACCTCCAGGTGGCATTGCTCGAGCGCTGGCGCGAGGCGGGGGAGACGGAGCGCGCGGGCGGCACCGAGCGCGACCCCGACCTCGCCCGCGCCCTCCTCCTCAGCGTCAACGGCATCGCCGCCGGCCTCCGCAACACCGGCTGACCGAGCGGCTCCCGGCGCGGTCGTCCTAAGGCCCGCTATAGGTGCGTTAGGACGACCGCATCCGTGGGCGAGTGCGCAAATGGGATACGAACTCGTCTGAATTAGGAACTAGGTTGATCAGATGAAGTGTTTGGGCCTGGCGCTCGTCCTCAGCACCGTGATCGTCGCCTGCCTCGTCGGGGCATCGGGTGCCGCCGCGGCTAAGCACCTTGATTACGACTGCGCCGATTTCGCCACCCAGGCCGAAGCGGAGGAATACCTCCTGCCCGGCGACCCCTACAACCTCGACGGTGACAACGACGGGATCGCCTGCGAGGACAACCCGTGCCCCTGCTCCAGCACGCCGGGTGGCGGCGGCGGGGGAGGAGGCGGCGAAACCACCACGGAAGCGCCCGCGGCGCCCGCACCTCCACCCAAGCCGCCGAAACTGAACAAGGCATCGGCGCGAAGCGCTGCCCTGGCCAAGGCCCGCCTCTACAACCACCGCAACCGCCTGATCAGCCTGGTCAGCTTCCAGGGCTGCCACCGGACCTCGCGCCAGAAGGTCCACTGCACCTTCCACGGCCGCGGCCTGACCAAGACGCTCAGGAGCAGCTGCGAAATCCGCGTGGTCGTCACCGGCGAAGGCAGCAACGCCGACGCCAAGTTACGGGCGACCTGCCGCTCCGAACGGCTTCTCTACCTGACCTTCGCCCGTGCCGTCCCGGCGATCCGGCTCGCCGGCGAAGAAGTGGCCCGTCGCGGCGTGGCGATCGTCGTCATCGAACGGATCAACGATCTCGAAATCGAAGCGACGCTCGAATGGGAGCGGACGGCGAAGGTGAAAGAAGAATGCGGGGCCCGCTTCGTCGCCCGGCTGAACAGCCTCGACGAACTGCTCGTCTCAAACGAACCGCCAGCCTGCGCGCCCGAATTCGTTCCGCCCGCCTGACCGGCCGCACTCCTACGTTGATGGGCCGAAAACTTGCCCTATAGGAGGGGTTTTCGGCCCATCAACCTGGCTCGGTGGTGGTGAAGCTCGGGCGCTGCTCGATCCTCGCCAGCCAGGCGGTCAGCCGCGGCAGCTCGGCGAGGATCTCGGGGGCCTTTTCGCGGCAGTTGGCCAGCTGCGGCGCCAGGTAGAGGTCGGCGAGGGAGAGCTCTCCGCCGACCAGGAAAGCGCCTTCGCCGCCGCCCTCCTCGCCGAGGATCGATTCGGCCCGGCCGAGCGCCTCGCGCGCCGCCCCCAGCTCCTCGTCGGTCGGCGTGCGGTCGCGGGGGATGCCGCGCACCACCTGGCGGAAGAGGTAGTCGCCGCAGACGCCCATCCAGGTCCGCATCGTCGCCCGGCGGGCCGGGTCGGCCGGCTGCAGCGCGGGCCCGTCGAACGCTTCGTCGACGTAGCCGGTGGACGCCAGGGTCTCGAAGATCACGGTCTCGCCGACCTCGAGGATCGGGATCCGCCGGAACGGGTGGAGGGCCCCGTGCTCCTCGCTGCCGTAGGGGACCGGGACCAGTTCGTAGGCAACGCCCTTCTCGGCGCAGGTCATCCGCAGCGTCCGCGTCCAGGTCGAGACCGGATACCCGTGGATGCGGACCAGGGCCTCGGGTGACCCGAGCGGCGGCACCTATCCCGCCCGACCGAGCAGCTCGGCGACGTGGTCGATCATCTCGTCGAGGGCGGCTTCCAGCGGCGCCGGATCGCGGCGGACCTGGGTGAGGACGAGGCCACCCTGGTGGGCGGCGAGGAGGGCGAGCGCGAGGCGGTCGGGATCGACCTCGGCGGGCAGCTCGCCGCGCTCGTGCATCGCCCGGATGCCCGCGCCGATCGCGTCCTCCCAGCGGGCGAAGCCGGCGGCGATGTCGGCGCGCGCCTCGGGATCGACCTCGGCGAGCTCGCCCGCCAGCGCCCCGATCGGGCAGCCGCCCTTGCAGTGCAGCTGGCGCTCGATCGCCACCGCCTGGTCGCGCCAGGCCCGCAGCGCGTCGAGGCTGTCGAGCTTGCCGAGCAGCGGTTCCTGGGCGGTGATCACGGCATCGGACTGGTGGGCGATCACGGCGTGGATCAGCGCCTGCTTGTCGCCGAAGTAGTGGTAGAGCTGCGAGCTCGAGACCCCGGCCGCCTCCTTCACGTCCTCGATGCTCGTCCCGGCGACGCCGTGCTCGAAGACCAGGTTCGCCGCCGCGCCGACGATCCGCTCGCGCGTCTCGGCGCCCTTGCGGGTGAGTCTCGCCTTGTCCGTCTGCGTGGCCACCCACGGACGGTAGCACTCGTTCTGGATTTGACAATCCAATACAACCGTGCCAGTCTGGATCGCACAATCCAGTTTCAGACGAGCGGAAGGACGCAGATGGAATTCGAGGGCAAGCGGGCATTGGTGACGGGCGGGACCTCCGGGATCGGGCGCGAGGTGGCGAGGCATCTGGCGGCGCTCGGCGCCGAGGTCGTGGTGAGCGGCCGGGACGCGGTGCGCGGCGCCGAGGCGGTCGCCGAGCTCGAGGCCGCGGGCGGCAGCGGCCGCTTCGTCGCCGCCGACCTGGCCGACTTCGGTGCGATCGGGCGCCTCGCCGAGGAGGCGGGCGAGGTCGACGTGCTCGTCAACAACGCCGGGATCTTCGACTTCGCCCCGACCCCGGACGAGAGCCGCGAGAACTTCGAGGCGATGTTCGACGTCAACGTGCGGGCGCCGTACTTCCTCACCGCGGCGCTGGCGCCGAAGATGGCCGGCCGCGGCGGCGGCTCGATCGTCAACGTCTCGACCATGGTCGCCGAGCTCGGCATGCCCGGCAGCTCCGCCTACGCGGCGACCAAGGCCGCCCTGGCCTCGCTGACCCGCACCTGGGCGGGCGAGTTCGCCGGCTTCGGCGTCCGCGTCAACGCGGTAACCGTCGGGCCGACCAGCACCGGCGGCACCGACGGGATGAGCGAGGAGGAAGTCGGCTTCGTCGTCGGCTTGACCAAGCTGGGCCGCACCGCCGAGGTGGCCGAGATCGCCGAGGCGATCGTCTTCCTGGCATCTCCCCGCGCCAGCTACATGACCGGCGCCAACGTCGCCGTCGACGGCGGCGCTACGGCGGTCATGGGCTGATGCCCCGGAGGGCCGCTACGCGAAGTAGTGGCCCTCGTCCATGTCGGCGATCAGGCCGGGGTGGGACGGCTCCCAGCCGACTACCTCGCGGGTGATCTTGTTCGAGGTCGGGTCGTCGAGGGTGATGAAGCCGGCCAGGAAGCTGAAGTAGCCCGGGATCTCGTCCTCGGGGACGGAGCGGGGCTCGAGGCCGGTGCCGCGGCCGATCGCCTCGGCGATCTCCTTCAGCGGCACGCCTTCGTCGCCGACCCCGTGCAGGACCTGGCCGGCGGGGGCCTTCTCGACCGCGCGGCGGTAGAGGGCGGCGGCGTCGCGGGTGTCGACGGCGGGCCAGCGGTTGGCGCCCTCGCCGGGGTAGCCGGCGAAGCCGTGCTCACGCGCCAGGCCGATCAGGGTCGGGCCGAAGCCGCTCTTATCGAGGTGCGAGTGGACGAGGGGGGAGAGGCGGACGACCGAGGAGCGGACGCCGCGGTCGGCGAGAGCCAGGGTCGCGTTTTCGACGTCGGCGCGGTGGCCGCCCGGCGAGCGGTCCTCCTCGGTGCCGGTGCGGTCGAGGCCGATCATCGCCAGCATCAGCGTGCCGCTGGTGTTGACGAAGGGCTTGTCGGTGCCGGCGAGGGCGTCGCCGAAGGCCTCGGTCGCGGCCATGTCGGCGGCGAGCGCGGCCTCCATCTCTCCGGTCGCCATCAGGTCGTGCTTGAAGGCGAGGTGGATGACGCCGTCGGCCTCGCTCGCGGCCTCCTTCAGCCCGTCGAGGTCGTCGAGGTGACCGCGCCGTACCTCGGCGCCGGCGGCCTCGAGCTTCGCCGCGGACTCATCGGAGCGGGCGAGGCCGACGACCTCGTGGCCCGCCTCGAGCAGCTCGGCGGTGACGGCGGAGCCGATGTGGCCGGACGCGCCGGTGACGAATACGCGCATGGTGAACCTCCAAGTTCGTGGGTCGGACACCGGCCGCGGAGACCTGATGTCACTCTGTGCCATCAGGCTAGCACTTCGATGTCACGGAGTGCCATCACTACAATCATCACATGGGCAGATGGGCACCAGACGCGAAGGGCCGGCTCGCCGTCGCGGCGATGGAGCTGTTCGACGAGCGCGGCTTCGAGGCGACCACGGTCGCCGACATCGCCGGGCGGGCGGGCCTCACCAAACGCACCTTCTTCCGCTACTTCGGCGACAAGCGGGAAGTGCTCTTCTCCGGCTCCGAGGTGCTGATCGAGAAATTCGTCGCCGCGATCGCCGCCGCGCCTGCCGACGACTGCCCCCTGGACGCCGTCGCCGCCGGCCTCGACGCGATGGCCGACGTCTTCGCCGAGATGGGCGGCGGGCCGCGCCGGCGCCAGGCGATCATCGCCGCCAACCCCGAACTGCAGGAGCGCGAGCTGATCAAGCTGAACGGCTACGCGGTCGCCGCCGCGGGCGCCCTGCGCGAGCGCGGGGTCGCCGAGCCGGGCGCGACCCTCGCCGCCGAGGCGGGCATGGCCGTCCTCCGGGTGGCCTTCGAGGAGTGGACGAGCGGCCCGGAGGGACAGGGCCTCCGCGCCCTGCTCGCCCACGGCCTGACCGAACTCAAATCGGTTGCACACAGCTCGTGACGAGAGCTACAATCGCCCCATGCACAACCCGCTTCGTAACGAGGCGGATGTCTTTCGCCTCGTAGTCGTCATCGGGGTCGCCGTGGCCCTCGTGGTCGCCCTCGCCCTGATCGCCGGGCCGGTCTGGGGCGTGCTCCTCGGCGCTCTGCTGATCGGCCTCGGGGTCGCGCTCGCCTGGCGCGTCACCCAGGGCAGCGAGCCGCGCAGCGTCGCCGGGCGGAGTCTCGACGACGGCACCCGTCGGATCCTCGTCGTCGCCAACCAGACCGCCGCCGGCCGCGAGCTGCTGGAGGAGATCGGCAATCGCTGCCGCGACCGGAAGTGCGAGGTGATGCTGGTGTCGCCGGCGCTGGTCGGCTCGCGCGCCGAGCGTTGGGCCTCGGACGTCGACAAAGGCCTCGACCTCGCCCGCGAGCGGATGGCCCGCTCGGTCACCGCGCTGCGTGGGATCGGGGTGGAGGTCCGCGCCGAGGTCGGCGACCCCGACCCGAACATGGCGATCGAGGACGCGCTGCGCAGCTTCCCCGCCGACGAGATCGTCATCTCCACCTTGCCCCCGGAGCAGTCGCGCTGGCTCGAGCACGAAGTCGTCGAGAGAACCCGCCGCGAGGTCGAATTGCCGATGACCCACGTCATCGTCGACCTCGACGCCGAGCGGGCGACGACCCCTCTGCGCTCAGTCGGCTGAGCGCGACAGCCCCGACCCGTCCCCCGGCTCTGCCGGCGCGGCCGGGTGCGCGCGAACGACGGGGTCGCGACCGGCTAGGCCACCGCGTCGAGCCGCGCGATCGCCTCGGCAGGGAGTTCGAGATCGTCGGCGGCGAGGTTCTCGCGCAGGTGAGCGGGGTCCGCGGTGCCGGGGATGAGGAGCACGTTCGGGGCGTGGGCAAGCAGCCAGGCGAGGCCGACCTGAGCGGACGTCGCCCCTAGCGCGGCGGCGATCTCCTGGACCTCGCGAACTTCGCGGACGTGCTGCAGACCGGCGAAGTGCGGGCTCTCGGTGAAGGCCGAGCCGAGCGGAAAGAACGGCACCCAGGCGATGCCGTTCCGGCGGCAGAGCTCGAGGATCGGCTCGTCCTTCCGGTTGAGCACGCCGTACCAGTTCTGGACGGCGGCGATGCCCGTCGGGATCGCCCGTTCGACCTGGGCGGCACTGACGTGGGAGAGCCCGATTGCCCGGACCTTGCCTTCCTCGCGGAGGGTCGCGAGCTCACCAAGCTGAGTATCGAGGTCGACGATCTGGTCGCCCTCGGCGACGAGGCCCGGCGCCACGTCGACGCGACGGAGGTAGACCAGGTCGAGTGCCTCGACGCCGAGTCCGATCAGGTTCTCGTCGATCTGGGTGCGCAGCTCCGCCGGCTTCTGGGCCGGGGTGAGGCTGCCGTCGGGTTTCTCGACCGCGCCGATCTTGGTGGCGATGAGAAGGTCGTCGGGGTAGGGCGAGAGCGCCATCCGGATCCGCCGGTTGACCTCCCCGCCGCCGTAGAACTGGGCGGTGTCGATCTGCTCGACGCCGGCGGCGACCGCAGCGCGCAGGATCGCTTCGGCGAGCCCGGTCGGCGGCCCTTCGCGGCCGTTGACCTCGCCGAGCTGCATCGCCCCGAAGCCAACTCGCGAGACCGACTTGCCTGCCAACTCGTACCTCTTCCCGCTCATTGCCGACCTCCTGGGTCTAGACTGATGCGGAGGAGCCTCCGCTTTCTCTTTCGACCGTAGCACTCAATTGGAGGCTCCTCCATTTAGCCTCTATGACCATTCCGAGATCCGACCCAAAACCGAGTCCGCAGGCGAGCTCGCAGGCCGCGAAGCCGAGGCGTGGGGATGCCCGCCGGAACCGGGAGCGGCTGCTGGCCGCGGCGACCGATGCCTTCCGTGAGGCTGACGAGCAGGTCAGCCTGGAGGCTGTCGCGAAGCGCGCCGGGGTCGGGATCGGGACGCTCTATCGGCACTTCCCGACCCGGGAGGACCTGGTCGAGGCGGTCTACCTGTCGGAGCTCGACCGACTGGTGGCGAGCGGCGCCGAGTTGCTCGCCCGCGAGCCGCCCGACCTCGCCCTCCGCGCCTGGATGGACCGCTTCGTCGAATGGGTCGCGGGCAAGCAGGGGATGGTCGGGACGCTGCGGGCGATGTTCGCCAGCGGTGCCCTCGTCCGCTCGGAGATGCAGGAGCGCCTCGTCGCGACGATCGCCGAGTTCCTCGCTGCCCGCGGTGGTTCCCTCCGCGATGACGTCGAGGCGGCCGACGTCCTCCGCTCGCTGATCGGCCTGATCACCGTCGGTGGTGCCGGCCCTGACGATTCGAGCCTCGACCGCACCCTCGACCTCCTCGTCGACGGCCTGCGCTACCGCGCCGCCCGGTAGGGCGCCGCCCCGCAGGCAGGTGCGTCTTACCGACGCGCCGGGTATGCGACATTGCGGCGATGCCGACCGCCTCGACGCCCACCGGGATCGACCTCTACTACGAGACGATCGGCTCGCCCGCCGATCCGCCGCTCCTCCTGGTGATGGGCTACGGGGCGCAGATGATCGCCTGGCCGCGCGGCTTCTCCGAGCTGCTCGCCGCCGGCGGCCGCTTCGTGATCGAGTTCGACAACCGCGACTCGGGCCTCTCGACCAAGCTCGACGACGCCGAGCTCGACCTCGAGGCGGTGGTCGCCGCCGCCGGCGCGGGCGACTTCGCCCGTGCCCGGGAGCTCGCGCCGTACACGCTGAGCGACCTCGCCGACGACTGCGTCGCCCTCCTCGACGCGCTCGGGATCGAGCGCGCCCACGTGCTCGGCGCCTCGATGGGCGGGATGATCGCCCAGCAGCTGGCGATCGAGCACGAGGACCGGCTGCTCAGCCTCGTCTCGATGTTCTCGAACACGGGGGAGCCGGGCGTCGGACAGCCGACCCCGGAGGCGCTCGAGGCGCTGCTCAGCCCCTCGCCGCTCGAGCGCGCCGCCTACGTCGAGGCCTCCTCGGCGAAGGCGATGATCTGGGCCTCCCGCCGCTACGGCGACCGCGCCCGGGCCGAAGCCCTCGCCGCCGAGAGCTTCGACCGCGGCATCTACCCGGCGGGCGTCAACCGTCAGCTCGCCGCGATGCTGGCGAGCGGATCGCGCGCCGACGGCCTGCGGGCGCTGGAGCTGCCGACCCTCGTCATCCACGGGCTCGACGACACCCTGATCCAGCCCGACGGCGGCGAGCGGACCGCCGAGCTGATCGCCGGCGCGCGCCTGATGCTGGTCGAGGACATGGGCCACGATCGGCCCGAAGAGCTCTGGCCGGTGCTCACCGAAGCGATCTTGCTGCACACCGGGGGAGGCCCGACCGACTCCCTCCCTGACGATGCCGAACCGGGCGACTCCGTATCTTCTCGCCATCGCCGCGAAAGCTGACAACGCCCGCGCCCGCAATCGGCCGCTGCTGACCGCCCGGGTCGAGGCGGTCGAGGCGCTTACGCCGACGCTGAAGCGGATCGTCTTCGGCGGCGACGGGCTGGCCGGGTTCGAGCTCGGCGACTACACCGACCACTACGTGAAGCTGCAGTTCCCGCGCCCCGGCGCGCCGGAGGACGAGCGGCCGAAGGTCCGCACCTACACGGTGAGCGAGTGGGACCCCGAGGCGCGCCTGCTGACGATCGACTTCGTCGTCCACGGCGACGAGGGCATCGCCGGCCCCTGGGCCGCGGCCGCCGCCCCCGGCGACACGGTCGACCTGCGCGGTCCCGGTGGCGGCTACGCCCCCGATCCCGACGCCGCCTGGCACCTGATGGCCGGCGACACCAGCGTGATCCCGGCGATCTCCGCCTCGCTGGCCCGGATCCCGGCGGGCGCCACCGTCCACGTCTTCCTCCAGGTGCACGGCCCCGAGGAGGAGGTCGAGTTCTCGACCCCCGGTGACCTCCACCTGCACTGGCTGCACGGCGACTCCGACGAGGGCCTCGCCGAGGCGATCGCCGCGCTCGACTTCCCCGCCGGCGACCCGCACGTCTTCCTCCACGGCGAGGCCACCTCGGTCCGCCTCGCCCGCCGCCACCTGGTCGCCGACCGCGCCGTCCCCGCCACGTCCCTCTCGGCCTCCGGCTACTGGAAGCGCACCCTCACCGACGAGGGCTGGCGCGAGGCGAAAGCCGACTGGAACCGCCAGGTCGAGGCCGAAGTCACGACCTAGCGGTTGACGGGCCGAAAACTAGCCATATAGGCAAGTTTTCGGCCCATCAACATCGAGCCCTATTCGGCGATCGGGGCGAGGGAGTTGCCGGGGGCGATGCTTGAGCAGTTCTGCGGCGCGGGCAGGCCGAGGAACCGGTTGTTCATCCAGGTCATCGCTTCGGCGATCCAGGGCACCGCGGTGCCGATGTGGCCGAGCGGATACTGGGTGTACTGGACCTTCGCGCCTTTGCCGCAGTACTGCCGCGCCAGGCTGCGGACGTCACCGGCGATCATCACCCCGTCGCCCTCGCCGATCCCCGGCTTGTTGCCCGCCGTCCCTTCCAGCTCACCGAGGGCGCCCTGGGAGATCTGCAGCGGGATCGTCGGCGTGCCGCGCGTGCCCATGATCAGCTGGTTCACGGTGTGGACGTAGACCGGGATGCTCTCCGGCGTCGGGTATTCGGGCTTCGCCAGCTGCGTCCAGGTCAGCCCCGGGTACTGGGCGAGCACGTTGACGATCGACGCTTTTTCGAGTTTCGCGTAGATCGCTTTTCCGTATTCGCTCAGGTAGGGCATGAGGTTGATGTGGAAGGCACGCGAGACGCCGATGATCGCCATCGGCATCACCCCCGCCCAGCTGAGGCTGCCGTCGACGTAGTGCAGGTTGTGGGCCGGGTCGACGAGGACGCCGCCCATCGTCGCCCCGACCAGCTTGCTGTTGATCGTCGGCGCGTAGGTCGGGGCCAGCTCGGCCGCCCACTCGGTCGCGATCGCGCCGCCGGAGTAGCCGATCATCGCGATCTTCTTCGTCGACGAGAGGCCAGTCGCGGGCGAGGCGATCGCGGCCTTGAGGCTGTCGAGCGTGTTGGTCCCGTACTCGGGTCCGGCGGCGAAGTCGGCCGCCTCGCCCTCGGTGTCGGCGATCACCACGGTGCGGCCCGCCAGCAGCGAGGGCCCGATCAGCGCCGACTCGACCTGCGGGATCGCCCCGGTCAGGCTGACGTCGCCGCTGATCGCGTAGGACGGCTCGTCGTTCGGGCTCAGCGAGTCGTAGAAGGACTGGTAGGCGACGACCTGCGGGGTGCCGATCGTGAGCAGCGGTTTCAGCACCGAGGTGACGTTGACGGTCGGTTCGCCGAGCTCGTTCTGCGCCCGGTAGAGCAGCTGGATCGCCGGCACCGGCAGCGGGACGCCGAGCACGTGGTAGCTCAGCGTGCGCGTTTTCAGCACCGTGCCCGGGGCGATTTCGCTCAGCGGTTTGCTGCCCGTGTATTTGTAGAAGGGGTCTACTTCCGGGCTCGGGGGCGCTGCCTGCGCCAGCGGCGCCGCCACCACCAAGGCCACCGCCAGCAGCAGCAACCCGCACGTCATCCGTCGCAAAAAGCCGGTCATCGTCTCGCCTCCCAGTAGGACTCTGCCGAACAGGATCTAGCCGGAGCGCAGGCTAGCCAAACCTCTGGCGATTAGTCAAGAACTTTTGGGTTTCCGATCGATCGTCGGTCCAGTCCCGGTTAGCGATTAAAAGTCGTTGGGTAATCCGCTGTTCATGTTGTGTCGCATACCGGGGAGCGCGGCGTGGCGATCTCTCCTCCTCCTCGCCGCGCTCCTCGTCTGCGCCGCCGTCGGCGCGACGTCCGCCGGCGCCGTGGTCGAGGTGCCCTTCGCGACCCAGCTCGCGGCCAGCGCTCGCGGCGGCGTCACCAGCGCCGCCAACACGCTGATGACCTGCCCGGAAGCGGCCGCCAACTGCCTCGCATCGCGGGCCGGGACGGCGACCGGGGCGGCGCTCAACAACAACGCCTACGCGATGGAACGGGTCGACGTCGACGGCGACATCACCACCTTCGACTCCTCGACCGCGACGCTGGCGCTCCCCGCCGGGGCGACCGTCCAGTTCGCCGGGCTCTACTACGGCGCGCGGACCAGCAAAGGCACGGGCGGCGAAGTCGCCGGCAACGCGGCGGCGCGGGGAACGGTGCTGCTGCGGACGCCAGGGTCGCTCGCCTACTCGCCCCTCGCCGCCGGCGTCTCCGACAGCGCCGCGGTCGCCGGCGCCTACACCGGCTTCGTCGACGTCACCGCCCAGGTGGCAGCCGCCGGCGCCGGCGAATACACGGTCGCCAACGTCCAGTCGGGGACCGGAGAAGACCGCTACGCGGGCTGGTCGCTGGTCGTCGCCTACGCCGACCCGGCCTCGCCGCCGCGCAGCATCCGCGTCTTCTCCGGGCTCGCCTCGATCGTCGCCTCGGAAGCGCCGCTGCTGATCCCGGTCGCCGGCCTGGAGACCCCGCCCGCCGGGGCGGTCAGCGCCGAGGCGGGGCTGGTCGCCTACGAGGGAGACCGCGGCTCGGCCGGGGACCGCCTCTCGCTCGCCGGCAAAAACCTCTCCGACGCCGCCAACCCCGCCAACAACGTCTTCAACAGCTCGATCGCCGTCGACGGCGCCAACGTGGCGACGAAGAACCCGAACTACGTCAACCAGCTCGGCTTCGATTCCGACCTGATCGGGGCCAACGGCTTCCTCGGCAACGACGTCAAGGAAACGACGCTGGAAGAGTCGACCAGCCTCGAGCAGTACCTGACCCAGGCGATCGTGGTCGAGGTCGAACTGGACCCGGCGGTGCTCGAACCCCCCGCGCCGCCGGTGCCACCCGCGCCGGCGCCGGCGCCGCCCGCATCGAAGCCGGCGGAGACGCCCGCGGAAAAGTGCAAGGACAAGGGCGGCACTGAGAGGGGCGGCAAGTGCGAGGGCGCCGAAGGGACCAAGGGCCGTGGCTCGAAGGGCGGCGAAGAAACGGCGAAGGAACCGGCATCGTCCGTGGACGTGAGCGCGCCGGAAGGCACGGTGCGGCCGAGCGCCGTGGTGCCGTTCCGGGTCGAGGTCGAGGCGCCCGCCGACGCGGACCTGCGCAATGTCGATGTCTGCAACACGCTCGGGCCGGGGCTGACCCGGCTGCGCGCGCCGGGGGCGACCGAGGACGGCGACACGGTCTGCTGGGACCTGGCGAAGGTGCCTGCCGGCAGGCACCGCACGCTGACCACGACGGCGCGGGTCGACGCCACCTCCCGCGCCACTCTCCTCAGCCGCACCGTGGTCCGCGCCCGTGGCGCCCGCACCGTGCGCCGCACCACGCGCCTCCACGTGCGCCCGCTGCCGGCGACCGCCTGCGGCAGCTCCCTCGATGCCGGGGCCGCTCGCGGAGCCATCCGGCCTCGCTGCTGAGCGAGCCGCTTGAAGAACACCCAATTTTCCCAATAGGCAGGAGGCTCGAACTCTGGAAGGTTTGCGCTCTTGAACAGCGATCGCGATGAGATCCAGGTGTCGGCCCGATGATCCTCCTCGTCGCCCGGTTGCTGCTCGCGGCGGTGTTCGCCGTCGCCGGCCTGGCCAAGCTGGGCCGCCGGACCGAGACCGAATCGACCCTGGCGGCCTTCGGCGTCAGCCCGCTCCGCCGCCGGCCGATCGCCCTGGCGCTGCCCGCGGTCGAGCTCGCCGTCGCGGTGGCGCTCCTGCCGGCGGCAAGCGCGCCCTACGCCGGCGTCGCCGCGGCCCTCCTCCTCGGCCTCTTCAGCTTCGAGGTCGCCCGCGTCCTCGCCGCCGGCGAGCAGGTCGACTGCAACTGCTTCGGCTCGCTCGGGGTCGACCGGATCACCCGCTGGACCCTGGTCCGCAACGTCGCCTTCCTGATCCCGGCGCTGATCGTCGCGACCGCCGGTTGGGGCGACCCCGGCCCGAGCGCCGTCGCCTGGGTCGGTGACCTCGGCTCGACCGCGGTCGCCGCGGTGCTCGCCGGCGTGGCGCTCGTCGTCGCCGCCCTCGCCTTCGCCCTCGCCTGGCAGGTGATGCGCCAGAACGGGCGCCTGCTGGAGCGCCTCGAGGCGCTCGAGGACGGGACCCCGACTCCGGCGGCAAGCTCGCGCCCGGCGCGGCCGAAGCAGGCCGGCAAGCCGGTCCCCGCCTTCTCCCTGCCGGGCCTCGACGGTGCCACGGTGTCCCTGGACGACCTGCTCGCCCGCGACCGCGAACTGGTGCTCATCTTCAGCGATCCCGCCTGCCATGCCTGCAACCCGCTGCTGCCGGACATCGGTCGCCTCCAGCGCGCCGGCGGCGGGCCGCTGCCGGTGGTGATGAGCCTCGGCGACGCGGAGGCGAACCGGGCAAAGGCCGCGGAGCACGAACTCGGCCTGGTGCTGCTGCAGGAGGACTTCGAGCTCGCCCGCGCCCTCGGCATCTCCGGCATGCCGGGCGCCGTCCAGGTCGACCGGCAGGGACGGATCGCCGCCGAGCCGGTCGAGGACAGCGACCGGGTCGCCGAGCTGCTCACCGAACTGCTGCCGGCCCTCGTCCCCGACGCCGCCGCGCCGCTGGAAGTCGTCCGCGCGGGGGGCGCGCTGTGAGCCAGGACCGCGGCGCCGCCGAACTCCTCGCCGTGCTGGAGGAACCGAGCACGGCCGCCGAAGCGGCGATCGAAGCGCTCGCCACGCAGCTCGAAGGCGCCGACGCGATCGGTGAGACCGCGGCGAGCCTGCCCGCCGGCGCCCGCGCGCCGATCGTCCAGCTGCAGGCCTACTACCGACGCATCCTCGCCCACGTCTCCGAGATCCAGACCGGCAGTCCCGCCCAGGGCGAAGCGATCGGCGCGATCAAACGGATGGGGACCGGGCTCGGCCGGCTGGCGGCCGCCGTCGGCAAGGAAGGCGAACCGGCACGCGACGAAGCCAAGCGCGGCGCGGTGGCGATCGAACAGGCCGAACACGAATTCGAACGGGCGATCGCGAGGTTGCGCTGATGCATTGGTTCGACCGGATGTCGAAGCAGTTCGCCGCGGTGCCGACCGAGACGACGCGGCGCTCGGTCCTGCGCGGCGCCGCGGTGGCGGCCGTGGTCGCGCCCTTCGCTCCCGGCGCCCTGACCTACGCGAACAACCGGATGAAGGCGCTGGACAACCACGACCTCTGCGTCGGCTGCCTGGAAACCTCGGCCCGCAACACGCGCACCGCGATCGACCAGTGCAAGCGCTCGACCCCGAAGCTGCCGCAGGAGCTGCAGAAGCCGAAAGGCGGGGGCGGCGGCAAAGGTTCGAAAGGCGGCAAAGGCGGCAAATCGAAGAAAGGGCTGAAACCGACCGAAGCGGCGAAGCGGGCCGCCTGCATGGCGCGTTCGGCCGAACGCTTCCTCGAAGAAAGCAACTCCTGCCTGCGCTACAAGTGCGCGGGGGTCGGCGGCGAAGACCCGCCGAACGCGCACGCCCCGGAAAGCTCTCCCTGCCCGGTGGGGACCACCCGCTGCACCGGGACGCTCTGCTGTTACGGCACCGACCTGTGCTGCGCCTGCGCCTCGGTCGACGGCGGCGCGATCTGCTGCGTCGCCGTGATCCAGTGCGCCTGCTGCTGACGCGGTAGCCGCTCGCGCGTATCGTCCGCTCGGTGGAGCGGAGCTTCGAGGAGATGTACGCGGCGGCGGGGGAGGATCTCGCGGCGCTGCCCTGGGCGAGCCTGAAGCCGTTCCCGCTGCTGGTCGAGTGGCTCGACCGCGCCGGCGCCGGGATGGGCGGCCGGGCGCTGGTGGTCGGCACCGGCCTCGGCGACGACGCCGAGGAGCTGGCGCGGCGCGGCTTCGACGTCACCGCCTTCGATTTCTCGCCGACCGCGATCGAGCGGGCCCGCGAGCGCTTTCCGCAGAGCGCCGTCGACTATCGCGTCGCCGACCTCCTCGATCTGCCCGGCGAGTGGCGCGGGCGCTTCGACCTGGTGGTCGAGATCCGCACCCTGCAGTCGCTGCCGATCGGCGACCGCAGGGCGGCCGCGGCGGCGATCGCCGGCACCGTCGCCCCGGGCGGCCTGCTCTGGCTCTTCGCCCTCGGCCGTGAGTCCCACCAGCCGGGCGAGACGCGTCCCTGGCCGGTGACCGAGGAGGAGCTCGCCGTGCTCGAGGCGGCGGGCCTCAGCTGGGAGTCGCGCCGCGAGGACCTGCTCGACGCCGACCTCTACGACGTGGTCGGCACCCTGCGCCGCCCACCCGGCTAGCCCGGGGCTAGGTCAGTTCGAAGATGACGTGGACCGTCGCCTTGACGGTCGAGGTGCCGGGCTTGGTCGGCGGGGTGGGCTCCGCGACGCCTTTGGCGGCGCCGCTTTCCGATTCCGCGGCGAACTCACGCGGGCCGATGAATTCCGCCCCTTCGCCTTCTTCGATCGTCAGCGCGGCGCCGAGGGTTGCGCCGGCCTGGGCGGCCAAGACGCTCGCGTGCTGCTTCGCCTTCACGAACGCGGCGCCAAGCACCTTGGCGAACGCCTCTTCTTCGTTGCCGACGCTGAAGCTCGGGCCGCTGACCCCGGTCGCCCCGGCGGCGAGGCCCTTGGCGAGCAGTTCGCCTGATTTGGAGGGTTCGTGCAGGGTGACGCTGATGCCCTCGGTGGCGCGGTACACGGTGACCTTCCCCTTCTGAACCGGGCGCACGTTGATCCGCCCGGTCTTGATGTCGCCTTCGCCGACCCCCGGGAAGGTTTTCACCGTGGCGATCACCTTGCGCAGCCCGGCGGCGGTCGCCTGCAGGGCGGCGCTGCGCGTCTTCTTTTCGCGCTTCACGCCGAAGCCGAGCCTGGCGGTGTCATTCGGGACCTTCACCGTGGCCGAGGCGGTCACGGCGACGGTGCGTCCGGTCGCGGCTCCGGCGGCGGCGGGAAGAAGGGCGCAGGTGGCGGCGAGGGCCACGACGGCGAGGACAAGGGAGGTCTTGCGAGTCGAAAGCATCATGCCCTCACTACCCCTGGGCCGACGATCCATCACAAACCGGGCTACGGCGTGATCACGATCTTGCCCAGCACGTCGCCCTCGGCGAGCGCCTTGATGCCCCTCGGCGACGTCGCTCAGCGGCAGCACCCGATCGATCCGCGGGCGGATCCCGGTCAGGGCGACCAGCGAGACCAGGCGCGCCAGCTCGTCCAGCGTGCCCATCGTCGAGCCGACCACCTCGAGCTCTTTGAAGAAGACGCGGCTGAGTTCGGCGGAGGGGTCCATGCCGCTGGTCGCCCCGGCGACGACGACCCGGCCGCCCGGCTTCAGCGAGCGCAGCGAGTGTCCCCAGGTCGCTTTGCCGACGGTCTCGATCACGACGTCGACTTTCTCCGGCAGCCGCGCGCCCGACTCGAAGACGGCGTGGGCGCCGAGCTCGGTCGCGTAGTCGCGCTTGCGCTCCTCGCGGCTGGTCGCCCAGACGCGGAAGCCGCCCGCCCGGCCGAGCACGATCGCGGCGCTGGCGACGCCGCCGCCGGCGCCCTGGATCAGCACCGTCTGGCCCGGCGTCAGCCCGGAGCGGTCGAACAGCATCCGGTAGGCGGTCAGCCAGGCGGTCGGCAGGCAGCAGGCCTCCTCGAAGCTCAGGTCGGCCGGCTTCGGCACCAGGTTGCGGCGCGGCACCGCGACCCGCTCGGCCAGCGTGCCGGGGTGGAGCTCGGAGAGCAGGGTGCGCTTCGGGTCGATCAGTTCGCCGCCGGGGAAGTCGGGGTTGCCGAGCACCGCGTGGACGATCACCTCGTTGCCCTTGGAGTCGATCCCGGCGGCGTCGCAGCCGATGATCATCGGCAGGCGCTCCTCCGGCAGGCCGATCCCGCGCAGGACCAGACGTCGTGGTGGTTCAGCGAGACCGCCTTGACCTCGACCAGGTCCCAGCCCTCGGGCACGTCGGGCTCGTCGACCTGGCCCACCTCGAGGGCCGAGAGCGGGTCCTCCATCGAAGCCGAGACGGCGCGGGCGGCAAGCATCGACTGAAAGTTATCGGCCAGAGGGATGTGACGGCCGTCACCGTGTGAGCGCAGTCACAAACGCCTGTTCGCCTCCTGCCGATACTTGTATACAAGCCGCAAGCAACTGGAAGAGACTCACCATGCAGAAGACCTGGAACGTGACCCTGTACCGCGATGGCCAACCCGTCAGCGAGCGCCGCGGCGTCAGCCAGAACGACGCCGTCGCCCAGATCTACCGCCTCGCCCGCACCGACACCCCGCTGCACGCGATCGAGGCAGACGTCGCGCCGGACACGCGCGAACTTCAGCTCGCCGCCGCCTAGTCGGCGCGCAGAGCTAATAGCTGCACCGCCGCCGCCCACCAGGGCGGCGGTCGGCTACAGGCGGCCGGGAGCCTCGACGCTGCCGCCGCGCTTCGCCGCCTCGGCGACCGCGCGCTCGACCGAGTCGACGTCGCGGACCGCGCCGGTGTCGGCCGAGGTCGCCATCGCCGCGTAGGCGCGCAGCGCCGGCGAGACGACCCGCTCCCGCGCCACCGGGGCGTAGCCGTGGCCGGCCAGGAGGGCCTCGCGGCGCTCCTCCAGGACCTCGGCGCCGACCTCTAGCTCGATCGAGCGGTTCGGGATGTCGATCGCGATCGTGTCGCCGTCCTCGACCAGGGCGATCGCGCCGCCCGCCGCCGCCTCCGGCGACACGTGGCCGATCGAGAGGCCCGAGGTCCCGCCGCTGAAGCGCCCGTCGGTGAGCAGCGCGCATTTGGCGCCCAGCCCGAGGCCCTTCAGGTAGGAGGTCGGGTAGAGCATCTCCTGCATGCCGGGGCCGCCTTTCGGCCCCTCGTAGCGGATCACGACCACGTCGCCGGCGGCGATCTGGCCGCCGAGGATCGCCTCGACCGCCTCGTCCTGGGACTCGAGCACGACGGCCGGGCCGCGGAAGGTGAGGATCGACTCGTCGACGCCGGCGGTCTTCACCACGCAGCCGCGCTCGGCGAGGTTGCCGTAGAGGATCGCCAGGCCGCCGTCGGCCGAGTAGGCGTGGGCGACGTCGCGGACGCAGCCCTCGGCGGGGTCGAGGTCGAGCGAGTCCCAGCGCTCCGACTGCGAGAAGGCGGTGGCGGAGCGGACGCAGCCGGGGGCGGCGTGGAAGAGCTCGACCGCCTCGTCGGAGGCGTTGCCGCCGCGCAGGTCCCAGTCGCCGAGCCAGCGCGTCGATCGAGTCGGCGTGCACGGTGTGGACGCCCTCGTTCAGCAGGCCGCCGCGGCGCAGCTCGCCGAGGATCGCCGGGATGCCGCCCGCGCGGTGGACGTCCTCGACCAGGTAGTCGCCGCTCGGGGCGACCTTGCAGATGCTGGGCACGCGGCGCGAGAGCTCGTCGATGTCGGCCATCGTGAAGTCGACCTCGGCCTCCTGGGCGGCGGCCAGCAGGTGGAGCACGGTGTTGGTCGAGCCGCCCATCGCGATGTCGAGGGTCATCGCGTTCTCGAACGCCTCGCGGGTGGCGACCGAGCGCGGCAGCACCGACTCGTCGTCCTCGTCGTAGTAGCGCGTGCAGAGCTCGACCACGGTGCGGCCGGCGTCCTCGTAGAGCTCCTTGCGCGCGGTGTGGGTGGCGAGCGTGGTGCCGTTGCCGGGCAGGGCGACGCCGAGCGCCTCGGTCAGGCAGTTCATCGAGTTGGCGGTGAACATCCCCGAGCAGGAGCCGCAGGTCGGGCAGGCCGCCTCCTCGATCCGGGCGATGTCGTCGTCGGAGACCTCGGTCGCGACCGCGTCGGCGATCGCCGAGATCAGGTTCACGCGCTTGCGCACGGTGCCGTCCTCGAGCACCGCGGTGCCGCCCTCCATCGGGCCGCCGGAGACGAACACGGTCGGGATGTTGAGGCGCAGCGCCGCGTTCAGCATCCCCGGCGTGATCTTGTCGCAGTTGGAGATGCAGACCAGGGCGTCGGCGCAGTGGGCGTTGACCATGTACTCGACCGAGTCGGAGATCAGGTCGCGCGAGGGCAGCGAGTAGAGCATCCCGCCGTGGCCCATCGCGATCCCGTCGTCGACCGCGATCGTGTTGAACTCGCGCGCCATGCCGCCCGCCTCGTGGACGGCGGCGGCGACGACCTCGCCGACCGGGCCGAGGTGGGTGTGGCCGGGGACGAACTGGGTGAAGGAGTTGGCGATCGCGACGATCGGCTTGCCGAAGTCCTCGCGGGCGACGCCGGTGGCGCGCAGCAGCGCGCGGGCGCCGGCCATGTTGCGGCCATGGGTGACGGTGCGGGAGCGGAGTTCAGGCATGCCCTAACGGTACCGGCAGCGGCGCTCAGGCAAGCGCATCTACGAGCGCTGCCCACTGCTCGCCCGGGACGCCTTTGTGGAGCGCCTGCAGGGCGACGTGGTCGGCGCCCGCCTCGCGGTGGGCGCGCACGATGGCGGCGACGTCGGCGGCGCTGCCGTGCGGGATCACGTGGTCGATCAGCCGGTCGGAGCCGCCGTCCTCGATGTCGGCCTGCTCGAAGCCGTGTTCGAGGAGCGCGTTGGTGTAGTTGCGCAGGCCGAGGTAGAGCTCGGCGTAGCGGCGCGCCTTCGCCCGCGCCTTCTCGACGTCCTCGTCGAGCACGTAGGCGACCTCGGGGATGACGAGCGCGTCGGGGCCGACCGCGGCGCGGGCGGCGCGGGTGTGGTCGACGGAGCTGAAGTAGGGGATCGTGCCGAGCGAGCGGCGGGCGCTCATCGCCAGCATCTTCGGGCCGAGGGCGGCGAGGATGCGGCGCTCGACCGGGATCGGGTCAGGGGCCGCGTCGACCCCGTCGAGGAAGCCTTCGAGCGCGGTCAGCGGGCGCTTGTAGTCGCTGGTCGCCTCCGGGTGGCCGACGCCGATCCCGACGCAGACGCGGCCCGGGAAGTCGGCCTCGAGCTCGGCGTATTCGCGGGCCAGGTCGGCCGGGTCGTCGTAGGCCCAGATGTTGACCACCGAGGTGGCGATGACGAGCTTCTCGGAGCCTTCGAGCAGCGGCCGCGACCTGGGCCAGGCGGGGCGAGCCGCCGAGCCAGAAGGTCGCCAGGCCGGCGGCCTCGGCGGCGGCTGCCGCGGCGCCCGCGTTCTCCTCGCCGATCGCCCGGTAGGAAGTCCACGCGCCGTACTCGCCGAAGTCCATGCCCGGAGCCTAGGGAGGTGCCTCCCTCGGCCCGATTTTCCGCCTCCTGATGCGGTGTCTGGAAGCCGCCGCCGCGGTGTGCTTCAATCCCGAAACCAGAGAAAGGAGGTGGTCCTAATTTTGAGTCACATGCTTCAAGGGACTCTGGAGGTGCTGGGCCGCTAGGCGCCGCACTGGTTCGGGCGCCCGGCGAATCCACACCCGGGCACCGGCGTACGCGTGGAGGTCACGCTTTGTCCCACGTGACCGCAGTGTCATACGTACGTTTCCCATGCACCAGCGAGAGGGCCGTCCTTAGGGGCGGCCCTCTTTTTTGCGCAGGCAGACCAACCGCGTCTGATTGCGGCTTGTGATTGGCATTGTCATTATCTATTGCGATATCGCAATTGTTAATACATACTATTGCGATAGCGCTATGGTTATTGCATGGCTGCGATCTTCAGTGATCCGTTTCTGATGCCGCCGACTGCGTTGAACCTGAGTTCGGCGCGGGTGCGGCTGTTGGCCGCGAACGGCGGCCTTCCGGCCGCGAAGGTCGGTGGCCGCTGGCTGGTGGAGCGGAGCGGCCTCGAGCAGCGCCGCGCCGCGAGGGTCGCCGTGGGGGGCGTCGGTTCGTCGCCGGCCAACGCCTGGGCCGTACTTGCGCCTGGCTTCCGGGGAAGTGGTGGATCCTCGATCGACCCGGCGCACTCGCTCCCGCCTTCGCAGGCTGCTGTCGCTCGAGGGCCTTGTGGGCCTGGCGCCTCGACTGCGAGCGCCGGGCCGAGGTGCGTCGCTACTCGGGCCACTCCGGGGGAGATCGCTCACCTCCTCGCCGATCAAGCGACTTGTCGCGTCGGGAGTCCAGTGCGGCCCGGGCGGATCGATCTCGATCTCGATGGTCCGGACGAGGAGGCGGATGGCTACATGCTCTGCCTCGGCCCTCGATGCGATTTGTCGGCGAGCATGCCCTGTCGCCGGCGGCCGAAGTCGGTGTCGCCAATGTCGACTCTGCGGGTGGTCTCCGACGATGTCTGGGCGGAGTTCGTTGGCGGGTCTGCGTCCACGCCACCGGAAGCAGCTGTTGCGCTCGACCTCGGCGCGAGGATGCCGATCCGCGGTCGCGAGCCGCCGGCGAGAGGCTCCTCGACCGGATCGACTCGAGCTGCCCGATGAACCCGAGCGGCGAGTCGACGTTCGGCCGCTCGACCGAGGACGCCCGGCGCCTCTGGACCCTGGTCCTGTCCCTCGCCACCGAGCTCGGACCGGATAGCGACGTGGTCGTTGATCGGCGGGCTGATGGTCCAGCTGCATGCGTTTCGAGCACGGCGATGACCCGCGCAGCGACTGCCGACATCGACCTGCTCGGTGGCAGCGAGGAGGCAGCCGAAGATGACCGAGAAGATCGCCGAGGTGCTGGTCCGAGCGAGGCGCCGAGGAGTGGCCACTCCGCCGCGGTCGAATCCCGAGCTCGGCGTATCGGCTTCGAATTCGAGGGCGAGATCGTCGAGCTGCTCGGTCCGGATGGCCTCAGGACCGATCCGGCGACCGCGAGCGGTCTCAAGACCATCCAGGTGCCGGGTGGCACGCCAGGCTTCTGGTTCGCACCGAGGCCGTCCCTGTCTCGCTCGACGGGGCCGATCCGGTCGCCGTGCGCCGCCCGGACCTGCTCGGTGCGATCCTGATCAAGGCAGCGCGTTGTGCGCGAGAACGACGCGAGGGAAAGTTCGCACTCCGACCGCCAGGACCTGGTCCAGCCTGCTTGCCTACGTCGATGACCCGCGCGGCTCTGGCCGGCGATCTGCGGAAGAGTGAGAGAGGCTGGCTGCGCGCCGTCGAAGACGCGCTCGGCTTCGACGAGCCGGATCTGGCGGAGCTGTTCCCGGCTCCGACTCTCCGACTGGCCCGGCAGGCCTTCGCCCTGCTGATCGCCGAGCGCTAGGAGTCGTAGTCGGCGAGCTCGACGAAGTAGTCGAGCGCCTCGGGGTTGGCGAGCGAGTCGCGGCTCACCACCTTGGTCGGGTCGGCGCCCATCAGGATGCGTTTGGTCGGCACCTCGACGACCTTGCCGGAGAGGGTGCGGGGGACGGCGGCGATCGCGCGGACTTCGTCGGGGACGTGGCGGGGGCTGCAGCGCTCGCGGATCGCCCGGCCCAGGGTCTTGCGCAGGTCGTCGTCGAGGGTCGCTCCCTCGCGGAGGACGACGAAGAGCTCGATCACCCCGTCGGTGCCGTCGCGGGGGAGGTCGACGACGAGGGCGTCGACGATCTCCTCGGAATCGAGGACGGCGCGGTAGATCTCGGCGGTGCCGATGCGGATGCCGCCGCGGTTGATGGTCGAGTCGGAGCGGCCGTGGATGATCGCGGTGCCGCGCTCGGTGATCTCGATCCAGTCGCCGTGGCGCCAGATCCCCGGGTACATCTCGAAGTAGCTGTCGCGGTAGCGCTCGCCGTCCGGGTCGTTCCAGAGGTAGAGCGGCATCGAGGGCATCGGCTCGGTGATCACCAGCTCGCCGACCTCGCCGATGTGGGGGTGCCCCTCGGGGTCCCAGGACTCGACCTTGGCGCCGAGCGCCCGCGCCTGCAGCTCGCCGCGGTAGACCGGCAGGGTGGGGACGCCGCCGACGAAGGCGGTGCAGAGGTCGGTGCCGCCGGAGGTGGAGAAGAGCCAGGTGTCCTCGCCGACGTGCTCGTAGATCCAGTCGAAGCCCTCCGGGGCGAGCGGCGAGCCGGTCGAGCCGACCGCGCGCAGGGCGGAGAGGTCGCGGCCGGCGCCGGGCTCCTCGCCCGCCTTCATGCAGGCCGAGATGTAGGCGGCGGAGGTGCCGAACACGTTGATCTGGGCCTTCTCGGCGAGGTCCCAGAGGACGCCCATGTCGGGGAAGCCGGGGTTGCCGTCGTAGAGGACGATCGCCGCCTCGGTGAGCAGGCCGGAGACGATGAAGTTCCACATCATCCAGCCGGTGGTGGTGAACCAGAAGAGGCGGTCGCCGGGCTTGGCGTCGACGTGCAGGTGCATCTGCTTCAGCTGCTCGAGCAGGATCCCGCCCTGGCCCTGGACGATCGCCTTCGGCAGCCCGGTGGTGCCGGAGGAGTAGAGGACCCAGAGCGGGTGGTCGAAGGGGACGCGCTCGAAGGTCAGCTCGGCGCCCTCGCCCTCGACCAGCAGGTCGTCCCAGCGGATCACGTCGGCCAGCTCGGCGGCGCCGGAGGTGGCGTCGGCGGCCGGGTCGAGGTAGGGGACGAGGACGGTGCGCTCGACGGTCGGCATCGCCTCCTGCAGCTGGCGGACGACCGGGGTGCGGTCGAAGTCCTTGCCGCCGTAGCGGTAGCCGTCGACCGCGATCAGCACCTTCGGCTCGATCTGGGCGAAGCGGTCGATCAGCGAGCCGGCGCCGAAGTCGGGCGAGGCCGAGGACCAGACCGCGCCGATCGAGGCGGTGGCGAGGAAGGCGACGACGGCCTCGGCGACGTTCGGCAGGTAGGCGACGACGCGGTCGCCGTTCTCGACCCCGAGCGAGCGCAGGCCCGCGGCGCAGGCGGCGACCTTGGCGCGCAGCTCGCCCCAGGTGATCTCGTCCAGCTCGCGCAGCTCGGAGGCGTGCAGGATCGCGACGGCGTCGTCGTCCTTGCCGGCGAAGGCGCGCTCGGCGTAGTTGAGGCGGACGCCGGGGAACCACTCGGCGCCGGGCATCTCACGCGAGGCGAGGGCGGGGCCGCGCTCACCGTCGTAGCGGACCTCGAGGTAGTCGAAGATCGAGTTCCAGAAGGCCTCGAGGTCGTCCACCGACCACTGCCAGACCTCCGGGTAGGTGGTGACGTCGACGCCGCGCTCGGCGCGCAGCCAGTCGGTGTAGGCGGTCAGGTTGGAGCGCTCGACCGCCGCCGCGGTCGGCTCCCAGAGAATCTCGGGGGTCTCCTCCATCCGCCGGCACTTTAGTCGGGTGTCGATACTCTCGGGCGAGATGTATGGAGTTGGGTTTGTGCCCCTGGCGCGGGGCGGTTTGGGAGGATGGCCGGGTGAGTGATCTTTTGGTGCTGCGACCGGAGCCGCTCGGGGGAGATCCCGGCGAGGTGACGGGCGCGCTGACCGGGGCGTTCGTCGCCGCCCGGGACGCGCTCGAGGCCGGCCGGCCGGTGGTCGTCGTGGTCGCCGCCGGTGATCTGCTCGGCCAGGGCGACCCACTCGACGCGGCCGTCGCCACCGGCCTGCTGGGGATGGTGCGCACGCTGGCGATCGAGGGCGCCAAACCGGGCTGGCGGATCAACGTCGTCGCCGGGCCCGGGCTCGCCGAGGACGGCGAAGCGGAGGAGTTCGGGGTCGAGGCGGAGGCCGAGGCGGCCGACGAAGAGGACCCGGTCGCGCTGATCGTCGGCATGCTCGCCGAGTCCGAGCTGACCGGGCAGCTGCTGCAGGCCGGCGGCGCCAACCTCGGGAAACTGCCGGCGTGACGGGCGGGCGGGCGTGAGCGCGGCGATCGTCACCGGTGCCGCGGGCGGCCTCGGCGGGCGGATCGCCGAGCGGCTCGCCGCCGCGCCCACGAGCTGGTGCTGGTCGACCTCGACCCGCGGGTGGAGTCGGTCGCGGCGGCGCAGGGCGCGCGCGGCGTGATCGCCGACCTGACCACGCCCGACGGCGTCGCGAAGGTGGTCGAGGCGGCCGGGACGGAGGTCGGCGTGCTGGTCAACAACGCCGGCATCACCCGCGACGCCCGCGCCCCGAAGATGACCGCGGACGCCTTCGCCGCGGTGATCGAGATCAACCTGACCGCGGCGATCCGGCTGACGCTGGCCTTGGAGGAGCGCTACGTCGAGGGCGCCGCGGTGGTGAACCTGAGCTCGCGCGCCTCGCTCGGCAACTTCGGCCAGGCCAACTACAGCGCCTCGAAGGCGGGGCTGGTCGGCTTCGGCCGGGCGCTCGCCCAGCGCTGGGCGCCGCGGGTGCGGGTCAACGCCGTCGCCCCGAGCCTGGTCGACACGCCGATGACCCAGGCGATGCCGCCCGAGGTGCTGGCGAAACTGGTGGCGAAGATCCCCGCCGGGCGGATCGGCACTCCCGACGACGTCGCCGGCGTCGTCGCCTTCCTCGCCTCGCCCGACGCCGCCTACGTCACCGGCCAGGTGATCTACGTCTGCGGCGGCCGCACCGTCGCGCCCTAGGTTCTTCGCGCCCGAGGTTCCGGAAACACCGCGAGTCTCTAAAGTCTCCCGAGCATTTGGAGGCTCTTAAGGCAATAACGAGTTGACGTCGCGCCGGAATCGCTCCCAGGACGTGATCGAGGCGGCGGTCCGCGTCTTCCACAAGAAGGGCTACGCGTCGTCGTCGATCCAGGACGTCGCCGACGAGGTCGGGGTCCTCAAGGGCAGCCTCTACCACTACATCGACTCCAAGGAAGACCTGCTGGCGCGGATCTTCGAAGACTCCGCCGGCCACTTCGAGGCGATGCTGGCCGAGGCCGCCGCGCTCGACGCGCCGCCGGTCGAGCGGCTGCGCTCCTTCGGCCGCGAATGCTCGCTCTGGTACCTGCGCAACATCGAGCGGGTCGGCATCTACGTCAAGGAGTGGGAGCACCTCTCCGGCAAAAGGCACAAAGAGGTGGTGCGTATCCGCATGGATTACGAGCAGAAGCTCGCAGGACTGATCGGCGAGGTGAAGGAGGCCGGCGCCGCGGGCCCCGACCTCGACGTCAATCACGCCACCTACTTCATCTTCGGCGCCCTCAACGGGCTGCCCGACTGGTACCGGCGGCGCGGCCCCGACTCGGCCGAGCAGATCGCCGACGGCTACGCCCGGATGATCGTCGCCACCGTGGTCAACGGCCGCTAGCCCCGGCGCGGTCGTCCCTACGCACCCCGCCGCTTACCGCGGTCGACCCTACGCACCTATAGCGCCACTTAGGACGACCGCGGCGGGCGAGGCGCCACTTAGGACGACCGCTTCGCTTCTTCCAGGTTGTGGGAGGCGATTCGCCAGCGGCGCTGCAGCTTGCCTTCGATCTCGCTCGCCGCGCAGCCCGCGGTGCCGGCGCAGTCGCCCCAGGTGTTGGCGGCGCGCAGGTACTGGTTGAAGGCGTCCTCGGCGTCCCCGGCGGCGCCGTCGAGGCAGCCGACGGCGAGCTTCTTCACCGGGACCGCCTCGTAGGCGTCGCGGATCGCCCGCACCCGGACCACGTATTCGGCGTAGCTCAACCCGGCGAGCAGCGACTGGCGGAGGTCGGTCATGCGGCCGAGGAATTCGCCGAGCTGCGCCTGGCAGGCGGCGCCTTCCGGCTTCGCGTCGGCGTCGGGTTTCGCCGCGGCGTTCTGCGCGGCGTCATCCGTAGTCGTGCCGTCCGTCCCGGCGCCACCGGCCTGCGCCCCGTCGGTTTCGGTGGCGGTCTTGGTTTCGCCGCCCCCGCCGTCGGTCGCCGCCCCGGTGCCGGACCCGCCGCCGCCGCCGCACGATGCGAGTGCCAGAACGATCACGATTGCCGCTGCCAGCGGGCCGGTGCGGTACAAAACGCGGCGATGCCGAATCGCAGGGGTATCGCCACGACGCTTGCCGTCGCCCTCTTCTCCGCGCTCGCCCTGGCGGCGGCGCTCGCCCCATCGGCGGGCGCGGCGGCGACGCTGCCCGGCAGCGGCCGCGTCCTCGCGGTCGGCGACAGCCTCGAGGAACTCACCTCTCCCTACCTTGGACATTTCCTCCCCGGGGTCCCGCTCACCGTCAACGCCGTCGGCGGCTCCAACAGCTTCCAGATCTTCGATCTCTTCCAAGAAAGCTACGAACCTTCCGACTCGGTGATCGTGTTTGACGCGGGGACCAACGACGACCCCGAATATCCGGAGATCTTGGCGGAAAATCTGCAGAAGGTCGCCGCGATCGTCGGCGAACGGTGTCTGGTGGTGCCGACGATCCACGGCTTCACCGTCAACGGAGTCGACAACACGGGCAAGAACCGGGTGGTCGCCGAATTCGCCGCCTCGCGCCCCGGCACCCAGACGCCGGACTGGGCGGGCTTCGTCCACACCCATCCGCAGCTGATGCAGTCCGACAACCTCCACCCGATCGAAGGCGGCGCGGAAGCGCGGGCCGAAATGATCGCCGCCGGCGTCAGCCGCTGCCTCGCCGGCGAACCGAACGCGCCGGTCTCCCGGGGCGCCAACGAGGGGGCGATCCCGCCGGGGATGGAAGGCCAGAACGGCGAAGCCGAAGGCGACCTGAGCCCCTCGCACGAAGCCTTCGAAGCGGCGGCGGCGGAAGCGAGCTCGGCGGGTCCCGAACCGGGCTCCGAACCGATCGCCGACCCGGTCCACTTCGGCCTCGTCGACCGGGTCGCGAAGGCAAAGGCAAGGCGCAGGCCGAGGAGCGAAGCAAGGCGCGGGGCAACCTCGGCGTGGCCGCGGTGGCCGCGATGCGCGCCGTCTTCCCCTGAGCGCGGCGCCAGGCCCGCCCACCGGGCGAAAGGACGACCGCGGGCGACGGTCCTTTAGGGTCCCGACCGATGACGCCGAGCGATTCCGTGCAGGTTCCCGGGGCCGAGTGGGTCGCCGGCCCCGACGACTTCGAGGACATCCGCTACGAGACCAACGAGGGGATCGCGAAGATCACGATCACCCGGCCCGAGGTCCGCAACGCCTTCCGCCCGCAGACCGTGATCGAGCTGTCGCGCGCCTTCGAGCTCGCCCGCGAGGACCCGGACATCGGCGTGATCGTCTTCACCGGCGAGGGTGACCTCGCCTTCTGCTCGGGCGGCGACCAGAACGTCCGCGGCGACACCGGCTACATGTCGGAGTCGGGCGGGGTGGGCCGCTTCCACATCACCGACCTGCAGGTGCAGATGCGGCGGCTGCCGAAGCCGATCATCGCGATGGTCGCGGGCTACGCGGTCGGCGGCGGCCACGTGCTGCACGTCTGCTGCGATATGACGATCGCCGCCGACAACGCCCGCTTCGGCCAGACCGGCCCGCGGGTCGGATCCTGGGACGGCGGCTTCGGCGCCTCGCTGCTGCGCGACCTGGTCGGGCCGAAGAAGGCGAAGGAGTTCTGGATGCTCTGCCGCCAGTACGACGCGGCCGAAGCGCTCGACATGGGTCTGGTCAACACGGTGGTGCCGCTCGCCGACCTCGAGGTGGAGACGGTGAAGTGGTGCCGAGAGATGCTGGCGCTCTCGCCGTTCGCGCTGCGCCTGGTGAAGGCGAGCTTCAACGCCCACGAGGACGGCTACGCCGGCATCCAGCAGCTCGCCCACGACGCCAACCTCCTCTTCTACGGGAACGAGGAGGCGAAAGAGGGCCGCGAGGCCTATAAGGAAAAGCGCCGGCCGGACTTCTCGAAGTTCCCCCGCCGCGCCTGAGACGCCTGGACCGGCGCATGTCGGCGTCCTCGGTCGCTCGGTTCGGGTCACGCACCGGAGTGCGCTCCCCTCGCCTCGCTTCCCTGCGTCCTTGACCTGCTTGGTCCAGACGCCTCAGGATCCTCGGTACTCCTACTATCTGAGAGCCGATGATCAACGAACAGGGGGCGTGCAGATGAGTGAGGTCGAGGTCGGGATGGGTCTCTACGAGATCCCGCAGGAGATGGTCGACTTCCGCGAAACGATCCGCCAGATCGCGACCGAGAAGATCGCCCCGCGCGCCGGCGACATCGACCGCAACGCCGAATACCCGCATGACATCCGCAAGATCCTCGGCGAGCAGGACATCCTCGGCCTGCCGTTCGACGAGCAGTACGGAGGCACCGGGACCGGCACGCTGATGCTGCAGATCGGGGTCGAGGAGATCGCCAAGGCCTGCGCCTCGAGCGCCCTGATCCTGATGATCCAGGAGCTCGGCACGCTGCCGATCCAGCTCTTCGGCTCCGACGAGCTGAAAGAGCGCTTCCTGCCCAAGTGCGCGACCGGCGAGTGGTCGCCGGCCTTCGCCCTGTCGGAGCCCGAGGCGGGCTCGGACCCGGCGGCGATGCGCACCACCGCGGTCAAAGACGGCGACGAATGGGTGATCAACGGGCAGAAGGCCTGGATCACCAACGCCGGGATCGCCGACTTCTACTGCGTCTTCGCCTCCACCGACCGCGAGAACCGCCGCACCAGCGCCTTCGTGGTGGAGAAAGACCGCGCGGGCTTCGATCCCGGCGCGCTCGAGCACAAGCTCGGGATCAAGGGCTCGCCGACCGGCTCGCCGTCGTTCACCGACGTCCGCGTGCCGGAGGAGAACGTGATCGGTGAGATCGGCAAGGGCCTGAACATCGCCCTCGGCACGCTCGAGCGCACCCGCCTCGGCGCCGCCGCGCAGGCGGTCGGCATCGCCCAGGGAGCGACCGACTTCGCCAACGACTACGCCAAAGAGCGGATCGCCTTCGGCAAGCCGATCAACAACCTGCAGGGCATCCAGTTCAAGCTCGCCGACATGGAGGCCGGCACCGCCGCCGCCCGCGAGCTCCTCTACAAAGCCTGCGCGCTGGCCGACAAGTCGCCCCGCCCGGCGGAGCTGCCGAAGTTCACCTCGATGGCGAAGCTGATCGCCGGCGACAACGCGATGAAGGTGACGGTCGAGGCGATCCAGGTGCTCGGCGGCTACGGCTACGTCAACGAGTACCCGGTCGAGCGGATGATGCGGGACGCCAAGATCACCCAGATCTACGAGGGCACCCAGGAGATCCAGCGGGTCGTGATCGCCCGCTCGATGTCGGTCTGAGCGCCGCATGAGTACCCGCGACCGGATCAAGATGAGCGAGGAGGAGCGGCTCGCCTTCCTCGCCGAGGAGATGACGGTGATCGTCAGCAGCTTCGGCCCGCGGGGCTGGCCGCACGCGATGCCGATGTGGTTCGTCGTCCGCGAGGGCGAGGTGTGGATGTGGACGTACCGCTCCTCGCAGAAGGTGCGGAACCTCGAACGCGACCCGCGGGCGACGCTGCTGGTCGAGGCGGGGGAGACCTACGACCAGCTGCGCGGGGTGATGGTCGAGGCGGAGGCCGAGCTGATCGAGGACTTCGACGCGGTGCTGGCGCTGGGCCGCGAGTTGGGCAGCCGCTACGCCCCGGGCGCCGAGGGACCGGAGGCCGAGGCGGCGCTCGCCCACCAGGCGGGCAAACGGATCGCGATCCGCTTCCACCCGCGCCGCGTCGTCAGCTGGGATCACCGCAAGCTCTAGCCCGCCGCGCCCGCCGCGCCCGCCGCTGCCGGCGTCGGTTCACCATCCTCCGGGGCGCCGCCTGGCGATTCCCCTTCGTCCTCGGCGGCCGTGGGCGGGTAGGCGGGCAGCAGGGCCAAGGCCACCACGGCGCCGACCGCGGCCACCCCGGCGGCGACCAGGTCGCCCGCGTGGAAGCCGCTGAAGAAGGCCGAGTTCGCCGCTTCGCTGACCGCATGCGCCACCGCCGGGTGGCCGGCCTGGCTCGCTTGGCCGGCGACGCCGAGCGCGGCGCCGACCGATTCCTGCGCCGGGCCGACCACGCCCGCCGGGACCGCCGCGGGGAGGAGGTCGGCGAGCCGGCTCGCGTAGAGCGAGGCGAAGACGCTGCCGATCACGGCGACGCCGAGCGTGCCGCCGAGCAGGCGGGTGGCGTCGTTCATCGCCGAGCCGACCCCGGCTTTCGCCTTCGGCACGACGCCCATGATCGCCTCCGTCGCCGGGGCGCTGGTCAGCCCCATGCCGGTGCCGAGGACGACCATCTGCAGGGCGATCGTCCCGTAGGCGGTGGTCGCCGAGGCGGTCGCCACCCAGAGGTAGAAGGCGGCGGTCATCAGCAGCCCGACGCCGACGACCGCCTTGGTCCCGATCCGCACCGCCAGTTTGGCGCCGACGACGGAGAAGACCGCCACGCAGGTGGCGACCGGCAGCAGCCGGACGCCGGTCGAGAGCGGCGAGTAGCCCTTGAAGAACTGGAAGTACTGGGTGACCAGGAAGATGAAGCCGGAGAGGGCGAAGAAGGAGATCGCGACCGCTGCGCTGGCGGCGGTGAAGCGGCGGTCGGCGAACAGCGCGAGGTCGAGCATCGGCTCCGCGCGCCGCCGCTCCCAGGCGACGAAGGCCGCCACCAGCGCAGCCGTCCCGGCGAAGCCGGCCAGCGAGGCGGCGCCGCCCCAACCGCGTTCGGGCGCCTCGATGATCGTGTAGATGAGCAGGCCGATCGCCGCCGCCGACAGCACGAAGCCGCCGCGGTCGACCGGCGGCGCCAGCGGATCGCGCGAGGCCGGTACGAAGCGGCCGGCCAGCAGCATCGCGAGGGCGGCGACCGGCGTCATCGCGAAGAAGATGCTGCGCCAGTCGAAGACTTCGAGCAGGGCGCCGCCGACGATCGGCCCGAGCGCGATCGCGACCCCGGTGATCGCTCCCCACAGCCCGATCGCCCGCGCCCGCTCGCCGCGCTCGACGAAGACGTTGGTGAGCAGCGAGAGCGTCGCCGGGAAGGCCATCGCCGCGCCGATGCCCATCACCGCGCGGGCGGCGATCAGCTGGCCGGGGTCGGAGGTAAGGCCGCCGACCAGGCTCGCCAGGCCGAACACGCCGAGCCCGGCCAGCAGCATCCCCTTGCGGCCGAAGCGGTCCGAGAGGCTGCCGGCGACGAGGACCGAGGCGGCGAAGAAGAGGTTGAAGGCGTCGACCACCCACTGCAGCTGCGAGTTGGAGGCGTGCAGCTCGACCGCGAGCTTCGGCAGGGCGACGTTGACGATCGTCGTGTCGAGGTTGATCGCGAACGCCGCCAGGAGCAGCGCGACCAGGATCAGGGGCTTGCGGTTCATCGCTTCTCCTCGCGGCGGTGGGCCATCTCGCCGGAGGTTCTAACACGGCATAGACAAGAAAGTCAAGTAAGCGCTTGAGAAAAGCAACACAGTGCTAGACTGGCGCTCGCGATGAGGTCCTACGACGAGTACTGCTCGATCGCCAAGTCCCTCGACCTGGTCGGGGATCGCTGGACGCTGCTGGTCGTCCGCGAGCTCTCGCTGCGCGGCCCCTCCCGCTACACCGACCTGCGCAACGGCCTCCCCGGGGTCGCCACCAACCTGCTCGCCGACCGCCTGCGCGACCTCGAGGCGGCCGGGCTGGTCGCCCGCGAGGAGGCGCCGCCGCCGATCGCCACGACCCTCTTCCGCCTCACCGAGCGGGGCGCCGGGCTGAAGCCGGTCCTCGACGAGCTGATGCGCTGGGGCCTGCCGCTGATGGTGGAGCAGCGCGACGAGGACGCGGTCCGCAGCCACTGGCTCGCGGGCGCGCTCGAGGTGATGCTGGGCGACCGCCGGCCGGGCGGCGACCCGGTGACGCTGGAGCTCCGCCTCGGCGACGGGCCGATCGTCCTCACCGCGGGCGACGGCGGGGTGAAGCTGAGCTTGGGAGCGGCGAGCGATCCCGACGCCGCCCTGGCCGGGCCGCCGCGGCCGATCATGGGCCTTCTGCTCGGCTACCTCGACCTCGCCGCCGCCGAGGCGATGGGCGTGACCGTCGAGGGCGACGCCGAGGTGATCGGGCGCTTCGCCGCCGACGCCGTCGGCGCATAAGCTGCTCCCTGCATGGGACCGCTGCAGGGGGTGAAGGTGGTGGAGATGGCCGGTATCGGCCCGATCTCCTTCGCCGGGATGCTGCTCGCCGACCTCGGCGCCGAGGTGACCCAGGTCCAGCGGCCCGGCGGCGGCGCCTGGCCGCCCTCGCCGGTGCTCGACCGCGGCCGCCGGGTGCGTGAGATCGACGTCAAATCCGCCGGGGGCCTGGAGCAGGTGCTCGACCTGGTGGCCGCGTCCGAGGTCCTGATCGAGGGGTTCCGGCCCGGCGTGATGGAGCGGCTCGGCCTCGGCCCGGACCAGTGCCTGGAGCGCAACCCGGCCTTGGTCTACGGGCGGATGACCGGCTGGGGGCAGTCGGGCCGCTACGCCCACACGGCCGGCCACGACATCACCTACCTGGCGATCTCCGGCGCCCTCCACATGATCGGCGAGGAGGGCGGCAAGCCGGTCCCCCCGGTCAACCTGCTCGGCGATTTCGGCGCCGGCGGCGTCTACCTCGCCTTCGGCGTGGTCAGCGCGCTGCTGCACGCGCGCGCGGCCGGGGTCGGCCAGGTGGTCGACGCGGCGATCGTCGACGGCGCGGCCTCGGTCACCGGCCTGCTGCACGGCTTCCTCGAGACCGGCGTCTGGAAAGACGAGCGCGGGGTCAACCTGCTCGACGGCGGCGCCCCCTTCTACGACTGCTACCGCTGCGCCGACGGCGAGTGGGTCGCGGTCGGGGCGCTCGAGCCGCAGTTCTACGGCGCGCTGCTGGAGAAGCTGGGGCTCACCGACGATGAGGCGATCCGGGCCTACCTCGACCCGGCGACCTGGCCCGCGATCCGCGAGCGCTTCACCGCCAAGTTCGCCGAGCGCGGTCGCGACGAGTGGCACGAGCTCTTCGCCGACTCCGACTGCTGCGTCGCCCCGGTCCTCTCGATGCGCGAGGCGCGCGAGGACGGCCACAACCGCGACCGCGGCATCTTCGTCGAGGTCGGTGGGATGCCCCAGCCGGCCCCGGCCCCCCGCTTCAGCGTCACCGAGCCGGACGCGCCGCAGCCCTCTCGTTGATGGGCCGAAAACCGGACTATATGACGGGTTTTCGGCCCATCAACGGGGGCAGTGCGCGGTGACGCGTCGCGTCGCGATCGTCACCGGGGCCGGGCGGGGGATCGGGGCGGCGACCGTCGCGACGCTTGGCCGCCGAGGGCTGGAGCGTCGTGGCTGTCGATCGGGCCGCCGCGGATCGGCGGCTGCGCTACGCGATGGCGAGCGAGCGGGACCTCGACGCAGCGGTCGCGGTGGCAGTGGACCGCGCCGGGCGCGATGACGTGGCGCGCGCCGTGGTCGCCGACGCCGCCGATCCCGAGGCGCTCGCCGCGGTGGTCGAGGGCGCCGAAGCGTGGGGCAGCCTCGAGGCCTTCGTCGCCAACGCGGGCGTGATCGCCGGCGGCCTGCCCGCGTGGGAACTCCCGGCCGAGGAGCAGCGGGCGCTCTTCGAGGTGAACCTCGAGGCGGTGATGCTCGCCGCCCGGCTGGTCGTCCCGGCGCTGCTCGGCCGGCCGCGGCCGCGCTCCGGGCGCTTCGTCGCCGTCACCTCCTCGGGCGCCACCCGAGGCATGCCCGGGCTCGCCGCCTACAGCGCCGCCAAGGCCGGGGTGGAGGCCTTCGTCCGCGGCCTCGCCGCCGACCTGCACGGCAGCGGCGTCACCGCCAACGCGGTCGCGCCCGGCTCGACCGACACGCCGCTCCTCGCCGAGTCGGCCCGCCTCTTCGACCTGCCCTCGCCGCGCGACTTCGCCCCCCGCCAGCCGCTGGAGCGCCTGCTCGAGCCGGCCGAGGTCGCCGCCACCGTCGCCTTCCTCCTCGGCCCCGGCGGCGCCGCGATCACCGGCGCCACCCTCCCGGTCGACGGCGGCCTGACGATCTGACGATCGATCGACGCCGGTGCACTTGAACACACCCTGGTGTGCACAAGCGCACCGGCGCGGAGGGACTTTTCGTCCGCTTCGGTCAGCGCTCGGCGACGGCGGGCGCGGGCGGCGGCGCCGACTGCGCGCGGCCGGGCTGCAGGACCGGGGCGCCGACGCCACAGCTGTAGTCGCACTCCTCCGCTTCTTCGCCGTCCTCGTGGAGGACGTCGGAGGAGATCGTCGTCCAGGCGATCACCGCGCCGACCGCGGCCAGGATCGCGCACATCATCATCCCCTTGTGGAAGCCGCTCGTCATGTGTGACGGTTCGTAGAACTTGTCGCCGGTGATGCCGGAGAGGATCGGGACCACCGCCACCGCCAGCAGCCCCGCCACCCGGGCGACCGCGTTGTTGACCCCGGAGGCGATCCCCGAGTGGCTCGAGTCGACCGCCGCCAGCACCGTCGCGGTGACCGGCGCGACCACCAGGGTCAGGCCGATGCCGAAGACCAGCACCGCGGGCAGCACGTGCGCGACGTAGGAGTCCCCGGGGTCGATCTGCGCCATCAGCAGCAGGCCCGCGGCGATGATCAGCGGGCCGAGCGTCAGCGGGATGCGCGGGCCGATCCGCTGCGCCAGCGCCCCCGCCCGCGCCGAGCCGACCAGCATCAGGAAGGTGACCGGCAGTGAGGCCGAGCCCGCCTCGATCGGCGTGTAGCCCATCGAGATCTGGAGGAAGCTGACGAGCAGGAAGAAGACCACGCCGAGCGCCGCGTAGACGACGAAGGTGACCGCGTTGGCGGCGCTGAACTGGCGCGAGCGGAAGATCCCCAGCGGCAGCATCGGGGTGACGGCGCTGCGCTCGCGGACGAAGAAGCCGATCAGTGCGGCGACCCCGATCACCGCCGTCGCGATCACCGCCGCCCCGCCCCCTTCCGGCGCCTCGATCAGCGCGTAGGTGGTGCCGCCGAGCCCGATCGCGGCAAGCGCCGCGCCGGAGAGGTCGATCTTGCCGGTCACCGTGGGGTCTTTGGACTCGGGCACGTGGATGCCGGCGAAGATCCAGACGAAGACGCCGATCGGCAGGTTGATCAGGAAGATCGCCCGCCAGGAGATCGCCGCGATCAGCCAGCCGCCGAGCAGCGGCCCGAACGCGGTGGCGACGCCGCCGAGGCCCGACCAGGCGCCGATCGCCCGCGCCCGGTCGGCGGGGCGGAAGCTGGCCTGGATGATCGCCAGGCTGCCGGGGGTGAGGAGGGCGCCGCCGATCCCCTGGATCATCCGCGCGAAGATCAGCAGCTCGACCGTCGGCGCGATCGCGCAGAGCAGCGAGGCGAGGGTGAAGAGGATGACCCCGGCCTGGAAGACGCGGCGCCGGCCGAGCCGATCGCCGAGGCTGCCGCCGAGCAGGATCAGCGACGCCAGCGTCAGCAGGTAGCCGTTGAGGATCCACTGCAGGGCGCTGGTCGAGGCGTTCAGGTCCTCGCCGATCTTCGGCAGCGCGACGTTGACCACGGTGCCGTCGAGGAAGGCCATCCCCGAGCCGGCGACGGTGACGGCGATCAGCCAGCGCCCGGCCGCGCTCTGAAAGGCGATGCCGTCAGACGATTTCCCCTCCACAAGGGGTGACCTTACCGAGGGGTCCTAGGCGTCTTCCGCGTGGTACGTATCAAGCAGGGCGATTTCCGCGTCGTGCTTGGGGAAGAGGAAGAAGACGACGCAGATGCCGATGGCGACGGCGATCATGCCCGCGGCGTAGGTCCAGTCGCCGCCGTCGAGGAAGGACTTGCGGGCGGCGCCGGCGATCGCCTGAGCGTATTCGGGGTATTGCTGCGCCGTGTTGGCGGCGCTGGAGAACGACTTCGTCAGTTCGTTCTGGACCTTTTCGCTGACGCTCGAGGCGTGCGGCGAGGCAGTGATCTGTTCGCCGAACGATTTGGCGTAGCCGGCGGTCAGCAGGGCGCCGAAGATCGACTGCATGATCGCCCCGCCGAGATCACGCTGCAGGTCGGCGGTCCCCGAGGCCATCCCCGCCTTCCTCACCGGCACGGAGCCGGTCAGCGAACGCGAGGCGGGCGTCCCGGCGAAGCCGACCCCGATCCCCATGAAGAGGAACCCGAGGCCGACCGGAAAATACGACGCCCCCTCGTCCCAGAGGAGCAGCATCACCAGGAAGGCGAGGAGGCAGAAGCAGTCGCCGACCAGCAGGGTGAAGCGCGAGCCGCGCGCCTCGACCAGCTTCGCCGACTGCGGCGCCACGATGATCATCCCGATCGCCCCCGGCAGGATCGCCAGCCCGGCCTGCAGGGTCGAGTAGCCGAGCACGTTCTGGACGAACTGCTGGCCGATGAACATCGCCCCCATCAGCGAGCCGAAGACGATGATCCCGGCCAGCGCCGCCACCCAGAAGGTCGGCCGCGCGGCGATCTTCAGGTCGTACAAGGGGTTGGGGATCCGCCGCTGGCGCAGGATGAACGCCCCCGCGGCGGCGACCGCGATGATGCCGAGGATCACCGCCGTGGTCCCCTTGCCCGGTTCGGGCGCCAGGTTGATCGCCAGGATCAAGGAGCCGACCATGGCGATCGTGAGGATGCCGCCGAGGTGGTCGACCGGCTCGGTCGTCTCGTTGACGTGGGCGGGGACAAAGCGCCAGGCGAAGAAGAGGGCGATCGCGGCGAGCGGCGCGCTGATGATGAAGACCGACCACCAGTCGAAGCCTTCGAGCAGCGCCCCGGCGACCAGCGGTCCGAGCGCCGAGATGCCGCCGCCGAGCGCCGACCATAAGGCGATCGACTTGGTCCGCTCCGCCCCCGACCAGAGCGCCGTGATCAAGCGCCAGGGTGGTCGGGTAGGCCATCCCGGCGGCGACCCCGCCGAAGACCCGGGCGAGGAAGAGCACCTGCGCGGTCGGCGCCAGCGCGGCGAGGATCGAGGCCGGGATCGTCAGCGCCATCCCCAGCACCAGCAGGGTCTTGCGGCCGTAGCGGTCGCCGACCGCGCCGAGGTAGAGGACCGAGGCCGCCAGCCCGAGCGAGTAGCCGACCGCGATCAGGTCGACCATCGTCTGGCCGGCGTCGAAGTGCTTGCCGATGTCCGGCAGGGCGACGTTCGCCACCGCCAGGTTCAGGTTGGCGACCCCGGCGACGCCGATCAGCGTCGCGAGGACGAGGCCCGCGCGCAGCGGCTTCGAGCCGCCGCCGAGCGATCCGGAGGGCGATCCGGAGACGGCCGCGCCGCCGCCGGAAGCGGCCACTAGATCTCGATCCAGGTACCGGCCGGCCCGAGGTTCCGCAGCGGCGAGTCGCCGACCGTGCTCTGGCAGCCCCAGGCCTCGTGGATGTGGCCGAAGACGACCAGCCGCGGCGCCTTCAGCTCGACCGCCGAGAGGAGCGCCGTGCTGCCGAAGTGGGTGTCGGGATCGCCGCCGTCGCAGTGGCCCTTGCGGCGGCGAGTGGAGGACGAGCACGGCGCCCTCCGGGGCGGGGGCGATCATCGTCGCGGCCTCCTCCTCGGAGAGGTCGAAGCTCCAGTCCCAGGGCGTGGTCGGGATCCCGGCGCCGAGCCCGAAGAACTCGAGCCCGTCGATCTCCAGCCCCTCGCCGTGCAGCACCGTCGCCGCCGGCCAGCCCGCCGCCGCGGCGCGCAGCGCGTCGACCGTCTCGTTGTTGCCGGGGACGAGGATCGTCGGCGTCTCGATCGGCGCCAGCGCCCCGATCGTCTCCTCCAGCCCCTCGTGCATCGAGGCGAAGTCACCGGCCCCGATCACCACGTCGGCCTCGGCCGACATCTCGACCAGCTTCGACGCTTGCGCGAGGTCCCGGTGCAGGTCCGAAAAGGCGAGGATCTTCACGCCGCCAACCTAATCGATCGCCCCGCCGGCGGCCGTCCGCAAGCGGAGGATCGTGGGACCCCTGAACGAACCTCCCCGCAGTTCGTGAGAGAAGGGGTCCCACGATCCTCCGCTCTCGCCAGGTCCGTCGCGGCTTCGTCGGTTCGGTTTCCTCCCGCACCGACAGGTCGAAGTAGAGGAAGGTGCCGCCGAGCGCGGTGAAGGGGATCAGCAGGGCGAAGACGAGCGAGCCGATCACGTTGATCCAGAACAGCGGCAGCGCGGTGAAGATCAGGGCGAAGCTGAGGATCGGCCCGGTGGCGATGCCGATCACGTAGAAGATCAGGATCACCCGGGCGGTCCGGAACCAGCGGCCGCGGACCAGCTCGGAGCTGTCGCGGAACGACTCGCGGACGCCCTTGTCGGTGAAGATCACTTCCTCCTGCACGAAGGCCCAGCCGACCAGCTTCCAGAGCGCGAAGGGCAGGCCGATCACGGTCAGCGCCAGCAGCAGCACGCCGAGCGTCGCCAGGAGCTGCGCCCCGACCACGCGCCAGAAGCGCGCTCTCACCCCGAGCAGGGCCTGCCGGAAGCTGACCTCTTTGTCGCGCGTCGCTTCGCGGGCGACGACCACCGCGATCGCCGCGACCAGCGCCTGGGCGACCGGGCGGATGAGCTGTTCGAGGATGTCGGCCCAGGCGAGGTTGAGGCCGCCTTCGCCGGGGCGCGGCGACGATTCGGTGATCAGCCCGGCCAGCAGGTTGGTCGCCCCGATCAGCACCAGCGCCGCCAGCGCCACGGGTAAGAGCACCCGCCAGTGGCGGCCGTAGAACTGGCGCGCGGCGCGCAGGATCTGGCCGAAGGCGCGCCGCCGGCGCAGGTTGTCGATCTCCACCGGGCGCCACTTGGTGAAGCCGACGAAGGCGATCAGGAGGACGGCCAGGACGATCAGCGTCGCCGCCGCGGCGCCGGGCGATTCGGCGTCGAGGTTGATCAGTTCGGAGGCGACGGCGACGGCGCCGCAGAACGCCCTCGTCACCTGCGGGCCGGCGATCGTGCCGCCGGGCAGGCGCGGGCTGGTGGTCCGCTGCTTCGCCATCCAGGCGAACGGTTCGTGCCACTGGTGCTTGGTCTGCGGCCCGGTCGGCCCGTTGTTGAAGCCCTTTTCGCGTTCGCCCCAGCGGCCGTAGTAGGAGGTCCAGGCGAAGGGCCCGGTGCTGACCACACCGTTCGGCATCAGGATCGGGGAGAGCGTCAGTTCGCGCAGCGGCCCGGTGGTGTTGTCGCAGCCGAGGCCGGAGCCGTGCTGGCCGTTCTCGACGTAGACGGCGGAGTCGTAGAAGGTCGCGTGCGAGCCCGCCGCCGGGTAGACGATCGGGTGCGTCCCTTCCTTCTGCACCTTGCCGTCGGTCCAGCTGGCGCGCTCGCCGCCGGCGTGCTGGAAGAGGATGATTTCGCCCGGTTCTTCGTGCAGCGCGACCGCCGGGGTCGGGGCTTCGAAGGTGATCTGCATCCCCTCCCAGTCGCCCTCGTGGAGGTCGTTGAACTGGTTGAAGTACCAGAAGAACCAGTACTGGAGGGCGAAGCCGGAGTGACCCTTTTCGCGGGCGATGTGGGCGTAGGTGACGGCGGGCGCCCTGCCTTCTTCGATCAGCTTCTTGAAGGCCTTGGCGTAGACGCAGGTGTTGCCGAGGACCCGCCCTTCGAGGTTCAGGTACCAGGGCCCGCGCAGGCCGGCGACGTCGGCGGCGGTCGGCGCCTTGCGCACGTCGACCAGCGGCGCGCCCCCTTCGCCGCCGTGCTGCAGCGTCACGTCGGGATTGCCGAGCACGGTTTCGACGCTGGTCGGCTGGTACTGCTCCTGCGAGGTGTCGCAAGGCGGGTCGGTCTCTTCCCGCAGCTCGGTGATCGGGACGTACTTCTCGGCCAGTTCTTCGGCCGCCGACTCGGGGACGGTGAGGCCGACCTCGCTGGTCCCGTCCGGGTGCGTGTAGTCCTGCGGGTCCGCACCGCGCGCCGCGGGGACGAGAGCGAGCAGCAGCGCCAACGTGAGAAGGACGAGGCGCCAGGGCCGCTTCACGCGGGCAAACGTACAGCGCCGGGCGGTGGTGCGGAAGGGCGTGGGACGGCGGGTCCGGGCGTCTCGGAGGCGACCCGGGCAGGCTGAGGCCGCCTCCGAGACGCCCGGGTTGGGAGGTTTTCGGGGAGGGACTGGCGCCGGGACGGCGTCCCTGCGGGGAGACGTCGCAGGGACGGCACGTAGTGGGGAAAGGCGGCACGGAGATGCCACGAACGTCTTCAAGAGGTCACATCCGAGACGGCGGATCCGGGGTCCGCGACCGCCCTGTGGAGCATTACTCTCGTATAGAGCAACCTTCTCTCCACAGCAAAGGGCTGACCGATGGGGCAGGTGTGACGTCCGATGAAGAGAGGTGGAGTTCCCCGCGTCTGCCGCGCGTCCCGGTGACGTTCCCGGCGTCTCCGTTACGGACTTCGCCGCCGGGCTACGGCCGTGGAGCTTTACCGCCGCATAGGGACGGTATGGCTCCACAGGCGGAAGGTGCCGCGACAGCTACGCCGCGGTCGCGGCGGGTTTTTCCTCGAGGACTTCGCCTTCTTCGACCTTGCCGTCGGGCATGAATTTGAGGGCGATCACGAAGGCGACCGCGAGGGCGATCGCCATCCCGTGGAAGACGTCCTTGCTTGCTTCGGCGAAGGACATCGGCACGGCGGAAAAGACCTCGCCCGCCTTCGAGCCGAGGGCCTGACCGATCTTCTGGCAGGTCGCTTCGCCCTGGGAGACGCATTCGGCGACCGCGTCGGCTTTGTCCTTCGGCACGCCTTTGGCGCCGAGGGCGCTCTCCAGATTCGACTTGTTCCAGGTGATCAGCAGCGAGCCGAGGATCGCCAGGCCGACGCTGGAGCCGAAGTTGCGGACCGTCTGGGTGATTCCGGTCGCCTCGCCGTAGCGGCTGCGCGCGACCCGGTTCAGCGCGTCGGTGTTGGCGGGGGAGAGGACCAGGCCGACCCCGATCCCGGCGATCACGATGTAGTACCACTGTTCGCTCACCGAGAGGTGGGTCATCGAGCTGCCCCAGAGCCAGAAGCCGACCGCGCCGATCGCGCAGCCCATCACCACCGGCCGGCGCGCCCCGATCCGGTCGAGCATTTTGCCGCCCCACTGGGTCGCGGTGGCGAAGCCGGCGAAGAAGATCAGCAGGTAGAGCCCGGTTTCGGAAGCCGATTCGCCGAGCGAGATCTGCGCGTACTCGCTGGCGAAGAAGAACAGCGGCACGAAGGCGATCATCAGGAAGAAGAGGACGGCGCTGTCGACCGCGAAGGCGCGGTTCTCAAAGATCCGCAGGCGCAGCAGCGGGTTGCTGGAGCCGAGCTGGTCTTTGACGAACCAGACCAGGATGCCGACGCCGATCACGATCGAGGCCCAGGTCTTGGCATCGCCCCAGCCCCAGATCGCCGACTGCTGCAGGCCGAGGACGAGGAGCCCCATGCCGCCGCAGACGAGGACGGTGCCTTTGTAGTCGAGCTTGGCCGGGTGACGGGTGTCGTCGGGCTTCGCTTTCCAGGTGAGGAAGAGGGCGATCAGCGCGACCGGGATGTTGATCCAGAAGATCGAGCGCCAGGTCCACTCGGTGAGGTAGCCGCCGGCGATCGGACCGATCGAGGTGAGGCCGCCGGCGATGCCGAAGAAGATCGCCATCGCGCGGCCGCGCTCGGAGACCGGGAAGGCCTCGAGGACGATCGCCAGCGCCGCCGGGAACATGATCGCCGCGCCGGCGCCCTGGATGATGCGGAAGACGATCAGCCAGGTCTCGGCGAGGGAGCCGGTCGGGGTGGCGCCGCAGAGGGCAGAGGAGGTGGCGAAGATGATCGTCCCGAGCACCACCATTTTGCGGTGGCCGGCGATGTCGGCGAGGCGGCCGCCAAAGGCGAAGAGCGCCGAGAGCGAGAGCAGGTAGCCGTTGATGATCCACTGCGACCCGGTGGTCGAGAGGTGGACGTCCCCCTGGATCGTCGGCAGCGAGATCGCGACGATGGTCTGGTCGATGAAGGTCATCGAGACGGCGAAGATCATCGCCGCGAGGATCAGTTTCGAGTTTTTTGCTGGGG
>CAWBRE010000029.1:0-9757 GCA_963791095.1 uncultured Solirubrobacterales bacterium
GCGCCGGGGTGACCTGGATCTGGGGCAGGCCCGCGGCGTCGGCATCGGCCTGGGCGGCTTCGAGCGCCGGGTCCGGCAGGGCGAAGAGAGTAGATTCGACGAAGGCGTCGACCGCGTCGAAGGTATCCTGGTCAGGGCGCCGCGGCACCGGCACATCCTGCCATGAAGGGCCGGCCGGGGCCAAGTTGCGGCCAGGATCCGTCCCCTGCTATCTTTCCTGGTCGGCCCAGTGGGCCATGTTTCACCCTGCCGTCCGACTCATGGGGCGTGGAGGGATCCTGTATTCGAGAGGAAACCGGAGCGATGAAGGTTCGAGCGTCCGTTAAGCCGATGTGCGAGAAGTGCAAGGTAATCCGCCGCAATGGTGCGGTTCTCGTTATCTGCTCAAACCCCCGACACAAGCAGCGTCAGGGCTAAGCAGATGGCACGTATCGCCGGGGTCAACATCCCCGACAACAAGCGGATCGAAATCGGGCTCACCTACATCTTCGGCATCGGTCATTCGACCGCGCTGCAGATCCTCAAGGACACCGGGATCGACCCCGGCATCCAGGGCAAGGATCTCACCGAGGACGAGACCATCAAACTGCGCGACGCGGTCGAGAACCACGAGGTCGAGGGTGACCTCCGGCGCGAGCGCTCGCAGAACGTCAAACGGCTGATGGAGATCGGCGCCTACCGCGGCCTGCGTCACCGCCGCGGCCTGCCGGTCCGCGGCCAGCGCACGAAGACCAACGCGCGCGGTCGCAAGGGCCCCCGGCGGTTGAGCATCGCCGGCAAGAAGAAACCTAGGTAGGAGATAAGAGTGGCGGAGAAAAAAGCCTCCAAAGGGCGCAAAGGTCGTCGCGTCAAAAAGAACATCAGCTTCGGCCAGGCGCACATCAAGACTTCCTTCAACAACACGATCGTCACGCTGACCGACACCGATGGCAACGTGATCGCGTGGGAGTCGGCCGGCTCCGCGGGCTTCAAAGGCTCGCGCAAGTCGACTCCGTTCGCCGCGCAGGTGACCGCCGACGCCGCCGCCAAGAAAGGCATGGAACACGGCCTCGAAAAGGTCGAAGTCTTCGCCAAGGGCGCAGGCTCCGGTCGTGAGACCGCGATCCGCTCGCTGCAGGCCGCCGGCCTCGACGTCACCACCGTGAAGGACGTGAGCCCGCAGGCCCACAACGGCTGCCGGCCGAAGAAGCGGAGGCGCGTCTAATGGCTCGCGATACTTCCCCGCAGTGCAAGCAGTGCCGTCGCGAGGGCCAGAAACTCTTCCTCAAGGGTGAGCGCTGCTTCACCGACAAGTGCGGTGTCGAGCGTCGCTCCTACCCGCCCGGCGACCACGGCCGCGGCCGCCTGCGCCAGAGCGAGTACCGCCTGCAGCTGCGCGAGAAGCAGAAGACCCGCCGCTACTACCAGGTGCTGGAGAAACAGTTCCGCGCCTACTACGAACACGCCTCCCGCCAGGAGGGCGTCACCGGCGAGAACCTGCTCCGGCTGCTCGAGTCCCGCTTCGACAACGTGCTGGTCCGCCTCGGCTTCGCCGCCTCGCGGCGCCAGGCCCGCCAGCTGATCAACCACGGCCACTGGCTGATCAACGGCCGCCGCGTCGACATCCCCTCCTACCAGGTGCGTCCCGAGGACATCATCTCGATCAAACCGACTTCCAGCGCGGCCGACACCGTCCGCCGCGCCACGGAATTGGTTTCGACGGTCCCTGCTTGGCTGCAGGCCGACCACGACGCCCTGACCGCCAAGGTCCTGCGCTACCCCGAGCGCAGTGAGATCTCGGCGCCGGTCCAGGAGCAGCTGATCGTCGAGCTGTACTCCAAGTAGTCCGGACCAGACGCAATTCAGACAAGAAGAAGCAACGTAAGGAACTCATGACCACTGATTTCCAGGTCCCCAGAATCACCGCCGAGAAAGTCGACGACCGTCGCGGCAACGTTCACCATCGAGCCGCTCGACAAGGGCTTCGGCTACACCTTCGGCAACAGCCTCCGTCGCGTCCTGCTCTCCTCGCTGGGCGGTGCCGCGATCACCAGCGTCCGCATCGAGGGGGTCGTCGCACGAGTTCTCGACCGTCCCCGGCGTCAAAGAGGACGTCACCGACATCGTCCTGAACCTGAAGGACCTCGTCGTCCGCATGCACACCGATGCCGATGAGGTCGAGGCGCCGCTGGTGGCGACCGGCCCCGGTGAGGTGAAGGCGAAGGACATCGACCTGCCCTCCGGCGTCGAGATCCTCAACCCCGAGGCGCCGATCGCGACGCTCGAGAAAAAAACCAAACTCGAGGTCTACCTGACGATCGGCCGCGGCCGCGGCTACTCGCCCGCCGAAGAGAACAAGTCGGACGAGCAGCCGATCGGCGTGATCCCGATCGACTCGATCTTCTCGCCGATCCGCCGCGCGTCCTACGCCGTCTCCGGCGCCCGCGTCGGGCAGCGGACCGACTTCGACAAACTCGAGCTCGACCTCGAGACCGACGGCTCGATCGAGCCGGGTGCCGCGCTCCGCGAGGCCTCCGAGATCCTGATCAAGAGCCTGGCGATCTTCACCGACGCCGACCGGGTCGAGGAACTGACCGCGCGTGAGCCGGTCGCGGCGCTGCCCGCCGACGGCTCGGCTCCAACGGTGCCGGCGCGAAGGCGGCGGGGCCAACAACGGCCTCGACGAGATCCTGATCGAGGAGCTCGAACTGGGCGTCCGCTCGTACAACTGCCTGAAGCGGGCAGGGGTGCAGACGGTCGGCGATCTGGTCCGCAAGTCCCGCGCGGAACTGAACGCGATCCCGAACTTCGGCTCGAAGTCGATCGAGGAAGTGATCGAGACGCTGCACGCCCGCGGCCTCGATCTCCAGCAGGACTAGAAACGCCTTAACCTAGGCCGGTACGAGAGCAGCGGACGGAGGAAACACGATGCGGCATAACATGAAGCGCAACAAGTTGAGTCGTAACTCCGCCGAACGGAAAGCGCTGCTCTCGAACCTGTCCAAGCAGCTGATCGAGCACGAGCGGATCGAAACCAGCCAGGCCAAGGCCAAGGCGGTCAAACCCGACGTCGAGAAACTGATCACGCTGGCCAAACGGGGTGACCTGCACGCTCGTCGTCAGGCCCTCGCGGCCCTGCACAACGACAAGTTCATCGTGCACAAGCTGTTCGACGAGGTCGGCCCGCGCTACTCGGAGCGTCCCGGCGGCTACACCCGCATCGTCAAGCTCGGTCCGCGGCGCAGCGACTCGACCGAGATGGTCTACCTCGAGCTCGTCTAGCGAGCCGGCGGACGCCTCAGTCGTAGCCGACCGACTCCAGGTACAGAGCGTGGGGTGGGGCGGTGTCGCCCGCCCTCGGAGCGGCTGGCGCCCTCTAGGAGGGCGTTGAAGTTCTCCACCGTGCGGTTTTCGAGTGCCACCTGCAGCATCGTGCCGACCAGGGCGCGGACCATGCTGCGCATGAAGGCGTCGGCGGTGATCCGGAAGGCGAGGATGTGGGCGCTCTCCTCCTGCCAGGAGGCGGCGAGGACGTCGCGCTCGAAGCGCACGTGGTCGGTCTGGGTGGGGGTGAAGGCGGTGAAGTCGTGGGTGCCGACGAGGGCCGCGGCGCAGGCGTCGAGGGCGGCGCGGTCGACCTCGGTGCGGCCACCAGAGCGCCCGGCCCTGCTCGAACGGGCTCGGTGCCTGGCGCGTCTCCACCCGGTAGAGGTAGGAGCGCGAGCGGGCGTCGCGGCGGGCGTCGAAGCCGTCGGCGACGGTCTCGGCGCGGCGCACGGTGACGTCGTGCGGGCGTGACCCCGTTCAGGTTGCGGGCCAGGTCGGGCGGGCAGCGTCGCCTCGGTGTCGAAGCTCGCCACCTGTCCCAGGGCGTGGACGCCGGTGTCGGTGCGGCCCGCCACGGTCAGCTCGATCTCCTCGCGGAGGATCTGGGCGAGGCCGGCCTCGAGCACGCCCTGGACGGTCCGCAGGCTCGGCTGGCGGGCCCAGCCGCGGAAGCCCGCGCCGTCGTATTCGATGTCGAGGCGGACGGTCGTCACGGCCGCAGTATCCCCGACAGCCGGCGCGCTCAGGGCATGGCCCGGCAAGGCCGGGACGGCCCGTAATATCGAGGGTGTGCGCGTACTGCTGACCAACGACGATGGGATCGCCGCCCCCGGGCTGCAGGCCCTGCGGCGCGGCGCTGGTCGCCCTCGGCGGCCTCGACGTCGTCACGATCGCCCCCGACTCCAACCGCAGCGCCACCGCCCGCAGCATCACCACCCGGGCGCCGCTGGCGGTCGAGGAGATCACCTTCGACGACGGCAACGTCGGCTACGCCGATCGACGGCACCCCGGTCGACTGCGTGCGCTTCGCCGAGCTCGGCCTCGGCGGCGGCCGGCCCGACCTGATCGTCGCCGGCATCAACCACGGCGTGAACCTCGGCGACGACATCACCTACTCGGGCACGGTCGCCGCGGCGCTCGAGGGGATCATCCTCGGCATCCCCGCGATCGCCCTCTCCCAGCAGCGTTCCGGCGGCGACATGGGCTACGGCGGCGGCGAGCTTCGACTTCGTCGTCGCGGCCGAGTTCTCCGCCCGCCTGGTCGACCGCCTGCGCGGCGAGGCGATGCCGGAGGCGACGCTGATCAACGTCAACTTCCCCGGCGGCGAGCCGACCGGGGTCGAGGTGACGAAGCTCGGCAAACGGATCTACGACGACGAGATGCGGCTGCTCGAGGAGACCGACGACCGCGGCCGCAAGGTCTACGAGATCTACGGCCGGGCGCCCGGCCACGAGGAGCTCGACGGGACCGACCTCTCGCGCCGTCGCCGCGGGGCGGATCGCGGTCACCCCGATCCACTTCGACCTCACCGACCACGGTGGCCTCGACACGTTGCGCGGCTGGGGGCTGGAGGGGATGCTCGACACCCAGGCCCCGGCGGCATGAGCGACGCGGCCGCTTCCGCCGAGGTCCCCGCGGAAGTCGACAAGCGCGCCGCCGAGCTGCGCGCCGAGCTCGACCGCCACAACCGCCTCTACTACGTCCTCGACGAACCGGAGGTCGGCGACGACGTCTACGACGAGCTGCTGAACGAGCTGCGCGACCTGGAGCGCGAGTTCCCCTCGCTGCAGACGCCGGACTCGCCGACCCAGCGGGTCGGGGCGCCGCCGCTCGAGCGCTTCGAGCCGGTCACCCACCACGAACCGATGCTTTCGCTCGCCAACTCCCGCAACGAGGAGGAGCTGCGGGCCTGGGAGACGCGGCTCGCCAACTACCTGAAACGGCTCGACATCACCGCCTCCCAGTTCAGCTACACGACCGAGCCGAAGATCGACGGCCTGGCGATCACCCTCACCTACGAGGACGGCGTGCTGGTGCGCGGCGCCACCCGCGGCGACGGGCGGATCGGCGAGGACGTGACCCAGAACATCAAGACGATCGGCTCGGTGCCACTGCGACTGAAGGACCCCTCGCCGCCGGAGCTGATCGAAGTGCGCGGCGAGGCCTACCTGCCGATCGCCGCCTTCAAAGCGCTGAACGAGCGGCGCGCCGAACGCGAGGAACCGACCTTCGCCAACCCGCGCAACTCGGCGGCGGGCTCGATCCGCCAGCTCGACCCGAAGCTGGCCGCCGAACGGCCGCTCTCGACCTGGATCTACGGGATCGGCGCGGTCAAAGGCATCGACCTGCCGACCCACATGGCCGAGGTCGAGTGGCTGCGCGAGCAGGGCTTCAAGGTCAACCCGGACACCGCTCACCACAAGGGCGTCGAGGAAGTCGTCAAGCGCTGCCACTGGTGGGAGGACCGCCGCGACACGCTCGACTACGAGATCGACGGGGTCGTGGTGAAGGTCGACGAGAAGGCGCTCTGGCGCGAGCTCGGAGTGGTCGGCCGGGAGCCGCGCTGGGCGATCGCCTGGAAGTTTCCGCCGACGACCGCCGTGACGACGATGAAGAAGGTGGTCTGGAACGTGGGGAGGACCGGGCACCTGGTCCCGTTCGCGATGCTGGAGCCGGTCCACGTCGGCGGCGTCACCGTCTCCACCGCGACCCTCCACAACGAGGAGGATCTCGCCCGCAAGGACGTGCGCGACGGCGACGAGGTGGTCGTGATGCGGGCGGGCGACGTGATCCCGCAGGTCGTCTCGCCGAAACTGCCGCGCAAGAACAAGAGCGCCCGCAAGCCGAAGCCGCCGAAGAAATGCCCCAGCTGCGGGACGCCGACGGTGAAGGAGGACGGGGTCTGGACGATCTGCCCGAACCGCACCGGCTGTCCGGGCCAGAACTGGCAGCACGTCAAACACTTCGTCTCCAAGGGCGCGATGGACATCGAGGGCCTGGGCGAAAAGCAGGCCTCGGTCTTCCTCGACCAGGGCCTGATCGCCGACGTCGCCGACATCTACGACATCACCGAGGAGCGGCTGGTCGAGCTGGACCGCTTCGGCGAGACCTCCGCCCGCAACCTGGTCGTCTCGATCGACGCCTCGCGCGCGCGGCCGTTCAAACGGGTGCTCTACGCGCTCGGGCTGCCGGGCGTCGGCTACGTCACCGCGGAGGCGCTGGCCGACTACTTCGGCTCGATCGACGAGCTGCACGAGGCCGACCCGGAGAAGATCGTCGAGGTCGACGGGGTCGGGCCGATCATGGCCGAGCAGATCGCCGAGAACCTCGGCGACGACGCGACCTGGGCGTTGGTCGAGAAGCTGCGCACCAAAGGCCTGCGGCTGGAGGCCGACGAGTCAGAACGGCGGGTCGCGGGCGGGCCGCTGGAAGGCCGGACGGTCGTCCTCACCGGCACCCTGCCGGAGCTGACCCGCGAGGAGGCCGCGATGCTGGTGAAGAACGCCGGCGGCAAGGTCGTCAACTCGGTCTCCAAGAAAACCGACTTCGTGGTGGCGGGGGAGAGCCCCGGGTCGAAGCTCACCAAAGCGGAGAAATTCGGCACCACGATCCTCGACGAAGACGGGCTGAAGGACGTGCTGGTGAACGGCCCGCCGGACCCGCCGGACGACGACGGGGACGCGCCCGCGGACTCGGACGGCTAGTCCGCCTGGTTGTGCGGCAGTCCCGGGGGACCCGGGTCCGGCCGAGCGTTCACTTGAACCGCCTATGGCCGGGTCAAGTGAACAGTCGGCCGACGCCGGTGCGCTTGAGCACACCAGGGTGTGCATTAGCGCACCGGCGTGAGGTGGGTGGGGAACCGCTCGCCTAGTAGCCGGCGACGGCGCCGGCGATCTTGTCCTGGTAGGCGTGCGCCGTTTCGGTGCTGCCCACCGAGCCCATCAGGGTGGAGAAGACCATCACCTTGCCGCTCTTGTCGAAGCAGTAGCCGGAGAGGTTGGAGACGCCGGTCAGGGTGCCGGTCTTCAGCCGGCAGCGGCCGTAGGCCGGGGTGCCGCGCATGCGTCCGGCGGTCGTCCCTTCGTGGCCCGCGAGGGACAGGTCTTCGATGAAGTCTTCGCCGATTTCGCTCTTGCGCACGCCGAGCAGCAGGTTGACCACCTCCTGCGGCGAGGCTTCGTTGGTGCGGGTCAGCCCGGAGCCGTCGACCTGGTGGATCCCGGAGCCCAGTTCGGCGGCGAAGTCCTCGGTCACGACCGCGCCCGCGGCGGTCGACCCGCCGGCGCCGATCCGCGCACCGAGCAGCTTCAGCAGCATCTCGGCGAAGAAGTTGTCGGAGTAGACGTCGGTCGTGTTGACGATCTGGGTCAGCGGCGCCGAGCGGATCACGGCCACCGATTTGGCGCCCTTCGGGGTTTTGCCGAGGGCGATCGTCGGGCTGAGCTTGATCCCCGAGTGGCGCATGCTGTTGTCGAGGGTCTGGGTCGCCAGCTTCGCCGGGTCGGAGGAGAAGTGGCTGGAGCTGGTGCTGCCGGCGAAGCCGGAGTTGAAGTCGAGGCCGGAGAGCGGGCCGATTTCCACGCTGGTCGCGTAGTTGGAGTCGAGCACGCCGCGTTTGCGGTCGAAGATCGTGTCGTCGCCGTAGAGGCGGCCGGTCACCGCTTTGATCCCGGCCCGCTTCAGCTGCGGCACGAGGGCGAAGATATTGGTGCCGAGGCCGGCCAGGTAGCTGTCGTAGAAGGAGGGCGTGCCGAGGGTCGGGTCGCCGCCGCCGACCAGGTAGAGGCTGCCGTGGAGGACGCCGGCCGCGTCGACGGTGCCGTCGGTCATCACCTTGGTCGGGATCGTCGTTTCCGGCCCGATCAGGGCCAGGGCCGTGGAGGTGGTGAAGAGCTTCGTGTTCGAGGCGAGCGGGCGTGGCGTTTCGGCGGCCTGGGCGCAGACCACTTCGCCGGTTTCCGCGTCCATCACCAGGAGGCCGCTGGCGGAGCCGCCTCCGGCCGTCAGCCAGGCCTTCATCTGGGCGCAGGAAGTGGCCGCCGAGGCGGTTCCGGCAAGCGCCAGGAGCAGGGCAAAAGCCACCGTGAGGGCGGCGAGGAGGGGCTTTCTCATCAGAGGTAGGAACACGTTCGGTGGGCAAGGTAGCGGCGGCGTCGGGCTGATCGAGGGTTGACGTCGCCCGGATCGGGGATAATGGACGTGCGTCATGGGTCAAGTCGTCGACATCGAGTCGAAACCACGCCGTAAATCGCGGCGCCGGAAAAAGCCGTCGAAGACGGCTCTGGTGCTCGGCGGCGGCGGTTTCACGGGCGGCGTGTACGAGATCGGGGCGCTGCGGGCGCTCGATCTGCTCGCCGTCAACAGCACGGTCAACAACTTCGACGTCTACGTCGGCACCAGCGCCGGCTCCTTCGTCGCCTCGATGCTGGCCAACGGGGTCACCCCGGACGAGATGATGCAGGTGATCAACACCCGCGTCCCCTCCGAGCTCGACGACCTCGAGCTGGGCCGGATGCTGAGCCCCAACTACATGGGTTTCCTGAAGAGCGCGGCAAAGCTGCCGTTCCGCAGCCTCGAGGCGGCGCGGGCGCTGCTGCGGATCCGCGACTTCTCCGCGATCGACCTCGGCGTGGCGCTGATGGAGAACCTGCCGACCGGCCTCTACGACGGCAGCGGGATCGGCGATTACGTCGCCGAAGCGCTGACCGAAGGCGGCCGCTCCAACGACTTCCGCGTGGTCGATCCCGAGCTCTACCTGACCGCGACCGACCTCGACACCTGCGAGCGGATCGTCTTCGGCGAGGAGGGCTGGCAGGACGTGCCGATCTCGAAAGCGGTCGAGTGCTCGACCGCGCTGCCGATCGTCTACAAGCCGGTCGAGCTGAAGGGCCGCCAGCTGGTCGACGGGGGGATCCGCTCAACCACCAACGTCGACATCGCGGTCGAGGCGGGAGCGAAGTTCATCGTCGTCGTCAACCCGCTGGTCCCCTACGTCAACGACTTCGAGAAGACGATCCCGACGATGTTCGGCAGCCGCGTGCGCCGCGTCGCCGACATGGGCCTGCCGGCGATCGGCAACCAGACCTTCCGCCTGATCGCCCACGCCCGCCTGCACCAGGCGGTCGAACAGTGGCAGGAGAAATACCCGGGCGTCGACATCCTGCTACTCGAGCCCGAGGAGACCGACGAGCTGATGTTCGGCACGCCGATCATGGACTACGGCCACCGCCTCGACATCGCCCGCCACGGCTTCGAATCGGTGACCGCGATGCTGGCCCAGGACTTCGAGAAATACGCCGAGATCAGTGCCAAGCACGGCCTCGAGATCTCCGAGCGCCGCCTCCGCCGGGTGGTCGAACAGGCCGAGGAGACAGAGCCCGAGCAGACCTCCGCCTGGCGCCGCGTGCTGGAGCAGACCACTTCGGTGCTGCTCCGTCAGAGCGGCCAGGC
>CAWBRE010000030.1:0-193774 GCA_963791095.1 uncultured Solirubrobacterales bacterium
GTCGAAGACGGCTCTGGTGCTCGGCGGCGGCGGTTTCACGGGCGGCGTGTACGAGATCGGGGCGCTGCGGGCGCTCGATCTGCTCGCCGTCAACAGCACGGTCAACAACTTCGACGTCTACGTCGGCACCAGCGCCGGCTCCTTCGTCGCCTCGATGCTGGCCAACGGGGTCACCCCGGACGAGATGATGCAGGTGATCAACACCCGCGTCCCCTCCGAGCTCGACGACCTCGAGCTGGGCCGGATGCTGAGCCCCAACTACATGGGTTTCCTGAAGAGCGCGGCGAAGCTGCCGTTCCGCAGCCTCGAGGCGGCGCGGGCGCTGCTGCGGATCCGCGACTTCTCCGCGATCGACCTCGGCGTGGCGCTGATGGAGAACCTGCCGACCGGCCTCTACGACGGCAGCGGGATCGGCGATTACGTCGCCGAAGCGCTGACCGAAGGCGGCCGCTCCAACGACTTCCGCGTGGTCGATCCCGAGCTCTACCTGACCGCGACCGACCTCGACACCTGCGAGCGGATCGTCTTCGGCGAGGAGGGCTGGCAGGACGTGCCGATCTCGAAAGCGGTCGAGTGCTCGACCGCGCTGCCGATCGTCTACAAGCCGGTCGAGCTGAAGGGCCGCCAGCTGGTCGACGGGGGGATCCGCTCAACCACCAACGTCGACATCGCGGTCGAGGCGGGGGCGAAGTTCATCGTCGTCGTCAACCCGCTGGTCCCCTACGTCAACGACTTCGAGAAGACGATCCCGACGATGTTCGGCAGCCGCGTGCGCCGCGTCGCCGACATGGGCCTGCCCGCGATCGGCAACCAGACCTTCCGCCTGATCGCCCACGCCCGCCTGCACCAGGCGGTCGAACAGTGGCAGGAGAAATACCCGGGCGTCGACATCCTGCTGCTTGAGCCGGAGGAGACCGACGAGCTGATGTTCGGCACGCCGATCATGGACTACGGCCACCGCCTCGACATCGCCCGCCACGGCTTCGAATCGGTGACCGCGATGCTGGCCCAGGACTTCGAGAAATACGCCGAGATCAGTGCCAAGCACGGCCTCGAGATCTCCGAGCGCCGCCTCCGCCGGGTGGTCGAACAGGCCGAGGAGACAGAGCCCGAGCAGACCTCCGCCTGGCGCCGCGTGCTGGAGCAGACCACTTCGGTGCTGCTGCGGCAATCAGGTCAAACTTCTTAAAATCGTTACTTGTCGCTACTTGCAATAATTGCAAGTAGATGAGCACGGTCGCGGCTGAAAAGGCATTAAACGAATACGCGCCAATCGCGGTGGGTCACGCTCTAATGGCGCTTGTAGAGGATCAGTGGCTCGAGCGGAAGTCGGGTCGGATTTCCGCGCGAGATCTTGGGGATGCCCTGGTTGGCTTTGCGAATGCTGACGGCGGCATCGTGGTCATTGGCTTGCACGACGGGAAAATCGAAGGAGTTGGTCCATCGTCCGCTCGTCTCAACGGGCAGATGCAGGCGAACATCGATTTCTGCGTGCCGCCCGTCAGGGCACGTAGTCGGTTTGTCGACTGCATAGATGAGACCGGGAAGAGCGATCGCCTCCTTTGGTTCGAGGTCTCGTCGAGCGAACAGGTTCACGCGAATCCGCGAGACGAAGTCTTTCTGAGGGTCGGGGATGAGAACCGCAAGCTCAGCTTTGCCCAGAGGCAAGAGCTTCTATATGACAAGGGCCAGGCCAGCTACGAGGCACGTGCGCTGCCAGGGACGTCGCTCGATGACCTCGACCGCGACATGGTCCAAGAGTATGTCGATGCCGTTGGCGCCTCTGACGGCGAGCGCCTTCTGCGAGCGCGAGGTTTATCGACGGAGGAGGAGCTCACGATCGCGGGTTGCTTGCTGTTTGGTTCCTTCCCGCAAAAGTTTCTGCCAGAGGCCTTTATTCGCGTTCTGCGGTGGCGTGGACACGAGCGAGGAACTGGAGCAAGGCAACAGTTGCTGGAAGACATCAAAGTCGAGGGGCCAATTCCGGAGCAGCTTCTTTCGGCGCGCCTATATGTCGAGAAATTGCAACCCACTCGGCGAGCGCTTATGCCGGAGGGGAAATTCGGCACGGTCCCACTGGTTCCAGACGACGCATGGCTGGAGGGGATCGTCAACGCCGCAGTCCATCGTTCGTACAGTGCGGCGGGCGATCACATCAGGGTCGAGATATTCGACGATCGCATCGAGATATCCAGCCCCGGGAGGTTTCCGGGACTTGTAGATCTAAGTGACCCGCTCGAGACCACTCGGTTTGCGCGGAACCCTCGCATCGCCAGAGTCTGCGCGGACCTCAACTTTGGCCAAGAGCTCGGAGAGGGGATCCGGCGAATGTTCGAAGAGATGCGCGCGGCCGGTTTGAGCGATCCGATCTACCGACAGACCTCCGGGAGTGTCGAGTTGACGCTTCTCGCAGAGCCCGTCGATCGACGGCTGGAGGCTCGGTTGCCCGAAAACGCAAGGCGAATAACCGCAGCCTTACGCGAGGCAGACCGGCTGAGCACGGGCGAGGTCGCGGAGCTTTTGGGTGTCTCGCGGCCGGTCGCCCAAAGAGAACTCTCTGCGCTGAGGGACGCGGAGATTGTCGAATGGGTCGGAAAGTCTGCGAGGGACCCTCGGGCCTTTTGGCGCATGCGCCCGACTTGATGTCTACTTGCAACTACTTGCAATAAGACTTGAAGCAGCCGTTAGGCGGCGTAGAGCTCGTCGATCTCTTTCTCGTGCTTCTGGGTCACCACGGCCCGTTTGACCTTCAGCGTCGGGGTCAGCTCGCCGTCCTCCTGGGATAGGTCACGGGGGAGGATGCTGATCTTCTTCACCTGCTCGACGCGGGCGAATTTCTTGTTGATCTCGTCGACGTGGTCTTCGATCACCTTGCGGATCTCCGGGCTGGTCGCCAGCTGCGTGGGATCCTCGGGGAGGTCGTGGTCTTTGGCGTAGGCGACCGCTTCCTCGGGATCTAGGGTGACCAGCGCGACCAGGTAGGGCCGGCGGTCGCCGACCACCACGCACTGGGAGACCAGGTGGTTCTCGCGGATCTGCGCCTCGAGGTTGGCCGGGGTGATGTTCTTGCCGCCCGCGGTGATGATGATGTCCTTTTTGCGGCCGGTGATCTTGATGAAGCCTTCCGAGTCGATCTCACCGATGTCGCCGGTGTGGAGCCAGCCGTCGACGATCGTCTCGGCGGTCGCCTCGGGGTTCTTGTGGTAGCCCTGGAAGACGTTCGGGCCGTGCACGAGGATCTCGCCGTCGTCGGCGATTTTCACCTCGCAGCCGGGAAAGGGCTTGCCGATCGTGCCGAACTTGAAAGAGTCCTCGGAGGCGACGGTGGCCGCGGTCGAGGTCTCGGTCATCCCCCAGCCCTCGACCACGAAGACCCCGGCGGCGTCGAAGAAGCGCAGGATGTCGGGGTTGATCGGGGCCGCGCCGGAGACCGCCAGGCGCAGGTTGCCGCCGAACAGGCCGCGGATTTTGGAGAGCACTTTCTTGTCGGCGAAGTCGTACTGGCGCTGCAGCAGCCAACCCGGTTTGCCGCCCGAGCGTTCGGCCTCGCGCATCTTCTTGCCGGTCTTGATCGACCAGTCGAAGATCGCTTTTTTCGCCCCGCCCTCTTTCTCCATGCCGCTGTTGGCGGCGGTGTAGATCTTCTCGAAGATCCGCGGTACCGAGGGGAAGTAGGTCGGTTTCAGTTCGCCGAGGTTCGGCACGATCTTGTTCGGGTCGCCCTCCCAGTAGGCGATCGTGGCGCCGAGGTCGAAGCTGCCGAGCTGGATCAGCAGGGCGAAGGAGTGGGCGAGCGGCAGGTAGAGGTAGGTGAGGTCTTCCTCCGCGATCACATTCGTCGCGTTGATCATGTCGAGCATCGAGCGGTAGTTGCCGTGGCTGATCACGCAGCCCTTCGGCGGCCCGGTGGTGCCCGAGGTGTAGATGAAGGTGCAGATGTCGTCGCTGGTGACGGCGTCGATCCGCTGCTGGAAGACGGCGTCGTCGACGCTCGCGCCTTTCGCCGCCAGCGCCTCCATCGAGATCACGTCGTCGGCGTCGCCGACCATCATCACCACCTGCTCGAGCTGCGGCAGCTCGGCGCGGACCTCGCGGATCTTGCCCAGCTGTTCCTCATCCTCGACCACGACGACCTTGGCGTCGGAGTTCTCGAGCACGTAGGCGCACTCCTCCGGCGAGTTGGTCTGGTAGATCGGCACCACGGTGGCGCCGATCGAGAGCGCCGCGTAGTCGAAGTAGGTCCACTCCGGGCGGGTGTTGCCGAGGATCGAAACCCGGTCGCCCTTCTCGACCCCGAGCGCGACCAGCCCGAGCGCCAGCGGCTTGGCGATCTCCAGCACCTGCTGGAAGCTGCGGTCGACCCAGGCGCCGCCCTCTTTGTAGCGCACGGCAGGGCGCGAGCCGTAGAGCTCGGCCGAGCGGACCAGCAGGTCCGCCAACGTCTTCGAATGGGTCCCCCTCCCCGCCATCGCGGAGGAGTCTAATCAGTGCGGCAGGTCCGTGACCAGCTTCCCCTGCTGCACCGCCGCCAGGTTGCGCAGGGAGAGCTCGAACAGGGTCCTGTCGATGCGGCCGTGGAAGATCGGTATGCCCATCTCGACGCAACCGCGGATCACCTCCTGCTGGTCCATGTGCAGGTGGTCGGCGAGCTCGTCCGGCGTCAGATGGTTGGCCATCAAGACCCTCCCGGTGTCGAAGACAGGTGGCGTAAAACTGGGTAGTTCTTCCTACCCCCGCGGGCGCCTCCTGTCAACGGCAATTCGCGGATGTTGGGGAATGCCGACGATCGGCACTCGCGATACTGGACGGGTGAGCGACGCCACCGCCCCGCCTGTTCCTCCCGACTCCCCCGAGGTCGCCCAGCGCCAGCTGCCGCGCCGCGGTCGCATCTGGGTCGTGCTGCTCCTGCTGCTCGGCGCGTTCGGGCTCGGCTACGCGCTGGTCAACATCTCGACCCAGAAGCCGAACAAGAACACCGTCCACATCGAAGGCATCGGCACGGCGCAGGAACTCTTCGGCGGCGTGCCCCAGGAAGGCGCCCGCCTCGGCTCCGAAGACGCGCCGGTGACGGTCCAGGTCTTCGACGACGTGCAGAGCTCCCAGTGCCGGGAAGCCTTCCTCTCGACGATCCCCGCGCTGACCGAAAAGTACGCCCGCCCGGGCACGGTCAAGTTCCTCTACCGCCACTACTCGAACAGCGAAAACCCGATCGAGGAAGGCTCCTACGGGGTCGAAGCGGCGGCCGAACAGGGCTACGGCTGGCAGTACGCCTACCTCTTCTTCGCCAACCAGAAGGAAGCCGACCGCTTCGGCGTCTCGGAAGCGGAAAACAGCCGCGCCGGCCTGCGCAAGAACTTCCTCCTCTCGGTGGCCGGCGGGGTCGAGGAACTGAACGGCCCAGAATGGGAAGAAGCCTTGGAAGAAGGCAAAGAAGCCGACAGCGCGATGAACAAAAGCCTTGAATCCCAGGAGGAACTCGGCTCCAACCTGGGCATCCGCTACGGGCAGGCGATGGTGTTCGAGGGCCCGCACGGCAACGAAACGCTGCAGGAAAACGCCTCGCTCGCGGAAATCGAAAAGGCGATCGAAAAAGTCGAATAGCCAGGCGTCCGCGGCGGGCGTGGCGCTCAGGCGTCGCCGCGTTCGATTTTTTCCTCGCCCAGGCGGATCAGTTTTTCGCGGCCTTCCGTGCGGCGGGCCTTCGAGGCGTCGACCAACGAGTCGTGGTCGACCTCGACCTTGGTGCGGTTGTCGGGCAGGTAGCGGACCGGGACGATGTCGCCGGGATTGAAGGCGCCCACCGGGCCGGTCGGGTAGGCGCTGCACGTCGCTTCGACGGTCGAGCCGTCCTCGAACTGGACGCGCAGCTTCAGGTGCCATTTGTTGACCCCGTGGCTGTTGCTGTAGCCGCTCATGACCGAGTCGATGACGACGGCCTCGGCGCGCTCGCCGTGCTTCTGGATTTTGCGTTTGTCGAACATCAGACGGCCCCTTCGCGGTCGCGTTTGCGGTTCGCTTCGATTTCCTGCTTTTCCACTTCTTCGCGGTACGCCTCTCCGTCCGCGTCGAGCTCGGCCCGGTCCGGGTCCGGTCCGTTGCGCCGCCGCCGCTTCCACAGCGCCTCGATCCCGTAATAGAGGGACGTGCCGACCGCGGTCACCAACATGGCGAAGAGGATGACCTGCCAGCCGTGCAGAGGATTCGGTTCGCGCCCGAACCAGGCCTGGGCGTTGACCCCATAGCCGGTGAAGTCGCCCTTCAGCACCGCCAGGTAATTGCCTTCTTCGGGAACGTGGAGTTTCCAGGCGGTGCGCTGGGTGTCGACTTCGGAGTCGTTCGCGTTGACCGAGTCGCCGATGTCTTCTTCGACCGTCGGCGCTTCTTGGCCGCCGCGCGCCTTCATCGTCAGGTTCAGCGTCGGCAGCAGCAGTTCGGGCGTCTCGTTGCCCCGTCCGGGGAGCGCCGCGGCGACCGTCACTTCGACCGCGCCGGAGGGCAGGTGGATCATCTTGTGGCCCGGGATCGGCACCCTTCCGTATTGGTTCGCTTCGCCCCAGACCAGGTTCGAGTTGAGGAAGATCAGCGGGATCGCCACGAACACGCTGATCAGCAGGAAGGCGCCGAGGTAGGAGAGCGCCCGGCCGATGGGGTGCTCGATCTTCCGCAGCCGACGCATCGCCCCGCAAGCTAGGCCCGGGCGGCGCCGACCGCATCCATGAGCCTCATTGATCTTCACCCGAGCGGTCCGCCTATGCTGGGCGCCTCGTGGATGCGCCCCGGTCCAGCGCCGCTCCGCTGCTCGAGCGCGAGCAGGAGCTCGGACGCCTGCGGGCAGCCGCCGCCGCGGCCCACGACGGGGCGGGGAGGCTGGTGCTGGTCGAGGCGGACCCGGGGGTCGGCAAGACGGCGCTGCTGGCGGCGGCGGCGGAGATCGCTGCGGCGCAGGGGTTGGCGGTCCTGCGAGCGCGCGGCGGCGAGCTGGAGGCGGCGAGTGGCTTCGGCGTCGTCCAGCAGCTGCTCGAGCGAAGCGTCGTGCGGGCCGATCCGGAAGAGCGCGAGCGCCTTTTGGCGGGGGCCGCCGCGCTCGCTGCCGCGCCGCTCGGGCTGGCCCCCGCGGGCGCGCCGCTCGATCCGACCCAGGCCCGCCATGGGCTCTACTGGCTGCTCGCCGCGCTGAGCGAGCGCGGGCCCTTGGCGCTGCTCGTCGACGATGCGCAGTGGGCCGACCTGCCGAGCCTCGACTGGCTGCTCTACCTCGCCCGCCGGCTGGAGCGGCTGCCGGTGCTGGTGGTCGTCGCACGCGCCCCGGGAGAGTCGACCGCGGCCCGGCCGTTGCTGGAGGCGGTGGCGGTGGAGCCGGTCGCCGAGACGATCCGCCTCGGGCCGCTGAGTGAGGTGGGGACGGCGGCAGCGCTGGCGGCGCTCGACGGCGGCACTCCCGCCTCCGAGTTCGTCCACGCCTGCCACGAGCTGACCGGCGGCAATCCACACTTTGTCGCCGAGATCGTCGGCGAGCTGGCCGCCGAGGGGCTGGAGCCGGGGCCGGAGGCGACCGAGCGGCTGCGCTCGCTGGCGCCCGAGAGGGTCGCCGCGGTGACCTTGCTGCGGCTCGCCCGGCTCTCACCTTCGGCGCGGGAGCTGGCGGCGGCGCTGGCGGTGCTCGGTGGCGAGGCGCCGCTCGACCAGGTGGCCGAGCTCGCCGGGTTCGACCACGCCGCCGCGGCGGCTGCCGACGAGCTCGCCGCGGCGCGGTTCGTCGCGATCGAGCCCAAACTGCGTTTCCTCCAGCCGCTTCTCGGCCGCGTCGTCCACGAGGATCTCGGCCCCGCTCGCCGCGCCGCCGACCACGCTCGCGCCGCCCGGCTCCTCGATGCCGATGGCGCCGGTCCCGCCGCGGTCGCCGCACAGCTCCTGCATGCCGCCCCGAGCGGCGATCCGTGGGTGGTCGAGCACCTGCGGGAGGCGGCGGCGGGGGAGCTCGGTCGCGGTTCGGCGACCGCCGCTGTGCCGCTGTTGCGGCGGGCCCTGGCCGAGCCCCCCGGCGTCACCGAGGTCGCCGGTCTGCGGACGCTGCTCGGCCTCGCCGAGTCGGTGGCCGGCGATCCGGCCGGGCTCGACGACCTGCGCGCGGGCTTCGACGCCGCCGATGGCCCCGCCCGCGCCGGCGCCGCGCTCCTCCTCGCCCGCTTCCTCGTCTACGCCGGGCGGAGCGGCGAGGTGGTCGAGCGGGTCGAGCCGGTGCTCGCCCGGCTGGGGGACGGGGACGCCGAGCTGCGGGCGCGGCTGGAGGCGGCGCTGGTCACCGCCGCGCGCGCCGACCGCGGCCTGCGCGAGGTGGCCGACCGACACCTGGACCGGATCCGCACGGTGGCCGAGGAGGACTCGCCGGTCGGCCGGGTGGTTGCCGTCCAGTGCGCCTACGCGGCGACCGCGGCCGGCGAACCCGTCGACGTCGCGATCGGCTTCGCCCGCACCGCCCTCGGCGGCGGCCGCCTGCTCGACGAGGAGCCGCTCAGTCCCGACATCTACCTGATCCCGCTCAGCATGCTGGCGATCTGCGACGAGCTGGAGGAGGCGGCGGCGGGCTTCGACGACGCGCTCGAGCGGGCGCGCGGGCGCGGTTCGCCGCTGGCCTACGCGGCGACGGCGGCGATCGGCAGCTGGACCGCGGTCCTCCGCGGCAACCTCGACGGGGCGGAGCTGCTCTGCCGCGACGCGCTGCGGATCGCCGCCGAGTCGCCGGGGCTGGAGGCGCTCCGCGGCTTCGCCACCGTCCATCTGGCGCTGGCCGCGATCGAGCGCGGGGCGCCGGAGGAGGCGATTGAGATGCTCGGCCCCGACGCCGGCGCCCATGCCGATTCCCCGCACACCTGGTCGCGGGAGGCGCTCTTCGCCCTCGGTCGGGCGCAGTTGGCGCTCGGCCGGCCGGCGGAGGCGCTGCCGCTGCTCCTCGCCTGCGGCGACCTCAGCGAGGCGCTCGGCATTCGCAATCCGGCCTTCCTGCCCTGGCGCTCGGTCGCGGCTCTGGCGCTGCGGGAGCTCGGCGAGGTCGAGGAGGCCGCGGCGCGCGCCGCCGAGGAGGTCGAGCTGGCGCGTGGCTTCGGCGCCGCGAGGCCGCTCGGGGTCGCCCTGCGCGGCGCGGGATTGGTCGCCGGTGGGGAGAAGGGGCTCGGGCTGCTGGAGGAGTCCGCCACGGCCCTCGCCGGGTCGCCCGCCCGCTTGGAGCGCGCCCATACCCTGGTCGCCCTCGGCGCCGCCCGGCGCCGGGCTGGTCGCCGTGCAGATGCCCGCGAGCCGCTCGCGACCGGCCTCGAGCTGGCCGAGGCCTGTGGCGCGGCGCCACTCGCCGCCGCGGCCCGCGAGGAGCTCGCCGCCGGTGGCGCCCGGGTCCGCGCCGGCGGTCGCTGGGATGCCGATGCCCTCACCCCGTCCGAGCTCCGTACCTGCCGGATGGCGGCGGAAGGCCGCTCCAACCCGGCGATCGCCCAGGCCCTCTTCGTCACCCGCGCCACGGTCGAGTCCCACCTGCACGCCGCCTACCGCAAGCTCGGCATCACCTCCCGCGCCGCCCTCCCCGAGGCGCTCCGCGTTTACGACTGACCGCGCGCGGTCTAGGCTTGCGCCGGGAGGTGGTTCGGTGGGACGAATGGCGCGCGCCATCGTGGCGACGTTGACGGTGGGGGCGATCGGTCTGGTGGCGGCGCTCGCGCCGGCGATCGGCACTGCCGCGGGCGGCGAAGCGCCGACCGTGGTGAAAGTGGGGATCGAAGGTCCGGCGGAATTCGATTTCGGCATCTCGCCGATGCCACTGCCGGGGAGGGACCCGGGGGCGACGGAGCTGCAGCTCGCGGTCGAGGAGTCGCCGCACATCAGCGATGGGATCCCGCCGGGGATCGAGGAAACGAGGTTCGGGCTCGACCGCTCGATTCACCTTGAACCGCATGGCCCGCCGGTCTGCCGCTGGCCGACCGTCGAAGGTGGCATCCAGATCGACGCGGCCGGAGCAAGCGAATGCCCGCGCGCCATCGTCGGTCGCGCCGAAGCCACGCTCGAGTTCGCCTTCGACGAAACCAACCCGTTCAAGGTGCCGAGCAAGGGGAAGGTCTACAACGGCGGCACCCGCGGTGGAACCACCGACCTACTGGTCGAATTACCGGTGCCGGCGCCGTTCGAAAGCATCATCAGGATGATCGTCCCGATTCGATCGGTCCGGCAGGGGCGGATCGGCAGCGAAGCGACCTTTACCGCACCGACCCTTGCCGGGGGGGCCGGCTCCTTCCTGAGCTTCAGGCTCGATCTCGAGCGTGGCTTCCGCCGCAAGGACAGCGAACGCGGGGGCTACGTGAACGCCGAATGTCGCGACGGCAAGCTGGCCGCCACCTTCGCCGCGGCCTTCAACGACGGCACGCAGTACGCGCAGGAATCCGTCCGCGCCTGCAGTTCGCGATGACCGCGCCCGATCGCCGCGACGACGGCATCGTCCGCGCCCTCGGGCCGCACCTCGGGGTCGCCCTCTACGACCCTGTCGTCGCCGTCGTCATGCGCGAGCGGCTCTTCCGCGGCCGCCTCGTCGCCCAGGTGATGGCCGGCGCGCCGGGTGCCGAGCCCCTCGACGTGGTCGAGCTGGGATGTGGGACGGGGACCAACGTGATCAGGCTGGCCGCCGCCGGCGCCCGCGTGGTCGGCGTCGACGCCGACCACGCGATCCTGCGGCGGGCGCGCGGCAAGGCGGGGGCCGAGAAGGTCGATTGGCGCTCCGGCCGGGTCGAGGACCCGGGGCTCGCCGAGGCCTCCTGCGACCGCGTCGTCCTCTCGCTGGTCCTCCACCACCTTCCCGACCCGGCAAAGCTGGCGACGCTCCAGGCCGCCCGCCGCCTGCTTCGCCCCGAGGGCCGCGTGCACGTCGCCGACTGGGGCCCGCCCCAGGACCCGCTGATGCGCCTCGTCTTCGCCGGCCTGCAGCTGGTCGACGGCCGCGCCAACACCGAGAGCATGGGCGCCGGCCGGCTCCCCTCGATGCTCACCGAGGCCGGCTTCGCCCGCGTCACCTGCCACGACCGCCTCCGCACCGCGGCCGGCCTGCTCGAACTCACCTCCGCCACCGTCACGAGCTAGCGTCGCTGAGGCGTTGGCGGGCGGCGGATGGGTCGAGTCCGCCGGCGAGGAGTATCGGGGCGCCCGGATTTGAACCGGGGACCTCACCGACCCGAACGGTGCGCGCTACCAGGCTGCGCCACGCCCCGAGAGGAGCGGATTGTGGCAGAGGGGCGGGGCAGGGGGCGGCGCGGTCGGTGGGGGCGGTAGACCTTTGTAGCCCTGTGGGTGACCAACCTCTACGGGCTCGGGGTGGCCGGGCGTCCGAGGCCGCCGACCGCGCCCGCTACTTTGCGGGTCGGGGGGTTTGAAGGCAGACATGACCAAGAGGCTCGCGGTGGCGGCGGTGATGGTGGTGCTCTGTGCGCTGCCGGCCTCGGCGTCCGCCTTCCTGCCGCCGGGGTTCATCGGCGTCTCGCCGCAGAACGCCCTCGCCCACAAGGACTACGAACTGATGCGGGAAGCCGGCGTCGACAACGTGCGGCTGCCGATGTTCTGGTCGGTGATCGAGGGAACCAGCCCGCTGGTGGTCAAGCCCGACTGGTCGGGCTTCGACAAGCAGGTCGAACTGGCGGCCGAAGACGACATCCGCATCTCCGTCTTCATCTGGGGGTCGCCGGAATGGGTCGCCGAAGAACCGGGGGTGTTGCCGGTCAAGACCTCCTGGCAGCGGTGGGCGTGGCAGAAATTCCTCCGCGCAGCGGCCCGTCGTTACGGGCCGGAAGGGGAATTCTGGGAAGACCACCGAAAGCTCGACTACCTGCCGATCACCCACTGGGAGATCTGGAACGAGGAGAACATCGTCAGCCAGGTGGCCGAAGCCAACCCGGCCGAATACGCGAAGCTGATCCGCATCTCCGGCGCCGCCCTCCACGGCACCGACCCGGAAGCGAAGGTGCTGCTCGGCGGCCTCTTCGGCAAACCGCTGCAGATCCCGCCGAACATCGCCTCCGGCGCCTTCCTCGAACGGTTCTACGAGGCCGGCAACGTGCGGCCTTACTTCGACGGCGTCGCCCTCCACCCCTACGTCGCCGAAGCCCCCGGCATGGCCGTCCTGCTCGATCGCCTGCGGCGGATCATGCGCCACTACGGCGACGCCAAGGTGCCGCTCTACGTCACCGAGCTCGGCTGGGGGTCCGAAGAAGGCCCGACCCGCTGGCAGCGCGGCCCCGAAGGGCAGGCGGACCAGCTGACCAAATCGCTCGAACTGCTCTCCGCCAACCGCACCCGCTGGAAGGTCAACGGCGTCTGGTGGTTCACCTGGACCGACGAAGGGGGGAGTTGCCAGTTCTGCAGCTCGGCGGGCCTCCTCACCCGGCGCTACGAAGCGAAGCCCTCCTGGTATCGCTTCGTCGAATGGACGGGCGGCGAACCGGACGCCGTCCCGGAAGCCCTCGGGCCCGAAGTCGGGCTCCGCGCCGCGATCCCGTAGGGGGCACCGATCGGCGCCCGGGCGTTTCGCGAAGGCCCCCGGGGGATAGGCTCATGGGGACGCAACTATCGAGTAGAGGAGAACCGAAAATGGCTTTCGCGGTACCTGATCTTCCTTACGCCTACGACGCCCTCGAGCCGCATATCGACGAGGCGACGATGCGCGTTCACCACGACAAACACCACCAGGCCTACGTCGACAAAGCGAACGCCGCGCTCGAGGGCACCGAGTGGGCCAGCCGCTCGGTCGAGGACGTCCTCACCAACCTCTCGAGCCTGCCCGGCGACAAGCAGGGCCCGGTCCGCAACAACGCCGGCGGCCATTACAACCACTCGCTCTTCTGGAACATGATGAGCCCGACCGGTGGCGGCGCCCCGACCGGCGCGGTCGGTGAGGCGATCACCAGCACCTTCGGCTCCTTCGACGACTTCAAGGAGCAGTTCAAAGCGGCCGGCATCGCCCGCTTCGGCTCCGGCTGGGCCTGGCTGGTCAAAGACGGCTCCGGCCTCGCGGTCGTCTCGACCCCGAACCAGGACACGCCGCTGTCGGACGGCTCCGCGCCGCTGCTCGGCGTCGACGTCTGGGAGCACGCCTACTACCTGAAGTACCAGAACAAACGTCCCGAATACCTCGACGCCTTCTGGAACGTCGTCAACTGGGACTACGTCAACCAGCTGTACGCGGCGGCCTAGGGCCGACGTTCAGGCCGGTCGCGCCGCCTCCGCCGGGCGGCGCGACTGCGCCTCCTCTTTCGGCGGTACGTGCGACATCGCGTGCTCGGCCAGGGCGGTGATCGTCAGCGAGGGGTTGACCCCGACGTTGGCCGGCACCGCGGCGCCGTCGCAGACCAGCAGGTTCTCGTAGCCGAAGACCCGCTGGTGGGAGTCGACGACGCCGTCCTCCTGCGAGTGGCCGATCGTCGCGCCGCCGAGGATGTGGGCGGTGTTCGGCACGTTGAAGAGCGCCTCGGAGACGCTCGACTGGGCGATCCCGCCGGTCCGCTCGGCCAGCCATTCGGCCGCCACGTTGGCGACCGGGATGTAGGTCGGGTTGGGACGCTCAGGGTCCTGTTCGGTGGTCAGGCGGACGTTGCCGCCCGGCATCACCTTCGGCCGCAGGGCGATCGCGTTGTCGAGCGTCTGCATCACCAGCACGATGATCGTGCGGCTCGACCAACCCTTCGGCCACATCACCTTGGCGAACTTCCCCGGGTGGCGGATGATCTGCCCGAGCAGCTTGAAGGGCCGCGTCATTTTGGTCCCGTCCCCCACCAGCAGCGTGTAGAGCGTGTTCATCGAGTCGCCCGCGTGGCCGTAGGTGACGGTCTCGATGTGGGTGTGGGCGTCGGGATAGATCGAGGAGGTGATCGCGACCCGGCGGGTGAGGTCTTCCGGGTAGTCCTCGGGCACGGTGACGGCGAGGATCATCTCGCTGTTCGTCCGCACCAGCTCGCCGAGGCGGTTGGAGATCTTCGGCAGGGCGCCGGAGAGGCGGCAGCGCTGCATCAGCTTGTTGGTGCCGAGCGGGCCGGCGGCGAAGATCACGCCGCGGGCGCGGATCGTGCGCTTGCCGCGGCCGGGGAGGAAGCCGGAGCGCTCGCTGGTGATCGCGTAGCCCTCCGAGCCGTCGGCGCCGCCCAGCGGGCGCACGTCGGTGACCATCCGTTCCGGTTCGATCTTCACGCCGCGCCGCTCGGCCAGCCAGAGGTAGTTCTTGACCAGCGTGTTCTTGGCGCCGTGGGGGCAGCCGACCATGCAGCGACCGCACTGCATGCAGCCGGTGCGGTCGGGGCCCTCGCCGCCGAAGAAGGGATCGGGCACCGTTTTGCCCGGGTTCTCCTGGTAGACCCCGACCGGGGTCTTCTGGTAGGTGTCGCCGACGCCGAGGTGCTCGCCGAGTTCGCGCAGGAGCTGGTCGGCGGGGTCGTCCTGCTCGACCTGGGTGACGCCGAGCATCCGCTGCGCTTCGGCGTAGTGCGGGGCGAGGGTCTGCTCCCAGTCCTCGAGGTCTGACCACTGCGGGTCCTGGAAGAACTCGCTCGGCGGGACGTAGAGCGTGTTGGCGTAGCCGAGGCTGCCGCCGCCGACGCCGCAGCCGCTGACCACGGCGACGTCTTTGAACTGGGTGAGGCGGAAGATCCCCTTCATCCCGAGCCGCGGCGCCCAGAAGTAGCGGCGCAGGTCCCAGGTGGATTTCGGGAAGTCCTCGTCGCGGAAGCGTTTGCCGCACTCGAGGACGTTGACCGAGTAGCCCTTCTCGGCCAGGCGCAGCGCGGAGACAGAGCCCCCGAACCCGCTCCCTACGACCACCCAGTCGACGTCAAACTGGCTCACCAGCCAAACCCTACATCAGGGGAGATCAGGCCTCGCCGGGCTCGAGCGGGCGGAAGTCGCTCGTCCGCGCCCCGCAGACCGGGCAGAACCAGTCTTTGGGGATGTCCTCGAACGCCGTGCCCGGCGGGATGCCCCCGTCCGGGTCACCGATCGCGGGGTCGTAGATGAACCCGCAGCTCTCGCAGATCCAGAGCGTCGCGTCTTTGGTCGATGCCTCCACCGTTTCTACTTTCCTCTTCCCGTTCCTTATTTGGTGTCGAAGCTGACCGCGACCGGTTCGCGTTCGGATTTGTCTTCGATTTCGAAGTACTGGCGCGCGGTGAAGTTGCCCTGGTTGGCGATGATCGACCCCGGGAACTGCTGGATGTCGGTGTTGTACGCCTGCACGTTGGAGTTGTAGATCCGGCGCGAGGCCTGGATCTCGTCCTCCAGCTCGGAAAGGTTCCGGCTCAGCTGCTGGAAGTTTTCCGTCGCCTTCAGGTTCGGGTACTGCTCGGCTACCGCGCGCAGGTCGGTCAGCGCGCCGGTCAGCTTGGTCTCCGCCGTGGCGGTGTCCTGGACGCTGGTGGCTTTCATCGACTCGGCCCGCGCCTCGGTGACTTTGGTGAAGACCGCCTGCTCGTGAGTGGCGTAGCCCTTGACCGTCTCGACCAGGTTCGGCACGAGATCGTGGCGGCGCTTCAGCTGCACGTCGATGCCGCTCCAGGACTCGTCGACGCGGTTGCGGCTGGCGATGATCCCGTTGCGCTTGGCGATGTAATAGAAGACCGCGAGCAGGATCAGAACTACGACGACGATGATGACGATGACCATTGACTCTCCCTATGGGGGTTCGATCGGCTTGCGGGAACCTTAGCGCCGACGCGGGCGTGACGGACGGGTTTCCGGGCGACGAGCGCTACTAGGATCCGGGCATGGGCGCCAAGCAGGAAGGGCAGGACTGGACCGAGTTGGTGCGCCGCTACGGCGAGCGCCACGAAGTCACCTACGAGCCGGTCGGCGGGATCAATCCCAAAGACGGCCCGGTCGCGCTCTGCGTCGGCGGCGTCAACCGGCTGACCGGGCAGCTGGTCGAGGGCTTCTGGGGGGCGTCCTGCGACGCCGACGAACGCGAGGTGGGCGGCCTCTTCAACAAGGCGATCCTGCCGACCGCGATCCTCGCCAAGGCCCACATGCCCGACCTCGCCCGGGTCGTCCCCGCCTTCAACGTCGAGTCGATCGAGGGCACCGAGCACGTCCAGCAGCGCTTCTCGCGCAAGGTCGAATTCGAGTCGCTGGACTTCAACAAGCGCTTCTGGACGACGGTGCCGAAGGAGTTCGACCCGGTCGCCCTGCGCGAGCTCTTCGGCCCCGGCTTCCTCGCCTGGGTGACGACGATGAACGGGGAGATCAGCTTCGGCGTCAACGACCGCCAGCTCTGGTTCCTCTGGCACCTGCGCGAGCGCTCCGACGAAGAACTGAAACTGGCGCTGAAAAACGCCGGCCAGCTGTTCCGACGGATCCAGGGCGAGATGGAAGAGAGCGGCATCCACACCTACCGGCCCGGCCCCTGGCACGCCGGTCTGGCGCCGTTCCCCGACGCGCCGGCGGTCGATCCCTCGCCGGTCGTCCCCTCCTAGCCGGCGGCCCGCGGCTAGTCGGAGTCGCGCAGGTCGCTGAGCAGGATCGAGTCCGGCAGGCCGGGGAGGACGAGGCGCTGCTCGGCGCCCTCGCCGACCACTTCCGGCTGGATCGGCTCGGTGGAGCGGCCGCGGTAGGCGGCGAGCGCCGCGTCGGAGGTCGGGTGGGCGGCGAGCCAGCCGAGCTGGGTGCGGGTGGGGAAGGGGAGGCAGAGCTCGCCCGCTTCGGCGGCGGCGATCGCCGCGGCGGGCTCGAACCAGCGCGCGTCGACGGTCTCGACCCCGTCCGCCTCGGGCGGCGTGTGGGCGGGCGCCAGGGCGAGGAAGAACCAGGCGTCGAAGCGGCGCGAGACGATCTCCGGCGTGACCCAGCGGCAGAAGGGGACGAGCTCCTCGTCGGCGGGCAGCTCGATCCCGGCCTCCTCGCGCAGCTCGCGCCTCGCGCAGGTGCGGAAGCCCTCGGGCCCCTCGCCGTCGGCCGGGTCGACCGAGCCGCCGGGGAAGACCCAGGCGCCGGGCATGAAGGCGGCCTTCTCGGTGCGCTTCAGCAGCAGCACCTCGAGCGCCCGCTGGGCGTGCTTGCCGCCGCGCCGCAGGAGCACGACCGAGGCGGCCGGGCGGGGCGTCACCGGGGCGCCGTCGTTCGGTGCCTCCGCCGGGCCGCGCTGCCTCTCCATCGGCCCACCATATGCGCTGCGGCGGGGCGCCGGCGCGGTTATCCGAGGGCGCGCTCGCGCAGGCGGCGGACGCGGAAGCGGTTGCCCAGCCAGAAGAGCAGCGCGAAGAGCGCGAACGGGGCGAGGACGGCGAGCCCGATGAGGAGGACGCCGGCGGCGATCGTCAGCACGTGGCCGGCGTCGTGGAGCGCGTCGCCGACTCCCCAGCCGCCCTTGTCCTTGCTGGGCGGGGTGACGCCGGCGCCCTTGCCGGTGACGATGCGGAGGCTGACTTCCGACATCGAGGACCGCTGATGCAGGTGGTCGAGGGAGGCGCGGATCCCGGCGTGGCGGCGGCGCTCTTCGTGCAGGCGGGCTTCGACCGATTCGCGCTCGGCTTCGGTTTCGGTGTCGGCGAGTTCCTTCAGCAGCCCGTCGATCGTCGCGTTCGAGTCGGCGAGTTCTTCGGCGGCGGAGACGGTCGGCGCGGTGATGTCGTTGGTCGCGTCGTGGCGCTGGCGCACTTCGGCGATCGAGGAGAAGGCGGCCAGCGTGTCGTTCAGCTTGCGGCTCGGGATCAGCAGCGCGAAGGAGGCGCCGGTGGCGCCCGCGTTGCCACTCTGCACGGAGGAGCGGAGGACGACGCCGTCGGCGGCGTGGACGGCGGAGTAGACCTTCGCCGCCGCCGCCGAGACCTCGCCCGGCTTGGTGCCGAGGACGATGTAGGCGGAGCGTTCGATGTCCCGGCCGTTGAGGGCGGAGTTGAAGTCCTTCGACTTGGCGCCCGACTCGGGCCCCTTCTCGGATTGCGCTTCGGGCGCGGCTTCGTCGAACGGGACAAGTCCGGCTGCGCCTCCGGCTTCTTCTTCCACCGGTGCGCTTTCTTCGGCCCCTTCGGCTTCTTCGCTTTCTTCGGCCCCACCGGCGGCTTCATCAGCTTCACCTTTGGCTGCTTCGGCGCCCGCCGCGGTCGATCCCACGCTCGGCGCCGGCGCGAGTTGCCTGTTGACACCGCGTTCAACGTGCAGCGAGCCGGCGATGGAGTCGGAGCCGCCTCCCGACTGCGAGATCGAGACCACGACGGTCGCGACGACGAGCACGGTCAGCGCCATGCCGAGGGCCGGGATGAGGCGCCTCGGCGGGTTGAGCCCCCGCCACCAGTTGGCGAGCATCGCGAAGGGCACCATCGCCGCGGAACGCCCGTCGGCGCGGGGGAAGCCCGCGCCGACGCGGCGGTCGAGTTCGGCGGCGAACTCCGGCCGCGGCGTCGGGCGCAGCTCGCGCAGCTCGGCGATCAGGGTGTCGTCGTCAAAGCGATCCATCGAGGGCCTCCCTCAACTTGGTCACGGCGCGGTGCAGGCGGGTGCCGGCATTGGACTCCGAGATCCCGAGGACGGAGGCGATCTCGGCGTTGTCGAGGCCGGCGAAGAACTTGAGCGCGATCAGCTCGCGGTCGCGCGCCCCGAGGTGGGCGAGGCCGGCCTTCAGGGCGAGCCGCCGCTCGGCGCCCTCGGCGCCCGCCTCCACCGCGGCGCCGTCGAGGTCGGCGGGCTCGACCGCCAGCTCGGCCTGGCGGCTGCGCCGGCGGAGCTCGTCGAGGGCCGCGTTGCGGGCGATGCCGAAGAGCCAGGCGCGCGCCTCGCCGCGGCTGGGGTCGAAGCGGCGGCGCTTGCGGTAGGCGCGCTCGAAGGCGGTCGCGGTCACTTCCTCCGCCGCCGGGCCGTCGTGCAGCAGGCTGGCGACGTAGGCGTAGAGGTCGTCACGGCTCGAGCGATAGAGGCGCTCGAACGCCAGCTCGGCCTCCGCCGGAGCTTCCCTCGCCTCTGCGACCGCAGTCTGACTCACGCCCCTACTACGACGCCGCCACCGATCCATCACAGGTGGATCTTGAGGGAGTTCGGGGCGGAGTGGAGCCGGCGTCCGGCAAGGGCTCAGGTGGTGAAAGCCGGCGCGCGGCGGCGCCCGGGCGTCTCGGAGGCGACCCGGGCAGGCTGAGGCCGCCTCCGAGACGCCCGGGTCGGGAGGTTTTGCGGGGGAGGACTGGCGCAGGGACCGTGCCCTGCGGGGAGACTTCACAGGGACGACACGGTGTGAGGAGAGGCGGAACGGAGAGGTCGCGAACGTCACGGGCACGGCACAGATCCACATGACGTCACCGGCGTTGTCTGCATTTACCCCACGCATATGGGGGTAAATGCAGACAACGACCGAGGCGCGGCCGCACCCGTCGCGCCTCTCATGAACAAATGTGACGTTCCCGGTATCTCCCGCACCTCCCCTTCAGCGTCCCGCCGAAATGGCCCGTCCCGCCGCCGCTAGTTGCGGGCGCCCTCGGGCAGGGAGGCGAGCGCGGCGGTGATCGAGGCGGCGGTGATGTCGAGGCAGCTCGTTCATCTCGTCCTCGGTGATCGAGAGCGGGAACATCAGGACGACGACGTCGCCGAGCGGCCGCACCAGGGCGCCGCGCTTGCGCGCCTCGAGCGTCACCCGGTGGCCGAGGCGCAGTTCGGGGTCGTGCGCGCCGAGGTCGATGCCGACCATCACCCCGCGCGAGCGCACCTCGGTCACTCCCGGCATCGCGGCGATCTCGACCAGGCGCCGGTCGAGCAGCTCGATCTTCGGCGCCAGCTTCTCGATCGTCCCCTCGCGCTCGAAGATGTCGAGGTTCGCCAACGCCACCGCGCAGGCGACCGGGTTCCCGGTGTAGGTGTGGCCGTGGTAGAAGGTTTTCGCCTCCGCCGGGGCGCCGAGGAAGCCCTCGTAGACCGCCTCGGTGGTCAGCGTCGCGGCCAGCGGCAGGTAGCCCCCGGTGATCCCCTTGGCGAGGCAGAGGAAGTCGGGCGAGACCCCCTCGCGTTCGACCGCGAACATCGTCCCGGTGCGGCCGAAGCCGGTCGCCACCTCGTCGCAGATCAGCAGCACCCCGTGGCGGTCGCAGAGCTCGCGGACCGCGCGCAGGTAGCCCGCGGGGTGGACGATCATGCCGCCCGCGCCCTGGATCAGCGGCTCCATGATCACCGCCGCCACCTCGCCCTCGTGGGCGCCGAGCAGCTGCTCCATGTGGGCGGCGTCGCCGGGCTCGGCGGCGAGGGTCTCGAAGAGGAGCGGCCGGTAGGTGGCGTGGAAGAGGTCGATGCCGCCGACCGAGACCGAGCCGAGCGTGTCGCCGTGGTAGGCCTCGCGCATGCGGATGAAGCGGGTGCGGGCGGTGTCGCCGCGCTGCTGGTGGTACTGGAAGGCCATCTTCAGGGCGATCTCGGCGGCGGTCGAGCCGGAGTCCGAGTAGAAGACCCGGGTCAGCCCCTCCGGTGCGATCTCGACCAGGCGCGCCGCCAGCTCGGTCGCCCCGGGGTGGGAGAGGCCGAGCATGGTCGAGTGGGCGATCTTGTCGAGCTGCTCGCGGGCGGCGCGGTCGAGGTCCGGGTGGCGGTGGCCGTGGACGTTGCACCACAGCGCCGCGGTGCCGTCGAGGTAACGGTTGCCGTCGACGTCGTAGAGGTAGACGCCCTCGCCGCGCTCGATCATCAGCGGCACTTCCTCGCTCCACCCCTGCTGCTGGGTGAAGGGGTGCCAGACGAACTGCTGGTCGAGGGCGTTCAGGCGGTCCGCGTCGCTCATCGGGGAAACCCTATTGCGCCGCCGATTCCTCTCAGCCACGCAACCATTGCACTTGCGGAATGGTTTCACTCATGCAACAATTGTCGAGATGCAAGCAAGCGATGTCAAAGCGATCGAGCGCACCGACGGGGTCGAGGCGAGCGCGGAAGTTCCGGCGGAGGCCCGTGACACGGCCGCCCGAATCTGCGCGCTGATGCGCCACGTCTTCCTCTACGACCGCGGCAACCAGCTGCGGGTGGTCGAGGACAGCGGGCTGACCACGACCCAGTGCAAGGCGCTGCTCGAGCTCGGCGGCCTCGGCGACTGCCCCCCGACCTGGCAGGTCACCGACCTGGCCCAGCTGCTCGGCTCCTCGCTCCCGGCGATGAGCCGCGCGGTCGACGGCCTGGTCAAGAAGGGCCTCGCCACCCGGGTCGAGGGCTCGACCGACCGCCGCGTCCGCGTCGTCCGGATCACCGCCGACGGCAAGGGCCTGGTCGAAGAGCTGACCACGGTGAAGCGCAACGGGCTCGAGGCCTTCGCCTCGACCCTGACCGCCACCCAACGCCGCAAGCTCGACGCCGCGGTCGAGTCGTTGATGGACCGCGAGGACATCGCCACCACGTACGAGCACTTGAAGGAGGCTTAATGTCCTGCACCGATGCAGATTCTTTTACCCCCCTCGGAGGGGAAGACCGCGCCGAAGAACGGCGCGCCAGTGCAACTAGAAGCGCTCGCCTACGCCGGCGAGCTGACGGAGTCGAGGCGGAAGTTGCTCGCGGCGCTCGTCGCGCTCGCGGAGCTGCCGCGGAAGCGGGCGGTATCGATGCTCGCGGTCTCGGCGGGCCAGGCGGGCGAGGTCGCCGTTGACGCGGCGCTGAGCTCCGCCCCGGCGGGCCCGGCCGCCGCGGTCTACACGGGAGTGCTGTACGACCACCTGCGGCTGCCGGAGCTGCCGAAGCGCGCCCAGGGCCGGGTGCTGATCGCCTCGGCCCTCTGGGGCGTGCTGAGGCCGACCGACCGGATCCCCTACTACCGGCTCTCGGCGAAAGCGAAGCTGAAGGGGATCGGCGGCCTCGCCGCCTTCTGGCGCCCGGCGCTGACCGCGGCGCTGCCCGACGAGAAGGGGACCCTGGTCGTCGACATGCGCTCCGGCGCCTACTCGGCGGCCTGGAAGCCGAAGCGGGCCGAGCTGCTCGCCGTGCGCGCGTTCAGCGAGGTGCGGGGGAAGCGCAAGCCGGTCAGCCACATGGCGAAGGCGGTGCGCGGCGAAGTCGCCCGGGCGCTGCTGGAGGCAAAGAAGCCGCCGGAGTCCCCCGAGGCCGCCGCGACCCTCGCCGAGGCCGCCGGCTTCACGGTCGAGCTCACCCCCGGCCACCTAGACGTGATCGTCCCCGCCTGACCGACGTCGATGGGCCGAAAAACTCCTGAAATAGAGGACTTTCCGGCCCATCAACCACGTTGGTGGGCCGGAAACCGGACTATCTGACGGGTTTTCGGCCCGTCAACCTGGGAGGCGGAGGTCGGGCCAGGTGCTGGGGGTGCTGAGGTCGAGGTGGGGGAGGGTGAGGACCGGGACGCCGGACAGGGCCTCGATCGTCTCGCGGTTGTCGGCCTCGATCGGGGTCGGCTCCGCGGGCCAGGGGTTGATCACGATCGCCGCGACCTTGAGCCCGACCGAGCGCGCCGATTCGACCGTCAGCAGGGTGTGGTTGATCGCCCCGAGGCCCGGCGGCGTCACCACCACCAGCGGGTAGCCGAGCTCGACCGCGAACGAGCGCACGGTCCAGGTGGGGGAGAGCGGGACCAGGAGGCCGCCGACTCCCTCGACCACGATCGCGTCGGCGTCGGCCGCCGCGGCGCGCGCCGCTTTCATCACCCGCTCCGGGTCGATCTCGACCCCGGCCAGCCCGGCCGCCAGGTGCGGCGACATCGGCGGCTCGAAGCGATACGGGGCGATCTCGTCGTCGCTCTGCGAGGAGCGCGCGGCGGCGCGCAGGGTGGCGTGGTCGGGGAGGCCCGCCGCCGAGGGCCAGAGGCCGCTGCCGATCGCGATCACCGTGTCGGCGACGGCGGCCAGTGCCTCCGCCTCGTCGTAGTCGGGGAACTCGTCCATCCCGGTCAGCGCGGGCTTGAACACGGCGACCCGGCTGTCGTCCCCGGTCAGCGTCCGCGCCAGGGCCGCGGCGACGACCGTCTTGCCGACTTCGGTGCTCGTCGCGGTGACGAAGACGCCGCTCGCCCGCCTCCCGCGGGTCGACTCGACGCCGCTCTGGCTCTCCTCGGCCAGTTTCCAGACGCCGCGCGAGATCCCCATCAGGCGGCGATCGTGGCGGACTTCACGAGGCCGATCTCCCGCGCCGCCTCGCCCACCTCGTGGGCGGCCCGGCGCAGCTCCTCGGGCTCGTGCGTCGCCATCACGGTGAAGCGCAGGCGCGAGGAGCCCTCGGGGACGGTCGGCGGGCGGATCCCCTGGGCGAAGACGCCGCGCTCCAGCGAGCGCTCGCAGAGGTCCATCGTCGGCTCGGCCTCGCCGACGCAGATCGGCACGATCTGGGTGGTCGAGGCGGTCGTGGTGAGGCCCTCGGCGGTGAGCCCCTCGCGCAGGGTCCGCGCGTTGGCGGCGAGCCGGTCGACCCGCTCCGGCTCCGCCTCGAGCACCCCGAGCGCGGCGCGGGCGGCGCCGACCGCGGGCGGCGGCGGGGCGGTCGAGAAGACGAACGAGCGCGCCCGGTTGACCAGGTAGTCGACGGTCTCGCCGTTGGTGCAGACGTAGGCGCCGTAGGAGCCGAGCGCCTTGCCGAGCGTGCCGACGATGACGTCGACCTCGCCGGAGAGCCCGGCGGCGGCGACGGCGCCGCGGCCGCCCGGGCCGATCGCCCCGGTGGCGTGCGCCTCGTCGACCATCAGCCGCGCCCCGTGCCGGCGCGCCAGCTCCAGCAGCTCCGGCAGCGGCGCCACGTCGCCGTCCATCGAGAAGACCCCGTCGGTGACGATCAGCGAGGGCGTCCCGGCCGCCTCGCGCATGAGCGAGGCCAGGTGCTCGGTGTCGTTGTGGCGGTAGACGACCGTCTCCGCCCGCGCCAGCCGGCAGCCGTCGATGATCGAGGCGTGGTTCAGCTCGTCGGAGAAGACGACCTCGCCCGGCCCGGCGAGCGCCGCGATCGTGCCCAGGTTCGCCAGGTAGCCGGAGCCGAAGAGGAGCGCCCGCTCGTAGCCCTTGAAGGCGGCGAGCCGCGTCTCCAGCTCGCGGTGGGGCTGCATGTTGCCGCTGATCAGCCGCGAGGCGCCGGCGCCGGCGCCCCAGCGGAGCGCCGCCTCGGCGGCCGCCTCGCGCACGCGGTCATCGGCGGCGAGGCCGAGGTAATCGTTGGAGCAGAGCAGCAGCACCTCGCGCCCGGCGAGCAGCACCCGCGGGCCCTGCGGCCCCTCGATCAGCCGCAGGCGCCGGTAGAGGCCGCGCTCGCGCAGCTCCTCGAGCCGGGCCGCGACGTCGGTCACCGCCGCGCCACCTAGGCCGCGGTCGGGTATTTCGGCGTGCGCTCGCCCTTCTTCACGACCCGCAGCTGCGTCGACGGGTCCCACATCGGCGCCTCGTCCTGGTGGTCGATCAGGGTCTCCATCGGCGTGGCGGGGGACTCGCCCTCGAGCCAGCCCGAGCGGTTGTCGGGACGGGGGTTGGCGCCGTTGTCGGGCTGGCGGGCCACGTTCAGCCCGAGCTCCTCGAACATCGCCCGATCATCGGCGGGCTCGGCTCCGAGGGTGGTGAGGAAGTTCCCCATCATCACGCCATTGAGGCCTGCCTTGACGGCGAGCTGATGGAGCTCGCCGAGGTTCTCGACCCGGCCGCCGCAGAGACGGAAGAGGGCGCCCGGGATGATCAGGCGGAAGATCGCGATCCACTTGACGACCTCGATCGGCTCCATCACGGTCCGGTCGCCGAATTTGGTCCCCTCCTTGGGGATCAGCAGGTTGATCGGCACCGAGGTGGGGTTGATCTCCGACAGCTCGAAGGCCATCTCGACCCGCTGGGCCTCGGTCTCTCCCAGGTTCAGGATCCCGCCGACGCAGGTCTCGAGGCCGGCCTCCTTGACCGCGCGGATGGTGCGCAGGCGTCCCTCGTAGCGGACGGTGGTCGAGACCTCGGGGTAGTAGCTCTCGGCCGACTCGACGTTGTGGTGGACGCGCTGGATGCCGGCGTCCTTCAGGGCATTGGCCCGCTCGGCCGACATGTGGCCGATCGAGGCGCAGCGCTTCAGGTTGGTCTTCTCGGCGACCAGTTCGGCGCCTTCGAGGATCTTCTGGAAGTCGCGTTTGGAGAGTCCCTGGCCCTGGGTGACCATGCAGAAGCGGTGGGCGCCCGCGGCCTCGGCAGCTTTCGCGTGTTCGAGGATCTGCTCGGGCTCCATCATCGCGTGCATCACGGTGTCGGCGTCGGCGTAGCGGCTCTGGGCGCAGAAGCCGCAGTCCTCCGCGCAGCCGCCGGACTTGGCGTTGACCAGCGAGCACATGTCGGTCGAGTCGCCGAAGTTCTCCTGGCGGAGGGCCCAGGCGCGCTCGACCAGGGCCTCGATCTCATCGGGGTCGGTGATCGCGCCGAGGGCGAGGGCTTCGTCGGGGGTGATCAGAGAGGGCATGGCGTTCCTTTTCCTGCGGGGCCGGACCGTTCCAAGGCTATGACGCGGCGCGGATCCGTGCACTCCCGGATTAGCATCGCCCTCATGGAAAGGCCAAGGGCGCGGCGCCGGCGGCTCACCCTGAGCGTCCTCGCGGCGCTTGCCGTCGCCGGATTCGCGGTCGGCGCGGTGGTCGGGAGCTCCGACTCGGGCGGGGGAAGCCACGGTCCGCCATGCGGGTGGGAGGACGACCTCGGGCGGGGAGCCGGGCGGAACGTCGACCGCGAACGGGGGATCCGGGGAAGCGCCGAAGCCGCCCCTGGTGAGGCGCTGCGCCCCGGCGAACTGGCGGGCGAGCGGATCGTCGTCGCGATCGACGGCACCGGGCTGACCGCGGAACTGCGCGGGGCGATCGCCGCGGGCAAGGTCGCCGGCGTCGTCCTCTTCGAAGCCGACTTCCCGAGCCGGGCCGCCGGCCGCGCGCTGATCGCCGAAGTGCAGGAGGTCCCGCGCCCGCGCCGGCTCGCCCACCTGCCGCTACTGGTGATGACCGACCAGGAGGGCGGCGAAGTGAAGCGGGTCGACGGGCCGCCGGGGGCCTCGGCCGCGGCGATGGGCCGCGAAGGCCCCGCCTACTCCCGCGAACAGGGGCGCCTCACCGCCGCCAACCTGGCGAGCCTCGGCGTCGACGTGGACCTCGCCCCGGTCCTCGACGTCGGCCGGCCCGGCGGGGTGATCGCCGACACCGAACGCGCCTTCGCCGATACCGCGACCGGGGTCGAGAGCACCGCGGTGCCGTTCGCCGAGAGCCTCGAAGCAGGGGGCGTGGCGGCGACCGCCAAGCACTTCCCCGGGCTCGGCGTCGGCGACCGAAAACACCGACTTCGAAGCCCAGACCCTGGCGCTCTCCGAGGCCGAACTGCGGGACGTCGACATGGCTCCCTACCGCGCCTACATCGCCGCCGGTGGGCGCCTGGTGATGCTGGCGACGGCGATCTACCCGGCCCTCTCGCCGCGCCCCGCGGCCTTCAGCCACCGGATCGTGACCGGCGAGCTGCGCGACCGGCTCGGCTTCGAAGGGGTGACGATCACCGACAGCCTCGGCTCCACCGCGGTGGCCGAATTCGGCGGCCAGCGCGAAGTGGCGGTCGACGGCGCCGCCGCGGGCGACGACCTGCTCCTCTTCGACGACCTGCCGAGCGCCCTCGCCGGCCAGGAGGCGCTCGTCGCCCAGCTCCACAAGGGAGGCCTGAAGCCCGCCCCGTTCCGCGCCGCCGCCGCCCGCGTCCTCGGCCTGCGGCGGGACCTCGCGCCGCTAGTTCAGGCGGCCGCCGATCGGCCCGTGGGTGTGCAGCCGGAGCGCGTCCGGGTGGAAGACGCGGAAGCCGTCGCCGCCCGCGTCCTTGGCCGCGTACATCGCCGTGTCGGCCTCGGAGACCAGGGTCGCGTAGCTCATCATCGGGTCGATCCCGAAGAGCGCCACGCCGACGCTCGCGGTCACCGTGCCGACCTTTGGGTCCTCGGGCTCGTGCCCGCGGATCGCGCTGACGATCGCTTCCGCGACCACGCTGGCCTCGTCGGGCCTGCAGCTCGGCAGCGCCACCGCGAACTCGTCGCCGCCCAGCCGTCCCAGCACGTCGCCCTCGCGGGTACGGCGGCGTAAGACCGCCGCGACTTCCCGGATCAGCTGGTCGCCGGCCGGGTGGCCGTAGGAGTCGTTGATCGACTTGAAGTGGTCGAGGTCGAGCATCAGCAGCGCCCCGGTGGTCGAGTCGCGGCTCGCCCGCGCCATCGCCGCCCGCACCTCTTCCTCGAAGCGCCGCCGCGTCCGCAGGCCGCTCAGCGAGTCTTCGTCGGCCTCCCGCTGCAGCCTGCGCAGCCGCTCCTCGCGGCTCCAGACGTAGATCAGCGAGCCGAGCACGGCGGCGAGGGCGATCCCGGCGGCGCCGAAGAGGATCGGCACGCTGACGTCGGGACGGTCGGGGTCGTGGACGATCAGCAGCCAGGTGCGGTCGGCGATCTTGATCTGCGCCCGCGCCGGGTCTTCCAGTTCGCCCTGCGGCCCGACCACCGTCTGGTCGGCGATCTGCAGCTGGGCGGTGACGTCGTTGGGCAGCGTGGTGACGGCGGCCGAGGCGAGGTCCTTGAGCAGGAAGCTGCCCGCGGCGAAGCCGATCAGCGCCCGGCGGCGCTCGGCCACGGTGTCGGTCGGCGCGCCGTCGCGGTAGACCGCGCGGTAGACGTTGATGCCGGTGCCGCCGACCAGCAGCGGGATCACCCCGGTGGCGGTGGCGCGGCCGTCGTCGGCGGCGCGCTGCAGGTAGGGACCGCGGGCCGGGTCGGTGCCGACGTCGAAGCCGTGCGCCTGGGTGGCGAGACGTGGATCGTTCGAGCCGGTGTAGGTGAGCGGGTAGTAGACCGGCCGGCCCTTCGCCCGCACCAGCTTCCCGTCGGGCCCGCGTTCCTCGATCTGGACGCCCTGTTCGCGTTCCCATTCGGCCCGTTCGCCCTGGCTGACGACGTCGATGAAGGCGGCCGCATGGAGCACGTTTTCGTTGACCAGAGCGCTGCTGATCACCTTGAACTCGTGCTTGGACAGGTTGCCGTCGGCCTTGATGAACGCGGCCGCCGCGGCCAGCTCGCCGACCGAGAGCGCGCCCACCGACTGCGCCTGCCGCGCCGCCCGCACCGCCTCTTCCTTCTGGCGCGAGTGGAATTCGCCCTCGTCGTGGTTGTAGGTGAGGATCGCGCCGATCACGGCGCCCGCTCCGACCACGATCGCGGCGACCAGTCCGATCCAAAAACGAATGCGCATCTATCTATCTTCGGTGATCCGGGCTCAATCTGGAATCGCGTGCAGGGACTCCCAGAGGTAAAGGCCGGCGAGGCTGCGGTTGGGGCTCCAGCGGACGGCGCGTTCCTCGACCTCCTTCGGCGTCGGCATCGCCGTCAGCCCGTCCTCGATCATGATCGCTTTGCGGATCCCCAGGTCGCCGCCGGAGATCACGTCGGGCCGGCCGAGGTGGAAGAGCAGGAACATCTCCGCCGTCCAGCGGCCGAGCCCGCGCACCGCCGAGATCTCGGCGATCGCCTCCTCGTCGCCGAGGGTGGCGAGCCGGTCCAGCTCCAGCTCGCCGTCGAGCACCCGGGTGGAGAGGTCGTGGACGTACTCGACCTTGCGCCGCGAGAAGCCGACCCCGCGCAAATCGGCCTCGCTCAGATCCAAGGTCGCCTCCGGGGTCGGCGGGCCATCGTAGAGGCCGAGCATGCGGAGGTAGATCGCCCGCGCCGCTTTGGTCGAGAGCTGCTGGCCGACGATCGAGCGCAGGAGCGCGCCGAAGGCGTCGGCGGGCCGCTCCTCCTTGCGCCGGCGCAGGCGGGTGGCGAAGTCGAGCGGGCCGATCCGCTCGATCAGGTCGGCCATCACCGGGTCCGAGGCGGCGAGTTCCTCGCGGCGCGCCTTGGCGCTCTTGCGCGGCACCTCAGCCGCCGTCCCCGTGGGCCGCGACGGCCGGGCGGCACGGGCTCATTCCCCCCTCCAGACCGGGCGCCGCTTCTCGGCGAAGGCGCGGACGCCCTCGCGGAAGTCGGCCGAGCCGAAGCAGGCGCGGCGCAGCTCGACCAGCTCCTCCTCCTGGGCCGAGGAGAGGATCGGGTTGGCGGCGAGCACGTCGATCACCCGCTTGTTGCCGCGGGTAGAGAGCGGCGCCGCGACGGCGATCTCGTGGGCCAGCCGCACCCCGGCCTGCTCGATCTCCTCGTCGTCGACCACCTGGTTGACGAGCCCGATCCGCTCCGCCGCCTCGGCGGTCAGGTTGCGGCCGGTGAAGAACATCTCGCGGGTGCGGGGGAGGCCGATCGTCTCGAGGAAGCGGCGCAGCCCGGTGTGGCCGTAGACGAGGCCGAGCTTGGCGGGCGGCATGCCGAGCTTCGCCCCGGCGGCGGCGATCCGCAGGTCGCAGCTGACCGCCAGCTCGAGGCCGCCGCCGAGGCAGAGCCCGTTGATCGCGGCGACGGTCGGCCAGGGGTGCGCGACGATCGCCTCCATCGCCGCCTGGAAGGGATGGGCGACGAGCGCCTCGGCCTCGTCCTCGAAGGCCTCCTCGGTGAATTCGGCGATGTCGTAGCCGGCCGAGAAGAGCGGCGGTGTGGCGGTGATCAGGACGCAGCGGGTGGCGATCCCGTCGTCGAGCCGGGGCAGCGCCGCGGCGATCGCGGCGAGGATCTCGTGGTCGAGCGCGTTGCGGCGCTCCGGGTTGGCGATCCGCAGCCGCGCCACCGCCTCGGCCGGCCGGTCGAGCAGCAGCTTGCCGCCCGCCAGGGCTTCCGGCCCGCCGGTCGATGACCCGGGCCCGCCGGCGCTTCCGCTGCCGGCTGCCCTCCCGCCCTCGCTCTCGGGCCCCCCGGCCGAGCGCTCCGGCATGCCGACCTACTCGAGGACGATGAGGACGTCGCCTTCGCTCACGGCTTGGCCCTCCTCGCAGCGGATCTCGCTCACCTTGCCGTCGTCCTCGGCCTCGACCGGGATCTCCATCTTCATCGACTCGAGGATGACGACGGTGTCGCCCTCGCTGATCGAGTCGCCGACCGCGACCTCGATTTTCCAGATGTTGCCGGTGATGTGGGCCTCGATGTTCGGCATCGGCGAGGACAATAGCCGCCGCCGAGGCGAAGATGGGCGAATGGGTTCGCCGCCGCCAGGTCCTTCGCCCTCCGCGCCGGCGGACGAGCCACTCGGGACGGGTGCCGGGGCCGGCCTGGCGGTCGTGGTCGCCGCGCACGAAGAGGCGGAGCGGATCGCGGCGACCGTGGCGGCGGTGCGGGCGGCCTTCCCCGGGGCGGCGATCTGGGTGGCCGACGATGCCTCCCAGGACGGGACCGGCGAGCGGGCGATGGTGGCGGGCGCGCAGGTCGTGACCCGGCGGCGGGCGCACGGCAAGGGCGGCAACGTGACCGCCGCCTGCGAGGCGGCGCTGAGCGCCACGCCCGCGCCGCGGCTGGTGCTGCTGTGCGACGGCGACCTGGGGGAGAGCGCCGGCCGCCTCGGGCCGCTGGTCGAGGCGGTGCGGGCGGGGGAGTGCGATCTCGCGGTGGCCGAGTTCGCGCGCCGGGTCGGCGGCGGCTTCGGCGTCGCCCTCGGCTTCGCCCGCTGGGCGGAGCGAAGGCTCTGCGGCTTCGAGGCCCGCGCCCCGATCTCCGGCCAGCGCGCGCTCCGCGCCGAGACGCTGCGCGCCGTCCTCCCCTTCGCCCGCGGCTTCGGCATGGAGATCGGGATGACGGTCGACGCGGTCCGCGCCGGCTACCGGGTGGGGGAGTACGAGATCGACCTCTCCCATCGCGCCACCGGCCGCGACGCGGCGGGCTTCCTCCACCGCGCGGTCCAGCTCCGCGACTTCGCCCTCGTCACCGCCTCCCGCGCGCTCCATCCCCGCCGTTCGTCGGGTCCCGCGCCGCGGCCGTAACCGGGCTGGGCGCCGTGAGTAAAGATCGACCACGGGGCGCTTCCCGCCCTGCCCTTGCCATGCCTGAGATGAAGCCACAGAAGTACCTCGACGACCGCCCGGCGGAGTACTTCGACCAGTTCCACGAGTCGGCGCGCAAGGGGGCGGGATGGACCTACACCCTCGCCCGCATCGTCGTCACGGTCCCGACGATCGCCCTCTACCGGGTCACCGTGCGCGGCCGCAAGAACGTCCCCCGCAAGGGCCCCGCGGTCCTCGCCCCCAACCACTTCAGCCAGGCCGACCACTTCTTCGTCGGCGTCTACCTCTGGCGCAAGGTCCGCTTCATGGGCAAGTCCCAGATCTTCGGGCCGCCGGTCCTCACCTACATCCTCAAGGTCGGCGGCGTCTTCCCGGTGCGCCGCGGCCACCGCGACGAAAAGGCCTTCGAGACCGCCTACGAGCTGCTCGACCAGGGCGAGCTGCTGCTCGTCTACGCCGAGGGCGGCCGCTCGCGCTCGGGGGAGCTCGGCAGCGCCAAACCGGGGATCGGCCGAATCGCCCTGGAGAGCGGCGCGCCGATCATCCCGACCGCGATCCACGGCTCGGTCGGGGTGCGCGGGTGGAAGCGGCTGCGCTTCCCCAGGGTGACGATCGAGTACGGCGAGCCGCTCACGTTCGCGGTGGAAAGGGAACCGAGCCGCGAGCGCCAGCAGGAGGTCGCCGACGAGATCTTCGCCCGCGTGCGCGAGATGTACGAGGGGATCGTTACTCGAAGCGGGGAGCGATCCGCGAGTAAAAGTCCGGATCGTGTCCGGGCGTGATCACGGCGTCCGGGAACTGAGTGTGGAACAGCCGCAGCTCCTGCACTGAGCGGCGCAGGTTGTGGGCGTCGAAGGGGCGCGGCGCCAGCGGTTCGGAGCCGTCGAGCTGCCCCGCCATGTACACGGCGTCGCCGCCGATGACGAAGTCCTCGCCGGCCAGCCGGCAGATCACCGAGCAGTGCCCGGCGGAGTGGCCGGGGGTGAAGGCGAGCCGTACCGAGCCGTCGCCGAAGAGGTCGAAGGTGCGCCCGAAGGTCGCGTAGGAGCCGACCGACTCGCCGTCGAAGTCGACCGTGCGGTACTCGAGGGCGAGGTCGAAGTGGGCGCGGCGGTAGCCGTTCAGCGACGGTTTGGAGCCGTGCGCGGCGTCCTGCCACTCGGCCGCGCTGACGACGAAGGTGGAGTCGCGGAACTCGGAGATCGCCGAGGAGTGGTCGAGGTGGAGGTGCGTCATCACCACGACCGGCACCTGGCGCGGCTCGATCCCCTTGGCGCGTAGCTGCGACGGCACGTCTTCGCCCTGCTCCAGCGAGGGTCGGCCGAAGCGGTCGGCGAGGCCGCCGAAGTTCTCCTTGCCGCCGCTGGCGATCGAGGGATGGAGGCCGGTGTCGACGAGGATCGGGCCGACGGTCGGGTGGCGGATCAGGAAGGCGGGAACGGGGACCGTCTGCGCCTGCTTGGAGCTGGTGATCGCGCGGGCCAGGCGCAGCGTCTTGAAGCTGCCGCCCTGGTCGACCATCGCCGCGCGGGGGAAGTCGACGTGGCCGGCGATCAGCGGTTCGACCGCGACGGCGGCACCGGCCTGCCCGCCCGGTAGGGGCGCGCTCAACGGCTGCGGTTCGACGTGGACGGCCATGCCCTCCTCACAGTACGCCTGCGGATCGCGACTGTAGGCTGGCCGGCGATGGCTGAAAGCTCGCGTTCGCAGGTGTTCAGGGACGGTCTGCTGGACGGCGCCGTGGTCGTCGTCTCCGGGGCGGGGAGCGGTTTCGGCCGCGAGACGGCGCTGGAGATGGCGCGGCTCGGGGCGACCGTGGTCGGCTGCGGGCGGCGCGAGGAGCCGCTGGCCGAGACGGCGGAGCTCGCCGCGGGCCTGCCGGGATCCTTCGAGCACGCGGCCCTCGACATCCGCGAGGAGGAGCCGGTCGACGCCTTCTTCGCGCGGCTGATGGAGCGCCACGGGCGGCTCGACGTGCTCGTCAACAACGCCGGCGGCCAGTTCCTCTCGCCCGCCGAGGCGATCTCGCCGAAGGGCTTCCGCACGGTGATCGAGCTGAACGTGACCGGGACCTGGCTGATGTCACATGCGGCGGCGACGAAGTGCTTCATCCCGGGCGACGGCGGCAAGATCCTGAGCGTCACCCTCTCGCCCCACAACGGGATGCCGGGGATGGTCCACTCGGGTGCCGCGCGGGCGGCGGTGGAGAACATGATGCGGACGCTGGCGATCGAGTGGTCGCGCTTCGGCATCACGACCTGCTCGATCGCCGCCGGCCAGTTCGCCACCGAGACGCTGCTGACCAAGTATCCGAAAGAGCTGGTGGACAACATCGCCGCCACGATCCCCCTGGGACGGACCGGGCGGCCGGAGGAGATCGCCTGGCTTCTCGCCTACCTCGCCTCGCCGGCGGGCGACTACTACTCGGGGACGACGATCACGCTCGACGGCGGGCGCGACGACTGGTTCGGGGCCTGGCCGCCGGAGCGATTGGCGGCGCGCGGCGGCGAGCTGCCCGCCGAGGAGCGCCGCTAGCCGCGCCTGTGGAGCATCGCTCTCGCATGGCGAGAGCTTCGCTCCACGCCCGAGCGCTTCAGGCGGGTTCGAGCACCACGAGCGGGATCTCGCGGTCGGTGCGGCGGCGGTAGTCCTCGTAACCCGGCCAGACGGCGACGGCGAGGTCCCAGAGGCGGGGCCGCTCCTCGGCGCTCGCCACCCGCGCCCGCACCCGCCGGCGCTCGCCGTCGACCTGCACGTAGGTCACCGGGTTGGCCCGCAGGTTGTGGAACCAGGCCGGGTTCTTCGGGAAGCCGCCCTTGGAGGCGACCATGACCAGGTTCTCCCCGTCCGGCACGTAGAGCAGGGGGGAGGTGCGCAGGGTGCCGCTCTTGGCGCCGACGTGGTCGAGCAGCAGCATCCGCCCGCGCCCGCCCGGCACCTTCGCGCCGAGCCGCCCACCGGTCTGGCGGTAGAGGAAGGTGTGGGCGCCGGCCAGCCGGTTGGTGACCGGCCACAACTGGTCGGCGTAGCGGAGGTAGAGCGGCTCCGGCTTCCCGCCGGAGGCCCGCCCGTCGGTGTTCTTCTCCGCTACGCCGGCCATCAGTCGCTCAGGTGTACATCCCGCCGAACATGCCGCCGGTGATGTTCAGCACCTGGCCGTGCACGTAGTTGGCGAGCGGCGAGGCGAGGAACAGGACCGGGCCCGCGGCCTCCTCCGGCGTCGCGCCGCGACCGAGCGGGATGACCGCCTGGGCCATCGCCCGCATCTGCTCGGGGATGCCGAGCTCGATCTTCTCGCCGCTCGGCGCGGTGATCTCCCCGCCCTCCTCTTTGGCGGCGGTAAGGCGCGTTTCGACGAAGCCGAAGGCGACCGCGTTGACGTTGATCTTGAACTGGCCCCACTCCTTGGCCAGCGTCTTGGTGATGCCGACGACGCCCGCCTTGCCGGCCGCGTAGTTGATCTGGCCCGCGTTGCCGAACATCCCCGTGGTCGAGGAGGTGTTGATCAGCTTGCGGAAGACCTCGACGCCTTCGGCGCGCTCTTTCTTCGCCGCCTCGCGCCAGTGCGGGGCGAGCGCCCGGGCGACGCGGAAGGGCACGATCGTGTGGATGTCGAGCATCGCCTGGAACTGCTCGTCGGTGACCTTGTGGGCGACGCCGTCCCAGGTGTAGCCGGCGTTGTTGACGACGATGTCGACCTGGCCGAAGGCCTCGTTGGCGGCGGCGACCATCTCGTCGCAGGCGCCCTCCTTGGTCAGGTCGCCGCCGAAGACGGCGGTCTCGGCGTCGATCTCCGACGCGGTCTGCTCGGCGACGTCACCGTCGAGGTCGTTGATCAGCACCTTCGCGCCCTCGGCGGCCATGAGTTCGGCGGTCGCCCGGCCGATCCCTCGTGCCGACCCGGTGACGATCGCGGCTTTGCCGTCCAGAAGTCCCATTAGTTCCTCTCTCCTCGCTCGTGAAAGTCGGCGCGGAGGCTACACGCCCGGGGCGTTCCTGGCTCGCCGGCCAGTTTTGGTTCTCACAGTTGTCGCGTCCGAGCGGCGGGGAGAGAATCGGCGCATGGGTGACGTCTTCAGCATCTTCCTGCTCAGCCTGCTGGCGATGTTCAACCCGACCCTGTTGGCGGCGGTGACGATCATGATGCTGTTGCCGGAGCCGAAGCGGCTGATCACCGGCTACCTCCTCGGCGCCTACCTCACCAGCATCGGGCTGGGGTTGGCGATCGTCTTCAGCTTCCACCAGAGCTCCGGGGTGGAATCGAGCAAGAAGACCCTCAGCCCGCTCGAGGATCTCGTCTTCGGCGCGATCCTCACGATCGTCGGCTGGGCCCTGCTCTCGGGACGGGTGGCGCAGCTGAAAGAAAGCCGGCGCCGCCGCAAGGAGGCCAAGCACGGCCCGGCCGAGCACAAGGAATCGCTGCCGGAAAAACTCCTGGGCCGCGGATCGATGCGGATCACCTTCGCCGTCGGGGCCCTCCTCTCCCTGCCCGGCGCCTCCTACTTCGTCGCCCTCGACAAGATCGGCAAGCTCGGCTGGCCGTCCGTCACCACCGGCATCGCGGTAATCGTCTTCTGCCTGATCCAGCAGCTCCTCCTGGAGCTCCCCCTGGCCGGCTTCTGGCTGGCGCCGGACCGCACCGCCCGCGCCGTCGTCAGCTTCCGCGAGTGGATCGAGAAGAACGCGGCGAGGGCGGCCGGCTACGTCGCCCTAACCCTCGGCTGCCTCCTGATCATCAGGGGCCTGGCCTACCTGATCGCCGGCTAGCCACGGCGAAGCCAATCGACTCTCACCTTGCCCTGGCAGGGTCAAAGTCGAGAGCGCTCATCCGGCGATCCGGCGCAGCTCCTTCGGCCGCCAGAGGGCGACCAAAGTCGTGCCGTCGACCACGGCAATCCCACCCTTCTTCAAGGCGACCTTCGCCCCCGTGAGCCGCCCGACCTCCGCCGAGAAGTCCGGCTCGTGCCCGACCAGCAACACCTCACCGCGCCCCGCAACCAGGTCGAGCGAGTCGAACGCCCCGCCCCGCAGCGCCTCCGTCATCTCGACCTCGATCCCAAGCACCTCACAGGCAATCCGAGCCGTCTCCCGCGCCCGCACCTTTGGCGAAGCCAGACAAGCGTCGATCCCAACCCCCAGTTCCCGCAGCGCCAGCCCGGCATCCCGCGCCTGCCGCTGGCCCTTCTTGGTCAGCCTGCGCGCCGCGTCATCGCTAGCCGCATCCTCCGCCTCACCGTGTCGCAGCAGATAGATCATTCCGAGTCCTTCGCTGTGCGGTATTTGATCGGTACTGAATCAATAAGCTGACCGCACCTTGGGCGGTCTCGACTTCAGCAGAGTCTCAAGCGGCTCAGCCTCCGACTCCGCTACCGAGCCGAGGAGAATTTTTTCGGCCCTTCCCGGTAAAGACCGCAAATACAACTACCCCCGAGATGTCCAGAGCGAAGTCTGGGAGCGATGGCACGTCCGTCGTGGCGAGCGCGACTTGGTGATAAAGCTGAACACCGGGAGCGGAAAGACCGTGGTAGGACTGATCGCTCTCAAGTCTTGCCTCAATGAGGGGATCGGGCCGGTCGCATACATCACCCCGGATAAGCCGCTCACGGGGCAGGTCATGCGCGAGGCCCAGGGGCTTGGTCTCGATTTCACCGACGACCCCGGGTCACCGCGTTTCTTGCAGGGTCGGGAGATCTTGATCACCAACGTTTACACGCTATTCAACGGCCGTTCCAGATTCGGGGTGAGAGGAGGGCGGCGGGACCCAATCCAGATGGGGGCGGTTCTGATCGACGATGCCCACGCCTGTCTAGCCACCGTTGACGAGCAGTACACGATCACGATCCCTCGCGGGCATCCCGCCTACGACCCAATTTTCGAACTGTTTTCGGCGGATCTCTCCCTGCAGTCGGAGACGAGCTACCTCAAACTAGAGAGCGGGGACCCCAGCGTCGTCCTACCCATTCCGTTTTGGGCGTGGATCGAGAAGCAGACGCAGGTGGTCAAGCTGCTCAACCCCCACACGAACGAGGGCGAGATGGGCTTTTCGTGGCCGCTTCTTGCCGACACGTTATCCCTGTGCAAAGCCGGAGTCTCCGCTGACGCTATCCAGCTCGCTCCTCCATGCCCGCCGATCGACACGATCCCGAGTTTCGCCCGCGCTCAACGGCGTCTCTATCTGACGGCGACGCTGTCCGACGACAGCGTGTTGGTGACCCACTTCGGGGCTGACCCGAGGAGCATCGAGAGGCCAGTCACGCCTCGCGCCGCGAGCGACCTGGGCGATCGCATGATTCTCACCCCCCTTCAGACTTTTCCCCAATGCGATGAGGACTGGATCAGGAACTTTGCCGCTGACATGGCAAAAACGCGGAACGTGGTCGTGATCGTCCCGTCAACCCGGCGGGCGGCCGCATGGGAAGGCATCGCCCATGGCGTACATAGGTCCGACTCCTTGCACGTCGCGTTGGAGGGTTTGAGGGCAGGCCATGTTGGTCTGGTCGTGCTGGTGAACAAGTACGACGGGATCGACCTGCCGGACGACGCGTGTCATCTGCTTGTACTGGACGGATTACCCGAGGCGCTTGGCACGCTCGATCGCCTCGAAATGAGATCGCTCGAAAACAGCGACGCGCTGTTGGCTCGCCAGGTTCAACGGATAGAGCAAGGAATGGGCCGGGGAGTTCGCTCGAATGACGACTTCTGCGTCGTCTTGTTGCTTGGGAGGCGATTGACGGCACGTCTCTACCCGGCTGCGGCCCGGGAAAAGTTTAGTCCGGCGACGAGGGCACAGCTTGACCTTTCGGATGAGGTCGCCGAGATGTTGCGGGACCGGCCCGTTGAGGATCTGGAGGCCGTTGTCGACCAGTGCCTGAATCGTGATCCGGATTGGGTGAGGGCCAGTCGCGATGCTCTCGATGGGCTCGTCTATCCCGATACCAGTGAGGTAACTCCGTTCGCGCGCGCCCAGCGTGACGCTTTTGAACTGGCTGTCAGCGCCCGCTATCAAGAGGCGGCCGATCGCGCGCTGGACGCGATGGAGGAAGTTCAGGACCCGCAACTTCGCAGCATGTTGAAAGAGGAAGCCGCCGCCTACACCCATCATTTCGATCCGGTCAAAGCTCAGAACCTTCAGAGCTCGGCCTTCTTCGAGAACCGCGGTCTCATCCGCCCGCGTCATCGAATTCAGTACGCGAAAATCCCTTCGGCCGTCAGCTCACAGTCGCAGGCGGCGGCTAGGTACCTGGTAGGGCGCTACTCCTCGCCTGGAGAGTTGCTCGTCGGAGTCAGCGCACTTCGGGAGCAGCTCACGCCCGATACCGACCCGGACCGAGTGACCGCGTTTGAGCAAGGGATGCTCGAACTTGCACTCCATATTGGGCTGGTCGGTCAACGCCCCGAGCGAGATGTCGGACGAGGCCCGGACGTACTTTGGGCACTAGGTAATCACTCATACCTGGTGATTGAGTGCAAGAGCGGCTCTGTGCAGGATGAGATCGCGAAGACCGACATGGCGCAGCTATCTCACGCGATCGACTGGTTTGAGGAGGCCTATTCGGTAGCGGGCGATGCAGTGCCGTTGATGGTTCATCCGAGCCGTCAGCTGGAAAGCAAGGCAAGCGCCCGATCAGGAACCCACATCCTTACGTTCGACAAGCTGGGCGAACTTCTTGACGCCTTCGAAACCTTCTCAACCGCCATAGCTAGCGGCATTCCGTCTCTTGATTCCAAACAGGTCCAAGAGCGACTCACCGCCCTCGGGCTCAACGCTCCGGTCTTGGTCGATCGGTGGACTTTGAAGCCACGAAAAAAAAGATGACGCCGAAACTGAACCGAGTCGGAACTGCAGCGAGATGACTGCAAGCAGCAGGATCCCGCCGGAAGTCTCACAGACCCATCGTCTTGCCGATGATCTCTTTCATCACCTCGTCGGTGCCGCCTCCGATCGGGCCTAGGCGGGCGTCGCGGACGGCTCGCTCGATGCCGTACTCGCGGGTGTAGCCGTAGCCGCCGTGTATCTGGAGGGTCTGGTCGGCGATCTCGAGGGCGGCTCGCTGGGTGAGGAGCTTGGCCATCGAGACCTCGCGGATGCAGGGTTGGCCGGTGTGGAAGAGGCGCAGGGCGTCGTAGGTGAGGGCGCGGGAGACCTCGGCCTTGGTCGCCATCTCGGCGATCTGGTGGCGGATCGCCTGGAACTTGCCGATCGGGCGGCCGAAGGCTTCGCGGTCGGAGGCGTAGGCGACGGCGACCTCGATCAGGCGCTGCATCGCGCCGACGGCGCCGATCGCCATCAGGAGCCGCTCCCAGGCGAAGTTGGCCATGATCAATTTGAAGCCCTCGTTCTCCTCGCCGAGCAGGTTCGCGGCCGGGACCTCGACGTCGGTGAAGGCGAGCTCTCCCGTGTCGGAGGAGTGCCAGCCGAGCTTCTCCAGCTTTGCCGCCACCTCGTAGCCGGGCATCTCGCGCTCGAGCACGAGGAAGGAGATGCCGCCGTGGCCGCCCGCCGCGTTGGTCTTGCAGGCGCAGACGAGGAAGTCGGCACGCACGCCGTTGGTGATGAAGGTCTTCGAGCCGTTGACGACGTAGCCGCCGTCGATCTTGCGGGCGGTGGTGGTGATCCCGGCGACGTCGGAGCCGGCGCCCGGCTCGGTGATCCCCAGCGCGCCGATCTTCTCGCCCGCGATCCCCGGCACCACCCAGCGCTGCCGCTGCTCCTCGGTGCCGAAGTTGAAGATCGGCGGCAGGGCGATCGAGGCGTGCGCGTTCAGCCCCGCAGCGACGCCGCCGGAGCCACCGGAGCGCGCCAGCTCCTCGACCCACACCGCGTCGTGGAGGTGGTCGCCGCCCTGGCCGCCGTAGGCCTCCGGGAACTTCAGCCCGAGGAAGCCGAGCTCGGCGCAGCGCCGGTAGAGGTCGCGGGGGAATTCACGCGCCTCCTCCCAGCCGTCGACGTGCGGCGCCACCTCGGCGGCGACGAAGCGCGCCACCGTCTGGCGCAGCTCCCCGTGCTCGGCGCCGAACGGCGGCAGCACCGCCCGTGCCCCACTGTCCTTGACCACCGGCGCGGTCATCGCCGTCTCCCGGCATTCGTGGGCGGGAACTCTGCCGCCGGGCATCGATCCGCCACGCGGACCGGGGCGTCCCGCCTGTCAGCATCCCCTCCATGCCTGCCGGCGCAACAGCCCCCGAGTCGGTCTGGGACTACCCGCGGCCGCCGCGGGTGGAGCGCTCGGCCAAGTTGGTCCGCGTCGTCCTCGGCGGCGGTGTGATCGCCACGAGCTCTCGCGCCCACCGGGTCCTCGAGACCAGCCACCCGCCCGTCTATTACGTGCCCCGCGAGGACGTCGTCGACGGCGTGCTGACCCCGTCCGGCGGGCGCGGAACCTTCTGCGAGTTCAAGGGCGCCGCCAGCTATCTCGACGCGATCGGCGGCGACGGCACCATCGTCCCGCGGGCCGCCTGGTTCTACCCCGACCCGGCGCCAGGGTTCGAGGCGATCCGCGACGCCGTCGCCTTCTATCCCGCCCTGATGGACGAGTGCACGCTCGACGGCGAGGTCGTCGCGGCCCAGCCGGGCGACTTCTACGGCGGCTGGATCACGAGCGAGGTCGCCGGTCCTTTCAAGGGCGGCCCCGGAACGCTCGGCTGGTAACTCTGCCGGGCCGCTTCGTCCCGGTTTTTCCAAATGAAAATTCTCTGTAACGAACCGAGAAATCTGGGCGGATGGGGAGTACGTTCGGGTCATGGCGGAACGGACGAAGTGGACTGACGAGCGGGTCGATGACGCGATGGGGCGAATCGACGGGCGGTTCGACACCGTCGACAAGCGGTTCGACCGTGTTGAAGGAGATCTCAAAGAGCTACGCCAGCGCGTTGACTACCTGTGGGGGTCGATGCTGATCGGCTTCATGGTCGTCATTGCCACCGTCCTGCTCGGCGGCCACTGACCGCCGAGCAGATCCTCGCTTCTACAGCCCGTAGCTTCGCCCGATCACGTCGAGCATGACCTCGTCGGTGCCGGCGCCGATCCGGTTGAGGCGGACGTCGCGGTAGGCGCGCTCGACCTCGTACTCCTTCATGTAGCCGTAGCCACCGAAGATCTGGATCGTGTCGTCGGCGACTTCGCAGGCGACCCGCGAGGAGTTGAGCTTCGCCATCGTGATCTCACGCACCGGGTACTCGCCGTTGGCGAAGCGCCAGGCGGTCGCGTAGGTCAGCGCCTTGGCCGCCTCGGTCTTGGTCGCCATCTCGGCGATCTTGTGACGAAGGGCCTGGAACTTGCCGATCGGGCGCCCGAAGGCTTCACGCTCTTGCGCGTACTCGATCGCTTTCTCGATCATCCGCTCCGCCCCCGCGTGGCAGCCGGCGGCGGCGACCAGCCGCTCGCCCTGGAGCTCCCAGGCGATGTGGTAGAAGCCTTTGCCCTCCTCGCCGAGGATCGCGCTGGCCGGCACGCGGACGTCTTCGAAGGCCAGTTCGCCGGTGTCGGAGGCGTGCATCCCCATCTTCTCCAGCTCGGCCGAGACGCTGAACCCGGGCACCAGGTTCCCCTCGTCGTCCTTCAGGTCGAGAACGAACAGGGTGATGCCTGCGTGGCGCTCTTCCGGGTCCGTCTTGCAGACGAGGACGATGAAGTCGGCGCGCGTGCCGTTGGTGATGAACGTCTTCGAGCCGTTGATGACGTATTCGTCGCCATCACGGAGCGCGGTCGTGCGGATCCCGGCGACGTCGGAGCCGGCGCCCGGCTCGGTGATCCCCAGCGCGCCGACCTTTTCGCCTTTCAGGCCCGGTTCGAGGTAGCGCTTTTTCTGCTCCTCGGTGCCGAGCAGGTGGATCGGCGGCAGCACCATGTCGGACTGCACGGCGAAGGCCATGTTGGTCCCGCCGGAGGCGGAGTAGCTCATGCACTCGGCCCGCACCAGCGAGTAGTAGTAGTCGCCGCCCTGGCCGCCGTACTCCTCCGGGAAGCAGAGGCCGAGGAAGCCGAGCTCACCCGCCCGTTCCATCGCCGAGTTCGGCCAATAGGTGTCCTCCCACTCGTTGCGGTGGGGGTAGAGCTCGTTTTTCACCCAGGCCTGCATCGACTCCCGTAGGTCTTCGTGCTCCTGGCTGAAGATGAAGTGCTTGCGCCCTGCCGCGTGGTCGGGCTTGATGACGCTGGAGGCAGTCGCCACGGTTCTCTCCTCTGGTGGGTTGACCGGGGCGCTCCCGTGCGCCCCGCGCTCGGCCGAGAGGGTAGCACCAAGTAGGAAGTGGCACTTCCTACTTTCAGGCGCTATGGTTCCCGACCGCATGGCTGCCGGGAGCTTCGACAAGGTGCTTTACGAGGTCGCCGACGGCGTCGCCACGGTGACGTTGAACGACCCCGACAAGCGCAACATGCTCTCCGGCGCGATGCTCTCCGAGGTCGTCGCGGCGATGGAAATGGCGCGCGACTCGGAAGAGGTCCGCGCGGTCGTCCTCACCGGGGCGGGCAAGGTCTTCTGCGCGGGCGCCGACCTCGGCGGCTTCGCCTCCGAGACCTCGCTGATCGAGAAACACTTCGGCTCCGACCTCTTCCTCGAGTTCTTCCGGCTGATGCCGCGCCTCGGCAAGCCCTCGCTCTGCGCGCTGAACGGGCACGTGCTCGCCGGCGGCATGGGCCTCGCGCTCTCCTGCGACCTGGTGATCGCCAAAGAGGGGGCCACCTTCGGCACCCCCGAGATCAACGTCGGCGCCTTCCCCTACATGATCATGGCGATCATCTACCGCAACGTCCCGCGCAAGAAAGTCAACGAGATGCTCTTGCTCGGTGACCGGCTGAGCGCCGAGCAGGCGGTGACCTACGGCCTCGCCAACAAGGTCGTCGCGGCGGACCAGTTCGACGACGCCGTCGCCGACTGGGCGGACCGCCTCGCCTCGAAGAGCCCGCTGCTGATGAAGCTCGGCCACGACGCGATGTACCGCCAGCAGGACATGGCGATCGACGACGGGCTCGAGTTCCTGCGCTCGCAGCTCTCGCTCACCTTCACCACCGAGGACCTGCGCGAGGGCGTCGCCGCCTTCTTCGAAAAACGCGAGCCGAAGTGGGAGGGACGGTGAGCGGGGCGCGCTCAGCGGCCGCCGAGGCGGGCGTTCGGCGGGATCGTGTGGACGGAGATCACCGTCTCGATTTCGTCGATCGCGCCTTCGAGGCGGGTCGGGACGTCGACCTCTTCGAGTTCGACCGAGTCGCCTTCGTAGGTGATCGAGTAGACGAAGCAGTCGGCGCAGCCGCCTTTGCCGGCCTGGATCGAGCCCAGGTCGGCGCGGCGCAGGCTCCGCTGCAGCGAGCGGATGCGGCGCGGCCCGAGCTGGAACTTCACCTTCCGTTCGCCGGCCCTCGTGCCGGTGGTCGTGGCGACGGCGGAACCTCCGGGCTTGACGATGAGGCTGGTCGGGGCGGGCGCGAAGCCGCCGCCGCGTTCGAAGGTCAGGGCGAAGTCCTTGGCCGGCGGCAGCGGCGCGGTCGCCGCGGCCGCGACGCCGCCGACCACGAGGGCCAGCGCGCAGGAGATGGACGCGAGGACGAGACGCATCGCGCCGAGCTTATGGGACGGGGTGGGGCCCGATGAGCGACGCCGAGACCGAGAAGCGCCACCTGCTCCCCGGCACCGCCCCGCTCACCGAGCTGAACGACCAGCTCCACGAGCGCCGCGACGCGGCCCGGCTCGGCGGCGGCGAGGCGAAGATCGCCAAGCAGCACGAACGCGGCAAGCTCACCGCCCGCGAGCGCATCGACCTGCTGGTCGACGAGGGCACCTTCGTCGAGCTCGGCGTCCACGGCCGCCCGCACTTCGCCCAGCGGGCGATGGACAACGTCGAGGCGCCCGCCGACGGCGTGGTCACCGGCTGGGGCGACATCGACGGCCGCACCTGCTGCATCGCCGCCTACGACTTCACCGTGATGGCCGGCTCGATGGGGATGACCGGCGAGCTCAAGGTCGGCCGCCTGCGCGAGATCGCGCTGCAGAAGCGGATGCCCTTCGTCTGGCTGCTCGACTCGGCCGGCGCCCGCATCCAGGAGGCGACCGGATCGCTCTTCGCCGGCTCCGGCCAGCTCTTCCGCGAGGAGGTCGAAATGTCCGGCGTGGTGCCGATGGTCGCGGCGATGATGGGCCCCTGCGCGGCGGGCACCGCCTACATCCCGGCGCTCTCGGACTTCGTCCCGATGGTCGCCGGCCAGGGCGCGATGGCGCTCGCCGGCCCGCACCTGGTCAAAGCGGTGACCGGGGAGGACGTGACGATGGAGGAGCTCGGCGGCGCCCGCGTCCACACCCGGATCAGCGGCGTCGGCGACCTCGAAGTGAAGAGCGACGAAGAGTGCATCGACGCGGTCAAGAGCTACCTCTCGTTCTTCCCCTCGAACTGGGAAGAAAAGCCGCCGCTCGCCGAGGAGGTCGATCCCGCGGACCGGATGTCGGAGAAGCTGCTCGAAATCGTCCCCGACTCCTCGCGCAAGCCGTACGACATGTACGAGGTGATCGCCGAGATCGTCGACGACGGCAAGTACTTCGACCTCAAACCGAAGTTCGCCAAAAGCGTGATCACCTGCTTCGCCCGCTTCGGCGGCCAGCCGGTCGGGATCGTCGCCAACCAGCCGAAGCACCTGGCCGGGGTGCTCGACAACGACTCCGCCGACAAGGCCGCCCGCTTCATCAACCTCTGCGACGCCTTCAACATCCCGCTGGTCTTCCTCCAGGACGTCCCCGGCTTCATGGTCGGCTCGAAGGTCGAGCACGCCGGGATCATCCGCCACGGGGCGAAGATGCTCTACGCGGTCAGCCGGGCGACGGTGCCGAAGGTGACCGTGATCGTCCGCAAGGCCTACGGGGCGGGCTACTACGTGATGTGCGGGAAGGCCTACGAGCCGGACCTGATCGTCGCCTGGCCCGGCGCCGAGATCTCGGTGATGGGGGCGGAGGGCGCGGTCAACATCATCGGCCGCTCGGCGATCGAGGCCTCCGACGATCCGGAGGCGACCCGCGAGGCGATGCTCGACGCGGTGCGCCAGAACATCGACCCCTACATCGCGGCGGGCAACGCGATGATCGACGACGTGATCGATCCGCGCGAGACCCGTCCCACGATCGTCAAGGCCCTGCGCATGGCCCGCAACAAGCACGTCACGAAGCCGCCGAAACGACACGGGGTGATGCCGTGTATGAGGCTACTGCTACGACGACCCGGTGATCATCAGCTGCTCGATCAGCGGCGTGATCGCCAACCGCGACCAGTGCCCGGCGATCCCCTACACGCCGGAGGAGTACGCGGCCGAGGCGCGCCGCGCGGTCGAGGAGGGCGCCGCCCAGATCCACATCCACGCCCGCAAGCCCGACGGCACGCCCTCTTACGAGGTCGAGGACTTCAAGGCGATCACCGAGGCGATCCGCGGCGCGGTCGACGACGTGATCATCAACTACTCGACCGGGGCGATCGGGGTCTCGATGGAGAAGCGGCTCGAGTACCTGCGCGAGTGCCGGCCGGAAGTGGCGGCGCTGAACATGAGCTCGATGAACTACGCGAAGTACTCGCGCCGGCGCAAAGACTTCGTCTTCAAGACCGTCTTCGAGAACAGCTTCGACACGATCATCGAGTTCCTCACCGCGATGCGGGAGCTCGGGATCAAGCCCGAGCACGAGTGCTTCGACTCCGGCCACGTCGCCAACCTCGACCCGCTCCTCGACATGGGCCTGCTCGAGCCGCCGCTGCAGATCTCCCTGGTGATGGGCGTCACCGGCGGCATCCGCCCGACCCCGCGCAACGTCACCGTGATGTCGGACCAGATCCCCGGCGGCCCGGAGGGCCCCAACCAGTGGCAGGTGATCGGCATCTCCCGCGACCAGTGGAAGCTGCTCGGCTCGGCGCTGGTGCTCGGCGGCAACGTCCGCGCCGGGGTCGAGGACAACCTCTACCTGCCGGACGGGACGATGTGCCGCTCGAACGGCGACCTGATCGGCAAGGCGCGCCAGATGGCCGAAGACGTCGGCCGCCGCCCGGCGACGCGTCGCCGAGGCGCGCGAGCTGCTCGGCATCACCGCCCGCTCCGCCGCCGCGACCGCCTAGGCGCGGGCGATGGCGACCAGGGCCACCGAGCTGCTGCGGATGGGGGAGCTGGCCGAGGCCAGCGGCGTCCCGGCGCCGACGATCAAGCACTACCTGCGCGAGGGCCTCCTCCCGGAAGGGGTGAAGACGAGCCGCAACATGGCCTACTACCCGCCCGAGTTCGTCGACCGGATCCGCCTGATCAAGCGCCTGCAGGAGGAGCGCTTCATGCCGCTGAAGGCGATCAAGGGGGTGCTCGACGAAGGCACCGACCGGGCCGAGGCGCTGCTCGCGCTGGAGGACCAGATCCTCGACCGCGCGCTCGCCGGCGAGCGCACCCGGACCAGCGCCGCCGACGTCCGCCGCCGCTACGGGGTGCCGAAAGAGGTGCTCGACCGGCTCGCCGAGATCGCCGTCCTCACCCCCAACAGCCGCGGCTACTCGCCCTCCGACGTGACGATCATCGAGGCGATCAGCCGCTTCCGCGCGGGCGGCTACGACGAGCAGATCGGCTTCACCGTCTACGACACCCTGCGCTACAAGAACGCCCTCGAAGACCTGGTCCGCGAGGAGGTCGACATGGTGATGAACCGGCTCGCGGGCGAGGTGCCGCCGGAGCGGGTGGTCGAGATGCTCGAAGCCGGCGCCCAGCCGCTGAAGGACCTGATCGCCTCGATGCACACCAAGCTGCTGGTCGCCGAGCTCGAACAACGCCGGGGATGATCAAGGGCCTGGCCGGAGGTGCGGTGATCATCCTCGCGGTCGTCGCCGCCGGGTTCGTCGCCCAGCGCTTATTCGGCTCCGACTCGGACGGCTGGAAGGGCGAAGCCGAAGAAGCGATCGAATCCCTGCCCTACGGCGTCTCGATCGAGGAAGGCTCGGAAGGAGCCCTGGCCGGGACGATCCAGGGACATCTCGGCGTCGTCGTCCACTTCACCGTGAACGAATCCGGCGCCTCCGAGAGTCCAGGCGGACCGCGGGCCGACTCCAAGGCACAGCGGCAGGAACGCGCCGACATCGGGGTGGCGATCGAAGAAGCGCTCTGTCGCAAGTCGATCGGCACGGGCTGCCCGCCCTGACCCGGGCGCGGCACCGTCGTATGCTCGACCGATGAAGACCGTCCTCGTCACCGGCTCCTCCTCCGGGATCGGGCGGGCGACCGTCGCAGCGGCTCGACGCGGCGGGCTGGAAGGTCTTCGCCGGCGTGCGCAAGGAGGAGGACGCGGCGAAGCTGCGCGAGGAGTCCTCGCCGCGGCTCGAGCCGCTGATCCTCGACGTCACTCGACGCCGACGCGATCGCCGCCGCGGCGGAGCGGGTGAAGGCCGAGCCGGGCGGGCTCGACGGGCTGGTCGACAACGCCGGCAACGCCGTCGCCGGGCCGCTGGAGGCGCTGCCGATCGAGGACTTCCGCAGCCAGGTCGAGCTGAACCTCATCGCTCAGGTCGCCGTTACCCAGGCGATGCTGCCGGCGATCCGCACCGCCCGCGGCCGGGTCGTCATGGTCAGCTCGAGGGCGGCCGCGTCGCCCTGCCGCTGACCGGCGCCTACCACGCCGCCAAGTTCGGGCTCGAGGCGGTCGGCGACACCCTGCGCCAGGAGCTGGCGCCCTGGGGGATCAAGGTCGTGCTGATCGAGCCGGGCTCGATCGACACGCCGATCTGGAAAAGCGGCCAGGAAGACGCCGACGACCTGCTCGAGCGGGCGGCGCCGGGGATGACGCGAGCTCTACGGCGCGACGGTCGAGCGCTACCGCAAGGTCGTCCAGGACACCGCCGAACGCGGCATCCCGGCGGAGAAGGTGGCGGCGAAGATCGAGCACGCGCTGGAGGCGCGCCGCCCGCGTTCTCGGTACCTGGTCGGGATCGACGCGCAGGTGATGGCGCGCCTCAAGCCCTTCGTGCCGACGCCGGTCTTCGACTGGGTGATCGCGCAAGCGATGGGCTTCCCAAAGCCGCCCGGCGCCGATTCCTGAGGCGCCACGCTCGCATCGGCGCGACCGGCGCGGGCACGGGATTTGGCCGCCCGTCGCCCGGCTTGCCGCCTATACTGAGCACCCGATTGACGAGTCAATCAGGGTCATCTCACCCGGGAAAGCGCCGTAAAACGCACCAATGCGCGTAGCTGCCGTACAACTCAACTCTACCGCCGACAAGGCCCGCAACCTCGCCGCTGCCGAGGGCTGGTCCGTGCCGCCGCCGCCGACGGCGCCGAGCTCGTCGCCCTGCCGGAGAAGTGGAACCTGCTGGCCCCCGGCGAGGCGCTGGTCGAGGGCGCCGAGACGCTCGACGGCCCCAGCCTCACCGCCGCCCGCGGCTGGGCGCGGACGCTCGGCATCCACCTCCTGGCCGGCTCGATCTCCGAGCACGTCGGCGACGGCGAGAAGCCCTTCAACGCCTCGGTCCTGATCGGCCCCGACGGCGAGGACCTCGCCGTCTACCGCAAGATCCACATGTTCGACGTCGACGCCGGCGGGGTCTCCTACCGCGAGTCGGCCCACGAGCAGCCGGGCGAGGAGATCGTCACCGCGCCGGTCGGCGACATCCTCGTCGGGCTGACCGTCTGTTACGACCTTCGCTTCCCCGAGCTGCACCGGATCCTCGCCGTCCGCGGCGCCCGCCTGATCACCGTCCCCGCCGCCTTCACCACCGCCACCGGCCGCGACCACTGGGAGGTCCTGCTGCGCGCCCGGGCGATCGAGAACGCCGTCTTCGTCCTCGCCCCCGGCCAGGTCGGCAAGGCCCCGCCGCACTTCGACAGCTTCGGGCGCTCGGCGATCGTCGACCCCTGGGGCGTCGTCCTCGCCACCGCCCCCGACGGCGAGTGCTTCATCGCCGCCGACCTCGACCTCGCCGCCCAGGAGCGGATCCGCGAGTCGCTCCCGGCGCTCGCCAACCGCCGTCCCCGCGGCCTACGCCTGGCCGGACGCGGTCGCCGCCGGCAACCAGGAGGCGCACGCCTGATGGAGCGCTCGGTCCAGCAGCGCTCCGGCGCGGTCGACAAACGCCGGCAGATCCTCGACGCCGCGGTCACCGTCTTCGCCCGCCAGGGCTTCCACGCCACCCGCGTCTCCGACATCGCCGACGAGGCGGGGGTCGCCTACGGCCTCGTCTACCACTACTTCAACTCCAAGGACCAGGTCCTGAACGAACTGTTCCTCGAGCGCTGGTCGCTGCTCCTCACCGCGATCGAGGAGGCGGAAAAGACCGACGGCCCGAACCGCGAGAAGCTCGTCGCGGTCGCCGGCTTCATCTTCGACTCCTACCGCCACGACCCGGAGCTGATGAAGGTGATCATCGTCGAGGTCACCCGCGCCGCCAACTCGTTCGGCCGCACCCACCTGGAGGAGATCCGCCGCGCCTACGCGGGGATCGCGAAGATCGTCGCCGACGGCCAGGAGGCGGGCGAGTTCCGCTCCGACATCGCCCCGCGCTTCGCCGCCCAGGCCTTCTACGGCGCGGTCGAGCAGCTCCTCACCGAGTGGATCTTCGACGAGGTGGCGCCCGCCGAGGACCGCTTCGACGAAGCAAGGAACCTTCTCGTGACGACCATCTGCGACGGCCTCGAGCCGCGCTGACTAGGGTTTGACCCTCACCTACCGAGGGGAATGACACGTAGTGGACAACGACATGGTGAAACGACTCGTCTATAGCGGGCTCCTGGCGGCGACGGGCGCCGCGGCCAGCATCGCCGCGGCCCGGATCGCCGCACTCGTCTTCCGCCGCATCTACGGTGAAGACCCACCGGAGTAAGGGGAAGACCGATGCCTGACAAACAGACGCCACCGAATTCGCAGACGACCGCCGGGTCGACCGCTGCATCGACCACCCCGCCGCAGACGCCGCCCGTGGTGCCGCCCCCGAGCGGCCCCAAAGACGAGCGCAAACTCGGCGAGCTCGTCTTCGACGTCACCGAAGGGGTCTCCGGCCTCGTCCGCGAGGAGATCCAGCTCGCCAAGGCCGAGGTCACCGAGAAAGCGGGCAAGATCGCCAAAGGCGCCGTGGTCGGGATCTCCGCCGGCGTCTTCGCCTTCCTGGCGCTGATCCTGGTGATGGAGGGGATCGCCTGGCTGCTGAACGAAGAGGTCTTCAACGGCAAGACGTGGCCCGGCTTCTTCATCGAGGCCGCGGTCTTCCTGCTGATCGCCGCGCTCGCCGCGCTGATCGCCTACAAAGCGGTGAAGGCGGGCTCGCCGCCGGTGCCGACGCAGGCGATCGAGGAGGCCAAGGTGACCAAAGAGATGCTTTCGAAGGAGGACAAATGAGCGTCGACCCCAAACCGGCGCGTCCCGCGACCGCCGGTCAGCCCGGCCGCTCGGCGGAGCAGATCCGCCGCGACATCGAGGCCCAGCAGAAACAGCTCGGGACCAACGTCGAAGCGCTGCGCGGCAAGGTCACCGAAGTGACCGACTGGCGCCGTCAGGTCGAGGAGCACAAACAGCAGCTGATCATCGGCGCCGCCGCGGTCGGGTTCCTGTTCGGGATCAAACTGATGCGGGGGCGTCGAAAGAAGAAGCGCGGCTACTAACGGGGTGTGGAGCGTTGCTCTCGCTATGCGAGAGCAACGCTCCACGCAGGGCTTCAGTTGGCGGCGGAGGCGAGCGCGGTCACGGCGCCGACGATCGCCTCGCGCGCCTCGGGCGGCGTGATCAGGCCGTCCTCGCCGACGTCGTCGCGCGAGAGCGGCAGCCGCAGCACCGCCTCCTCGACGATCCGCGAGCCGGTGTAGCCGAGCACCTTGCGCAGGCTGTCGTGGGCGTCGGCGCCGCCGCTCGGGGCCGCGGCGCCGGAGACGTTGATCCAGGCGACCGGCATCTCGTAGGTCTGGCCGCCGCCGACGGTCCAGTCGAGCAGGTTCTTGAACGACCCCGGCAGCGCCCCGGCGTACTCCGGCGTGCTCAGCAGCAGCGCGTCGGCCTCCGCCAGCGCCGCCCGCAGCGCCGCCACCTCGGCGTCCAGCCCGACCCCGTCGGTCGGATCGTCGTCGGGGTTGAAGTGGGGGAGGCGGCCCATGCCGTCGTAGATCGTGGCCTCGACCCCGGGAGGGGCCAGCGCCGCCGCCGTGCGCAGCGTCGCCGAGTTGGTCGAGCCGCCGCGCAGGCTGCCCGAGATCAGCAGCAGCTTGGTCACCTCGACCGCCCGCCCCGAGCCGTCGCCGGGCTCAGCCCGCGTCGAGGATCGGCCAGGAGATCGCGCCGAGGCCGATCAGGCCCGGCCCGACGTGGGCGCCGATCACCGGCCCGATCTCGGAGATGAAGGCCGGTTTGCCGCCGAAGATCTCGTGGCAGTCGGCGGCCAGCGCGTTGGCCGTCTCGGGGTCCTGGATGTGCTGGACGACCCAGGCGTCGGCGCCCGATTCGTGCAGCTGGCGGGCGTAGCCGCGCAGCCGCTCGAGCGAGCGCGAGCGCGTCCGCACCCGTTCGACCGGGGCGATCTCGCGATCGATCGTGAGGATCGGCTTGATCTTCAGCGCGCCGCCGATCCAGGCGCTGGCGCCGCCGATGCGGCCGCCCTTGCGCAGGTACTCGAGGGTGTCGACGGCGAACCACATTTTCAGCGTCTCGCGCACCTGCTTGGCCCGCGCCAGCGCCTCCTCGGGCCCACCGCCGGCTTCGATCGCCGCCGCCGCGGCGAGCACGCAGAGCCCGGTCGCCCCGCAGGCCATTTCGGAGTCGTAGAGGTGGATCCGCTCGCCGTTCTGACCGTCGTCGATCATCCGCTGGCGGGCCTGGTTGGCGGCCTCGAAGGTGCCGGAGATCGCGGCGGAGATGTGGATCGAGACGATCTGCTTGCCCTGCTCGAGCAGCGGCTGCCAGACCGCGATGAAGTCGCCGACCGAGGGCTGCGAGGTGGTCGCGCCCTGGCTCGACTGGCGCAGCCGGCTGTAGAAGTCGTCGTAGTCGGTGACCTCGGTCTCCCGCTGCTGATCGCCGTCGATCGCGACGTAGAGGCTGACGACCCCGATCCCCTTCGCGGCGATCACCTCGGGGGGCAGGTACTGGCTGCTGTCGCAGACGACTGCGGTATCGGCGCTGGTGGTCACCGGCACGCATACTGCCAAACGCCGTAGGTTTCGGTCCGTGACCGAGATCGATCCCGCCAAGCAGGCCTACGAAAGCATCGCCGGAATCTACGACGAGTTCACCGGCGCCAACGACTACGAGATGTGGTTCGGGAAGCTGCTGCCGCCGCTGGAGGCGCTCGGGCTGCGCCAGGGCGCGCTGCTCGACGTCGCCTGCGGGACCGGCAAGGCGATCGCCCCGATGCTGCGGCGCGGCTGGACGATCACCGCCTGTGACATCTCGGAGGCGATGGTCGCGAAGGCGCGCGAGAAGTTCCCCGAGGGCGTGGCCTTCGACGTCTGCGACATGCGCGAGCTCCCCGTCTACGGCAGCTTCGAGCTGGTCTGGGCCCTGAACGACCCGGTCAACTACCTGCTCGGCGACGACGATCTCCTCCCGGCCCTGCGGGCGATGTCGGCGAACCTCGCCGCCGACGGCCTGCTCGTCTTCGACTGCAACACCCGCCGCCTCTTCCGCGACCTCTTCTCCCCGGGCGCCGCCGTCGATGACGGCGAGGACGAGGCCAAATGGGACTGGAAGCGCCTCGGCGGCGACGGCAGCCTCTTCGCCGCCGAAATCTCCGGCCCCGGGGTCGAGCCCCACGTCCACCGAGAGCGCCACCGCTCGGTAGAGGAGGTCCAGGCCGCGATGCGCGACGTCGGCCTCACCCCGCTGGCGGCGATGGGCCAAAGCGAATCAGAGGGCGGCCTCACCATCGTCGATGACTGCGACGAGGACCGCGACCAGAAGATCGTCCACGTCGCCCGCCGCGCCTGAGCCCGCCGATCGCCGAATCTGGCGCGCCGACGTCTCGGTAGTGGGTCAGTTTCAACCTGGCGGCCCACCAGGTTGGTGGGACAATCGGGCCGAATGGGCACCCGGCCAACATCACGTCGAGACGCGCTCCTGGTCGATCTGTGCATCAAGGGTGGCTACTGCCAACTCGGCTTGTCCTCGGATGACCTCCTCCCCTCGGAGCAGTCGGCGGATCAGATAGCCGCGCTAGTTCTCCGGTGCGAGGGTCTAGATCCGGTTATTAATCGCGGGTCGTTCGATGAAGTTCGTCTCATGGTGGACGACTGGCTGTTGGATCCCTCCGGGCGTGGCGTGAGGTCGGGCCTGCCCCTCTGATCACGCGGCCACGGCGCTGTAGAAGGCGAGGCTGTCAGAAAGCCAGCCGACGGGGATCTGGGCTTAGAGGGCCGGGAATTCAAAGTGACCCACTGCCGACACCTCGTCCCGCTACACTTTGTGAAGTGACTGACACGGCTAACCAAGCGATCACCCTCTCCGACAAAGCCGCCGCCAAGATCGGCGAGCTGCTGACCGGGCAGGAGGGCAACGAACAGGCTCTGCGCGTCGCCGTCCGCGGCGGTGGATGCTCCGGCTTCCAGTACGCGCTTGCCTTCGACCAGGCCAAGGCCGACGACCACGTCTTCACCGTCGATGGCGTCTCCGTCGTCGTCGACAAGGTCTCGATGCAGTTCGTCTTCGGCTCCGAGGTCGACTACGTCGAAGGCCTGCAGGGCGCCGGCTTCCAGGTCAACAACCCGAACGTCGTCGCGGCGTGTGGGTGCGGCTCTTCTTTCCAAGTGAAAGACGACGCCGACGCTGAGCCTGCTGTCGCCTGATCTGGCCGCATCCTCCTCCGCCGTCTAGACCAAGCAGGTCAAGGACGCAGAGAAGCGAGGCGAGGGGCACGCACTTCAGTGAGTGACCCGAGGTGAGCGAACGAGGACGCCGAGATGCGCCGGTCCAGACGGCGGAGGCGCTATTCGATCTGGAGCGGAGGGACTTTGCGCGGGCAGATCGTTGGCCGGGATCGCGGGTGCTGCGGCGACCGGCTCGGCCTCCGGCTGGTCGAGGCCGAGGGCCTCGCCTAGTTCGCCGGCCTCGAACATCTCCTGGATGATGTCGGCGCCGCCCAGCAGCTCGCCGTTGACGTAGAGCTGCGGGAAGGTCTGCCAGTCGGAGATCTCGGTCGTCACCTCTCGCAGCGGCTGCAGCGCGGGAAGGACGTCGATGGCGCCGTACTCGGCTTCCATCGAGTCGAGCATCTGCACGACGCGCATAGAGAAGCCGCAGCGCGGCGCATCCGGCGTGCCTTTCATGAAGAGCAGCACGGGGTTGGCTGCGATCAACTCTTCGACTTTGGACTTCAGCTCTTGGTCGGCCATACGCACAGGGTAGCCAAGCGCCCCGGTCGGCTCAGATGTGGGTGACCAGCAGCGTGACAACCATGCCCAGTATCGCGACGAGGACAGTGAGCATCGCGGCGATGAGACCCCCTCCGACCACGATCAGGCTGTGCTGGAGCTTGTCGATGCGATCGTTGAGTCGGTTGAAGCCCGCGTCCATTTTCTCATCGGCCCGTTTGAAGCCCGCGTCCATATTTGCGTCGATCTGGCCGACCCGTTCGTTCAGGTCGTCGAGCCGAGAATCGGTCCAATTCGCTCTTGCTGCCTCCATGGCCGAAGCGTAGGGAGAAAAAGCGCAAAAGTGGTGCGCGGAAGTGTGAAATTTGGCTCTGGGAAGCGGTACCGCTTTCGCGCGGCGAACCGCTCAGGCGGGCTGGGTCTTGACCGACAGCGCGTGGACCGTGCCGTCGTCGAAGCGCGGTTTCACCGCCGCCTTGACCAGCCGGTGCTGGTCGATCCGCGAGAGGCCCACGAACTGCGGGGCGGTGACCTCCGCGCGCAGGTGCTGGCCGCCGCCGTCTTCGTCGAAGACCTCGACGGTGGCGCCGGGCAGCGCCGCCTCGATCATCGCCTGCAGCTCGGTGAGGTCGACCGCCATCGGGATCAGCCGACGCTCTCGCCGACCGTGTCGAGCATCTCCTCGACGCGGACGAACTTGACCCGGGGACGGCCGTGCGGCTCGCCGCGGCCGACCTCGGCCTGGTCGATCGCCTGCCAGTCCTCGAAGGAGATGAAGCGGACGCCCTTCTCGGCGAGCAGCCGCTCGATCGCCTCCGGCGCCGGGTCGGCCGGCTCGAGGAGCGTCTGCGACTCGACGTCGGCGAGCAGGTGCCGCACCGTCTCCAGCGCGTCTTTCTTGTTCGTGCCGATCACGCCGGAGGGCCCGCGCTTGATCCAGCCCGCGGTGTAGTGGCCGACCTTGTGGCCCGAGTCGTGCGAGTCGAGCACGCGGCCGCCGTCGTTCAGGATCAGCCCGCGTTTGTTGTCGAAGGGCACGCCCTCGATCGGGATGCCGGTGTAGCCGACCGAGCGCAGGACGAGCCCGCACTCGAGCTCCTCGCGCTCACCGGTGTCCTTGGCCACCAGCCGCCCGTCCTCCTCGACCAGTTCGTTCTTGCCGATGACGATCGATTCGACCTTGCCGTCGCCCTTCAGCTCGACCGGCGAGGCGAGGAAGCGCAGCACGATCCGCTGATCCTTCCCCTGCGGCGTCCGCTCGGAGAACTCCTTCAGCGTCTCGACGTTCACCCGGGTCGTCTTGTCGGCCTCGTCGGAGGCGAGGAAGGCGGCGCTCGCCGGGTCGAGCTCCATCGTCGGCCGGATCGACGATCACGTCGGCGTCCTCCATCACCCCGAGCTCCTTGATCTCCGGGTTGGTGAACGCCGCCTGGACCGGGCCGCGGCGCCCGAGCACGACGATCTCCTTGATCCCCTTGCGGTCGAGCAGCTCGATCGCGTGGTCGGCGGTGTCGGTCTGGCGCAGCTCGTGGTCGGTCAGCGCCAACATCCGCGCCACGTCCATCGCCACGTTGCCGTTGCCGATCACCACGGCGCGCTCGACCGAGAGGTCGAAGTCCTCGTCGGCGTAGTCGGGGTGGGCGTTGTACCAGCCGACGAAGGCGGTGGCGGCATGGCTGCCGGGGAGGTCCTCGCCGGGGACGCCGAGCGAGCGATCGGTCTCGCAGCCGACCGTGAAGACGATCGCGTGGTAGAGCGCTTCCAGCTCCTCGACCTCGATGTCGTGGCCGATCTTCACGTTGCCGAAGAAGCGGAAGCCCTCGCGGGCCGCGGTTTTTTCGTAGACCCGGGTGACCGACTTGATCTTCGGATGGTCGGGGGCGACGCCGCCGCGGACCAGCCCGAACGGGGTGGGGAGGCGGTCGAAGAGGTCGACCTGGGCGTGCACGTCGCCGTCTTTGAGGATGTGCTCGGCGGCGTAGAAGCCGGAGGGGCCGGCGCCGACGATGGCAACGCGTAGCGGGTTCTCAGGGGTACCGATCTTGGGCATCTCTCTCCTCAGGACGCGGCGGGCAGCACGGCGGCGCTGGCGACGCCGTCGAGGGCGTCGAGGGCGCGGCCGACCGACATCCGGATGCAGGTGAAGATCGGCGTCTCGGACTCGGTGTACTCGCTGGACTCGGTCGGGCGCAGGTCGTTGACCAGTTCGAGGAATTCGCCGGGGTCGTCGCCCTCGAAGCAGACGACGAACTCCTGATCGTCGATCCCGTACGAGTAGGTCGTGTTGACCGTGATTTCGGGATATTTGCGGCCGATGTCGATGTGGCTTTTCATGATCCGACCGCGCTCGGCGGGCTCGAGGCCGTACCAGCGGCGCTGCTTCACCATCGGATAGAGGAAGAGGTACTTGCGTTCGGAGACGGCGATCTCCGGCCGCGCCTTCTCGTCCGAGTACGGCGACTTTTTCGTCATCGAGAGGTACGAGTAGGGCGTCTCCGACCATTTCGCCAGGCCCGACTGGCCGAGCACCACGTGGAAAGTGTGGATGTCATCGAGGTTGGCGCTCTGGCTGAGCAGCACCAGGTCGACATCGCCACGCGTTCCTATGGTTGAGTAGGCGCGCAGCGACCGGTCGATGCCGAAGTCCTCGCAGGCGGCGAGGAACTCCTGCTTGTCGGCGGCGCGCAGGTCGGCGTCGCGACGGCGCCAGGCAGGGTCAACCTTGAAGAAACTGAATTTGGCGAAAGTGCGGTCGGCGGGCATCGCCTTGACGATAGCGCTGTGGCTGCTTTTGCTCGGCCCTCCCGGGGCGGCGAGCGGGGCGACCGAGGCCCACTGGGTGACCATCGGCCCGCTTCCGAAAGGCGAGCCGTCGGTGCTGCTCGACTTCGTCCCCGCCGGCACCACGATCGGCGAACTGGCCGGCGCCGGTTTCTCCCCCGGGCTGATGAGCGCGGGCCTCGGAACGGTGACGCCGGAACAGACCTACCTCGACCTGGGTGCCGGCAACCGCGCCTTCAACTCGCTCTACGACCAGGAACTGCCGCCGGCGCCGCAGCGGCAAGTGCCACGGCTGGTTCGCGGAAGCGGTGCGGCGGGCCGAATCGGCGCCGGACGAAATCGAACCAGGGTTGCTGGTGAGAGAACTGCGTGGCGCAGGTGTCGGGGTTTCCGGGCTCGGGCCGTCCGCCTGCCCCCTCGGGCTCGAACCGGGGACGCGGTTCAAACACGGCGAGACCCGCGGTGGCGTGCTGACGGTGTCGACGCCGCTGGCCCAGGCCGCGAAGGCCGCCGGCGAAACCGGCCCCCACGGCCTCGTGATCGCGATCGCCACGCCGACCGGGACGAGCGGAAACCCGATCCCGATCGGCATCGCCGGGTCGGGCTTCGACGGCGACCTCACCTCCGACACCACCCGCACGAACGGCTACGTCACCTCGACCGACGTCGCGCCGACGATCCTCGAGCACTTCGGCATCGACGTCCCCTCGCAGATGTCGGGACAGCCGATCCGCAGCGAGGGATCGGTCGACCCGGCCGCGATCGAATCCCGCGGCGCGCGGATGGCGGTCGTCTCGCACCGGCGCGGCCCGGTGATCGGCTTCAGCCTGCTCGCCTGGGCGATCGCGGCGGCGCTCCTGGCGCTGCTCTCGCGCGGGTCCCTCGCCCGCCTGGCGATCCGCCTGCTCGGCCTCTCGGTCATCTACCTGCCGCTGGTGCTGCTCGCCGGGGCGGCGCTGAAACCGGCCGAGTACCCCGAAATGCTCCTGGTGATGGTCGCCGCGCCGGCGCTCGCCGGGCTCACCCTGGCGGCGCTCCGCGGCTACCGGGCGCTCGCCGTCGCCGCCGCGCTCACCGTCTGCGCCTACGCGATCGACGCGATCGCCGGCTCGCCGCTCTCCTCGCTCGCGCTGCTCGGCCCCAACCCGGGGCTCGGCGTCCGCTTCTACGGGATCGGCAACGAGCTCGAGGCGCTCCTCGCGGTGCTGATCGTCGGCGGCGTCGGCGCCGGGCTGGCGGGCTTCGCCCCGCGCCTCGCGCCCGGTCGCTGCGCCGCCGCCTTCCTCGCGATCGGCCTCTTCTTCGCCGCGATCTTCGCCTCCGGCGAGTTCGGCGCCGACGTCGGCGCCGCGATCGTCTTCCCGGCCGGGGTCGCGGGCGCCGCCGTCGCGGTCACCGGCGGGCGCCGCCGCCGGATCCTCCTCGTCGTCGTCGATTCCGGTCCTCGTCCTCGGCCTGCTCGCGCTCGCCGACCTCGTCACCGGCGCCAACTCCCACTTCACCCGCTCGGTGCTCGACGCGGGCGGCCTCCGCTCGCTCGGCGACGTCGCCCAGCGCCGGCTCCAGCTCTCCGCCCACAGCTTCAGCCGCCCGGTGCTGCTGGCGGCGCTGCCCTTGGTCGCGGCGCTGGCCGCGCTCGCCTGGTGGAAGCGCGATCGGCTGGCCCTCTGGGTCGATGACTTCCCGGCGATGCGGGCGGCCTTGATCGGCGCCGTCGTCGCCACCGTGGTCGGCACCCTGGCCAACGATTCCGGCGCTCTGCTGCTGGAGATCGGCGCCGTCTACCTGCTCGTCTTGGTCGCCTGGGCCTGGGCAGAAGCGGGGAGATCGCCGCCCCCGGCGTAATCCTCGTCCAGGGAGCGGGTAGTGATTCTGGTGCAGGCCGTCCCATCAACTACCCTTAGGTACTCGTGCGCATAGGTCTTGTCTCGCCATATTCCTGGTCTTTCCAAGGGGGCGTAAACCGGCACGTCGAGGCGCTCGCCGAGGAGTTTCTGGGCAGAGGGCACGATGTCCGCGTCCTCGCCCCGGTCGATCCCGCCGACCGGATCGCCCGTGCCACGCATCCGACCGCACCGAAGCTGCTCGAGTTGCCCGACTACGTGACGCCGCTCGGGCGCACCATCGGGTACGGCGCCAACGGCTCCGTCTCCAACAGCTCGATCCTGCCCTACTCCGGCTACGTGATGCCGCGCCGGGCCGTCCGCGCCGGTGAATTCGACGTCCTCCACGTGCATGAGCCGCTCACCCCGCTGGTCGGTTGGAACGCCGTGCTCGCCGCCCAGACCCCGGTGGTCGGCACCTTCCATGCCTACTCGACCAAGCCCTTCCCCAACTACTTCGCCAGCGCCTTCGGCGCGCGCCGCATGTTCAACCGGCTCTCTGCCCGGATCGCCGTCTCCGAGGCGGCTGCCTGGACCGGGCAGCGCTGGTTCGGCGGCGAGTACACGATCATCCCCAACGGGGTCGACGTCGACGCGCCGCCGAACGGCCTGAAGACGCCGGGTGAGGAGCTGAAGATCCTCTTCGTCGGCCGCCCTGAGGAGCGCAAGGGCCTGCCGGTCCTGCTCACCGCCTTCAGTGCTCTGGTCGAGCACGTGCCCTCGCGGCTGACCGTGATCGGCGCCGAGGAGGAGGACATCAAGGGCTGGCTCCCCGATCCCGAGCTGCTCAAGTCGATCGACGTGCGCGGCCGCGTCTCCGAGGAGGAGCTGTGGACGGAACTGCACGCAGCCGACGTGCTCTGCGCCCCGTCGCTCTCGGGCGAGAGCTTCGGCATGGTGCTGACCGAGGCCTTCGCCGCCGGCACCCCGGTGATCGCCTCCGCGATCGCCGGCTACAGCGACGTCGTCACCGACGGGGTCGACGGCCTGCTGGTGCCGCCCGGCGACCCGCAGCGCCTCGCCGAGGAGCTGCAGCGCGTCGCACCATGAGCCGGAGCGGCTCGCCGCGATGGGCGCCGCCGCCCGCCACAGCGCCAAACGCTACGCCTGGCCGCGGATCGCCGACCAGGTGACGACCGTCTACGAGCGGGCGTTGGCCGCCCCGCAGCCCTCCGGCGCCACCGCCCGCGCCGCCCATTGGATGGGCCTGCGCCCGGCCGACGGCAACCCGCCGACCCCGCCGCAGAAGCTGCCTTCGCTCGATCCCGCCCCGATCCGGACCGGGAGCCGCCGCCGGCGCGTCGCCCGCCGGCTCGGGCTCGGCTTCGCCGCCGCGCTCGGCACCTTCCTCACCTGGGAGGCGCTGAAGCGGATCGGCGTCGACGAAGTCGCCGAAAGCATCGTCCGCTCCAACCTCACCTTGGTGTTCCTCGCCTTCGCGCTGATGTCGATCTCGATGTTCTTCCGCGCCGCGTCCTGGTACTGGATCGCGCGCGCCGCCCTGCCGACCAGCCCGGTCCGCCGCCGCGACGTCACCTCGGCGACGATGATCGGGGTGCTGATGTCGGCGACCTTGCCGGCCCGCCTCGGCGAGCCCGCCAGGGCGCTGGCCCTTGCCCGCCGCACCGGCCGGATGCGGGAGACCTTCCCGGTCCTGCTCGGCACCCTGGTCTCGCAGACGCTGCTGAACCTGGTGGCGCTGGCGCTGCTCGGGGTGATCATCGTCTCGACCACGCCGCTCTTCCACTCGGGCACCAAGCAGCTGTTCGCCTTCAGCCTCGTGCCGTTGATCCTGCTCCTCGTCGTCCTCGTGGCGCCGGTGATCATGCGCCAGACCGGCAACGGGCGGGTGGCCCGGATCGGCGCCGCCGCCCACCGGGCGATGGTGCAGGTGCGCGCCGGGCTGAAAATCTTCCGCGACCCGCGCGAGGGCGCCGCCGCCGCGGCCGCCCAGCTCGGCGCCTGGGCGATCCAGCTCTCCGCCTGCTGGGCGCTCCTCTACGCGCTCGGGCTGACCGACAAGGCGGGGATCGGTGCCGCCGCCGCGGTCCTCTTCGCGGTCAACGTCACCGCCGTGGTCCCGGCGACCCCGTCGAACATCGGCGTCTTCCAGCTGGCCGTGATCAGCGTGCTCCACACCGGGTTCGGGGTGAGCACCGCCGACGCGCTGGCCTACGGCGTGATCCTGCAGGGCGTCGAGATCGCCACCGCGGTGGCGCTCGGCCTGCCCGCCCTGGTCCGCGAGGGCCTCACCTGGAGCGACCTGCGCGTGCAGGCGCTCTCCTCCGCCCCGGTGCACCTGGACGCGCAACCGCGGCCGCGTCGCACCAAGCGCGAGCGCAGCACCAGCGGCGTCGCCTAGACCCGCGCCGCTTGACCCAGACGACGTTCGGCGTCTGCCTGCAGCCGGAGCGGGCCGACGACGGTTGGATGGCCCCGTCGTCGGCCAGCGCCACCCGGCGTGCCAGGGGAGCCGGCCTGGGATCGGTGGCGACACCCCTTCGCCGGCCATCGTAGCCGGTTACACGAGGGTTTTTTACAGTTCAGCGGATATTGCGGTAAAGGACGCTAGGAGCCGACGGCCTCGGCGGCGGACTCGGCTTTCGCCGGGTCGGCGTCGTCGTCGTCGCTGCTCGGGTCGTCCTCGGGCGGCAGGTCGCCGCCGCGCTCGGTGCCGGCGATCAGTTCGTCGGAGGTTTTGCCCTCGGGGATGAAGCCGGACTTCATCCCGAAGTAGACCGCCTGCGGGTGGTGGGCGATGATCGCCACCGTCGACTGCTCGGGCATCACCGCGTAGCCGCCCGAGAGGGTCATCCCGATCGACTCGAGGCCGAGCAGGCGCCAGACCTTCTCGTGCTCGGACTGGTCCGGGCAGGCGGGGTAGCCCCAGGACCAACGGCGGCCCTGGTCGAGCGGGATCCCGAGGTTGCGGCGCACCTCGGAGTGCAGCCACTCGGCCGAACCCTCGGCCGCCTGGACGCCGAGCCCGTGCACGTAGTACTGCTCGGTGACCTCGCCTTCGTCGCCGAGCCGGTCCATCAGCTCGGTCACCTCGGCGCCGACGGTGACGCCCTGCAGGGCGACGACGTCGCGTTCGCCGGAGGAGATCGGCCGGTAGAAGTCGGCCAGGCAGATGCGGTCGTGCTTCGGCTGCCGGGGGAAGACCAGGCGCTCCAGCTCGACCTCGGGGTTCTCCGGGTCGAAGACGACCAGCTCGTTGCCGTCGCTGTTGCAGGGGAAGTAGCCGAGGCGGGCCTTCGGGTGGAGGTAGTCCTGCTCGGCCCACATCCGTTCGAGGCGCGGCACGAAGCCCTCCTCCTCGGCGGTGCCCTCGACCAGTTCGCGCCAGGCCTCGCCCTTGATGCCTTTGCCGCCCCAGTGGAGCTTGAACAGCACGTGGCGGTCGAGGTAGGGGTAGATGTCGTCGAAGCCGACCTCGACCTCGCGCACCCCGAAGTAGGGCGGCACCGGGATCGGGTTGTCGGTGGCGGCCTTGGAGCGGACGCTCGAGTCGGTCGTCGGCGGGCCGGTGTCGGTGTTGACCGGCTTCTCGCGCAGGGTCTTGGCCTCGCTCTGGATCCGCTCGACCAGCGCCGCGCGCGCGTCGGCGTCGACCAGCGCGTCCATCGTGTCGAGCCCCTGGAAGGCGTCCTTGCAGTAGAAGACGCCGGGCTCGTAGATCTCGTCCGATTCGCGGCCCTTGGGGTAGAGCGTGCGGCGGCCGAAGTCGCGGTTGATCGCGGCGCCGCCGATCAGCACCGGGAAGTCGAGCCCGCGCTGGTGCAGCTCGGCGATCGCGGTCGGCATCTGCTTCGAGGTCGAGACGAGCAGCGCCGAGAGGCCGATCGCGTCGGCTTCGTTCTCCACCGCGGCCTCGATGATCGCGTCGACCGGGACCTGCTTGCCGAGGTCGATCACGGTGTAGCCGTTGTTGGTGAGGATCGTGTTGACGAGCGACTTGCCGATGTCGTGGACGTCGCCGAAGACGGTCGCGATCACGACTTTGCCCTTGGTGTGGCCGTCGATCCGGTCGAGGTAGTTCTCCAGCTTCGACACCGCGCGCTTCATCACTTCGGCCGACTGCAGGACGAAGGGCAGGATCAGTTCGCCGGCGCCGAATTTGTCGCCGACCTCCTTCATCGCCGGCAGCAGCACTTTGTTCAGCGTCGGGACGGCGCCGATCTTCTCCACCGATTTTTCGATCCAGTCCTCGACCCCGTCCTTCTTGCGCCGCAGGATGTGCCAGTGGAGGGCCTCCTCCGGCTCCATCCCGGCGGTCGGGTCGGCGGCCTCGGTCTCGGCCTCCTCGCCCTTCGACTCGAAGTAGGAGATGAACTTCTCCAGCGCGTCCGGGGCGCGGTTGAAGACCAGGTCGTCGGTCAGCTCGCGCTCGTTGTCGGGGATCTCGCCGTAGGGCGTGATGTGGTTCGGGTTGACCATCGCCAGGTCGAGCCCGGCCTCGACGCAGTGGTGGAGGAAGACCGAGTTGAGCACCGCGCGCGGGCGCGGGCTGACCCCGAAGGAGACGTTGGAGACGCCGAGCGAGGTCTTCACCTCGGGCAGCTCCGCCTTCAGCCGGCGGATCCCCTCGATCGTCTCCACCGCCGAGGGCCGCCACTCCTCGTCGCCGGTGGTCAGGGTGAAGGTGAGCAGGTCGAAGATCAGCGACTCCGGGTCGAGCCCGTGCTCGTCGCAGGCGATCTCCTTGATCCGCCTGGCGATCTCGACCTTGCGGTCGGCGGTCTTCGCCATCCCGACCTCGTCGATCGTCAGCGCGATCAGCGCGGCGCCGTGTTCACGCGCCAGCGGCACGACGACGTCGGCCTTGTCGCGGCCCGCCTCGAGGTTGATCGAGTTGACGATCGCCCGGCCGGGGATCGTCTCCAGCGCCGCCTTGATCACCTCGGGCTCGGTCGAGTCGACCTGGATCGGCGCCGGCTGGGTCAGCGAGACCCGCTTCACCACCGCCTCCATCTGGTCGTCCTCGTCCTGGCGCTCGGTCAGCGCGACGCAGACGTCGAGCACGTGGGCGCCGCCTTCGACCTGGTCTTCGGCGACCTGGACGAGGCCGTCGTAGTCGTCGGCCAGCAGCAGTTCCTTGGCTTTTTTCGAGCCCTGCGAGTTGACCCGCTCGCCGACCAGGGTCGGCCGCGGCTCCTGCACCAGCGGGGTCGAGGTCATCATCGAGGAGACCTCGATCGGCCCGCGGGCGGGGCGGGCGGCGGACGGGCGGCCTCGCCGATCCGCTCGCGGATCGCCCGGATGTGTTCCGGGTTGGTGCCGCAGCAGCCGCCGACGATGCCGACGCCGTAGCGCTCGACGAACTCGCCGAGGCTGGCGGCGAGCGGCTCGGGCTCTTCCGGGAAGATCGTCTCGCCGTCGGGGCCCTGCAGCGGCAGGCCCGCGTTGGGGATGCAGTGGACCGGCAGGGTGGAGGTCTCGCCGAGGAAGCGGATCGCGTCGCGCATGTCCTCGGGGCCGGTCGAGCAGTTGAGGCCGACCACGTCCACCTCGAGCGCGGTCAGCGTGGTCAGCACCGACTGGATGTCGGTGCCGAGCAGCATCTTGCCGCCGTTCGGCAGCAGCGAGACGCTGATCTGGAGCGGCAGCGTGCGGCCGGTTTCGCGGAAGGCCTGGCGGGCGCCGAAGATCGCCGCCTTCACCTCGAGGATGTCCTGGGCGGTCTCGATGATGATCAGGTCGGCGCCGCCGTTGACCAGGCCGGTGGCCTGCTCGGCGAAGACCTCGGCCAGGCGGCCGAAGGAGATGTCGCCGAGGGTCGGGTCGGTGGAGGCGGGAAGGAAGCCGGTCGGGCCGATCGAGCCCGCGACGAAGCGGTCCGGGCCCGCCGCCTTGCGGGCGATCTCGGCCGCCTTGGTGTTGATCTCCATCGTGTGCTCGCCGAGGCCCCACTCTTCGAGCTTCAGCCGCGAGCCCTGGAAGGAGTCGGTCTCGACCACCTCGGCGCCGGCCTCCAGCATCGAGGTGTGGACCCCCTCGATCACGTCGGGCCGGTTGAGGATCAGCGCCTCGTGGCATTTGCCCTGCAGGCCGCCGTAGTCCTCCTGGGTCAGGTCGAACTGCTCCAGGGTCGCGCCCATGCCGCCGTCGAAGACGACGACGCGATCCTTCACCGCCGCTATGTAGTCGCGCTCAGCCATGAACTTCTAAGGCTACCGAGCGCGTAAAGCGCGCTGTGCCTAACCGCGCAGGCCGAGGCGCCGCTTCAGATCGCGGGCGTTCAGCAGCGTGGTCAGGCGGGCGATCAGGTTGCGCTTGCCGCGGGTGTACGGGTACCAGGTCGGTTCGCGCTTGCCCGCGAAGCGGGTGATCACCAGCGACTCGGTGCGGCAGAACTTGCGGATCCCCTGGGCGCCGTGGCGGTAGCCGATCCCCGACTCCTTCCAGCCGCCCATCGGCACGTCGGAGGCGAAGTAGTTGACCAGCACGTCATTGACGTTGACGGCGCCGCACTCGACCCGGCGGGCGACCCGTTCGGCGTTCTCACGCGAGCCGAAGACCGAGCCGGAGAGCCCGTAGCGGGTGTCGTTGGCGAGCCGCAGCGCCTCCTCGGAGTCGCCCACCTTCATCACCCCGACCACCGGGCCGAAGGTCTCGTCGCGCATCACCTTCATCGAGTGGTCGACGTCGACCAGCACGGTCGGTTCGAAGTAGTCGCCGGGGCCGGGGACGCGCTTGCCGCCGGTCAGGGCGCGGGCGCCGTTGGCGAGGGCGTCGTCGACCTGGCCCTCGACGATCGCGGTCTGGTTCGGCGAGGTCATCGCGCCGACGTCCTTCGGGTTGCGGGCGTCGTCGGAGCCCTGGCGGATGCGGCCGACCTCGGCCGACAGCTTGGCGACGAACTCGTCGTAGACCGGCTCCTCGACGTAGATCCGCTCGACCGAGATGCAGACCTGGCCGCTGTTGAACATCCCGCCCCAGGCGGCGGCGTTGGCGGCGCGGTCGACGTCGGCGTCGCGGAGGACGATCATCGGGTCCTTGCCGCCGAGCTCGAGGCTGACCGGGGTCAGCGTCTCGGCGGCGCGGGCCATCACCTTGCGGCCGGTGCGGTCGGAGCCGGTGAACTGGATGAAGTCGACGTTGTCGACCAGCGCGCCGCCGGTCTCGCCGATCCCCTGGACGACGTCGAAGACGTCGGGGCCGCCGATCTCGTGCTTCCAGGCGTCGACCACCTCGGCGAGGCCGAGCGGGGTGAACTCCGACGGCTTGATCACCACCGCGGCGCCGGCCATCAGCGCCGGGATCGCGTCGCCGACCGAGAGGATCAGGGGGAAGTTCCAGGGGCTGATGATGCCGACCACCGGATGGGGCCGGTACTGCACCCGCAGCTTCTTGGAGGCCAGCAGGGGTGAGTGGGGGCGGACGCTCTCCTCGCCGATGAACTTGGCCGCCTGGGTGCCGTAGAAGTTGATCGTGTCGGCCAGGTAGGTCGGCTCGTTGGAGGCGTCGGCGCGCACCTTGCCGGTCTCCCGCTGCATCGTGTCGAGCACCCGGTCTGAGTTGTCCAGCAGCCAGTCGCGCAGCTTGCCGAGCCAGTGGTAGCGGCCCTCGATCCCCATCGCCTCCCAGTCGGGCTGGGCGGCGCGGACCCGCGCCACGGTCTTCGCGACCGACTCGGGCGAGTCGATCGGCAGCTGCGCGATCGTCTCCCCGGTCGCCGGGTTCAGAACCTCGAGCGTCTCCGGTGCGGCCGCCTCCGCCGCGCCGTTCGAACTCTTCGCCTCGGTCTCGCTGCTCGTTCCCACGGTGCCGCTCTCCATGCTCACCACTCCTCGTCCCCGGTTGGCTGGTCAGCCAAGGTTAGCCGCCCCCGCGCCGGCCGTGCAGAAATTCTCCGCGCGGTGAAGATCAGCCGATGAAGTGCTGGACCACGGCGGCGACGAACCCGGTGGCCAGGGCGCCGTAGAGGATGTCGAAGCGGCGCTCGATCCCGTTGAACCGTTCGTTCATCTCGGTTCGCAGGCCTTGCGTCTCGGATTTGATCTCGCTCCGGACCTCTCTGAAGTTCGCTTCGGTCCGCTGCGCGAATTCGTCCATCCGCTCGTCGCTCCACGCCTGCCGGGTCGTCGGCTCCATGGGAACTACTGTAGACAGAAAGTTCACACGCGTGGCGCGCAGAAAGTGCCAATTGTGTGACGTCAGCTTTCCTTGTTCCTCCGGCCCTCGGCACGGGCGACGATCCGATCCCATACGTCGCCGTCTAGCAGATCCTCAGGCCTGGATCCCAGGGCACGAACGATGTCCAGGAGACTGCCGATGAGTGGCTCGGTCTCGCCGGCCTCGTATTGCTGGATCGCCGAACGTTCATATCCCGCTTCGAGACCGAGCTCTTCCTGGGACCAGCCCTTCGCTTCGCGCAACTGCCGGATGCGGGCGCCCAGCATGCGCAGCAAAATTCGGTCCTGAGGGCGGCGGGGCATGGAGGAGATATGTACTCTGCCCAGACAAAAGATCTACAGACAAAAACCCTCTTTACCCTCCGGTGATCATCAATGCGGAGGGCGCGTTCTCCGGCTGTTGCGCACCGTAACAGGGGGGAAAGCGGCCTTCACCGTCCTTACAAAAAGTGCATGGCCCGTCGATCCCAAGCTTTGCTGACCGGATTCGCCAGGAACTTGAGGCGACTGATGAAACTGCGCGCGGTGGGGGTTGCCGAGCTTGGCGAGGTTGCGGAGCTGAGCCCAGACAGGATCGAACTGCTTCTGGAAGCAAAGGACGAGGCCGGGGCACTCGAGGTCATGCGCCTTGCTGCTGCTTTGGAGGCAGAGCCCGGCGATCTCTTCGAGGGGCTCGAGTAGGCGGCGCCGAGTCCTCGACCAGGCGGTAGACCGGACCAGCCTCGGAGGCGATGTAGACCGGGGCTTCGAACTTGTCGACCCGCTTCTGCGCCAGCTTGTCGGCACCGGCCGGGCCGCAGGCGGCAGGTTCAGCGCGACGGCGAGCGCGAGGACCGCGGTGACGAAGCGGGGGCATGCGATCGGGCTACTGCTCGCACCAGCGCCGCGCTGAGGCTACTTCGACTTCTTGCCGCCTTTGATTTCGACGATTTCGCCGGCGCCGTTGACTTCGGTTTCCGGCAGTTCGGTCGAGATGTCGGTGGCGAAGTCGCCCTTGGGGGCGGCGCCGGAGGAGGTCTTCGCCTTCACTTCGCCGCTCAGGCCCGCCCCGACGTTGTAGGCGATCGTGTATTTGCCGGGCCGCACCGCGCTCAGCTTCCAGACCGCCTCGACCGACTTGCCCGGCTTCAGCGCCCCGAAGGTGTAGGTGCCCGGGGAGGCGGTTTCGGCGCCGCCCGGATCCGAGGACCCGGCGAGGCGCGGATAGGTCGCCGACAGCACCCACACCGGCCGGTCGGCGTTCGCCAGTTCGGGGGCGGGCTCGTGGACCGAGAAGGGGATCTGGGCCGCTTCGCCTTCCTTCCCCTTGATGTTGACCGAGACGGTCAGCGCCGGGACGGTCTTCTTGCCCGTGTTGACCACGTCGATCTTCATCAGCGAGGTCTGGCCGACGAATTGATGCGCCGGGAAGCTCGCGTCGGTCACCTTCACCCGGTAGGTCCCGGCGGCCTCGCCGGAGTCCGAGGAGGACCCGCCGCAGGCAGCGAGCAGCATCGCCACGGCCAAGGCCGCGGACCCCACCGCGGCGGCTCGAAGGCGGGCACCCTGACGTGGTGTTCCGATCCCCCGCAAAGCGTGGCGAACATAGCACGGGGAATCCCCGCAACCGAGCCATTTTCCGGAGGCCCGCCGCGGTTAGCGCGATCTCAATACGGAGCTAACGGAGTGGGCCGATCGATCCCATAGACTGGCCGCGGAATTACAGGGGTCGTCGCGTCCGGAAGGCGTGGCCGGCTGGAGGAGCAGATGGTCGGATCCGCAGTGAACAGGGCGTTCCTGCCCGCGAAGTCCTTGTTCGAACAGGTCGGAGAGCTGGTGCTCTTGACCGGGCGTACTGTCGCGTCCGCGGTCCGGCCGCCCTATCCCTATGGGGAGGAGTTCATCGGGCAGTTCCTCTTCGCCCTGCAGCTGTGCTGGTTCCCGCTGCTGGTCTCGACCGTGGCGATCAACTTCGGCGCCCCGGGCCTGCAGGCGGCCAACTTCCTCACCCTCTTCGGCGCCCTGGACCGGCTCGGCGGCTTCTTCGTGCTCGCCGCGATCCGAGAAATCGGCCCCTTCGTCACCGGCGTCTGCGTGGCCGGGATCGCCGGCACCGCGATCACCGCCGACCTCGGCGCCCGCAAGATCCGCGAGGAGCTCGACGCCCTGCAGGTCCTCGGCGTCGACCCGATCAAGAACCTGGTCGTGCCCCGCTTCCTCGCCCTGATGCTGATCACCGGGCTGCTCGACATCTTCGCCATCGTCGCCGGCCTCTCCGGCGGGATCCTCACCGAGCTGCTCTACCACCAGAGCCTCGGCGGCTTCTTCGCCACCCTCTTCTCGCAGGCCTCGGTCACCGACCTCTGGGGCTCGGTGCTGAAGTGCACGCTCTTCGGCGCGATCATCTCGGTCGTCTGCTGTTACAAGGGCATGACCGCCTCCGGCGGCGCCGCGGGCGTCGGCCGCGCCGTGAACGAGGCGGTCGTGATCTCGTTCCTCGCCTTCTTCGCCTTCAACTACGTATTCACCCAGACCCTGCTGGCGACCAACCCCGAATTGCAGACGATCCGATGAAGACCGCCGACCACGACGGGGGCGCGCGGTGAACGCCTGGCTCGAAGTTCCGCGCGGCTGGCTCGACTCGCTCGGCGAGATCGCCCGCTTCGGCGGCCGGGTCATGGGGATCGTCTACACCGGCCGCGTCTTCCGCTTCTTCGGCGAGGCGCTGCGCCAGGCCGGGATCCTGATCCTCGGCTCGGCCCTGGTGATCTGGGGCCTCGTCTTCGTCCTCGGCCTGCAGTGCGGGATCGAGGGCGCCTACCTGCTGCGCGCCAACGGCGCCCCCGCCTACGCCGGCGTCTTCTCCGCCTGGTGCGACCTGCGCGAGATCCTGCCCTACGCCTTCGGCTACATGCTGGCGGCCAAGGTCGGGACGGGGATCGTCGCCGAGCTCGGCGCGATGCGGATCTCCGACGAGATCGACGCGCTCGAGGTGATGGGCGTGCCGCCGGTCACCTTCCTCTGCGCGACCCGCCTGCTGGCCGCCTGGATCGCCTTCCCCTTCATGTACCTGGTCGCGATCGGGATCATGTACCTGGCCTCCTACGTCGCCGTGGTGAAGCAGATCGGCGACGCCTCATCGGGCGGCTACCTGCTGATCTTCTGGCAGTTCCAGAACCCACCCGACGTGATCTTCAGCCTGATCAAGGGCATGGTGATGGCGACCGCGATCGTCTTGGTCGGCTGTTACTACGGCTACACCGCCTCCGGAGGACCTGTGGGGGTGGGGACCGCGACGGCGAAGTCGATGGTCTTGAACATCGTCTTAGTCCACATCATCGGCATGCTTGGGACCCTTGTCTTCTGGGGAGCAAACCCCAGGGCACCGATAGGAGGGTGACGTGACGCGCAACGACGAGGAAGAGCGCTTCAACGAGATCGAGGAGGAGCAGTACGAGGCCGAGGCCGAAACGAGCGCCGAACTGTCGGCGACCGAATCGGAGGCGCCGCTGGCCGCCGACGCGCCCGCGACGGCCGGCCACCCGGAAAGCGCCACCGCCGACGGCCCTTACGTGAGCGAGGACGGCGCCCTGATGGGCCGCGACTTCGTCATCCCCGGGGTCGACCCGCGCGAGCACGACCCGTACCGCTTCCACACCGGCCGCAAGCGCGACCACGGCGGCGAGGACGCGATCGAGATCATCGACCTGGTCAAACAGTTCGGCCGCGCCCGCATCCTCAACGGCCTGAACCTCGGCCTGCCGGAGAACCAGGTCTCGATGGTGCTGGGCCCGTCGGGAACCGGCAAGAGCGTGCTGATCAAGCACATCGTCGGGCTGCTCTATCCCGATCACGGCGACGTCCTCGTGCACGGCGAATCGATCCCGAACATGACCGACGACGAACTCTTCGAGGTGCGCAAAAAGTTCGGCCTCCTGTTCCAGGACGGGGCGCTCTTCGGCTCGATGAACATCTACGACAACGTCGCCTTCCCGCTGCGCCAGCACACCGACAAAGGCGAGGAAGAGATCGGCGAGATCGTCAACCGGCGGCTCAAAGAGGTGGGCCTCTCGGAGGCGACCTACAAGATGCCGAACGAGCTCTCCGGCGGGATGCGCAAGCGCGCCGGGTTCGCCCGGGCGCTGGTGCTGGAACCGGCGATCGTGATGTTCGACGAGCCCGACTCCGGCCTCGACCCGGTGCGCACGGCGCTGCTCTGCGAGCTGATCCGCGAGATCCACGCGGAGAACGGCGGCTGCTACCTGGTGATCTCGCACGACCTCAACACGGCGCGGCGGATCGCCGACTTCATCGCCGTGCTGTGGAGCGGCAAGATCGTCGAGTCCGGCCCGAAAGAAGAAGTCTTCGACTCGTCCAACCCGTTCGTCAATCAGTTCCTTCACGCGGACGTCACCGGCCCGCTCTCGATGGACTGAGCGCATGGCGGGCGTGAGTCAGCCCGCCCGGCGCTAGCCGGTGGGGCGCCGCCGCCCGTTCGGGGCGATCGCCGCGTGGTCGGTGCGCCACGCCCGCGCGGTGCTGGTCGTCGCCGGGGTGATCGCGGTCGTCGCCGCGGTCGGGGCGACCCAGGTGGACACCGACGCCGGGCTCGGCACCCTGGTCGGCAAGGGCGATCCGACCTACCAGGCGACGCAGCAGGCGCGCGGCGAGTTCGGCGAAGAACCGGTCGTCGTCCTGGTCAAGGAGAGCCTGCCGAAACTGCTGCTCGGCAAGGATCTGGTGCGGCTGCTGCGGCTCGAGGGGTGCCTCTCGGGCAAGGTGCCGCAGGGGGTGAAGCCGCTGCCGGGCGCCTGCGAAGGGATCGCGGCGATGGAACCGGTCGCCTTCCTCGCCGGCCCGGCCACCTTCCTCAACGAGGCGGTGGTGCAGATCGACGAACAGCTGGAACGGCTGTCGAAGACCCTCGCCCCGAACCAGTTCCGCGAATACCTGCTGTCGGTGGCGACCAAATACGGGATCACCTCGGCGCCCTCGATCGAAAACGAAGAATTCGTCGCCACGGTGGTCTTCGACCTGGCGAAGGCGCGGGGGACGCCGAAGGCGCGGCTCGCCTACCTCTTCCCGAACTCCCACTCGGCCCAGGTCGTGATCCGGCTGAAGCCGGACCTGAGCGAAGCCGAACGCCACCGGGCGATCGGCCTGATCTCCGAAGCGGTCGCCGAAACGGCCCCGCGCAAGGCCTGCGCCGAAGAAAAGGGCGGCAAGGCCGCGCCGTGCTTCGCCTTGGCCGGCGGCGAATACGTGGTCACCGGCGCCCCGGTCGTCGTCGACGCCGTCGCCCGCGCCCTGAAGGAGGCCCTGCTGATCCTCTTCGGCGTCGCCGTGGTGGTGATGGCGCTCGTCCTCCTGTTCGCCTTCCGCAGCCGCGTGAGGCTGCTCCCCTTGCTCCTGGCCCTGGCGTCCGCCGCCCTGGTCTTCGGCCTCCTCGCCCTCGTCGGCGGCTCGCTGACGATGGCCTCCGTCGCCGTCCTGCCGATCCTGATCGGCCTCGCCGTCGATTACGCGATCCAGTTCCAGGCCCGCCTCGACGAGGTGCAGGCGACCGGACAGACCGGCGAGCAGGCCGCGCGCACCGCCGCGAACCTCTCCGGCCCGACGATCGCCACCGCCTGCCTGGCAACGGCCGCCGGCTTCCTGGTCCTCCTCCTGAGCCCCACGCCGATGGTCCGAGGCTTCGGCGTCCTCCTCGTAGTTGGAGTCCTCTTGGCCTTCGTCCTGGTGATGACGGCGGGCTTCGCCGCGCTAAGCCTCCGCCGCGGCGAGCCAGTCGAGCCGCGCCCGAGTCGGCTGCGCCCGCTGATCGACTTCTCCATCGATCGGCCGATCGTGGTGCTGGCGGTGGGAGTTGCCCTGGCCGCGATCGGTTGGGGCGTCGGCACCCAGATCGAAACGGTCAGCGAAGTCCGCCAGCTCGCCCCCGCCAACCTCGGCGCGGTCAAGGATCTGAACACCTTCGAGGACTCGACCGGCACCACGGGATCGCTCGAAGCCCTGGTCGAAGCCCCCGACCTGACCGACCCGGGGACGATCGAATGGATGGCCGGCTTCAAGCGCCGGGTGCTCGCCGCCGACGACGTCACCGCCGGGCCGGCGCTCAGCGACTTCCTCACCCGCGGCGAAGGGAAGGTGACCCGGTCCGGGATCGAAGCCACCCTGCAGGCGCTCTCCGCCTACTCCCTGCGCCAGGTCGCGCCGCTCGACCCGAAGACCGGCAAGCTCGGCCACGTCGCCCTGCTCAGCTTCGGCATCAGCTCGCAGACCCTGGCCGAACAGCAGCAGCTGCTGGAGAGCGTCCGCGCCCAGATCGGCAACCCGCCGGCCGGGGTCACCGTCCGCCTCGCCGGCCTCCCGGTGATCGCCGCCGAAGCCGCCTCGGAACTCTCCTCCAGCCGCTACTGGCTGGCGCTCGCCGGCCTCGGCGCCGTCGCCCTCGTCCTCCTGGCGCTGCTGCGCTCCTTCCGCCGCGCCCTCGTGCCGCTGCTGCCGACCGTGCTCGCCACCGGCTGGGCCTCGCTGCTGATCTGGCTCACCGGCATCCCGCTGAACCCGATGTCGGCGGCACTCGGGGCGCTGACGATCGCGATCGCCACCGAGTTCGGGGTGATCCTCTCCGGCCGCTACGAGCAGGAGCGCTCGGTCGGCCTCGACGCCCCCGCGGCGCTCCGCCGCGCCTATGCCCGCACCGGCGCCGCCGTCCTCGCCTCCGGCCTCACCGCGGTCGCCGGGTTCGCCGTCCTCGTCGCCTCCGACATCCAGATGCTGCGGGACTTCGGCGCGGTCACCGTGATCGACCTCGCCGCCGCCCTCCTCGGCGTGATCGTGATCCTGCCGGCGACCCTGATCCTGCTCGAGCGCCGCGTCGCGACGGCGCCGGCCGGCCTGGGGGAGGAGCCGGCGTGAAAGGGGTCGCCAACCGCTACTCGCTGATCGTCGGGTTGATCTTCCTGATCCTGATCGCCCTGGCCACGCTCCACACCCTGAGCGGCGGCGGCGAAGACACCCTCGGCCTCGACAAACAGCCGGCCCGCTGGCCGCTGCCGGAGTTCGCGGTCCCGGCCGCGGCGAGCGAGCTGGAAGGCGACGCCAACATCTACCAGGACGATTGCGGCAGCTCCTCGCTGCCCTGTTCGGAAGACCCGCAAAGGGTCCCCGCCTGCCGGATCGCCACCCACGGGGCGATCCGCGTCTGCGACTTCTTCGACCGCCCGCTGGTGATCTCGTTCTGGTTCGGTACCGAAAGTCGGCTGCGAGAGCCAACAAGATGTGGTCAGCACGGTCGCCGCGCGGTACCGTGGGCAGGTGAACTTTCTTTCGCTGGACGTCCGCGATTCGCGCGGGTCCGTTCGCGAATTGGTGCGCGAACGGGGGTGGGGGATGCCGGTCGGATTCGACCGGGACGGCGCCGTGGCCGCGCTCTATCGGGTCGGTGGCTGCCCGACCTTCGCCTACGTCTATCCCGGCGGCACCCTCGAGGGCGCCACGATCGGCGAACTTGGCGTCGGCGGGCTCAGCCACCATGTGGGTGAACTGCTCAAGGCGACGAGGGTGGCGGAAAGGGGCTGAGATGGCGAGCGTCGAAGGGGCACGCGCAATCGGATGGGAGCCGGCGCCGACGCCGGGCTGGGTCTCGCCGCACCTGGAAGCCGAGTTCCCGGGGCTCTCGCTCGCCTCGGTCGAGATCGACGGCCGCGTGCGGCGCAGCCCCGAGCCGGTCCGCCGTCGCCTCCGTGACCTCTCCGACCGCCTCTTCGGCGCCGAGGCGATCCGCCTCCGCGGCCGGCCGATCCCCTGGGCCTACCGGGTCTTCTACCGCCAGATCGGCCTCGACCCCGACCGCGACCGCACCCCGATCGAGCAGCTCGTCCTCGACCGGCTGCGGGACGGCGGCTTCCGCCCCCGCGGCCTGCCCACCGACGCGCTGACGATCGCCACGATCGAGACCGGCGTGGCGCTCCGCGTCTTCGACGCCGACCGGCTCCAGGGCGAGCTCTGCATCCGCGACGCGGCGCCCGGCGAGTCGCTCCCCGGTCGCGCCTCCGAGCTCTCCCCCGGGACCCTCACGGTCGCCGACGATTCGGGCCCGGTCGGCCTCCTCTTCGGCCCCACCGCGGCCGGTCGCGAGGTCGACCGCGACAGCCGCCGGATCACGATCGCGGCGGTCGGCGTCGGCGCGGTGCCGGCGATCGCTGTTGAGGAGGCGTTATGGATTGCCGCCTCGGCCCTCGGGGCGGCTTAGAATCTGCCTATGCCTGATCTGCTCGACAGGGGTGAGGTCGACCGCCGTCCTTTTGTCGCCCAGAGGGCGACAAAAGGAAGAAGCGTCCCTCTTGACGAGGCGCGGGCGCGCGCCGAGCTGCGCCGGCAGATCGCCAAGCTCGAGCTGGAGATCGCCGGGCTCGTCGCCGAGGGCATGGCGCGGGTCGACGTCCCCTACCGGGTCGACGCCGCCGGGCCGCCGCGCGTCCTCGACCTCGGGGAGCTGGAGAAGGTCCGCGACGCGCTCGCGTCCCGCCTCACCGAGGGCCACCACGCCCTCGCCGCGCGCGCCTTCGTCGAGGAGGCCAACCGGGAGCTGCTCGCCGACATGCTCGCCGCCCCGGAGCGCTACCCGTGGGTCCGCGTCAGCCGCGCCGACGTCGGCGCGCCAGGCTGCGGCCACTGGCACTCGCGCCCCGTCCTCGGCCCCCTCGGGATGCTGATGGGGTGGTGGCGGGTCAAGGTCTCGTCTGGATGTCCGACAGACGGGCGGCTGGCGGCCGCGTCTCAGACCCGGAGCAGAGGCCCGACGCGCCCTGGGGCAAGGCCCCGCTCGCCGAGCTGGCGATCCTCGGCGGGATCATCTGCCTCGCGATCGGCATCTTCGGCGGGCACCAGAAACTGATCGGCGTCGGCGTCGGCCTCGCCGCGGTCGGCGGGATGGAGGTGGCGATCCGCGAGCACTTCGCCGGCTACCGCTCCCACACCACCATGTTCGCGGGCTTCGTCTTCGTCGTCGTGGTCGGCGTGCTCTTCTACGTGGCCGGGATGGTGCTGGCCTACGCGCTGCCGATCGGCGCGGTCTGCTTCGCGGTCTGCTTCTACCTGGCCCGCCGCGCATTCCAGCGCGCTTCCGGAGGCCTTGGCTTCCGGATCGGCGGAATGCGCGGCTAGCCAGGTAGGGACCGCCTCGGGGGGCTAGACCAGGGCGCCTCGGGGGCCGCCGGCGGCACGGGCGGCAAGCTCGGTGGAGAGGATCGAGCGCTGGCGAGGGGTCAGCGTGCCCAGCTGCTTGTTCTCGTTCAGCGACAGCGGCATCAGGAACTTGCGGGCGCGGGTGCGTCCCCAGCGGCGCTGGCTGGTCAGAAGCTCGGAGATGGTCATGCTCTCGGTCTGCCACGGGAGGTCGCGGACGACCTCGGCGGGGTCGAGATCCCCCCGCGCCACCGCCCGCTTCAACTCGGCGCGAGCGAGTCGCACGGAGTTCGCCCGTTCGAGCGCTCTCATGTGCTGAGGCGGTTCTGGAGTTGCGGTCATCGTTGCGGGTGCCGTTACGGCAGCGTCCACTGGGACTCCTCCCTTCAAAAAGGAATCGTTAACTGGGTGGTCTCGTCGCCGGCTCACCTCGGTGCCCTGCCGACTTTTTCGACTCGGCCGGGTGGTGGTCCGGCCGTCCCGTTCGGTGGCGACGACGAGGAGACGAAGCTACGTCTTGAAGGTGGGGAACGTCAACCCGAGGTCGGCGCATTCACGCCCGGTCCGGTCGCTAAGAGCAACAATTTCGGACGAGGTATGAAGGACCCCCGATCGACAGGAGTCTGAAACTACCCCCGCCGGGGGATGTCAACTTGTAGTTAAGGGTCGGTAACGAAGATGTGAGCGAATCGGGCGCGTCCCGACCGCCGCGACGCCCTGAGAGGGACTCCTAGAGGCGGGGCAGCTCGGGGAAGTCGGCGATCGTCTTCTCGATCGTCGCCAGCGCCCGGTCGAGCTGCTCGCGGGTGTGGGTCGCCATCAGGCTCGTCCGCAGCAGCGCGCCGGCGGGCGGGACCGCCGGGTGGATCGCCACGTTGGTGTAGACGCCGGCCTCGAAGAGCGCCTTCCAGAGGAGCACCGCCTGCCAGTCGTCGCCGACGACGACCGGGACCACCGGGGTGGTGGCGACGCGGCCGTCGGGCAGCGTCCCCGGCTCGACCACCTGCAGGCCGAGCGAGCGCAGGCCTTCGCGCAGGTACTCGGCGTTGTCCAGCAGGCGGGCGAAGAGCTCGGGCCCGTCGGCGCGGATCACCCGCAGCGCCGCCAGCGCCGCGCCGACCGCGGCGGGGACCGCCGAGGCGCTGAAGATGAAGGCGCGCGAGGAGATCCGCAGGTACTCGATCACGTCGGCCGGGCCGACGATGAAGCCGCCGCAGGAGGCGAGGCTCTTGGAGAAGGTCCCCATCCGCAGGTCGACCTCGTCCTCGAGCCCGTAGAGCTCCGACGCTCCCGCCCCGCGGGCGCCGAGCACGCCGGCCCCGTGCGCCTCGTCGACCATCAGCCGCGCCCCGTAGGTGCGGCAGAGCTCGACGATCCGCGGCAGGTCGGGGACGTCGCCCTCCATCGAGAAGACGCCGTCGACGACGACGAGGACGCCACCGCCGTCCTCGGCGGCGCGGCCGAGCATCTTCTCCAGTTTGTCCATCCGGTTGTGGCGGAAGGGGCGCAGTTTGGCGCCGGAGATGCGCACGCCGTCGAGGATCGAGGCGTGGTCGCCGGTGTCGCAGATCACCGTGTCGGCCGGGCCGAGGATCGTCCCGATCGCGCCGACGTTGGCCTGGTAGCCGGTGGTGAAGACGATCGCGTCGTCGGTCCCCATCCATTCGGCGAGCTCGCGCTCGAGGTCGAGGTGGAGCGGCGTGGTGCCGTTGAGGAGCCGCGAGCCGGTCACCCCGGTGCCGTAGGTCTCGAGCGCCTCGCGGGCCGCCTCCTTGACCCGCGGGTCGCCGGTCAGGCCGAGGTAGTTGTTGGAGCCGAGCATGATCGTCTCCCGTCCCTCCATCTCGACCACCGGGCCGGCCTGCGAGGTGAGCAGGCGGAAGTAGGGGAGGAGGTCGTGCTCTTTGGCCGCTTCCAGCTGCTCGAGCCGGTCGTGGTCGCGCGCCTTGGCGAAGACGTCGACCGGGGCCTTGATGGTCTCGCTCATCGTCCAGAGTCTAGGTAGGGCGAGGACGTAACGGCTCCCAACCCGCAGTTTGCGGGGTTCCCGGGCGGGCCGCCGGGACCCGACCACACCCCTCGCTAGATTGGTTCGGTGAGTGGCCACCACCTTGATGGGGAGATCGTCGCCGAGGAAGACGCGTCCGCCGAGGACGCCGTCGACCCGGTCCGCAGGCTCCCCGGCCCGGCCCCGGAAGCGACGCTGCCGGTGCTGCGCCCGGAGATGAAGAGCGCCGCGATCGCCGCCGCCGGCGGGGTCCTGGCCGGCGCCGCCACGGTCGCCGCGGTGCGCGTCGTCGGCTCCGCGGTCGGCTCGCGCGGCAGCGCCTCGCGTCGGCTCAGCCGGCGTCGCCGCCCGGCGGGCAAGGTGGTCGCCAGCCGCTCCTTCCTGGTCGACGTCCACCTCCTCGACCGCTGAGCGCCTAACCCGTGGGCACTCCGGCTGCGCTCGAGGTCGAAGTCCGGCCTCCCTCGCCCTTCCGCCTCGGCCGCGGCTCGACCGACCGCACCCTGCGGATCGAGGGCGGCGTCGCCACCCGCCTGCTCACCATCGACTGCGCGCCGGTGCTCGCCCGCGCCTGGCTGCGCGGCCCCGGCCGGGTCGCGTTCCGCGCCGAGGCGGTCGACCCGACCGGGCTCGCCGTGCCGGTCCCCTGCGAGGAGCTACGCGGCGCCGGCCGCCCCGAGCTGGCGACCGCGATCGAGCGGCTCCGCTTCGCCCTCGGCGTCGACGAGGACATGTCCCCCTTCCACCAGCGCTTCCGCCGCGACCCGCTGATCGGGCCGATCATCCGCCGCCGGCCCGACTTCCGCCCGAGCCGCCGCCTCTGGCCCTGGGAGGCGCTGGCCGCCGCCGTCTGCGGGCAGCTGATCGAGGCCAGCCGGGCGGCGACGATCGAGCGCCGCATCGTCGGCCGCTGGGGCACCCGCCTCGGCCCAACCGGCCGCACCGCCCTGCGCGACGTCCCGCCGGCCACCCTGATCGCCGGCCGCGCTCCCGCCGAACTGCAGTCGATGGACCTCTCCGGCGCCCGCTCGGTGGCGCTGCGCAAGCTCGCCCGCGACGTCGCCGGCGGTTACTCCGACGTCGGCGACCCGGCCAACGACGCCCGCCTCCTCGCCGTCCCGGAAATCGGCCCCTGGACGGTCCAGTGCCTGGCCCTCTTCGGTCGCGGCGAAGCCGACTCGCTGCCCGCCGGGGACCTCGGCTACATCAAGCTGGTCGGCCACCTCGCCGGGCTCGGCCGGCGCGCCACCGTCCCCGAGGTGGAAGAGTTCTACGCCCCGTACGAGCCCTACCGCGGGCTGGTCGGCTCGCTAACCCTGGCCGGGCTCCATCGCGTCGTCTCGAGCGGCCCGCGCCTGCGGATGGCGGCCTGAGGAATGGCCGAATGCTCAGGCCAATTTAGTGCAGAAAACTTTTCTTTCGAGACATCCGGTCAAGTGGAGGGTTTCGTTGTCGATAAGGACACGATGCCGGAGAAGGGTGAAGACAACTGGCCGGGGGATGAGCTCGATTCGTTCCTCGACCACCTAGGGGCCGGGGACGGCGAGAGCGGGCGCTTGATCGACCGGCTGCCGGTGATCATCTACGCCTCCGAGCTGGGCGAGAACGGCCGCTGGCGCTACGTCAGCCCGCAGGTCGAGGAGATCCTCGGCTTCACCCCGGAAGAGTTCCTCGGCGACGCCGGCCTCTGGGCCCGCCAGGTGCACCCGGACGACCGCATGCGGGCCTTGGCGGTGGAAAGCTACGACGCGCTCGGCAACCGCGACACGCGGCCGGTCGAGTACCGGATGTACACGGCCGCCGGCCGGATCGTCTGGATGCTCGACGAGGCGATCCTCGAGCCCGACGCGGCCGGCATCCCGGTCTGGCACGGCGTCCTCTATGACATCTCCGAGCGCAAGACGGCGGAGATCGACCTGCAGCGCTCCCTCGCCCAGCAGGCGGTGGTCGCGCGGTTGGGGGAGCGGGCGCTGAAAAACGGCGACCCGGAGGCGCTGATGCGCGACGCGGTGACGCTGATCAACGAACTCGACGGGGTCGAGCGGGCCTGCATCTGGGAGGTGGCCCGCGACGGCCGCCGGCTGAACCTGCGGGCGGGCCTCGACGACACCATGCTCGGCTCCGGCCGGCGCATCTCCGCGGGCCGCGAATCCCACGCGGGCACCGCGCTCGACGCCGGCGTGCCGGTGATCGTCCCCGACTGGAAGGGGGAGGACCGCTTCACGATGCCCCCGGCGGTGCGGGCGCTGGGCGCCTCCAGCTCGCTGGCGGTACTGATCGACGGCAAGGAACGGCCCTTCGGCGTGCTCGACGTGCACTCCGCCGAAGCGGGCCGCTTCGGCCCCAAGGACGTCCCCTTCCTGGAAGCCTCGGCCAACGTCCTCGCCGACACCTTCGAGCGCCACGCCGCCGACAAGGCGCTCCGCCACCGCGTCCTCCACGACGCGCTCACCGGCCTCCCCAACCGGCTCAGCTTCGTCGACTCGGTCGACGACGCGCTCGGCCGCGCCACCGTCTCCGGCTCGCCGGTCGGGATCCTCTTCCTCGACCTCGACCACTTCAAGCTCATCAACGACAGCCTCGGCCACCACGCCGGCGACGCGCTGCTGCGGGCGGTGGCGCCGCGGCTGCGCTCCCACCTGCGCCCCGGCGACATCGTCGCCCGCTTCGGCGGCGACGAGTTCGGGATCCTGATCGACCGCCTCGCCGACGATGCCGAGGCGATCGCGATCGCCGAACGGGTCGCCTCCGCCTTCACCCAGCCGTTCGCGATGCAGGGGGTCGACCACTACGTCAACGCCTCGATCGGGATCGCCGTGGCGCGCCTCGCCGGCGGCAAGTCGACCAACGCCGAGCTCCTGATCCGCGACGCCGACGCGGCGATGTACCGGGCCAAGGAAAGCGGCCGCAACCGCTCCGTCCTCTTCGACGCCGAGATGCGGGCCTCGGCGGCGCGCCGGCTGGAGACCGAACGCGAGCTGCGCGGCGCGGTCGAGCGCGACGAGCTGGAGCTGCGCTACCAGCCGATCGTCAGCCTGCGCACCGGCGAGGTCACCGGGCTCGAGGCCCTGGTCCGCTGGCGCCACCGCACCCGCGGGCTGCTCGACCCGAAGGACTTCGTCCCGATCGCCGAGGACTCGGGCCTGATCGAGCCGATCGGCCGCTGGGTGCAGGATCGCGCCGCCCGCCAGATCCTCGAATGGCACGAGCTGCGGCCCGACGACCGCCCGTTCGACGTCGCCGTCAACCTCTCCGCCCGCCAGGTCGCCCACCGCGACCTCGCCGCCAACGTCGCCGAGGTGATCGCCCGCACCGGCCTCGACCCGGTCCACCTGCGGCTGGAGATCACCGAGACCGTGCTGGTCGAGGAGTCCGCCGCCGCGATCGCCTCGCTGGAAGCGCTGAACGAGCTCGGCGTCCGCCTCGTCCTCGACGACTTCGGCACCGGCTACTCCTCGCTCGCCTACCTCAACCGCTTCCCCTTCCACGCGCTGAAGATCGACCGCTCCTTCGTCGACACCCTCGGCGTCGAACAGGAGGGGACGGCGATCGTCGAGGCGGTGATCGGGATGGCGCGGGCGATGTCGCTCGACGTGATCGCCGAGGGGGTCGAGAAGGACATCCAGCTGGACGAGCTGCGCCGGCTCGAGTGCGACTACGGCCAGGGCCACCTCTTCCACGAGGCGCTGCGGCCGGAGCAGATCAGCCGCATGATCGAAGCCGGGACGCTCGACTATTCCGGGATTTCGTCGGCCAGGTAGGAGTTGGTCAGCAGTTCGGCGGCGGTCGGCAGTTCCCCGATCAGTTCTTCGTCGCGCATCCAGGCGGCGAACGCTTCCCACTCCTTCGGGTCCATGTAGCCGTAGGGCTTGCCTTCGGTGCGAGCGCCGAGCAGCGGCAGCGTCGCCGCGACCTCGGCTTCGGCCAGTTTCGGTTCGAGGTCGGTGTTGGCGGCGAGGATCGCTTCGGTCGCCGCTTTCGGCGATTTCACCGCCGCTTCGGTGCCGCGCTTCAGGGCGCTGATGAAGAGGCGGATCTTCTGGCCGTCTTCTTCCAGGGTCGAGCGGCGGGCGACGAAGACGAGCTCGTCGTAGGTCGGCACGCCGAGTTGGTCGACCGGGGTGATGACCGGGTTTTTGCCCCGTTCGCGCAGGTCGACGCCCTCGACGTTGGAGTAGCCGCCGAGCATCGCCTGCGCTTTGCCGGAGATCAGCGAGGGCAGCAGGCCGAAGCCGACGTTGACCAGGTTCACGTCGGAGGTCCCCAGGTGGGCGCGCCGCAGGATCGTCTTCATGAAGGCTTCCTGGTAGGAGATCCCGGCGTAGGAGACGGTCTTGCCTTTCAGGTCGGCGACGCCGTTGATCGCACCTTTGCCCTGCGATTTCAGCCAGATCAGCGAGGTCAGCGGCTGGTTCACCAGCGCCGCCACGGCGACCACGTCGAGGCCCTTTTCCCGCGCCAGCATCACCTCCGGCTCGTAGGTGATCGCCAGGTCGGCCCGCCCCGCGGCGACGTCCTTCAGCGGTGCCGCCGGGTCCGAGGGCGAGTCGATCGCCACTTCCAGGCCCGCTTCGGAGAAGAACCCTTCTTCCTGCGCCATGTAGATCCCGGCGTGGTCGGGGTTCGGATAGAAGTCGAGATCGAGGGTCAGCTTTTCCGGTTCGCCCTTGGTGTTGTCGGACTTCGAGCCGCAGGCGGCGAGGCCGGCGGCGAGGGCGAGCAGGGCGATGACCACGATCGTGGCCCGGGCGGCGAGGGGCTTCATCCCCTGGTTTCTACCGCCAAGTGACGACGAGCCGCTGTGCGAGGGCGGTCAGGCCGACCAGGAGGACGCCGATCACGGCGAGGATCGTGGCCGCGGCGAACATGTCGGCGATTTCCAGATTGGCGTTGTCCTGGACGATCAGCCGCATCAGCCCGGCGTTCGAACCGGCCAGCTCGGCGAAGAGGGCGACGATCGGGGCGACGGCGACGGCGATCTTGGCGCCGCTGAAGAAGTAGGGCAAGGCGGTCGGCGCTTCGACCCGGCGGAAGATCGCCGCCGGGGAGGCGTCGAGCGTGCGCATCATCTTCACCGCCTCCGGATCTACGGAGCGCAGCCCGTCGAGGGTGTTGACGAGGATCGGGAAGAAGCAGGCGAGGGCGACGACGATCACCTTGACCCAGATCCCGAAGCCGAACCAGACGACCAGGATCGGCGCGATCACCACCACCGGGACCGCCTGCACGGCGACGCTGAGCGGGAAGATGGCATCGCGGAGGAGGCGGGAGAAGCGCATCGCCACGGCCAGCGCGATCCCGGCGAGGACGCCCGCGGCGAGCCCGATCAGGATCTCCCGCAGGGTCACCCAGGCGTTTTCCCAGAGCACCGAGCGGTTGTTCCAGAGCGCGTCGCCGACTTCGGCCGGGGAGGGGACCAGGAACGGTTCGAGGTTCAGCGCTTCGGCGATCGCGCCGGTCGAGGCGGCGATCTGCCAGAGCCCGATCAGCGTCGCGATCACCAGCACCGGGAGGATCCAGCCGAGGACGAGGCGGCGCTCGGCCTTCATCGCGCCTCCTCGCCCGCTGCGGCGGAAGCGCTTTCGCGGGCGCCGTCGCGGAGCGCCCGCAGGGCGGCCTCGCGGACGGCGACGAACTCGGGGTCGGTGACGGCGCCGTCGCGGTCGGCGGCGCGCGGGTCGGGCGCGCGCAGCTCCTTCACCACCCGGCCGGGACGGGCCGACAGCACCAGCACGCGGTCGGCGAGGTAGAGCGCCTCCTCGAGGTCGTGGCTGACCAGGAGGACGGTGCGGCCCTCGGCGCGCAGGGTCCCGGCCAGCCACTCCTGCATCTCGCCGCGGCTGATCGCGTCGAGCGAGGCGAACGGCTCGTCGAGCAGCAGCACCGGCTTGCCCGCGACCAGGGTGCGCAGGAAGGCGACCCGCTGGCGCATCCCGCCGGAGAGCTCCTGCGGCCGCGCCCCCTCGAACCCGGCGAGGCCGAAGCGCTCGAACAGCTCGCCCGCCTGGGCGCGCGCGGCGGCGCGGCCGACGCCGCGGTTGCGCAGCGCCAGCGCCGCGTTGTCGAGCGCCGAGAACCAGGGCAGGAGGAGGTCGCGCTGGGGCATGTAGGCAGCAGTGGGAGAGGCGCCCGCGGGCGTCGGCGGCCCCTTCGACCGCGATCGTCCCGGCGCTCGGATCGCGCAGCCCGCAGGCGATCTCGAGCAGGGTCGACTTGCCGCAGCCGGACGGGCCGACCAGGGCGACGACCTCGCCTGGGCTGGCCTCGAGCTCGATCGAGTCCAGCGAGCGGAGCTCACCGTAGGAATGGGAGAGGTCTCGCGCGACGACGCTCACGCCAGTATCCTCCCGTACTCCGCACTCTCGACCCGCAAGGTCGAGAAAGTCGAGAAGCAGTACCGGTGCGGAGAGCAAGGCAAGAAACAGGAACCCATGGACCCGGCAATAGTCCTCTTCGGATTCTTCATCGGCGTGCTCGTCGGGATGACGGGCATGGGCGGTGGATCCTTGATGACCCCGCTGCTGATCCTGATCTTCGGCACCTCGCCGACGACCGCGATCGGCACCGACATCGTCTACTCGGCGATCACCAAGATGGTCGGCAGCTGGCGCCACCTGAAGCTGGGGACGGTCAACCTCGAGCTGGTCAAGTGGCTGAGCTTCGGCAGCGTCCCGGCGGCGGTCGCCGGCGTCGCGCTCGTCTCGGTGCTCGAGCAGCACGTCTCCGAGGACCGGCTCAACTCGCTGGTCTACGCGGTGCTCGGCGGCACCCTGCTGATGGTCGGCGTGGTGACGCTGGCCCGGGCGCTGATCCTGCGCGGGCTGATCGACGAGCGCGAGCGCTTCGAGGTCGAGAAACGCCACAAGGTCGCCGCGGTCGCGATCGGCGCCACCACCGGCTTCGTCATCGGGATCACCTCGGCGGGCTCCGGCACGGTGATCGCGATCCTGCTGATCGCCGTCTACCGGCTGGTGCCGAAGCGGGTCGTCGGCACCGACATCGTCCACGCCGCGATCCTCCTGACCGCCGCCGGGCTCGCCCACATCGTCGCCGGCAACGTCGACTTCGGCCTCGCCGGGAACATCCTCGTCGGCTCGATCCCGGGCGTGATCATCGGCTCGGCGCTCTCCGAGAAGGCCCCGCAGGGCTTCATCCGGATCGCCCTCGGCATCGTCCTGATGGCCTCCGGCATCGTCACGATCCAGAAGGGCGATTCGACCGTCTGGCCGATCGCCGCCGGGGTCGCGGCGATCCTCCTGAGCGGCGTCCTCTACGCCCCGCATTACATGAACAAGCGCTATCTGCGCGAGCGAGCGAGGGCCGCCGCGGCGGCGGGTAAAGCCTCCCAGCCGGTCGCCTGATCGGCCCAGCGTCCGGCCGGTTGTTTTAATTCGTAGGGATGCGTGTCTCAGCCAAGGCCGATTACGCCGTTCGCGCCGCCGTCGAGTTGGCGGCCGCGGGCGAGGGCGAACCCGTCAAGGGAGAGCGCCTGGCGACCTCCCAGGACATCCCGCTGCAGTTCCTCGAGCACATCCTGCTGGAGCTGAAGCACCAGGGCCTGGTCCGCGCCCGCCGCGGCGCCAAGGGCGGCTACTGGCTCGCCCGGCCCGCCGACGAGGTGACCGTCGCCGACGTCGTCCGCGCGGTCGAGGGGCCGATCGCGAACGTGCAGTCGATGCCGCCGGAGACGATCGAATACGCGGGCAACGCGGAGAGCCTGCGCGACGTCTGGATCGCCGTGCGCGCCAACATCCGCTCGGTGCTCGAGGAGGTCACCCTGGCCGACCTCGTCGCCAACGAACTTCCGCAGTCGGTCGAGGCGCTCACCGCCGAGCCCGACTCCTGGGCCGCCCGCTAGCCCGCCTCAAGGGTGCTGAAGCAGGATCGCGACCAAGATCCCGGCGAAGCCGAGGATCATCGCCATGAACATCGACAGGAGAACTCCGAGTACGAGTCGGAAGTCTGCGCGAGAATTCGCTTCGCTGCGCGGCGAAGCCGGTTTCCACTTTGCTCTCGAGTCGGTCCACTTTCTTCTCCAGCCCGCCGATTCGTCGCTCGTCCCAAAAGAACTTCATGGGGCGATAGAAGCACCCTCGGACCGCCACTTCAAGCGCCGTTACAGAAGATTTTGAAAGGCGCTTCTACTTCTTGACGGTGGGCACCGGCACCAGGTCGAACTGGGTGCCGAGGCGGAGCTCGGAGTAGCGCTTCGTCCAGTCGTCGTTGAAGTCGTCGGACTGTTTCTTCATCCGCGGTTTGAAGTCGAAGTCATCCGGCGGCGAGAGCTCGAGGCGGTCGAGCAGGTTCAGGGTCGAGGTCTCGTAGTCGGCGGCGAAGTTCTCGTAGAGGACGAGGATCGGCTTGATCCCGCTGTGCTCGAAGAAGGCGTCCCAGGAGGCCTCCTCGATCAGCAGTTCCCGCAGCAGGTGGTCGATCGCCCGGTAGTGGAAGCGCAGCTGCGGCCGGTGCTCCTCGATGAACGAGCGGTACGGGGGGGAGCCGTCGTCCTCGACCGAGATCGAGCTGGAGGAGGCCTGATCCTCGCGCCAGGTCGCCGTCTGCACCGCCTTCCACAGCGAGACCGCCTGCCGCACCTTGTTGGCGCGCACGACGCGGACGAAGGTGAGGTCGGGGAAGACCGCGGGGAGGAGCTCGGCCAGCGGCAGGTCGCGGTAGGCGGGGACGTTGCGAACGAGGCTGACGAAGTCGCCGAAGTACCCCCACATCAGCTTCGCGCCGAAGACCCCGTTCGGGGTCGTCCCCGCCTCGAAGGCCCATTCGAGGTAGCGGTCGTAGGCGGCGCGGCTCCAGAGCGGTGAGCGGGGCGTCTGCTCGGCACCGACCCCGCGCTCGCCGAGGTGATCGCGGATCGACGGATCGTCGACGCCGAGGAAGTACTCCTCCGGGCGGCGCGGCCGGCCCGAGTGGCGGAGCGCCTCGAAGTACTCCTCCGGCCGCCCGGCGACGCCGGTTTCGCCGAGCGCGTGGCAGACGAGGGTGGAGCCACTGCGGGGCGTGGCGCAGACGATGTAGGAGCGGTCGGGAGTCATTGCTGAGTAAGTTAATCAACAATATGCTGGGAGGGCGAGCAACCGCGGCAATCGCATGCCCGCTCCTCACGTTCCAGGACTACATACCCGAATATCGGGGAGGATCGCACTCGTGGACAGACCGCCCAACATCCTCTACATCCACTCCCACGACACCGGCCGTGTCGTCCAGCCCTACGGGTTCCAGGTCCCGACCCCGAACATCCAGATGCTGGCCGACCAGGGGGTCCTTTTCCGTCAGGCCTTCTGCAACGCGCCGACCTGCTCGGGCAGCCGCGCCAGCCTGCTGACCGGCCTCTACTGCCACAACAACGGGATGGAGGGCCTCGCCCACCGCGGCTGGAAGCTGCGCGACTACGGGCAGCACTGGGTGCACGCTCTGCGCCCCGCCGGCTACCACTCGATCCTGGTCGGCGAGCAGCACATCTCCAAGGACCCCGCGGTGATCGGCTACGACGAGGTGATCAAGGTCGAGTCGAACAAAGCCTCCGACGTGGCGCCGCTGACGATCGAGGCGCTCCGCGGGGCCAAAGGCACCGGCAAGCCGTGGTTCATGTCGGTCGGCTTCTTCGAGACCCACCGCGACTTCTCCGCGCCGACCTCGGTCCGCGACACGCTCTACTCGCTGCCCCCCGGCAATCTGCCCGACCAGCCGGAGACGCGCCGGGACATGGCCGAGTTCAAGGCCAGCGTGCGCTCGCTCGACCAGGGGATCGGCGCCGTCCTCCACGCCCTCCACGACCTCCACCTGGTCGACGACACCCTGGTCATCTGCACCACCGACCACGGCGTCGCCTTCCCCGGCTGCAAGGCGACGCTGACCGACCGCGGCACCGGCGTGATGCTGATCATGCGCGGTCCGGGCGCCTTCGCCGGCGGCAAGGTGATCGACCAGCCGGTCACCCATCTCGACGTCTACCCGACCCTCTGCGAGGTGGCCGGGGTCGAGCCGCCGGACTGGCTCCAGGGCGAGTCGTTGATCCCGCTCCTGCGACGCGAGGTCGACGTCATCCACGAGGCGACCTTCGCCGAGATGACCTACCACGTCGCCTACGAGCCGCAGCGCTCGGTCCGCACCGATCGCTGGAAGTACATCCGCCGCTTCGACGACTTCCCCGGCCCGGTGCTCGCCAACTGCGACGACTCGGCCTCGAAGCAGGTCTGGCTCGAGGCGGGCTGGGGGGAGCGCGTCGTCCCCCGCGAGCAGCTCTACGACCTGGTGCTGGACCCGGCCGAGATGGAGAACCGGGCCGACGATCCGGCCGCCGCCGAGGCGCTGGCGGAGATGCGCGGGCGGCTCGAGGACTGGATGCAGGTCACCGAGGATCCCCTGCTCGACGGTCCGGTCGAGGCGCCGGTCGGCGCCGAAGTGAACGAGCAGTGGCAGGTCTCGCCCGACGAGCCGCCGCGCACGATCACTGCGGATCCCACGGCCGCGTCATCCAGGTAAGGCAGGTCCAGCCGACCGCGGCGGGGGCGCCGCCGGGCTCGATCACCTCGCCGAATTTGAACGTGGTGAGGGCGCAGTTGGCGGAGCCGAGGTGCCAGATCCGCTCGGTCATCGCCTCGGTGAAGGCGTCGCCGAGGATCGAGTCGAGGAGGAAGAAGCGGGTGAGCATGCCGTGGGTGACGAGCAGCGGCAGGTCGTCGTCCCCGGCCTCCGCCGCCTCCGCCTCGAGCCGCCGCTTCAGCAGGTGGACGCGCTCGATCCCCTCGGCGAACGTTTCGCCCTCGTGCAGCTCGAAGGCGTAGGGGATCGGCTCCAGCCGCAGGTCGAGCGCCGCGCCGACCGCCGCCGCGGTTTCCGTCGCCCGTCGCATCGGGCTGGTGAAGAGCCGGGTGATCCCCTGGTCGCGCAGCCCCGCTCCCGCCGCCTCGGCCTGGCCGCGGCCGCGCTCGGTGAGCACGTCGCCGCGCTCCGCGCTCAGCTCCTCGGCGCCGGTATGGGCGTTGCGCGCCGACTCGCCGTGGCGCAGGAACAGGGTCCTCATCGAGCGGTGCCGCTCATTCGGGGGTGGGCGTTCCCCCGGCCACGACGTCGACGAAGTTCTCCAGGTGGCGGGTCGTCCAGCACTCGAAGGTGCCGTCGCAGTAGCGCTCGTAGGACGACATCACCGAGTCGCCGTAGTTCCAGTAGAGCTTCGGCTCCGGGTTCAGCCAGAAGAGCCGCCCCGCCCGCTCACTGATCCGGGCGAAGACGTCGGCGTGCGGCTCGCGGCCGTTGGTGCGCGCGTCGCCGAGCACGATCACGGTCGAGCGCGGGTCGAGGTCTTCGGAGATCTCGGTCAGGAACTCGAGCCAGACGCGACCGTAGTCGGTGTAGCCGGAGATGTCGGCGACGCCGCCCTCGCTCGAGATCTTCCGCGCCACCGCGGCGAAGTCGCGCTCGTGCTCGAAGACGTCGGTGACCTCGGAGATCCGCTCGATGAAGACGAAGCTCCGCAGTTTGCGGAACGAGTCGTGGAGGGCGTGGAGGACGGAGAGGAAGAAGACGCTGGCCGAGGTGACCGAGGTGGAGACGTCGCAGAGGACGTAAATCTCGGGACGGCGCGGCCGCTTCGGCCGGTATTTCAGGTACATCGGCACGCCGCCGGTCTCCAGCGAGGCGCGCATCGTCCGCCGCACGTCGACCGTGCGGCCCTTTTTCACCCCCCGCTGCTCATGGCCGAGCGTCGCCAGCCGGCGCTTCATCTGCGAGACCGCGCGGTGGACGGCGGCGAGGTCCTGGGTCGGGCTGGTGGGGAGGGCGCGGTCGAGCTCGGCCAGCGGGCGCGAGGCGGGCAGCGTCTCGGTGCGCTCGATCAGGTCACGTTCGAGTTCGCGCCGCAGGTGGCGCTCGAAACCGGTCAGCTGGTCGCGGTCGATCGTCGGCCGCTCCTCGCCGCTCTCGGTCGGCGGCTGGGCCCCGGCGCTGAGGCCCAGCGAGCGGCGGATCCGCTGCACGTCGACGCCGACCACGCCGGAGCCCTCCTCGCGGCCGAAGGCGGCGATCGCCAACCGGGCGAGGTCGCGCAGCGCGTTCTCGTCACCGGCCTCCATCGCGTCGCGGATCAGTTCGGCGAGCTCTTCCGAATCGAGGCGGTCGGCCTGGTCGACCTCGGGCTGGGCGCCCTGGTTGATCTCGCTCGCGTCGCGCTCGGCCATTCCCTGCTCGATCGCGCTCGCCTCGGCGGCGCGGAAGAAGTAGCGGTCGAAGAGCAGCTCGAAGACGCGGCGGTCGTCCTGGGACTTGGCGATCGTCGTCGCCAGCGCCTCGCGGAAGTCGGCCTGCGAGGTCCAGGGCACGTGTTCGAGCGCCGCGAAGGCGTCGAGGATCTCCGAGGTCCCGACCGCGACCCCCTCGCCGCGCAGCTCCTCGCAGAAGCCGAGCAGCCTGGGGCCGAACCCGGGCGGGCCGGGGTCAGGCTTCGGGCCGTAGGGCGAAGCGGGGGGCACGCCTCGATAATAGGTGGGTGAGCGAGCCGGATCGGTCGGGAGGGACGCTGCTCGCGGCACCCGACGCGGTGGCCGCGATGCAGCAGATGCGGGCGGCGCGGCGGCGGCGCTACGTCCAGCGGGCCGACGTGATGGAGGTGCTCTACCGCGTCTACCTCGGCGGCCTGGCCGCGATCTTCGTCGTCGCCTTCCTCGCCGGGGCGCTGCACGAAGTGCCCGCCGACCCGGGCTCGGTCGAGAGCATCCGCGTCCACGCGCCCGCCGTGATCGGGCTCGCGGTGGCGCTGCTGGTGCTCGCCGGGCTGCGCTCCGGGGCCCGCGGCGGGCCGCTGGCGATCGAGGCGGCGGAGGTCCGCTACACGCTCCTGGCGCCGGTCTCGCGGCGGACGGCGCTGCGGCCTGCGGCGCTCTCCCAGCTGTGCGTCTCGGTGTTCGCCGGGGCGATCTTCGGCGCCGTCGTCGGCAACTTCGTCTTCCGCCGCTTCCCCGGGAGCGCGGTCGAGTGGATCGGCGCGCTGGCCGCGTTCGGCGCCCTCGTCCCGATCGCCGTGCTCGGCGCGGCCCTGGTCGCCTGCGGGCGCCGGCTGCACATCGGCCTGGCGAGCGGGCTCGGCCTGCTGCTGGTGGCCTGGTCGGCGCTCGACCTGGCGCTCGGCTGGAACAGCTCCCCGACGACGATGCTCGGCGACCTGGCGACGCTGCCGCTCCAGCACGGGGCGGACGCGGCGCTCGCCGCGGTGGGGGCGGCGCTCGCCCTGGCGGCGCTGGCGGCCGGCCTGCTCGGGATCGGCGGCCTGCGCCTCGAGGCGGCCCGTCGGCGGGCCGAGCTGGTCGCCGAGATGCGCTTCTCCGCCTCGGTCCAAGACCTGCGCACGGTGATCCTCCTGCGCCGCCAGCTGGCCTCGGAGCTGCCGCGCCGGCGCCCCTGGCTGCGCCTCCGCGGCGCGACCGGCTACCCGATCTGGCGGCGCGACTGGCAGAGCTACCTGCGCTGGCCGCTGGTGCGGATCGTCCGCGTCGTCCTGATCGCGGTCGCCGCGGGCGGCCTCGCGGTCGGCGGCTTCGACCTCACCCCGGTCCTCTTCGCCCTGCCCGGGCCACTCCTCTTCGTCGCCGCGCTCGACCTGATCGAGCCGCTCGCCCAGGAGAGCGACCACCCGACCCGGCGCCTCTTGCTGCCGTTCACCGCCGTCGACCTGATCCGCCGCCACCTCTGGGCGCCGATCGGGGCGATGGCGTTCGTGCTGGCGATCGCCGCGGCGACGGCGGCGGTCGCGAGCGGCAACCCGGGCCTGGCACTCGGCGTCGGTGCCGTCGTCTTCCTGCCGCTGGCCGCGGCGCTGATCCTGGCGGCGTCGATCAGCGCGACCAACGACCCCTACGAGTTCGTCCTCAACCCGCAACTCGCCCAGGTCGCGAGCCTCGGCCCGATCGTCGCGGCGCTGATCGCCGGCTTCCTGCCGCTGTTCCTCGCCTGGAAGATCGAAGGCGGCAACGGCGCCCGCATCAGCGGCGTGCTCGGATCGGACGTCGTCCCGATGATCCTCGCCGTGGCCGGCATCGGCATCCTCGGCTTCCGCTTCGAAAAACGAGAAAAGGAGGCGCTATGAGCAAGGCCGGTGGTGGCGCGATCGCGGCGACCGGGGTGGGCGGCAGCGAGCCGCGGCGGCGCCCGGTCGCCCGTGGCGGCGAGACCGTCCTGAGCGCCCAGGGCCTCGGTCGCAGCTACGACGGCTACATCGCCCTCGGCTCCTTCACCGTCGCCGTCGAGTCGGGCGAGTTCGTCGCCCTGATCGGCCCCAACGGGGCGGGCAAGACGACCTTCCTGAACCTCGCCGCCGGGCTGCTCGACCCGACCTCGGGCCGGGTCGAGGTGGCGGGGGAGGTGCCGGGCTCGCTGGAGGCGCGCCAGGCGCTCTCCTACCTGCCCGACTCGCCGGTCTTCTACGAAGACCTGAGCGTGGTCGAGCACCTCGAATACGTCGCCGCCCTGCACGGCGTTGCCGACGCGGGGCCGCGGATCGACGAACTGGTCGAGCGCCTCGGCCTCGACGGCTGGGAGGACGCGCTCGGCGCCGAACTCTCGAAGGGGATGAAACAGAAGGCCTCGATCGCCCTCGCCTTGGTGCGCCCGTTCAAGGTCCTCCTCGCCGACGAGCCGCTCGACGGCCTCGACCCACCGAGCCGCGAGGTGCTCTTCGCGCTGCTCGCCGAGACCCGCGCCGCGGGCGCCGCGATCGTCGTCTCCACCCACCGCCCCGACGTGATCGCCGCCGCCGACCGCTGCGTCGCGATCCGCGACGGCCGCCTCGCCTACGACGGCGCCCCGGACCCGGACACCCTCACCAAGATCTTCGACCCAAGCGAGCTCAGTTCTCCGTAGGAAGGCCCTCGCTCAGGAAAGCTTAGAAGTTGTTTTCCCTTGTTCAATCAAATTTGAATGGAGCAGCCTGGAGCGGTACTCTTCATTTACCTCCTCGGACCGCTTTCGGGTGGTCCGAGATGCAGAGCCGCCTTCGGGCGGCTCTTGCTATTTCGGAGGGCTCCAGCCTTCGGGGCATCGAATCGTGCCTTCCCCGTCGAGCAACTCCAGCGGCAGTTGAGCTTTGCGGAGGCGACGAGGTTGGAGGCGCTGATAGAAGGAGTTTGCTGGTAGATCGTGAGGTGACAGCGCATAGCTACGCGTTGCGTGGGGGTTGATGATCCCCACGCCGGCCTTGAACTCCTTGCGCACGATCTCCACCGGTAGCTTCAGGTCGCCGTCATTAGAGATGACGACCGCCAAGTCGTATCGAGCCCTGAACCCATCGGCGAGCAGGTGGCTCGCGAGATTCACGTCTGAGCCCTTCTCCTCCTGAATCCAGACTGAGCGCAGTCCGATGTCGCCCTTGTGTCTCCGTTTTGGCGGGTTCTCCAGCAGCCTCGTTGCAGTGCGGGTGAGGAAGTGTCCCCAAATGATCTCGACCCTGGGAAGGGTCCTCAGCGCGCGGAGATATTCCCACTGCTCGGCCCGCTGGCCGGGCTTGTCGGGCCGGTCTTCGACTTTGGCCGTGAAGTACTTCACGGCGATGAGCTCGGCGTCTCGTTTCACGTACTGCTGGCAGAGAGCTTCAAGATCTAGCCAGCGATGGTCGGTCCGACGCAGGGAGCCGTAGTAGAGGTTGAAGCCGTCTATGTAGAAGATGATGCGCTTCTTCGGGTACCTCATCGTCCGATGAACCTAGACCACTTATGCAAAAGATTTCCTGCACTTAACAGCTATCCCAGCGTGTCGCTATGGGAGTAGGGCTAGCTAGCCCGCTCGGGCAGTTTGAGCCCGACCCGCTCTGCCACCAGGTCGATATCGGTGCGGTGCTTGACGATGATCGACATCGACTGGCGGAAGGTCTCGCGGTCGATGTCGTCGACGCCCATCAGCAGCAGGGTGCGCGCCCAGTCGATCGACTCGGCGATCGAGGGCGGCTTCTTCAGGTCGAGGGCGCGGACCATGTCGATCACCTCGACCAGCCGGCGGGCCAGCTCCTGCTCCATCTCCGGCGCGTGCAGGAGGACGATCTCCATCTCCCGCTCGACCCCCGGGTAGTCGAGCCAGAGGTAGAGGCAGCGGCGCTTCAGCGCCTCGGTCAGCTCGCGCGAGTCGTTCGAGGTGAGGATCACGATCGGCATCGTCGTCGCGCTGATCTGCCCCAGCTCGGGGATCGTGATCTGGAAGTCGGAGAGCAGCTCGAGCAGCATCGCCTCGAACTCCTGGTCGGTCTTGTCGATCTCGTCGATCAGCAGGACGACCGGCTCCTCGCTGGAGATCGCTTTCATCAGCGGCCGGGTGAGGAGGAAGTCGGTGCCGAAGATGTCCTCCTGCACGTCCGACCAACCCGCCTCGCCGCCGGCCTGGATCCGCAGCAGCTGCTTGCGGTAGTTCCACTCGTACATCGCCTTCGCCTCGTCGAGGCCCTCATAGCACTGCAGTCGCACCAGCGGCCGGCCGGTCGCGCGCGAGAGGGCCTTCGCCAACTCGGTCTTGCCGACCCCTGCCGGGCCCTCGACCAGGACCGGCTTGCCCAGCTTCTGGGCGAGGAAGGAGACCAAGGCGGCGGGCTCGTCGGCGAGGTATCCGACCTCCGCCAGGGAGCGCTTAACGTCGTCTACTGACTCATCGGGCATGGCGGCGATGATAATCCGCCTTCGTGGCTGACCTTCTCCTGCCGTCGGCGGCTCTGCCGCAGAGCCCCGGCGCCTACCTCGCAATCGTCGGCGCCGGCTTCGCCATCGGCGTGGTCGGGCACGTCTTCCGCTGGCGCTGGCTGGTCGGGGTCGGGGTCGTCCTGATCGTGCTCGGCGCCCTGCTGCTGCCTTTTGCCGCGGGAATTCCGTCCAATGAAAAGAGCCCGCCCGGGGAAGAAGCGCTGGAAGGCGGATTCGGCGAATGATCGGCTTCGGGCCGCGTTCCACCGCCCTGGCGCGTACAGTTGTGTCCTCGTCTTCCGTTTCCGAATCGAAGGAGCTCGAATCCCTTGAGCCGTAAACGTTCCGCCCTCCTGCTCGCAATCTTCGCCGCCTTGGCGGCGATCCTCAGCGCCTGTGGTGGCGGTGGCGGGGGCAGCAGCGAAGATCCGCAGAAGGTGATCGAAAGCGCCACCTTCGAAGGCATCGAAAGCGGCGAAGTGGACGTCTCGCTGAACGTCAGCTCCAAGGGCGACAAGGGCGGCGAAGTGAAGGCCGAGCTCTCCGGCCCGTTCCAGACGACGGGTAAAGAGAGCCTGCCGGAACTGGCGATGACGGTCAAAGCGAACGGCGAAGCGGAAGGCGAAAAGGTCGACTTCGACGGCGGCCTGACCGTACTCAACGACCGCGCCTTCATCGCCTACAAGGGCACCAACTACGAAGTCGACCCGACCACCTTCGGCTTCATCAAATCGGGCTTCGAAGAATCCGAGCAGGAAGGCGCGGGGGAAAGCCAGGGCGCCGGAGCGACCGCCTGCCAGAAAGCTGCCGAGTCGCTCGACCTCGGCGAATTCGTCGACAACCTCGAAAACGAAGGCTCCGAAGACGTCGACGGCACCGGGACGACGAAGCTGAGCGGTGACCTCAACCCGAAGACCGCGATCGAAGCGGTGATCAAACTGGGCGAAGAGCCCTCCTGCTCCTCCGAGCTCGAAGCGGCCGGCCCGCTGCCGCTAAACGAACTGAAGGAACAGGAGTCGGAACTCACCGGCGCGATCAAGAAGGCTCACATCACCGTGAACATCGGCGAAGACGACCACATCCCGCGCAAGGTCGCCGCCCAGATGACGATCGAACCGAAGGGCAGCGGCGAAACCGCCGAAGTCGAATTCGAACTGACCCTCTCGAAGGTGAACGAGAAGCAGACGATCAAGGGCCCGGCCGGGGCGGAACCGATCGAAAAGCTCTTCGATCAGCTCGGCGTCAACCCGCTGGAACTTCTCGGGGCGATCCAGGGCGGCGGCGGCGCCGATCTCGGCAGCCTGCTCGAAGGCATCGGCGGTGAAAGCGGCGGCTCGTCCTCGAGCGGCAGCAGCTCGGAAGCCGAAGAACTCGAACTGCCGTCGGTCGAAGACTCGAAGGAATTCACCGAATGCCTCCAGAACGCCGAAAGCGCCTCTGACGTCCAGAAGTGCGCGTCGTTGATGGAATAGCGGTCTGACCGCGAACCAGCTCGAGCCACAACCGCAGTCGGGCGGAACGCCGCGCTTCAACGCGGCGTTCCTGCGCACGCCCCAGGGCTACCCCTATCTGCTGACGCCGCTGATACCGATCGCGGTGATCCTCGACATCGCCGGCGTCTCGGCGATCGTCGTCTTCGCCGTCTCGGCGCTCGGGATCATCCCCACCGCGGCGCTGATGGGGAAGGCGACGGAGGAGCTGGCGGCGCGGTCGGGGCCGGGCATCGGCGGCCTCCTCAACGTCACCTTCGGCAACGCGCCGGAGCTGATCATCGCCCTCTTCGCCCTCGGCAAGGGGCTGCAGGAGGTGGTCAAGGCCTCGATCGTCGGCTCGATCGTCGGCAACATCCTGCTGGTCATGGGCGCCGCTATGCTGGCCGGCGGGCTCGGGCGCGACAAACAGACCTTCAACCGCACCGGCGCCGCGATCCAGACCTCGATGCTGATGCTGGCCGCCGCGGCGCTCCTGATGCCGGCGATCTTCGAGCTGGTCGAGGGCAAGGGCCTGCCGCTGCCGGGCAGCACGTCGACCCACTACGGCGGCACCGTCGAGCACCTCTCGCTGGCCGTCGCGGTCGTCCTGATGATCACCTACGCGCTCGGCCTCGTCTTCTCGCTGAGAACCCACCGGGACCTCTTCAACCCCGATTACGAGGACGAGGAAAGCTGGGGCTGGACGGTGCGCCAATCGGTGATCGCGCTGGCGATCGCGGGCGTCCTGGTCGGGGTGATGTCGGAGGTGCTGGTCGGCTCGATCACCGAAGCCTCCGAATCGGTCGGCCTCTCCGAGTTCTTCATCGGCGTGGTGGTCGTGGCGATCGTCGGCAACGCGGCCGAGCACTGGGTCGCGGTGCTGGTCGCGCGCAAGGACAAAATGGACCTGGCGGTGAACATCGCGATCGGCTCGAGCGGCCAGGTCGCCCTCTTCGTCGCCCCGTTCCTGGTGATCGCCTCCTACTTCGTCGGGCCCTATCCGCTGGCGCTCGTCTTCAACGGCTTCGAGCTGGGGGCGATCCTGATCGCGATCCTGGTCGCCAACTACGTGGTCCAGGACGGCGAGTCGACCTGGTTCGAGGGCGTCCAATTGTTGGCGGTCTACATCGTCTTCGGCCTGGCCTTCTACTTCGCCTGAGCGTCCCTGACGGCGCCCGCCGGGCCGTTCAGAAACGGCCGATAGCCTGGCTCGATGGACGAGTTGCTCCTCATCGTTGCCTTCGTGATCGTGCTCGCCGGGGCCCTGCTCTTCACCAACGCGGTCGAGTGGCTCGGCCATAGCCTCGGGCTGGGGGAGGGGGCGGTCGGCAGCGTCCTTGCCGCGGTCGGCACGGCGGCGCCGGAGACGCTGATCGCGATCAGCGCGATCGTCAGCTCCGAGGCGGGCTCCGAAGACGTCGCGATCGGGGCGATCGTCGGCGCGCCCTTCCTCCTCGGCACCCTGGCGATGGGCCTCGTCGGCCTCTTCGCCTACCTCTACCGCGGGCGGCGCAAGCAGGGCGTGCGGCTCGAAGCCCACGCCGAGACCCTGGAGCGTGACCTGCTCTTCTTCCTCGTCTTCTTCGGCGTCGCCGGGGCGCTCGCCTGGGGGCCGCCAGCGCCCGTGCGGATCGTCGCCGGGATCGTCTTCCTGCTCGCCTACGTCGCCTACGTGTGGCGCACGCTGAGCGCCGGGGGCGAGGTGCAGGGGGAGGAGACGCTGAAGCCGCTCACCTTCGACCGCCGGCCCGCCCGTGGCCAGTCCGACCCGCCGGTCTGGCTCTGCGTCGTCCAACTGCTGCTCGGCCTCGGCCTGATGATCTTCGGCGCCCACCTCTTCGTCGAACACCTCCTCGGGATCGCCGACGCCCTCGGCATCGACGCCCTCATCCTCGCCCTGATCCTGGCCCCCCTGGCGACCGAGCTGCCGGAGAAGGTGAACAGCTTCTTCTGGGTCCGCGAGGGGAAGGACGCCCTGGCGCTCGGCAACGTCAGCGGCGCGATGGTCTTCCAGTCGACGATCCCGATCGGCATCGGCCTCCTCTTCACCGACTGGAGCCTCAGCCTCAATGCCTTCGTCTCCGTCTGCCTCGGTTTCGCCGGAGGCGTCCTCGCCTACCTGAGCCTCCACCGAGGCAACCGCTTCACCGCCCCGGCGGTAGCCGGCTGGTTCGCCCTCTACGCCAGCTTCATAGTGATCGTGGCGCTCTGACGACTGTTCACTTGTGCCGCCTATGGGCGGCACAAACGCACAACTCGGCTAGGAGCCGAGTTCGGCGAGTGCTTTGAGCACGAGGTCGTCGTGCTTTTTCGGCTGAACTTTGGGGAAGACCCGGGCGATCTTGCCCTTCGGGTCGATGATGAAGGTCGAGCGCAGCATCCCCATGTACTTCTTCCCGTACATGGACTTCTCGCCCCAGGCGCCGTATTTGTCGGCGACCTTGTGGTCGGCGTCGCCGACCAAGGTGAAGCCGAGGCCGTATTTGTCGTCGAACTTCTTGATCGCGTCCGGCTCGTCGGGCGACACCCCGATCACCTTGGCGCCGAGCTTGGAGTACTCGTCGCCCCGGTCTCGCACCCCGCAGGCCTGCGTGGTGCATCCAGGCGTATCAGCGCGCGGGTAAAAGTAGAGAACGACGGTCTCGCCCTTGAAGTCCGACAGCTTCACCTCGTTGCCGTCCTGATCGGGCAGCGTGAACGCCGGCGCTTTGTCTCCTTGCTCGAGCACGGCGCCGAACAATATCCGCCGCCCGTGCCTCTACGTTGTCTAGACGCTGCCCCCCGGGGTCTGGCCTGCTCCAGACCTCTGACGATCGAGTCTTCAAGACGTAGCAGTAGCTCCGAGCAGGCGGAGCTGGTGGCTACGCATGGAGACGCGGTGTCAACTGGAGCCGGGGAGCCGAACCCGCTCGATGAGGCGGAAGTCCGCAAGGTCGAAGCGGAAACGGCAGAGATAAAGGCGCGGACCCTTGAACGTCGACTACGCGCGGTCTGCATCTTGGTGTTGCTCGGGGCGCTGCTCCTCGGCCTGCTGCATGGCGGCGATCTGATCGGTCACTTGCCGCCGGCGCCGCCCTAGGTCGTCTTGATCAGGCCGCCGTCGATCAGGTAGTTGGCGCCGGTGACGTTGGCGCTTCGATCGGAGGCGAGGAAGGCGACGATGTTGGCGACTTCCTCGGGTTGGGTGAAGTTGCCCGTGGCGAAGCCGCCGATCCCGGCGACGACCTGGGCGCGGGCGGTGTCGGCGTCGGTGCCGGTCGCCGTGGCGACGGTGTCGGCGACGCCGCCTTTGCCGAGCCAGAGGTCGGTGGCGACCGGGCCGGGGGAGACCGAGTTGACCCGGATGCCTTTGGGGCCGAACTCCTGGGAGAGGCTTTTGGCGAGGTTGACAAGGGCTGCCTTGGCGGCGCCGTAGTCGATCGTCCCGGCGTCAGGCTGGAAGAAGGCGTTGACCGAGGCGATGTTGACGATCGCCCCCGAGCCCGCCTCGACCATCACCTTCAGCGCCGCCCGAGTGGTCCGCAGGGCGATGAAGAAGTTCATCTGCATCGCCCATTCGAACTCCTCGTCGCTGGTGCCGAAGAAGCCGTCGAGGCGGATCTTCACCGCGCCGACGTTGTTGACCAGCACGTCGACCCGGCCGAACTCCTCGACCGCGCGGGTCACCAGGCTCGTCGGCCCGTCCGGCGCCGAAAGATCCACCGCGACCGGCGTCACCCGCTCCAGCCCTTCGAGGCTGCCGATCGTCCGGGAGCCGGCGACCACCGAGGCGCCCTCGGCGGCCAACTCGCGGGTGATCGCCATCCCGATCCCCTTGCCGGCCCCGGTGACGACGGCGACCTTGCCGTCGAGGCCGAGGTCCATCAGACGAACCGTTGGACGAATTTCAAAGCGGTGTCGCAGGCGTCGCGCCAGTGGGGGCCGATCACCAGGCCGTGGGGTTCGCCCTCGATCTCGACCATCTCGGTGACGCCTTTGTTTTTCTCCTGTTTCTTGAAGATCGCATCGTTGATCGCCTTCGGCGAGACGTGATCCTCACCGCCGTAGGCGATCAACAGCGGGCCTCGGTCGGGATTTTTGTGGTCGACCTTCGCCTCGGTCCAGGGATTGAAGTTGGCGCTCGCCGCCTGGAACAAGGGCACGCCCGACCCCGGCACCGAGAATTCGTTGTAGAGCTGTTTGGCCTCGTCCTCGGTGAACGTGTTGGCGAACGAATAGCGGAACTGGTCGTAGGTGAGGGGCACCGCGCGGCCACGATTGGCCGGGTTCTCGAGTACCGGCTTGGCCGACTTCAGCGACGAGTACGGCAGCGGCAGGACGCCGCGGAAGGGTGCCGAGTCGAAGGCGACCGAGGCGGCCGAGAGGGCGCGTCCAGCGAGGATCTGGGTCAGCAGGCCGCCGAAGGAATGACCGATGATCGCCGGCTTCTTGTCGAGCCCCTGGATCACCTCGTCGAAGTGGTCGGCGATCTGACCGATCGACTTTTTCGCAAACACCTCAGGGTGCTCTTTTGCCTCGGCGACCGTATCCGGATCGTCCGGCCAGCCCGGGGTGAGAGCGACGTAGCCGGCCCGTTTGAAGACCGCGGCCCAGCGGTCCCAGCTGTTCGGCAGCAGCCACAGCCCGTGGACGAAGACGACGGGCTGTTTCCCGGTCGCGTTGGCTTTCTCGACCTGCTCGGCCTCGTGCTCGGTGATCGTCTTCGCCATCGTGTTCCCCTTCTTCTGTCCGGTCAGCGGTCCCGATGCAACCTAGCGTCCGGTGGGCGCGGAGAAAAGGGTCAACCGGAGACATACCGGTGAACCGGGGAGGGTCAGTCCTCGCGCCCGGGCTCCTGGCCCTCCTCGTCCTCGTCGATCTCGTCGTCGCCCTGTTCGAGCGCGGTCTCCGAGACGGAACCGGTGGAGCCGGGGTGGTAGTGGGTCTGGAAGGTCTCGAGCACGCGGTCGCGCCCGTCCTCGTCGACCGGCACCTCGTCGGAGAGGCGGACCCACTCGGCGCCCTCGTAGGCCTCCATGTTGAAGACCTCCTGGTCGATCGAGGCGGAGTCGTCGACGATCACGACGACCTCGGTCTGCGGGTTGAAGTAGGTGCCGGGCTGGACCAGCAGCTCCTCGACCTCGTAGAGGTTCTCTTCCGGATCAAGCGCCACGGCGCGATCTTAGAACTTCTTAGGCCCGCCGGACAGGTACTAAGCAGATCCGGCCGGGACTGGCTCGTCAGCCGGCCAGGTCGGCCAGTTGGCGCTCGGTCTCGGCCTCGACGTCGAGCGGCTCGAGCCCGGCCCGCCGGCGCCGTTCGTTGCGGGCGACGACGAGCTGGCGCACCTCCACCCGCAGCTCCTCGTCGCGGGCCGCCGAGGGGCTCTCGTCGGCCGCCGCGAGCAGGCGCGCCGACTCCGCCTCGACGTCCAGCACCGGCTCGCCGCGCACCTTCTGCCGTTCCGCCTTGGCGGCCAGCATCTGGCGCACCTCGGCCGCCTGGATCGCCGGGTCGACCTCGCCGCGCGGGTCCCGCCGCCGCGGCCCGTCGCGCAGGATCGCGAAGGCGCCGCCACCGTAGGCATCGCGGCCGCCGGTCAATTTCCAGAGGCCGAATCCGAGCAGCGGTGCGACGACGCCGGTGAAGACCAGCACGGCAGTGGCCGTGACCTCGACCATCGTGGCGAGTACCGCTCCCATACCGAAAAAGCCTATCCGGCCATCGCCGGCCTCCCTTTAAGGCTTTCTTTTCATCCCGTCGGGACCGGCATCCGGTACTCTTTCCCGTGGTTGACTGACCAGTCAATCGGGAACGCCGAACGGCGCTCCTGCCCAGTCTTGGAAGCAACGAACAAAGGAGCGTCACGCGGTGGTCGACTTCACCCTGACCGACGAACAGAAAGACCTGAAAGAGCTCGCCCACTCTTTCGCCGAGAAAGAGATGCGCCCGGTGGCCTGGGAGTACGACAAGGACGGCACCTGGCCCGACGCGGTTCTGCGCAAGGCCTGGGACGTCGGCCTGATGAACACCCACGTCCCGGAGGCCTACGGCGGCCCGGGGCTCGACTACCTCTCCGGCTGCGTGATCGAGGAGGAGATCGGCTGGGGCTGCTCCGGCATCGGCACCTCGCTGATGGCGAACGGCCTGGCCGCCGCCCCGGTCGGCCTCGGCGGTTCCGAGGAGACGAAAAAGAAGTACCTCGGCGGCCTCGTCGAAGACTTCAAACTCGCCTCCTTCTGCCTCACCGAGCCGGACGCCGGCTCCGACGTCGCCGGGATGAAAACCCGCGCCGTCAAGCAGGGTGACAAGTACATCCTCAACGGCTCCAAGTGCTTCATCACCAACGGCACCTACGCCGACTGGTTCACGGTCTACGCCAAGACCGACCCGGACGCCGGTCACCGCGGCATGTCCGCCTTCGTCGTCGACGCCAACTCCCCCGGGGTGACCGTCGACAAGAAGGAGGACAAGATGGGTCAGCGGGCCTCGAACACCGCGACGATCTCCTTCAACGACGTCGAGGTGCCCGCCGAGAACCTGCTCGCCGAAGAAAACAAGGGCTTCAAACTGGCGATGATGACCCTCGACCGCACCCGCCCGGGCGTGGCCGCGATGGCCGTCGGGATCGCCCGCGCCGCCTTCGAGTTCGCCACCGAGTACTCGAAAGAACGGGTCCAGTTCGGCGTGCCGATCGCGATGCACCAGGCGATCCAGTTCATGATCGCCGACATGGCGACCAAGGTCGACGCCGGCCGTCTGCTGACCTGGGACTCGGCCGTCCAGCTCGACCAGGGCAAGCGCAACTCGCTGCGCTCCTCGGAGGCCAAGCGGTTCGCCTCCGACTCGGCGATGGAGGTCACCACCGACGCCGTGCAGGTCTACGGCGGGTACGGCTTCATCAAGGAGTACCCGGTCGAGAAACTGATGCGTGACGCGAAGATCATGCAGCTCTACGAGGGGACCAGCCAGATCCAGCGCCTGGTGATCGCCAAAGAGGTGCTGCTGCCGCGGAACATCGACGAGATCACTCCCGAGGCACAGGCCAAGAAAGCCGACGCCGCGCGGGACTCGCAGGCCGAGCAGGCGGCGGCTACCGTCTAGGGCATGTCTGCTGCTGCCGAGCGCGCCGCCGCGGGTCGGGCGGCGCGCTCGGTGGCCCGTCGTTCCGCCCACGCCGAGTGGGCGGCCTCCGCGAACCGGACCGATCCGGTCGCGATCATCGAAGCCCAGGACGCCCGCCGCGTCCCGGAGCTGGTGCCGGTCCGCCACGGGCGGATGGCCGCCTCGCCCTTCGCCTTCTACCGCGGCGCCGCCGCGGTGATGGCCGCCGACCTGGCGACGACGCCGGTCTCCGGCCTGCGCGCCCAGGCCTGCGGCGACGCCCAGCCCTCCAACTTCGGCGCCTTCGCCGCGCCCGACGGTCGGCTGGTCTTCGACCTGGACGACTTCGACGAGACCCTGCCCGGGCCGTGGGAGTGGGACCTGAAGCGGCTCACCGTCGGCTTCGCCATCGCCGGCCGCGCGCTGGGCTGCAAGCGCTCCGAGCGAGGTGCTGCCGTGCTCGCCGCGGCCCGCTCCTACCGCGAGGCGATGCGCGGGTTCGCCGCCGAGGGGGACCTGGCGGTCTGGCACGAGCGGCTCGACGTCGAGGAGTCGCTGGGCCGGCTGGAGGCGGCGGACCCGGGCTCGGTGAAGCGCGTGGAGCGGGGGACGCCGTCGATCGAGGAGCCGGCGCCCGAGGAGCCGGCGCCGGACGCGGCGGAGCCGGAGACAGAGGTCGAGGCCGCGTTGCGGGAGGTGCTCCTCACCTACCGCTCGACCATGCCGGGCGACGGCCGGCACCTGCTCGACGGCTTCCAGTTCCGCCGGCTCGCCCGCCAGGCGGTCGATGTGGGGAGCGTCGGCACCCGCGCCTGGGTGATCCTGCTGACCGGGCGCGACGACGAGGACCGGCTTTTCCTGCAGGCCAAGGAGGCGGAGGCCTCGGTGCTCGAGCCCTACGCCGGGCCGAGCCGCTTTCGCAACCACGGCCGGCGCGTGGTCGAAGGCCAGCGCCTGCTGCAGGCGGCGGGGGACGTCTTCCTCGGCTGGTGCGTGGCGGTCGGCCTCGACGGGCGCGACCGCGACTTCTACGTGCGCCGGCTCTGGGACTGGAAGCGCTCGGTCGAGGTCGAGGGCCTGACCCCGCCGGGGCTCGAGGCCTACGCCGAGCTTTGCGGCTGGACCCTGGCCCGCGCCCACGCGCGGAGCGGCGACCGGGTCGGGATCGCCTCCTACCTCGGCGGCGGCGACAGCTTCGACCGCGCGATCTGCGCCTTCTCCGAGCTCTACGCCGACCAGACCGAACGCGACCACGCCGCGTTCTGCGACGCGATCGACTCAGGCCGCCTCGAGTCCTCCCCGGACCCCTAGGTTGACGGGCCGAAAACTAGCCATATAGGCAAGTTTTCGGCCCATCAACATCGTCAGCCGGTGGTGCGGCGGCGGAACGAGCGCAGGGTGATCGGGACCACGATCGCGAGGATCGCGAAGCACCAGATCAGCCCGGCGACCACCGGGTGCTCGAGCGGCCAGGCGGCGTTCGCGGGCAGCGCCGTCGGGTTCCCGAACAGGGTCCGGGTCATCGCCGCCCAGCAGCTCACCGGGTTGTATTCGGCGACCTGACGGAGGCCGTCGGGCAGGCCCGAGACCGGCACGAACGTGTTGGCGACGAAGGTCAGCGGGAAGACCGTGACGAAGGCGATCCCCTGCACCGCGTCGGCCGAGCGGACCTTCACCCCGATCAGGGTGCCGACCCAGATCATCGTGATCGCCAGCAGCATCAGCAGGGCGAACCCGGCCGCCGCTTCGCCGATCGAGGAGCTGATCCCCCAGCCGACGATCAGCCCGCTGATCACCATGATCATGATCGCCAGGACCGTCGCCGCGAACTCTGCCGTGAGGTGGCCGATCAGGTAGGCCGGCCGCGACATCGGCAGCGAGGTGAAGCGGTCGATGATGCCCTCGCCGAGGTCGGTCGCGATCGAGGTCCCCGGGCCCATCAGCCCGAAGACGAGCGTCTGCACGATGATCCCGCCGATCAGGTATTCGTGGTAATCGCCGCCGCCCGGGACGGCGATCACGCCGCCGAAGACGTAGGCGAACAGCAGCACGAACATGATCGGCTGCAGGGTGACGTCGAAGAGCTTCTCCGGGATCTGGCGGATGTGGGAGAAGTTCCGCTTGGCGAGGACCCAGGCGTCGGAGGCCAGCCAGCGCAGGCGGGCCGGGCCGGCCGGGGTCTTCGGCAGCGGGACGTTGGTGGTGATGGCGTTGGCGTTCATGCGGCCGCCTCCTCGCGGTCGGTGGGTTGATCTCCGTCGGGGCTGGCGGCGCGGGCGCGCGGGCCGGTGAGGGAGAAGAAGACGTCGTCGAGCGTCGCCTCGCGGCGGCGCACGTCGTGGGCGTCGATGCCGCCGTCCTCGAGCGCCCGCACGACCTCGATCAGGCGGGTGGCTTCGCTTGCCGGGGCGGCGACGAAGAGTCCCTCCTGGTCGATCTCCGGGGCGCCCGCGGCGACCTTCTCCAGCGCCTGCGCGACCGGGGCGAGGTCGTCGACCTCGTCGACGGTGACGACCACGCGTTCGGCGCCGTGGCGCGCCTTCAGCTGCACCGGCGAGCCGGTGGCGACGATCTTGCCGTGGTCGAGCAGGACGACCTCGTCGGCGAGCTGGTCGGCCTCCTCCAGGTACTGGGTGGTGAGGATCAGGGTGGTCCCGCCGCCGACCAGCTGGCGCAGCAGGTCCCAGAGCTCGTTGCGGCTTTCCGGGTCGAGCCCGGTGGTCGGCTCGTCGAGGAAGAGGACCGGGGGAGAGGCGACGAGGCTGGCGGCGAGATCGAGCCGGCGCCGCATGCCGCCGCTGTACTCCTTGACCAGGCGGTCGCCGGCGTCCTCCAGCTGCAACTCGGCGAGCAGCTCCTGCGCCCGCGCCCGCGCGACCTTGCGCGGCAGGTGGTAGAGGCGGCCGATCATCTCCAGGTTGGCGAAGCCGCTCATCAGCCCGTCGACGGTGGCCGCCTGGCTGGTCAGCCCGATCTGGTCGCGGACCCCGTTCGGGTCGCTGACGACGTCGTGGCCGGCGACCGTGGCGCTGCCCTCGGTGGGGGCGGCGAGCGTGGTCAGGATCCGGATCGCGGTCGTCTTGCCGGCCCCGTTGTGGCCGAGCAGGCCGAGCACCGAGCCGGTCGGCACTGCGAGGTCGAAGTCGCGGAGCGCCCACTGCTCGCCGTAGCGCTTGCCGAGGCCTTCGGCCACGACGGCGTGGGAAGTTTGGATGTCTTGGTTCATTTCGTACCTCGTACGTTGTCGTGGTACAGCGTACGAGCAAGTTAGCAGTACGATGTACGAAATGTCGAGCGATTCGAGCAGAACCCGCGACGAGGAGCGCGCCGAGAGGACACGGGGGCGGGAGGAGGAGCGCGCCGAGCGGGCCCGGGAGAAGCTGGAGCGGGCGGAAGCGAAGGTGCGCGAGCGCTCCGAGCACGCCCAGGAGAAGATCGCCCGGGCGCTCGACCAGGTCGCCGAGGCCGAAGACCGGGCGGGGGAGAAGGTCGCCCGCGCGGTCGAGCGGGCCGGGGAGGAGGCGGAGCCGCTGATCTGGTTCCGTGACGAGCCCGCCTCGCGCCGACCCGCCCACACCCGCGCCGACATCGCCCGCGCGGCGCTCGAGATCGCCGACTCGCAGGGTTTCGACGCGGTCTCGATGCGGCGGGTGGCGGAGCGCCTCGGCGCCGGGACGATGACCCTCTACCACTACGTCCGCAACAAGAACGAGCTGATCGCGCTGATGAGCGACGCGGTGATGGCCGAGGTGGTCCTGCCGGAGGGGGAGCTGTCAGAGGACTGGCGCACGGCCCTGACCCAGATCGCCAACCGCAGCCACGATGCCTTCAGGGCCCACCACTGGGTGTTCCAGAAGATGGGCGAGGACGGGGTGCCCGGGCCGAACGGGATGCGCCACTTCGAGCAGTCGCTGCAGGCGGTCGCCGGCCTCGGCCTCGATCGCGAGCAGACCTTCGAAGTGATCGGCCAGGTCGACGACTACGTCTTCGGCTACTCGCTGCGCGAGGTGCAGGAGGCCGCCGAGCAGGAGCACGGTTGGTCCCCCGAGGTCATCGACTTCTTCCGCCGCGAACTGGCCACCGGCGACTACCCGCTGATCGGTGAGTTCTTCGGCGACGACTTCGAGGCGGCCTTCGAGCAGGCGATGGAGTTCATGGCCGACGCAAGCCGCTTCGATCGCGGCCTGAAGCGCCTCCTCGACGGCATCGAAGCCGAGTTCGCCCCCAAATAGCCCCGTAAGGGACGGTCCCCGGGGGAGACCTCACCCCGCGGTCGACCTTAGTTGGCGCATGAACGAGGAAGCGCGGGACGCGGTCGTCCTAAGTAGCGGTATAGGTGCGAAAGGACGACCGCGGGCGGGGAGGGGTGCGGAAGGTCGACCGCGCGCGGGCGATGCGGGGAGTCGCAGTGCGGCTCTTTCCGATATGGCGGCGCGGCAGCACGGTGTGGTTTCGATCCGCCAGCTCGAAGGCCCGCTTGGGATTTCGCGGCGATCGGTGGCGCGGGCGGTCGCGGCAGGAAGGTTGCATCGGGTCTATCGAGGGGTCTACGCGGTCGGCCACCTCAATCTGTCGGAGCGAGGGAATTGTCTGGCGGCCGTGCTTGCGGTCGGGCCGGGTGCGTTGCTCAGCTATCACTCGGCGGGGTGGTTGTGGGGGCTCAGGAGTGGGTCGCCGAAGCCCTTCGAGGTGACGGCATATGTGCCGCGCCATCATCCGCCGCCGCCGGGCGTCGTCCGCCACCGCGCGCGCAACATGGTCGAGGAGGACCGGGCCGTGGTCGACGGGATTCCGGTGACTTCGGTCGCGCGTACCCTCCTTGACCTCGCCTGGAAGCGCCCCGCCGACCAGGTACGTCGGATGGTCGCGCGCGCCGAAGAGCTCGGACTTCTCGATCTCCCGGCGATCGACGCTGTGGTCGAGCGCAATCGAGGGCACCACGGAGCTAAGCGCCTCCGCTACGCCCTCGCCATCTACCGCCCGCCCGCATTCACTCGCTCCGGGTTCGAGCGCAGTTTCCTCGACCGCCTCGTCGCGGCCGGCCTGCAGCGTCCCGCCACCGGCTGGAACGAGGTCGGCCATGAGCTCGACATATATTGGCCAGAGCGCCGCTTCGGAGTCGAACTCGACGCATATGAGACGCACGGAACCCGCCAGGCATTCGAGATCGATCACGATCGCGACCTTGACTTCGCCCTCGCTGGGATCGAGACGATCCGGGTCAGCGAACGCCAATTTCGTCGCGAACCAGACCGGATCATCTCGCGAGTCGCAACGCTGCTCGCCCGTCGACCGTGGTCGTCCTAAGTGGCGGTATGGGTGCGAAAGGACGACCGCGGGCCGGTCGAGGTGCGAAAGGACGACCGCGGGCGGGGCGGGGTGCGAAAGGTCGACCGCGGGCGGGGCGGGGTGCGAAAGGTCGACCGCGGGCGGGGCGGGGTGCGAAAGGTCGACCGCGGGCGCGGTGGCGCCGGGGCTAGCGGGGGGCGCTGCTGCCGCGCTTGGCGGCCTTGAGGCGGGGGACTTTGTCGAGGATCAGCTTGCGCAGGCGCACGTTGTCGGGGGTCACTTCGACGCACTCGTCGTCGCGCAGGAACTCGAGCGAGGCTTCCAGGGTGAGGCGGGTCGGGGGGGCGAGGCGGACCAGGACGTCGGCGCTCGAGGCGCGCATGTTGGTCTGCTGCTTGGCTTTGGTCGGGTTGACGTCGAGGTCGTCGGCGCGGGCGTTCTCGCCGATGATCATCCCTTCGTAGACGTCCTCGCCGGAGCCGATGAACAGGGTGCCGCGCTCCTGCAGGCTGAAGAGGGAGTAGGCCGCGGTCTGGCCGCGGCGGTCCGCCACCAGCGAGCCGGTCTGGCGGGTGCGCAGCTCGCCCGCCCAGGGCTCCCAGCGGTCGAAGACGTGGTGGAGGATGCCGCTGCCGCGGGTCTCGGTGAGGAACTCGGTGCGGAAGCCGATCAGGCCGCGGGCCGGAACCAGGTAGTCCATCCGCACCCAGCCGGTCGAGTGGTTGACCATCTGCTCGAGCCGCCCTTTGCGCCCGGCCAGCATCTGGGTGACCGCGCCGACGTGCTCCTCGGGGACGTCGATCGCCAGGCGCTCGACCGGCTCGTGCACTTTGCCGTCGATTTCCCGGGTGACGACGCGCGGCTGCCCGGCGGTCATCTCATAGCCCTCGCGCCGCATCATCTCCAACAGCACGACGAGCTGGAGCTCGCCACGACCCTGGACCTCCCAGGCGTCCGGCCGCTCGGTGTCGATGACCCGGACAGAGACGTTGCCGACCAGCTCGCGGTCGAGGCGCTCGCGGATCTGGCGCGCGGTCAGTTTGGTGCCGCCGCCCTGGCCGGCCATCGGCGAGGTGTTGATCCCGAGGACCAGGGAGAGCGAAGGCTCGTCGACCGTGATCACCGGCAGCGCGACCGGGTTCTCGGGGTCGGCGAGCGTCTCGCCGATCGTCACCTCTTCAAGCCCGGCGACGGCGATGATTTCGCCCGGTCCGGCTTCCTCCGCGGTGACTCGTTCGAGGCCTTCGGTGACGAAGAGCTCCGAGACGGCGGCCCGTTTGATCGTGCCGTCGGCACGGCACCAGGCGAGCTGCTGGCCGTTCTTGATCGTGCCCTGGCGCACGCGGCAGATCGCCAGCCGGCCGAGGTAGGGCGAGGCGCCGAGGTTGGTGACGTGGGCCTGCAGCGGCGCGCCCTCGTCGTAGGTCGGCGCCGGGATCTTCTCCAGCATCAGGTCGAGCAGCGGCATCAGGTCGGTGCCCTCGGCCCCCTCTTCCATCGCCGCCCAACCCGCTTTCGCGTTGGTGTAGACGATCGGGAAGTCGATCTGCTCGGAATCGGCGTCGAGGTCGATGAACAGCTCGTAGACCTCGTCGACGACCTCGGCGATGCGGGCGTCGGGGCGGTCGACCTTGTTGATCACGAGGATGATCGGCAGGCGCCGTTCGAGCGCCTTGCGCAGCACGAAGCGGGTCTGCGGCAGCGGCCCCTCGGAGGCATCGACCAGGAGCAGCGCTCCGTCGACCATCGTCAGCGCCCGCTCGACCTCGCCGCCGAAATCGGCGTGGCCCGGCGTGTCGACGATGTTGAACTTGACCTTGCCGTGCTGGACCGCCGTGTTCTTGGCGGTGATCGTGATCCCCTTCTCCTTCTCGAGGTCCATCGAGTCCATCACCCGCTCGGCGACGTCCTGGCCTTTGCGGAAGGTGCCGGTCTGCCAGAGCATGGCGTCGACCAGCGTCGTCTTCCCGTGGTCGACGTGGGCGATGATCGCGCAGTTGCGTAGGTCTTCTCTTTTTGAGGGCATGGGGAGGAGTGAGGGTAGGGAACCGGACGCGCGGGCGGTCAGCGCCCGGGCGGGGAGTCATTACAAGACGAAGCCCGCCAACAGGGCGGGCTTCCCAGACTGTCTATGAGCGCTGGAGCTCTACGAAGTCTGCTGAACGCTGGCCGCGGCAGGGCCCTTCGGGCCTTCCTCGGACTCGTAGCTCACTTTGCTGCCCTCGGTCAGGGACTTGAAGCCCTCACCCAGGATGGCGCTGTGATGAACGAAGACGTCCTTCGAGCCGTCATCGGGCGTGATGAACCCGTAGCCCTTGTCGTCGCTAAACCACTTAACAGTTCCAGTAGGCATGCATTGCCTCCACATCGTGTGCTGCAAACGCTGACGATGCAGATGCAACGACTGCGAACGCTAGACACAAACTTACGGCCGGTACCCCAGCCCTTTCAGGTCGGGACCGTAGCAGGATCAGGCCGCTCTAGACATGGAATTTCGATCTAAAGCAACGCGCGGGGAGCGGCCCCGGGTCGTGCCTGGCCCCGCCCGGGGGCGTCCGCGACCGGTTCTACCTTCCGCTCGTGCGCTTCCTCGACCACATCGACCGGGGCGCGATCGGCGATCTGCTCGGCCGCAACGAGTACTTCTGGCTCGATCTCGACGGTCCCAGCGACGCCGACATCGACACCCTCGACGACCTCTTCCACTTCCATCCGCTGGCGCTCGAGGACCTGCGCAAGAAGGGCCAGCGGCCGAAGCTCGAGGACTTCGGCGACTACATGTTCCTCGTCTACTACGGCGCGGTCGCCCCGGAAGGGGGCGAGCCGCCGCCCCCGGACGCGCCGCCGGAAGCCGGGCCCGCGAGCGGCGAGCGGATCAAGCTGGAAGAGGTGCACGCCTTCATCAGCGGCGACTACCTGGTCACCGTCCACGACGGCGCCTGCACGGCGCTCGACGAAGTGCGCAAGCGGCTCGACGCGCAGGCGCCGAGCTCCGAGCAGTTCGTCGTCTACCGCGTCCTCGACGCCCTCACCGACACCTTCTTCCCGCTGCTCGAGGACCTCGAAGACCGGCTCGAACGGCTCGACGAGCAGATCTTCGCCCAGGCCTCCCCCGACCACCTGCAGCCGCTGACCGAACTGCGGCGCGACCTGGTGATGCTGGGCCGGGTGGCGACGCCGCAGCGCGACATGCTCGCCCGCCACATCGACGACATCCTCCAGATCCCCGGCCTGGAAAAAGACTCGCGCGACTACTTCCGCGACGTCTACGACCACGCGATCCGGATCTCCGACCAGGTCGACTCCTTCCGCGACCTGCTGCTCGGCAGCCGCGACGCCTACCTCTCGGTCACCTCCAACCGGCTGAACGAGATCTCCAAGCAGCTGACCGTGGTGGCGACGATCTTCCTGCCGCTCTCCTTCGTCGTCGGCTTCTTCGGCCAGAACTTCGGCTGGATGGTGAGGAACATCAACACCTTCGCGGACTTCTGGCTGATCGGCGCGGGCAGCATGGTGCTCTCGGTGGTGATCCTCGCGATCTGGCTGCGCCGCTCGTCCTATGCGTGACTGAACGGCTCAAGGGCTGGGCCCATGTGTCGATACCAAGTTTTAGATGTCTCACGCTCTTCAGAAGCGGGCGGTCCTGCTCGCCTGCATTTCGGCTCTGGGCGCCGCTTTGGGCCTGCTCCCGGGCGCCGCCCTGGCCGCCGCGCCACCGCCGGCCGAAAGCTCCGCCGAAGCGACCCCGCTGTCGCCTGAGCTGACGACCCTGGCCGAACCGTCGATGGCGGCGGCGCCGGAAGCCGAGCAGGCGGAAGCGATCGCGCTGCCCGCCGAAGGGCCGGGCAGCCTCGTCCGCGAAGGCGGCGACGTGGTCGTCGAAGCCCACTTCGAAGCGGGCGCGCTGGCCCGCACCGGGGCGCTCGAAGAAGCGGGGGCGACGGTGCTCGACACGAGCGCCCGCTACCAGACGGTCGCCCTCTCGGTCGCCCCCGAAGACCTCGGGGCGCTGGCCGAAGTCCCCGGCCTGGAAACCGTCGAACCCTCCTATCAGCCGGTCTTCTACGGGGCCGAAGAAGCGGGATCGGGGGAACCGGGGACGGGCGCGACGACGAGCGTCACCTCCAACGGCCTCTGCGAAGGCGGCGCGGTGACCAGCCAGGCGATGACCCAGCTGCACGTCGCCGCCGCCCGCGGCACCTTCGGCGCCCGCGGGGCCGGGCAGACGATCGGCGTCCTCTCCGACTCCTTCGACACGGCGACCGAAGCGATCGGCGGCGGCGCCGTCGCCACCCACGCCGCCGACGACGAAGTCAGCAACGACCTCCCCGGCCCGGCGAGCACCTGCAGCGGCCAGCAGCTCGCCGTCAACGTGATCGCCGAGGGCCCGGCGGAAAGCACCGACGAGGGCCGGGCGATGCTGCAGGTGATCCACGACCTCGCGCCGCATGCCGAACTCGCCTTCGCCACCGCCTACTCGACCGAACTGCAATTCGCCCGCAACATCGAACGGCTCGCCGAACCGGTCGCGCTGGGCGGCGGCGGCGCCAACGTGATCGTCGACGACGTCGGCTACTTCGCCGAGCCCGTCTACCAGGACGGCCCGGTCGCGGTGGCGATCAAGAAAGTCACCGAAGCCGGCGTCACCTACCTGACCGCGGCGGGCAACGACAACCTGATCTCGGGCAGCAACGAATTCGCCTCCTGGGAACGCTCCGAATACCTCGACGCCGAATGCCCGGCCAAAGTCGCGTCCGTGGTCGGCACGGCGTCGGCGAAAACCTGCCTGAACTTCGCCCCGACCGGCACCGACACCACCTTCGGGATCACGGTCGAAGCCGGATCGAATCTGGTCGTCGACCTGCAGTGGGCGGAACCTTGGTACGGGGTCGAAGCCGACCTGAACGCCTACCTGCTGAACACGGCAGGCGAAGTGATCGTCGCCGAAACGGTGCGCAACGCCGGCAGCGGCGCCCGGCGCCAGCCGCTGGAACTGTTCGGCTGGGAAAACGAATCCGCCAAATCGACCGAAGTGCGGATGGTGATCGACCGCTGCGTCGGGACCTGCAACAGCGCCGCGAACGTCGCCGCCAAACCGCGGCTGAAGTTCATGCTGATGGAGGACGGCGGCGGGGTCGAAAAAACCGAGTACCCGAAATCCGAAGCCGCCGCGATCACGGTCGGCCCGACGATCTACGGGCACGCCGGGGCCGCCGCCGCGATCACGCTCGCCGCCGCCAACTACACGCAGTCGGCGACCGCGCCCGCCCAGCCGGAGCGCTACTCCTCGCGCGGCCCGGTGACCCACTACTTCGGCCCGGTCAACGGGACCACGGCGGCGGCGAAACTGACGACCGCGGAAGTGCTGCAGAAGCCGAACGCGACCTCCACCGACTGCGCCTCGACCACCTTCTTCGCCACCCTGCTCTCCGACGGCTGGCACTTCTGCGGCACCTCCGAGGCCGCCCCGCACGCCGCCGCGATCGCCGCGCTGATGCGCCAGACGCAGCCGGCGGCGACGCCGAGCACGATCCTCGCCGCGCTCGAATCCTCGGCCACCCCCTTCACCACGGTCAAACAACGCGCCGCGGTCGGGGCCGGCCTGCTGAACGCCGAAGCGGCGATCACGGCGATCGGCGGCGCCCCGGTCAGCGATCCCGCCAGCACCGCCGTCGGCGCCGTCGAAGCGACCCCGCCGCCGGTCGAAGAAGCGCAGACGGCGGTCGTCGGCCCGGCCGAAACCGGGGCGAAGAAGACGACCAAGTCGAGCAAGTCCTCCGGTTCGGGGTCGAGCGCCGGCGCGAGGCCGACGGTGAGGATCGCCGCCCACCCGAAGGCGCTCGTGCGGACCCGCGGGAACAGCGTCGTCGGGCGCTTCCGCTTCGCCGCGAACCAGAGCGGTCTGATCCTCTACTGCCAGGTCGACGGGTCCCCCCGGCGGGTCTGCGGCGCTCGTTTCCACCGGCGATTCAAGGTCGGCCGCCACGTGGTCAAGGTGCTTGCTTTCGACTCCTCCGACGGCGCCTCTTCGGTGCCGACGACCTTCCGTTTCCGCGTCCTGCGGATGGGCCGATAGCGCGGCGGGTCCGGGGCCGGCGCGGTTAAAGCAGCCGCCCCGACGGTCGATACGGTCAAAAGATGCTTCGACGCCCGCGTTCCCGTACGTCCCTGCCCATCGCCGCCCTGCTCGGGGCGCTCGCCGCCCTCCTCGCCCCGGCCGCCTCGGCGGGCGCCGCGCCGACGGCGTCGCTGTCTCCGGCGCTCGCCAAGCTCGCCGAGCCGCAGGTCGCCGCGCAGCCCGTGGCGGGCCAGGAAGCCGCGCTCGGCCTGCCGCGCTCGGGCGTCGGCAGCCTGGTGCGGATCGACGGCTCGGTGGTGGTCGAAGCCCACTTCGACGGTGGCGCGATCGCCGCGATCCCGGCGGTCAAGGAAGCGGGCGCCCGGGTGATCGACGCCAGCCGTAGCTTCCAGGCGCTGGCGCTGAAGGTCGACCCGGAAGACCTCGACGAACTCGCCGCCGTCCCCGGCGTCGTCGCGCTGACCGCCGCGCTCGCCCCGCAGGTCGCCGCGGTCGGCGGCGGCACGGCCGCGGCGATCCAGTCGAACGGCCTCTGCGAAGGCGGCTCGGTCATCACCCAGGGCCTCGGCCAGCTGAAAGTCGACCTCGCCCGCAACGCCTTCGGCACCCGCGGGGCGGGGGAGACGATCGCGGTCATCTCCAACTCCTTCGACTCGGCGACGGTCCAAGGCGGAGCGCCGGTCCCCACCCACGCCCACGAAGACGAACTCAGCAACGACCTGCCCGGCCCGGCGAGCACCTGCAGCGGCCAGGGCGACCCGGTCAAGGTGATCGCCGAAGATCCACCGGGCCAGGAACCGGCGGCATACACGGACGAGGGCCGGGCGATGCTGCAGGTCGTCCACGACCTCGCGCCGCACGCGCAGCTCGCCTTCGCCACCGGCTCGCCGACCGAACTCTCCTACGCGCAGAACATCGAAACGCTCGCCGCGCCGGTCAGCGCCGGGGGCGCCGGGGCGAACGTGATCGTCGATGACCTCAGCTACCCGACCGAGCCCTTCTTCCAGGACGGCCCGGTCGCGGTGGCGATCAAGCGGGTGACCGAAAAGGGGGTCATGTACTTCAGCGCCGCGGCGAACGAAAACCTCTTCAACCCGGCGGGCGAAGAAATCTCCTCCTGGGAAGCGCCGAAATTCCGCTCTTCGACCACCTGTAGCGCGAAAGTCGTCGAAACCATCGACGACGCGCTCGCCGAAGAAAGCAAAGGGCCTTACGAACCGGAATGCATGGACTTCGACCCGAGCGGCGGCGTCGACACCGAATTCGGGTTCACGGTCGAGCCCGGCCGGCCCGCGACCATCGACCTGCAGTGGGCGGAACCGCGCTTCGGCGTGAAATCAGACTTCTTCGGCTTCCTCGTCACCGGCAGCGGGGCGGGCGAAGAAATCGCCGGCTTCGGCGGCAACAACGAACTCAGCCCTGAACCGACCGTCATCCTCGAATCGGAAGTGAACAAAACCGCCTCGCCGCAGGAAATGCGACTGGTGATCGCCCGCTGCGCCGGTGTCTGCGATCCGGCGGCGAGCAAAACGCTCAGCCCGCGGCTGAAGTTCCAGTTCCTCGAGGACGGCTACGGCGTCGCCGACACCGAGTACCCGAAAGGCAAAGTCGAAGGCACCGAAGACACGGTCGGCCCGACCATCTACGGCCACGACGGCGCCGCCGCCGTGAACACGATCGCCGCGGTCAACTGGGCCGAATCGAACGTCAGCCCGAAAGCGCCGGAGCCCTACTCCTCGCGCGGCCCCGTCACCCACTACTTCGGCCCGGTCACGAGCTCGGCGCCGGCGGCCAAACTGGCGACGCCGGAAGTCCTGCAGAAGCCCGACCTCGCCGCCACCGACTGCGCCTCGACCACCTTCTTCGACCACCTCGTCGCCGGGGTCGGCTACGAGTTCTGCGGCAGCTCCGAGGCGGCCGAGCACGCCGCCACCACGGCGGCGCTGCTGCAGCAGTCGAACCCGCTGGCGACGCCGACCCAGATCGTCACCGCGATGAAGTCGACGGCGACCCCGTTCACCGTCGTCAACTCGCCCGACGCGGGCGGCGCCGGGATGGTCAACGCGCTCGCCGCGATGACCGCGCTTCCCGGCTCGCCGGTCGAAGACCCGCCCAGCTTCGTCGTCCGCTCGCGCGAAGAAGAAGCGAGGGAACCGGCGCCGACGGTGACGATCACCAAAGGCCCGAAGGCGCTGGGCAAGGAAAACCGGCCGACCTTCGAATTCACCTCCAACCGCCCGGTCGCCTTCACCTGCCAGGTCGACGGCGCCGCGCCGCAGGCCTGCGCCTCGCCCTACGTGGTGCCGAGCGCGCTCGCCGATGGGGCGCACGGCTTCCTCGTCACCGCCACCGACGCGCAGGGGCGCAGCGCCGCGAGCGGCGTCTACGGCTTCCGCGTCGACACCAAGGCGCCGAAGACGACGATCGTCCGCCACCCGAGCAAGCTGGTGAAGACGAAGAAGAAGGTCTACGTCGCCAAGTTCAGGCTGAAGGCGAGCGAGTCACCGGTCACCTTCTACTGCCAGATCGACAAGGAACCGCTGCGGATCTGCGGCCGCTCGTTCAACCACCGCTTCGGCAACGGCAAGCACGTGCTGCGGGTGCGGGCCAAAGACGAAGCGGGCAACCTGGCCGCGAAGCAGACCGTCTTCCACTTCCGGGTCAGGCAGATTTCTCCGAAGCCTCGCTAGGGGCGGCTGCCGCGGGAGCATCGGAGGCGTCCTCGTCGGTGGCGCCGGAGCGGCGGATGATCCAGTTGGCGACCACCAGCAGGAGGACCAGCCCGACGATCGCGGCGATCACCGCCGGATCGGTGAAGCGGATCCCTTCCAGCCGGGTGCCGAAGTAGACCGCCAGCGCGGTGATCGGCAGGAAGCCGACGGCGGTCGTCCAGCAGTAGCGCGGGAAGGGGACGCGGGCGGCGCCCATCGCGGCCGAGATCAGGCTGAAGGGGACGATCGGCAGCAGGCGCAGGGCGATCAGCAGGGTGATGCCGCCGCGTTCGACCATCGCCTCGTAGCGGGCGAAGCGGGCGGCGCCGAACCAGCGATCGAGCAGCGGCCGCGCGACCCCGGTGCCGAACCAGTAACAGACGACCGCCGAGATCATCCAGCCGATGACGACGATCCCGAGGCCGCCGAAGAAGCCGTAGGCGAAGCCCGCGGCGGCGTTGACGATCTCGGCCGGATAGGGGACGACCGAGTGGAGCACGCCGAGGGCGATGATGATCAGCGGGCCGCCGGCGCCGAGCGACTTGATCTGGGCGCGGACTTCGGAGGTTTCGCCGTGGACGGCGGCGATCGAGGCGTGGCGCAGGGCGGGGATGCCGAGGACGAGGCCGGCGAGCAGCAGGCAGCCGACCAGGGTGATCCCGATCTCCATCCAGGGGACTCCGCCGTGCTCCTCTGACTCCGCCGCGGCAGCCGTCGGGCGCTCTTTCGTCTCGTCCGTCACGAACGGCAAATCTGCCACACGGAGAGGCGCGGCAAGTTGAACTAGGCCCGCAGGCGGTCGGCGAGGCCGGAGTGGCGGCCGCCGCTCTCGCCGCGATTGACGGCGGCGGCGAGGGCTGCCGAGTCCCCCACCAGGACGCAGTCTTTGCGCGCCCGGGTGATCGCCGTGTAGAGCAGCGGCCGGCTCAGCATCCGGGTGTGGGAGCGGTGGCAGACGGCGACCACGACCGGCACCTCGCAGCCCTGCGCCTTGTGGACCGAGATCGCGTAGGCGAGCTTCAGCGTCGCCGTCTCCGAGTAGGGCATCACCAGGGTGCCGCCCTCGTCGGTGTCGACGACGACCCGTTCCTCGTCGCGATTATCGGAGCGCAGGAAGACGATCGAGCCGTTCATCAGCCCCAGCTCGTGCGAGTTGCGGGTCTGGATCAGCCGGTCGCCGATCCGGAAGCGGCCGCCGAGGGCGCTCTTGCCGTCCGGGTTCAGCCGCGTCTGGAGGCGCTCGTTCAGGGCGTCGATCCCGACCGGCCCTTTGTACATCGGGGCGAGCGTCTGCACCTCGCGGATCGGGTCGACGCCGAAGCTCTCCGCCGCCCGCTCGGCGACCACCTCGACCACCGTCTCCAGCGCCCGGTCGGGCACCGGCCGCTCGATGAAGAAGAAGTCGCGGTCCTGGTCGGGGCCGGGCTCGAGGTGGGGCGGGCGGCCCTGGTTGATCTCGTGGGCGGCGGTGGTGATCATCGAGCGGGCGGCCTGGCGGAAGATCTGGGTCAGCCGCACGACCGGCGCCGCGCCGCTGGCGATCAGGTCCTCGAACGGCTTGCCCGCGCCGATCGGCGGCAGCTGGTCGGCGTCGCCGACGAGGACGATGTGGGTGGTCTCGGCGAGCCCTTCGAGCAGCACCTCGGCGAGGCGCAGGTTCAGCATCGAGGACTCGTCGACGATCACCAGGTCGACCGGCAGCGGCCGGCCGGGGCCGAAGCCGGGGTCGCCGCCGGGCACCCATTCGAGCATCCGGTGGATCGTCTGCGCCTCGTGGCCGGTCGTTTCCTGCAGCCGGCGGGCGGCGCGGCCGGTCGGCGCGCAGAGGGCGATCTTCAGGTCGGCGTCTTCGGCGGCGTTGACGATCTCCTTGGTGCAGCGGGTCTTGCCGACGCCGGGGCCGCCGGTCAGCACCGAGATCCGCGACCCGAAGGCGCCGCGCACGGCCGCCCACTGCTCTTCGGTGATTTCCTCGTCGGGGGCGCTCTCGCCCGGGTCGTGGTCGAGGAAGGCCGGGGAGGCGAGCCGGCGCGCCAGGGTGGCGGCGACCGCGCGCTCGCTCTCCAGGGTCAGCTCGCGGTAGACGCGCCCCTCCTCGTCGACCAGCCCGCGCGCTTCCGCCAGCACCGCCGGGTCGGGCACGAGGCCGGTCAGCTTGGCGGTGCGGGCCGCCAGCTCCTCCATCGGCAGGAAGCTGTTGCCGCCCTGTTCGGCCTCGCGCAGGGCGTAGACGGCGGCCGCCTGGGCGCGTTTGTCGGACTCCGGCGGCATGTCGGCGGCGAGCGCGATCTTGTCGGCGCGGGCGAAGCCGACCCCCTCGACCTCGGTCAGCCGGTAGGGGTCCTCGTGCAGGATCGTGGTCGAGCGCTCGCCGTAGCGGGCGTGGATCGGGGCGGCGAGGTGGGCGAGCCCGTGGGGGGCGAGCTGGACGTGCAGCTCGCGCACGGCGCGGCTCTCGTGCCAGGACTGGGTCGCGGCGGCGGCCTGGTCGACGCTGACGCCCTTGAGCGCGGCGAAGGTGCGCTGCGGGTCGGCCGCGATCACCTGCATCACCTTCTCGCCGTGCGCCTCGCAGAGCGCTTCGGCGCGCTTCTTGCCGATGTGGCGCAGGGAGGTGAGGTAGGCGACCTGGCCCTCGCGGTCGGTCGGGTCGAGCGGCAAGGCGCCCTGGGCGCGAAGTTGGCGGCCGTAGCGCGAGTGGGTCTGCCACTCGCCGCTCACTTCGGCACGGTCGCCGGCGCCCAGGTGGGCGACCGGCCCGACCAGCGCGAAGCCGTCGCCGCCGCCCGCCTCCTGCACCTCGAGCACCGCGTAGCCGTCGTCCTCGGCGCGGAAGATCACCCCGAGCACCTCGACCGTGCCGGTGTAGGAAGCAGCGTCGGCGTCGAACAAGGTGGCGGAGCGCATCACCCTCCCAAAGCTAGACGGAGGCGAGGCGGGACGGCTCGGTGTAGCGTCGGGGCATGGCCGGATCAGCGGAAAGTGCGACGGAGCTGCCCTGGGTGGACGAGCACGCGGGGGAGATCGAGGCGCCGGTGAGCGTCGTCTGGCCGGTGCTGCTGCGCACGGTCGAACGGATGACCGCGGGCGGCGCGGCACCGCGCTACGCGCGGGCGGTGGGATGCGCCGACACCGAGGTGGGCGGGCCGCGGCCGCTCGAGGTGGGCTCGACCGTCCCCGGCTTCCACGTCGCCGCGCTGACCCCCGAGCGCCTGCTGGTCCTGGCCGGCTCCCACCACTTCTCCGACTACGCGCTGAGCTTCCGCCTCGAACCGCTGGGAGCCGTCCGCACCCGGGTCATCGCCGAGACCCGCGCCGTCTTCCCCGGCTTCAAGGGCCGCGCCTACCGGGCGCTGGTGATCGGCACCCGCATGCACGTGCTGGTCGTCCGGCGCGTCCTGCGCGGCATCTCCCGCCGGGTCGAGTCGACGGGACGCGCCGGCGCCTCCTGATGGGACGCGCGCCGACCCGCCAGCCCGCCGGCCTCTGCGACTCCTGCCGCCACCAGCGCCTCGTGCCGAACACCCGCGGCTCGGTCTTCTCCCTCTGCGAGCGCTCCCGTTACGAGGAGGCCTTCCCCCGCTATCCGCGCCTGCCGGTCCTCCGCTGCCCGGGCTTCGAGCCAGGACGGGCGGAGGACCGGGGCGCGGGCGCCGAGGGCTAGGGAGGCCCTGGCAGATCCAGCCGGGTGGCTAGGAAGGCATCTTCGGGTCGGGGCCGCCGATCTGGCTCGGGTCCGGCGGCGCGTATGCGCGGCCGGGGACACCACCCAGGACCAGCAGCCGGATCCCCTCCGGGCCCGCCCAGACCTTGCGCGTCGCCGCCGGGCCGACGCGGGCGATGTGATCGGCGTCGAGCGGCATCCGCTCGCCTTCGACCTCCAGCTCGCCGCTGCCCTTCAGCGCCAGGAAGACCTCCTCCTGGTCATCGTGGGTGTGGTCGTGGGCGGGGTAGGCGTCGAAGGACGGCGGCAGGTCGATCACCTGCATCCCGAACGACTCCACCCCGAGCTCGGCCCGCGCCCGTTTGAAGCTCCCGAACAGAGCGGCATCCATGTCGTCGATCCGCTTCACCGCGTATTCCCCCATCGCGTTCCCTCCCGGTTAGTACGAACGTTCGTGCTTTTATATATCCTGTGGGCGTGGCCGGTGCAACCAAAGCCGCTTCAGTCGACGCGACCGCGACGAAAGGCGAACGCACCCGCGCCGCGATCCTCGAGCGGGCCGTCGACCTCGCCTCGGTCGAGGGCCTCGAGGGGCTGACGATCGGCCGCCTCGCCGGCGATCTGGGGATGAGCAAGAGCGGCCTCTTCGCCCACTTCGGCTCGAAGCTCGACTTACAGCTGGCGACCGTGGCCGCCGCCGCCGACCGCTTCCGGCGCGTCGTGATCGAACCCTCGCTGACCTTTCCCGACGGCGGGCCGCGCCTGCGGGCGATGGCCGAGCACTACTTCGAATACCTGGAGACCTACACCGGCGGGTGCTTCTGGGGGGCGACGGCGAGCGAGTACGACGATCGCCCCGGGCCGGTCCGCGACGCGATCGCGGCGACGATGGACCTGTGGATGGCGGAGCTGGTCCGCCAGGCCACCGCGTCCGGGATCGCCGACCCCGAGCGCTACGCCTTCGAGCTCTACGCGGTCGTGATGGGCGCCAACTCGCGCTTCCGCCTCAGCGGCGACCGCCGCACGTTCGACCTCGCCCGCGCCGCACTAGCGCGGCTCGAGGCCGAACTGCCGTAATGGCAACTTGCGCGCTACGCCGGAGCTAGAATCCCTCAATGCCTTCAGGACCGAAATCACTGCTCGAGTCTGGGCGCGAGACGGAGTGGGCGGAGATCAACGAGGAAGAGCAGCGTCAGGAAGTCGAATTTGCGGCTTCTCTGTCGATGAATGAGCGCGTCACGCTGGGTCAAAAGCTTTCCCAGCAGGCGGTTTCGCTGCTGGCATCCTCGGTCGAGGCCGGCCATGCACCCCGGCGAGCTCTCTGGTCCTGATCTCGACGGTGTAGTTGCCGACGCCAATTCGGTCGGCCTCCGCTACGTGGTGATCGGGGGCTTCAGCGTCATCGCCCACGGCTACCTGCGCGCGACCAGGGATTCAGATCTGCTGGTCCCGGACGGCCCCGTGGCCGATGCCGCGATCCGACGCTTCCTGGAGTGCATTGACGCGAGCCGCCTGCACGACGGCAAGCGACTCGGAGCGGACGACATCGAGGGCGCTGCTCATCTCAGAGTGACGAGCCGCCACGGGATCGTCGACATCCTCCGCGGAGGCCTGCCACCACTGGACTTCGAGACGGTAGCCGCCGACGCGATCGAGCTCGACCGAAATGGGGAGGCCGCCCCGTTCGCCTCACTGCGAAGCCTCGTCGGCTTCAAGCGGCTGGCCGGGAGAGGGCAGGATCGCCTCGACCTCGAGAATCTGGAAAGGCTTCACGGTGACCTTCCGATCGATCCGATCCCGGGCCTCGATTCATAGTTAGGGCGATATCGCCCAGCCTGGCGGTGGCCGCCTCCGCGCGGCCACCGCACCCGCGACCTACGGGTTGGCGTGGTTGACCTTTTCCGGCTCGATCTTCACGATCACCCGTTCTTCGCCCGGCTGGCGGAAGGGGTAGGAGTCGGCATCGAGGTAGCGCTTCGCCAGTGCGTCGATGTCGGCCTCGGCGCCCTCCGGGGTCATCTCGACGACCTTGCCCTGGACGATCAGGTTCTCGTAGGGGTTCTCCTCGTTGGTGACCGAGAGGGCGACCGCGGGGTTCGCGTGCAGGTTTTTGGTCTTGATCCGGCCCTCGGCGGTGTTGAAGGTGACGAGGTCGCCGTCGATGCCGATCCAGACCGCCGAGACCTGCGGCGTGCCGTCCGAGTTGATGGTCGCCACGTGGGCGAAGTGCTTGCCTTCGAGCAGGTGTTTTGCCTCGTCGGGAATTGCAGCCATGAATCCTCCTGGGTAGTTCGCCGGTGCCTTAGTGTCCGAGTCAACTACTTCTTACTACGTCCGGGAGGTTGTGGGGTGGAAATCGCGATCGGATTGCCCAATGCATTGCCGGGAACCACCGGCGACCAGCTGGTCGAGTGGGCCAGGCGGGGGGAGCGCCGCGGCTTCTCCAGCCTCGGCACGATCGACCGGATCGCCTACGGGAGCTACGAGCCGCTGATCGCGCTGAGCGGTGCCGCCGCGGTCACCGAGCGGATCGGCCTCGTCACCGCGGTGCTGCTGGCGCCGCTGCGCGACAACGGCGCCCTGCTCGCCAAGCAGGCGCTCAGCCTCAACGCCCTCTCCGGCGGCCGCCTGACCCTGGGGCTCGGCCTCGGCGGTCGCGACGACGACTACGCCGCGGTCGGCGCCGACATGGGCACCCGCGGCCAGGACATGGAGGCGATCCTCGCCCGGCTCACCGAGGTCTGGGCCGACGACGCGATCGGCCCCGATGTCGCCCCGCCGACCCTGATCGTCGGCGGCGGCGTCCAGGCCAGCTACGAGCGCGCGGCCAGGTACGGAAGCGCGGGATGGATCGCCGGCGGCCTGCCGCCGGACGCCTTCGCCGACTCGCTCGCCAAGGTGAAGCAGGCCTGGGCGGAGGCCGGTCGCGACGGCGAGCCGCGCGGCATGGCGCTCGCCTACTACGGCCTCGGCGACGCCGACCCGGCTCCCTACCTGACCGACTACTACGCCTTCCTCGGCGAGGAGACGGCGGGCTACATCGCCGGCTCGGCCGCCCGCGACGCGGACACGGTGCGCACCTACGTCGGCGCCTTCTCCGAGGCCGGCTGCGACGAGCTGATCTTCTTCCCGACGGTCAACGACCCCGGCCAGGTCGACCTCCTCGCCGATGCCGTCGGCCTCTAGCGGCGGCCGGAGGGCGTGGGATGCCTGACGAGCTCGAGATCCTCCTCTTCAGCGGCCCCGAGGAGCTGGAGGGCTGGCTCGAGGAGAACGCCGGGACCTCGCCCGGCCTCTGGCTGAAGATCGCCAAGAAGGGCGCGCCGGAGCCGAGCGTCACCTATGCGGAGGCGCTCGAGCTGGCGCTCTGCTTCGGCTGGATCGACAGCCAGAAGCGCGGCCACGACGAGGCTCACTTCCTGCAGCGCTTCACGCCGCGGCGGCCACGCGGCCGCTGGTCGAAGATCAACCGCGAGAAAGCCGAAGCCCTGGAGACCGAAAAGCGCCTGCGCCCGGCCGGTGCGGCCGAGGTCGAGGCGGCCAAGGGCGATGGCCGCTGGGAGGCCGCATACGAGGGCCAGCGCACCGCCGCGGTCCCCGAGGACCTACAGCGCGAGCTCGACGCCAACCCCGCCGCCGCGGCCTTCTTCGCCGAGCTCGACAGCGCCAACCGCTACGCGATCACCTACCGCCTCGCCGAGGCGAAGAAACCGGAGACCCGCGAACGCCGCCTGGCCAAATTCCTCGCCATGCTCGAGCGCGGCGAGAAGATCCACGAGTAGCCCCACCGCGGCTACCCTCTCCGCATGGAAACCGCCGACGAGCAGGGATTCCGTCAGTCCACCGACCGAGCCTGGGCTGACAACGAGGCGTCCCGTCGTCGCCAGCTTCGCGAGGACGGCGCCCGCTCGCTCGCCGAGAACCTCGCCGAGGGGCTGGCACTAAGCGAATTCCTCTCCACCTTCACCGGCGCGGCACGGCCGACTTGAGCTCGCAGCAGTAGCCCGGCGTCGAGTGTTCCGGGCGTCTCGTGGCGACCCGGGCAGGCTGAGGCCGCCACGAGACGCCCGGGACGTCACGCTTCGGTGGGGAACGTCAAGGGTCGGCGCGCCTTCCGGGAGGAACGTCACGGAGACGTCACGACCCCCGAGACGCGGTCGACTTTTGGTCCCCCATAGGGGCCCAAAGGTCGACCGCGCTTCCCAGGGCGGTCAAACCCACGCTGAGTGACTTGTCCTTGCCATGGCAGGGTTAACTCACTCAGCGCTCCGGGAGGGCCTGAGGAGACGTGGACTTCCACCCGACTTCGTGTCGAACGTCTCGTCCCTGTGACGGCTCCCGCCCGTCCCGTAACGCCTCTCCGGCGTCCCCCGTACCTCTCCCCGCACAGCTGGCCGTCTCGGCCACGGCCACAGCTTGCCCGGGCCGTGGCCGAGACGGCCGCGTCCCTTCCCCGGGCGCCAGCTTCCGGCATCCCATCCCGCCCCGGGCGCCGCCCTCTAACCTCGTCGGGTGGACACGCAACGTCTAGATCAGGTTCTGGCCGCCTCAGGCGAGCCGGGGTACCGGGCCGGCCAGGTCTGGGAGTGGGTCGCGCGCGGGGCCGCGGGCTACGAGGAGATGACGAATCTGCCCGCCGGACTGCGGGAGCGATTGGTGGCCGACGTGCCGCTCTCGACGCTCTCCGTCCGCGCCGAGGCGCGCTCGGACGACGGCACCGTGAAGACCCTCTTCGACACCTTCGACGGCCGCCCGCTGGAGGCGGTGCTGATGCGCTACCGCGACGGTCGGCGCTCGGTCTGCGTGTCCTCGCAGTCGGGCTGCCCGCTCACCTGCACCTTCTGCGCCACCGGCAAGATGAAGTTCGGGCGCAACCTCAGCGCCGACGAGATCCTCGACCAGGCGCTGCACTTCCGCCGGGTCGAACCGATCGACCACGTCGTCTTCATGGGCATGGGGGAGCCGACGATGAACATCGACAACGTGCTCGCCGCCTGCGAACGGCTCCCCGACCTCGGGGTCACCAACCGGCGCACCTCGATCTCCACCGTCGGCTGGGTGCCGGGGATCGACCGGCTGGCCGAATGCGAGATGCCGATCGGCCTGGCGCTCTCCCTGCACGCCCCCAACGACGCCCTGCGCTCGCAGCTGATGCCGGTCAACGAGCGCTTCCCGCTGGCCGAGGTGCTCGCCGCCTGCGACCGCTACCGGGCCAAGCGCCGGCGCAAAGTCTTCGTCGAGTACGTGATGCTCGACGGGGTCAACGACCACCCCGAGCACGCGCGCGAACTCGCCGCCCTGCTGGACCCGCGGATCTACAAGATCAACCTGATCCCCTACAACCCGACCGGCGCCTACGACGGCTCCTCGCCGGAGCGGATCGAGCGCTTCCGGGCGATCCTCGCCGAGCACCGGATGCCGGCCACGGTCCGCCTCACCCGCGGCCGCGACATCGACGCCGCCTGCGGCCAGCTGGCCGCCAACGCCGCCGCCTGACCTTCCGCCGTCCCTTACGGCTCTCTCAGCGCCATAAGGAACAGCGCAAGGGAAAACTGGCCAGCCAGCCAGTTATGATCCGCGGCCATGGCAACGGTCGATACGAGCGGCCCGGTCGAGCGCCCGCCGGTGATGTCCGGCAACCCGCTCGTCCGCGTCGGCGGCGACCTCGCCTCGGAGTGGCGGGGGAGGGGCATGTACCCGCCGGGCCTGACCGACTTCAACGTCGCGCGGACGATGCAGATGGCGCGCGACCCGCTGCCGATCCTGCTCGACGCCTACGAAAAGTTCGGGCCGATCTTCAGCCTGCGACTGCTCCACGTCCGCTCGATCTTCATGCTCGGCCCGGAGGCCAACCACTTCGTCACCGTCGGCCACCCGGAGAAGTTCCACTGGCGCGAGTCGAGCTTCGGCGACCTGATCCCGCTGCTCGGCGACGGCCTGCTGACGATCGACGACGCCTACCACGACCGCGCCAGGGCGATCATGCTGCCCGCCTTCCACCGCGAGCAGATCGAGGCCTCGACCGCGGCGATGCAGGCCGAGGCGGCGGCGGCGATCGCCACCCTGCGGCCCGGCACCGTGGTCGACATCTACGTCTGGATGCGCCGGCTGGCGATGCGGATCGCGATGCGGGCGCTGCTCGGCCTCGACCCTGACGAGGCGGGCAAGGGGGCCGCGGCCGCCCACCACTTCGAGCAGGCGCTCGGCTACTACGGCACCGACTACGCGGTCCGCCTGGTGCGCGGGCCGGGCTCGCCGTGGCGGAAGATGATGCGCTCGCGGGCGGTCCTCGACGCGATCGTCTACGAGGAGATCGGCCGCCGCCGCGCCGCCCCCGACAGCGGCCGCCGCGACATCCTCAGCCTCCTGGTCGAAGCGTCGCGGGGAGGGCGGCGAGCGCTTCACCGACACCGAGATCCGCGACCAGGTGATGACGCTGATGTTCGCCGGCCACGACACCTCGACCTCGACCGTCGCCTTCGCCCTCTACGAGCTCGCCCACCACCCCGAGGTGCTGGAGCGCCTCGCCGAGGAGCAGGACCGGGTGCTCGCCGGGGAGCCGCCGACGATCGACCAGCTGGAGCACGAGCTGCCCTACCTCGACATGGTCGTCGACGAGGTGCTGCGCCTCTATCCGCCCGCCTGGATCGGCCCCCGACGGGTCGTCGAAGAGTTCGACTTCGGCGGTTATCGGGTGCCGCGCGGCGCCTATCTCGCCTACGTCTCCTGGGCCAGCCACCGGATCCCCGAGGTCTTCCCGGAGCCCGAGGCCTTCGTCCCCGAGCGCTTCACCCGCGAGCGCAAAGCGGCCCTGCCGCGCGGCGCCTACGTCCCCTTCGGCGGCGGCCGGCGGGTCTGCATCGGCAAACGCTTCGGCCAGCTCGAGGTGAAGCTGGTGACGACGATGTTCCTCCAGCAGCTGCGCGCCGACGTGCTGCCGGGCCGCACGATGACGGTGCGGCAGGCGCCGACGCTCTCGCCCCGCGGCGGCCTCGGGATGCGCCTCCGCGCCCGCGCCTGAGCTGCCGCTTAGGCAGCCCGCCTAGACTTCGGAGCCTTGCGAGCGCTGGTCATCTCCGACACGCACTTCGGCGCCTGGACGGGCCGCGATCTCCTGCGCGAGGACTTCTTCCTCGAGCGCCTGGCGCCCGCCCTCGACGGCGTCGACGAGGTGATCCTGCTCGGTGACCTCTTCGACTTCCTCTTCGGCTCGGTCGCCGACGCGGTCGACTCCGCCTCCGGCCTGCTGGAGCTGATCGCGCGGAAGCTGCCCGGCAAGCGCTTCGTCTTCCTCTCCGGCAACCACGACCACCACCTCGTCCACCGCGACGAAGAGAACCAGCTGGAGGCGGCGCTGGCGCGGGGGGAGACGCTGCGCCCCGACGGCGGCCCGATCGAGGAGCCGCCCGGCCCGAGCTTCTTCCAGAGCTTCCTCGAAGCGCGCCTGCCGGGGGTGGAGATCGAGATCGCCTACCCGACCTACAGCTTCGCCGGCGTCCTCTGCACCCACGGCCACTACCTCGACCCGCACGCGCGGATGAGCGGCTCGCGCGGCTCGCGCCTGCTCACCCGGACGCTCTGGGCGATCGCCTCCGGCGGGCCCGAGGAGCCGACCTGCGAGTCCGATTACGAGTCGGTCACCACCCTGCTCACCGAGTGGCTCTACATCGCCGCCCAGATGCCGCACGGCACCCACGCCCAGCAGAACGTCTTCAGCGCCGCCCAGAAAGCGGGGCGCGTCACCCAGAAAGCCGGAGCCCCGGTGCGCGGCGCCCGCCGCGTCGCCGCCGCGCGTCCGCGACCGCACCGAGGGCGACACGGTGGGCCTGCCGAGCGCCGCCCACTTCGACGCCGTGGTCGCCGACGAGGCCGCCCGCCAGGCCCGCGAGCAGCCGCTGGCCGGCCCGCCGGCGGCCCGGCCGCAGTACCCGGAGCCGACCGTGCTCACCCGCTCGAGCCCGACCGGCCCCGCGCTCGAGGCCTTCTCCCAGGTCGTCGCCAACCTCGGCTACGACCGGCAGGCGGAGCAGATCGTCTTCGCCCACACCCACCAGCCGCTCGACGACATCCGCGCCTCGACCGGGGCGACCCGCTACTGGAACAGCGGCTGCTGGATCTACGAGCCGGACCTCTCCTCGCGCCAGGCCTACGCGCGCTACTGCCGCTACGCCTGGCCGGGGACGGCGATCGTGATCGACGACTCCGAGCCGCAGCCGCGCCTGCTCGAGCTGCTCGCCGACCTCAACCCGCTGTCCGGCGGGGCCGGCCTGCCGAAGGCGCCCGCGTGATCCAGCCCGGACACGATCGCCGCCGGGATCCGCATCGTCCGCGCCGAAGAGGCGTGGGAGCCGGTCCTCTTCGGCGGCATGATCCCGATCATCGGCGCGGTCGGCGTCCTCTGGCTGATCCGCTACGCGATCAAGGACCCGCCGGAGCACAACAAAGACATCGAGCCCGGGGACGACACCTCGCCGCCCCCGGGCCCGGTGGACGACGGGCACGAAGGCCCGCTGTCCTGACTACACGCGCTCCCCAGCGCTACTTGATGAAGAGCATCTCCTCGTACTTCGGCAGCGGCCAGAAGTCGTCGGCGACGACCTTCTCCAGCTGGTCGCCCGCCACGCGCACTTTGCCCATCGCCGCCAGCTGGCTGTCGCGGGCGTAGGTCGCCAGCTCCAGCCCCTCGAGGTCGCCGGGCACCGCGTTCGCCTCCTTCAGCTCGCCGAGCGAGCCGACCAGGTCGTCGACCAGCTCCCGCACCTCGCCCTCGAGGGCGGAGACGCCGGCCTCGGAGATCAGCGCCAGCTGCCGCAGCCCGGCGGGGAGGATCAGCGTCTGGCCGATCGAGAAGGTCTCCTCGGCCTCGATGTTCGCCCGGATCGCGTACTGCTCGATCCACACGTCGTAGCGCGACTCGAGCTCCCGCTTGCTGAGCACGTGGTACTCCTCGAACGCCTTCACGGTGTCATCGGCGATGACCTCGGGGAGCGCGTCGGGAGTGGTTTTGAGGTTCTTCAGGCCGCGTTTCTCGGCCTCTTCGTGCCACTCCTCGGAGTAGTTGTCGCCGCCGAAGCAGACGACCTTGTTCGCCAGGTAGGAGTCTTTGACGACCTCCATCACGGCCTCGGGCATCCCCGAGCCGGCGTCGAGCTTCTCTTTCAGCTTGCCCGCCAGATCGTCGATCGCCTCGGCCGCGATCGTGTTCAGCACCGTGTTCGGGAAGGCGAGCGACATGCTCGACCCGAGCGCCCGGAACTCGAATTTGTTGCCGGTGAAGGCGAACGGCGAGGTCCGGTTGCGGTCGCCGCCGTCGAGCGCCAGCGGCGGCAGCACCGAGGAGCCGAGGTCGAGGAAGGAGGCCGGCGTGTTGGGATCGCCTTCGCCGGTCGCGATCGCCTCGAACACTTTTTCGAGTTCGGCGCCGAGGAAGATCGAGATGATCGCCGGCGGCGCCTCGTTCGCCCCGAGCCGGTGGTCCTGACCGATGTTGGCGACCGCGGCCCGCAGCAGCCCCTGGTGTTTGTTGACCGCCTGGATCACCGCCGTGCAGAAGAACAGGAAGTGGATGTTGTCCTGCGGCGTGTCACCCGGGTTCAGCAGGTTGGAGCCGGAATCCGTCCCCATCGACCAGTTGTTGTGCTTGCCCGACCCGTTGACGCCGGCGAACGGCTTCTCGTGCAGGAGGCAGACCAGGCCGTAGCGGCGGGCGACGTTTTCCAGCGTCCGCATCAGCAGCTGCTGGTGGTCGGAGCCGACGTTCGAGCTCTCGAAGATCGGCGCGATCTCGTACTGGGCCGGCGCGACCTCGTTATGCCGGGTTTTGACCGGGATGCCGAGCTTCCGCATTTCCAGTTCCGACTCCATCATGAAGGCGAGCACCCGCTCCGGGATCGAGCCGAAGTAGTGGTCGTCGAGCTCGTGCCCCTTCGGCGGCTTGGCGCCGAACAGGGTGCGCCCGGTGGAGATCAGGTCGGGCCGCTCGAAGAAGTACTGCTCGTCGATCAGGAAGTACTCCTGCTCGGGGCCGACGGTGGTGAAGACGCGGTCGGTGTCCTCGTCGCCGAGCAGCCGCAGCGCTTTCACCGCGGTCTGCGACAGCGCGTCCATCGAGCGCAGCAGCGGGATCTTGCCGTCGAGCGCCTCGCCGGTCCAGCTGGCGAAGGCGGTCGGGATCGCCAGCAGCGTCCCGTTCGGGTTCTCGAGGATGAAGGCCGGGCTGGTCGGGTCCCAGGCGGTGTAGCCGCGCGCCTCGAAGGTGGCGCGGAGGCCGCCGGTCGGGAACGAGGAGGCGTCCGGCTCGCCCTGGATCAGCTCCTTGCCGGAGAAGCCGGCGATCAGTTTGCCTTCGCCGGCGGGCTCGAAGAAGGAGTCGTGCTTCTCCGCGGTGGAGCCGGTCAGCGGCTGGAACATGTGGGTGTAGTGCGTCGCACCCATCTCCAGCGCCCACTCCATCATCGCCTCGGCGACCGCGTCGGCAAGGCTCGGGTCGAGCGCCTCGCCGTGTTCGAGGGTGGCCTGGAGTTTCTCGAAGACGTCCTCGGGCAGGCGTTCTTTCTGCACCGTGACGTCGAAGACGTTGGCGCCGAAGGCGGCGTTCTCGGGAAGGGTCAGATCGATCGCGCCAAGGGACTCACCATTGGAGCTCCACTGGGCTGCGGTCACGTTCTGCTGGCGGATTCGGCTCATCGCTTGGCTTGTCCCTCATTCTTGGCGGCGCGTCCGGTATCCGGCCGCGATCGATTTCGTTCCAACTCCCTAGACAGAGCCAAAAGAGCGTAGCTCCGTGGGCTTAGCGGCACCTTTGTACCGCCGTACAGTCTTTTCCGGGCGGTGATGTCCCATATGTAGGTCCCATATGTAGGGCGGGACGTGATTTGGGCCGATCGCTACCTAAAACTACGGGCGGCGGCGCAGGATCGTCAGGTCGCCGACGGTCTCGAAGCCGAGCTTGGCGTACATCAGCTGCGGCCAGTCGGCGGCCTCGGCGGTGAGGAAGATCGGCGCGTTGCCGTCGGCCTGGGCGGCGGCGACCGCGGCGCGTCACGATCGCCTTGGCGTAGCCGCGCTCGCGGGAGTCACGAGCGGGTGCCGACGTCCTCGACCTGGCCGATCCGCCCGTCGCTGAGCAGGCGACAGCAGGAGAGCGGCTCGCCCGCGGCCGGGGCGGTGAACCAGCGGTCGCCACCCGCGGTGCCGTAGCGGTGGTCGATCTCGAACAGCTGGTCGACGGTGGCCTCGCGGCTCCGGCACCCCGGTCGGCGCCGTCTCCTCCGCGATCAGCGCCCGCCGCAGCCCCTCGATCGCGGCCAGCGGCACCTCGCGCACGCCGACCTCCGCGTCGCCCGCGGCCAGGCCGGGATCGAGGGCGTCGCCGCGCCAGACCATGTACCGCGTCCGCTCGACCTCCCAGCCCGGCCAGTGGGCCGCCGCGGCTTCCATCTCGGCGCCGACCCGGCGGCCGTCGGCCTCGTCGAGCAGGCACACCGTCCGGTGGTCGAAGCCCGCGCCGCCGAGCACCTCGTCGGCGATCGCGACGAGCCGCTCGAGCGACAGCCCGACCTCCTCGATCCCGACCCAGTTGGCGTCCCAGATCAGCGGCGCCGACCTGGTCAGGAACAGCCGTCCCCAGCTCTCCCGGCGCACCTCGTCGCAGACCTTCTCGTCGAGCGCCAGCTCGAAGGCGAGCAACTCGTCACGGTCTGGTGTCGTCGAGCCCTCCATCCGGATAGCCTCCCAGCTTCGCGCGGCCGCCGGCCGCCCAGCCAAGCCGCAGCCAGCGTCAGAAATCAGGGAGGACGAGTCGAATGTTCGTAAGCAAAGCCGCCGTCGTCGGCGGGGGGACGATGGGCGGGGAGATCGCCCAGGCGATCGCCGCCGCCGACATCCCGGTCGTCGTCAAGGACATCGACCAGAAATTCGTCGACGCGGCACTGGAGAAGGCCCGCGCGGTCACCCAGGGCCAGCTCGGCAGCCAGGTGAAGAAGGAGCGCATCACCCAGGAGCAGGCCGACGCCCGGCTCGCCCAGGTGATGGCGCAACATCACCGGCACCACCAGCTACGCCGAGTTCGCCGACGTCGACTTCGTGATCGAGGCCGTGCCGGAGAAGATGGAGATCAAGCAGTCCGTCTTCCGTGAGATCGACGCCGCCACGCCCGGCCACGCGATCCTCTCCTCCAACACCTCCTCGCTCTCGATCACCGAGATGGGCGAGGCGACGCTGCGCGCCGACAAGGTGGTCGGCTTCCACTTCTTCTACCCGGCCTCGATCATGCCGCTGGTCGAGGTGATCGTCGGCGAGGACACCTCGCAGGAGACCGCCACCGCGGCCTACAACTTCGCCCAGGCGATCAAGAAGCAGCCGATCGTCTGCGGTGAGGTCCCCGGCTTCGTCGTCAACCGGATCCTGATGGCGACGATGGGGGAGATCTGGCGCGCCCAGGAGGAGCAGGGCCTCTCGCTGAAGGCGATCGACACCGCGATCGCCGAGGCCAAAATGGCGCCGATGGGCCCGTTCTTCCTGCAGGACCTGCTCGGCCTCGACACCGTCTTCCACGTCGCCGAGCACCTCAACCACTCCTACGGCGAGAGCTTCTACGTCCACGAGGGCCTGCGCGGCCTGGTCGGCGAAGGCAAGCTGGGGATGAAGAGCGGCGGCGAGGGCTTCTTCAAGGAGGGCGAGCAGAACGTCCCCGGCGACGCCGAGCCCGACGCCCAGGAGCTGATCGACATCTTCGGCTCCCGCGCCCTGATCGAGGCCTGCCTGCTGGTCGAGGAGGGGATCGCCTCGGTCCGCGACATCGACCTCGGGATGATGACCGGGGCCGGCCTCGACCCGCGCAAAGGCCTGCTGCCGCCGTTCTGGAAAGCCGACGTCGAAGGCCTCGACAAGATGCTGGAGAAGATCGAGGGGCTGGAGGAGAAGTACGGCGAGCGCTTCGCCGCGCCCGTCACCCTCAGGCGCCTGGTCGCCCAGGGCCGCCTCGGGATCACCACCGGCCAGGGCTTCTACGCCTACCCGCAGCCCGACGAGGGCGAGCAGCCGGAGAAAGTGATGCTGGAGACCCGCGGCCCGGTCGCGATCGCCTGGCTCGCCAACGCGCCGATGAACGCGGTCCACCCGCAGGTGATCCTCGACCTGAAGACGGTCTGGGAGAAGGTCAAGGCCGATCGAGCGATCCGCTCGATGGTGATCGTCTCCTCGGTGCCGATCGTCTTCTCCGCCGGCGCCGACATCAAGGCGTTCACGCAGATGGACCCGGCGGGCGGCAAAGAGCTGCTCGACTCGGCCCACGCGCTGTTCCGCGAGTTCGAAACCGAGGACGTGGCGACGGTCGCCGCGGTCAACGCGATCGCCTACGGCGGTGGCTGCGAGATGGCGATGGCCTGTGACTTCCGGATCGCCGCCGAGGCGGCGGTCTTCGGCCAGCCGGAGATCAAGCTGGGGATCATCCCCGGCTTCGGCGGCACCCAGCGGCTGCCGCGCCTGGTCGGCGAGTCGAAGGCGCTGGAGATGAACCTGACCGGCGACTCGGTCCTCTCCGAGGAGGCGCTCGAAATCGGCCTGGTCAACCGCGTCGTGCCCGACCACGAGCTGTTCGAGACGGCGCTGATGTGGGCGGGCAAGCTGGCCCAGCAGGCGCCGGTCGCGCTCGCCCAGGTCAAGCAGGTCTCCGCCAAGGGCGACATCGACGCCGGCATCGAGGCCGAGAAGGGCGGCTTCGCCGCCGCCTTCGCCAGCGAGGACGCCAAAGAGGGCATCGGCGCCTTCCTCGGCAAGCGCACGCCGAAGTGGAGCGGCAAGTAGGGAAGCCGCGACGGCCCCTTCCGCTGTTCCTTATCCCGGCCTGCCGGCTTTAAGGAACGGCGGAAGGCAGGGCCGTCAACTCAGAATTTGACGCCCTGCTTGGTGCAGTTGGCGACGATGGTTTCGGCCCGGGCGCCGGTGAATTCCGCCGCGTGGGAGCAGGTGTCGACCGCCTCCTGACCGCAGCGGTTGATCGTTTCGGCGCCGACGATGCCGGCGACCGTCGGGTTGATGCACCCGATCGCGGGCGGCGGATTGCTGTCGCCCGCCGTCGCGGCGACGACCGCGATCATCGCCGCCAAGGTCACCGCGAGGATGCTGAAGGCGACCTTCAGCTCGCGCGAACTCAGTTTGTAGAGCGGCGTGGTCTGCCGCTCGTAATGTCCCTCTAGTGGCATGACGGCACCTTATGTGCCTGGCGGGGGGGTCGGCTATCGCCCTGTGGGAGAAGTTCGCCCTCCGATCTTTAGACACTCGTACGTAGTGGCGCGCCTCGCTTGGCGGAAGGGTTACGCCAAGTCCAGATGGGCGCGCTGTCCGCCGGAGATGTAGTCACCGGCCTCCGGTTGCGGCCCGCACAGAACGAAAGGAAGCATCAATTCAATGGAATGGTTGAGCGAAGGCGCCAATTCATGGCAGCTCACCGCCGCAACGTTCGTAGGCCTGATGAGCATCCCGGGCCTCGTTGTCCTCTACGGCGGGGTAATGCAGAAACGCTGGTCTGTGAACTCGATGATGATGGCGTTCGTCGCCTTCGCGATCGTGCTCATCCTTTGGGTCCTGGTCGGATTCAAAATGGCCTTCGGGGATCCGATCCACATATTCGGAGCCACCTCAGGCTTCTTCGGAAACTTTTGGGGGAAGCCAGGAGCGATCCTCAATAGCCACAGCCTGCTCGAACAGGCCCACATCGGGGAGCTCCCGGAAGAAGAATTCCTCTTCCCGATGTCGACGTTGGCGTACTTCCAGATCGTGTTCGCCGGGATCACGCCGATCCTCATGCTCGGCTCGGTCCTCGGCCGCTTCAACTTCAAGGCCTGGATCCCGTTCGTCGCCCTCTGGACCCTGCTGATCTACACGATCAACGCCTTCATGATCTGGGGCGGTGGCTTCTTCGCCCAGCAGGGCGCTCTGGACTACTCGGGTGGTTACGTCATCCACCTCGCCGCCGGTGTCTCCGGCTTCGTCGCCGCGGCGGTGATCGGGCCGCGCCTGCAGCGTGACCGAGAGGTTGACGCTCCAAACAACCTGGCGATGGTGGCAGTCGGCGCCGGCCTCCTCTGGATGGGCTGGAACGGCTTCAACGGCGGTGACTGGTACAGCGCCGGCGAAGTCGCCTCTGCCTCGGTGCTGAACACCAACCTCTGCACCGCCGTCGCGTTCCTCGTCTGGGTCGCCCTCGACTACGCCACCGGCCGCAAGCCGAGCCTGATCGGCAGCGTCAACGGCATGATCGTCGGCCTCGTCGCGATCACCCCGGCCGCCGGTTTCGTCAACGGCTGGGCAGCGATCATCATCGGCATAGTCGCCGCGTCGATCGTCTACTTCGCGCTCAACTACCTGAGCCGAACGGCGCCGTTCCGCAACGTCGACGACACCCTGGGCGTGATCTACACGCACGGCTTTGCCGGCGTCGTCGGTGGTCTGATGACCGGCATCTTTGCCAACAAATTGATGGCGGGCGAACACGAAGGATTGATCTCCGGCGGCGGGTTGCACCTCCTCTGGGTGCAGGCCTACACCGCGGCCTGGGTCATTGCCTTCTCCGCCATCGGCACGTTCATCTTGCTCAAGATCGTCGGCCTAGTGGTGCCGCTGAGAATGAGCGAGGCCGAAATGGAGACCGGCGACATCGCCGTCCACGGGCACGAGGTGTACCCGTCGGACGTCCCGTCGCTCGGTTATCCGGACGGAGTTTCGGGGTCTGCGGCCCCGGCGGCTGGATCGGCCTGACAACCGATCTGGCTTGAGCCCGAACCAATCACGGAGCCGTCTCCCGTCCTCCTCCCGGGGGGCGGCTCCGGATTCGGGCTTCACGACGAAGCACGTCGAGCATCGTCGCCACGGCGGCGGTCGCCCCGGCGGCTCGGGGAGTTGCGGCGAACACCTTGCGGACCGGGCTCGAAGGGGCCAGCGGCCGCACCACGATGTCGTCGCGGACGGTCGACAGCGCCGTCTGCGGGATCAGCGCCACGCCGACCCCGGCCGCGACCAGGCCCTGGACGGTGAGGTAGTCGTCGGACTCGAAGGAGACCCGCGGTTCGAAGCCCGCGGCGATGCAGGAGCGGACCACGTGGCGGGCGCAGGGGCTCGCCGCCGAGGTCTGGATCCAGGACTCCTCGCGTAGGTCGTCGAGGTGCGGGGCCCGCTCGCGGCCGGCGAGCCGGTGGTCGGCGGGGAGGACGAGGTGGAGCGGGTCGTCGAAGAGCTCGAAGCGGCGCAGGCCGGTGGTCAGGTGCTCGCCGACCCCCTCGAACTCGAACAGCAGGGCGAGGTCGAACTCGCCCGCCCGCAGGCGCGGCGCGATCTCCTCCGGCTCGCCCTCGGCGAGCGAGACCTCGACCCCGGGGTGGGAGCCGCGGAAGGCGGCGATCGCCTGCGGCATCAGGGTCGCCCCGGCGGTCGGGAAGGAGGCCGTGCGCAGGTGGCCGCCGCGGCCCGCGACGATCGCCGCGATTTCGTCCTCGGCCGCCTCCAGCTGGGCGAGGATGCCGCCGATGTGCCCGGTCAGCGCCGCGCCCGCCGCGGTGGGGCGGACGCCGCCGCGGCTGCGCTCGATCAGCGCCACCCCGGCTTCGCCCTCGAGCGTCTGGATCGCCTGCGAGACGGCCGACTGGGAGTAGGCGAGCGCGTCCGCGGCGGCGGAGAAGGAACCTTGCGAGACGACCTCGCGAAAGATGTTCAGGCGCTTCACGTCGAGCATAAGCGTTACTTATTCTAGCTAGTAGAACTTTCTGTTGCGCTGATACTCGAACGGTGCCACATTGAAGGAGCACTTCAAACCCAGAACGCTCAGGAGACTTCCCATGGCACTGAAGATCATCGTTTCCTACGACGACAGCGACAACGACCGCGACGCACTGGCGCTTGGCCGCCTGCTCGCCTTCTCGGGCGCCGAGCTCTCGCTCGCCTACGTCCGTCACTCCTTCGGCCAGTCGCTCGACCAGCAGGCCGCCGAACAGATGCTGGCCCGCGGCGCCGAGTCGGTCGGCACCCCGGAGATGCCGAAGTACATCGTCGCCAACCCGGCGACCAGCGTCGGCCTCGCCGAGCTGGCTGCCCAGGAGGGCGCCGACGTGATCGTCTTCGGCTCCGAGTACCGGACCGCGAACGGCCTGGTCAAGCCCGGCATCTCGGCCCACAAACTGCTGCTCGGCGGCGGTTCGGCGATCGCCGTCGCGCCTGCCGGCCTGCGCTCCAACCCGGCGCTCTCGGTCAACACCGTCGGCGTCATCGAGGAGGGCGACCCGGCTGCCCGGCAGACCGCCGACAGCCTCGCCGCCGCGCTCGGGGCGACCGTCTCCCAGCACGGCTCGGGCCCGCTCGACCTGCTGGTCGTCGGCTCGCGCAAGGAGGCGCCGGAGGGCAAAGTCGTGCTCAGCGCCGCCAGCGACTACGCGGTCGAGGCGGCCAACTACCCGGTGCTGGTGATTCCGCGCGGCTCCGCGCTGGACTTCAGCGGCACCACCGCGCCGGTCGCGGACGCGGCACCGACGGTTTAAGGGAGGGCGGCGCGCGAGGCGCGCCAAAGCGGCGCGCTAGTCGCGCTGGACGACGAGGATCACGGCCGCGACCGCAGGGTCGCGGCCGTCGAGCCGCTCCCGCGCCTGCTCCAGCGGCACCGTTTCGGTGTCGTGGCCGGAGACGATCTCGGCCAGCGTCTGCACCGGCGAGTCGGAGTGGATGATGATCGTCGCCGGGCCGCGCTGCGTCCGGCGGCCCTCGGTGGCGGTCTCGAGCACCGTCGTGGTGACGTCGGAGGCGGAGCGCTCGGCGTTCGCCCAGCCCTGGCTGAAGGCGAGGTCCTGGATCGAGAGCTCCGGGCCTTCGAGGATCTTCAGCCTGGCGTCGTCGTCGTTGCGGCTCCACTTGCGGTCGCCGAGCAGGACCGCGCGGCCGGAGAGCCAGGGATCGAGGACCGTCCGGCCCAGCTCCTCCTCGGTGAGGTTGAACGAGCGGGCGTGGCGGCGACCGGTGCCGACTTCGATGTGGAAGGCCATCTTGCCCGCGAAGCTATCGGGTTTCGGCGCCGCCTAGGTAGGTGTGGCCAGATTGACATGATGCGCCCCATGCCACCCCGGAGACCCGACGCGGTCCTCTTCGACAACGACGGCCTGCTGCTCGACACCGAGTCGGTCTGGACCCGTGCCGAGCAGGACATGTTCGAGGCCTACGGGCACGAGTTCACCGCCGCCCACAAGCTCGAGCTGGTCGGCAAATCCGGCCCGATCGCCTCGCGGCTGCTGGAAGGCTGGCTGGGCCAGGACGGCCGCGGGGTCGAGCTGATGGCGGAGCTCGACCGGATGGTCGTCGCCGAGCTCGAGCACGGGGTGGAGGCGATGGTCGGCGCCCGCGACCTGCTCGAACGACTGCAGGCTCAGGGCACGCCGATCGGACTGGTCTCCAACTCGCCGCTCTCCTTCGTCGAGCGCTCGCTGGAGATCGTCGGCTTCGAAGCGATCTTCGACACCGTCGTCAGCGGCCACGAAGTGCCGCACCCGAAGCCCGCGCCCGATCCCTACCTGGAGGCCTGCCGCCGGCTCGAGGTCGAGGCGGGGCCGGGCGTGATCGCGCTGGAGGACTCGCCGACCGGGGTCGCCGCCGCCCGCGCCGCCGGCCTCACCGTGATCGGCGTCCCCTCGGTCGAGGGCGTCGAGCTGGCCGAAGCCCACCACATCGCCGCGACCCTGCTCGATGCGAACGTGGTCGAGTTGACGATCGTCTAGCCGACGGCACCCCGCCGTGAGAGGCTGCGCGCGTGTCTCGCCGCGGTCAGGTCTTCGAAAATCCGGTTTCCGGGGAGCGGGCGATCGTGCTCAGCGATCCGCTCGACCAACCTGATGGCGTGCTCGTCGCCGAGCTCCACGTGCGGCCGGGCGGCCGCGTCGTCGTCGCCCACCGGCACCCCGGCCTGGTCGAGCGCTTCCACGTCCTGCGCGGCGAAGTCGGCTTCCTGATCGGAGACCGCGAAGAGCTGCTCGGCCCTGGCCGGTCGGCCGAAGTTCCGGCCGACGCCCTCCACGACTGGTGGCAGGTCGGCGACGAGGAGGCCGAGGTGATCGTCGAGGCCAACCCCGGGGCCCGTTTCGTCGAGATGGTGGGGACGTTCTACGGGCTCGCCCGCGACGGGAAGGTCGACAAGAAAGGGATGCCGCGGCCGCTCCAGTTGGCGCTCAGCGCGCAGGACTACAGCGACACGATGGTGGTGGCGAAACCGCCGCCGTGGGTGCAGCGCGTCGCCTTCGGCGTCCTGGCCCCGATCGCCAGGATGCGCGGACTGAAGCCGACCTACGAGGAGTACCTCACCTCGGACGTGGTGGTCGAGCCGGATCCGGCGGCATTGGAGCTACTCGGGCCCGACGGGCGGCTGAGGTTCGAGGGCTGAAGGGTCCTAGATCCGCGCCGTGAGGCCGCGGGCACGGGCGAGGGGAGCCAAGATCGCCGAGAGTGCGCGCAGCACCGGCCAGGGAGGACTGACGGGCCGGATCTCGTCGCCGAACTCGGGAACCAGCAAGGCGAGCTGCAGCGGGCGGGGCATCCCCTTGGCGTCGAGCTGGTCCGCGGCGGCGAGCGCGAAGAAGGTTTCGAAGAAGGCGGCGGTGTCGAGCGCCGGTTCGAAGAACTGGGTCGAGACGGCCTCGTCCTTACCGTCGTTCCAGAACCGGTGCGGGGTGTTCGGCGGGACCGTGATTGACTCGCCCGGGGTGAGGCGGTGCTCGCGACCTTCGATCTCGAAGGTCAGCGAATCGGCCGTGACCTCGGCGCCACTCGTCTGCCGGGGATGGACGTGCAGCGGCTCGCGTTCAACGCCCGGCGGGTTCCAGGACTCGATTCGCAGTGCCTCGGGCCGTTGCTCGACGAAGCGCATCCGCTGTCCCGTGCGAGGGTTGTGTATCTGCTTTGCCTGGTCGGGCATTCCCATTCCTCCATTTACTTCGGTGTCCGAAGCTTCGGTAACCGTAGCATGTAGCTGTGACTCGCCGCACGGACCCGCCGACCCCGCCCGACCGCTTGCCGGTCGGCCAGCTTCTGGTCAACCTGCTGCGCCTGTTCCGAGCCGCGCTGGCGGAGCGGGGCGAAGGGGGAACGGGCTTCGAGGGCATCCGGCCCGCCCACCTGCAGATCTTCGGGGCGATCAAGGCCGGCGGATCGCGCCTGACCGACCTGGCCGAGTCCTCCGGCCTTTCACTCTCGGCGACCGCGGAGCTCGTCGACAGCCTGCAGGGTCTCGGCTACCTCGAGCGCCGTCCCGATCCAGGCGACGGGAGGGCGAAGCTCGTCTGCCTCACCGATCCCGGGCGGCAAGCGATCGATGAAGGGCGCCGACTGATCGCCGACATCGAAGCGGAGTGGGGGAAAGCCCTCGGCGCGGCGCAGTTCGCGCAGCTGTGCGACTCGATGCAGGCCCTGCTGGATCAGCTAGACCCCGGCGTCCGGGCGGGCTACCGGGCCGGAGCGTCACCGCCGCCGTTTTGAGGCCGGCGGCGGCTTCAGTAGGCGAGGCGCGGGGCGGCAGCGGACGGAAGGGCCATGTCGGTCGACGCAGGACCGGGCTGAAGATGGCAAAGGGACGCGTCCGTCTCGGCCACGGCCCGGGCAGGCTGTGGCCGTGGCCGAGACGGACGGGTGTGCGGGGAGAGGTGCGGGGGACGCCGGGAAGGCTTGAGAGACGGGCGACGGGCGTCACAGGGAGGGGACGTTCGTCACGAAGCCGCGCGCAACTCCACGTCCCTTCATGGGGTCCCAGCGCCCTGCACGGATAACCCGTGCCCTGGCCCGGGTGATTCATGCAGCGTCGATCGGCGCGGATCCGGGAGGTCCGAATGCGCGATGCGGCACTTCATGTCGCTATAGCGACATATATCGCTGCATCGCGTGGGCGAGCGCCACGGACCCGTGACGTTCCCGTCGGAAGGCGCACGGACCCGTGTCAATCCACCCGAAAGGCCCACGTCCGGGGCGTCTCGTGGAGGCCACAGCCTGCCGGGTCGCCACGAGACGCCCGGGACGGCCCGAACCCGGCCGCAGGGGCTTGAGCCCTTGCCCGTCCCCGACCGCAAAGGCCCGGACCCTTCCCGTCCCCCTGACGCGCCGCACTTTCGGGTCGCTAGAGAGCCCGAAAGTGCGGCGCATGTTTCGTCACGGTTTCGGAGTGCCAGGTGCGCGCGTGACTTACGACGTCAGGACGCGGCGGCGCCTGAGGACTCGCTCGGCGATCGGCAGGGCGTCGCGGATTGCGGCGGTGCCCTCGTCCCCCAGGTCGCCTGCCAACGCTCGCTCGGCGGCTGCTTCGACTGCGGCCTGGCGCTTCTCGAGGGCGGCGATGTCGGTGCGGTGGTCGTCGTCGTCAAGCGCGCCGGGTAGCTCGGCGAGCATCGCCTCGATCCCGATCTCGAGTTGCAGCGCGGCCTCGCGGTTGCGGCCGGCGTCGAGGTCGGCGCGGGCGCGGAGGAGCAGGGACTCGCAGGCGGCGAACTGCTCGCGGCCGCGGAGGACGGCGGCGACGCGTTCCTGGGGACGCAGCTCTTCCTGGCGGCGCCGGCGGGGGGAGCCGGCGGCGGCGACGTCGACCTCGCGGGCCTCGCTGAAGGCGCCGTCGGCGATCTGGTCGCCGCTGCCGTAGCCGAGGCGGACGGCGACGGCACGCTCCGGGCTGATCGTCGCCAGGTGAGGATCGGCAGACGCCACTGCCTGGGCGTGGAGGGCGTCGTTGAGGAGGGCGATGCCGGCGTCGAGGGCGGCGTCGATCGCCGCCTCGTTCACGGTCGCGGTCGCCAGCCAGACGGCGCCTTCCTCGGCCTCGTCGTAGGGCGCGAAGGCGCGGATCGCGGTCGCCCGGGCCAGCGGCAGCTCCGCCGGCGGCGCGCCGGCTTCGGACTCCTTCGGCTTTCGGCGGCGGCGCGGGGGCCGCGGGGGCGCGGCGACGGTCTGCACGACGAGGACGCTCTCGCCACCGTCCTCCTCACGCTGCGCCAAGTAGCGGCCGTCGGCTAGCGGCAGGGTCCCGGCGAAGTCGAACTGGGCGAATCCGAAGAAGGGGCTCAGAGGGGCGAGCCTAGTCTTCGCCGCGCGGGTGACCGCCGAGAATTTCGGCTGCCGAGTTCTTCTGCGGCTTGTCCGGCAGCGAGTACTTCGACGGTTCGATCGGCACCTTCGGGTTTTCGATCTTGCCGAGGCGGTCGATCAGGCGTTCCCACTGCTCCGGTTTCAGCAGCGCCGTCGCTTCCAGCGGGTTGCCGTTTTCGACCGGGCGGTAGCCGATGTGGACGTGGTCGTAGTGGGACGCTTCGGCGAAGCTGACTTCGCCGGGGAAGTCTTCCAGCGAGATCACCTGGTGCGGCTGCATCGAGCCCTGCAGCTGCAGCACGTCTTCGATCAGTTCGTGCACCAGCGTGCCCGGGCCCTGATGGCCGATCACGTTGACGCCGTCGATTTCGGCGATGTCGACCGCGTCTCCGCTCGAGTGCTCGGAGACGTTGCCGCTTTCGGTGAAGTAGCCGTGGCCGCACTCCAGCGCGCTGATCCGCAGGGTGAAGCCTTTCGAGCGCAGGTACTCGAGCACCGCCAGGATGCGGCGGTCGATCTTCCCCGCTTCGATGTCTTCGCGGCCGCACTGGTAGATGTCGAGGCCCTTGTCGTTCAGCACCCGCTGGGTCAGAGCTTCCTTGGAGAGCAGCAGGATCCCGGCGCCGCTCAGCTGCGCGTTGAAGGGGTTCTTGCCCTTGGCGCGGTAGATCGCGGTCGCTTCGAGCAGCTTCCAGCCGTCGAGGATCGGCTTCGGGTCGATCCGCGGCGCGCCTTTGCCCGCCGGGCGGATCGAGAAGTTGATGTGCGGGTCGGCGCCTTCGCTGCCCTTGGCGACGTGGGCGAGGACGGTGCCCGCGATCACCTTCGAGCCGACCCGGATCGAGCCGTCGCCGGAGGCCTTTTCGAGAGCTTCTTCGGCCTGCGCCTCGACCTTCTGTTCCTTGCCGGCGTTCTTGCCGGAGCGGTCCGGCAGGGCGCGCAGCCGCGGCCGCAGTTCCTGGCTTTCGACCGGGATCTGCTTTTCCTTGCCCTTCGGGGTGACGACGGTGCGGGAGTCGCGGACCAGCTTGCCGAGCCCGGCGTAGGTGTAGCGGTTGCCGTAGGTGTCTTCGAGGACGATGAAGTTGCCGAGGTTGGCGGAGTGACCGAGCTTGCGGATCACCCCGTCGTTGACGGCGACGACCGGCGCCCCCTTCTTGGCGAAGATGTTGATCCCGTGGCGGGTGGGGGAGGAAGAGATGACTTCGGCCGCGTTGCCGGCGAGCCGCGTGTCGGTGGTCGAGTTCTTCAGCGCCGCGCGGGCGGCGAGTTCGTCCGAGTAGCGGGCGTCGGCGGCGATCGGGAAGTGGGCGCCCTCGGTCAGCCCGGTCAGCGAGCCGACCAAGGTCGACGGGATGCGGCCGTAGGCGCGGGCGTAGGTGAGCACCTCCTGCGCGTACCAGTCGGCGTGGTTGTAGGCGAGGATCGCGTCGTAGAGATCCTTCTGCCCGCCGGCGACCTTGAGGTAGTGGGCGGCGGCGCAGATCGCGTCGACCGGGTTGTAGGGGTCCTTGCGCCCATCTCCGTTGGCGTCGAGCCCGTACGTTTCCCAGCTCGAGGGGAGGAACTGCATCCAGCCGACTGCGCCCGCGCTGGAGATGTTCAGGTTGGTGCCGAAGCCGGTCTCGATTTTGTTGATCGCCGCGAGCACCTCCCAGGGGATCCCGTATTCGGTGCCGCATGCCTGGTAGATCGGCAGCAGGAAGGGCGGGATCTCGAAGGAGTTGATGACGAAGTTGGGGACCCCGATCGGCGCCGGACCGAAGGGCGCGATCGTCGTCGTCGGGTTGGCCAGCGTGGGCGCACCGCCCGGTTCGAACTGCGCGCCGCCGTCGCCTTCCCCGGACAGCGGCTGGGTGCCGCCGCCGGTGGCGCTCGGGGCGGTGACCGCGCCGTCCTGCTTACCGCCGCCGCTCGTATCGCCGAGGCTTTCGTTGTGGGTGACGCCGCCGCGGACGTCCGTTTCCGGTTCCGCTTCCAGCGTTTCGCCGCGGCCGAATTCCTTATGCTTGCCCTGTCGGGCTTCGCTGCTCGTTTCGGTCGACCCTGACCCTGAAGTCGAGGTCGAGGGTGCGAGGGTTTCGCCGCTGGTCGGCGCGACTGCGGAGGTTTCCGGCCCCTCGGTGTTGTCGGTGGGCGAGCTGCAGTCGGGATCTTCCAGGTCGATCTTGCCGTCGCCGTCGTTGTCGATCCCGTCGGCGCACTGGGGGACGGCGGTCGCTGCCGGAAGGGCGGGGACCACCGGTTCGCCGGGGGTGGTGGTGTCGGTGCTCCCGGCGCCGCCTGAAGTTTCGCTGCTGCCGTTGCCGCTCAGCCCGGGCAGCAGGCTTTCGGTGACCGACCCCAGGGGTGAGGCAGCCGGCGCGCTGCCGACGGCAGCGAGCGCGAGAAAGGCGGCGAGCGCCAGGATCAATGCGAGCTTGCTTCTCATGCGCCTCAAATCCCGCTTCCTTGGCCGACCGCAGGCGCGGTCCGGTCCCCTCCCAGCGGGTTCGACATGAGGCTACCCACGACCTCGGTCATGAGCAACGGTCAGCCGTGCCCCCAATATGGACTTAACGATCGTGAACTTCATGCCGCATGCGGGAGATTTCCATGTGAGCCGGATGTGCTCGTTAAGCTGCCGTCAACGAATTGCGAAGAACGGATTTGGCTTGAGCCCTGACGAGTACGCAGATGGAGATTCGATGGCCGACGGCGAGAGCCTGCGGGCGCGCTCTGAGCAGGCGATCGGCGAGATCGCCCAGGCGCTGATCGACAGCCCGCATCTCCACGGTGCGCTGCAGGCCGCCTTCGGCGCCCGGGAGAAGGCGCTCGAGGGCCAGCAGGCGGCGATGCGCGCCTTGAACCTGCCCTCGGCGGGCGACGTCGAGCGACTTGAGCGCCGCCTCCGCTCCTTATCCCAGCGCCTGGAGGACATCGAGGAGCAGCTCGACGACACGACCCGGGAGCTCGGGACCCTGCGCCGCAAAATCGCTGCAAAGGACCAGAAAAGAGCTGCCGAAGCTGCACCTGAGACTGACGCTGCCTAACCCTCTACTCTAGGGTTAGAGTAGCGCTCTCAAAGCCGCCTGGGAAGCCAAGGCGGCGCGTTCGGCCAGCCGCTCGTCGTCGATCGGCTCGTAACCCTCGGAATCAGTGACGACCAGCACCGCCGCCAAGGCGATGCCGAGTCGGCGGCCCGCGCTGAACAGCGCCGCGGTCTGCATGTCGGCGACATCCCCCTCCGGGATCGCGTGGGCGGGATCGGGCGAGGGGTGGAGGAAGTCGACGCTGGCGACCCGCCCCGCCTTGGCGCTCTCGCCGAGCGCCGCCCGCAAGCGCCTCGGCCAGGCCCTCGTCGGGATCGACCGGAGAACCGGCGCCGGGGCGGTCCGCCGACCACGGCCGCGCCGACCGCACCCAGACCAGGTCACCCGGGCCGGAAGCTCGACTCGATCGCCGCGCAGGTCCCCACCCGCACCGCCCGCTCGACCCCCAACTCGGCCAGGTCGCTCAATACAAGGGCGGCGCTCGGCCCGCCCATCCCGGTCGCCTGCACGGTCAGCCCTCGGCCCGCGGCGGTGATCCCCGAGTAGCCCCAGAGCCCGCGCGCGTGGTTCGCCATCTTCGGCTGCTCGGTCAGCACCTGGGCGAGCGCCATCGCCCTTCCCGGGTCGCCGACGAGGATCGCGTCGGGGTGGATCTCGGCGGTCGGCCGGAGGCGTCGGGGCACGGCCGCGACCCTAGTCAGAACCCCTCGGCGCCGACCCGACGCTCGCCCCGCTCGTCCCCGGAGGCGGCTAGCCTCGCCTGCGTGGCCGAGCCGATCTCCGAGTACATCTCCCTGAACGAGGCGGCGCGGCGTTCTGGCGTCCCGATCTCGACGCTCAAACGCTGGGCCGAGGAGAGGATCGTCCCGGTACGCCGCGGGCGCTGGACGGTGGCCGCCGCGGCCCAGGCGCGGGTGGTCGCCCGGATGCGCGACCGCGGCTACTCGCTCGAGGATCTGAAGGCGGCGGGGCGGGAGGGCAGGCTCGCCTTCGGCTTCACGGAGGAGCTCTTCGCCGACACCGACGAAGGCGAACTGACGGTCGAGATGATCGCCACCGAGACCGGCCTCGAGGTCGAGCTGATCGAGCGCATCCTGGTGATGATGGGCACGCCGGTCGGCCGGCAACGCCACCTCAGCGTCGCCGACGCCGCCGCGATCCGGCTCTGCTCCCAGGTGCTCGAGTCGGGCTTCCCGCTGGTCGCCTTCCTGCAGCTGATCCGCGTCTACGTCACCTCGCTGCGCCGGATCGCCGAGGCCGAGATCCGCCTCTTCCACCTCTACGTCCACGAACCGCTGATCCGCGACGGCCTTCCCGAGCTGCAGATGGCGGAGGCGATGGGGGACCTCGCCGCGGAAATCATGCCGCTGGCCGCGCCGCTCACCGAGTACCTCCACAACCGCTACCTGCGCTACTACATCGAGCAGGACGTGGTCGGTCATATGGAGACCGGCGGCGAGCAGTCGACCGCGGAAATGGAGCTCGGCCACGTCGCGGTGACGCTCTGCTTCATCGACCTCACCGGCTTCACCCGCTTCACCGAGGAGGAGGGGGACATCGAGGCGCTCGACGTGGTCGAGAACTTCGTCGAGACGGTCGAGGCGACGCTGCCGCGCGAGGCGACGATCGTGAAGACGATCGGCGACGAGGTGATGGTCGTCTCGCCCGACCCGGCGGCGCTGACGGCCTGGGCGGTCGCCTTCCTCGGCCGCTTCGACCGCCGGCCGCAGCCGCGCGTCGGCATCCACCACGGCGACGCCGTCTACCGCGACGGCGACTACTTCGGCAGCCAGGTCAACCTCGCCCACCGGATCGTCAACCGGGCGCTGGCCGGCGAGGTGCTGGTCACCGATCGGGTGGCGGCGACCCTGGAGGCGCGGCCCGAACTGCGCCTGGAGCCGATCGGCGAGGTCTCGCTGAAAGGGTTCCCGGTGCCGACCGAGCTGTTCGTCGTGCGCGCGGCGGCGGGCTGATGGATCTGCTCGCCCGGGTGCAAGCGGGCGGGCTGGTCGAGCCGCCGCGGCAGTTGGTGACGATGGTCTCCGGCGGCCGCGACTCGATCTGCATGCTCGACCTCGCGGTGCGGGCCCGGGGGGAGGCGGCGGTCGTCGCGCTGCACGTCGACTACGGCCTGCGTCCCGAGTCCCACCGGGACGCCGAGTTCTGCGCCTCCTTATGTGAGCGGCTGGGGGTGGAGCTGCGGACCGAGCGACCGGTCCGTCCCGACACCGAGGGCAACCTGCAGGCCTGGGCGCGCGACGTCCGTTATGCCGCCGCCGCCCGTCTGGCCGAGGCACGCGACGCGACGATCGTCACCGGGCACACCGCCGACGACCAGGTCGAGACGATCCTCTACCGGCTCGCCTCCTCGCCCAGCCGCCGCGCCCTGCTGGGGATGAAGGCGCGCGACGGCCGCCTCGCCCGGCCCCTCCTCGGCACCACCCGCGCCGAGGTGACCGCCTATGACGAGAAGCGCGGGCTCGCCTGGCGCGAGGACGCGACCAACGCCGAAGAGGGGTATGCCCGCAACCGGGTCCGGCACGGCCTCGTCCCCGAGCTCGCCGCGATCCACCCGGCGGCGGTCCAGAACGTGCTGCGCACCGCGGCGCTCCTGCGCGACGAGGCCGAGGTGCTCGACGCCCTCGTCGCCGCCGAGCTCGACGGCTCCGGCGAGGCGCCCCGCGGCCGCATCCGCCACGCCCGCTTCGCCGAGCTGCCGCCGGCGCTCCGCCGGCTCGTCCTGCAGCGGCTCGCCGACGCCATCGCCGGCCGGCCGGTCGCCGGCGCCGCGCGCTTCGCCGACCAGGTCGCCGGGCTCAGCCGCGGCGGCTCGCGCCTCGACCTCGGCGACGGCGTCCGGGCGGTGCTCGAGTCCGGCGTCCTGCGCGCCGAGCGCGACGCTCCCTAGACTGCGGCCGGTGGACGACCCGGCGATCGGCGCGACCCTCGTCTCCAGCGACGAACTGCAGAAGCGGATCGCTCGAGCTGGGCGCGGACATCTCACGCGACTACGAGGGCAAGGACCTGGTCATGGTCGGGGTGCTGAAGGGCGCCGTCCTCTTCCTCGCCGACCTGATGCGCCACATCGACGTGCCCTGCGAGGTCGACTTCATGGCGGTCTCCAGCTACGGCTCGCAGACCGACAGCTCCGGCGTCGTCCGCATCCTCAAGGATCTCGACGCCTCGATCCAGGGGCGCGACGTGCTGATCGTCGAGGACATCATCGACTCCGGGCTGACCCTCCAGTACCTGATGAGGAACCTGGGCGCGCGGGATCCAGCCTCGCTCGAGGTCTGCTCCCTGCTGACCAAGCCGGAGCGGCTCCGGGTCGACCTTCCGGCTAAATACGTGGGCTTCGAGATCCCCAACGAGTTCGCGATCGGCTACGGCCTCGACCACGCTCAGCGGTACCGCAACCTGAATTACGTCGCCGCGTTGGTTGTGTAAGCGGCGAAACCGCCCTGGTACGCTCACTTTTCTCCCTTGAGACGGTTCTTCAAAAGCGCGGCATTTCCGATCCTGCTGGTGGTCATCCTGGCGTTCATCGCCCAGCGCGTGATCACCAACGATCCTGGGACGGAAGCGCCCTCGTACACGAAACTGGTCAACCCGACCAGCGGCCTGATCGCGCGCGGCAAAGTCGAAAAGGTCACCGTCAACAACAAGGACCTCTCGCTCGACGTCACCAGGACCAACGGCGAAAGCTTCTCCACCGGCTACCCGGCGAACACCGAGGAAAGCCTGCTCAAGCTGCTGAACGAAAAAGAAGTCGAAACCAAGGTCAACGGGACCGGCGGCTCGAGCATCCTCTCGCTGCTGACCTACATCCTGCCCTTCGTCCTCTTCTTCGGCTTCTGGATCTTCTTGATGAACCAGATGCAGGGCGGCGGTTCGCGGGTGATGAACTTCGGCAAATCGAAAGCCAAGCGGATGTCCGTGGACGCGCCCAAGATCACCTTCCGCGACGTGGCGGGGGTGGACGAGGCGGTCCAGGAGCTCGAGGAGATCAAGGAATTCCTCGAGAACCCGAAGAAATTCCAGGCGCTCGGAGCGCGGATCCCGAAGGGCGTCCTGCTCTACGGGCCTCCCGGAACCGGTAAGACCCTGCTCGCCCGCGCCGTCGCCGGCGAGGCGGGCGTGCCGTTCTTCTCGATCTCCGGCTCGGACTTCGTCGAGATGTTCGTCGGCGTCGGCGCCAGCCGCGTCCGCGACCTCTTCGAGCAGGCCAAACAGAACTCCCCCTGCATCATCTTCATGGACGAGATCGATGCCGTCGGCCGCCATCGCGGCGCCGGCATGGGCGGCGGTCACGACGAGCGCGAGCAGACGCTGAACCAGCTGCTGGTCGAGATGGACGGTTTCGAGGGGAAGGACAACATCATCTTGATCGCCGCCACCAACCGCCCCGACGTCCTCGACCCGGCGCTGCTGCGGCCCGGCCGCTTCGACCGCCAGGTGGTCGTCGACCGGCCCGACCGCAAAGGCCGCAAACACATCCTCGAAGTCCACACCCGTGGCAAGCCGCTCGCCCGTCACATCGAGCTCGACACGCTGGCCGGCCAGACCCCTGGCTTCACCGGTGCCGATCTCGCCAACCTGATCAACGAGGCGGCGCTGTTGACCGCCCGTACCGGCAACCGCGAGATCTCGATGAAAGAGCTCGAGGAGGGGATCATGCGCGTGATCGCCGGCCCCGAGAAGAAAACGCGGGTGATGTCGGAAAAGGAGCGCCTGATCACCGCCTACCACGAGGTCGGCCACGCGATCGTCGGGCAGCTGCTCGAGCACACCGACCCGGTCCACAAGATCTCGATCATCAGCCGCGGGCAGGCCCTCGGCTACACGATCAGCCTGCCGACGGAGGACAAGTTCCTCACCACCCGCATGGAGCTGACCGACACCTTGGCGATGACCCTCGGCGGCCGCGCCGCCGAGGAGATCGTCTTCGGCGAAATCACCACCGGGGCGTCCAACGACCTCGAAAAGGTGACTGAGTCGGCGAAGCAGATGGTGATGCGCTTCGGCATGAGCGAGCGCCTCGGGCCGCGCGTCTTCGGCCACGATCGCGGCCAGCCGTTTCTCGGTCGCGAATTTTCCGCCGAACCCGACTACTCCGACGAGATCGCGCGTGAGATCGACGACGAGATCCGCCGCATCGTCGAGAGCGCCCACCAGACCGCGAAGACCTTGCTGAACGATAATTCGGACCAGCTGGAGCGGATCTCCAAACTGCTGTTGGAGCGGGAGACCATCGAGGCCGACGAGTTTGCCGCCCTGCTCGAAGGCAAGCCCGATCACGAAGTCTTCAAAGACGACGAAGAGTCGACCCCGCCTGCCGAGGCAGCTCCGGCCGAGCCCGAAAAGGCCGCCCGCGAGGGTGCGCGGCCAGTGCCACGCCCCCGCCCCGGCTTCGCCGGCGGCGACGCCTCCTAGCGACGGCGCCTGACCGGCGCATCTCGGCGTCCTCGGTTGCTTGTGTGCAGAGCACACGGCGCGCCCTGCGTCCTTGACCTGCTTGGTCAGTCACCGTCGCTCATACTCGGGCCATGACGGTGAAGCTGATGGGTGTCGTGAACGTCACCCCCGACTCGTTTTCGGATGGGGGGCTGTACCTGGATCCGCGCTCGGCGATCGAGCACGGGCGAGAACTCGTCGCTGACGGGGCGGCGATCCTTGACGTCGGTGGGGAATCGACGCGGCCGGGCGCTGACGAGGTGGCGGTCGACGAGGAGCTGCGGCGGGTGGTGCCGGTGGTGGCGGGGCTGGCCGGGCTCGGGGTCGAGATCTCCGTCGATACCTCGAAGGCGCCGGTCGCCGCGGCGGCGCTCGACGCGGGGGCGACGATCGTCAACGACGTCACCGCCCTGCGGGGCGACCCGGCGATGGCGGGCCTGATCGCGGAGCGCGGCGCCCGGGTCGTCCTCATGCACATGGCCGGCGACCCGCGGACGATGCAGGTCAATCCCGAATACGGCGACGTGGTCGCCGAGGTCCGCGACTTCCTCGCCGCCCGCCTCGCCGCCGCGGTGGCGGCCGGGATCGAGGGGTCGCGGATCTGGCTCGATCCCGGGATCGGCTTCGGCAAGACCGCCCAGCACAACTTCGAACTGCTGCGCGGCCTCGATCAGCTGGCCGCGCTCGGCCGCCCGCTGGTCGTCGGCACCTCGCGCAAGAGCTTCATCGGCCGCGCCGACGGCTCGCGGACCGACGATCGCCTCGGCGGCACGATCGCCACCTCGATCCTCGCCGCGGCCGCCGGCGCCACCGTGCTCCGCGTCCACGACGTGCGCGAGATGGCGGAGGCGCTGAAGCTGGCGAGCGCGGTACTGCCGAGCTGACCTGAGTAGGTTTCTCCCTGTGTCCGATCCCGATCCTTCGATGAACCCCGACGCGCCGAACGGCGGGATCGAGTCGAGTGCAGAAATCGAGCTGCGCGGCCTCTCGATCTACACCCACCACGGGGTGAGCGAAGCCGAGCAGGAGGTCGGGCAGCGGCTCGAGTTCGACGTCTCCTTCGACGTCCCCGACTGCGACGCGATGTTCACCGACCGGCTCGAGGACACGGTCGACTACGCCGAGGTCTGCGACATCGTCGCCTTCGTCGCCACCGAGCGCAGCTACCGCACCCTGGAGCGCCTCGCCCACGTGGTCGGCGAACGGCTGATCGAGCGCTACGGCTGCGAGACGGTGCGCGTCCGCGCCGCCAAGCCGGAGCCGCCGCTGCCGCTGGCGATCCAGGAGATCGCCGTCGAGATCACCCAGGAACGGGCGGTCGACGACGACGGCTCCGACGACTGACGGGCCCCGTGCCCGAGCGGGTCGGATACCTGGGTCTGGGCTCCAACGTCGGTGACCCCGAGGCGCACCTGCGCGCGGCGCTGCAACTGCTGCCGACCCACGGCGTCGAGGTGCTCGCCGTCTCCTCCACCTACGTCACCGAGCCGGTCGGCGAGATCCTCGACCAGCCCGACTTCCTGAACGCCGCGGCGCGGATCCGCACCGCGCTGGAGCCGGAGGAGCTGCTCGACGCCTGCAAGGCGGTCGAGGCCGAGCGCGGCCGCCAGTTCGACCTGCCCCGCCACAGCCCGCGCCCGCTCGACGTCGACCTGCTCCTGCTCGGCGAGATCGAGCTGCGGACCGATCGCCTCACCCTGCCGCACCCGGAGGTGCGCAACCGACGCTTCGTCCTCGCCCCGCTGCTCGAGCTCGACCCCGGCCTGACGCTGCCCGACGGCACCGTCCTCGCCGACGCCCTCGCCGCCCTCCCGGCCGACGAGCAGCGCGCCGAGCGCCGCGCCCCGCTCGCGTAGTCCGCCGCTCGCCTAGGCGAGCGCGGGCGCCGCGGGCAGCCAGGCCGGCGGGAAGATCTGCGGGGTGTAGCCGGGGTAGTCGGGGATGAACCGCTGCGCCAGGCGAGCGGCGGGGCGGGATTCGATCAGCGGCTTCAGGTCGTCGAGGGTGAGCGCGAGGCCGATCGAGGACGCGATCTGGAAGTCGGCGGCGTTCGGCTCGGCGCCGTTGATCGTGCCGTCGGCGATGTAGGCATCGACCCGGTCGAGCAGGTCCGGCAGGGCGGCGAGGGCGGCGCGGGCGTTGGCATCGGTGGCTTCGTTGAAGCGGCAGGCGAGGGCGACGAGCGGGCCGCCGGTCTTGATCGCGAGGCCGACCGGGACCCCCATGTGGGCGCCCTCGGAATAGCCGCGGAGGTTCTCCTTGTCCTGCTTGAACGCCCACCAGAGCAGCTGGCGGAGCGGGTGCTGCAGCTCCTCGTCGCCGAAGCGCTCGGCATCTTCGACCGCGGCGCGGGCGTCGGGATCGGCAGGGAAGAGGGGCGGCTCCGGCTGGATCCGGTCGAGCGCGCGTGCGATCGGCCGCGAGCCCTGGATCTTCTCGCCGCCGATCTTCAGCGCCGGCACGGTCACGCCGGGGAAGCCGACGGCGCGCAGGGCAGCCTTCGAGACGACCGGCATCAGGTCGGTGCGCTTGTAGTCGATGCCCTTGTAGTCGAGCATCAGCGCCGCCGTGGTGGCCGCATGGGAGGCCGGGATGACATATAGACGAGTGGTCATGAAACGATCCTAAGCGCGCATGCTGCTTGCTGTCGACATTGGCAATACCCAAACTCACCTCGGGGCGTTCGAAGGCGAGGAACTGGTCGAGCACTGGCGCTTCCAGACCCGCTCCGGCGCGACCGGCGACGAGCTCGGCGAGCGGATCGCCGGCTTCTTCAACCTCAGCGAGATGAACTTCAACGAGATCGACGCGGTCGTCGTCTCCTCGGTGGTACCGCCGCTCGGCAGCCAGTTCGAGCGGATGACCGAGCGCTACCTGGAGGCCGACTGCCTGACGATCGGCCCCGGGGTGAAGAGCGGCATGCCGATCCGGATCGACAACCCGCTCGAGGTCGGCGCCGACCGGCTGGTCAACGCGATCGCCGCCTACGAGCGCTTCGGCGAGGCCTGCGTGGTGGTCGACTTCGGCACCGGGATCAACATCGACGCCGTGTCCAGCGACGGCGCCTACCTCGGCGGGGCGATCGGCCCGGGCCTCGAGATCGCCCTCACCGCGCTGATCGACCGCGCCGCGCGGATCACCCGGCTCGACCTCGGCGAGCCGGAGACCGCGATCGGCCGCTCCACCCGCGCGGCGATCAACTCCGGCTTCATCTACGGCTTCGCCGGGATGATCGACGGGATCGTCAAACGCTTCGAAACCGAACTCCCCGAGCCGCAGCTGCTGGCCACCGGCGGGCTCGCCTCGGCGATCGTCCCCTTCTGCGAGACGATCGACGAGGTCGACGATCTGCTCACCCTGAAGGGGCTGCGTCTCATCCATGAACGCAACGCGTCCTGAGCTCACCGACCCGTTCGAGATCGGCGGCGTGCCGATCGCCAACCGGGTGCTGCTCGCGCCGCTGGCCGGGATCGGCAACTGGTTCGTGCGCCTGCAGGCCAAACGGCACGGCGCCGGGCTCGCCGTCTCGGAGATGGTCTCCAGCTTCGCCCTCCAATACCGCAACGAGCGCACCCTGCGCGAGCTCCTCGTCCTCCACCCGGACGAGCACCCGGTCTCGATCCAGCTCTTCGGCCACGACGCCGAGGTGATGCGCTCCGGCGCCGAGATCGCCGCCGCCGCGGGCGCCGACCTGATCGACATCAACATGGGGTGCCCGGTGCCGAAGGTGCGCAAGACGGGGGCGGGCGCCCAACTCCTGCGGGACCCCGAGTTGGCACTCGACCTCGCCCGCGCCGCCCGCGAGGGCAGCGGCCTGCCGGTGACGGTGAAGCTGCGCTCCGGGATCGAGTCCGGGGACCGCTCCGGCTTCGACCTCGCGATCCGCCTCGCCGAGGAGGCTGGGGTGGCGGCGATCGGCTTCCACCCGCGTGCCGCGACCAAGGGCCACAGCGGCAAGCCGGACTACGCGCTGACCCGTGAGCTGACCGAACGGATCGAGGTGCCGGTGATCGTCTCCGGCGGCCTCTCCAGCGCCGCGGCGGCCCGCCGGGCCTACGAGGAGTCGGGCGCCGACGCGGTGATGATCGCTCGTGGCAGCCTCGGCAACCCCTGGGTCTTCGAGGAGCTGACCGGTCGCCGGGCGGGCCCGCCGAACCGCGCCGAGGTCGCCGAGGAGCTGCTCTGGGTGGTCGATCGCGCCGAGGAGCACCTCGGGCCCGAGCGCGCCGAGCGCTATCTGCGCAAGTTCTACCCCTGGTACTTCGATGGTATCGAGGCGGACAAGGGGGTTCGCGACGAGCTCCAGCGGACCGCCGACCTGGCCCGCGCCAGGCAGCTGATCGAGGCCGCGCGGACGCCTGTCGGGGTCGCTTAAGAGGCCGATTTGGCCGCTGTAACGGCCTCGCTATACTTCCGCGCTCCCTGATCCGGGAACGGCAAGCCAGGAAGGCCGTTTTCCGGGCATTTTCAGGTCTTAGTTTCGGTCTTGGAGCTCCTTCCCAGGGGCTCTTTCCACGCAAAGCGAGGTTGTAGAAGTGAGTCGCCAGGCTGTCATCACCCCCGAGGGGCTCGAGAAGCTGAAAGAGGAAATCGAGTTCCTCTCGACGACCAAACGCCGTGAGGTCGCGCTGCGCATCAAGGAGGCTCGCGAAGGCGGCGACATCTCCGAGAACGCGGAATACGACGACGCCAAGAACGAACAGGCGATGCTCGAGGCCCGGATCGCGACGCTCGAGGAGCGACTGCGGCGCACCACGGTCATCGACGAGGACGCGATCGCCACCGACGAAGTCGGCTTCGGCTCGATCGTCCACGTCAAAGACCAGAAAAGCGGCGACTCGCAGAAATTCCAGATCGTCGGATCGACCGAGGCCAACCCGGCGGAGCACAAACTCTCCAACGAGTCGCCGATCGGCAAAGCGCTGCTGGGCAAGAAGCGGAACGACATCGTCACCGTCGAGCCGCCCCGTGGCGCCAAGAAAAAATTCAAAATCACCAAGATCGAGAAGGGCTAGCGGCCCGCTAGGCTCGCGCCGATGAGCGTCGAGCCGAACGAGGAGTCGAAGCTCTCCGATGTCTTAAAGGACCGGCGCGAGAAGCTCGGGCGGATCCGGGACGCCGGGATCGAGCCGTTCCCGCACGAGTTCTCCGACCGCGAGGACATCGCCGCGGTGCGGGCCGAGCACGAGGGGCTGGCGCCGGGCGCCGAAACCGAGTCGCGCCACCGCGTCGCGGGGCGGATCGCGGCGCGGCGCGGCCACGGCAAGAACGCCTTCATCGACCTCCGCGACGGCAGCGGCCAGATCCAGCTGCACGCGCGCGAGGACCTGCTCGGGCCGGAGGCCTACGCGCTTCTGGTCGACCTCGACATCGGCGACATCGTCGGCGTCGAGGGCACCGCGCTGGCGACCCGGCGGGGCGGCGAGCTCTCGCTGGCGCTCGACCACTGGCGCCTCCTCGCCAAGAGCCTGCGCCCGCCGCCCGACAAAGTCCACGGCCTGCAGGACACCGAGACCCGCTTCCGCCGGCGCGAGCTCGACCTGATGTCGAACGCGGAGACCCGGCGGATCTTCGCCGTCCGCGCCCGCACGATCAGCGAGATCCGCCGCTTCCTCGACGAGCACGGCTTCGTCGAGGTGGAGACGCCGGTGCTGCAGCCGCTTTACGGCGGCGCGCTCGCCCGTCCCTTCACCACCCACCACAATCAGCTCGACCGCGACTTCTACCTGCGGATCGCCACCGAGCTCTACCTGAAGCGGCTGATCGTCGGCGGCATCGACCGGGTCTACGAGCTGGGCAAGGACTTCCGCAACGAGGGCGTCTCGCACAAGCACAACCCCGAGTTCACGATGCTGGAGTGGTACGAGGCCTACGCCGACTACGAGAAGACCGCCCACGACCTCGAGCGGATGGTCGCCGAAGTCGCCGAGCGGACCCTCGGCACCACCAAGGTGATGCGCGGCGAGGTGGAGATCGACTTCGCCCCGCCGTGGCGGCGGATCACCCTGCGCCAGGCGATCCTCGAGCGCTCCGGCATCGACATCGCCGAGCACCCGACCCGCGAGGCACTGGCCAAGGCGATCGGGACCGAGCCCGATCCGAGCGAGGGTTGGGGCAAGCTCGTCGACGGCCTGCTCTCCCGCGACGTCGAGCCGGGGCTGATCCAGCCGACCTTCGTCCTCGACTATCCGGTCGAGCTCTCGCCCTTCGCCAAGGCGCACCGGACCGAGCCCGGGGTGGTGGAGCGCTGGGAGGCGTTCGTCGGCGGGGTCGAGATCGCCAACTCCTTCTCGGAGCTGAACGACCCCGACGAGCAGCGTCGCCGCTTCGAGCAGCAGGCGGCCGAGATCGCCCGCGGCGACGACGAGGCGCAGCCCTACGACGAGGTGTTCGTCGAGGCGCTCGAACAGGGGATGCCGCCGACCGGCGGCGTCGGCCTCGGCATCGACCGACTGGTGATGATGCTCACCGGCGCCCAGAGCCTGCGCGAGGTGCTGCTGTTCCCGGCGATGCGCGGCTGACGAACCCGCCCGGGGAGCCAGTTGGGGGAATTTGTGCCACCTTTCATTCCAATTCCCTCAGAAACCTCGCTACTTACGTGCGGCATGCGCACGAAGCCGGACTGGCGACCCCGGTAGAGTTAAGGAACGAAACGGCGTCATCCGATGAAGGACAAGGCGTCGCCGTCTTCAATTCGGGAATTTTCCCGGGTGCGACCAAGAAGAGGTTTTGGATTTGTTCGAGCGATTCACTGAGCGGGCTCGTCAGGTTGTCGTCCTAGCGCAGGAGGAGGCGCGGACGCTCAAGCACAACTACATCGGTACTGAGCACATTTTGCTCGGTCTCCTTCGCGAGGAGGAGGGTCTCGCCGCTCGTGTTCTCGAGTCCCTCGACATCACCGTGGAACGGGTGCGCTCGCAGGTCGTCCGCATCGTCGGCTCCGGCGAGGAGGTTACGTCCGGGCAGATCCCGTTCACGCCCCGCGCCAAGAAGGTGCTCGAGCTGGCGCTGCGCGAGGCGCTGAGCCTGGGCCACAACTACATCGGCACCGAGCACATCCTGCTCGGCCTGGTCCGCGAGAACGAGGGCGTAGCCGCCCGCATCTTGCTCGACTTCGACGCCGATTCGGACAAGATCCGCAACGAGGTCATCCGGATGCTCTCCGGTCCCGGCGGTCGTCGCCAGGGCAGCTCCGGCTCGGGCGGTTCGGGCGAGGGCAAAAAATCTTCCAAACTGCTCGACCAGTTCGGGCGCAACCTGACCCGCCTCGCCGAGGAGGGCAAGCTCGACCCGGTGATCGGTCGCGAGACCGAGATCGAGCGGATCATGCAGATCCTCTCCCGCCGCACCAAGAACAACCCGGTGCTGCTGGGTGAGCCGGGCGTCGGCAAGACCGCCGTCGTCGAGGGCCTCGCCGCGAAGATCAACTCGGGCGAGGTTCCGGAGCTGCTGAAGAACAAACAGATCTACACGCTCGACCTGGCCGCCCTGGTGGCCGGCTCGAAGTACCGCGGTGAGTTCGAGGAGCGCCTCAAGAAGGTGATGAAAGAGATCACCCAACGCGGCGACATCATCCTGTTCATCGACGAGCTCCACAACCTGGTCGGCGCCGGCGCCGCCGAGGGCGCGATCGACGCGGCCTCGATCCTGAAGCCGGCGCTCGCCCGCGGTGAGCTGCAGACGATCGGCGCGACGACGCTCGACGAGTACCGCAAGTACCTCGAGCGCGACTCGGCGCTGGAGCGCCGCTTCGCCCAGATCCGGGTCGACCAGCCCTCCCCGGAGGACACGGTCCGCATCCTCGAAGGCCTGCGCGAGCGCTACGAACAGCACCACAAAGTCACGATCAACGACGAAGCGCTGGAAGCGGCAGCCGAATTGGCCGACCGCTACATCTCCGACCGCTTCCTGCCCGACAAGGCGATCGACCTGATCGACGAGGCGGGCTCGCGACTGCGCATCAAGTCGATGTCCACGCCCCCGGTCTACCGTGACCTGGAGGAGGAAATCGAGTCGACGCGGCGCGACAAGGAGGCCGCGATCGAGGCTCAGGAGTTCGAAAAAGCCGCCAACCTGCGCGATCAGGAGCGTCAGCTGACCACCCGCAAGCGCCAGCTCGAAGACGAGTGGGCCGAGGGTGAGAACGGCGAACGGCCGGTCGTCGGCGAGGAGGAGATCGCCGACATCGTCTCGATGTGGACCGGCATCCCGGTCTTCAAACTGACCGAGGCCGAGACCAAAAAGCTGATCCGCATGGAGGAGGAACTCCACAAGCGCGTGATCGGCCAGGAGGTCGCGATCACCGCCGTCTCGAAAGCGATCCGTCGCTCCCGCGCCGGGATCAAGGACCCGAAACGGCCCGCCGGCTCGTTCATCTTCCTCGGCCCCTCCGGGGTCGGCAAGACCGAGCTCGCCCGCACGCTCGCCGACTTCTTGTTCGGCGACGAGGAAGCGATGATCCGGATCGACATGTCCGAGTACATGGAGAAGCACGCGGTCAGCCGTCTGGTCGGCTCGCCCCCGGGCTACATCGGCTACGACGAGGGCGGCCAGCTGACCGAGGCCGTGCGCCGCAAGCCGTACTCGGTGCTGCTCCTGGACGAGATCGAGAAGGCTCACCCCGATGTCTTCAACATCCTGTTGCAGATCCTCGAGGACGGCCGCCTCACCGACGCCCAGGGCCGCACGGTCGACTTCCGCAACGCGATCGTGATCATGACCTCGAACATCGGCGCCGCCGAGATCTCGAAGAACACCTCGATCGGCTTCACCGTCTCTGACGAGACCGGCATGTCCTACGACGACATGAAGAACCGGATCATGGGCGACCTCAAAAAAGTGTTCCGGCCTGAGTTCCTCAACCGGATCGACGAGATCATCGTGTTCCACAAGCTGGCCAAGGACGAGGTCAAGGAGATCATCGACCTGATGATCAACCGGGTCCGCGTCCAGGTCGCCGAGCACGAACTCCAGCTGGAGCTGACCGACGAGGTCAAGGACCTCCTGGTCGACAAAGGCTGGGACCCGTCGATGGGCGCCCGCCCGTTGCGTCGGGCGATCCAGCGCTACATCGAGGATCCGCTCGCCGACGAAGTCCTGCGGGCAGGCCCGATGACGCCGGGCTCGACCGTGATGGTCACCCGCGACGCCTCCGGTGACGAGGAAGACAAACCGCTGCGGCTGGAGATCATCCCGCCGAGCAACAAGTCTCCGCTCGAGGAGGGTGAGCGCCCCAAGGTCGGCGTCGGGGCCAAAGGCGAGGGCGACGGCGTCCACGGTACGGACGAGCCCGAGCCCGACGCGCCCGACACCGAGTCCTGATCAAGGCCCCGGGCCAAGAGGCACCTAAAGCAAGATGAGGGAACCCGGCCGCAGCGCCATCGGCACCTGGAGCGGCGGCCGGTTCCTTCACTTCGGTGAGGCGATCGAGGAGGATCGGCTCGCCGCGTTGCTGCGCCCGGGGGAGGGGATCGACACGGTCCTCACCGCCGACGCCTACGGGGTCGGCGAGGCGGACAAGGTGCTCGGCCTGGCCCTGGAGGGCGTCGACCGCGACGCCTACTCGCTGGTCGGCGCGGTCGGCCACGACTTCTACGAGGGCGAGCGCAACGGGCCCAAGGGCTTCCCGCGCTTCACCGACCCGCACCTTCGGAGTCCCGAGGACTACGCCTCCTACCTGCGGATGGCGACCGAGAAGCAGCTCGAGCGGGTCGGCGCCGCCTCGTTCGACCTCCTGCTGCTCCACAACCCCGACCGCACCGGCTACTCCTCGGAGGTCGTCTGGGACGGGATGGCGGCGCTCAAGGACGCGGGCCTGACGGCGAAGATCGGCGTCGCCCCCGGCCCCGCCAACGGCTTCACCCTCGACCTGATCGCCTGCCTCGAGCGCTTCGGCGCCCAGATCGACTGGGCGATGATCATCCTCAACCCGCTCGAGCCCTGGCCCGGCGAGCTGGTGCTCGACGCGGCCGCCCGCCACGAGGTCAAGGTGATCACCCGCGTGGTCGACTACGGCGGCCTCTTCTGGGACGACCTGCGGCCCGGCATGGAGCTGGGGCGGACCGACCACCGCACCTTCCGGCCGGCGGGCTGGATCGAGGCCGGCCTCGAGAAGCTGGAGCACCTGCGGCCCTTCGCCGAGCGCGCCGACCTCACCCCGATGGGGCTCGCCTGCCAGTGGAACCTCGCCCACCCGGCGGTCGAGTGCGTCGCCCCGACCCTGATCCAGGAGGTCGGGCCGGACGCCCGGACGATCGAGTCCGAGCGCGCCGAGCTGGCCGCGATCCCGGCCGAGCAGCGGCTCTCCGCCTCGGACGTCGCGGCGATCCGGGCGATCGGCGACAACGCCGGCTGCATGAAGCTGAAGGGGGCGAGCCCCGTCTTCGAGGGCGAGGAGCAGCCCGACGGCTGGGCGCTCAGCCCGGAGCTGGTCGAGGTCGGCGGACGCTGGGGGATCGACCCCGAGCGCGACCTCGTCCTCACCCACTGATCCACCGCGCCGCCTGACCGGCGCTTAGGCTTGCGCCCATGACGGCCAAGTGGTGGACGTTGGTCGGCGCCTGCTGCGGCCTCTTCCTGCTGATGCTGGACTCGACCGTGGTCTCGCTGGCGCTGCCGCGGATCCGCGGCGACGTCGGGGCGAGCGCCGAGCAGCTGCAGTGGATGATGAACGGCTACCTGCTGACGATCGCGGTGCTGGCCGTCACCGCGGGCCGGCTCGGCGACATGTTCGGCCGCCGCCGGCTCTTCCTGCTCGGGATGCTCGCCTTCGGCATCGGCTCGGTCGTCTCCGGCCTCGCGAACGATCCCGACGTGCTGATCGGAGGCCGGATCCTGCAGGGCGTCGGCGCGGCGCCGGTGCTGACCCTCTCGCTGGCCCTGGTCTGCAACGTCTTCCCGGAAGCGGAGGTGCCGAAGGCGCTCGGGATCTGGGCGGGGGTCTCCGCCTCGGCGCTGGCGATCGGGCCGCTGGTCGGCGGCGCCCTGGTCGAACTCGACTGGCGGGTGATCTTCCTGATGAACCTGCCGATCGTCGCGCTGGGGATGCTGATCGTCGGCCGCTTCGCCCCCGAGTCGACCGACCCGCGGGCGAGCCGCGGCATCGACTGGCCCGGCCTCGGGGCGCTCAGCGTCGGCCTCACCCTGGTCGTCCTGGCGCTGATCCAGTCGGAAGCCTGGTCGGCGCCGCTGGTGATCGCCCTGGCCGCGCTCGGGCTCGCCCTGCTCGCCGCCTTCTGGGCGATCGAGCATCGGGTGGACGCGCCGATCGTCGAGTTCGACCTCTTCCGCAACCGTCCCTACTTCGGCGCCACCGCGACCGCCTTCTGCCTGGTCGGGGCCTGGTGGGCGGTGATCTACTTCCAGCCCCAGTACCTGCAGGACGTGCGCGGCCACTCGCCGCTGGTCTGCGGGCTCGAGGTGCTGCCGATCACGGTGCCGATGATCTTCGTCTCACCGTTCTCCGGCCGGCTGATCGCCAAGTTCGGGCCGCGCCTGCTGATGACCGTCGGCATGGCCACCGGGACCGTCGGGATGCTGGTGCTGACGACGATCGACGCGACCACCTCCTACGCGGTGCTGCTGATCGGCTACGTGCTGTTCGGGATCGCGCTGGGGTTCGTCTACGCGCCGATGTCGACGGCGGCGATGGCGGCGATGCCGGGCGACAAGGTGGGCATCGCCTCGGGCGTCCTCTCGATGGTGCGGCTGCTCGCCGGGGCGATCGCCCTGGCCGGGACCGGGGCGATCTTCCACGCCCTGGTCGGCTCCGGGCACTCGTTCGCCGGCTCGCTGGCCGGCGCTACTTGGCTCCCCGTGGGGCTGATGGCGCTCGGTGCGGCGCTCGCCTGGGGGTTCGTCCGCGGGCCCGAAGAAGAGGGCGCCGACCCCGCTGTGGCGGGCGCTCCGGCCCCCTCGCGACTCGCCGATCACGCGCACCACCGCCGTTTTCACCTCTGAACCGCATTCCAGAGCCGTTTTTGCCATAATTACCTGGATGGCTTCATTGTCAGGGGATGCACTCCATGAGCTTTCTGAACGTCAGGATCCCCGGCTGATAAGAGCACTGGATGTTGTCGCACCCGGCGGGGCGCTCCGCGAGGGGATCGACAACATCGTTCATGCCCGCACCGGCGGCCTGATCGTGGTCGGCGAGCTCGACGAGATCAGCCACCTGCTGTCCGGCGGAATCCGCCTGGACATCGACTACACGCCCGCGATGCTCTACCAGGTGGCGAAGATGGACGGCGCAATCGTGCTGAACGCCGAGGCCACCAAGATCGCCTGGGCGAACGTCCAGCTGATGCCCGATCCGACGATCCTCTCCTCCGAGACCGGCACCCGCCACCGCACCGCCGAGCGCGTCTGCAAACAGACCGACGCCCTGGTGATCGCCGTCTCGCAGCGGCGCGAGGTGGTCTCGCTCTACGTCGAGGGCGCCAAGTACATCCTTCAGGACATCCCCGCGGTGCTGGCCAAGGCCAACCAGGGCCTGGCGACGCTGGAGAAGTACCGCCAGCGGCTCGACGAGATCTCGGCCCGGCTGACCGTGCTCGAGTTCGAGGGCCGCACCGTGCTCCACGACGCGCTCGCCGCCCTGCAGCGGGCCGAGCTGGTGACGCGGATGGCGGTCGAGGTCGAGCGCTACATCGTCGAGCTCGGCACCGAGGGCCGGCTGATCGAGATGCAGCTGGAGGAGTCGATGGTCGGCGTCGCCGCCGACAAGACCGCGCTGTTGCGCGACTACGCGGTCGAGGACTCCGAGGAAGGGCTGGCCTCGATGCTGCAGGCGCTTTCCCGGCTGCCGCACCAGGACGTGCTCGACTTCGGCCGCCTGGCCGAGCTGCTCGGCTACGACCGCAAGGCCAACACCACCGACCTCGTGGTCTCGCCGCGCGGCTACCGGGTCCTCGGCCGGGTCCCGCGGATCCCCAAACTTGTCGTCCAGAAGATCACCCACGAGCTGGGCGGGCTGGAGGAGGTCCTTGCGGCCCCCGACTCCGAGCTCGCCGCCGTCGACGGAGTCGGGCCCAGCCGGGCCAAGGACATCCGCGAGGGCCTGCGCCGGCTCCAGGAGGTCGATCTTGTGGACAGGTACTTACAGAGTTGACGGCGATAAGCGCTGTCGCGTGACGAAAGGAGCCACCTATTTCCGAGCTAGATGAGGCCACCGTGGAAGAGGTCTTCGAGGAAGACATCGAGTACGTCTGTGACTTCGAGATCGGCGACAAGGTCGTCTACCCGCATCACGGGGCCGGCTTGGTGCTGACCAAAGAATCGCGGGAGCTGATGGGCAGTGAGCGTGAGTACCTCACGATCAAAATCCTCCATAACGAGCTGACCGTCATGGTTCCCACCGAAAACGCCGGCAAGGCTGGGCTGCGCCGCGTGATCGACGAGGAGGAAATCAAGAAGGTCACGGCAGTCCTCACCGACGACGTCTCCGAGATGCCGAAAAACTGGAACAGGCGCTTCAAGTACAACCGCGAGAAGATCAAGACCGGCGACGTGTTCGAGCTGGCCGAGGTCGTCCGCAACCTCGCTCTGCGCGAGATGGAGAAGGGCCTCTCCACCGGTGAGAAGCAGATGTACACCCGGGCGAAGAAGATCCTCGCCTCGGAGTTCATGTACGCCCTCGACAAAGACGAGGACGGCGCCGAGGAATACCTCGACGGTCTGCTGGAGGATCGTTTCGCCGCCACCGCCTCTGCCTGAGGTCGCCAAGCCACAGGTGACCGCAGTCATCGCGGCCGCCGGTTCCGGGGAGCGCCTCGGAGCCGGTGGCCCGAAGGCGTTCGTGCCGCTCGGCGGGCGGCCGATGATCGCCTGGTCCCTCGACGCCTGCCTCGACTGTGACGTCGTGGCGAGCGTCGTGGTGGCGGTCCCGGGAGGCCACGAGCACGGCCTCGACGGGACCCCGCGGGTGCGGACCGTCGACGGCGGCTCGACCCGCGCCGAGAGCGTCGCCAACGCCCTGGCCACGGTCGACACCGAGTTCGTGGCGATCCACGACGCCGCCCGGCCGCTGCTGACCCCGGCGCTGATCGAGGCCCTGGTCGAGACCTTGGCCGCCGATCCCGACGCGGCCGGGATCATCGCCGCCGCCCCCGTCACCGACACGGTCAAGAAGGTCCGCGGAATCTTTCGGGCCTCAGAGACCCGAAATGCGCCTCGCGCAGTCGACAGGACCCTCGATCGCTCCGAGCTTTGGGGGGCGCAGACGCCTCAGGTCTTCCGCACGGAGGCGCTGCGCGCGGCGCTCGACTCCCACGACGCGGCGACCGACGAGGCGATGCTGGTCGAGGCCGCGGGGGGGACCGTCCTCCTCCACGACCCCGGCGCTCCCAACATCAAGGTGACGACGCCACTCGACCTGCGGGTCGCCGAGCTGCTGCTCGCCGAGCGTTAGACGCGGTCGTCGGGGGCGCGATCGCTCTTGCTGGTCAGCAGCACGTAGACCAGGGTCGCGCCGAAGGTGACCTGGCCGACGCCCAAGGCCGTGCCGAGGTTCACCGCTCCCAGGGCCAGGGCGGCGAAGACGCCGAGGAAGAACCCGGCGGCGAGGATGAGCAGCTGACGGCCCATTGCCCCGAAGTTTAGGCTTCGTCCTCCGTGCTGACCGATTACCACCTGCACCTGCGCCCCGACGAGGCCGGGACCACGTTCGAGCGCTTCTTCACCGCCGCGAACGTGGAGCGCTACCGCGACGCGGCGGCGGCCGCCGGGATCGAGGAGCTCGGCGTCTCCGAGCACGTCTACCGCTTCCGCCAGGCGCTCGACCTCTGGAGCCACCCGCTGTGGCTGGAGAACGCCAACGACGACCTCGACGCCTACTGCGAGTTCGTCCGCGGGACCTCGCTGCGGCTGGGGATCGAGTGCGACTACGTGCCCGGCGCCGAGGCGCGCACGGCGGAGCTGCTGGAGGCGCGCGACTTCGATTACGTGGTCGGCTCGGTCCACTTCGTCGGCGAGGGCGACGCGGCGGTCGACCACGACGGCTTCGACGTCTGGGAGGGGGGCGGCGACGCGGAGGAGGTCTGGACCCGCTACTTCGATCACTTCAACCGCTGCGCCCGCTCCGGCCTCTTCGACATCCTCGCCCACCCGGACCTGGTCAAGGTCTGGGGCCGCGACCGGCCGTTGCCGGAGGGCGACCTGCGCCGCTTCTACGAGCCCGCGGTAGAGGCGATCGTCGCTGGCGGCTCGGCGGTCGAGCTCTCGACCGCGGGCCTGCGCAAGCCGGTCGGCGAGCTCTATCCGGCCCGCGCCTTCGCCGAGCTGATCGCCCGGGCCGGGGTGCCGTTCGCGCTCTCCTCCGACGCCCACCTGCCGGAGCAGGTCGGCTTCGGCTACGACCGGGGCGTCGCCTTCCTGGAGGAGCTCGGGGTCGAGGAGATCGCCGTCTTCGAGGGCCGCAGGCGGCGGCTCGAGCCGCTCGGCTCCCGGGTCGGCTGAGGCCGCGCCGTGGTCGGGATCGGCTACGACTCGCACCGCTTCGCCGAGGGGCGCAAGCTGGTGCTCGGCGGGGTCGAGATCGACCACCCGCAGGGGCTCGAGGGCCACTCCGACGCCGACGTCCTCACCCACGCGGTGATCGACGCGATCCTCGGCGCCGCGGGCGGCGGCGACATCGGCACGCTCTTCCCGCCCGACGAGGAGCGCTGGCGCGGCGCCGACTCGATCGACCTGCTGCGCACCGCGATCGGGACGATCGCCGGGCGGGTGATCAACGTCGACGCGACGCTGATCTGCGAGGAGCCGAAGCTCGGCCCGTACAAGCCGCAGATGGAGCAGATCCTCGGCGAGGCCACCTCCGGCCGGGTCACGGTGAAGGCGACCACCAACGAGGGCATGGGCTGGATCGGCCGCGGCGAGGGCATCGCCTGCATCGCGGTGGCCGAGGTCGAGGACGACTGACCGCACCCGATCGGTACGACACCGGGATGGCCTCCTGGCCGCCCGGCCAATAGTGTTCACGGATCGATGTCGGGAACGGGTGACAAGGACGTCCGGGGGGCCGTCTCAGACCTCCTCTTCGAGGGGAGGGTGCTGCGCGAGGCGGGCGTGATCGCGCCGATGCGTCCCGACAAGGCGCTGCGCGTGGCGCGGACCTTCCTGCGCTGGGGCGCCTCGCCGGCGACCGGCGTCGCCACCGCGGCGATCGAGCACCCGCACGAGATCGCGATCCTCGACGAACGCGGCGCGCTCACCTGGGATCGCCTGCACCGGCGCTCCAACGCGCTCGCCCACGCCTTCGCCGCGATGGGGATCGGCCCCGGGGACGGGGTCGGGGTGATGGCCCGCAACCACCGCGGCTTCCTCGAGACCACCCTGGCGACGGCCAAGCTGGGCGCCTCGGCGCTCTACCTGAACACGATGTTCTCCGGCCCGCAGCTGGTCGACGTGATGAAGCGCGAGGGGCCGAAGGCGCTGATCTACGACGAGGAGTTCGAGGGCCTCCTCGCCGGGGTCGAGCCGGGGGTGCAGCGGGTCGTCGCCTGGCACGACGGCGCCCCGCCCGCGGGCAAGGCGACGGTCGAGCAGCTGATCGCCGACGGCGACGACTCCGATCACCAGCCGCCGCCCGACAAGCCGCGCTTCGTCATCCTCACCTCGGGCACCACGGGGACGCCGAAGGGCGCCCAGCGGACCAGCCCCGACGGGCTGATGGCCCTGGCCGCGGTGCTCGACATGATCCCCTTCCGCAGCCGCCAGACGATGATGATCGCGGCGCCGCTCTTCCACTCCTGGGGCTTCTTCCACTTCGTCATGAGCCTGCCGACCGCCTCGACCATGGTGCTGCGGCGCCGCTTCGACCCGGAGGGGACGCTGGAGGCGATCGAACGCTCGCGCGCCGACGTGCTCGGCGCGGTGCCGGTGATGGTGCAGCGGATCCTCGCCCTCCCCGACGACGTGCTCGGCCGCTACAAGCTGAACTCGCTGCGGGTCGTCTCGCTGTCGGGCTCGGCGTTGCCGGGCGAGCTGGCGATCGAGTGGATGGACCGCTTCGGCGACTCGATCTACAACCTCTACGGCTCGACCGAGGTCGCCTACGCGACGGTCGCCACCCCGGCCGACCTGCGCGCCGCCCCCGGCACCGCCGGCCGGCCGCCGCGGGGCACGGTGGTGAAGCTCCTCGACGACCAGGGCAAGGAGGTGCCGCGGGGTGAGGTCGGGCGGATCTTCGTCGGCAACGAGATGCGGATGGAGGGCTACACCGGCGGCGGCAACAAAGAAGCGATCGACGGCCTCCTCTCCAGCGGCGACGTCGGCCACCTCGACGAGGACGGCCGCCTCTTCGTCGACGGGCGCGACGACGAGATGATCGTCTCCGGCGGCGAGAACGTCTTCCCGCGCGAGGTCGAGGACTGCCTCGCCGGCCTCGAAGGGATCGCCGAGGTGGCGGTGATCGGGGTCGAAGATTCGGACTTCGGCCAGCGTCTGGCGGCCTTCGTCGTGCTCGAGCAGGGGGTCAGCTTGAGCGAGTCCGAGCTCGGCGCCCACGTGAAGGCGAACCTCGCCTCCTTCAAGACGCCGCGCGAAGTCGAGTTCCTCGAGGAGCTGCCGCGCAACGCCACCGGCAAGGTGCTGAAGCGGGAGCTGCGCGACCGTCAGGCGAGCGGCCGGGACGCCCAGTAGGATTTCGCCGGATGAGTGAACCGGCGAGGCAGTTGAAAGCGGTCCGCGAGGCGAACCGCGACATGCACACCGTCGCCGCCCAGGCCCTGGAGTGGGTCAAGGTCTCGGAGGCGCGGGTGGCGGTCGCCGAGGGCTCCGTGGAGAAGATCCGGGCGGAGATCAAAGCGCGCGCGATGACGACGCTGCGCGAGATGAGCGACCAGGCGCGCAAGCAGATCGAAGCCGCCAAGGCGGCACAGGCCGCCGCCGAGTCGAAGCTGTCCGCCGCCGAGACGGGGCGCGACCGGGCCGAGAAATCTTTCGAAGAGCTGCGCCGGACCTCGCAGACGGAGCGCGAGCGGACGCTCGCCAAGGCCTCGGAAGCGACCAAGGACGCCGAATCCCAGGTGGAAGCGGCGGAGTCGCGGATCGACGCGGTCGAGGTGCAGGCCCAGCGCGAAGTCGAGGAGTCGAAAGCCACCGTCCGCACCGAAGTCGACCGCCGGGTCGAGGAGGCGCGCAACCGGATCCAGGCCGACGCCGACAAACGCGTCGCCGCCGCCGAGCAGCGCGCCGCCGAATCGGAGGCCGGCGCCGAGGCTGCCCACCAGGCCGCGATCCGGCTCGAGACCGAGATCGAGAAGCGGGTCATGGAGGGGACCGAGGAGGTCCGCCGCGAAGCCGAGGAGAGCGTCCGCCGGCTGGTCGAGAAGGTCGAGCGCGAGGCCGAGGAGAGCGCCCGTGCCCGCGCCGAGGATCAACTTCAGGCCGAGTCCGAGCGGATCAAGCAGCAGGCCCTGCGCCGCGAGGAGCGCGCCCGCGCCGCCACCGAGGAGGAGGTTCGCGCCAGCGTTACCCGGGCGCGTCGCGAGGTGCAGGCGGCCGCCGAGGACGACGGCCCGGCCTGGCTGAAGAACCCCGGTCAGAAGCCGCAGGCTCCCGCCGGCTACCGCACCTACTAGCGCCGCACCAACCGGCGCTCCCGGCGCCCGGCCGGATAACCTCGCCCGCATGCGGGACGTGCGGATCAGGGACACGCTGAGCGGGGCGCTGCAGACGATCGACCCCGACCACGAGGTCGGCATCTACGCCTGCGGCCCGACCGTCTACAGCCGCATCCACATCGGCAACGCGCGCCCCTTCGTCGTCTTCTCGCTCTTTGCCCGCTTCCTGCGCTCCGAGGGATACAAGGCGCGGCTCGTCGTCAACGTCACCGACATCAACGACAAGATCTACGCCGCGGCGGCGCGGGCGGGGGAGGGCTCGGCGGCCTTCGCCGAGCAGATGACCGCCGCCTACGTCGAGGACACCGACCGGCTCGGGGTCGGGCGGCCCGACGCCGAGCCGAAGGCGACCGAGACGGTCGACGGGATCATCGAGCTGATCGCCCAGCTGGTCGAGAACGGCAGCGCTTACGAGTCGGGCGGCGACGTCTACTTCCGCGTCCGCAGCTTCCCCGGCTACGGCAAGCTCTCCAACCGCCGCCCCGAGGACATGGACCAGGGCGAGGAGGCGGGCTCCTCGAGCCTCAAGGAGGAGCGCCTCGACTTCGCCCTCTGGAAGGCGACCAAGGAGGGCGAGGACACCAGCTGGGAGTCGCCCTGGGGCCCGGGGCGCCCCGCCTGGCACATCGAGTGCTCGGTGATGGCCGAGCAGGAGCTGGGCGCCTCCTTCGCCGTCCACGGCGGCGGCTCGGACCTGGTCTTCCCCCATCACGAGAACGAGATCGCCCAGTCAGAGTCGGCCGGGCGGCCCTTCGCCCACGTCTGGATGCACAACGGGATGGTCGACGTCGGGGCCGAGAAGATGTCGAAATCGGAGGGCAACATCTTCCAGTTGAAGGAGGCGCTCGACCGGTACGGGCGCGAGGCGGTCGTCGCCTACCTGGTATCGGGGCACTATCGGCAGCCGTTGGCGTTCGGGGAGCTGCAGATGGAAGAAGCGGTGGCTCGGGTGGAAAGGCTTCGGAATTTCTTCCGCGGGCAGCAGGGGGCGACCTCTGGGGAAGCCTCGGCGGAACAACAGCGGGGAGGTTCCGGCGAGTCTTCCCCAGAGGTCGCCTCACCGGCCACCGGGAGAGTCGAGGCCTTTCGCGAGGCACTAGCGGATGACTTCAACACTCCCAGGGCGATGGCGGAGGTCTTCGAGCTGGTCGGGGAAGCTAACCGCGGCGAGGTTCCCGGCGCGGTCGAGGCGGTGGCGGAGATGCTTGAGCTCGTCGGCCTCGGCAGCCTCAACGGTTCGGAGGCGGGCGAGGCCGACGAGGGGGCGGAGCGGCTGATGGAAGACCGGGAGGCTGCGCGGGCGGCGAAAGACTTCGTCAGGGCCGATGAGATCCGGGACGAGCTTGCCCGGATGGGCTATGAGGTGCGCGACTCCGCTGACGGTCCGCGGCTCGTGCCTAAATCCTGATGGCCTCGCAAATCATCTACGGCGTCCAGCCGGTGCATGAGGCGGAACGGGGGAGACGGCGGGTTCATAAGGTCTGGCGGGCGCCGGAGACCTCCGGGGCGGAGCTGGAGCGGATTTGTGGGTCGCCCGACCACCAAGGGGTGGTCGCGGAGGTCGATCCTTATCCCTACGGCGACGCCGAGGGGATGCTGCGCCGGCCGGATGCGCTGATCGTGGCGCTCGACCAGGTGCAGGACCCGCGCAACCTCGGCGCCGTCTGCCGCTCGGCCGAGTCGGCGGGGGCGGCCGGGGTGGTGATCCCGGAGCGCAGGGCGGCGATGGTGACGCCGGTGACCTGCAAGACCTCGGCGGGCGCCGTGGAGCACCTCGAGGTCGCCCACGTCCGCAACCTCTCCGACTGGCTGGCGGCGGCGAAGGAGGCGGGATTCTGGATCTGGGGCGCCGACGCGGACGGGACGCAGCCGCCCTGGGGAGTCGACCTCACCGGCCCCACCGTCCTGGTGCTGGGCGGGGAGGGGAAGGGGCTCCGGCCGCGCGTGGCCTCGAGCTGCGACGGCCTCGTCGCCCTGCCCACCCTGGGCAAGATCGAGTCCCTGAACGTCTCCGCCGCGGCCACCGCGCTCCTTTTCGAGTCCGTCCGCCAGCGTTCCTGAGTACCTCCTTCTGCAACGGATGTTGCAGAAGGTCGCAATTTGGGGTTGACAGAACTCTGCTTATGCATAGACTCACGCCTCAATAAAGGGTGAACCTCAGCTTGAGTCTGAGAAGAGCCCACCGATAAGTAAGGCGCCTCTGGGGAGGTAAGTGGCGCCACGGCCCTTCAGCAAGGAGAAGGATCTGTGGCACTAACGACGCCTAAGCAGGAATTTCGGCCGGCCATGGCAGGCCGCGCCGCGAGCATGTCAGTTCGAGCTAACCCTCAAGCTGAGCTTGATGATCACTATCTGGTCGCCCTCGCCAAGGACGGCCGCACCGATGCGTACGACACGATCGTCAAGCGCTACCGCGGATTCGTCCGCCTCAAGGCGTCTTCGTACTTCCTCCTCGGCGGGGAGAGCGACGATCTGATCCAGGAGGGCCTGCTCGGCCTCTACAAGGCGATCCGCGACTACCGCACCGACCGTGAGTCGAGCTTCCGCAACTTCGCCGAGCTCTGCATCACCCGCCAGATCATCACCGCGGTCAAGACCGCGACCCGCAACAAGCACACGCCGCTGAACCAGTACGTCTCGTTCAGCCAGACCCCGGCCGCCGGTGGCGACTCGGAAACGACCCTCGACGAGATCCTGCCCGGGCCGACCGTGCACGATCCGGTCAACCAGGTGATCGCCACCGAAGAGCTGGAGAGCCTCGTCTCCTGCCTCTCCGGCGTCTCCGGCGTGCTCTCCGACCTGGAGAGCCGGGTGCTGTCCCTGTACCTCGACGGGCACTCCTACGAGCAGATCGCCGAGCGCCTCGAGTGCGACACGAAGACCGTCGACAACGCCCTGCAGCGGGTGAAGCGCAAGGTCGGCACGCACCTGGCCTCGCGTGAGGTGGCGGCCTGACCGAGCGGCGTCAGTCGCGGCGCTCCAGGTCCGCGAGCACGTAGTCGAGCAGCTCCCGCCCGTGGTCCGAGGCGACGGCAACGTCGTCGGCCTTGACTCGGACCCGGTGCAGCGACTGCATCCGCAGCACGTCGCCGTCGGCCCTGGGGTTGGGGAAGATCCCCGAGTAGCTCATCCCCAGCCGCTCCAGGTGCTCGGCGACGAGGGCGGTCGCCGGCGTGTCGAGCGGCAGGTCGAGGTAGATCGCGTCGAGGCACTCGCGACGGAACAGGTGGTGGCGCTGGGCTCGCACCACCTCCTCCAGGTCGGCGCCGGGGACGGCCACAGTGATCAGCGCCAGGTTGTGGTCGGTGTCGACCTCGGTGTGCAGCTCGGTGCGCTCGGCCAGCCAGAAGTCGTCGGGCGGGTGGGCCAGGGTGCCGCGCAGTTCGCAGAGGGCGAGCGTCTGGCCGATGATCTCGTGGTGGCGCTCGGGGGCGTAGACCCGCCGGTCGTGACCGTCGTTCAGCTTCGTGTAGAAGAGCGCCGCCGAGTTGCGCCGCGGCCCGCCACCCGCCGCCGCGTCGTTTTCGACCGTGGCCGGGATCCAGCCGAGCAGGAAGCCGGTCTCGTGGGCGCCGAGCTCGATGTTCGCCTTCTGGCTGTAGGGATGGGCGGCGGTCGCCTCGCTGTACATGCCGGCCAGGCCGCGCTCGGTGCCCCAGTCCATCAGCACCCGCTTGGTGCGGGTGAAGAGGTGCTGGCCGCGGGCCGCCTCCAGCGTCACCGCCTGCCCGGAGTGGGCGACCGCGTCCCCTGCCGCGGCCAGGCTCATGCCCTCGTGGCAGAGCAGCTCGCCCGTCGGCGTCTCCGCCACGCAGGACACGTAGCGCCCGTCGGCGAGGCGGGCGCCGACCTCCAACGGGTCGTACACCCACCGAACGTCGTAGCTCGTCCCGTAAGCTGCTTCTATCGCCTCGGTCAGGACACCACCCTCGTCCGGGCTGAGGAAGCGAAACGTGACATCCATCTAGCCATCATCGGCCCCGCGCCCGCCTAGCTCAACCTGGGAGAGCACCTGATTTGTAATCAGGAGGTTGCCGGTTCGATCCCGGCGGCGGGCTTTCTAGCAGCGTCAAGCGATCTGGGCCACCATCAGGACGTAGCCATCGGGGTCGATGACGCGCATCTCCTCGCTCGGCCCCGGGCTACCGTCCTTGATCTTGCCGGCCTTGATCCCCGCCGCGAGCAATTGTTCGCGCAGCCCGGCAAGGTCCTGCGCATAGAGGTAGAAGAGGACCGCCTGGCTTCCAGGATCGACTGGTTCCCCGGCTAGCGCGACCATCAGCTCGGCCCCATCGCTCGCGAGCGCGGCCCACACCAGGCGACCCTCGGGCTCGTAGGTGCTCTTCACCGTGAATCCGAAGTGGCGGTAGAAGGAGAGCGAGCGCTCTACATCCGCGACATGGACAAACGGGATCAGGCCGCTGACGCGATTCTCAGGCAGGTCCGTCGTGATCAGCCCCAGGTGCCCGCCGCGGTCCCGGTGCCGGGGCAGCCGCCGCGCTGCGTTGCCCCGCTGGGCACGGTGCAGGGGAAGGTGATCGTGCCGGTAGCGTTTCTCACCGCGAAGACGTTGCCGGTGGTCGAGGTCACCGCGACCTGGTACCCGGTCGTGGTCGGCGCGCCGGTCCCGGTCGGTCCGGTGACGCTGATCGTCCCGGCGTTGGTCAGGGCCGGCTCGAGTTCCTTCAGCTTGGCTTCGGTGGCGCCTTCATAGCGACCGCTGTTGCTGGTGGCGTAGGCCTCGATCGAGACCTGCGCGGTGTGTACGTACTCCTTCGCCTTCGAGTCGCTGGCCTTGCTTCGCTGGCTGAAGAAGGCGGGCAGCGCGATCGCGGCGAGGATGCCGAGGATCAGCATCACGATCAGCAGCTCGATCAGGGTGAAACCGGCCTCGGAGCGACCGTTCAACCGTTTTCTCAGGTGGACGAGGAACACGGTGTTTCACCATCGGGTCCGTATGAAAATTCCTTTAGTCCAGAAATCTGTTCGGCAGGCGTACCCCTGCCGACGCCGCTACTCGTCTTCTTCGATCGAGACGATGTGGGTGGCGTTGACGTAGACCATCTGGTCCCTGCCGGCCAGCTTCAGGTCGACGATCGGGATCGCGCGGCCGCCGACGCGGACGATTTCTTCGTCGGCTTTCTTGGCGCTGACCTCGACCTTGAACTTCTGTTTGTCGCCGGTGCGGATGGTCGCCATGCGGCGAGACTACCCGGCCGCGAGGCGGCGGAACCCCCGGCAGGCCGATCGCGCCGCGTCGAACCGGGGGACGGGGGTACCTGCGGAGCATGAAAGCGCTGATCCTGAACTGCACCCTGAAACCGAGCCCCGCGACCTCGAACACCGAGGCGCTCGCCGCCGTCGTCGCCGACAAGCTTCGCGAGGAAGACGTCGAGGTGAGGGAAGTCCGCGTCGTCGACAAAGAGGTCAAGCCCGGCGTGGAAACCGACATGGGGGAGGGCGACGAGTGGCCGCCGATCCACCAGGCGCTGCTCGAGGCCGAGATCCTCGTGATCGCGACGCCGACCTGGATGGCGCGGCCGGCCAGCGTGACCCAGCGGGTGCTGGAGCGGATGGACGCGATGATCGCCGAGACCGACGACTCCGAACGGCCGGTCGCCTACGGCAAGGTCGCGGGCGTCGTCGTCACCGGCAACGAGGACGGTGCCCACCACGTGATCTCCGAGGTGACGGGCGCGCTGATCGACATCGGCTACACGATCCCCGGCCAGGCCTGGACCTACTGGAACCGTGGCCCCGGCCCGGGCAAGAGCTACCTCGAAGACGACGCCGGCCACGAATGGTCGAAGACGACCGGGGAAACGGCGGCGCAGAACCTGGTCGCCGTGGCGAAGGCGCTGGCGGCGAGTTCGCTGCCGGTGCCGATCTCCTAGCTAGTCGCAGGGAGTCGACAGCTTCGTCGGTTCGGTGGGGACGAAGTCGGCCTGCTTCGGCACGTGGGCGAAGACCTCGGTGTAGTAGCGGGCGCCTTCGCAGGTCCGCGGCGCCGAGGCGGTGACGCTGCCTTGGAAGGTGTCGACCAGGCCCGAGGCCGGGTGCTCGGCGATCGTGCCGAAGGCGGTCGCCTTCGCTTCGCCCCAGCCGTGCCAGGCGAGGCTCTTGGCGACCAGGTCGCCGTCGACCGAGAAGCTGTAGGTGGCCGGTTCGACGAAGCGGTGGTCGGTGGCGACGTCGGGCAGGAAGGTCTGGCCCGCCTGCTTCTGCGCGTGGCGCATCACCGTCCGGGTCCGGGTGATCGTGGTCGAGCCGCCGCCCCCGCAGGAGGCGAGGGCGACCGCGACCGCGATGGCCGCGACGAAGGCGGGGAGGAGCCGTCTCGGCATCGGCGCCTCAGTCCCGCAGCAGGCGAGACTTCTCGGCGGCGAACTCCTCGTCGCTGAGCACGCCTTTCTGGTGCAGGGTGCCGAGTCGTTCGAGCCGGGTGAGGCGCGCGTCCTCCGCGTTCATCACCTGGGTCGGGGCCTCCGGGCCCGGCGTCGCTGCGACACCTTCGCCCGTATCGGCCTCGCTCGGCGCCGGCGCATCGCCGCCGCGGCCCCGGCCGCGACCGGGCCCGCGCCGCACGTCGGGCAGGCTCATCCCGCTCGGTCGTTTGACCTCCGGCAGTTTGATCTTCGATGCCCGCTCGCCGAGGTTCGCGTCCGCCACCGCGGTCTGGATTTTCTGGCGCGTCGGCCCCAGCACCTCGCCGTAGGTGAGGTCGGGGAATTCCTCCGCCGTCTGCTTGCTCAGCTCACGCAGGCCGAGGGCCGCCATCCCGCCGAGCACCAGCACGGTGAGGAAGGTGCGCAGCCCGACCCCGGACGCCGACAGCAGGTAGATCGCGAGGATCGCCGCGAGGCCGCCGTAGCAATAGGGCAGGTAGCGGTCGAGCGCCGGGGCGATCACCCGACGCGCCCCGCGCGCCGAGCCGGTCGGCGAGGAGAGCCAGCCCGCCGCCGCGAAGAAGGCGCCGACGATGACGATCGTGGTCGCGATCGAGACCATCAGCGAGGTGCCGATCGACCACGCCGCTTCGGCCGCCGGCTTCACGTTCTCCTGCTTCACCAGCTGGTCGACGACGACCCCGCCGGCCACGTGCCGCAAGACGAGCACGAGCAGCGCCGCGACGATCAACCCGACCCCGCTGAAGAGCACCGTCACCCAGCGCCCGTCGCGGGTCAGGTAGATCGCCAGCCCGAAGACGGCGAAGGTGAGGATCGAGAGCAGCAGCGCCAGGCCCTTGATCGCGACCACGATGTCCTGGGCGGTCTTCAGCTGTTCGGACTTGAGGATCGTGATCTGGCCCGCGTCGGCGGGCAGCTGTTCGGCCAGGTCCTTGCCGAGGCCGACCTGGCCGGCGAGGTTGGTCAGCAGGGTGCCGAGGTTCAGCTTCACTTCGCCGTTGGAGGTGTCGACGGCTTCTTTCTTGTTTTCCAGCACCTCCTTCAGCTGTTCGTGGGCGGTCTGGTTGGCCGTTTCCCAGAGCGACTGGGCGGTCCCGGTTTCGAGCACCTTTTCCACCCCCGGCGCGGCCACCGTGCGCAGCCCACTTGCCGCCGGGCCGGACAGTTCCTTGAAGTCCTTCGGCAGCGCTTCTTCGAACTTTTTTTCCACGTCGACGTTTTCGTAGAGCTGTTCGACCATGTATTCGCTCAGCGCGGTGCGAATCGTCTGATTGCGGATCAGGTGGCCCGAGGTGTTGACCCACTCGCCGGTGTCGAGGGCCTGGCGCTCGACCCAGATCGCGAAGACGCTGAGGAACGCAAGCAAGGACCCGAGGACGATTAGCCCTTTGACCGTCCGCCGTCGCCAGGGCTTCATCGACCGGATGGTATACGTGGCACATGAAGCTTGAGGGCATCCACCACATCACCGCGATCACCGAGAACGCTCAGCGCAACGTCGATTTCTACGCCGGGGTGATGGGGCTGCGGCTGGTGAAGAAAACCGTCAACCAGGACAGCCCCACCGTCTACCACCTTTTCTTCGCCGACGAGAAGGGCGATCCCGGCGCCGATCTGACCTTCTTCGAGTATCCGGGGGCGCCGATCGGGACGCCCGGCGCGGGGATGGTGCACCGGATCGTCTGGCGGGTCGGCGGGCCGGAGGCGCTCCATTTCTGGGAGGGAAGGCTCGGCGCCCACGACATCGACACGCGGCGCGAAGGGGGCAGCCTCCACTTCGCCGACCCGGAGGGCCTCGACCACGAGCTCTTCGTCGCCGACGTCCCCGACCCACCGCTGATCGCCGACCACCCGGAGGTGCCGCGGGAGCTCGCCCTGCAGGGCTTCCACGCCGTGCGCGCCTACGCGGCGGCGCCGGAGACGAGCACCGGGCTGCTCGAGGCGCTCGAGTTCGAGCCGACCGATGCGGGCTGGGAGGCGCGCGGTGAGGAGCGCGGCGGCCTCTACGTCTTCGACCCGCCGCCGGAGGTGCGCCCGGTCCAGGGCGCGGGCTCGGTCCACCACGTCGCCTGGGCCTGCCCACCCGAGGAGCACATGGCCTGGCGCGACAAGGCGATCGCCGCCGGCGCCCGCCCGACCCCGGAGATCGACCGCTTCTACTTCAAGTCGATCTACTTCCGCGAACCCAGCGGGGTCCTGTTCGAGGTCGCCACGATCGGGCCGGGATTCACCGTCGACGAGCCGCTTGAGAGCCTCGGCGAGAAGCTCTCGCTGCCGCCCGATTTCGAGCACCTGCGCGACGAGGTCGAACCGAACCTGCGCCCGGTGATCAACCCGCGGGCGCCGCAGACCTGAGCGGCGCGAAATTTCTGGGTAACCGCGCGCACTTCCGCGTGTAGCCCAACCCGTGATCACCGACGAGCGCCTCGCGGCGCTGCACGCCTACACGCGCAAGCACAGTGTCAACTGGCCGCTCTACGTGGGCATCCGGCTCGCCTTCGTCCCCTTCTTCCTCGTCTACTTCCGCCTCTCGCGCAACGGCCGCGCGCACGCCCGCCACGTCAAAGGCGGGCTGATCGTCGCCGCCAACCACCGCAGCTTCCTCGACCCCTTCATCGTCGGCGCCTGCCTGCCCTGGCGCCGGCCGATGAACTACGTCGCCAAGGTCGAGCTCTTCCAGAAGCCGCTGCAGGGCTGGTTCCTCTCCCGCCTCGGCGCCTTCCCGATCCGCCGCGGCGAATCCGACGAGGAGTCGATGACGACCGCCCGCATGGTGGTCGAACGGGGCGGGACGCTCTGCATCTTCCCCGAGGGGACGCGGATCCGCCGCGGCAGCCTCGGCAACCCGAAGCGCGGGGTCGGCCGGCTCGCCCTGCAGACCGGGGCGCCGGTCCTGCCGACCGCGGTGATCGGCACCGAAGGCGTGCGCCGCGGCTGGCGCATCTACCCGCGCAAGGTGAAGGCGCGGCTCGGCAAGGCGATGACCTTCCCGCAGGCCGAGGAGCCCTCGCAGGCGCTCGCGGTCACCGTCACCTCGCGGATCTGGCCCAACGTCCTGCTGCAGTGGGAAGACCTCGGCGGGCTGCCGCCGATGCGGCGCGCGGCCGTGATCGGGGCGGGAAGCTGGGGCACGGCGATCGCCGTCCTGCTCGCCCGCGGCGGCCTCGAGGTGCAGCTCGGCGCCCGCACCGCGGCCAGCGCGGCGGAATTGATCGAGGCGGGGGAGAACCGCCGCTACCTCGCCGGCGTGCCGCTGCCGGAGTCGATCGACGTGCGCCCGGCGGCCGAGATCGAGCTCACCGGCCTCGACCTGATCATCCTCGCGATCCCCTCCAAGTCGCTCCCCGCGGCGGTCGGCTCGATCGCCGACCGGGCCGGCGACCGTTCCTCGATCCTGCTGCTGACCAAGGGGCTGATCGCCCCGCAGGGGCAGCTGCCCTCCGAGTACGTCGGCGAACGGGTGCGGGCGCGGGCGATCGCCTGCCTCGGTGGCCCGGCCCACGCGAAGGAGGCGGTCTCCGGCTCCGCCGCCCTGGTCCTCGGCTCCGCCGACCCTGACCTGCGCGCGCAGCTGGGCGAGGTCTTCGACCGCGCCGGCCTCGTCTGCGAGCGCTCCAAGGACGTGGTCGGGGTGGAGATGGCGGGCGCCGCCAAGAACGCCGCCGCCCTCGCCGCCGCCGCGGCCGAGCCGCACGGGCTGAACGCGGCCGGGATCGCGGTCGCCGAGATCTGGCGCGAGTGCATCGACTGCGGGCTTGCCCACGGCGCCGAACTGGAGACCTTCGCCGGGCTCGCCGGGGTCGGCGACCTGACCGCGACGATGATGGCGCCGACCGGGCGCAACCGCCGCGCGGGCGAGTTGCTCGGCACCGGCACCCCGGCGGCGGAGATCCCGGCCCTGATCGGCCAGGCCTCCGAGGGCCTCGACACGACGCCGCTGCTGGCCGAGGCCGTCGCCGCCTCCGGGGTCAAGGCCGACGCGCTGGAGGGGCTGGCGAAGCTGATCCGCGGTGAAGTCGCCGCCGAGGACTGGGTGGCCGGACTGCGCCGCGCCGAGCGCGCGAGGCAGGCGGCCTAGGCCGCGTGGGGAGGCCCGAAGATGGCCGCGCGGCTCTACTTGACCCCCGAACTAGGCTTGGCCGGTGAGCGGCCCCGAGGAGAACGTCGAGCCTGCCGATCTGGCTCCGGCGGCGAAGGCGGAGCTCGACCGCGCCTTCGAGACCTTCTACCAGGATCACCTGCGCGACGTCTACTCCTACGCCTACTACCGGGTGGGGAACCACCACGACGCCGAGGACCTCACCGAGCAGGCGTTCCTGCAGGCCTACCGGCACTTCGACCGGGCGCGGCGGGAGTCGGACGGGCGGCCGTTGCGTCCGTGGCTGATCCGGATCGCCCACAACCTCGCCTCGAACTACTACCGCGATCGCTCGCGTCGGCCGCAGACGCCGCTGGAACATGCCGACCCGATCGCGACCAAGCACGACACCGAGGATCTGGTCGCCGGGCGCGAGGAGCTGCGGCAGGTGATGGCCAACCTCGAGACACTCTCCGACGACCGGCGCGAGGCGTTGATCATGCGCTTCGCCCTGGGCATGGACAACCGCGAGATCGCGCGGGCTCTGGGGCGCTCCGACGGGGCGACCAAGGTGCTGATCCACCGGGCGATCAAACAGCTGCAGGAGGAGATGGGGCGCGATGACGGCGACTGAGGGCAGCGGCGAATCGACCTGGGACGTGGAGGCGCTGCTGGGCGACGTGCTGCGCCCGATCGAGCCACCGGAGCGGCTCTCGGGGCGGATCGAGGACACCTTCACGGCGCTGTCCGCGGCGGCGGCGACGGAGTTGTCGGACTGGGCCGAGGAGCTTTCCGACGCCGAGCTGAGCGCCCTGCGCGACCCCCGCAACTGGGTGCGGCCGGTGGTCGCGGTGGGCGTCGGCGGGGTGGCAACCGGGGCGCTGGTGCTGTTCGAGCTGCGCAGGCGCGGCAAGGCCGAGGCGGCTGGGCTGCGGAGGCTCTTGCCCTAGTAGGGACGGATTTCGGCGGGTCGGGTTGGCGGGGGCGCCAGTAGGGCGACCCCTTCTCTCACAACAGCCGGGAGGTTCGTTCAGGGGTCGCCCTACTGGCGCTCACGGAATGCTTGCGGGGGGCCGCCTGGCGGCGGGGCGAACCGGCGGCGGCGAGGAGGCCGAGCAGGCCGAGAACCAGATTTAGAGCTTCGTTGGCGCCTGCGGCGGGGAGGAAGCCCAGGATGGCGGCGCCGGGGTCGAGGATCAGGCCCCAGACGCCGAGGACGGTGAGCAGGGTTCCCGCCAGGAAGGCGTAGGCGCGGGGGGACGGGCTCGCCAGGAGCAGGCCGAGGGCGCCCAGGGCTGCCCAGAGAAGGTTCAGCCAGCCGTTGGTGCGGAGGGCCCCGAGGGTGTGGTCGAGGGTCCCCGGCGAGCCGAACGAGGAGCCGTAGAAGAAGCTGGCGATCCCCAGCAGGATCAGCAGCGCGCCGACCGCGGCGGCGTAGAGGCGGGCGGGGCTGGCGGGCTCCATCGGGCGCGATTGTAGGCTGAGCGACCGGTGCCACAGACTTGTTACCGACATCCGAACCGCGAGACGGCCGTCTCCTGCTCCTCCTGCGGGCGGCCGATCTGCCCCGAGTGCATGACCCCGACCCCGGTCGGCATGCGCTGCCCGGAGTGCGCCACCCAGCGCACCCGCGTGGTCCGCAACCCGGTCGGCACCGCCAGCGGGTTCAGTGCCTTCCCGGCGACCGCGGTGCTGATCGCGCTCAACGTGATCGTCTACCTGATCGAGATCGCCGGCGCCGGCGGCGGTGGCCACGGCCTGCTCAAAGAAATCGGCATCGAGCGGATCTACAACATGGGCGGTCTCTGGGGCCCGGCGGTCAGCGAAGGCGGTCAGTGGTGGCGGATGATCACCAACGGCTTCGTCCACGTCAGCCTCCTCCACATCGGCTTCAACATGTACCTGCTGTTCGTCCTCGGCCGGCTGATGGAGCCCTCGATCGGGACGCCGCGCTTCGTCGTCCTCTACTTCGCCTCGCTCTTGGCGGGCTCGTTCGTCGCCTTGCTGATCGAACCGAACACGGTCAGCGCCGGTGCCTCGGGAGCGATCTTCGGCGTCCTCGGCGCGACCTTCATCATCGCCCGGGGAAGACGGCTGGACGCGGTCGCCGGCCAGATCGGCGGCCTGATCCTGCTCAACCTGGTCTTCACCTTCGCCGACGGGCACATCAGCATCGGCGCCCACGTCGGCGGCCTCATCTGCGGCGTGCTCTGCGGTTTCCTGATCGCCGCCGGCGAGCGCGGCAAACTCGGCGAGACCAGCGCCCGTGGTCGCCTCGCGGTCGAGCTCGGCGCGATGGCCGCCCTCGGCATCCTCGCGTTCGTCCTCGGCCTAGCCGTCGCCTGAGGGCGGGCCGGGTGGCCCCTGAACGAACCTCCCCGCAGTTGTGAGAGAAGGGGCCACCCGGCCCGCCCTCCTACGCCGAGGCAGCGCGCTGGGCGGGGGAGCGCAGGCGGGTGAAGGGGGTGTTGCCGGGCGGGTCCATCAGGTCGGGGTGGAGAAGGTGGCCGACCAGCTCGACGCCGTCGATCAGGCGCGGGCCGGGGTCGCTGAAGGCGGCCTGGGCGGAGACGGCGAAGATGCGGTCGGCGCCGAGGCTCTCGAGGTGCTCCCAGACCTCCATCGCCTGCGCCTGCACGTCCTCGAGGTAGCCGTCGACCATCACGATCAGGACGTCGGGGCGGAGGCTCGAGAGCTCGCCCCAGCCGACCTCGGCGGGAGCCAGGCCGGGCGATCCGGCGACGTCCTCGCCGCCCGCGATCGAGATCATCTCCGGCACCCAGAAGCCCGCCACGCGGACCGGCTCGACCAGGCGCTCGAGGGCGATGACCCGGGGCACGGTGGCTCCGCCGACGGCCGCGCGCACGGTCGCCAGGCGGCCCTCGAGTTCGCCGCGCAGTTCGTGCGCCTCCTCGCCGGTACCGGTCGCCTCGCCGAGGCGGACGACTTCTTCCAGCATCTCATTGAGCGTCGCGACCTTCATCGTCTGACCCTGAATATTGCAGCCTCGCGAGGATCCGTGGGAACTCCGGCTATATTGGGAAAGCCGAATGGCCGACGACGTTCCAGCCCGAAGTACCGGGCCGCATAGCCGATGAGCGTCCTGCTGCTCGTCCTCCTGCTGCTGCTGGTCGCGGTCAACAGCTTCTTCGTTGCCGCCGAGTTCTCCGTGGTGCGCTCGCGTCGCGCCCGCCTGGAGCAGATGCGCGACGAGGGCGTGCGCGGCTCCGGCCGGGCGCTGGAACAGCTCGACCGGGTCGACGAGTTCGTCGCCACCAGCCAGGTCGGGATCACGATCGCCTCGCTCGGCATCGGCTTCCTCGGCGAGCCCGCGCTCGCCCACCTGCTGGAACCGATCTTCGGCGGCTTCGCCGGCCACGCGCTGGCACTTGCCCTGGCGATCGCCCTCGCCTTCACCATCGTCACCTTCCTCGAGATCATCCTCGGTGAGCAGGCGCCGAAGATGGTCGCGATCGGGCGGCCCGAGAACACGCTGATCAAAGTCGCCGGCCCGCTGGTCTTCTTCGGCCGCGTCCTGCGGCCGCTGGTCGTCGCCACCAACGCCCCGGCGATCTTCCTGGTCAGGCGGGTGCTGCGGATGGACGTCGAAGACCCCGAGGAAACCTCGCCCGAGGAGCTTCGTCTGATCATCGCCCGCGGCGCCAAACAGGGCGGGCTCGACCCCGACGAAGCGGGTCACCTGGCGGGCGTCTTCCACCTGCACGAGCAGGAGGCGCGCGAGGTGATGACGCCGATCCCGGCGGTCGTCACGGTCGACGCCCACGACACGGTCGAGGCGGCGCTGCGGCGCTGCGTCACCTCCGGCCACACCCGCCTTGTGGTGATCGAGGACGACAACGCCGACCGCGTGCGCGGCGTCATCCACAACAACAGCCTCGCCCGGCTCTACATGAGCGACGGGCCCGATACGACGATCGAGTCGGTGATCCGCGACGCCCTGATCGTCCCCGAGACGCGCCCGCTCGACGACCTCCTGCACGACCTGCAGGTGCAGCGCACCTCGCTCTCGGTGGTCGTCGACGAGTACGGGCGGACGGTCGGCATCGTCACCGTCGAGGACATCCTCGAGGAGGTCGTCGGCGAGATCGAGGACGAGACCGACCCGCGCGCCGCGGCCGTGCGCCGGCTCACCAACGGCGACTGGTTCGTGCGCGGGCACGTCAGCCTCGGTGACCTCGAGGACGCCGGGATCGATCTGCCCGACGCCGACTCCGACACCTACAACTCGGTCGGCGGCTTCGTCTTCGGTGAGCTCGGCCGACTGCCCAAACGCGGCGACTCGATCGCCGTCGACGGCTACACCCTGCGGGTCGAGGCGGTGCGGGAGAACCGGATCGAGGCGGTTCGGATCAGCCGCGCGACGGGCAAATCTTCCGTCCGTGGCGACGCCTAATTTCTTCGAGCAACCCGCGTACCGCTAGAAGCTGGAGGTCCCCCGATGTGGGTTGTTCGCCTGACCGACAAGCAGCTCGAGGTGTTGAGGGCGCTGTTGCGCTCCGAGGAGCACCTCGGCCCGGCGCTCAGAGGTTCGATCGAGGCCCTCGATCTTGCCCGCTGGGACGAGCTCCCCGAGGCAGCCTTGCCCTGGGAAGAGGTCGAAATCGCCGCCCGCCGCCAAAACGTCTCCGAGGCCGACGTGATCTGGGACATGTCCGGGAAGGGGAAAACCGCCCCTGCCGAGTAACGATGTCGATGGGCCGAAAACCCGCCCTATAGGAGGGGTTTTCGGCCCATCAACCGTGAAGCTCAGTCGTACGAGTAGAAGCCGGCGCCGGACTTGCGGCCCAGCTTCGCCTCGCCGATCATCTCGACGATCAGGCCCGGCGGCTTGTGCGCGGGATCGTTCGAGTCGGCGTAGAGGGCGTCGCCGATCGCCTCGGCGACGTCGAGGCCGACGAAGTCGAGCAGGGCCAGCGGGCCCATCGGGTGGCCGGCGCCGAGTTTCATGCAGGTGTCGACCTCGCCCGCTTCCATCCCGGTGCGCTCCATCAGCCGCACGCCGTCGAAGAGGTAGGGGAAGAGCAGCCGGTTGACGACGAAGCCCGCCTGATCGGGGACCTCGACCGCGGTCTTGCCGAGCGCCGCGCACCAGGCCATCGCCCGCTCGCGGGCCGACTCGGCGCCGTCCGGGATGCAGACCTCGACCAGCGCCATCCGCGGCACCGGGTTGAAGACGTGGAGGCCGTAGAGGCGGGGGACGCCGGCCTTGCCGGAGATGTCGCCGATGCCGAGCGAGGAGGTGGTGGTCGCCAGGTCGGCGTCCGGGCAGGCCTCATCGAGCGTCTTGATCAGCTCGGCCTTGGCGTCGAGCTCCTCGACGATCGCCTCGACGATGACGTCGCAGTGGGCCAGGTCCTTGGGGTCGGTGGTGACCCGAAGGCGGGAGGGCTGGGCGCCCTCGATCTTGGCGCAGGCGGCGACGACTTTCTCCTCCGCGCGCCAGGCCGAGGCCTCCGACCGCGCCAGCAGGATCGTGTCGGCGGTAGTGGTCGAGACCGCGGCAAGGCCAGTTGCGATGGCCCCGCTCCCCGCGATCCCCGGACTCTCGTATCCCTGTCTCTCGCTCATCGGGCGGGTTCCTATCAGTTCTTTTCACGGCAAGGCTCTGCGGCCGACCGACTGCGCTAGCTTGCCGGGTCAGCCTCGTTCCCAATTGAGGAGATCCGTGTTCCAGACCAAACTTCGCCTCGCCCTCGCCGCCGTGCTCGCGCTCGCGACGCTCGCCACCGGTTGTGGGGGAGGGGGCGGCAACGGCTCCAGCTCCGGGACCGCGACCGACGCTGAAAACACCTCGCCTCCGCCTCAGAGCTCGGCCAAGACCGCCTTCATCGAAGAAGCGGACAAGATCTGCAGCAAGGGCAACGCGAAGGTCAGCGAAGAAATCAGCGAATACGTCGAAGAAACGGGCATCTCGGTCACCGAAGCCGGACCGAGCGAAGCGCAGGAGGCGAAGATCTTCCACCTGGTGGTGCTGCCGAACATCGGCAGACAGGGCGAAGAAATCGCCGCGCTGACGCCGCCGAAAGGTGACGAGGCGACGATCGAAGACCTCACCGACACGCTCGCCAAGGAGGTCGCCGAAGCCAAGAAGGCGAAGGGCGCCGCCGGCACCGCGCTCCGGGGGGCCACCGAAAAGGCCCAGGCCTACGGCTTGAAGACCTGCGGCATCTGAGTCCTCGGCTGCCCTGGCAGCCAGCCTGACCGTTAGGTTCCGACCTCCGTCTCGCCCCCGAATTCGAGGAGATTTCCTTTGTATAAGCGCAAACTCGTCTTGGCGCTCTTCGCCGTGCTCGCCCTGGCCGTGGTCGCCGCCGGGTGCGGTGGCGGCGGCAGCAGCTCCAGCTCCAGCTCGACCTCCAGCACCAGCGACAACGGCTCGACCGATTCCAGCGGCGGAGCCCCGACCAAAGCCGTCTTCATCAAGGAAGCAGACGCGATCTGCGGCGAAGACGAAACCGAACTGGTCAAAGAAGTCGAAGCCTTCGCCAAAGAAAAAGGCGTCGAAATCGGCAAAGAAGAACCGAGCAAAGACCTGCAGGCTGAACTCTTCCGCGAAGTGATCCTGCCGAACATCGGTCGCCAGGCCGAAGGAATCGCCGCGCTGACGCCGCCGGAAGGCGAAGAGGAAACGGTCGAAGACCTCACCGACACGCTCTCCGAAGAAGTCGCCGAAGCCGAAGAAGAATCCGGCGTCCCCGCAAACGACACCCTCGCCGGGGCGACCAAGAAGGCGAAGGCGTACGGCCTCAAAGTCTGCGGTAGCTGAGTCCACCGGCCGCCCGGCCAGTAGCTCTATATGCTGGGCGGCCGATGGACCTGACGCTGTCACCATCGGAGGAGAGCTTCCGCGACGAAGTCGCGACGTGGCTGCGCGAGAACAACCCCGGTCCGGAACCGGAGGGGTCGCTCGACGAGGTCATGGAGTTCCGCGGCGCCTGGCAGCGCAAGCTGCACGCCGCCGGCTGGGCCGGGATCTCCTGGCCGAAGGACTTCGGCGGCCGCGGCGCGACGATGATCGAGCAGGCGATCTTCACCGGCGAGGCCTCCGCCCAGGAAGCGCCCAGCCCGGCCAACGTGCTGGGGCTGGCGATGGGCGGCCCGGTCGTCATCGCCCACGGCACCGACGCGCAGAAGCAGCGCTACCTGGAGCCGATCCTGACCGGCGAGGAGATCTGGTGCCAGGGCTTCTCCGAGCCCGAGTCGGGCTCCGACCTCGCCTCGCTGAAGACCCGCGCGGTCAAGGACGGCGACGAATGGGTCGTCACCGGGCAGAAGGTCTGGACCACGTTCGCCCAGTACGCGAAGTGGTGCATGTTGGTCGCCCGCACCGACGCCGACGCTCCCAAGCACCAGGGCCTCACCTACTTCCTGATGGACATGGAGCAGGACGGCGTCGAAGCGAAACCGCTGGTCCAGATCACCGGCGAGGGCGAGTTCAACGAGGTCTTCATCAACGAGGCGCGGATCCCGGACGAGAACATCATCGGCAACGTCGGCGAAGGCTGGACGGTGGCGATCACGACGCTGATGAACGAGCGCGCCGGGCTCGCCTTCGGGGCGATCGCCCAGATCCACAACAGCCTCGGCCGGCTCGCCGAACCTCGCCCACGAAGTGCGCGAGGAGGGCGGCTCGACCGCCGCCGAGGACGCCTACTTCCGCCAGCGGATCGCGCAGCTCTTCATCGAGGCCGAGACGATGCGCCTGAACGCCTACCGCGGGCTGACCAAGACGATGGAGTCGGGGATCCCCGGCCCGGAGGGGTCGCTCGGCAAGTGGCAGTGGGCCGACATCAACCAGGACCTGACCGAGCTGGCGCTGGAGATCGAGGGCGCCTGGGCGCCGCTCGGGCGCGGCTCCGAGGGGGCCGTCGCCAACGGTGCCTGGCAGTACAACTTCCTCCGCTCGCGCGCCAACTCGATCGAGGGCGGCACCACCGACATCCTCAAGAACATCATCGCCGAGCGGGTGCTCGGCCTGCCGCGGATGCGTTAGGGAGAGGGAGCCGGAACCTTGTACTTCGACCTGACCGACGAGCAGGAAGCGATCCGCTCGACCGCCCACGACTTCCTCGCCTCGCGCTTCAAATCGGAGCGGATGCGGGAGCTCGCCGGCTCCGCCGACGGCACCGACCCGCAGGGCTGGGGCGAAATGGCCGAGCTCGGCTGGGCCGGCCTGGCGCTGCCCGAGGAGTGGGGCGGCCAGGGGCTCGGGATCGTCGACCTGGCGGTGCTCTTCCAGGAGATGGGCTACGCGCTGGCGCCCTCGCCGCTCTTCTCCAACACGGTGGTCGGACTGGCGCTGGCGCAGAGCGCCTCCGACGAGCAGAAGGAGCGCTGGCTTCGCCCGCTCGCCGAGGGGACCGCGCGCGGCACCCAGGCGATGGTCGACGCCGGCTCGACCGGGACCCCGGGCGCCTACCCGATGAAGGACGAGGCCGACGGCGACGCCGTGGTGCTGAACGGCAAGAAGGAGCTGGTCGCCGACGCGGCCGGCGCCGCCTTCTTCCTCGTCGCCACCGCGGACGGCCGCCGCCACATCGTCCCCGCCGACGCCGATGGGGTCAGCGTCTCGGAGGAGATCTCGATCGACACCACCCGTCGCCTCTCCACCGTCAACTTCGAGGGCGTCCGCGTGCCCGCCGAGCAGACGCTGCCCGGCCATGGGGCCGAGTTCCAGCGGATCTACCTGCTCGGCGCGGTGGCGCTTGCCGCCGAGTCGACCGGGGTCGCCCAGCGCGCCCTCGAGATGGCCGTCTCCTACGCCAAAGACCGCGAACAGTTCGGCCGCCCGATCGGCACCTACCAGGCGGTCTCGCACCGCTGCGCGCAGATGCTGCTGGAGACCGAGAACTCGCGCTCGGCCGTCTACGGCGCCGCCTGGGCCGCCGACGCCGACCCGGGCGCCCTGCCGCTCTCCGCCTCGATGGCGAAGGCCTACGCCTCCGACGCCGGCTGGCGCGTCCCCGACGCCTCGATCCAGGTCCACGGCGGCATCGGCTTCACCTGGGAGCACGACCTCCACTTCTTCCTCAAGCGCGGCCGCGCCAACGCCTCGATGTACGGCGACGCGCGCTGGCACCGCGAGCAGGTCGCGAAGAAGGTCCTGGCGCCCACCGCGGCGTGAGCGCCCTCCAGCGGATCTCGGTCGCCGCGATCGGCCACACCGCCGCCGATCTGGAGGCGGAGACGCTGCGCGCCGAGGCCGCCGGGGTGGAGTGCGTCTGGGCGCCGGAGCTCTTCCGCGCCGCCGACACCCAGGCCGCCTTCCTGGCGGCGAAGACGACGAAGATCGAGGTCGGCACCGGGATCGCCTGGGCCTTCACCCGCAGCCCATTCATCCACGCGATCAGCGCGCTCGACATCGACGAGATGTCGGGAGGGCGCTTCCGCCTCGGCCTCGGCTCCGGCGTCAAACGCCTCAACGAGACCTGGCACAACGCCGACTACGGCCGCCCGGCGCCGCACCTGCGCGAGGCGATCGAGGCGACCCGGCTGATCATGGGCCAGGCCCACGCGGGCGAGCCGATCCGCTACCGGGGCGACTACTACGACATCGACATCAAGGGCTGGATCCGCCCCCATCCGCCCGCCCGCGACGCGCCGCCGCCGATCTACGCCGCCGCCCTGCAGGCGGGGATGTCGCGGATGGCGGGCGACGTCGCCGACGGGCTGATCGGCCACCCGATCCAGAGCCTGCGCTGGATCGACGAGGTGGTCGTCCCCAGCTTCGAGACCGGCCTCGGACGCTCCGGCCGCGAGCGCCGCGACTTCGACTACCTGCCGACGGTCTGCTGCGCGATCGACGACGACGAGGGCCACGCGCTCGACCTGGCGCGGCGCACGATCTCCTTCTACGCGACGGTGAAGACCTACGCGCCGCTCTGGGAGATGCACGGCTTCGGGGACGCGGCCAACGACGCCGCCGCGGCCTTCCGCCGCGGCGATCTCGCTGCCGTCCCCGCGGCGATCCCGGACGCGATGGTCGAGACCTACTGCGCCGCCGGGCCGCTCGACAAGGTGCGGGCCCGGGTCGCCGCCACCGCCGAGCGCGCCGACGGCCTCTTCCTCACCCCGCCGACCTACTTCATCTCGCCCGAGGAGCTGAGCGAGTACCAGAACCGCATCATCGACGCCTTCGGCCCGGCCTAGCCGCCGCGGTTCATCTCCCGCTGCACGTCGGCCTCGCTGATCCGGTTGCTCGGGCCGTAGGCCTTCCAGCCCTGGGCGACGACGCCGATCGCGACGCCGAAGATCACCCACACCGGCCAGAAGTAGCCGCCTTCGCCGATCGCCCAGATGACCACGGTGACCACGATCGCGAAGAGGCCGCCGGCGAGGACGCCTTTGAAGTCCTGCTTCATTTTCAGCCGCTGGATCGCCAGTTCGCGGGCGTTCGTCGGGCTGTCGATTCCTTGCTCTGGTGCGAGAGGAGTGTCCATGCCGCGATCGTAGCGCCGGCCCGGCGCTCAGTCCACGGGCAGGGCGGCGGCGAAGCGGTTGAAGGCGGCGATGTCGGTGACCTCCGGACCGTGGCCGGGGAGGATCAGCGAGGGTTCGAGCGCGGCCAGCTTGCGGATCGAGCGGCGGTTCTCGGCCGGGTCCGGAGTGAGCCCGTCGGGGGGTTCGCGGGCGCCCGCCAGCGTGGTGACGTAGCTCATGTTGCGGATCACGTCGCCGCAGATCGCCACCCGGTCGGAGTCGCGGAAGAAGATCACCTCGCCGGGCGCGTGGCCCGGAGCGTGGACGACGCGGAAGCCGGCAACTTCGTCGCCCTCGGCGAGCACCCGGTCGACCTTGTGCGGCGGGCCGGTCCAGAGGCGGTCGTAGATCTTTCCCAGCCACCAGTCGGTGGCGCCGACCGAGCGTCGCCCCTCCATCGCGTCGACGTCGCCTGCGTGGCAGGCGAGCGGCACCCCGCGCGCGTCGCAGACCGCCTTCGCGCAGCCCTGGTGATCGGGATGGACGTGGGTGAGGGCGACGGCCGAGATCTCGACCCCCTCGAGCTCGGCGAAGATCCGTTTGCGGTCCCAGCGCCGGCCGGCGTCGATCAGCACGTCCTCGGCGAGGTAGACGTTGATGACCGGCCGGGGAACCTCTTTGAGGCGCCAGACCCCTGGCGCCAGCCGCTTCATCTCAGTGCTCGATGCCGAGCCCGTGCCGCGGCTCACCACTGTGGTCGGAGAGCGTCTGCAGGCGGGCGATCTGGCGTTCGCCTTCGCGCCGCACCGGGTCGCCGGCCGGGAAGGGCTCGATCAGCCGCGCGATCCGGTTGCGGATCTGGAGCGCGAAGTGGGGCGTCGCCGGGCCGGCGAGGGCACGGATGTCCTCGACCGTGATGCCGCGCTCGCCACCGAGCAGGTTTGGGTTCTCCGCCTCGCTCATTCCTCGCTCCCGATCTTCGCCAGTTCGGCGACTTCGTTGACTTCGGCCTGCTGTTCGACGCTGATCTGCCCAGCGTCCCCGACGATCCAGACGTGGTTGTAGAAGGCCCGGGTGGGGTCCGTCGTGTAACCCGGCTTGACGTCGAGGAAGTAGCCGCGCAATTCGGAGGGGAGCGTATCGGCGCTGTCCGTGAGCAGCAACGGCCCCCAGGTGCCGGAGCCCGAGAGCGGTGCCGCGGCGGCCGCTTCCAGCGGCGCGTCGGCGCGGGCGAGGACGAAGCCGTGGCCGGGATCGGAGACGTGCCAGCCGAAGCCGCCTTCGCCGAAGCGGGCGAAGGCGATCGCCCCGGCGACCGGGTCGGCGCCGCTGATCCGGGTGACCTTGGTGCCGAGCGCTTCGACTTCCTTCAGCACCTTGCCGGAGATCGCCGAGCCGGGCCCGAGGGCGTAGACCGGCACGCCTTTGTCGCGGCGCAGGGCGGCGATCGTCGGCTGGGGGAGGGTTTCGGCTTCGGTGAAGAGGACCGGGTCGCCGGAGCGGGCGGCGTAGGCGGCGGCGGGCGCGGCGAAGGCTGGTTCGGAGCTGGAGGCGAGGATGATCGCGTCCGGCGGCGAGCCCGCGAGGCGGTCGCGCAGGCGGGCGACCCCGGCCGCCTCGGACGCCGGGTCGCCGGCCTTGATCTTGGCGGCGCCGAGGTCGCCGGGGACCTGGACGTTGCCGATCGCGAAGACCGCGGCGCCGCCGCTGGCCGCGCCGCCGCCCGGCTTCAGGGCGCTGAAGGCGCTCGCGGTGGGGGCGGGCACGCCTTCCGCTTCGCCGTAGAGGAGCGGCGCCCGCGCCGGTTCGGCCATCAGCACCGCGGCGGCGATCGCGCCGCCCCAGTCTTCCTTGCCGACCAGGGAGACGGCGACCGGGCGCTGCTTTTCGCTCGTCGCCGGGAAGACGGCGAGGGCGGTGGCGGCGGCGTTGGCGACCGGGTCGGGACCGCCGATGCGCGTCGTGTTCGAGGTGGCGAAGGAGGGATAGCCGAGTTCTTCGGCGCTGCCGCCGGACGAGCCTTCGGATTCCGCTTCGCCTTCGCCTTCTCCTTCGGAGGAGCCTTCGGTTTCGCTTTCCGAGGAGGGTGGGGCGGCGGGGATGACGACGGTCTTCGAGGCGGTCGGGGCGGCACTCTCGTCGCCCTTCTTCGAGCCGCCGCCGGCGACGATCGCGAGGACGATGAACCCGATCGCGACCACGACCAGCGCGGCGACCAGCTTGATCGGCCCGGGGATCCCGCGGCGGCGCCTGCGGGGGACCGGCGGCGGCGACTCGGCACTTTCGTCCGCGGTCGGCGTTTTTTTCCGGTCCGCGTCGGGTTTCCGGACCGGCTCCGGCCGCTTCGACGGTTTCTTCTCCGGCGCCGACGATCTCGGCTGCTCCGTGGCCTTTTTCGGCTCTGCGGGCGGCTCGGGGGCGTCCTCCGGCGGAGTTACGTCGGCGTTGATCGGTCGGTCGGCGCTCACCTCGTCCCACCGTACAGGCGCGGCGCGCCACCGGCCGGTCGGCTAGACTGTGCGAAGGCTGGCTGACTGACCAGTCAATCAACAGCCGGGCACGCGCGGGCGCACTCCCGCCGCGGGCCGAGAGAGGACACG
>CAWBRE010000031.1:0-24532 GCA_963791095.1 uncultured Solirubrobacterales bacterium
CGCTTGCGAAACTGAAACTCGTGTTCGGCCTCCAGTTGCGGGCCAAACACGACATCCAGCTCTACCGGGTCGAGCTGCCGGGCCCGAAAGTCTCCAAGGACCTCGCGCAGGACGAGCGGGTGCTGGTCGAAATCGACCGGCCCAACTTCAACCAGCTGGCCGAGAAAGGCACCCTCGCCAGCTACCGGCGGGCGGCCGAGACCGGCCACATCAAGGCGACCGGCGACTCCAACGTGGTGAAGCTGGTCACCCAGGTCGTCGAGAAGCAAGAGCAGCGCGCCCGCCTGCGCAAAGTGCACTGAACGCCGCGTCACCCACGCGGCGCCGAACAACGGAAGGAAATCCCTGAATGAGCAGTGAGACGTCCGAGTTCACCACCGACCAGGCTGCGCGCGAGGCGTCCGGCGCGCACAGCTACGGCCGTTACCTCGAGGAGTTCGAGGAGGGCGCGGTGTACAAGCACTGGCCGGCGAAGACCGTGACCGAGTCAGACGACCACCTCTTCTGCCTGATCACGATGAACCACCACCCGCTGCACCTCAACGATGTCTATGCGGCCGGTTCGCAGCAGGGCAAAAACGTCGTCGTCGGGCCGCTGGTCTACTCGCTCGCCCTCGGCATGTCGGTCTCCGACGTCTCCGGCAAGGCGATCGCCAACCTGGCGACCGAAGAACTGAGCCACCCCAACCCGGTCTTCCACGGCGACACGCTGTTCTGCGAGACCGAGGTGCTGGAGGTGAAACCGTCGCGCTCGAAAGGCGACCGCGGTGTCGTCAAGGTCCACACCAGGGTCCTCAACCAGGACGGCGTCCTGGTCGCCGAGTTCAAGCGGCTGGTGCTCGTGCCGCGCAAGGAACCGGTCGAGGTCTGATCCTCAGTCGATTCGGCGGGCCTCCGCGGCGGCGTCGCGGAGGTCACGCCAGTCGGCCGCCAGGTCCTGCTCGCCGAGCAGGGCGCAGAGCTTACGCAGGCCGGCGAAGTCGTCCTCCAGCTCCCAACCCCAGTGCAGGGTGAGGGGCGCCCAGAGCGCCGCCTCGCGGTCGCGTAGCCGTTCCACCTCCGGCTGCGTCTGCGCCGCCTTGCCGTAGAGCGGCGCGTAGGAGGGGAGGTAGAGGGCGTCGCCCCACCAGCAGGGCGTCGGCTGGAAGCCGAGCAGGCGGATCGTCTCTGGCCCCGAGCAGACGATCTCGAAGCGGTCGGCGAGGAGTCCGTACTGGGCGTAGTCGAAGCGGTTGAAGGGGGGGACGAAGACGGGCACCTCGACCCCGAGCTCGGCCAGCGTCGCGATTCCCTGGTCGATCCGCGCCGCCGCCGCGGCCGGGGTGAGGCCGCAGAACTCCGAGCGCCGGCGCGGCGAGGCGCGGCGGGTGCGGTGGTTCAGGCCGTGCAGGGCGAAGGTGACCAGCGGGTCCTCGCGCAACTCGGCCAGCCGCCGTTCCTCGCCGACGCTGAGCGGCCGGTCGGTCTCGACCTCCGGGTCGAGGTAGTCCTCGGAGACCCGCGGCGAGACCGCGATCAGGTAGGGCACGCCCGCCTCGGCGAGCACCTCGTGGAAGCGCATGTAGGCGTCGTGGCCGAACTTGCCGGCGTCGTCGAAGGAGCGCGCGTGGGGGAACTCGTCGACCCGGATGAGGACGCGGGGCGGCCCGGCGGCGTCCGCGCCGAGCGCCTGCGCGCGGGCGCGTTCCAGCGGCGCCGCGATCGACTCCTCCCAGGTCAGCCGGCCCTGGCGCGCCGCCCACCACTGGTAGAGGCGGGTCGGGCCGGAGCCCCGCCTCGGGTCGCCGAAGGGCCAGGCCGAGCCGTCGCCGGCGGGCGCCCCCTTGCCTGGCTCGGAGAGCAGCAGGGCTTCGCTGCGGCGCGCGTCGATGCTCATCGCCGACCATGATCGCGGAACCCACGGCGGCTAGGCTTCCGCCGGTGCGGCTGCGGGATCAAGACATCGTCTGCATCGGCTCGGCCGACTGGCAGACCGAACTGCCGATCAACCAGCACCACCTGATGGGCCGATTCGCCGAGCACAACAAGGTGCTCTTCGTCGAGTCGCTGGGGCTGCGCCGGCCGCAGATCGCGGGGCGGGACCTGCGGCGGATCTGGCGCCGGCTGCGCACCGGCCTGCGCGGGGTGCGGCAGATCGACGGCGTCGCCGTGCTCTCGCCGCTGGTGGTTCCGTTCCACGGGCACGAGGCGCTCCGCCGGCTGAACGGTTGGCTGCTGCGCACCCAGGTGAGGCGGGCGGCGCACAAGCTGGGGATGAAGGCGCCGATTCTCTGGGGCTACGTGCCGCAGGCCGAGGCGCTGATCGAGCCGCTGGCGCCGGCGCTGGTCGTCTACCACTGCGTCGACGACGTCGCCGCCCAGAAAGGGGTCGACGCCGAGGGGTACCGGGCCGCCGAGGAGCGCTTCGCCGCCCGCGCCGACCTGGTGCTGGCGAGCGCCCCGGCGCTGGCCGAGCGGATGCGGACGCTCTCCGACCACGTGCTCTACGTGCCCAACGTCGCCGACACCGACCTCTTCGCCACCGCGCTGACGGGGATCGCGCCCGATCCGGGGATGGAGGCGCTGCCGCGCCCGCGGCTCGTCTTCCAGGGCGCGATCGTGGCCACGAAGCTCGACCTCGACCTGCTCGCCGAGATCGCCGCCCTGCGCCCCGACTGGTCGATCGCCCTGGTCGGCCCGACCGGAGCGGGCGATCCCGGCACCGACCTGGCGGCGCTCGAAGCCGCGCCCAACATCCACCTGCTCGGCCATCGCCGACAGGCCGAGCTGCCCGCCGTCCTCGCCGCCGCCGACATCGGCCTGATCCCCTACGCGATCAACGACCTCACCCGCAGCGTCTTCCCGATGAAGGTCTACGAGTACCTGGCGGCCGGCCTGCCGGTGGTGAGCACGCCGCTGCCGGCGCTGCTCGGGGTCGAGGACGTCGAGGTGGCGGCAAGCGCCGAGGCCGTAGTGGCGGTGATCGAGCGGGAACTGGCGGCAGACGACGAGGCGGCGCGGCGCGAGCGCTCGCAGCGCTCGCTCGGCCACTCCTGGGAGGCAAGGATCGCCGAGATCGAGGCGGCGCTGCCGGAGTAGGGACGGGCAAGGGACGCGGCCATCTCGGAGGCGACCCGGGCAGGCTGAGGCCGCCTCCGAGATGGCCGGGTCTGTGGGGGAGGTGAGGGGTCGGGAGAGCGGCGGGGGCGCCGATGTCGCCTGTGGAGCTTTTCCGGTCCTATGAGGCGGAAAAGCTCCACGGCCACTGCCGGCGCGGCCGGGCGGTGGGAGTCGTGACGGAGACGCCGGGATACGTCACCGTGACGTGCGTGGTTCGTGCGGAACTCCACGTCTCTTCATGAGACTTCCCATGCGCCCCATCGGTCAGCGGTTTGCTGTGGAGAGAAGGTGGCTCTATACGCCACTAAAGCTCCACAGGGCCGACCTGGACCCCGGTCGCGCCATCTCGGATGTCACGTCTCGGTGACGTTCGCGGCAGTCTCCGTGCCGTCACTCCCCGGAACGTGCTGGTCCCTGTGACGTCTCCCCGCAGGGACACCGTCCCTGCGCCAGTCCCCCCGCAAAACCTCGCCGACCCGGGCGTCTCGGAGGCGGCCTCAGCCTGCCCGGGTCGCCTCCGAGACGCCCGGGCCCGCCGTCCCCGGCGCAGTGAACCGGACCCTCGCCCGTCCCCGGCCGCAGGGGCTCGGACCCTCGCCCGTCCCCGGCTCAGCCCACCGGGGTCGGGCGGGCGGTGCTGGTCAGCGCGGTTCGGGCCAGGACCGGGCGCGGGGCTTCGCGGCCCTCGCGCTCGGGCAGTTGGCGCCAGGCGACCGAGAGCCAGCCGAGGGCGGCGCCGAGGACGATCGAGACGCGGGGGTCGACGCCGGTGAAGGTGGCGGTGAGTTCGACCACGATCAGGGCGAGGATGGAGCCGAAGATCGCCAGGGCGCAGATCTTCACGATCGGGTCGAGGTGGCGGCGGAAGACGCCGAGCGAGACCCAGAGGAAGCTGCCGAAGAGGGCCACGTAGGCGACCAGGCCGAGCGGCCCGAAGTCGAGCCAGTAGGCGAGCGGCGCGAGGTGGGTGTAGCGGCGGTCGAGGTCTTCCGCGGTCGGGTAGTGGATCCGCCACGGCACCCCGAGGCCGATCCCGGTCAGGGGGTGTTCTTCCAGGTTGGCGATCACGTTCTTGCGCTCGTCGTTGCGGTAGCGGTCGCCGCGGTTGGTGTCGACGCCGGAGGGGCTGAGCGACTGGGCCCGCTCGACGATCGGGCTGGTGCCGGAGCCGGAGCCGCCGAAGCTGAAGGTGGCGACCAGCGCGAGGACGACGGCGACGGCGCCGATCACCAGCACCGCGCGGCCGCGCCGCTGGCTCGCCAGGACCACCACCACGAGCAGCGCCAGCACGGCGCCGATCCAGAAGGAACGGCGGTAGGAGAGGAGCAGCGCGAGGACGTCGAAGGGCACCGTCGCCAGCATCCAGAAGGGCAGCTTCTGCTTGCGCACCAGGGCGATCGCGACGCCGAGGATGAAGGCCAGCATCAAGAGGTTGGAGAGCGGCTCGAGGTAGCTGACCGTCTGCCCTTCGACCACCGCGCCGAGCCCGCTGAGGGCGCCGAAGCAGCCCGAGAACCCCTTCCACGCGGCCAGCCCCGCGGCGACGACGGCAAAGCTCCGCAACGCCTGTTCGCTGCGCAGCACGTTCACCGTCAGGAACGGGACGACGATGAGGTAGAGGACGTAGGAGGCGCGGTGGAGGAGTTCTTTGGTGTCCACCGGGGGATCGGCCCAGTGGGCGTTGATCATGCCGCAGAGGAGGGCGGCGCCGAGCAGCGCCAGGGTGACGCCGAACGGCTTCGGCAGGATCGGCCGGGTGAGCTCGGCGCGGGCCCGGATCCCGACCCCGACCAGGCCGGTGATCAGCAGGACGTCGAGGATCGTCACCCCGCCCGCGATCGTGTTGTAGAACTGCGGCTCGGGCGGCAGGATGCCGACGTCGACGGTGTCGACGAGGACGACGCTCGCCAGCAGCAGCGCCAGCGCCGCGACGGGAAAGCGCAGCAGGACGAGGCCCGCCACGGCGAGCGCCGGGCCGAGCGCCCCGATCGGCCCGACCGCGTGGATCGCGACCGTGAGGACGAGGCCGGTTGCCACCCCGGCGACAGCGGCTGCCGCCGCCGCGCCGAGGTCAGGCGCAGCGAGGGTCAGCCGGTTCAGCGCTGCGTCTCCTTGGCGGCGGCCGGCGAGGCCTGGGCGTGGAGGTCGCGCGGACGGTAGGCGTCGTAGCGACTCAGCTGGTTGTTGGAGCGGTTGAAGACGAAGCCGAGCAGCGGTACGCCCATCGAGCGCAGCGCCTCGATCGAGCGGCGGGCGTCGCGGCGCTTGGTCCGCCGCGAGTCGACGACGAAGACGACGCCGGTCGCGTAGCGGGCGAGCACCACCGCGTCGACCACGGCGCCGGTCGGCGGGCTGTCGAAGACGACCACGTCGGAGTCGTCGATGACCAGGTCGACCATCGCCGCCATCCGTTCGGAGGAGAGGCGCTCGACCGCCTCCTCGGTGTGGTCGCCGGCGGTGACCAGGCGCAGTTCGCCGGCGTTGTCGCGGTCGGAGGCGCCTTTGATCACGTTGCTGATGCCGACGATGTTCGGCGCGCCGGTCTCCAGCAGCAGGTCGCTGAGGCCGGGGGAGAGGGGCACGTCGAAGGCGTCGTGCAGGGTCGGCCGGCGCAGGTCGGCGTCGATCACCGTGACCTGGCGGCCCTCGGAGGCGAAGGCGCGCGAGAGGTTGGCGGTGACGAAGCTCTTGCCGCAGCCGGATTCGGCGCCGGTGATCAGCACGCTGCGACCGTTGTCCACGGCCGAGCCGGCGGCGTTGATGCCACGCGGTTCGGCGCGCTCGAGCTGCAGCGCGACGGCGGCGCGGAGGCTGCGGAACGGCTCCATCGTCGGGCCGCGACGGGCCGAAGGGATCTCGCCGACCAGCGGGATGCCGAGGTCTTTGGCGACCTCGTCACGCGAGCGGTAGCGGTCGAAGAGCAGGTCGCGGAGGTAGATCGCCAGGGCGCCGAGGACCAGCGCGCCGACCAGGGCGAGCAGGGCGTCGCGCTTCGGCCGCGGCGAGACCGGGCCGCTGCCGGGGATCGCGCGCTCGATCACCCGCATCGTGTCGCCCGGGTTGGCGGTTTCGCCGGCGACCCGGTTCTGCAGCGCTTCCAGCTCCAGCCGCAGGCCGGTCGCTTCGGCGCTTTCGGCGGGCGACGCTTCCAGTTCGGCGGTCACTTCGTCGACTTTTTCGACCAGCGGCGCGACCACGCCGGAGCGCTGTTCGCCTTCCAGTTCTTCGAGGTAGCGGACGAAGGCGTCGGCGTAGGCGTTGGAGAATTCGGCCGAGGTCTTGGCGTCGCCGGTTTCGGCGACGAACCCGAGCACGCCCGTCTTCGCCTCCGGCTCGACCGTGACGCTTTCGTCGAATTCGCCGGTGTGTTCGGCGACCGCCGGGCTTTCGTGGGCGAGGTCGAGGACGGTGTTCGTCTTCGCCAGTTCGCTGTAGAGGTTCGACAGCGAGAGCAGCTGTTCTTCGCTGAGGATTTCGCCCGCGGACTGGCCGGAGGAGACGATCTGGCCCAGCGCCTTGCTTTCGTAGACGTCAGATTTCGAGGAGGAGACGCCGTAGACGACGACGGCGGCGGCGATCGCGAAGACCAGCAGCCAGAGTTTGCTCGCCCAGATCAGCCGGAAAAAGTCGGTTCGTTCCATTTGGTGTCCTATCGGCGCCCGGAGCTTTCCCTTGAATCCCGGGTCCCCGGCTGTGTCGGAGCCGCTGCTCGATCAGCGACAATAGTGTTCTAGCCCGCCTCCGGAGCGCTTTGGCGGGCGGCTTGCAGGGCTTCGGTCACCGCCACCGGGTCGTCGGCAAGGGACAGCGGGGGGACCGTGCCGCGCAGCGCGGCGGGGACGCTCCGCAGCCAGAGGCGCTCGCCCCGGCCCGCGACCAGGACGGCATCGACGGGGCGGAGCTGATCGGCGGCGTCGAGGGCGCGGGCGAACGCCCCCGGGCCGCGGCCCTCGAGCTTGCGCCCGGGCAGCGAGTCGGGCTCGGTCGGCGCGATCAGCCAGACGTCGGCCCCGTGCGCGGCGGCGGCGCCGAGCCAGGCCTCGACCCGGCGCGCTCCCCGCGCGCTGCGCGCCGCGCCGACGATCCGCACCGGGCCGAGGCGCGGGGCCTCCTGGCCGAAGGCGGGGCCGGCCGCGTCGGCGTCGCCGCCGCGGATCGCCAGCAGCTGCGCCCCCGAGTCGGCGGCGCAGTCGAGCCCGACCTTGACCAGGCCGCGCCAGCCGTCCCGCCAGCCGCCGAGGAGGAAGGCCCGGTAGGCGAATTTGACCAGCGGCCGGACGACGATCCCGACCAGCGCCTCGCGCGCCCCCGGCCGGCGTCGCTGGCCGCTCTCCAGGCGCGCATAGGCGGCGCAGTCGGCCAGCGCCTCGTCCCAGGAGGCGGCGAGGACGTGGGTCAGGTCGCCGCGCAGGGCCACGGTCGGGCCGTCGGGCCAGAGGCCCTCGTGCACGGTGCGCGACTCGTCGTGGCGGAAGCGGGAGCGGCGGAAGAGCCGGTGGCGGTAGGCCGGGTAGCGGGCCGAGGGGCCGAGCGGGCCGCCGAGGAACTCGTGGCGGATCGGCACCGCCGCCATGTCCTCGCTCGGCCCGCGGTCGATCAGGGCGCGGATCTCGGCCGCCAGCGCCGGCGTCACCCGCTCGTCGGCGTCGATCTCCAGCACCCAGTCGCCGCCCGCGTGGTCGATCGCCACGTTGCGCTGGATCGCGAAGCCGGGCCAGGGGTTCTCGACCACCTTGGCGCCCGCGGCGCGGGCGATCTCGCGGGTGCGGTCGCGGGAGCCGCTGTCGACGACGACGATCTCGTCACAGAAGGCGAGGCCCGCGAGGCAGGCGGGCAGGCGCTCCTCCTCGTCGCGGGCGATTATGCAGGCGCTCAGCGTCTCCGACAATCGTCGAAGTATCCCCGAGGGGGGCGACGGAGACGCCGTACCCCGTCTGTACAGTCGCGCCGATGGCCACCGAGCGGACGTCCTCGCGCGCCTTCACCGACATCCTCAGGCAGCTCGTCGGGCGGGCCTTCAACCTGGCGCTCGGCGTCGTCGTCACCGCGGTGATCGCCCGGCTGCTCGGCGAGCGCGGCTTCGGCGAATGGTCGAGCGTCCTCGTCGTCGCCCAGATCGCCGCCTACCTCTCCGACCTCGGCATCGACCAGGTCGGGGTCGAGCGGGCGGCCGCCGAGCCCGAGCGCGAGGCCCACTGGATCGGCGCCACGGTCGCCCTGCGGGCGCTGGTCTCGATCCCGGCGACGCTGATCTCGCTCGCTGCCGTGCTGCTGGTCTCCGAAGACAGCGAGATGCTGATCGCCGGGGTGATCGTCTCGACCACGATCCTGCTGAGCGGGCCGAACACCGTCGCCGCCCTGCTGCAGCTGCGGCTGCGCAACGACCTGAACGTCATCGTCACCACCGTCCTCTCGGTGGTCTGGGGGGCGGGGGCGATCCTGGTCGCGATCCTCGGCGGCGGCCTGATCGCGCTGGCGGTCGCCTTCCTGGTCGCCGAACTGGCGGCGACGCTCGTGCAGCTCTACCTGGCGCTGCGCCGCGGCAAGCTCGAGCTGCTCGGCTCGCGCGAGCTGTGGCGGCCGCTGGCCCGGGTCGGCATGCCGCTGGCGATCGCCGGCGTCCTCGTCCTCTCCTACGCGCGGATCGACCAGCTCCTGGTGCTGGAGATCAACGGGGCGCGCGACGCCGGCCTCTACGCCGCCGTCTACCGGGTGCTCGAGCAGCTGGGCTTCATCCCGTTGACCCTGGCGATGACGCTCCTGCCGATGATCTCCGCCGCCCACCCCGACGATCCGCTGCGGGTGCGGCGCTTCTTCCAGACCGCGGTCGACTACCTGGCGATGGGCTCGTTCCCGGCGCTCGGCTTCTCCCTCGTCGCCTCGGCCCAGGCGATCACCCTGCTCTTCGGCTCCGACTTCGCCGACGCGGCGCCGGCGCTGCCGGTGCTGATGGGTGCCTTCGTCCTGATCTGCTTCGGCTACCTCTCCGGCAACATGGTCGTGGTGCTGAAGCAGCAGCGCCGCTTCATGTACAACGCCACCGCGGGGCTGGTGATCAACCTCGGCCTGAACCTGATCCTGCTGCCGCGCTACGGCTTCCTCGCCGCCGCCTGGGTGACCCTGGCGACCGAGTTCGTGGTGGTCGGGCTGACCTGGCTCGGGGTGCTGCGCGAGCTCCGGTTCCGCCCCCACCTCGGTCGGCTCGCCCGGGTCGCGGTCGCCGCCGCGGCGATGACCCTGGTGGTCCTCCTGCTGCGCGAAGCGGGCGCCGGGGCGATCGTCCTGCTGCTCGGGGCCGCGGTCAGCTACCCGCCGTTCCTGATCGCCCTGCGGGCGCTCGACCTGCGCGAGCTGCGCGAGATCCGCGCCGGCCGGGTCAGCTGAGCGGCGCGGCGGCGACGCTGCGCAACAGCTCGACCAGGCGGGCGGTCTGGGCGGCGCTGTCGTAGGCGGCGAGGCGGCCCGGGGCGGCGGCGGCGAGGGCGGCACGGCGGCTCGGGTCGGTCAGCTCGCGGAGGCCCTCGCGGAGCGCCGCCGGGTCCCCGGGCGCGACCAGGATCCCGGCCTCGCCGACCATCTCGGCGATCGCCCCGACCTTGGTGGCGAGCACCGGCAGGCCGGCGGCGAGCGCCTCCAGCACCACCCAGGGCGAGGCGTCGGCGCGGCTCGGCAGGGCAAGGGCGTCGGCCCCGGCGTACATCGCCGCCAGCTCCGGCGTGCCGGCGGAGATCCCGTGGTGGACGCGGACCCGCGCCGAGCCCGCGACCTCGTCGCCGGTGACGACGTCGAGCTCGACCGCGCCGCCGGTCTCCTCGACCGCGGCGATCAGGTCGGGGAGGCCCTTGCGGACGACGTCGTTGCCGACGAAGAGAAGGCGCAGCGGCTCGCCCGCCCGCGGCGCCCGCCGGCCGCTGCCCGCGGCGGCCCACCAGGCGGCGTCGAGGCCGGGGTGGAGGACGGCGATCCGCACCTCAGCGACGCCCTCCTGGCGCAGGCCCGCGGCGGCCCACTCCGACCAGGCCATCGTCCTCGCGCTGCCTTCGACCGCGCGCCGCTCGAGCGCCACCAGGATCCGCGTCTGCCAGGCGGTGAAGCGATCACCCTCGCCCTCGTAGGCGAGCTCGACGTACTGGCCGGCGCTCGCGTCGACGGAGAGGACGGTGGGGAGCCGGCGCATCGGGCCGCGGGCGAGGAGGGCGGAGGCCTGCGTGTTGACGAAGGCGGCATCGACCTTGCCCGCGTGGGCGCGCAGCAGCTTGCGCGCCTGCCAGGACCAGCGCAGCCGCCAGCGCAGCGAGTAGAGGTCGAGGTCGCCGAGGAAGCCCACCGGGCGCAGCAGCAGCCGTTCGAGCCGGGTCGGCGGCGGGATCGTCACGAAGGTGGCGCTGACCCCGGGCTGGGCGGGGAGCGCGAGGCGCAGCTGACCCATCAGCGTGCGGCCGCCGAGCACGCCCTCGTCGAGGACCAGCAGGCGCAGCTCGGCGCTCACCGGGGCGCCGCCGCCAGGGCTTCGTCGAGGAAGCGGTCCATCGACTCCAGGTAGGGGCCGACCCGCAGCCCCTGCGCGTGCTCGAAGGCGCGCTCGACCCGGGCCGCGGTGGCGGCCGGGTCGGCGAAGGTCTCGGCCAGCGCCGCGGCGAAGGCCTCGGCGTCGCCGGGCGGGCAGAGGAGTACCTCGCCCTCGGATCCGGCGACCTCGGGGATGCCGCCGACCGCCGAGGCGACGACCGGCACCCGGGCGAGCGCCGCCTCGACCGCGACCAGCCCGGCGGGCTCCTCCCAGACCGAGGGGACGACCACCGCGTGCAGGGTGGCGAGGAGCTCGGCGAGTCCGGCGACGTCGCGGGAGCCGATCAGCTCGACGCGGTCGCCGATGCCGAGCCCGGCGGCGAGCTCGCGCAGCTCGGCGAGGAAATCGTCCAGCCCCGTCCCGGCGATCAGGAGGCGGGCGCGGACGCCGTGCTTCTCCGCCAGCAGGGCCGTCGCCCGCACCGCGACGTCGGCGCCCTTGTAGGCGGCGACGCGCCCGATGAAGCCGATCGTGATCTCCGCCGCCGGGTGCCGCTGGATGCCGATGAAGTGCTCGCCCTGCAGGGTCGCCGGCAGCGTCACCCGCTCGATCGTCGGCGCCACCGTGTCCGGCACCGGGGTCAGCCGCCGCAGCGCCTCGCTGTTCCAGGAGATCGCCGCCGGCAGCTTCCCCCGCAGCAGGCCGACGCGGCGCAGGGCGTGGGTGAAGGTATCGCCGTCATACAGCGAGCCGAACCAGTGCTCGCAGACGCGGAAGAGGGTCGGCGCGCCGTGGCCGTGGGCGATCCGGATCGCCAGCTGGGGGATCATCGAGCCGTTCCAGACGTAGACCACGTCGGGCCGGAACTCGCGCAGCGCCCGGCGGGTGGCGCGGGCCGCCCGCAGCGCGTGGAGCGGCGCCAGCAGCTTGGTCACCCGGCGGTGCGGGAGGAAGGGGAGGGTGCGGGCGATGCCCGGGTCGGCGGGCGCCTTCGCGGCGTCCATGTTCGAGGTCAGGACGAGGACCTCATGGCTCTGGCGCAGGTGGGTGACGACGGTGTCGCACTCGATCTCATAGCCGCCGATCACCGCCGGCGGATAGAGGTTGGAGAGGACCAGGATCCGCAGTCGGCGGGCGTCGGCCACCTCAGGCACCGCCCGCGATGATCGCTTCGACCTGCGCCGCCACCTTGTCGCGGTCGAAGGTCGCCGCCGCCCGCTCGCGCCCGGCGGCACCCTGGCGCCGGCGCAGCTCCGGGTCGGCGGCGTAGGCGCCGAGCAGCTCGGCCACCGCCGCCGGATCGTTTTCCGGCTCGGCGACGGCGCCGGTCTCGGCGTCGATCAGCCCGGCGACGCCCTCCGGCGCGGTCGCCAGCGAGGCGCGCTCGGTCAGCATCCCGAGGATCACCGAGGTCGGGCTGCCCTCGGCCGGGCTGGGGCAGAAGACGTTGACGTCGAAGGCGGAGAAGAGCGCCTCCCGGTCCGCGTCGCTCGGGGTCGAGAGGAAGTGCGCGCGAGCGCCGAGCGGCGCCGCCCGCTCGCGCAGCGCCGCCTCGTCGGGCCCGGTCCCCGCCAGCACCAGCTCGACCTCGGGGCCGCAGCGGATGACCGCGTCGACGAGGACGTCGTTGCGCTTGGCGTGGTGGAAGCGCGAGGTGCAGCCGACGAGGAAGGCGTCGGCGCCGACGCCGAGCCGCTCGCGCATCTCCTCCCGGCCCGCGGCGGTGAAGCGGATCCGGTCGGTGCGCAGGGCGTTGGGGACCACCGAGACCTGATCGGCGGGCAGGCCCGCGGCGACCAGCGAGTCGCGCGTCCCGGCCGAGATCGCGAGCACGTGGCTGACCGTGCCCGCGGCGCGCAGGTAAGCCCGCCGGCCGGGGCCCTGGCGCATCTGGCGCGGCAGCGGCCCCCACTCGGCCCAGAGCGTCTGCGCCCGCAAGGCCGCCGGCAGCCCGGCGGCGAGCAGCTGGTCCTTCTTGTAGTGGAGCAGCAGCACGTCGTAGGGGGCCTCGGCGGCGAGCGCCGCCCGCAGTCGCTGTCGCAGCAGCGGCCAGCGGGCGATCAGGCCGGGCCAGGTCCGCGCCGAGAGCTTCGGGCCGATCTCCAGCGGTGGCCCCACCCGCACCCCGGTGTCGCGACCGATCCCGGCCCAGTCGCTCAGCACGACCGCCTCGTGGCCGCGGTCGACCAGCGCCCCGAGCAACTCGCCCGCGGCGAACTCGGCGCCGCCGGGCGCCGCCCCGGTCATCACCGAGACGATCTTCATCGGCCCCGCCTCAGAGTTGCAGGCATCGCTCGAGCGCCTCGATCGAGTAGCTGCGCTCGGCCAGCTCGCGGCCGGCCCGGGCGACCGGGTTGCCGAGCTCGGGGTCGAGCGCCCGCAGGATCCCGTCGGCGAAGCCGGCCCCGGTGGCCGGCGCCTCGAAGTAGTCGCGGCCCGCCTCGATCTCCAGCCCGGCCGCCGCCAGCGGCGTCGCCACCACCGGCAGCCCGTAGGCGAGCGCCTCGACGAACTTCAGCGGCGAGCCGCCGCCCTCGCGCAGCGGCACCATCACCGCGCCGGCCTTCTCGTAGACGTCGCGCAGGTCGGGGACGAAGCCCTGCGGCTTGATCCGAGGGTCGGGCGCCTCGATCTCGCCGCTGCCCTTGCCGGCGACGATCAGCTCGACGTCCGCGGCCCGCTCCCAGACCGCCGGCATCGCCTCCTCCATCAGGAACGCCACGCCGTCGCGGTTCGGCTCGTAGCCGAAGTCGGCGACGAAGGCGACCGCGCGCTGGCCGCCGCGCGGGCCGACCGGCTCGGTGGCGAGCACGTCGACGACGTTGGGGACGAGCCGCAGCCCGGCCCCGGGGGCGAGCTCCTCGGACCCCTTGACGTCGGCCTCGGAGACCATCCAGCTCTCCGCGTAGGTCTCCAGCAGCAGCCGCTCGAAGCGCTGCAGCGCCGCCAGCGACATGCCGCTTTCGTCGAGCCGGTGGCGGAAGGAGGACTCGAGGTTGTGGGCGACGTAGACGGCGGGCCGGCGCCGCGCCAGGCGCAGCAGCCCGGCGGCGACCACCGGGCCCTCGGCGACGATCCGCGGCGCCTCGCTGCCCTGCGCCTCGACCAGCTCATTGACCTTGGCGCCGATCCCGGGCCAGATCCCGCGGGCGAAGTCGTCAGGGATGCCCTGCAGGCGGGCGCGGGCGTAGGCGGGCAGGCGGGCCGCGGTGCCCGGCCGCTCGACCGGGTGCAAGGTGATGTTCGGCAGCTCGGCGAAGCGCCGGTCCGGCTCGGCGGCGCCGAAGCGGCCATAGACCAGGTCGACCTCGCCGTGGCGGGCGAGGGCCGCGACCACCCCGTAGGTCCGCCGTGCCCGGCCGGAGTCGAGCGTCGGGGTGAAGGAGGTGGCGATTACGGTTCGCATCGGCGCCGAGCATATGGCGGCCGGCCGCGGGAAATTCCCTCAGCGGCGGATCGGGCTCAGCCGGCGTACTTGGCCATCGCCGACTGGACGATCGGGTAGGCCGGCTTCGCGGAGCCGTCCTGGCGGAGGATGCCGAACTGCTCCTCGCGTTCGCTGCTTTCCGAGGCCCAGTCATGGAGCTGGAAGAAGGAGATCATTTCGACGCCCCATTCGGGATGGCCGAGGACGCCGTTCAGCAGGGTCGTGATGTCTTCCGCCTGCTGGGATTCGGAGACGCATTCTTCGCCGCAGTCGGCGGTCGACTGGCCGTACTCGGTGATGAAGATCGGCTTGTTGGCGGCGCCCTTTTCGTTCATCCGCTTGCGCAGGGTGGCGATCCGTTCGAGCGGGCTGTCGTTGCCCGGGGTCGAGGGGTTGACGCCGTACCAGTAGGGGTGGTCGGCGAAGGCGTAGAAGTATTCGTTCAGGCTGGGGATGTTCTTGTAGAGCGTGTCCATCCAGGAGGTGTCGGAGCCGAAGATCACGCTCGGCAGGATCAGCTTCGCCGGCAGGCCCTGGGCGTGGACCGCTTCCAGCGTCGGCCGGACCGCGGCGGCGTACTGGGTCGCGGTCATCCCGCCGTAGTAGGGCTCGTTGCCGAGCTCGAAGGTCTGGATCGCGTACTTGCCTTCGTTCAGTTCGGGGTGTTCGGCCCAGAAGCTGCCGCCCTTGCCGTAGCGCTTGATGAAGGCGATCACGTATTCCTTGTAGTGGGCGGCGCTGCCGAGTTCGTTGGCGCCGAGCAGGGCGTGGATCCGGGTGTGGACCTTGGCCGCGGCGACGTAGACGAGGTGGTCCTGGGCGTTGACCGGGGCGTTGATGTCCCACTCGTGCCGGGTGACCGAGGCGCCGAGGGCGGCCCGCATCTGGACTTCTTCTTCGGACCATTCGAAGTAGCCGCCGTCGATCCCGATCGCGAGGTTGTGCGAGGCGCTCGGAAGGCTGGTGACCGAGTTGTCTTCGGTGGGGTTCACGGGGGCGGCGTTGTCTTCTTCTTCGCTCGGCTGCGGCAGGGGGTTGGTCGGCAGCGAAACCGGGAGGGCGGTGCCGATCGACTTCGCCGATCCGGCGGCGGCGACGACGTTGGCGGTGCCGACGTCGATCACGCTGGTGGCGGTGCTCGCTCCGGCCGAAGAGTAGGCCGTCGCGGTCACCTTGTGGCTGCCGGCGCGGAGCTTCTTGGTCGGGATCGAGCAGGTGTAGGGAGCCTTGGTGTCGGTGCCGAGGGGCGAGCCGTCGAGCTTGAAGACGACCTTGGTGACGCCCGAGGCGGCGACCTTGCAGCTCGGACCCTTGAGGTCGGAGGAGACGTGCGAGCCGGAGACCGGCGCCTGCCAGTGGACCGCCGGGGCGGTGGTCTTGGCCGTGGCGGCGGCCGGCGCGACGGCGACGGCGGTACCGGCGACGACGGCGGCGAGGGCGAGGGGGCGGGCGATCCAGTTCTTCATCTCACCCCCTGTGTCGGGCGCCCACCGCCTTTACTCCAGATACATAGGCATGAATTGGACCTACGGAGGACGGCCCGCTGGTACATCCGTCCAAACCGGTTGCTTTTCGCACCACCAGCGGGATCGAAGGCCCTTGCCGAAGTCCTCCGGGCGGCCGGCTAGGATCGCCGCGAATGGCCGACCGAGAGCCAAGCCGCGTCGACAAGCCCTGGGGGCACGAGGTCTGGTGGGCGGCCACCGACGCCTACGCGGGCAAACTCCTCCACGTCGACGCCGGCCACGAGCTATCGCTACAGATGCACCGCCAGAAGGATGAGTCTTCCTACGTCCTCTCGGGGCGGCTGCGGCTGACCCGCGGCCCCGATGCCGACCACCTCACCGAGGAGGAGATCGGTCCCGGCTTCGCCTGGCGGGTCGAGCCGGGGATGGTGCACTCGATCGCCGCGTTGGAGGACTCGGTGGTGCTCGAGGTCTCGACCCCGCACCTCGACGACGTGGTGCGGCTGAGCGACCCTTACGGCCGGACCGACTGAGGCACGCCGCCGGCGGCGTGCTCGACCAGCTCGAGCATCTTCGCCTGGAAGGACTCGGTGCTGAACTCCTCGGCGTGACGGCGGATCGCCGCCGGGTCGAACCCGGCGAAGTCGGTGTCGCGGAGCGCCGCCGCGATCGAGCCCGCGTCTTCGGCGTCGACGAGGACGCCGGTGACGCCGTCCATCACCGTCTCGCGGACGCCGCCGCGGTTGATCGCGATCACCGGCCGGCCGGCGGCCTGCGCCTCCACCGCGGCGATCCCGAACTCCTCGATGTTCGGCACCAGAAGGGCGAGGCAGCCGGCGTATAGCTCGGCCAGCTCGGCGTCGGAGACGGCGCCGAGGAAGGTGACCTCGGACCCGTCGTAGGTCGCTTCGAGGCGGGCCAGGTCAGGCCCGGCGCCGACGATCCGGATCGGCCGGCCGGCGGCCCGCGCCGCCTCGATCGCCACCTCGACCCGCTTGTGGGGGACGATCTGACCGACGAAGAGGAGGTAGTCCCCGGGCGTGCCGATGGCGAAGCGGTCGACCGCGACCGGCGGGTGGATCACGGTCGACTCGCGGCCGTAGAGCTCGGCGATCCGTTCCTGGGTGCCGATCGAGTTGGCGACGTAGTGGGTGACCCGCTCGGAGGCCTTCAGGTCCCAGGCGCGGATCCGGTCGAGCGCCAGCTTCAGCAACGGCCGCGCCGGCCGCGGGCACTCTTCCAACGCCCGCTCGCGCTCGAACCAGGCGTAGCGGAAGGGCGAGTGGCAGTAACAGACGTGGACCGCGCCGGGCCGCGGCCGCACCCCGTGGGCCCAGGCGCTGCTGCTGGAGACCAACACGTCGTGGCCGCCGACCGGCAGCCGCTCCACCGCGCGCGGGAACAGCGGCAGCAGGTAGCGGAAGCCGCGCTGGCGGACGCCGAGGCGCTCCAGGTAAGAGGTGGTGACCGGGTGGGGATCGGCGAACAGGGATGCCACCGCGTCGGCGTCGTAGAGCAGGGTGTAGATCGGCGCGCCGGGCCAGATGTCGGCGATCGCGGCGAAGGTGCGCTCGGCCCCCCTGGGAACCAGGAGGTAGTCGTGGACGAGGCCCGGCTGCCCGCCGTTAGTAGGCGCCACGACCGGAAACCACGGCCGGGATGGTCGCCACCAGGATCTCGAAGTCGCGGGCCAGCGACCAGCCGGCGACGTACTGGTAGTCGAAGCGGACCATCTCCTGGAAGGGGCTGTCGGAGCGACCGTAGACCTGCCAGGGGCCGGTGATGCCGGGGCGCAGCTCGAGCCGGCGCAGGTGCCAACGCTCTTCCAGGGCGGCGGTCTCGCGGAAGATCAACGGCCGCGGGCCGACCAGGCTCATTTCGCCGCGCAGCACGTTGAAGAGCTGCGGCAGCTCGTCGATCGAGAAGCGGCGGATGAAGCCACCGACGCGGGTGATGCGGGGGTCGTCGCGGATCTTGAACATGACCCCGTCGTCGCTTTCGTTCAGCGCGTCGAGCTCGGCCTTGCGCTGCTCGGCGTCGACGTACATCGAGCGGAACTTGATCAGGTTGAAGGAGCGGTTGCCGCGGCCGGCGCGCGGCTGGCGGAAGAAGACGGGGCCGCGCGACTCGACCTTGATCGCGATCGCGGTGGCGATCATCACCAGCGAGAGGATCAGCAGCAGGGCGGCCGAGCCGACGACGTCGAGCATCCGCTTGGCGGCGACCATGGTCGAGGCGAGGACGGGGACGCTGATCGAGAGCAGCGGCAGGCCGCCGATCTGGTCGAGCGAGCGGATCCCGTCGAGGAACTCGAAGAGGCGGGGGACGACGTCGACGGCGATGCCGGCGTCGCGGCAGGCCCGGATCGCCTCCAGCAGCTCTTCGTGGCTGACCCGCGAGAAGGCGATGATCACCCGGTCGATGTTCTGCATCTCGATGATCTCGCGCAGGTCGGAGAAGCCGCCGAAGCGGGGCAGGTCGGGGGTGCCGATGTCGTGGACGACGTTGTCGACGAGGCCGACCGGGTCGAGCCCGAACTGGTCGTTGGACTTGATCTTCTCCACCACCTGGCCGGCGACCACGCCGGAGCCAAGGATCAGCGTCCGCTGGCGCAGCGCCGGGTTGCGGTGCAGGGCCGCGCGGACGACGGTGCGGGCGATGCCGGTGAGGAAGGCCATCGCGCCGACGGTGACGAAAGCGGTGCCGATCGACGGCTCGACCCCGAGCAGCGCGGCGAGGCCGTAGATCGGCCAGGTCATCAGCATGATCGCGACGACCGCCCGCGGGACCTCGGGGACCGCCGAGGCCCAGGAGGAGAGCTGGTCGGTGCGGTAGAGGCCGATGCTGAAGGCGACGAGCGGCCAGAGCAGGGCGACGACGACGACGAAGAGGGGGGTGTCGGCAACCGAGTTGTCGAGGATCAGCAGGGCGACGAAGCCCGCCAGGAGGGCGGCGACGAGGTCCCCGACGACGAGCATTTTGGCCAGCACGACGTCGCGGTTGCGCGGTCTGCTGCGCTCCGTCTGCGGCCCGAGCGAGAGCGAGCCCGGACGGACTTCGCCATGCGCGCGTTCTGAATGATCTACAGCAGAGGACTCCACGATCTACCTACTATTTCGTACGTAACCGGGAAACTCGGGAAAAGAAACATTCCCAGATCGTTCCCCGATCACGAAATTCGCTCGGATTGGCATCTTCACAGCTGATTGTCTCGGCATCGACATGGTTGGGCTTTCCGACTGCATCCAGGTTTGCACCTGGACGTATGTCCAACCGAACTGCTCAGATTGCTCTTGGTGCTACGTACGAGACCTGCGCGAGTTCAGATGTGAGTTCAGGATCGACGCCAATCGTCCCCGGCTTTAATCTCGCGGACGACGCGCGCCGGGTTGCCGGCGACGACCGAGCGAGCGGGGACGTCCTTGGTCACCACGGCCCCGGCGGCGACGATCGAATGGTCGCCGATCGTCACCCCCGGCAGGACCATCGCCGCGCGGCCGAGCCAGACGTTGTCACCGATCACGACCGGGGCGACCCGCGGCTCCGATCCCTCGTCGATGCGGTGGAAGTCGGTGTCGTAGATCGTCGCCAGGTCGCCGATCATCGTGTTGTCGCCCATCGTGATCGATTTCGCCGCGTAGATCTCGACCCCGTAGTTGAGCCCGAAGTTGTCGCCGGTGCGGATCTCGGCACCCGGCTCGATCGTGATCCGGGCCGGGAAGGGGCTGCCGAACATCTTCCAGTCGTTGCCGACGGTCAGCGAGCCGAAGACCACGATCGTCGGCCGGCCGCGCCAGAAGATCGGCCGGTCGCCGACGCTGATCTTGCGGCCGCGGGCCTTCATCAGGGCGATCATCACCTCCGCCCGCAGCCAGCCGACCCCGTTCAGAAAGCGCCGCCAGTAGCGGTTCAAAGCAAGTCTCTGTCGTTCATCCGACCATTGTCGCGAATCGAGGGGACTGCACCGGAGGGGTCCAGTCCCGTCCCTATGGTGCCGATGGGGTGTCCGTGAGCCAGACTCTCTCGCCGGAAACCGGAGCGGTCGCGACCGCGCGCACCTCCCGCGCGACCCTGGTCGCCGCCGCCCTCGCCGCGGTCGGGCCGGCCGCCGTCACCTTCTACCTCGCCTTCCGCTCCGGCGGTTACTTCGCCGGCGCCCCGGCGATCGTCGCGGTCGTTCTCGGGGTCGCCCTGATGCTGCGCCTGGTACTCGCCGAGGATCCCTTCGAAGGCTTCGGCCCGGCGCTGATCTGCGCCGCCGCCGGGCTCGGCCTCTACGCGGTCTGGACGCTGGCCTCGGCGCTCTGGTCGCACGCCCCGGCGCAGGCGCTGATCGAGTTCGACCGGGCGCTGATGTACTGGCTCGGGCTGGTCCTCTTCGGCTCCTTCGGCTGGACCCGCGAGCGGATGGTCTGGGCGGTGCGGATGCTGGCGCTGGCGATGGTCGTCGTCGCGGTGTCGGGCCTCGTCACCCGGGTGCTGCCGGAACTCCACTCGATCCAGGCCTCGATCGAAAACGACCGGCTGAGCTACCCGCTCAGCTACTGGAACGCGGTCGGGATCTTCGCCGCGGTGACGATCGTCTTCTGCATCGGCCTCGCGACCCGGCGCGAGGAAACGCCCTGGGTCAAGGCCCTGGCGGCCGGTGCCGTGCCGCTGGTCACCGCGACGCTCTACTTCTGCTTCTCGCGCGGGGCGCTGGCGGCGCTTGCGATCGGCCTGGTCGTCTTCGTCCTCCTCTGCGTGCGCCGCGAGCTGATCGCCTCGGCGATCTCGATCGTGCCGCCGACGGTCGTCGCCGTGCTCCTCTGCCTCGGCACCCACGCGCTCTCGACCAAGCACTACGCCGACGCCACCGGCGTCTCCGAAGGCCACAACCTGACCCTCGAGCTGATCGGCTGCGCCCTCGCCGCGGCGGCGCTCCGCCTGGCCACGATGCCCCTCGATCGCAGCCTCGACCGGATCCGGATCTCGCCCGAGCGCCGCCGGCGCGCCTGGATCGTCACCGTCGTCGCCGCGGTCCTGGTCGTGGTCGTCGCCGGGATCGCGCTGAACGCGCCGCACCGGATCAGCAACGGCGTCGACAAGTTCACCGAATCGGGGACGCTGCAGGACCCGAAGGAACTGCAGGACCGCTACACGACGCTGAACAACAACGGCCGCGTGGTGCAGTGGGAACTGGGCTGGGAAACCTTCGAGAAGCATCCGTTCCTGGGCACCGGCGCCGGCACCTACGCCCAGGTCTGGGCGAAGGAAGGCAACGGCGTCTTCAAGGTGGTCAACGCCCACTCGGTGTACTTCGAGGCGCTCAGCAACCTCGGCGCGCCGGGGCTGATCCTCTTCCTGCTCGCGCTCTTCTCGATCATGGTCGGCCTGGCGCTGCGGATCCGCGGGCCCGACCAGGTCCTCTACGCGGCGACCTTCGCCGCCGTCTTCACCTGGGCGATCCACGCGGGCTTCGACTGGGACTGGGAGATGCCCGCCACCGGGTTCTTCATCTTCGGCGTCGGCGGGATGGCGATCGCCGCCCGCGCGAGCGGGTCGAGGGCGGGCGCGTCGGCGTCGGGCCGGACGACGGCGGACGAGAAGACCGCGGGCGAGAAATCCTCGGACGAGACGACCGCGGACGCCCCGAAGCAGACCCCGTCGCGGGGCGGGGGCCGGCCGCTGCGTATCGCGCTCGGCATCGGTTGCCTCGCCCTGGTCGTCTCGCCGGCCCTGGTGGCGATCTCCCAGGGCATGCTCAACTCCGCCGTGCGCAACCTGCAGGCGGGCAACTGCGGCAAGGCCTCACACGAAGCGCTCGACGCGATCCACGTGCTCTCGGTGCGGCCCGAGCCCTACCAGGTGCTCGGCTTCTGCGACTCGCGTGCGGGGGAACATCAGCTCGCGATCCAGGTGCTGGAAACGGCGGTCGACCGCGACCCGGGCGAATGGGAAAGCTATTACGGCCTCGCCTTGGTCAAGGGGGCTGCCGGGGTGGACCCGAGGAGCGACGCCCGCAAGGCCCACGAACTCGCCCCGCACGTGCTGCTGACCGAAGAAGCCGTGGAAACGTTCGAAACGAAAGACCCCGAAAAATGGAGAAGGCGGGCCCTTAAGGCCCGCCTCCCAATCCTCTGAGCTACCTGCCGACGGTTAGAGACCGGCGGGGGCGTCCTTGCGAGATTTGAGTCGGATGGTGGCGCCGACGAGGATCAAACCTACGCCGATGACCAGCAACGGAATCGCGACGAAGCCGGTGAACGGGAGCGAGCTGCCGTTGCTGACGACTGCCTGCTGTTCGGTGGCGGGAGCCGGTTCGACTTCGACTTCGGTGACCGTTCTTCGTTCAGCGTGTTGTTTTCGTTGCCGCCCTTGCCGCTTACACCCTTGGTGCCGCGTTCGTTGTGATGGCCTTCGTTACCGGGCTGGATGTACTGGTTGGTGGCGGCGCTGCCGTGGCCGGAGCTGCCGGAGATGGCCAGCGTGGCGCCGGTCGTGCTGAGCATGAACCCGGCCACCAGGAGGAGAGTGAGAGCGAGTCTCGATTTCATGAAAGTTCCCTTCTTCACTGCGTAGAGGCTCGGTCGCGGACGCTCGGCCTGGCGCATCGCTTGAAGCTTGATCCGGTCGAGCGCCAACGGGCTGGCCTGGTGCCTTCCGCTCCAGGGCATCCTCGGTGGCTCGAGCTCCCAGGAGTGCGGTCGCGTTTCGATGATCCATTTACTGCTTATACGAACGACACCGCCTATTCCCAACTGGGACTTTCAAATTCGATGAAAAGCGATCAGTTCGAGCAGCTTTACGAGGAGCACGCCGAGGCGCTGCTGCGCTTCCTGGTCTACCGGACCGGGACCGGGGGCTGGCCGAAGAAGTGCTCGCCGACACCTTCGAGCGGGTGCTGCGCTCGCGCTCGCGCTTCAACCCGCCCGCGGCAAGGTGAAGACCTGGGTCTACTCGATCGCCCTGAACCGGCTGCGCGACCTCTATCGGCGCAGCGAGGCCGAGGAACGGGCGCTGCAGGCGAGCAGGGGGGCGCCGGAGGCGACCGCCGCGATCGACCGGGTCGAGGACGGGACACGGCCGCCGCCGCCCTGGCCGAGCTCGACGAGCCGGAGCGCGAGGCGGTCTCGCTGCGCTACGGCGCCGACCTCTCGGTGGCCGAAGTGGCCGACACCCTCGGGGTCAAGGTCGCACCGCCGAAGGCCGGATCTACCGCGGCCTGCGCAACATGAAGGAGCTACTCGAGCCGGTCGGCGATTAGCGGCGCCAGCGCGAGTGAGGAGGTCGCGGCGGGGAGGGGGCGTTCGGATGTGGATCGCGTTCTCGGTCCGGTGGACGACGAAGTCGTCGACCAGCTTGCCGTCGTGGGTGAGCGCCTGCGCGCGGATCCCGGCCGGTCCGGCTTCCGCCTTCGCCCCGGCCAGCGCCGGGACCATGCGGGCGGCCTCGGCGACGAAGGAGGAGGCCGAGGCGGCGTTCCGCATCTCGACCAGGCCGGCCCGCCACTGCCTGCGCATCATCTTCCAGGTGCCCGGCCAGCGCAGCGTTTCGCCGAGGTCGCGGCGGCGCCGGGCGCAGGTCGTAGGCGTCGCGGGCGGGAGCCATCAGGGCGCTCGGGCCGATCAGCACGTCGCCGGCGAAGTTGCGGTGAGGCGGCCGCCGAGAAGGGCATGTCGGGGTCGGGGACCGGATAGACGTTGGCGCGGAACAGCTCCGCCTGCGCCGGCGCGAGCTTCAGGTAGCCGCCGCGGAAGGGGACGATGCGGGGGTCGGCGGGGGCGCCGCAGGCGACCGCGAGGCGATCCGACCAGAGGCCGGCGCAGAAGACCGCCTGCTTGGCGACGGTGGTTCCGGCCGAGCGCTCGATCGCCAGCCCGCCGTCCCGCGGCAGCGCCCGGTGCACGGTGGTGCCGAGGTGGAGGCTGCCGCCCGCCGCTTCCATGTCGGCGGCGTAGGAGGTGGCGACGGCGACGAAGTCGATGACCCCGGTGGCGGGGGAGTGGAGGGCGGCGACGCCGCGCGCGTTGGGCTCGATCTCGACGATCTCGTCGCCGCGCAGTCGCCGGAGCCGCGGCACCGAGTTGGCGATCCCGCGCCGTTCGAGCTTGTCGAGCCGGCCCAGTTCCTCGTCTTCGACCGCGACCACGAGCTTGCCCGACTCTGCGAAGGGATCCCGTGCTCATCGCAGTAGTCGTAGGCTCCCGCGCCCCTTCGACGCAGAGCTGCGCCTTCAGCGAGCCCGGCTCGTAGCAGATGCCGGCGTGGATGACGCCGGAGGAGCGGCCGGTCTGGTGGGCGCCGATCCGCGGTTCGGCCTCCAGCACGCACAGTTTGGCGCCGGGCCGGCGGGCGAGCAGCTCGCGCGCCACCGCCTGGCCGACGATGCCGCCGCCGACGACGGCGATGTCGACCCGGCCGGGGGCCGCTCGCTCGGCCGCCGTCATCAAGCGCGCAAGGCTAGCGGGGCGGCAGTGGGCCTCGCCCGAGGCGTGGGCGGGTGGGCGCGACCCCTCCGCCAGCGAGGTTCTCCAGCACGCCCTCGGCGGCCTCCTCGAGCACCTCGGTCGCCTCCTGGGCGGAGCGGGCGTAGAGCTCGACCAGCAGGTGGACGACGATCTGCTCCTCGTCGTGCTTGTGGAAGCGGACGTGGGCGAAGAGCTTGCGCACGCCGGCGTCGCCGAAGGCGCCGTAGGTGAGGAACTCGGCCGCTTCCGGCCGGAGCAGCTCTCGACCGCTCGGCTCCACCCGGACCGTGCAGGAGGCGACCCAGGGGGCGCCCGCGACCACCGCGCCAGCGCTCGTCGATCGGCGCCACCCGGTCGTCCTCAAGGTCAGGTGGGGCTGGTCGTGCATGCAGTCGAGGCACTGGACACCGATTCCCGCACCTCCTCTACCTCTTCCGCAAGCGCCCCGGCTCTGCGGGTCGACGCGGCGGATCGCGCCGTAATGGATCTGGATCTCGAGGTTCTGCGACCAGCAGCGGTAACAGCGCAGCCAGGCCGACCGGTCGTCGGTGAAATCGCTCATCTTTTTTGTTCTCGCGCG